>NZ_JBVKBU010000001.1:1046748-1171439 GCF_055638955.1 Streptomyces sp. NPDC111507 | reverse complement strand
TGCCGCCCTCTGGGAGTTCCCCAACCGTCGGAGGCCGGATCCCCTTAGAAGAGGCTTCTCTGGTTCGCCCCCCAGCAACACCCCGACGAGCCTCTTGCGTTCACGCCTGCGACTGCCGGCGGGGCCGCCGCTGGGCCCACCACATTCCCGCCGCCCCGACGGAGACGAGCGCCGCCCCCGCCGCGCCGAGCGGCAGCAGGTCACTCCCGGCGCCGGTCCTGGGCAACTGGTCGCCGCCGGGTGTCACCGGCTTGTTCTCGGTGTCGAGCAGCAGCGGAGTGGCCGGAGCGTTCGGCGACGGGTTCGTCGTACCGAACGGCACCGGGCCCTGCTGCCAGAACGTCTTCTTTCCGTCGCTGTCCTGCACCGGCAGGCAGATCTTTCCGGTCTTGCTCAGATCGAAGGTCGCGGCGACGGCGTACGACTGTGACTTTCCGACCGCGAGATTGCCGACATCGCACACGAATCCACTGTTCGAACCCTTGGGCAGATCCTTGTCCGCCATGGCGGAACAACCCTTGACGCTCTTGACCTGTAGGCCGTCGAATCCGACCACCAAAAGCCGGATCTTTCCGCTGTCCTTGGTTCCCTCATTCTTCACCGTGGCGGTCAGCGCCGTTTCGTGCGAGCTGTTGTCCACCGAGATCTTCTCGGGCAGCAGCGTGGTCAGCTTCACCCCCGCCGGCGCCGGGTCCATGGCCTTTCCCCCCTTGCTGCTCCCCGGTCCCTGGTCGTCCGCGACGGCGGTGAAGGAAAGGATCATCACGGCCGAGAAAGATGCCGTGAGCAGCGATCCCGCGATGGTCGTCGTGTGACGAGAACTCATGTTCGCCCCCCTTGGCTGCGCCTGAATTCGCAGTACTTGAAGAGGTACCACAAGATTTCTCCGCACTATGCTGGTACGGCATGAAGTGTGACCATTGTGTTTCTGAGGTGGCGGACGATTGTGGCGGGTGTTGAGGGGGTGCAGGGGATTGACGGGGAATACGAGTGGCGGTGTTCCGGGATTATTGGTGACGGGTCGCTATCGGCTGGCCGAGAGTATTGGCCAGGGGGGAATGGGACGGGTGTGGCGAGCCACCGACGAAATGCTCGACCGGCAGGTCGCCGTCAAGGAAATGCGGATCGACGGACTCGACCCGGAGGACACCCGAACCCGCCGCGAACGCACCCTGCGCGAAGCCAGGGCCACGGCCCGGATCGACCATCCCAATGTCGTGCGCATCTACGACGTCGTGGACCAGGGCGAGCGGCTGTGGATCGTCATGGAACTCGTCGCCGGCCGCTCCCTCGAACAACTCGTGGTCGAGGACGGACCGCTCGACCCGCCCACCGCGGCCCGTATCGGGCTCGAACTGGTCGCGGCCCTGCGCCAGGTGCACGCCGGGGGAGTACTCCACCGGGACATCAAGCCGGGCAACGTTCTGGTCGAACGGCGCGGACATCGTGTCGTCCTCACCGACTTCGGCATCGCCGCGCTCCAGGACGCGGAGGCACTCACCATGGTCGGGATGCTGGTCGGCTCTCCGGATTACATGGCACCCGAGCGTGTTTCCGGACGCCCCCAGGGCTCGCCGTCCGACGTCTGGTCGTTGGGGGCGACGCTCTGTGCGGCCCTCGGCGGCCGCTCGCCGTTCTCCCGTTCGACCACCCTGGCGACGTTGCACGCGGTCCTGTACGAGGAGCCCGAACTCCCCTCCACAGCTGGCGACTTGGGGGAGATCCTGGCCGCCCTGCTGGAGAAGGAGCCGTCGACCCGACCGGGTCTGGCTGAGCTCGAGACGGCGTTGCGCCCGATCGCCTTCCCTCGACCGGAGGAGACGGAGTCCCCGGAAGCGGGGCTCGTCCCCGAACCGGCGGCGGAATCACCAGAATCACCGGAAGCGCCAGGGACGCGGGAACCGTCGGAGGCGGCAGAGGCACGGGAGATAGCGGAGGCACCGGAGGCATCCAAGTCGCCAGAGGCATCCGAGACGTCGGAGGCGGGAGGGATGGCTGAGGCTCCGGATGCACTGAGGTCGCTGGGGACGTCGGAGGCACCGGAGGCACCGGAAGCCGCGCCGCCCCCCGTCCCCCCGTTCCACCAGGAGTCGCCCACGCGCGCGCTCCTGGATGTGAGCCTCATACGCGCGGCGCACCACTTTCCGCCCCAGCGGGCCCCCGAGCCGCCCCCCGAACCAGCCTCCGAGCCGGACCCCGTACAGGACGCCATCCCGCAACCCGCCCCCCTGCCCGATCCCACCCCCGAGCCCGCACCCCCACCTGTGCCCGCCCCCGAGCTCGCACCCCCACCCGCGCCCGCCCCCGAACCCACACCCGCCCCCGAGCCGCGCGCACCCTCACCGCTTCCCGAACCCCCCTCCCTCGCCACGCACACCACGGTCTCCCGCGCGGTGGTCATACCGCCGGGCGAACTTCCTGGCCCCGCCGTGCCCTCCGTCCCACGGCGGGGCCGGCGCCGGATGGGCCTGGCCGCCGCCGGTGGTGTGGTGATCGTGGGAACCGTCGTCGGGCTCGTCATGACACAGACGGGCGGCTCCTCCCACGACACGACCGGCGCGTCCACTCCGACCTCGCCATCGGCTTCGTCGACGTCGCCGAACTCCGCGCAGACCTCCTCCACCGACCCCTCCACGGACCCCTCCACGGACCCCTCCTCCCCACCCCCCACCGTCGACGGCACGTCACGCCCGCCGAGCCTGCCGGCGGGCGCGCGGAAGGAGGCCGGACTGTACGCGTGGGTGCCGCCGCAGGGCTGGCAGCGGGTGGCGCAGAGCGGTTCCGAGGTGCACTACACCTCGCCCGACCGCGCGCAGGAGATCGTGGCCAACGCGACCCCGGCCCGGGGTGACCTGCTGGCGCAGTGGCAGCAGGCGGAGGTGGGCACCAGCAAGGGCCTGAACTACCGCCGGATCCGCCTGGAGCGCACCACGTTCCGCGGCGCGCCCGCGGTCGTCTGGGAGTACACCGTCACGGCCAGGGGCAGGCTCTGGCACGTCCGACTGCTCGGCTTCCGCTCCGGCGGCACGTCGTACGAGATCAGCACCTGGTACCACCCCGACATCGAGGCGACCGCGCTCCCCGTCTACGACGCGGTCAAGAAGAGCTTCACGCCCCTGTGAACGGGGAGGGGCCCGGCGGCAGCTGCCGCCGGGCCCCTCCCCGTCACCGATTCCGCCGGAATCCGCGTCCGCCTGCTCAGGCCTCCGACGCGGCGTCGACCGGCTCCTTGGCGCCCACCGGCGCGCCGTCGCCCGCGGGCTCGGTCGCCGCGGAGCCGCCGAGCTTCTGCTTCATGAAGGCGATCGCGAGCACGATCGCGGCGACGAGCAGCGACAGCAGTACGGTCTCGCGTCCGTCGTGTTCCGTGTCGGTCAGCATGTAGCCGAGGACGAAGACGATCAGCGCGGCCGTCGCCCAGGTCAGGTAGGGGTACAGCCACATCTTCACGACCAGCTTCTCCGGCGCCTCGCGCTGGATGATCTTCCGCATCCGCAGCTGCGAGAAGCAGATGACCAGCCAGACGAACAGGGCGACCGCGCCGGAGGAGTTGACGAGGAAGAGGAAGACCGAGTCCGGGAACTTGTAGTTGAAGAAGACGGCGACGAAGCCGAAGACGACCGAGACGACGATCGCGGCCATCGGGACACCGCGCGAGGTGGTCTTCGCGAACACCTTGGGCGCGTCGCCGCGCTCGCCGAGCGAGAACGCCATCCGTGAGGCCGTGTAGAGCCCGGAGTTCAGGCAGGACAGCACGGAGGTCAGCACGATGAAGTTCATGATCTCACCGGCGTGCGCGATGCCGAGGGAGTCGAGGGCGGCGACGTAGGAGCCCTTGTCCTTGATGGAGGGGTCGTTCCACGGCAGCAGGGACACGACGACGAGGATCGAGCCCAGGTAGAAGACGCCGATGCGCCAGATGATGCTGTTGGTGGACTTGGTGACGGCTCGCTGCGGGTCCTCGGACTCACCGGCGGCGAGGGTCGCGATCTCGCTGCCCATGAAGGAGAAGACGACCAGGAGCACACCGGTGAGGATCGCGCCGGGCCCGTGCGGCAGGAACCCGCCGTGCTCGCTCAGATTCCCCAGGCCGGCCTTCGGGGCGTCGACACCCGGCAGCACGCCGAAGATCGCGAGCCCGCCGACGATGATGAACGCGCCGATCGCGACGACCTTGATCCCGGCGAACCAGAACTCGAACTCGCCGTACGAGCCGACGGAGACCAGGTTGGTCGCGGTAAGGACGACCATCACGATGAGCGCCCAGCCCCACTGCGGTACGCCGGGCATCCACCCTTCGAGGATCTTGGCTCCCGCGGTCGCCTCGACGGCCAGCACGACCACCCAGAAGAACCAGTACAGCCAGCCGATCGAGAAACCGGCCCAGCGTCCGAGCGCGCGGTCCGCGTGCGCGGAGAACGAACCGGAGGTCGGGTTCGCGGCGGACATCTCGCCGAGCATCCGCATCACCAGCACCACGAGCGTGCCGACGAGGGCGTAGGAGAGGAGGATTCCGGGGCCCGCGGTGGCGATACCGGAGCTGGAGCCCACGAAGAGGCCGGCTCCGATGACGCCACCAATGGCGATCATGGTCAGATGACGGTTCTTGAGGCCGGCCTGGAGGCCCGAACCGGGTTCTCCGGGGCCGCTTGCGGCCTTCGTGGGGGTCGGCTGCGAGGTCATGAGGGGGGATTCCTTTGCGCCGGGTGAGCAGATTTCCGTACGAGCGGTGTACGGGCCCGAGCGGGTCCTTGTAGGGACCCTGTAACGAGCCGGTCCAGTGAATCGGAGGCAAAGGAATTCGTGAACCTTTGAATCCAGATTGTTACTTGAGGTTTCCTTGAGGTTTGTAGAGTTGCTCACAGTTTTCGCTGACGGCACCCGGCGAGGTCGATCCGAAACGGCCGTGTCACACTCGGACCATGCGCGTGTATCTCGGCTCTGATCATGCCGGTTTCGAACTCAAGAACCACCTCGTCGAGTGGCTCAAGGCCGCCGGGCATGAGCCCGTCGACTGCGGGCCCCTCATCTACGACGCCCAGGACGACTACCCGCCGTTCTGCCTCCGCGCGGCGGAGCGTACGGCGGCCGATTCCGAGGCGCTCGGCATCGTGATCGGCGGCTCCGGCAACGGGGAGCAGATCGCGGCGAACAAGGTGGACGGGGTTCGTGCCGCGCTCGCCTGGAGCGAGGAGACTGCGTCGCTGGGGCGGCAGCACAACGACGCCAACGTGGTGGCGGTGGGTGCGCGGATGCACTCGCAGGAGGAGGCGACGAAGTTCGTGGAGGTCTTCCTCTCCACGCCGTTCTCCGGTGACGAGCGCCACATTCGCCGCATCGACATGCTGTCGGCCTACGAAAAGACCGGCGACCTTCCGCCCGTCCCGCCCCACCACCCCCAGCAGGCCTGAGCCTTCGGCCGCGGGCGGGCGGGGCTTGCCCGCGCCCCTAGGGGATCGGGGCTGCGCCCCGGATCCCCGGCCGCGGGTGGTTCTTCGGCCGCGGGTGGGTGGGGGTTGCCCGCGCAGTTCCCCGCGCCCCTACAGGATCGGGGCTGCGCCCCGGATCCCCCGGCCGCCCTTCGTTCTTCGGCCGCGGGCCGGTGGGGGCTGGTCGCGCAGTTCCCCGCGCCCCTGAAAGCCCTCATCCCGGCCCGTCCCTTGAGAACAAGCCCACCCACCCTTGCCCGCATCTCCAGCCCGTCGGTCCCCTGAGAACAAGCCCACCCACCTTGGCCCGCATCTCCAAACCGTCCGGCCCCCGAGAGCAAGCCCACCCACCTTGGCCCGCATCTCCAAACCGTCCGGCCCCCGAGAGCAAGCCCACCCACCCTGGCGGACGCCTCCAGCCCGACCGGCGCCTGAGGGCAAGGCCGGAGTCGATGTCCCACCCACCCCGGCCCGCATCTCCAGCCCATCCGGCGTCTGAGGACAAGGGCGCCGACGCGGGAGGTCCGGGCGGATGCCCGCAGGGGTTCAGGGGGCGGCAGCCCCCGGTGGGGTGCAGGGGCGGGGCTCCGCGGGGTTTGGGGGCGGGGCTCCGCGGGGTCCAGGGGGCGTAACCCCTGGCGGGGTGCAGGGGCGGCAGCCCCGTGGGGGTTTGGGGGCGTAGCCTCTGGTGGGGTTGAAGGGGCGGAGCCCCTGGGGATGGGACGGGTAGGGGCGGCGGGGGCGAAAAAACAACCCCCCGATCCGTCGACGCCGTAGAAGACACTGCCGCACGAGGAGGACCCCGTGCCCGAGGGGCACACGATTCACCGGCTGGCCGAGGACTACGAGGCCAGATTCGCAGGCGGGCCCACCCGCGTCACCAGCCCCCAGGGCAAGTTCACCGACGCCGCCGCCCTCCTCGACGGCACCCCCCTCGAACACGCCGACGCCCACGGCAAACACCTCTTCCTCGCCTTCCGCACCGCCGACTGGATCCACATCCACCTCGGCCTCTTCGGCAAGGTGAACTTCGGCGACGCCCCCGCCCCACCCCCCACCGACACGGTCCGCCTCCGCCTCGCGAACGCCACGTCGTACGTCGACCTCCGCGGCCCCACCACCTGCGCCCTGATCACGGACGACGAGAAGCAGGCGATACATGCCCGCCTCGGCCCGGACCCCCTCCGCGCCGACGCGGACCCGTCGGCGGCGTACCACCGCGTCTCCCGCAGCCGTACGACGATCGCCGCCCTCCTCATGGACCAGAAAATCATCGCGGGCGTCGGGAACGTCTACCGCGCAGAAGTCCTCTTCCGGCACGGCATCGATCCGTACCGCACGGGGAAGGACATCACCCCGACGCAGTGGGACGCGATCTGGACGGACCTGGTGGCACTCATGCGCGAGGGCGTCCGCAACAACCGCATCGACACCGTCCGCCCGGAACACACCCCGGAGGCCATGGGCCGCCCACCACGCGTGGACGACCACGGCGGCGAGGTGTACGTGTACCGCAGGGCCAACCTGCCCTGCCATATCTGTGGCGGCGAGATCCGCACCGCCGGTCTCGCCGCCCGCAATCTCTTCTGGTGCCCGACCTGCCAGAACAGCTGAACCGGGATCGCCCCCTGGGGGCTAGAACCCGTGGGGCAACCAGGGCGCGACGGCCGACAAGAAGCCCACCGAGGCCTCCGCGAGCGCGCCCTGTCGCAACTCCCGCACCCGCCCCGCCGCCGCGAGCGAGGCCAGGGACACCCCGCCGAGATACGCCGCCCCCAACTCCCGTACGGACAGCGCGAGATCGGCGGCGTCCGACGTACGCACGCAGGTCGCGCCCTTGGCGTCCCCGGTGAGCCGCCAACGCCCCTCGTTCCAGGGGCAGAACACGTCCTCGACCTCGAACACCGTGTCCACCGGAGCCTGATACGTCCGCGCCTCCAGCGCGGCACCGACGTCCACGAGCCGCACATGCAGCGCGTCCCGCATCCGCACCGCGCAGCGGCGGATGTCGGACACCATGTACTGCCACGCCTCGTCGACGGGGCGACCGTACGCGTGCAGCGTGGACGTCAGGTCGATCTCGAAGAGGAACCGCCACAGCGCCGCGTGCGCCGCCGGGTCGAGCGCCTCCAGTTGGTCGAGGCGGACGGTGAACCCGGCCCCGCGGTGGTCGCCGTCCTGCTTGATCCGGTACCGGGCGTAGCCCACGACCTCGTCGTCCCGCTCGGCCACCACGCACTGCAACGGCGACGCCCCGTCCCGCTCGCTCTCCGGGTCGAGCAGCATCGCCCGGTCCCAGTCGGGCCGCCGCGCCAGCATCCCGGGCCGGCCCGGGACCAGCCGCGCGTACACCGCCTCGCAGGCGTCGAGCACATCGGCAGGCGCGGCGTACCGTAGACGTACGTCATCGGTGCCGGGCGGTACGGACAGACGTACCCGGGTCGTGTCGATCTCGACGTTGTACTGGTGGGTCGCGATGCCGTAGCCGAACCGGCCGTAGATCACCGGCTCCGACGCGGTCAGCACGGCCAGCGGTTCGCCCCATGAGCGGATGTCGTCCAGCTGCCGCCGCATCATCGACCTGAG
The DNA here is from genome assembly GCF_055638955.1 of Streptomyces sp. NPDC111507. Taxonomy (NCBI): domain Bacteria; kingdom Bacillati; phylum Actinomycetota; class Actinomycetes; order Kitasatosporales; family Streptomycetaceae; genus Streptomyces; species Streptomyces sp. NPDC111507. The sequence goes on along the minus strand of NZ_JBVKBU010000001.1, from coordinate 1,163,424 downwards.
CAGCCCGCGCCGCCGGTGGGTTGCCGCGACGCTCACCATCGTGATGCCCGCGGCCGGTACGGAGGTGCCGCCGGGGACGGTGACCCGGAAGGAGAACGCCCCCGCGGTGCCCACACACTGGTCGCCGTCCCAGATCCCCAGGAAACGGTCGTACTCTGTGAGCGCGTTCATCACCTCGCGCTCCTCGGACGACTCCGGTACGCCCCCGAACGCGCGGACCAGGTTGTCGTACCACGTGTCCCACTCGGGCTGCCGCAACACCCGCAAGTCAGTCGTCATACGCCATGACTACCAGGGCAATGCGGTACGAGCGAGGGAATTTCGCCCACCTCCGGAGGCGGCGTTCACTGTGATGTTGAGCGCTCGGACGGGGGACAAGTGGGACCTCCCGTGCCAAGCACCTGGTCCGATGGATAGGGTCCCGAACTAATGGCAGCAGGACGAGAGCGGCGCGCGGAAGCCGAGACGTTCACGGCCCGGTTGAAGAAGCAGTGGCACCGGGCCCGCACCGGCGTGCGCAGATCCGCCGTCGACTACTTCCGCGGCGACGGTTCGGACTGGATCGCACTGGCCGGTCTGCTGCTGACCATCCCCGTGATCGCGGCCACGACGCTGATGAACTCGGTCTGGTGCTCCCCGGCCGCGCTGGTCCTGCCGATCGTCGCGGGCGGCCTTCTGCTGCGCCCCGCCAGCCTGCTCGGTCTGTACGCGGCCGCCGCCACCGCGCTCATAGTGGAGTCGGTGAAGCTGGGCCCGTACACCGAGGGCCCCTCCCGGGTCACCCCGGGCGTGGTCCTGGTGGTCGCGGCCTGCGGCTTCTTCGGCCTGCTGATCGCCCAGTTCCGGAGCCGGGTCGGCGTGCCCTGGCGGCGCGGCGGCACCATGCTCTTCGACCTGCGCGAACGCATCCGGGTGCAGAGCAAGCTGCCGGGCCTGCCGCTGGGCTGGCACCGGGAGATGGCGTTGCGCCCGGCGGGCGGTCAGTCGTTCTCGGGGGACTTCGTCGTGGCCGCACGTACGAACAGCGGCCGAACGCTCGAAGTCGTTCTGACCGACGTGTCCGGAAAAGGGATGGATGCGGGGTCGCGTGCCCTGCTCCTCTCCGGAGCATTCGGCGGCTTGTTGGGATCGCTCCCACCCCACGCCTTCCTGCCCGCCGCGAACGGCTACCTCCTGCGCCAGGACTGGGACGAGGGCTTCGCCACGTCGATCCACCTGGTCCTGGACCTGGACTCTGGCGACTACGAACTCTTCTCCGCCGGGCACCCGCCGGGCCTTCAGCTCAGCGCGGGCAGCGGGCGCTGGGAGGAGAAGGGTGCGGAGGGTCCGCTCCTCGGGGTGTACGACGGCGCCCAGTTCGACCCCGTCAAGGGTTCCCTGCGGCCCGGGGACGTCCTGATGCTCTTCACGGACGGTCTGGTGGAAACCTCCGACCGTGACATCGTCGAGGGCATCGACCGCCTCACCGGCGAGGCCGACCGCTATGTCGCGGGCGGTTTCCACGGCGCCGCGTGGCATCTCATCGAGGCGGTCGCCAAGGACGTCAACGACGACCGGGCCCTCCTCCTGATCTGCCGGGACGGCGCCACGGCGATCCGCTGACGACTCCGCGTCCCGCCCGCGGGCGGGTGGGGTTCTCCCCACCCGGAGTCGGCGGTCCGCCTCATGGTCCCACCCCCCTCCCCATCCGTACGTTCGAGACATCACCCGAGCGAACAGACGAATGCGGCGGAAGGACGGACCCACCATGGGCCTGCGGAAGAAGCGCCACGAACACGCGAACGCGGTCGCGGCCGGCCCGGATCCGACCACCGACTGGGCCGTCGAGCTCCGCGGCGTCCGACGCCAGTACGGCCGTGGCGGCAACACCGTCCACGCCCTGCGCGGCCTCGACCTCGCCCTCCCCCGCGGCAGCTTCACCGCGATCATGGGCCCCTCGGGCTCCGGAAAGTCCACGTTCCTTCAGTGCGCGGCCGGCCTCGACCGCCCCACTGCCGGCACCGTCCACCTCGGCGGCACGGACATCACCGGCATGAGCGAGAACAAGCTGACCGCCCTGCGCCGCACCCGCCTCGGCTTCGTCTTCCAGGCCTTCAACCTCCTCCCCTCCCTCACGGTCGAACAGAACGTCGTGCTCCCCACCCGCCTGGCGGGCCACCGCCCCGACCGCCACCGCGCCGCCGAGGTCCTCGCCCAGGTCGGTCTCGCCGACAAGGCCCGCCGCCGCCCCGGCCAGCTCTCCGGCGGCCAGCAGCAACGCGTCGCGATCGCCCGCGCCCTGGTCACCCGCCCGGACGTGGTGTTCGCGGACGAGCCGACGGGAGCCCTGGACACGACCACGGCCGCCGAGATCCTCGGCCTGCTCAGGGGAGCCGTCGACGGCCTCGGCTCGACGGTCGTCATGGTCACCCACGACCCGGCGGCCGCCGCCTGGGCGGACCGCGTCCTGTTCCTCGCCGACGGCTCGATCGCCGACCACCTCGAACGCGCCTCGGCCCAGCACATCGCCGCCCGCATGACCTCGCTCACCACCCCCGCGTACGCCCGAGCGGCAGCCTGATGACCAGGTCCGCACGCCTCCCCAACGGTCTCGCCCGCGCCGCCCTGCGCTTCAGGCCCGCCGGTTTCGTGGGCACGTTCGTCGCGCTCGCGATGGCCGCACTCGTCGTCGCGGCCTGCGGCATCCTCCTGGAGACGGGCGTACGGGCATCCGTGCCGCCCCAGCGCTACGCCCACGCCCCGGTCGTCGTCGCCGCCGACCAGCGGGCCCATCTCGTCAGCGGCCACGGGGAGGACCGCGAGGACGAGACCACCCAGGTCCCGGACCGCGCCCGCCTCGACAACTCCCTCGTGGCGAAGGCCGCTTCGGTACCGGGAGCGCGTACGGCGATCGCCGATGTGACCTTCCCCGTCCAGGCCGACGCGCACAGGACCGGTACCGCGCACAAGACCGGTACCGCACACGAGGCCCGTACCGCGCATGGCTGGGGTTCCACGGCCTTCACCGGCGAGAAGGTCGTGGCCGGCCGCGCCCCAGGCCCTGGTGAGGTCGTCCTTTCCGACGCCCGGGGCAGGGCCGTCGGCGACCGCGTCACGCTCACCACCGCCGACGGACCCCACACCTTCCGTGTCTCCGGCACGACCGCCCCACAGCCCACGCCCGCCGTCTGGTTCACCGACGCCGAGGCCGTACGCCTCTCCGCGTACCCGGGCCGGGTCGACGCCATCGCCGTCCTCCCCAAGGACGGCGTCCGCGCCGAGACGCTGAAGTCCGAGGTGGCGCGGGTCCTCGGCGCCTCCTCGGACGCGCGGGTGCACACCGGCGACGACCGGGGCGCCGTCGAGAACGCCTCGCTCGCCGAGGCCAGGGACCTGCTCACCGGGCTCGGCGGCTCCTTCGGGGGCATCGCCACCGTGGTCGCCGTCTTCACCGCGGCCGGTACCGTCGCCCTCTCGGTGGGCCAGCGCCGCCGTGAGTTCGCGCTGCTGCGCGCCATCGGCACGACCCCGCGGCAGATCCGCCGCACGATCGCCACCGAGGCCCTGCTCGTCGCCCCCGCGGCGGGAGTGGTCGGCTGCCTCCCCGGTATCGGCCTCGCCCACTGGTGGTTCGGACAGCTGAAGGACAAGGGCGCGGTCCCCGAGGCCGTCGAACTGTCCGTCTCGTACATCCCGCTGCTCACCGCCGTGGGCACCGTGCTGCTCACCGCGCTGTTCGCGGGCTGCATGGCGGCCCGCCGTTCCTCGCGGATCAAACCGGGGCTCGCGCTCGGCGAAGCATCCGTGGAACGGCTGCGGCCGGGCTGGATCCGTACGCCGCTGGGGCTCGCGGCGGCGGCCGGCGGCTTCGTCTGCGCGGGCCTCGCCGCCTCGCTGACCGGTGAGGACGCGGCCAACGCGGCGCTCGGCGTGGTCATGCTCTTCATGCTGGCGGTGGCGTTGCTCGGGCCGCTGGTGGCGCGTGTCTGCGCCACACTGTTCGGGCTGCCGCTGCGCGGCGCGGGCGCCTCCGCCGTGCTGGCCGCCGCCAACTCCCGTACGAACGCTCGCCGGATGGCCTCGGCGATCACCCCGATCGTGCTCGCCATGGCCTTCTCCTCGGTGCTCGTGTTCACGCACACGAGCGAGGAGCGGGCCACCCAGGAGCAGCAGCGCCGTGGCATCGTCGCCGATCACATCGTCACCTCGGACACCGGCCTCGCCCCGGACGCGGTGGCACGGGCCGCCCGCACGCCCGGCGTTACCTCGGCCGTGGGCCTGCTGAAGACGGCGGTACTGGTGCCGGTGAGCGGCTCACTGGAGTCGGCCACCGCCCAGGGGGTCACCGGATCCGTGCGGGAACTCGCCGCCGTCCAGGACCTTGACGTCCGGCACGGCACCCTCTCCCTGAAGCCGGGCGAGGTCGCGATGGACGCCTCGCTCGCGGACAGCGCCCACGCCGAGGTGGGCGACCGGCTCGCGCTCCGCCTGCCCGACGGCACCAAGGTGTCCCCGACGCTCGTGGCGACGTACGGCCGGGGCCTGGGGCTGTCCCAGGTCACGTTCGCGAGGGCCGACCTGGCGCGTCACGTGACCGACTCCTTCGACAGCGAGATCTGGACGAAGGGCGGCACGGCGGCCGGTCTCGCCGGGCTCGGCACGGTCCTCGACCGCGCCGACCACACCATCGCCGAGTCCCGGGACCGCGCGCTCAACGCCTGGGCGAACACCGTGATGGCGGCGGTGCTCGGCGGATTCGCGGCCGTCGCCGCCGCCAACACCCTCGTGATGACGGTTCTCGACCGGCGCGACGAACTCGGCACGCTCCGGCTGATCGGCTCCACCCGCCGCCAGGTGCTGCGCATGATCCGCTGGGAGGCCCTGCTGGTCGCCCTGGCCGGCATCGTCCTCGGCACGGCCATCGCGCTCGCCACGCTGGTGCCGATGATGAAGGGGCTGACCGGGCGGGGACCGTACATCCCGCCCCTTTTGTACGGGTCCTTCGCCGGGGCGGTTGTCATGCTCGGTCTGACGGCGGTCACCGTCCCCGCCCGCGCGGCGCTGCGGCGGGAGACACTGGAGGGGTGACGCAGACTCTCCTGACCCTGGCCGAAATAGAGGCCCTCGCCCGTGCGGCGCATGCCGCCCAGACCGACAAGGCGGGGCGGCCCTACACCGAGCACCTGCAGGCCGTCGCGGACGGGGTCCGTGAGCGCGGGGGCGACGACGAGCAGATCGCGGCGGCCTGGCTGCACGACGCCGTCGAGGACGACGTGCTCTCCGAGGACTGGCTGCGCGAGGCCGCGCTGACCGGGCGGACGAAGGACATCGTGCTCGCGCTGACCAAACGCGAGGGAGAGCTCCCGGAGTCGTACGCGAAACGCATTCGCACGACTCCAGGTGCTCTCGTGGTCAAGGCCTCGGACCTGGCGCACAACGCCGATCCGGCCCGGCTCGCGGTCCTCGACGAGCACACCCGCGCGCGGCTGACCAAGAAGTACGCCGCGATGCGGACGCTGCTGGGACTGCCGCCGGCCTGACAGCGGCCGTACCAGGGTCGACGGTGGCTACGCGGGGGTCCTGGCTCGTTCGCGGGCCAGCTCCGTGGCGTCCCGCTTGAACGCCCACTCCATGCTGGGCTCCATCGCGAAGCGGAAGACCCGCCGGACCGGCGCCGTGCACAGCAGGGTGACGGCCACGCCCGCGACGAGGGTCACGAAGATCTCGCCGAGCGGCCGGTGCAGCCACTTGTGGTCGAACCAGCCCCAGTAGTCGCCGCCCTTGACCAGGAAACCGTGCAGCAGATAGCCGTACAGCGTGCCCGCGCCGAGCGCCGTGAACCACATCCTGCGGCGCGGCACCCAGGCGAAGAAGCACGCGGTGAGCACCAGCGAGCAGCCGAGGAGAGCGAGCACCATCACGGGGCCGACCCACCAGGGGACGCCCAGCTCCTGGGCGCTGTCGCGGTGGTAGAACCAGCCGGGGTTCATCCGCGGCACCGCCCACCAGCTCACGACCAGCGCGGCGCCGAACACCGGCACCGACAGGATGCGCACCTCGCGGCGGCGCACCAGCTGGAAGTGCTCGGGCTTCATGCACAGGCCCAGCACGAAGAACGGCAGGAACTGGAGGGTCCGCTGCAGATCCAGGTCGTCACCGATGGACGGCGAGGTGGTCGCGAGCATGGCCACGAGGAGCGCGAGCGGAAGCGGCCAGCGGACCAGCTTCCACAGCGGCGTCGTCAGCCGCCAGATGAACAGCGCGCACAGGAACCAGGTGAGGAACCAGGGGTCGAGCAGGCTGACCGGCAGCGAGGGATCGTCGTCGGCCCAGCGCTTGAAGAGGACGTACGCCACTTCGAAGACGACGTACGGCACGGCGACGCCGGTGACCAGGCGCTTCAGCCGGTCGGCGCGCATGTCGAAACTGCGGGAGAAGTAGCCGGAGATGATGATGAAGGCCGGCATGTGGAAGGCGTACACGACCATGTACGCGGCTTCGAGGACGCGGCTTTGACCCTTCAGGGGCTCCCAGGCATGGCCCATGGCCACGAGCACGATCGCCAGGTACTTGGCGTTGTCGAAGAAGGCGTCACGCGGTGTGCCGGGCTGGGGGGCGGTGGCGGCCGTGGGGGCGGTGGCGGCCGTGGCGCCGGCCGGCTTCGAAGTCCGGTCGGACGGCAGGCTCGGGCCCGAGCGCGCGGTCGGCACCCCCTCCACCGGCCGCTCCGCCGGGGGGAGCGGCGTTCGGCGGGGACCGTTCGGGTGGAGCGAGTTCGTCACGAAGCCTCCCACCAAAAACCGCGGGGAGCGGAGGGAGCGGAGGAGAGGATCCAGGACCTTGCTGCTCTTGCGGGGGACGAGGCGGCGTGGAACATCTGAGGCACCCTAGCGTTGTCTGTGTGTCTTCGTAAAACTCCTGGCGTTATTCCTGCTTATCACGTGTGAGTTCGTCCGTGAGTAACGTTTCGAGTACCCCGGATTTGAGGATTTCCCCTTACCGCGTGCGATAGTTGTGGCGTCGTTCTGTCCGTATTCGTCATGACTAATTGGTGCATAACACTCGCGGGCGACTCTGGTGAAATGTCCATTCTTCGGTGTCTTCGGGATCATCTTCCGGGCGCCCTTTGGGGTTTCCTCGCCGCGCCTGTGGCAACAATTGGAAATTCCTGCGAACGGGATGTGTGGACACGGCAACGATCCCTCGGAATTTCCCATGCGGGCGCACGGTCGAATTACCGTACGAGGGCGCACAGTTGGTCCGCCACGGGAGGGTGGGAGCGTGCGGTTCCCGGGCGGCCCCGACCGACGATGTGTCACCTGCGGCATACGGGGGCCGCGTTGGTGGCACGATGGTTCTGGCGGGGGTGTGAGGGGCTGCACCCCCGGGCCGGGAGAGCGGACCGACCGTAGGGTGTGATCAGTTGTGGCCATTTCGCTGTCAGTGGTACTGCTGTTGGCGATCATCCTCGTGGTGCTGATCCGAGGGGGATCGATCAAGGCGGGGCCCGCCATCGTCGCGGTGCTCTTCGGCTTCTTCCTCGCATCGACCGGAATGGCTCCGTCCATCCAGCGGTTCCTGGACTCGATAGCGCAGACGATCAACTCGATCAGTTTCTGATCCCTGGTTCTGATCTCCGGGCGGGACGGGCCGACGCCTTCACCGCCCCCATTCGTGGACGCGGACCCGACGGCCGCGCCCCGGGCCGACCGTGCTCTCCTTGCCGGCTCGATCAGCGATCCGGCCGACCGGGAAATCCCTCGGGGGATCCGACCGGTCGGCAGAACGACCGGCAAAACGATCGGTGGACAAAGCGACCGGCGATCCGACCCGCCCGGAAAACGATCAGGGCCGGGCCGGAGGAGTGATCCTCCGGCCCGGCCCTGAGCCGTATGGAGCGGGCGACGGGAATCGAACCCGCGTAGCTAGTTTGGAAGACTAGGGCTCTACCATTGAGCTACGCCCGCACACAGAGCACCGCAGGTCAGTGACCCCGGCACAGGAGGCATCGTAGCGGGTCGCACCCCGTCCCCGCACACCCCGTTCCGCGACCCCGCGGACGCTCGTGAAATGCGGCAGCCGCGCTGTCTCCGGGCATGTACCCTACGTGTCGCACCGACGGGGTGTGGCGCAGCTTGGTAGCGCGTCCGCTTTGGGAGCGGAAGGCCGTGGGTTCAAATCCCGCCACCCCGACCACCAGCCGGTTCCGGCGACACGTCAGGCGACGGATCACGCGAGAGAACAGATGCCCGACAGTCGATGGCCGGGATCGCAAGATCGCCTTTTGGGGCGTGTACCGCCTGCGGTTACTATGCAGGTTGCGCGCCCGTGTGTCTGCACTGTTACGTCTCTCAAGGGCCGCGAATCCGCTGAGGCTCTGCCTGATCTCGGCAGAAACAAACAGCAGAACCCCGCAGCAGTACCCCCAAGAAGTCAGCCACAAGGAGACCGAACCGTGAAGAGCGCCGTGGAGAACCTGAACCCGACTCGGGTTCGGCTCACTGTCGAGGTGCCCTTCGAGGAGCTCAAGGACAGCCTCGACGCGGCGTACAAGAAGATCAACCAGCAGGTCACGGTGAAGGGCTTCCGGAAGGGCAAGATCCCGGCGCGCGTCATCGACCAGCGGTTCGGTCGCGGCGCCGTGCTCGAAGAGGCCGTCAACGACGCGCTCCCGAAGTTCTACACCGAAGCGGTCAACGAGGCTGAGCTGAACGTCCTCGGCCAGCCCGAGGTCGACATCACGGAGCTGAAGGACGGCGAAACGCTGAACTTCACCGCCGAGGTCGACGTCCGCCCGACCATCGAGATCCCGGACTACTCCGGCATCGAGGTCGAGGTCGACGCAGTCGAGGTCGCCGACGAGGACGTCGAGAAGGCCGTCGAGGAGCTCCGTGAGCGCTTCGCGTCCACCTCGCCGGTCGAGCGCGCCGCCCAGGACGGCGACGTCGTCACGATCGACCTGGAGGCCAAGGTCGACGGAGAGGTGCTGGAGGACGGCGTCGCTTCCGACGTGTCCTACACCATCGGCTCCGGCGAGCTGCTGGACGGCATCGACGAGGCCGTGAAGGGCCTGGAGGCCGGTGGCGAGGCCACCTTCGCCTCCGAGCTCAAGGGCGGCTCGGCGGCCGGCAAGGAGGCCGAGGTCACCGTCAAGGTCACCCAGGTCGCCGCGCGCGAACTGCCCGAGCTCGACGACGACTTCGCGCAGCTCGCCTCCGAGTTCGACACCCTCGACGAGCTCAAGGCGGACAGCCGCAAGCGCCTCGAGAACATGAAGCAGTACGACCAGGCCACGCAGGCCCAGGAGCGTGTCCTGGAGAAGCTGCTCGAGCTGGTCGAGGTCCCGGTCCCCGAGAAGCTGCTCGAGGACGAGATCAACACCCGTAAGCACAACCTCGAGCACCACCAGCTCGGCCAGATGGGCCTCGACCTCGCGAAGTACCTGGAGATCCAGGGCAAGACCGAGGAGGAGTTCGACGCCGAGACCAAGGAAGCGGCGGTCAAGGGCATCAAGACCCAGTTCGTCCTTGACGAGCTCGTCAACAAGGAGAAGCTGAACGTCAACCAGGAGGAGCTCACCGAGCACCTCATGCGGCGTGCGGCCTCCTCCGGCATGTCCCCCGACCAGTTCGCCCAGGCGGTCGTCGAAGGCGGCCAGGTCCCGATGCTGGTCGGCGAGGTCGCCCGCGGCAAGGCCCTCGCGGTCGTCGTCGAGGCCGCCACGGTCAAGGACACCAACGGCGAGGTCGTCGACCTCGACGACGAGGAGGACGAGACCGAGTCGGCCACCGAGGTCGTCGCCGAGGTCACCGACGGTGACGAGGCCTCCACCGAGGCCTCCGAGGAGAAGCCCGAGGCGTAAGCCGGCGGCGCTTCAGCAGCTGTACGACGGCCCCCGGGGACACTCGTGTCCCCGGGGGCCGTCGGCCTTCAGGGGCGCGGGGCTGTGACATCCGTGCGGCTCCGCCGCGTGGGCGCGCTCAGCCCCCACGGAGCCGCAGCCGCGTGTGCCACGAACGGTCCATCGGCGGGTGCGGCTTGTGAGGGGTCGCTCGCGCAGTTCCCCGCGCCCCTGTCGGGGGCGCGGCCCCGCCAAACCCCCTGTCCAACCCAGCGGAGCGCATGCGCTCACAGCGAACAGTTCCTTCTGCGGGATTCCCCGGAGGGACCCGCGCGTTAGGGTCCATGAATACGAGGGCAGGGGAGTCCCCGAAGCCGCCCCGGGCGGTTGTCGCACCGGGGTCCCACGCCCCCAGCAGAAGACGTGAGACGGCCCGGCGCCGTCGTAAGACGAGCAGGTGGATACGTGACGAATCTGATGCCCACAGCTGCCGGCGAACCCTTCGGTGGTGGCCTCGGCGACCAGGTCTACAACCGACTGCTCGGCGAGCGGATCATCTTCCTCGGCCAGGCGGTCGACGATGACATCGCCAACAAGATCACGGCGCAGCTGCTGCTCCTTGCCTCCGACCCGGACAAGGACATCTACCTCTACATCAACAGCCCCGGCGGATCGATCACGGCCGGCATGGCGATCTACGACACCATGCAGTACATCAAGAACGACGTGGTGACGATCGCCATGGGCATGGCGGCCTCGATGGGTCAGTTCCTGCTCAGCGCGGGCACCCCCGGCAAGCGCTTCGCCCTGCCGAACGCCGAGATCCTGATCCACCAGCCCTCGGCCGGCCTCGCGGGCTCCGCGTCGGACATCAAGATCCACGCCGAGCGGCTGCTGCACACCAAGAAGCGGATGGCCGAGCTGACCTCCTTCCACACCGGTCAGACGGTCGAGCAGATCACTCGTGACTCGGACCGCGACCGTTGGTTCGACCCGATCGAGGCCAAGGAGTACGGCCTCATCGACGACATCATGCCCACCGCTGCCGGTATGCCGGGCGGTGGCGGCACCGGGGCGGCGTAAGCCCCTCAGCGCCCCCCAGGGCGGCGCGTGGCCCCTCTGCCGCTCTCCGGGCACTCCTTGTGCCCCGGAGCGGCGCAGACGGCCCTCCAGCGCCCCCAGCCGACCGCCCCAGGCTCTTACAGGCTCTTCAGGAGACACAGTGAACGACTTCCCCGGCAGCGGCCTCTACGCCCGCACGCAGGCCGAGTACACCGGTCCTCGTGCGGAGTCCCGCTACGTCATCCCGCGCTTCGTCGAGCGCACCTCGCAGGGCGTGCGTGAGTACGACCCGTACGCGAAGCTGTTCGAGGAGCGCGTGATCTTCCTCGGCGTGCAGATCGACGACGCCTCCGCCAACGACGTCATGGCGCAGCTGCTGTGCCTGGAGTCGATGGACCCCGACCGCGACATCTCGGTCTACATCAACAGCCCCGGTGGCTCGTTTACGGCCCTCACGGCCATCTACGACACGATGCAGTTCGTGAAGCCCGACATCCAGACGGTCTGCATGGGTCAGGCGGCCTCGGCCGCCGCGATCCTGCTGGCCGCCGGCACACCGGGCAAGCGCATGGCGCTCCCGAACGCCCGCGTGCTGATCCACCAGCCCTACAGTGAGACCGGCCGCGGCCAGGTCTCGGACCTCGAGATCGCGGCGAACGAGATCCTCCGGATGCGCGCGCAGCTGGAAGACATGCTGGCCAAGCACTCGACCACGCCGATCGAGAAGATCCGCGAGGACATCGAGCGCGACAAGATCCTCACCGCTGAGGACGCGCTCGCGTACGGCCTGATCGACCAGATCATCTCGACCCGCAAGATGAACAGTTCCGCGATCGTCTGACGTATCGCTGTATCGTCTGCCGCTCGTCTGTCGCCCGTTGGCGCGGTTCACGACAAAGTGAACCGTGCCAAGGGGGGCCCGAACGGGGGGCTCGGCAAGGTACCGTCGGACATAAGGCAGCACCAGGAGCCGCTGGACCTAGGCGTCTCCCAGGCGAAGGGGAAGCACACCGTGGCACGCATCGGTGACGGCGGCGATCTGCTCAAGTGCTCGTTCTGTGGCAAGAGCCAGAAGCAGGTCAAGAAGCTCATCGCAGGCCCCGGTGTGTACATCTGCGACGAGTGCATCGATCTCTGCAACGAGATCATCGAAGAAGAACTCGCGGAAACGAGCGAGGTCCGCTGGGAGGAGCTCCCGAAGCCCCGCGAGATCTACGAGTTCCTCGAGGGGTACGTGGTCGGTCAGGAGTCGGCCAAGAAAGCCCTCTCGGTCGCGGTGTACAACCACTACAAGCGGGTCCAGGCCGGTGAGAACGGCGGCGGTCAGAGCCGGGACGACGCCATCGAGTTGGCGAAGTCCAACATCCTCCTGCTGGGCCCCACGGGCTCCGGCAAGACTCTGCTCGCCCAGACGCTCGCGCGCATGCTCAACGTCCCGTTCGCCATCGCCGACGCGACGGCGCTGACGGAGGCGGGGTACGTCGGCGAGGACGTCGAGAACATCCTGCTGAAGCTCATCCAGGCGGCCGACTACGACGTCAAGAAGGCCGAGACGGGCATCATCTACATCGACGAGATCGACAAGGTGGCCCGTAAGAGCGAAAACCCGTCGATCACGCGAGACGTGTCCGGCGAGGGCGTCCAGCAGGCGCTGCTCAAGATCCTGGAGGGCACGACGGCCTCCGTTCCGCCCCAGGGCGGACGCAAGCACCCCCACCAGGAGTTCATCCAGATCGACACGACGAACGTCCTGTTCATCGTGGGCGGCGCCTTCGCGGGCCTGGAGAAGCTCATCGAGTCGAGGGCGGGTGCCAAGGGCATCGGCTTCGGCGCGACGATCCGCTCCAAGCGCGAGCTCGAGTCCAAGGACCAGTTCGAGGCCGTCATGCCCGAGGACCTGGTGAAGTTCGGCATGATCCCCGAGTTCATCGGCCGGCTGCCCGTCATCACCTCGGTCCACAACCTCGACCGGCCGGCGCTCCTCCAGATCCTCGTGGAGCCGCGCAACGCGCTCGTGAAGCAGTACCAGCGCCTGTTCGAACTCGACGGCGTGGAGCTGGACTTCGAGCGAGAGGCCCTGGAAGCCATCGCCGACCAGGCGATCCTCCGCCAGACCGGCGCGCGCGGCCTGCGCGCCATCATGGAGGAGGTCCTCCAGGCGGTGATGTACGAGGTTCCCTCGCGCAAGGACGTGGCGAGGGTCGTCATCACGGCGGACGTCGTCCTCTCCAACGTCAACCCGACGCTGATCCCGCGCGACGCCCGCGGGCGCGGCCCGGGCGAGCAGAAGACGGCGTAACCGCCACCGCACGGACGTACGGCGAAGGGGCCCCGGTCAACCGACCGGGGCCCCTTCGCCGTTGCTGTGCTCGCGGTTGACGCGTGCGGTCAGATCTTGACGCGGACGTCGTTGCGGAGCTTGGCGGCGGTGGCGGCCGCGTCGTCCAGCGAACCGCTCTTGCCGGTGAGGAAGGCGGCGATGTCGACCGAGGTGACGGAGGCGACCGTGCTGTGGTCGCCCCAGACGCACAGGGGCACCTTCACGGTCTTGGGAGCGCCGGCCGTCGAGGTCGACGAGTCGGTGTTCGTGATCTCGGCCGCCTGGCACTTCAGGATGCCGTTGCTGAAGCCGGAGGGCTTGAACTCCTGCGGGCTGCCGAGCAGCTTGCCCTTGGTCTTGTCCTTGCTCTGGTCCTTCTCGGACTCCGTCTTCAGCTTGGCGAACATGGCGTCGACGACGGCCTCCGGGTCGTCGATCGTGCCGTACACGCCGCTGAAGGACAGGTTCTTCGCGGTCAGGCCCGTGCCGTTCGCGTAGCCCGCGCCGACGCCCTTGGCGTTCTTCACGCCCCACTTCTCGAAGTCCTTGATGTCGCTGTCGGACATCGTGGGGGAGTCGCTGGAGCTGTCGGACTTCTTGTAGGTGTCGTTGATGACCGTCGCGGGTGTCGTCAGCTTGTGCGGGCCGTCGTCCGCGACCGAACCGCTGCCGCTGCCACCACCGATGACGAGATACGCCCCCACGGCGATCACGGCGACGACCGCGACCGAGCCGATGACGATCGCCGTCTTCTTCTTGCCACCGCCGGGCGCGGGCGGCTGCGGGACGTTGTAGGGCTGCTGGCCGTAGGGAGGCTGCTGCCCGTGAGGGGGCTGCTGGCCGTACGCGGGCTGCTGACCGTACGGGGGAGTCTGCGGCGGGACACCCTGGGGAGCCTGCTGGGGGTAGCCGTAGCCGGGCTGCGGAGGAGCCTGCTGCGGGTAGCCGTAACCGGGCTGGGGAGGCTGCGGCGGCTGGCCGTAGCCGGGCTGGGGGGCCTGCGGCTGGCCGTAAGGCCCCTGCTGCCCCGGCTGACCGTACGGTCCGGGCTGCTGGGGCGGCCCGCCGTACGGGCCCGGCTGGTTGTAGCTCATCTCTGGGTTCCCCTCCAGATGCTTATGTGTTCCTGACATCCTGGCGTAACCCCTGGGGTGCCACGGCAGTGGGGGGCGGACCGTTACGAAGGAATCGTGTTTCGGGACAGGGCGGTGACGCCCCTAAACTGACCCCGTGACCGAGAACTCTCAGCAGCCGCAATCAGAGCCCACTCCCGAACTGCCGACCCAGTACGCGCCGGCCGAGGTAGAGGGGAAGCTGTACGAGCGCTGGGTAGAACGGGGTTACTTCGCGGCCGACGCGAAGAGCGACAAGCCCGCCTACACCATTGTCATCCCGCCGCCGAACGTCACCGGGTCGCTGCACCTGGGCCATGCCTTCCAGCACACGCTCATGGACGCCCTGACGCGCCGCAAGCGCATGCAGGGGTATGAGTCGCTGTGGCTGCCGGGCATGGACCACGCCGGTATCGCGACCCAGAACGTCGTCGAGCGCGAGCTCGGCAAGGAGGGCAAGTCCCGCCACGATCTGGGCCGTGAGGCGTTCGTCGAGCGCGTGTGGCAGTGGAAGGAAGAGTACGGCGGCAAGATCCTCGGCCAGATGCGCCGGCTCGGGGACGGCGTGGACTGGTCCCGCGAGCGGTTCACCATGGACGAAGGGCTCTCGCAGGCCGTCCAGACCATCTTCAAGAAGCTGTATGACGACGAGCTGATCTACCGCGCCGAGCGCATCATCAACTGGTGCCCGCGCTGCCTCACGGCGATCTCGGACATCGAGGTCGAGTACCAGGACGACGACGGCGAGCTGGTCTCCATGAAGTACGGGGAGGGAGACGACACGATCGTCGTCGCCACCACCCGTGCCGAGACCATGCTCGGTGACACCGCCGTCGCCGTTCACCCCGACGACGAGCGCTACAAGCACCTCGTCGGCCGACGCATCAAGCTGCCGCTGACCAACCGCACCGTCCCCGTCGTCGCGGACACCCACGTCGACCCGGAGTTCGGCACCGGCGCCGTCAAGGTGACCCCGGCCCACGACCCGAACGACTTCGCCATCGGCCAGCGCCACGACCTGGAGTCGCTGACCGTCATGGACGAGCGCGGCGTCATCACCGTGCACGGCCCGTTCCAGGGCCTCGACCGCTTCGAGGCCCGCTCCGCGATCGTCGCCGCGCTGCGCGCGGAGGGCCGCATCGTCGCCGAGAAGCGCCCGTACGTCCACTCGGTGGGCCACTGCTCGCGCTGCAAGACGACGCTGGAGCCGCGTCTGTCCATGCAGTGGTGGGTCAAGGTCGGCCCGCTGGCCAAGGCTGCCGGCGACGCCGTCCGGGACGGCCGGGTCACCATCCACCCGGCCGACATGTCGAAGCGCTACTTCGACTGGGTCGACAACATGCACGACTGGTGCATCTCGCGCCAGCTGTGGTGGGGCCACCGGATCCCCGTCTGGTACGGCCCCGAGGGCGAGGTTGTCTGCGTCGGCCCGGACGAGGAGCCCCCGGGCACCGAAGCCGAGGGCTGGAAGCAGGACCCCGACGTCCTGGACACCTGGTTCTCCTCGGGCCTGTGGCCTTTCTCGACCCTCGGCTGGCCCGAACGGACCCCGGACCTCGAGAAGTTCTACTCGACCGACGTCCTCCTCACGGGCCACGACATCATCTTCTTCTGGGTCGCCCGGATGATGATGTTCGGCCTGTACGCGATGGACGGCGAGGTGCCCTTCAAGACCATCGCCCTCACCGGACTCGTCCGTGACCAGTTCGGCAAGAAGATGTCGAAGTCCTCGGGCACGGCCGTCGACCCGCTCGACTGGATGAACGCGTACGGCTCCGACGCCGTCCGCTTCACCCTCGCCCGCGGCGCCAACCCCGGTACGGACGTGCCGATCGGTGAGGACTGGGTCCAGGCGTCCCGGAACTTCGCCAACAAGATCTGGAACGCCACCCGCTTCGCGCTGATGAACGGCGCGACGGTCGAGGGCCCGCTGCCGGACCCGTCCGAGATGACGGCGACGGACCGCTGGATCCTCTCCCGCCTGAACAAGACGGTGGCCGAAGTCGACGCGTTCTACGACGACTTCCAGTTCGCCAAGCTGTCCGACGCCCTCTACCACTTCGCATGGGACGAGGTCTTCGACTGGTACGTCGAGTTGTCCAAGACGACGTTCATTGCGGGCGGCGAGCCGGCGAAGGTCTCCGGGCGGGTCTTGGGCGAGGTCCTCGACGTCACCCTGCGCCTCCTCCACCCGATCGTCCCCTTCGTCACCGAGACGCTGTGGACGACGCTGACCGGCGGCGAGTCGGTCGTCATCGCCGAGTGGCCGACCGACTCCGGCTTCCGCGACGCGGGTGCCGAGCGCGAGATCGAGACGCTTCAGCAGGTCATCACCGAGGTCCGCCGCTTCCGTGCCGACCAGGGTCTCCAGCCCGGCCAGCGCGTCCCGGCCCGCCTCACGCTGGACGGCACCGCCCTCGCCCCGCACGAGGCGGCCATCCGCCAGTTGCTGCGGCTGCAGCCGGAGGGCGAGGCCTTCGCGGCCACGGCGACGCTTCCCGTCGCCGGGGCCACGGTGGCGCTCGACCTCTCCGGCACGATCGATGTCGTGGCCGAGCGCAAGCGGCTCGCCAAGGACCTCGCCGCCGCGGAGAAGGAGAAGGCCCAGGCGAACGCCAAGCTCGGCAACGAGGCGTTCCTCGCCAAGGCGCCGGACCAGGTCGTGGACAAGATCCGTACGCGGCTCGCCAAGGCGGACGAGGACATCGCCCGCATCCAGGCCCAACTGGAACGCCTCCCGGAGGCGTAACGGCTCTGCCGTAGGTGAACGAAGGCCCCCGGGACCTCACTGGTCCCGGGGGCCTTCGACGTCCTTCGGCTGCGGGTGGGCGGGGGCTGGTCGCGCAGTTCCCCGCGCCCCTGGGGCGGGGGCTTCGCCCCGCATCTCCCGCCCGCCCGGATTCGTTTGGCCGCGGGCCGGTGGGGGCTGGACATGCCTGGGGCGCCGGGGCGCAGCCCCGTGCCCAGGGGCGCGGGGAACTGCGCGACCGGCTTCCACTCGCCCGCAGCCGAAGAACCCACCCCGGGGGTCTGGGGGCGGAGCCCCCGGGACGGGACGGGTAGGGGCGGCGGGGGCGAGAGACCCGGGGTGGGCTCGGCTCCGTAGACTGGCAGCGTGAGTGAGCTCCCCCCGCACGACAGCAGCGAGCCGGACGAGCCGGACCCCAGCGACCCGCACGGTCTCTTCGACGAGATCATCGCGGCCGAGACCGACCGCGACCCCGACCTCGCCGTGATCGAGGCCGGCAGCCGCACCCTGCGCACCCAGGGCGCCGACGCGGGCCGGCAGGCCGACGTGCCCGCGCGCCCGGCCGACCCCGAGGTCGACAAGGCGCTGCGCGAGGTGGAGGCCGAGCTCGCCAGCCGCTGGGGCGAGACCAAGCTGGAGCCGTCCGTCAGCCGGATCGCCGCGCTGATGGACGTCCTGGGTGAGCCCCAGCGCGCGTACCCCTCGATCCACATCACGGGCACGAACGGCAAGACCTCCACCGCCCGCATGATCGAGGCCCTCCTCGGTGCCTTCGACCTGCGCACCGGCCGGTACACCAGCCCTCACGTCCAGTCGATCACCGAGCGGATCAGCCTCGACGGCGCCCCGATCTCCGCCGAGCGGTTCATCGAGACGTACAACGACATCAAGCCGTACATCGAGATGGTCGACGGCCAGCAGGAGTACCGGCTGTCGTTCTTCGAGGTGCTCACCGGCATGGCGTACGCCGCCTTCGCGGACAGCCCCGTCGACGTCGCCGTCGTCGAGGTCGGCATGGGCGGCAGCTGGGACGCCACCAACGTGATCGACGGGGACGTCGCCGTCGTCACCCCCATCGACCTCGACCACACCGATCGGCTCGGCGAGACGCCCGGCGAGATCGCCATCGAGAAGGCCGGCATCATCAAGCAGGACGCGACGGTGATCCTGGCGCAGCAGCCGGTGGACGCCGCTCAGGTGCTGCTGAAGAAGGCCGTGGAAGTCGACGCGACCGTGGCCCGGGAGGGCCTGGAGTTCGGGGTCGTCGCCCGGCAGGTCGCCGTCGGCGGGCAGCTCATCACACTGCGCGGGCTCGGCGGGGAGTACGAGGAGATCTTCCTGCCGCTGCACGGCCCCTACCAGGCGCACAACGCCGTCGTGGCGCTCGCCGCCGTCGAGGCGTTCTTCGGCGTCGGCTCGGCGCACGCCCAGCGGCTCGACATCGACACCGTGCGGAAGGCCTTCGCCTCCGTCACCTCGCCGGGCCGCCTCGAGGTCGTACGGCGCTCGCCGACCGTCGTCCTGGACGCCGCGCACAACCCGGCGGGCGCCCGTGCCACCGCCGAGGCCGTGGGCGAGGCCTTCGACTTCAGCCGGCTGATCGGGGTCGTCGGCGCGAGCGGCGACAAGAACGTACAGGGGCTGCTCGAGGCCTTCGAGCCGATCTTCGCCGAGGTCGTGATCACCCAGAACTCCAGCCATCGCGCGATGGACGCCGACGAGCTCGCCGCGATCGCCGTCGAGATCTTCGGCGACGAGCGGGTGCAGGTGGAGCCGCGGCTCGACGACGCGATCGAGGCGGCGATCACACTGGCCGAGGAGGAGGGCGAGTACGCGGGCGGCGGCGTGCTCGTGACCGGCTCCGTCATCACCGTCGGCGAGGCCCGACTGCTCCTGAGGAGGGGCTGACCGCTGTGCGTACGCTCTGTGCTTCCACTCTGATCGGCGAGTTCTTCGTCATCGGCTTCGCCGGGCTCGTCGCCATGAAGAATCCCGATCTGTCCATGACCACGGTGTGGACGGTCAGCGGGATCTTCATGGCGGTGAGTGTGCTGCTCTGCGGGATGATCACCCGGCCCGGGGGTGTCCAGCTCGGCTGGGCCCTGCAGATCGCGCTGATCGCCAGCGGGTTCTTCGTGGGGTCGATGTTCTTCCTGGGGGCGATCTTCGCCGCGCTGTGGTGGGCCTCAGTGCACTACGGGCGGAAGATCGACGAGGCCAAGGCGAGGTTCGCTGCGCAGGCGGAGGCGGGCGGGAACCCGGCGTAGGCTCTTCGCCCCCGCCGCCCCTGCCCGTCCCACCCGTGGCTGGGGCTCCGCCCCCGGTCGAACGGCCCTGAACAGCCCCGAACGCCCCCGCCCACCTGACTCTGCGTAACACCCACCCAGACACGCCCTGTAGCCTCGGTCACCCGCACACTTGTGACCCGAAGGAGCCACCACCGTGAGCCAGCGCACCCTCGTCCTCCTCAAGCCCGACGCCGTCCGTCGCGGCCTGACCGGCGAGATCATCAGCCGTATCGAGCGCAAGGCCGGCTGGCAGATCACCGCGCTGGAGCTGCGCACGCTGGACCAGGACACGCTGGAACAGCACTACGGCGAGCACAAGGGCAAGCCGTTCTACGAGCCGCTGGTGGAGTTCATGGCGTCCGGCCCGGTCGTGGCGCTGGTCGTCGAGGGCGAGCGGGTCATCGAGGGCGTGCGCGCGCTCGCCGGCCCCACCGACCCCATCGCCGCCGCCCCCGGTTCCATCCGCGGCGACTACGGCGTGATCGTCCGCGAGAACCTGATCCACGCCTCCGACTCCGAGGAGTCCGCCGAGCGCGAGCTGAAGATCTTCTTCCCCGGCCGCGTCTGACCCTTCCTCGTAGCCGCGTCCGAGCTGCGCACGAGTCGCCGCAGAGTCGCGTCCAAGTCGCCTTCAAGCCAGGTCCAAGTCAGGCTGAAGTCGCGTCCAAGTCGCCTCCAAGTGGCGGCAGCCCCGCACAGACATCACGATTCCAAGATGTTCTTGTAACGGCTTGTAAAGGCTTGTAAAGGACTTGCGTCCCCAGCCTGATGTCCGACCAGGGACGGCCGTGGAAATTCCGGCCGTCCCGCGGCATATGCGTGCCGATCGGGGGAACGCGTGCCCCCGTTGGGTCGTCTCCACAAGCGAGGCGACGCCACGCATGCTGACAATGGCGAAGACCCTCGCGCAGTGTTCGTGCAGGCGCGTCTACGATGGAGACCTTCACGTCACTGCACCCACCTCGCCGTTCCTAAAAAGCCGTCAAAGCTCCGCTTGGGAAGGCCAGACGAATCCTGATGGGGAACTCAATGTCGTTCATCGGCCGTGACATGGCTGTCGACCTCGGGACCGCCAACACGCTGGTGTACGTCAGGGGTCGCGGGATCGTACTCAACGAGCCGTCCGTCGTCGCGATCAACACCAACACCGGCGGCATCCTCGCGGTCGGCGCGGAGGCGAAGAAGATGATCGGGCGGACCCCCGGCAACATCGTTGCCGTGCGCCCGCTGAAGGACGGTGTCATCGCCGACTTCGAGATCACCGAGCGCATGCTCCGCTACTTCATCCTGAAGATCCACAAGCGGCGCTATCTCGCCCGTCCCCGTGTCGTCGTCTGCGTGCCCTCGGGCATCACGGGTGTCGAGCGCCGTGCCGTCATCGAGGCGTCGTCCCAGGCCGGCGCCCGCCAGGTGCACATCATCGAGGAGCCCATGGCCGCGGCCATCGGCTCCGGCCTGCCGGTCCACGAGGCCACGGGCAACATGGTGGTGGACATCGGCGGCGGCACCACGGAGGTCGCGGTCATCTCGCTCGGCGGCATCGTCACCGCCCAGTCGATCCGCGTCGCGGGCGACGAGTTGGACAACGCGATCATCCAGCACATCAAGAAGGAGTACAGCCTCCTCCTCGGTGAGCGCACCGCCGAACAGATCAAGATCACGATCGGTTCGGCGTACGACCTGGACAACGACGAACACACCGAAATCCGCGGCCGGGACCTCGTCTCCGGGCTGCCCAAGACCGTG
Organism: Streptomyces sp. NPDC111507; assembly: GCF_055638955.1. Lineage (NCBI taxonomy): Bacteria > Bacillati > Actinomycetota > Actinomycetes > Kitasatosporales > Streptomycetaceae > Streptomyces > Streptomyces sp. NPDC111507. The sequence goes on along the minus strand of NZ_JBVKBU010000001.1, from coordinate 1,142,327 downwards.
GTCATCTCCGCGGCCGAGGTCCGCAAGGCGATCGAGGAACCGGTCAACGCCATCGTCGACGCCGTGAAGACGACGCTCGACAAGTGCCCGCCGGAGCTGTCGGGTGACGTGATGGACCGAGGAATCGTTCTGACGGGCGGCGGGGCGCTGCTGCGCGGGCTCGACGAGCGCCTGCGCCGCGAGACCGGTATGCCGATCCATATCGCCGAGGATCCGCTGGACAGCGTGGCGCTCGGCTCCGGCAAGTGCGTCGAGGAATTCGAGGCGCTCCAGCAGGTTCTTGACGCCCAGCCGCGCAGATGAGGTAACTCTTCGATTCCGCCGTACGGGATGATCGCTTCTCGTACGGCGGATCGTTGATATCGAGGCATAAGCTCCCCCATAACACCCTTGGGCGTCAGCACTCGCTCGGGGTGCGTTCCTGTTGACACCGACGAGGAAGGCACGGCCGCCGCACGTGAGGGACACACGAGAGAGCCGGCTGCTCCTGGTGCTGCTGATCGCCATCGCGTTCGCTTTGATCACGGTGGACATCCGTGGTGGACAGGACTCACCGGTCCAGGGTGCCCGCCAGGCCGCCGCGACGGTCTTCGGCCCGATCGAGAACGGGGTGTCCTCCGCGGTCGACCCCGTCGGCAACGCGATCGCCGCGGTCCGTGACTCGGACAGCCGACACGATCGCATCGCCCAACTCGAGCACGACAACACGGCGCTGAAGGCCAAGCTCGGCAGTGACGACCGCAATCGCAGCCGTCTCAACCAGCTCGACAAGATGCTGAAGACGGCCGGCGCCGGGCAGTACGGCATCAAGGGCGCCGAGGTCATCGCCATAGGAGCCGCCCAGGGCTTCTCCTGGACCGTGACCATCGACGTCGGCAGCAACGACGGCATCCAGCGCGACATGACGGTCCTGAACGGCGACGGGCTCGTCGGCCGCGTGACCACCGTCGGTCCGGACACCGCCACGGTGCTGCTCGCCAACGACCCCGATTTCACCGTCGGTACGCGGATGGAGGCCAGCGACGAGCTCGGCTTCGCCTCCGGTCAGGGCGACCGCCCGCTGCGGGTGGAGATGCTCAACGGCAAGGCGAAGATCAAGAAGGGGGACCGCCTGGTCACCTTCGGCTCGCAGGCCGACAAGCCCTTCGTGCCCGGCGTCCCGGTCGGCGTGGTCTCCCGTGTCGACCCGTCGGGCGGCGACCTGACCCGCACGATCTACGTCACGCCGTACGTCGCGTTCTCGAAGCTCGACATCGTCGGTGTCGTCGTAGAGGCCCCCCGCAAGGACCCACGTGACACGGTGCTGCCGGCCAAGCCCAAACCGACGCCCACGCCGACCGTGACCGTGACGGTCACCCCCTCGGCGTCCGAGCCCGTCACCGGCCAGACGCCGTAGGAGCTGAATCCCCATGCGTTTCAATCGGATGCTGCTCTCCGCCACTCTGGTGGTGGTCGCCCTGGTGATCCAGGTGAGCGTCCTCGCCCGTCTCCATCTCCCGGGTGCCGTCCCGGACCTCGTCCTGCTCACCGTGCTGGCCCTCGCCATGGTCTACGGCCATGTCGGCGGCGCCCTCATCGGCTTCGCCGCCGGCCTGCTCGCCGACCTCGCCCCACCCGCCGACCATGCCGCCGGGCGCTACGCCCTCGTGCTGTGCGTCATCGGCTATCTCGCGGGGCTGGCGAAGCCGGAGAACGGCCAGCTCAAGTCGGCGACCGGCCCGATGGCCGTGGTCGTCGCCGCCGCGGTCGGCTCCACCCTGCTGTACGCCGGTGTCGGCGCCCTCGTCGGTGACACCGCCGCCCGCCATGTGGGCCTGGGCAGCCTGCTGTTCACGGCCGCCCTGTACGACCTGCTGCTCGCGCCGTTCGTGGTCCCGGGGCTGATGGCCCTGGCCCGGCGCTCCGAGAGCAATCCGCTCGCCGATTCCAACAGCGCCAAGGCCGCCGACGTCTCCTCGGGCTGGCTGGCCTCCGGCACCGGCCTGCGCATCGGCAGCCAGCGCGGCCACCGGGTCAAGGCCGCCCGCGCGCGCGTCGCCCGCGCCGGGCGCATCAAGGGGGTCAAGCGTCTGTGAGCGCACCTCAGTTGACCCACCCCGGGGTCAAGGCCCCCAGGTTCGCCGTGTACTCGTATGACTTGTATGACTCGTACGCATGTGGCGCCCCGTACGCACACGGCTCGCGCGCCCGTGTCCCGTACCCACTCTGAGAGGGGGAGGCAGCACCAGTGACCAACATTCCCGAGACCGGCAGGACCCCACGGGTACAGATCCGACTCGTCGTCATCCAGATCCTCGTCCTCTCCCTCCTCGGCACCCTCGGCGGCCGCCTCTGGTACCTCCAGATCCGCAACGGCCAGGAGTACGCCAAGGAAGCCTCCGGCAACCACGTCCAGCAGGTCGTCCAGCCCGCCGTACGCGGCTCGATCCTCGACGCGCGTGGGGTGCCGATCGCCGACAACGAGACCCGGCTCGTGGTCTCCGCCTCGCGCACCGACCTGCTGAAGATGAAGGACGACGGCAAGGCGGTTCTGACGAAGCTGGCCGACGTGCTGGACATGAAGCCCGAGGACGTCATCCAGAAGGTCCGGCTGTGTGACGCGAAGACGCCGCAGCCCTGCTGGAACGGCTCCCCGTACCAGCCCATCCCCATCACCGACGAGGCCACCGCCAAGCAGGCCCTGCAGATCCGTGAGCGCTCCGAGGACTTCCCCGGCATCAGCGCCGAGCCCGAGGCCGTACGCCGCTACGCCGCCCCCGGCAAGGCCAACACCGCTCAGGTCCTCGGCTATCTCTCGCCCGTCACGGACGCCGAGATCACCCAGGCCAAGGACAGCAGCTCGCCCTACCTCCGCTCCGACCAGGTCGGCCGCTCCGGCCTCGAGCGCCAGTACGACAAGGAGTTGCGCGGCAAGGCCGGCGTCACCCGTTACGAGGTCGACAACCTCGGCCGCGTGATCGGCAAGGCCAAGAGCGACGCGGCCCAGTCCGGCTCGAACCTCGTCACCAGCATCGATTCCCGCGTCCAGCGGGTCGCCGAGTACGAGTTGGACACGGCGATGAAGACCGCCCGCCAGCAGTTCGACAAGATCACCGGCGAGAACTACAAGGCCGACTCGGGCGCCGTCGTCGTGATGGAGGCCAAGACCGGCCGGATCGTCGCCATGGCGTCCGCCCCGACGTACGACCCGAACGCCTGGGTCGGCGGCATCTCCGCCAAGGACTACAAGGCACTCACCGGGAAGAACTCCGACTACCCGTTGCTCAACAGGGCCATACAGGGTCAGTCCGCGCCCGGTTCGACCTTCAAGGTGGTCTCCACGGCCGCCGCGGTCGAGGCCGGCTACGAGTGGGACGGCGGCTACCCCTGCACCAGCTCGTACTCAGTGGGCGGCCAGGTCTTCAAGAACTTCGAGGGCGAGAACTTCGGCCCCATCTCGCTCGGCCGGGCCCTCGAGGTCTCCTGCGACACCGTCTTCTACGGCCTCGCGGACAACGAGTGGAAGAAGGACGGCGGCATCAACCCCAAGAAGGGGGAGCCGAAGGACTACTTCTACAAGGCCGCCCACCAGTTCGGCCTCGGCAAGCAGACCGGCGTCGACCTGCCCAACGAGGTCACCGGCCGCGTCCCCGACCGCCAGTGGAAGCTGAACTACTGGAAGGCCAACAAGGACGCCTGGTGCAAGAGCGGCAAGAAGGACGGCGACTACGTCCAGAGGATCGCGTACGAGAACTGCCTCGAGGGCAACAAGATGCGCGAGGGTGACTCGATCAACTACTCCATCGGCCAGGGCGACACCCTCGTCACGCCGATCCAGGAGGCCATGATCTACGGGGCGATCGCCAACGGCGGCACCATCCACACGCCGACCATCGGCAAGGCGATCGTCAGCGCCGACGGCAAGAGCGTCCAGGAGATCAAGCCCAAGGTCAGCGGCAAGCTGCCGATCGACAAGGCCACGATCAAGGGCATGGACGACGCCCTCGAGGGCGTCGTCACCCGTGGTACCGCCGCCTGGAAGTTCGGCGGCTGGCCGCAGGACAAGATCCCGCTGCACGCCAAGACCGGTACCGCCGAGGTCTACGGCAAGCAGACCACGTCGTGGTTCTCCACGTACAGCAAGGACTACACGGTCGTCATGACGATCGCTCAGGCCGGTACGGGTTCCGGCGCCTCCGGTGAGGCCGTGCGCAACATCTACAACGCGCTGTACGGCGTCCAGGCCGACGGTTCCATCGACAACTCGAAGGCCCTCCTCCCCACCCCCCAGAAGGGCCTCCCGAAGATCCAGACCGACGGTTCGATCGACACCCCGGACATCTCCAAGGACCCGGTCAAGGACCTCCAGGCCAGCGAGTCGCCCTCGCCCGGGGCCACCGACCAGCAGCTGCCACCGGGCACCACGCCGTCCCCGACAGCCAGTAACCGGAACACCCGAAGGCGTACGGACCGCCCGAAGAAGCGGCGGGGGACGAGGATCCTGACATGACCGGAGCGAACAACTTCTCCGTCTCCGGCTACGGCCCCGCCCGCGGCGGGATGTCACGGCTCTTCGCCCGTGACTCCCTGGCCCGCCGCCTCGACTGGCCGATACTGCTCTCGGCCCTCGCGCTCTCCCTGATCGGTTCGGCCCTCGTCTACTCGGCGACCCGCAACCGCACCGAGATCAACCAGGGCGACCCGTACTACTTCCTCATCCGCCACCTCATGAACACCGGCATCGGCTTCGGCCTGATGGTCGGCACGATCTGGCTGGGCCACCGCACCCTGCGCACGGCGGTCCCGATCCTGTACGGCCTCTCGGTCTTCATGATCCTGCTGGTGCTGACCCCGATCGGCGCGACGATCAACGGCCAGCGCAACTGGCTCGTCGTGGGCGGTCTGTCCCTCCAGCCCGCCGAGTTCATCAAGATCACGATCATTCTGGGCATGGCGATGCTGCTGGCCACCCGGGTGGACGCGGGCGACAAGCAGTACCCCGACCACCGCACGGTGCTGCAGGCGCTGGGCCTCGCGGCCGTCCCGATGATGGTCGTGCTGCTCATGCCCGACCTGGGCACGATCATGGTCGCGGTCATCATCGTTCTCGGCGTACTGCTCGCCTCCGGCGCCTCCAACCGCTGGGTGTTCGGTCTGCTCGGTGCCGGTACGCTGGGCGCGGTGGCGATCTGGCAGCTCAAGATCCTCGACGAGTACCAGATCAACCGCTTCGCCGCCTTCGCCAACCCCAACCTCGACCCGGCAGGCGTCGGCTACAACACCAACCAGGCCCGTATCGCCATCGGCTCCGGCGGCCTCTTCGGCACGGGCCTGGGCCACGGCTCCCAGACCACGGGCCAGTTCGTCCCGGAACAGCAGACAGACTTCGTCTTCACGGTCGCGGGCGAGGAGCTGGGCTTCGTGGGTGCCGGCCTGATCCTGCTCCTGCTGGGCGTCGTCCTGTGGCGGGCCTGCCGCATCGCCCGCGAGACCACCGAGCTGTACGGCACGATCGTCGCCGCCGGCATCATCGCCTGGTTCGCCTTCCAGGCCTTCGAGAACATCGGCATGACGCTGGGCATCATGCCGGTCGCGGGCCTTCCCCTGCCCTTCGTCTCCTACGGCGGTTCGTCGATGTTCGCGGTGTGGGTGGCGGTGGGGTTGTTGCAGTCGATCAGAGTCCAGCGCCCCATGTCGGCGTAGGCCTCCGGCGGTTGGGCGGGAGGGGGTACGTCTTCGGCTGCGGCCCGGTGGGGGCTGGTCGCGCAGTTCCCCGCGCCCCTGAACCGGGGCTTCGCCCCTGAATCGGGGGTTGGTCCCTGGCGCACGGTTGGTTTTTCGGGTGCGGCTCGGTGGGGGCTGGTCGCGCAGTTCCCCGCGCCCCTGAAAGCCTTGGGCGTCCGGTGTTCGAGGGGTGTGCCCGAGCCAGTCCCGCCCTCAGAGCACCTCGCGCGTCCGGCGCGTGAGGAGGAGGCGGCCGCCATCCCACCCACAAGGCGGTGCTCTCCCCTGCCGCGTCCGTCCAACCCACGCACCCCGGTGCGCACCTTTCAGCCCGTCCGGTGTTTGAGAACGAGGCCGTTCAGCCCGTGCCTCGCCCACCCCGCCCATCCCACCCGCCCAGGCCGGCATCCGCAGGCCGGGGCGGGGGTCTGGGGCGCGGCCCGGCGAGGGTCGGGGCCGCAGTCCCGCCGGAGTCCAAGGGCGGCGCTTTGTGGGGGTGCAGGGGGCGGCAGCCCCCGGTGGGGTGCAGGGGCGGGGCTTCGCGGGGTTTGGGGGCGGGGCTCCGCGGGGTCCAGGGAGCGTAGCCCTTGGCGGGGTTCGGGGGCGTAGCCCCGTGGGGGGTTCGGGGGCGTAGCCCCCAGTGGGGTTGAAGGGGCGGAGCCCCTGGGGATGGGACGGGTAGGGGCGGCGGGGGCGAGATCCGGTCGTTCCCAGAGGTCCGGGCAGGGGCTGGTACTGCCATCCCGGCCCGACAGCCACTAGATTCAGTTCATGGCGGACACCAAGCGCGAAATCGAGCGAAAGTACGAGGGTCCCCCGGCCGGCGGCGACGCGCCACTCCCGGACCTGACCGACGTCCCAGGAGTCTCGGGCGTCATCGACAAGGGCGTGGCCGAACTGGACGCCACCTACTACGACACGGCCGACCAGCGGCTCGCCACCGCCTCCCTCACCCTCCGCCGCCGCACCGGCGGCGACGACGCGGGCTGGCACCTCAAACTCCCCGTTTCCGAGGGCGTCCGCGACGAAATCCGCGCCCCGCTCTCCGACACCGTCCCCGAAGACCTGACCGCCCTCGTCCGCTCCCGCATCCGCGAGGCCGAACTCGTCCCCGTCGTACGTCTCCTGTCGGCCCGCGACGTCCGCCACCTCGTCGACGCCTCCGGCACCCTCCTCGCAGAGGTCAGCGTCGACCGCGTCCACGCGGAGCGCCTCAGCGGCGGTGCGGGCAGCGCGGAATGGACCGAGATCGAGGTGGAACTCGCCGACGACGGCGATCCGGCCTTCCTCGACAAGGTCGAGAAGAGGCTCCGCAAGGCGGGCATCAAACGCTCCGCCTCCGCGTCCAAACTGGCCAAGGCACTCGACGACACGGCCCCCCGCAAGCCGGGGAAGCCGGAGAAGGCAGGCAAGCGGGAGAAGGCAGGCAAGGCGGAGACGGCAGGCAAGCCGGAGAAGGCAGGCAAGGCGGCGGCGACCGACAAGGTCGCTGACGCGTCGAAAGCGACGACGACGGCCGCGAAGCCCGAACCCCCCGATTCGCCCCCGCACACCGCCGGCGGCCACATCCTCACCTACGTCCGCGCGCAGCGCGACGCGATCGTCGAGCTGGACCCCGCCGTCCGCCGCGACGTGCCCGACTCCGTGCACCGTATGCGCGTAGCCACCCGCCGCCTCCGCAGCACCTTCCGCTCGTTCGGCAAGATCCTCGACCGCACCGTCACCGACCCGGTCGGCGTCGAGCTGAAGTGGCTCGCCGCCGAGCTGGGCGTCGACCGCGACCAGGAGGTCCTCACCGAGCACCTGACGGCGGCGCTCGACGACCTCCCGTCCGACCTGGTCACGGGCCCCGTCCAGGCCCGTCTGAGCACCTGGTCGGGGGCCCGCCGCTCCGGCTCCCGGCAGCGCCTGATCGCCGTACTGGACGGCAAGCGCTATCTGGACCTGCTGACGACGCTGGACACGCTGGTGGCCGGCCCGCCCCTGCGGGAGGCCGCCTCGAAGAAGCCCGAGAAGGTGATCGCCAAGGCCGTACGGAAGGATTTCAAGAAGGTCGCCGACCTGGTCGGCGAGGCCCTGGAACTGCCGCCCGGCTCCGAGCGCGACCTCGCGATGCACGACGCGCGCAAGAAGGCCAAGCGCACGCGCTACGCGGCCGAGGCGGCCACCCCCGCCCTCGGCATAGCCTCCGCCGACCTGGTCAAGTCGATGAAGTCCCTGCAGACGCTGCTGGGCGACCACCAGGACAGCGTGATGGTCCGCGGGGCCCTGCGGGAGGTGGCGACCGAGGCGCACGAGGCGGGCGAGAACGCGTTCACGTACGGGGTGCTGTACGGCCGCGCGGAGCAGCGCGCGGCGGCGGTGGAGGCGGCGCTGCCGGGGGAGTGGGAGGCGATCGAGGACAAGGGCGCCGTCTGAGGCGGACGGGAGCCGGCTCCGGTCGCGTTAGGCTGGATGGTCACCCCTGTCAGTACCTCCCAGCTCACGAAGGTTCGCGAGATGCCTGCCGAAGCCGCTGTATCGGTGTTTCCACAGCTCGAAGCTCTGCTCCCGCATGTGCAGAAGCCGATCCAGTACGTCGGCGGAGAGCTCAACTCCACGGTCAAGGCCTGGGACGCCTGTGACGTCCGCTGGGCGCTGATGTACCCGGACGCGTACGAGGTCGGGCTGCCCAACCAGGGCGTCATGATCCTTTACGAGGTGCTGAACGAGCGCGAGGGCGTCCTCGCCGAGCGCACGTACAGCGTCTGGCCGGACCTGGAGGAGCTGATGCGCGAGCACCGGGTCCCCCAGTTCACGGTGGACAGTCACCGCCCGGTGAAGGCCTTCGACGTCTTCGGTCTGTCCTTCTCCACGGAGCTGGGCTACACGAACATGCTGACGGCCCTGGACCTGGCCGGGATTCCGCTGGAGTCCAAGGACCGCACCCTCGACGACCCGATCGTCCTGGCCGGCGGCCACGCGGCGTTCAACCCCGAGCCGATCGCCGACTTCATCGACGCGGCGATCATCGGTGACGGCGAGCAGGCCGTGCTCGACATGACGGAGATCATCCGGGCCTGGAAGGCGGAGGGCCGCCCGGGTGGCCGCGAGGAGGTCCTCTTCCGCCTGGCGAAGACGGGCAACGTCTACATCCCGGCGTTCTACGACGTCGAGTACCTCGCCGACGGCCGTATCGCCCGTGTCGTGCCCAACAAGTCGGGTGTGCCGTGGCGTGTGTCCAAGCACACGGTCATGGACCTCGACGAGTGGCCGTACCCCAAGCAGCCGCTGGTCCCCCTGGCCGAGACGGTCCACGAGCGGATGTCGGTGGAGATCTTCCGCGGTTGCACGCGGGGCTGCCGCTTCTGCCAGGCGGGCATGATCACCCGCCCGGTGCGCGAGCGCTCGATCACGGGCATCGGCGAGATGGTGGAGAAGGGCCTGAAGGCGACGGGCTTCGAGGAGGTCGGCCTGTTGTCCCTCTCCTCGGCCGACCATTCGGAGATCGGCGACATCGCCAAGGGCCTGGCCGACCGCTACGAGGAGGACAAGATCGGTCTGTCCCTCCCCTCGACCCGTGTGGACGCCTTCAACGTCGACCTGGCGAACGAGCTGACGAGGAACGGCCGTCGCTCCGGTCTGACCTTCGCGCCGGAGGGCGGCTCCGAGCGCATGCGCAAGGTCATCAACAAGATGGTCTCGGAGGAGGACCTCATCCGGACCGTCTCCACGGCGTACGGCAACGGCTGGCGCCAGGTGAAGCTGTACTTCATGTGCGGCCTGCCGACGGAGACGGACGAGGACGTCCTGCAGATCGCCGACATGGCGATGAACGTGATCGCCGAGGGCCGCAAGGTCTCCGGCCAGAACGACATCCGCTGCACGGTGTCGATCGGCGGCTTCGTTCCCAAGCCGCACACCCCGTTCCAGTGGGCGCCCCAGCTCTCCGCCGAGGAGACGGACGCGCGCCTGGAGAAGCTCCGCGACAAGATCCGCGGTGACAAGAAGTACGGCCGCTCCATCGGCTTCCGCTACCACGACGGCAAGCCCGGCATCGTCGAGGGCCTGCTCTCCCGCGGTGACCGCCGCATCGGCGCCGTCATCCGCGCGGTCTACGAGGACGGCGGCCGCTTCGACGGCTGGCGCGAGCACTTCTCGTACGACCGCTGGATGGCCTGCGCCGAGAAGACCCTCCCGGCCTTCGGCGTGGACGTCGACTGGTACACGACCCGCGAGAAGACCTACGAAGAGGTCCTTCCCTGGGACCACCTCGACTCCGGCCTCGACAAGGACTGGCTCTGGGAGGACTGGCAGGACGCCCTCGACGAGACGGAGGTCGAGGACTGCCGCTGGACCCCGTGCTTCGACTGTGGCGTCTGCCCGCAGATGGATACGGCCATACAAATCGGCCCGACCGGCAAGAAGCTGCTGCCTCTGACGGTCAAGAACGCGGGTCCGACGCCGGCATCGAGCGGTCACTCTCACTGACGTGAGCGGGGCACTCGATCGAGTGATTGAGGCGCTGGCGGGGGCTAGCGAGGACGAGGTGACGGCGGCACTGTCCGCGGCTGGCGTCTCGTCCCCTCGCCCGTCCGCGCCGTCGACACCCTCTCGGACCCCGCTGCCGGGCCCTGAGGCTTCGCTGCACATCGTTTCCGAGGTGGAGTGGGTCTGAGGTTCGAATCGGCTTCTGCGTGACTGTGTGTCGTGAGCCCCCTTTCTCACCGGGAAGGGGGCTCGTTGACGTCTGGCGGCACGTGAGTTCGTGGGCTTGACGCTGCGGAGTGCCCCGCCGCGGTGGCTGGCCCGCTGAGACGGCGATCCGATGAGATGGCAGTCGGATGGGTGGGTGAAATCCCAGGGCTTACGCTCCCGGGCATGACCAAGTTCTACGCCACTGTGTGTCTGCCGCCGGCCGCGCCCCGGAAGGTTCCGCAGGCTGTAGCTGCCATCATGGCGCCCTACAACGCCAACCTCACCGAGGAATGGAATCCGGTCGGCCACTGGGACTGGTGGGCCATCCACTCCAGCCCGGGCAATGCCTACCTCGTATTGCCTCAGCACGACGGTGACCGCAGGCTCGTCACCGCCTCAACGGTGCCGCGCAGGAAGGCCAAGCTCGATGGCCTCGGGCCGCTGGAATGCTATGGCGGGCCTCGGGGTCTGCTCGACTTCGACGGTATGCGGGAACGAGCGGCGCGCGCGCATGACGCCCTGCTCACCGCTTGGACCGGGCTGACCGCGATACATCCGCCAGCTCGCCCGCTCGCCGACTTCCTCGCTCGCCACGAGGCCGATCCTGAGAGGTACTCCGCGGCAGACGCCAGGGAGGAGCATCTGGCCCAGCCACTGGTGCAGGACGTGGCCCAGAGGGCCGTCGCGGGAGACCCGCACTTTGATACGTCGTTCCTGCTCAACGACCCAGTCGCCTACTTCGCGCAGGAACATGAGGAAGCCCGGCTGTGGTCGGTCCGGTGCGCCGTGCCCGGCTTCGCCCTGGTCACCCTTGATGGCACGTGGATGGACGCGGACACAGACGGCCACTGGGAACAGGCCAACCGCTATCTCGACGCCCTCGACGCCGAGGCCGTCGTCCTCGACCTGCTCTGTCACTCTTGAGTCGTCAGTCCGGCCGTCCCGCGGCTGCGTGGCGGGACCCCAATGATCGCCCGGACAGGTTCTAGGTGCGCAGACTCAGGGCGACTCGGCGACAACAAGGCAGCACGAGCGCGCACTTGCTGCGGCGCACCGCTTCGTAGCTCATTCCACCCACCGCCCAACCGTGATTGAGGCGCTGGCGGGGGCGAACGAGGAGGAGGTGGCCGCTGCGCTGTCTGCGCTCGGTATTTCGCGTCCTCGCCCGCCAGCGCCGGTGGCGTCTTCCCGGACGCCGCCGCCGGGTCCCAGGAAGGCCTCGGGGGTCGTCTCCGAGGTGGAGTGGGTCTAGGGCTGCTCCCGGCTCGCACGTGACTGTGGCTGGCTAAGCGCCCTTCCCTGCCAGGAAGGGGCCTCACCGAAGAGCTGGCGGCCGCGGTGCGGCAGGTGGTCGAGCGCTACGACTGTGCCGACGGTCGCCCGTACTGGATGGTTGCCCTCGGACACCCGGCTCCCGCGGTGACACAAGGAGAATCGGATGAGTGACGACACACGGCCGCGGATCGAGGTCACGATCGCGGCGCCCGTGGACGTGGTGTGGGACGCGTTGCGGGACAAGGACAAGATCCGCCACTGGTTCGGCTGGGACTACGACGGCCTGGACGGCGAGATCGACCTGATCTTCTTCACCGAGACCGTGGAGGATGCCTCCACACGCACGTTGAGACTGCACGGCGGGGACGAATTCAGTCTCGAACCGCACGGCGAGGGCACCCGGGTCACGCTCACCCGCGTCCTACGCGGTGACAACCCGGACCTGGACGCCTACTACGAGGACGTCACCGAAGGCTGGATCACCTTCGTGCACCAGCTGCGGTTCGCCGTCGAGCGCCGCCCCGGCGCCGTCCGCCGCACACTCAGTTTCGTGGGCAGCAACGACAACGCGGTGCACCTCATCAGCGCACTAGATCTCGCACACATCGCCGCGGGCACACCGTTCCAGGTGAATCTGCTCGGCGAGGACGTCAAAGGCGAGATGTGGTACCGCTCCGACCACCAACTCGGCATCACCGTCCACACCTGGGGCAACGGTCTGCTCATCGTGTCCAGCATGGCCGCGACACCCGACAAGCCGAACGGCGCGGCCATGGCGATCCTGAGCACCTATCACCTCGACGACACCCACCTGGCCGACCTCGAATCCCGCTGGCGGACCTGGTGGACGGAACGCTTCCCAGGTGGCGAATAACCCCCGTCAGCCGCGCACACACGAAGATCGACCGCGGGCGCGGGCGAGTGCGGGTGGCTACCTGCCCGCAGATGGACACGGCCGTACGAATCGGCCCGACCGGCAAGAAGCTGCTGCCTCTGACGGTCAAGAACGCGACGACGGCGCCGGCATCGAGCGGTCACGCGCACTGACGTGAGCGGGGCACTCGATCGGGTGATTGAGGCGCTGGCGGGGGCTAGTGCTGTGACCGCGTAGGTTCGCCGGATTGGGTTGGGTCGAGCCGTTTTCAAAGATCGGACTCTGACCAGAGCCCGGTGTCAGAGCCTCCCGATAACGTGCCGGCAACCAGATCCGACTCTTCTCCGGGAGAACCACCGTGGACATCGTGCTCATCGCTGGCTTGTGGCTCGACGGATCCGCCTGGGACGACGTCGTGCCCGAACTCACCGCGCTCGGCCACCATCCCGTGCCGCTCACCCTCCCGGGCCAGGGCGACGGCGCCGCCTCCGCGACGCTTGACGACCAGCTGGAAGCAGTGCTTGCCGCGGTTGACGCGGCGCCCGCAAAGCCGCTGGTGGTAGGGCACTCCGCAGCATCGACCCTGGCCTGGCTGGCCGCCGACGCGCGACCGGAGAAGGTGGCCAAGGTCGCCCCGATCGGCGGCTTCCCCGCCGCCGATGGGCGGGCCTACGCCGATCACTTCGCGATCGAGGGCGGCGCCATGCCCTTCCCTGGCTGGGATCCCTTCGAGGGCGCGGACGCCGCCGACCTGGACCAGCAGACCCGCGACCGCGTCGCGTCCGCCGCGGTTCCTGTCCCCGAGGCGGTCGCCAGGGGAGTCGTACGCCTGGCCAACGAGCGCCGCTTCGACGTCCCCGTTGTGGTTGTATGCCCCGAGTTCACCCCTGCCCAGGCCAAGGAGTGGATCGCCGCCGGTGAGAGTCCTGAGCTCGCCCGTGCTGCCCACCTTCAGTACGTGGACCTCGACTCGGGCCACTGGCCACTGGCCGATGGCCACCCGCCCCCGCGAACTCGCCCGCGTCCTGGCGGAGGCCGCCAACTCCTAGCGGTGCCGGGTTGGGCGGTCAGGCCACCACTGACATCGGCCGGCCGCCCCAGCGGATTTCCCCTGCGGACGGCCGCGTGACCGATCTTCTCAGCGGGGGGCCTACTCGTGAGGCTGCCAGGTGTAGCGGACGTCCGGCTCATGTTCCTCGTTGCGCAGTCCGTCGGTGTGCTCGACTGCGATGAAACCGTGCCGCTCGTAGAACCGTTGGGCTGGTCCGTTGACCTGGAACGTCCACAGTCCCAGTCCATCGGGCCGCTGCTGCTTGGCCAAGTCCATGAACCGGTCGCCTACACCCCGACCGCGCCAGGACGGATCTAGGTAGAGCTGTTCGAGTTCCTCGCCATCGAGTACCAGGAGCCCGATCACGGAGCCCTCGGCGACGGCTACCCAGGTCTCGTACTGCGGCACGACCACGTAGGAAAACCAGTTCCGCACCTCTTCGTCGCCGTGCGCGCGGCGCACGGTCGGCAGCGCAGCGGTGAAGGAACGCAGCCAAACGCCGGCAATGTCGGCCGCATCAGAGTCATCCGCACGCCGAAACACAAGCTCAGTACTGTTCACAGCGCGCGACTATCGCAGATGAGTGATCTTGACGCATCCGTATTTCGAGAGCGCTGTCCTCCCGGCGAACCTATGCGGTCAGAGCACTAGCGAGGAGGAGGTGGCGGCGTTGATGGCTGCGGCGAGTGTTCCGCGTCCGCGTCGACCGGTGCTGTCAGCCTCCTCTCGTACGCCTTTGCCCGTGCTGGGGAGTAGCGCAGACATTCAGTCGGAGGTGGAGTGGGTTTAGCGATCTCTCCGTGAGAGCCTTCGCGGTATGGGGGATGCGGCGGCTGGACGGACCGTCCGAAAGTTTCTGGCGGCGATCCGTGTCGGTGACGTCTGCCACGGGACGGTCGCTGCGGTTTCTCGGTCTGAGATATCGGTGATCCTGGACGGCTTCACCGCCCAGCCGCTCGGGACGGTGTGGCCGTTGGACGGTTCCTGGCGTCGGCGCTTCGCCGACATCGCTGTGGTCGGGCAGAGGATCACCGGTGAGGTGACTGCTGTGGATCTGGACGCGGGCCGGGTGAGGCTGTCGACGGCGGCCACTGAGAACCCGGAGCTCTGGGCGTTCCTCAAGCGGCTTCGTCGTGGTGAGCTCTTGGTCGGCACGGTGGCGGCGATCGAGCGGTTCGGCGTCTTCGTGGCATTGGATGAGGGCCCTGAGCATCCGGTGTATCCCGGCGTCGGCTTCATCACCTATCCCGAGCTGTCCTGGCGTCGTTTCGAGGCGGCGTCCGATGTCGTTGAGGTCGGGGAGCGGGTGTCGTGCGAGTTCTTGCAGTTCGACACGTGGAACGGGGAGGCGCGGCTGTCCCTGCGGGCGATGCAGCCGGACCCTTTCTTGGCGTTCGCCGAAGGCATCGTGGTGGGCCAAAGACTGAGCGGGCGGGTGACCAAGCTGGTTCCGTTCGGCGTCTTCGTACAGGTCGCCGATGGCCTTGAGGGCCTGGTGCATCTCTCTGAGCTGGGCTCGGTGCCCGTGGCGGCGCCAGAGGATGTCGTACAGATCGGCGATCAGTTGACGGTCGTCGTCACGGACATCGACCTAGAGCGACGCCGACTGTCGCTTTCTCGGCGGCAAGCCTGAACGGTTGCGGTTCGGGCCGTGCCTGCAGATGGATACTTGGCCACAAGTAAGTAACAGCGGGAAGAAGTTGCTGCCGTTGACGGTCAAGAAAGGATGCGACCAGCAGCGGACACAGCCACTGAGGTGAGTGAGTCTCTGGCGCGGATTGCTGATGCCCTGGCGGGGCGAGCGAGAACGACATAGCCGCTGCTCCGGCGGCTGTCGGCGTCTCCGGGCGTCAGCAGTCGACACCGCAGCCCAGGCCTCAAACGCCCTTGCCGGGGCCTGGAGGTTCTTCGGACATCCACTCAGTGGTGGAGTGGTCTGAGTTCGCTGCGGGCCTCCCTGTTATCTTCTGAGCCCCTTCCCTGATCGGAGGGGGCTCAGTGTTTTTGCGCCCTCGACAATGACTGCGGTTCGGCCCTATCTGCCGATACGAGGCCTGCGTGCGAAATCCGCTCGGGAGCCGGGTTGACCCTCGACCTTGTTTAGGGGCCAAAGTGCTGGGTGTGGAGGACGACATGCGCAGCATTGGCGAGATGGCCCGCGACAGCGGCCTGGGCGTGAGTGCCCTGCGGTTCTACGACCGTGCCGGTGTGTTGGTCCCGGCCTGGGTGGATCCGGTGAGCGGTTACCGGTGGTACGAACCCGAGCAGTTCGAAGAGGCCCGGGTGTTGGCCCGCTTGCGCCGGGCCGGGATGCCGCTGGCGGACATCCGGCTGGTGCTGGCGAGCTGGTCCGGCGCGGACACCGACCTGGTCCGGAAACTGCTCAAGGCACACGTGTGCCGTCTCGAACAAGGGCTGTCCGATGCCCGCAGGGAGTTCTCCGTGCTCCGAGCACTACTCGATCACCGGGAGAATGTGATGACTTCGCTCCGTACCGCCACCGTCCAGCTGTCCATCGCCGCGCCCGAGCTGGCAGGCGCGCTGGACACGGTTCGCTTCGCGGTGAGTACCGACCCGGAACTGCCGATGCTCGGCGGGGTCCTGTTCGACATCGAGGGCGAGTGCCTCCATGTCGTGGCCACCGACCGGTACCGAATGGCTGTCGCGCAGGCCGACATCGGCGGGCACGACGGGAGCCGAGTGCAGGTCATCGTGCCCACCCCGCTCGCCGACGCAATGCGGGCGCTGTTGGACAGCGAGGGACCCGTGCGGCTCTCCGGCGACGGTGACCGCGTGACACTGGAGGTCGGGGACAGACAGGCGGCCGGTCAGTGCCTCGACCACGACTTCCCCGACTACCGCCGTCTGCTCTCCGTGGCCGGCGGACGCCGCACCCTCGTCGAGGTGGCGGCCTTTCGGAAGGCCCTGGAGACCGGTCCTGTCCGCTGCGGCGAGGCCGGAGCGCATGACCTCAGTGTGCTCAGCGTGGAGGGCGGCGGCACGGTCACCCTCTGCACTGACGGTGACGACGACCCGAACCGCGTCGCAGTCAACCGTGAGTTCCTGCTGGACGCGCTGGCCGCCGGAGCCAGGGACCGACTGATTCTGGAGCTCGGTGCCCCCACGGCACCGATCGCGATCCGTCGACCCGACGACGAGGGCACCTTCTCGATCCTGATGCCGGTCCGTCTGGAGGACTGACGGTACGTTCACCCCAGACGGCTGACCTGAAGCAAGTTCTCGCGAGAAGGGTGCTGACCGGGCCCTGGCCCACACGCGGCTTGCAGGCCACACTTGGGGCCGTGACGATCAATGGTGCCAGCGGTGCTATCGACCCCTGGGCGCTTCTCCTGGAGACGGACTGGAACAGCGTCAACCACTGTTGCCCCAACGTAGCCCCGGCGACCCCCGTCATTCTGGCCGGGCTACTGGATGACGACGAGGGTGTTCAGCGAAGCGCCGTACACACCCTCGGTCAGGCCGTGACCCACCAGAACAGCATCTATGGCGCCACCGCCCCGGCCGCTCGCTTCGTCATCGCCATCCTTGGCCACCCACGAACGATGACCTCGGGGGTCTACTTCCACGACGAGCGCCGTCGGCCCATGCGCGCGGCACTCCTGCAATGGCTGGGTGACCTCGCTGATGACGCGACGTACGACGAAGACGGCCCGGGAGAACCTGACGATGTCGCCGCGGTGCGTGCCATCCTTCCCCTGACCTACGAAGCCGCGCGGCCGTACCTTGCTGATGCTGACCTTCTGATCCGGGAAGCTGCGGTGCACGCAGCTGCGATGACGCTCGCCGCCCCTGAATTGGCTGTACATATTCCGGAGTTCGTGCCCCTGGTACGCGGCACGCTCAGCACCAGCGAGTACCGGGGTTACCGATACCTCGCCAAGCGGTGCCTCGTGACCTGGGGTGCAGAGCCCGGCCCGCTACCCGACCCACGGATCTCGGGTTCCAAACCGATGGATCGCCCCTGGACGGACGGCTACTCCGACGACCCGCCCTTCTGACCCCAGGGGGTGTCGTGAAGCATCGGGCGTCACCGACGACAGTTCCGCCGAACTGGTCCCCCTCTGTCCAGGACAGGGAAATGCTCCGAGAACGGTAGCTGGCGGTCCGACGTGAGTATGGATGGCTCCCTGCCCGCAGATGGATACCAGCATCCAGATCGGCCCGACGGGCAAGAAGCTCCTGCCGCTGACCGTCAAGAACGCCGCACCGGCCCCCGCAGGGACCGGTCACACGCACTGAGGCGGGCGCGGGACTCGATCGGGTGATCGAGTCCCTGGCGGGGCGAGCGAGGACGAGGTGGCTGCCGCGCTGGTTGCGGCCGGCGCTTCCGGCCCTCGCCCGTTTGCACTGGTGGCAGTTTGGGCTGCCATGCGACCGAGACCAGTTGAGCCCCCTTCCTTGGTTTGGGAGGGGGCTCGTTGGCGTTCGCCGGCGTGTGGGACGGTGGCTTGGTCGATGGTGGACGGGATGGGAGCAGGCGCCTCGTCCCAGTGGGATAGAAGTTTCTCTACGGCGCGGGCGCGCATGCGGGTGCAGCTGGAAATTCATCCGCGGGCCGAGGAGGTGCCTCCGGCAGGAAGGCACTCGGACTCCGGGATGGACGGGGCGCCGTTCGCGAGTGCCTGCCGAATCGTGGCGAGCGTCGTGGGCTCCCCTCTCGACCACCTTCGCCCCAGGCAGAGCCGAGTAGACACGGCACTGGGCTTCCAGGTCGTTCGTACAGTGGCGCGCTCCACCTGGACGCCCGGCGCCGCGCCCAGCCGGTTCGGAGCCTCGCTGGTCTGCGTCGGCGTGTCCCTCGCCGAGGCGGGCATCGGCTGCTGTTTGAATCGTCATATGACTAAGCGTGACAGCGCGGCCCTGTTCGGCAACCGATTCTTGACCGCGCCCGCTCCCTCGGAGACCTTCCCCGTGGAAGGCATGGCTGCGACGGACGCAATGAGGTTGCTGGACGTGGACCTCGCCATGGAGGGTGACCCGCAGCGCAACCTCGCCACGTTTGTCACCACTTGGATGGAGCCGGAGGCGCAACGGATCATCGCCGAGAATCTCCACCGCAATTTCATCGACCATGCGGAGTACCCGATTTCCGCCGAGATCGAACAGCGTTGCGTGCGCATGCTCGCCGACCTCTTCAACGCGCCGGGCAAGACGACCGGATGTCGAACCCAGGGCTCGTCCGAGGCGATCATGCTCGGGGCGCTGTCGCTGAAGTGGAAGTGGCGGGAGCGCCGCAAGGCGGCCAATCTGTCGGCCGACCGACCCAACTTGATCTTCGGCGGGGACGTCCACGTCGTGTGGGAGAAGTTCTGCCGCTACTTCGACGTCGAGCCGCGGATCGTGCCGCTCGCCGAGGGCAAGTACACGATCGGCCCGGAGGACGTGGAGCCTCGCCTCGACGAGAACACGATCGGCGTCGTCGCCGTCCTCGGCACCACGTTCACCGGCCACAAGGACGACGTCGTCGGGATCGACAAGCTCCTGCGGGACGTCCGCAAGGAGCGGGACCTTGACATCCCGATCCACGTTGACGGAGCCAGCGGCGCATTCGTGTGGCCCTTCCTCTACCCGGACTCGAAATGGGACTTCCGGCTCGAGCAGGTCCGTTCGATCAACGTCTCGGGACACAAGTACGGCCTGGTCTACCCCGGCATCGGCTGGCTGGTCTTCCGCGAGGAGTCCGACCTGCCCAAGGACCTCGTGTTCCACGAGAACTACTTGGGGAAGACCGACGCGACGTTCACGCTGAACTTCTCCACCGGCGCGTCTATGGTGCTCGCGCAGTACTACAACTTCGTCCGGCTCGGTCGCCAGGGCTACACCTACGTCATGAAGATGTTGCAGGAGAACGCCCACGTGTTGGCGGACAACCTGCGTAGCGGCGGCCGCTTCGAAGTGATCGGGAGCGACCTCGAGCAGCTGCCGCTGGTCGCTTTCCGTCTCGTCGGCCAGCACGCCTACGACGAGTCCGATGTCGCCTGGCAACTCTCGGCCGAGCGCGGCTGGATGGTGCCGGCGTACACGCTCCCGCCCAACGCGGAGCGGGTGAAGATCATGCGTGCCCTGGTCAAGGAGACCCTGAGCCGCGAGCAGATCGATCGCCTGAGCCAGGACATCGCCGACGCGTGTCGCACTTTGGACGACAAGGGTGCGACCCATGGGAGCGAGCGGGCCCAGGTCAAGCGCGGCACCGGCTACTGACTGCCGCTGACGGTCAAGAACGCCGCACCGGCCCCCGCAGGGACCGGTCACACGCACTGAGGTGAGCGAGGCACTCGACACCGGGTGGCTGAGGCGCCGGCCGCGGTCGTCGCTTCGCCCCCTCGCCCGTCGGCGCCGCCGGCGTCCTCCCGGACGCCGCTGCCGGGTTCTGGCAGCGCCCTGCACATCGGCTCCGAGGCGGAGTGGATCAGCCGAACCTCGACTTTCTCCAAGAGGCAGGCACAGAGTGCAAGAGGTCAGAACCGTCGTCGCTGGGGCGGTCGGCCGCACGACGACGGCGCAAGGGCGGAACGCGATGGATCAGGCCGGGGTGTCGGCGTCCTGCACGGAGGCCGCGAACGCCTCGGGGCCCTGCTCCGCCGCCGCCGGGTCCATCCACATGACCTGCCAGCCGTGGCCGTCGAGGTCGAAGAAGCTGCGTGAGTACATGAAGCCGTAGTCCTCGGCGCCATCCGCTTCGGAGCCGCCCGCCGCGAGCGCAGCGGCGCTGACCGTGTCGACCTCGTCACGGGACGACACGCTGAAGCAGTACAGCGCCAGCGTGTGCGTGGTGGGATCGGCCATCGGCAGTTTCGCGAACTCGGCGAACTTCTCGCGGCTGAGCAGCATGACGAAGGCGTGCTCGCCGACCAGCATGCAGGCGGCGGTCTCGTCGGTGAACTTCGGGTTGAAGCTGAACCCGAGCTTGGCGAAGAACGCCTTGCTGCGATCGAGGTCCGCTACGGGGATGTTCACGAACAGCATGCGGCCGGGGTGTGCGGGATTGGTCATGGTGGGGCTCCAGTCGGTGGCTCGATGGCGTACGTCCTGGTAGACCGGCGCAGCCGGCGGAACTCATCGGTGGATCTCGGCCAGATCGCAGTCGCAGCGTTGATCAAGTCCACAGCCACAGCCCGCCGCCTAGGGCATCCGCTCAGTGGTGGAGTGGGCCTGCGTCTCGGTCGGGGGCTTGGTGGCGCGGACGATGGCGGAGTGCATGCCGTCGGCCACGGGGTGCGTGGGGGTGATCTCGACGTTCACGAACCCTGCCGCCTCAAGACCTTCGCGGTACTCGGTGAACGACAGGGCCCCCGCGATGCAACCGACGTAGTCGCCACGCTCGGCGCGCTGGGTGGGGGAGAGGGCGTCGTCGGCGACGACGTCGGAGACGCCGATGCGGCGGTTGGGGGTCAGGACGCGGAACGTCTCGGCGAAAACCGCCGCCTTGTCGGTCGACAGGTTGATCACACAGTTGGAGATCACCACGTCGATGGTGCCCGCGGGGAGCGGGATCGCCTCGATGGTGCCCTTGAGGAACTCGACGTTCGTCGCGCCCGCCTTCTTCGCGTTGGTGAGGGCCAGGGCGAGCATCTCGTCGGTCATGTCGAGGCCGTACGCCCTCCCCGTGGGGCCGACGCGACGGGCGGAGAGCAGGACGTCGATGCCGCCGCCGGAACCGAGGTCGAGGACGCGTTCGCCTTCGTGGAGATCGGCCACGGCGGGCGGGTTGCCGCAGCCGAGTGAGGCGGCGACGGCTTCGGCGGGCAGAGCGTCACGCTCGTCGGCGGCGTAGAGGGCGGGGCCGAAGTTCTCGTCGACCTCGACCGGCTGCGGTCCGCAACACGCGGTGCCACCTTCGGTCACCTTCACGGCCGCGGAGGCGTATCGCCGGCGGACGGCCTCGCGCAGTTCGGTGGACTGCTCGCGCATGGCTGACTCCTGGATGACGGGGTATGGCGCGCCCCGGAACGGCTTGTATTGACGTTCGTTGATGCAACCTTGCGTCTTGTATCGAAGAACGTCAACATAGAGGTATGTCGAAACAGGAGCTTGAGGTGCTCGGCCAGGACGCGGACGGCGCCTGCTGCCAGGGACTGGCCTCCGCTCCGCTGGCCGAGGACCGGGCCGTCGAACTGGCGAAGGTGTTCAAGGCGCTGGGCGACCCGGTCCGGCTGCGGCTGCTCTCGATGATCGCTTCGCGGGAGGGTGGCGAGGTGTGCGTGTGCGAGCTGACGCCCGCGTTCGAGCTGTCGCAGCCGACGATCTCCCACCATCTCAAGCTGCTTCGGCAGGCCGGACTCATCGACTGCGAGCGTCGTGGGACCTGGGTCTACTACTGGGTGCTGCCCGGCGTGCTGGACCGGCTGGGCGCGTTCCTGACCGCTCCTGAGTCCGTCGGGGTGACCGCGTGAGCGCTTCGCTCGGTCGGTGCGTGGTGCGTGGTGCGTGGTGCGTGGTGGCCGAGCTGGTCGGGATGGCCGCGCTGGTCGGGGTGGTCGCGGTGGTGGTCGGCTCGGGTATCCGGAGGACGGAGCTGTCACGGGACGTCGGCGTGCAGGTGCCGGCGGGCGTCCGGCGTCGTGATCACCATGGGGTGCGGCGAAGCGTGACGGTCGAGAACGCCGCACCGACCCCCGCGGGGGGCGGTCACACGCGCTGAGATGGGCGCCGGAATCGATCAGGTGATCGATTTCCTGGCGGTGCCCAGAGATGCCTCGGGCCTCCGCTCAGAGGTACCTCGGGCCTCCGCTCAGCGGTGGACTTTCACTCACTGGTGGACTGGGTCCGAGTCCGGTTCGCGCCTTATTGCTGCCCCTGCGCTGTTGCGGAGGGCAGTGACCCGGCGTTGGAATCAAGTGTGAGGCACTTTGGCGGCGCCGAGTCCGCCGGCCGCCCAGCTCCCGGGACGGGGTCCGGCCGGAAAGGGCTCAAGAACGACGCCCTGGGCATTTTCTCCTCGGTGGCCATGGGCCTGGCCTCCACCGGCCCGGCGTTCAGCCTTGCCGCCACGCTGGGCGTCATCGTGGCCGGGGTCGGACTGCAGGCCCCGATCGTCACCATGCTGGCGTTCATCCCGATGCTGCTGGTCGCGTACGCCTTCCGGGAGCTGAACGCGAGCAACGCCGACTGCGGGACCACCTTCACCTGGGCCACCCGCGCCTTCGGACCGCGCATCGGCTGGATGGGCGGCTGGGGCCTCATCGTCGCCAACATCATCGTCATGGCGAGCCTCGCCGAGGTCGCCGCCGCCTACGGCTTCCGGCTGGTGGGTCTGAACGGACTGGCGGAGAACCGGCTGTGGACCACCGTGGCGGGCATCGCCTGGATCGCCGTGCTGACCGCGATCTGCTACGTCGGCATCGAGTTCTCGGCGGCTGTCCAGCGCTGGCTGCTGTGCCTGGAAGTGGTGATGCTGATCCTGTTCGCCGTCGCCGCACTGGTCAAGGTCTACACCGACCCGCCCCCGACGGCGATCCACGTTTCCGCCTCCTGGTTCAACCCGTTCGCGGTGCCCTCGGCAACGGCGCTGACCTCGGGCATCCTTGCGGGGGTCTTCATCTACTGGGGCTGGGACACCGCGTTCGCGGTCAACGAGGAAACCGTCGACAGCACGTGCGTCCCCGGGCGCGCGGCGGTCCTGTCCACCGTGCTGCTCCTGATCATGTACGGGCTGGTGTCCACTTCGGCGCAGGCGTTCGCGGGAGTCGGCACCGCGGGCATCGGGCTCGGCAACACGCACAACTCGAACGACGTGTTCTCCGGACTGGGCGAGGCCGTGTTCGGGAGCGACGACACGGGGCTGTTCCTGTCGAGACTGCTGATCCTGATGGTGCTGACCTCGGCGTTGGCCTCCGCCGAGACGACCATCCTGCCCCTGGCCAGGACCGTCTTCTCCATGGCGGTCCACAAGGCCGTCCCCGCCCGGTTCGCCCGGGTCCACCGCAGGTTTCTCACCCCGACCTGGGGAACCGTCGGCATGGGCGCGGTGTCGGTCGCCCTGCTGGTCCTGCTGACGTCGTTCAGCCATAACGTCCTGGCCGACTCGATCGACGCGGTCGGCCTCGCGATCGCGTTCCAGTACGGACTGACCGGCTTCGCCTGCGTCTGGTACCACCGCAAGGTTCTCACCCGCAGCGCCAGGGACCTGGTCTTCAAGGGGGTGTTGCCGGGGCTCGGCGGGCTGATCATGCTCCTGCTGTTCCTCTACGCCGCCTTCGTCGTCTATGCGGACCCCGGATACGGCATGACCAGCGTCGACCCGCCGCTGATCGGGAGGACGGGCGGGGTCACCGTCCTGGGCCTGGGCGCCCTGCTGCTCGGTCTCCTGCTGATGCCGATGGTCACCCGTGGCCATGCCGTGGCCCTCAAACTCCAGCGGAGCCTGCTGCCGGGCCGCCTGCCGCCGCACGCCGCCGTTGACGCGGCGAGCCGCTACCAGCCCGCCGACAACGGGTCCGGGGTGGGCGGCGACTGGTACGACCTCATCCCCCTGTCCGGCACCCGGGTCGGTCTGGTCGTCGGGGACGTGCTCGGTCACGGCCTGCGCGCCGCGGCCACCATGGGCCGCTTGCGCACAGGTGTGCGCGTGCTGGCCCGGCTGGACCTGAGCCCGGACGAGCTCCTGTCCCGCCTGGACGACCTGGTCGAGCAGACCGCGCACGAGCGCGGGGACGGCCAAGGCCCGGGCCACCTGAGGCCGAAGGCCGACGAGGCCCTGGGCGTGACCTGCCTGTACGCGGTGTACGACCCCGTCTCGGGGAAGTGCAGTCTGGCGCGGGCCGGGGAGTCGGTCCTGGTGGTCGTCGAGCCGCACACGGGTGCCGTCGACCATCCGGAGCTGCCCCCCGGACCGCCGCTGGGAATCGGTGGCCTGCCCTACCAGAGCACGGATCTGGAGCTCCCGCCGGGCAGTCTCCTCGCCCTCTTCACGGGCGGCCTCCTCCAGGCGGCCGACAACCGTGCCGCCGGACTCGCGCAGCTGTCCCATATCCTCGCCGACTGCCGGGCGTCCCTGGAAGTGCTGTGCGACCGGGCGGTGACCACCCTGCTGCCCGGGGCCGTGGACGAGGACGCGACGCTGCTCGTCGCCCGCACCCGCCTGCTCGACCGGAACCAGTTCACCCAGTGGGAGCTGCCCTCGGACCCGGCGGCGGTGGCCACCATCCGCACCGCCGTCAGCAAGCAGCTCCGCGACTGGGGGCTGGACGACCTGACGTTCGCCAGCGAGCTCATCGTCAGCGAACTGGTCACCAACGCCATCCGCTACGTCGGCGGCCCGATCCAGGTACGCCTCATCCGCGACCGGACCCTGATCTGCGAAGTCTCCGACACCGGCCACACCACACCCAATCTGCGGCACGCCGCCAACGACGACGAGGGAGGCCGGGGGCTGTTCATCATCGCCCAGATGACCCGCCACTGGGGCACGCGCTACACACCCACCGGCAAGACGATCTGGACCGAGCAGGACCTGCCGCCGGAGGACGGCCGGTAGCACCGCCCGAGGTCCGAACAGACCGCGTCGGCGCCGGTCGGTCACAGACCCCACCAGGCCGATCACCGGGGCGGCCGTAACGGAAAGGGCAAGATCGCGCGAGGCGTGATCGACTTGCCTACCCTGCCTGGCATGGGCGGGATCGATGTGGCCAACGGAGTTGTGGGCGCCGTACTCGGGATGCTGTGCGCGGTGCTGTTCCAGCAACCGTTGCAGGACGGCTGGTTCAGGCTGCGTGCTCGCTCCACCCGCGCGGTGCGCGGCCTGCGGCAGCGGGAGGAGTCCAGTCCCGCGTGGAGGACCTTCTCCCTCGGCCCTCTGCACACGTCCGCCCTGATCGTCGAAGGGCACGGCGAGTCGTCCATACCCGCCGAAGCCGTCCATGTCCAAGTGCTCGACGCGGAGATCGAGCTGCCCTCGGACATGGACGGCTGGCGGGCCGAGATCGAGGGGGAGAGTGAGCGTCTGCGGGTGGAGGGGCGGACTCCGTTGTGGAACGGCCCCCGTTACGCGGTCGAGTCGTTCGGCGTCTCACGCACCGCTCTCGAAGAGCAACCCGTAGTCCACCTGAGGCTCCGCCCGACGGACTACTACACCTTTCTCGCCGCTCAGCAGCTCGACCGCCGACTGGCCGACGGGACAACCCCTCGTTCCCGGTATCTCACGCCGGACGATCCGCTGCGGGCACCCGCGTTTCTGCAGTGCAGCTTCGCTGTGAACGTGGCGGTGGTGACCAGCGACGACCTGCTGGTCGTCAGTCAGCGCAGTGACCGGGTCCGGATGGCCCCGGGTGTCTGGAACTCCTCGGTCAACGAAGGCATGTCGCGGCACATCGACTCGTCCGGCAGGAACGCCCCCGACGTGCATGCGGTGGCCCGGCGCGGCATGCGGGAGGAGCTGTCCCTCGAACCCCACGAGTACGCACTCGATCTGCTTGCCTTTGTGCTGGACGTCGACAAGCGCCACTGGAGCGCCCACTTCCACGCCAGGCTGAAGGACTTGACCCGAGAAGACCTGCAAGCGCGTATGAGCCGAGGGGTCGCGGACCGATGGGAGCATCAGACCATCGACTACGTGCCTTTCCGTCCTGCGGCAGTGGTCACGTACATGCTGCGCGCGGACCGGATCCACCGCTGGGCCCCTCTTGCGCCCGCCCTGTTCCATCTCGCCCTGGTCCATGTCTACGGCCGCACGCCCGTCGAGAGGGCGGAGGCGCAGGTCGTCCGGCGTATGTAGTACCCGGGGTCCTACAGGGGCCCCGGGTACCTCGTCCTACGTACTGATGGCGGACTACGACTGACGACGGACTACGTACTGACGGCCGACTACTTGCTGACGGCGAAGCGCATCAGGGCGTGCTCGTCACCCTGCTTGATCTTCCCCGTCACGTTGATGACCTCGAGCTTCCAGCTGCCGTCGACCCGAACGGCCTTGGCCACGGCGCACCCGTTGTCCTGGGTGAGCATGCTCGGCCAGATGTCGGCGACCTGCTGAGTGGTGCCGCCGGTCGCGTCGTACACCTTGAAGCTGATGTTGCGGGCCTTCTGGAAGGAGCTGCCCTTCTTGAAGGCGGCGGCGATGAACACGATCGACGTGATGTTGGACGGTATGCGGGCGAACTCGACCGTCAACGTCTCGTCGTCGCCCTCCCCGCGCCCGGTCTGGTTGTCACCGCTGTGCACCAGGGAACCGTTGCCCATGGGGTCGAGCGAGTCGAGGCCCGCCAGGCGCACCGGGTCCATGTTCTGCATCGCGATGGCGATCAGGTCCAGGTCGGTGCCCGTCTTGCGGCGGAGTACGCCCATCACTCCTCCGCTGCTGCCCGCGGTGGGATCCCAGGACACTCCGATGGACAGATGGGTGACTCCGTCCAGATCCGCCGGGCCGTCTTCTTTGGTGAGCGTAATCATGCGTGGATCATCCTCTTGGAGACGGGACTGCGACAGGCAAAGTGTGCATGGAGTTCCCGGCGTTCCTTCGGCAGGGGTCCCTTCATAAGCGGACAAGGAGACACATGAGGCACTGATCGCCGACTGGTGCGTGTGATCACTGCTGGTTGTGGGCCGATGCGGTGCAGTGCAGGGCGCGTTCCAGAGGGAGTTGGCGCGCGGCCGGCACGAGCAGCGGGCGGTCTGTCGGCAGCAGTGGGAGGCCGAGGTGCGGCGGAGGAGCGGGGAGTTGGAGGCCCGGGTGGCCTCCGTGCGGGGCTTGCCGGCCGTCGGGTGCCCGCGTTCAGGGTCGCCATGCTCACCCGTTCCCAGCGGGTCGAGCCCTTCGCTCCGGGGCCGCCGGCGCAGCCGACGCCCATGCCTGATCCGAACCACCACCAGGTCCAGGGCGGTTGAGGGCTCGGTGCCGCCCGTCGCGCCCAGGCGCGACGCGGCCCTGGCCCGCCGCTCCCCCTGCCGGCTCTCCGGCGGCCGGCAGCAGCGCGTCGGTGTCGCCCGCGCACTCGCGGCCGACCCAGGCGGACGCGCGTCCGCTTCGAGCGTGACCGGGGGCCGCGCAGGCGGCGGCCGACACGACGCCGCCGTGTCCGAGATGACGGCGGGGCTCAGCGAGGGCCTGGTCTTCGAGCCGCGGCTCGTGATCACGCCGGTGCTTCTCGCCGAGGGAATGACGGTCTTCTCCGATCTTCCCCGACGGCGGCGCGCCGGGCGGAACGGCGCGAACGCCAGGAGTTTCGACGCGAGCGCAACCGGCCTCAGAGGCGTGCATCCAGATGGTGCCCTGACGCGTCTACGTCGGTATGGACCTGGAAAAGTCGCCTGCTGAGCGACCCGCAGCACCGGCCGAGGGGTGCCTCACGGTCGCGATCCGCCTGCCCGTGCGGATCGTCGTCCTCGTGCTCGTCGTGCCCGTGCGCATGCTGTGGGACGCCCTGGTGGTCGGCGGAAGGTTTCTGCGGGACACCGTGCTGCGTCCCGTGGGGCGGATGTTGCAGTGGGTCGCCTGGGCGGTGTTCGTCTGGCCGTGGGTGACGCTGTGGCGGTACGCCGTGGTGCCGCTCGGCAAGGCGCTGGCGTGGCTCGGGTACGTGCTGCTCGTCGTGCCCGCCGTGTGGATGTACGAGACGGTGCTCACGCCGGTCGGACACGCGATCGCCTGGGTGGCGCGGGGCGTCGGCGCCGGGTTCACCTGGGTCTTCCGCGGTCTCGGCGCCGGGTTCGCCTGGGTGCTCCGTGGCATCGGCGCCGTACTCACCTGGCTGTACGCCCGGGTGCTGACCCCTGTCGGGCGGGCCGTCGCCTGGCTGCTCAGGGGCCTGGGGCTCGGGTTCGGGGCGGTAGCGCTCGGGGCGTACCGGGTCGTGGCCTGGCTGGT
This sequence comes from Streptomyces sp. NPDC111507, assembly GCF_055638955.1. Classification (NCBI taxonomy): domain Bacteria; kingdom Bacillati; phylum Actinomycetota; class Actinomycetes; order Kitasatosporales; family Streptomycetaceae; genus Streptomyces; species Streptomyces sp. NPDC111507. The sequence goes on along the minus strand of NZ_JBVKBU010000001.1, from coordinate 1,113,926 downwards.
CCGCCATCTGATCGTCGTACCGGCACTGTGGTTGTACGAGTGGATCCTCGCCCCCGTCGGACGGGCGATCGCCTGGGCGGCGCGCGGACTCGGGTGGCTCGTACGGATGATCTTCACCGGGATCGGCGCCGCGCTCCACTGGACCCTGCGCGTCCTGCTCGTGCTGCCCGCGCACGCCCTGTGGCGCTGGGTGCTCGTGCCGGTCGGACGGGTCCTCGCCGTCGTCGCGCGGGAGGTCGGGGACGCACTCGGACACGCCTGGCGGGTGGCCGGACACCTTTCGCTCGCTGTCGGCCGGTTCCTCGGACGACTCTTCCGGTGGATCTTCGTGGAGCCCGTGCGCTGGGTGTACCGCAGTGTGCTGACGCCGGTCGGACACGTCGTCCGGGACACGGTCCTGCGGCCCGCCGCCGAGGCCGCGCGCGGCGTGGGCCGCGTGACACGGCAGGCCCTGGCCACCGCCCGCGAGTCGGCGCGGCAGACCCGCGCGGACATCCGCCGCATGCTCTTCGGCACGCCCCGGGAGCCCGAGCGGGTGCCCCTGACGAAGCACCGGCGGGAACCGGGAGCCGCCGGGACACGTACTCTAGGTAGCAGTACGACCGCTCTCACGAAGGACTGAACGACACTGGGCAAGCGACAGCCCGAAGGCCCGCCGCCCGCACCCGCGGTGCAGCGCATCCGACTGCGCTACACCAAGCGCGGCCGCCTCCGGTTCACCAGCCACCGTGACTTCCAGCGCGCCTTCGAGCGTGCGTTGCGCCGTGCCGAGGTGCCGATGGCGTACTCGGCGGGGTTCACACCGCATCCGAAGGTGTCGTACGCCAATGCCGCACCCACCGGCACAGGCAGCGAGGCGGAGTACCTGGAGATCGCGCTCACCCAGACGCGTGACCCTCAGAAGCTGCGTGAGCTCCTCGACGAGTCGCTGCCCGACGGGCTCGACATCATCGAGGCGGTCGAGGCCCGTACCTCGGGTCTCGCCGACCGGCTCACCGCGTCCGTGTGGGAGCTGCGCCTCGACGGCGTGGCGCCCGAGGACGCGGAGCGCGCGGTCGACGCCTTCAAGTCGGCCGACACGGTCGAGGTCCAGCGCAGGACCAAGAACGGGATGCGCACCTTCGACGCCCGCGGTGCCGTGGCGAGCCTCGAGGCGCACAGTCCGCAGGCTGATAGGCCGACCGACCAGCCCTGTGCGATACTGCGCCTGGTTGTTCGGCACGTGACGCCTGCCGTACGACCCGACGACGTCCTGTCCGGTCTTCGCGCCGTGGCCGACCTGGCGCCGCCGGTCGCCGCAGCGGTGACCAGGCTGGCGCAGGGGCTGTTCGATGAAGAGACCGGCACGGTGACCGACCCGCTCGCGCCCGACCGCGAGGCAGTCACGGCCGCCCCAGCCGATCGCACAGGGGCCGCCGAAACTGCCGCCGCGAAGGCGTCGGCGTAAGGAAGGTCCCGCGTAAGGACGGACGTCGTAGCGCCGCCCTCGGATCCGGGAGCCACCTGGGTCGGGCAGCGCACCGACCAGAAGACTTTCGCCAGGCCGTACGCACACATGGCGTACGGAACCGGCGAGACAGGACACAGAGAGCTCCCGTGCGGCGCCCGCGCCCCGGACGGCGGCACCGCGCATCGCGCGAGCCGCGGACGTCACCGGCACTGCCGGACCAGGCGCGGCGCCCGGGAGCCTGACGGGAGATCCACCCGCATGCTCGAGCCGACCGAACCCACTGAGGGTTCCGACAACAACAACACTCCGAGCGACACCCTGCCGCCGCGGCGCCGCCGCCGTGCGGCGTCGCGTCCGGCCGGCCCGCCCACGGGCGCGGCCGAGTCCCCGTCCGTGGCCGAGACCACGGCTCCGGCCATACCGCCGGTGGCATCGGCCGAGGCCATGGCCACAGCCGAGGGCGTCGAGGCTCTCGAGACCGAAGAGGCCCAGGAGACCGAAGAGACGGTGGAGGAGGCGGTGGCTCAGGCCGCTGCCGCCGAGCCGGTCGAGTCGGTCGGGCCCGCCGAGGACGCCGCTCCGCGCCGTACGCGTCGCCGCGCCACCCGCCGGGCGTCCGCGCCCGCCGGTGCGCCGGTGACGGCCGAGGCGACAACGGCGGCGGAGACCGTGGTGCCCGCGACCGCGCCGGCCGAGGCCGAGGCCCAGGCCGAAGAGGCCCCCGCTGCCGAAGCGGCCCCCGCCGTCGAGGAGGAGGCGGCGCCCGCCGCCCGTCCGCGTCGTCGTGCGACCCGTCGTGCCTCCGCACCGACCGGTGCGCCCAAGGCGGCCGAGGCCGCCCGGACCACCGAGGCCGCTCGGACCCCTGAGGTCTCTGAGGCCCCTGAGGCTGCTGAGACCCCTGAGGTCGTCAGGGAGCCCGTCGAGGCGCAGGCCGAAGAGGCCCCCGCCGCCGAGGACGCCGCACCCCGTCGCACCACCCGTCGTCGCGCCACCCGGCGCGTCTCCGCGCCCGCCGGTGCGCCCGAGGGCGACGCCGCCGACGAGCGTGTGGAGGCGCCCGTGACCAGCGAGACCAGCCCCAGCGAGAGCAAGCCCGCGGCCGAGGCCGAGAGCAAGCCCGCCGCGGAGGCCGAGACCACGCCCGCGGCCGAGGCCGAGACCGCCGAGGACGGCGCCCCGCGCCGGACCCGCCGCCGTGCCACGCGCAAGGCCGCTGTCGGTTTCTCCGCCCCCGCGCCGAAGGAGGCCGAGTCCGCGCGACGGCCCGCGCGTCCGGCCGTCGCCGTGTTCCAGGCGCCCGTGTTCACCGAGCCGATGTTCCAGACGCCGGAGCGGGCCGCCGCCGCGGCTGCCGCCGAGGCGGCGGAAGTGGCCGCCGAGGCCCCCCAGGCCGAAGAGGTCGTCGAGGTACCCGTGGCCGTCGAGGAGGAGACGGGCGGACGCCGTCGCCGTCGCCGCCGGGCCGTCGAGGAGGCACCCGCGGCCCCGGCCGCGGAGCCCGTCGACGAGGTGGAGGAGCCCGACGAGTCCGCCGAGGACGTCGAGGACGGCGCCGAGGACGACGAGTCCGAGGAGGAGTCCGCGGGCTCGCGCCGCCGTCGCCGTCGTGGTGGCCGTCGCCGTCGCCGCGGCGAGTCCGCCGAGGCGGACGGTGAGGCCGGTGACGACGAGTACGCCGCCGAGCAGGCCGCGCAGGACGCCGAGGACACCGCCGAGCAGGCCGAGGAGGACGCCGAGGAGGCGGACGAGCGCGACGAGCCGGGCGGTTCCGGCTCCAGCAGCAGCCGTCGCCGCCGTCGGCGTCGTCGTCGCGCCGGTGACTCCGGCCCCGAGGCCGAGCCCGGCGAGAACGACCCCGAGCGCACCGTCGTCAAGGTCCGCGAGCCGCGCGGCAAGAAGGACGAGCACCCGTCCGACGAGGTGCAGTCCATCAAGGGCTCGACCCGCCTGGAGGCCAAGAAGCAGCGCCGCCGTGAAGGGCGCGAGCAGGGCCGCCGTCGCGTTCCGATCATCACCGAGGCTGAGTTCCTGGCCCGCCGTGAGGCCGTCGAGCGTGTGATGGTCGTCCGCCAGAGCGGCGAGCGCACGCAGATCGGCGTCCTCGAGGACAACGTGCTCGTCGAGCACTACGTCAACAAGGAGCAGTCGACCTCGTACGTCGGCAACGTCTACCTGGGCAAGGTCCAGAACGTGCTGCCGTCGATGGAGGCCGCCTTCATCGACATCGGCAAGGGCCGCAACGCCGTGCTCTACGCCGGTGAGGTCAACTTCGAGGCGCTCGGCATGGCCAACGGGCCGCGCCGCATCGAGAGCGCGCTGAAGTCCGGTCAGTCGGTCCTCGTGCAGGTCACCAAGGACCCGATCGGCCACAAGGGCGCCCGCCTCACCAGCCAGGTCTCCCTGCCCGGCCGCTACCTGGTCTACGTGCCCGAGGGCTCGATGACCGGTATCAGCCGCAAGCTGCCCGACACCGAGCGTGCGCGCCTGAAGACCATCCTCAAGAAGATCGTCCCCGAGGACGCGGGCGTCATCGTGCGCACCGCCGCCGAGGGAGCGAGCGAGGACGAGCTGGCCCGCGACGTCGAGCGTCTGCAGGCGCAGTGGGAGGACATCCAGAAGAAGGCGAAGAGCGGCGGCAGTTCGAACGCGCCGTCCTTGCTGTACGGCGAGCCGGACATGACCGTCCGTGTCGTCCGCGACATCTTCAACGAGGACTTCACCAAGGTCATCGTCAGCGGCGACGAGGCGTGGGAGACCATCCACGGGTACGTGTCCCACGTCGCGCCCGACCTGGCCGACCGTCTCTCGAAGTGGACCTCCGAGGTCGACGTCTTCGCGACGTACCGCATCGACGAGCAGCTGATGAAGGCCCTGGACCGCAAGGTCTGGCTGCCCAGCGGCGGTTCGCTGGTGATCGACAAGACCGAGGCCATGGTCGTGGTCGACGTCAACACCGGCAAGTTCACCGGTCAGGGCGGCAACCTCGAAGAGACCGTGACCAGGAACAACCTGGAGGCGGCCGAGGAGATCGTGCGCCAACTGAGGCTGCGCGACCTGGGCGGCATCGTCGTCATCGACTTCATCGACATGGTCCTGGAGTCCAACCGGGACCTGGTGCTGCGGCGCCTTCTGGAGTGCCTGGGACGCGACCGTACGAAGCACCAGGTCGCCGAGGTGACCTCGCTGGGCCTGGTGCAGATGACGCGCAAGCGTGTCGGCCAGGGTCTGCTGGAGTCCTTCTCGGAGACCTGCGTCCACTGCAACGGCCGTGGCGTGATCGTGCACATGGAGCAGCCGACCTCGGTCGGAGGCGGCGGCAAGCGCAAGAAGCGCGGCCGTGGTGGCGCCGAGCAGGTCCACGAGCACGACCACGAGCTCGAGCACGCGCACGAGATCGCGGAGGAGCCGGAGACGGTCGAGAGCGAGGCCGAGGTGGCCGCCGAGGTCGCCGCGCCCGTCGCCCTGGTCGAGCAGGAGTTCCAGCCGGACGAGGAGCTGTACAGCAGCGCCGCCGAGGCGGAGGCCGCGGCTTCCCGTGGCGGCCGTTCGCGGCGCCGGGCGACCCGGCGCGTGTCGGCTCCCGCGGGTGCGCCGAAGGCAGAGGAGCGTGCTCCCCGGGGCCGCCGTGAGGAGCGGGCCGAGCGGACCGAGCGGGCTCTGACGTCCCACGAGGCCGCCGCGTCCGAGCCGGTCGCGGTCGAGGACCCGGTCGTCGAGGCGCCCGAGGTCACGCCGGCCGCTGAGGCCGCTCCGGCCCCCGTGGTCGCCGTACCGGAGGACGAGGCCGCTCCCAAGGGCCGTACGCGTCGTCGCGCCACCCGCAAGGTGTCGGCTCCGGCCGGTTCCCCGAAGGCGGCGGAAGAGGCCGTGGTGACGGTTACGGAGCCGGTCGCGGCGCCCGCGCCGGAGGCCGCCGCCGAGGTCGTCGAGCCGCAGCCCGCGCCGGTCGCCGAAGCGCCCGCCGAGGTCGCCGCGCCGGCCCGCCCGCGTCGCCGCGCCGTCCGCAAGGCCACCGCGCCCACCGCGTCCGAGGAGGCGGCCGTCGTGGTCGTCCCGTCGGCCTCGGCGGAGCCGGCCGAGGCTCCCGCGGCGGTCGAGACGGCGGCCGAGACCGCGGTCGAGACGGACGCCGAGGCCCCGGCCCCGGCCAAGAAGACGGCCGCCCGCAAGACGGCCAAGAAGGCGACGGCGAAGAAGGCCGCCACCAAGAAGACCGCTGCCAAGAAGACGGTCGCCAAGAAGGCCACGGCCAAGAAGGCGACCGCGAAGAAGGCGGCCGCCAAGACCACCGCGAAGAAGACCGCGGCGGCCGAGCAGCAGGACCGTTCGACAGTCTCGGCGACCACCGAGGACTGACGCGGAACCGGCGGAGGGCTGACGGAAGTCGGTCCCTCCGCTGCTCCGACAGCATGACGGTGGCCCGGTTTGACCCCTCAAGCCGGGCCCCGTAACCTAGACCGTCGGCGTGTCCCCTGACGCGCCGCACCCCCGTAAACCTCTTCCTCCCGTAATTCTGCGTGTCATGCGTGTTCGCGTGCCGTGCGCTTCGGGAGAGGCCGCTCGCGCAGCGCGCGGCTGGACTGCGGGGTTCCGTTCCGAGCGAGAGAGAGATCCGCGTGTACGCCATCGTGCGCAGCGGTGGTCGCCAGCACAAGGTTGCTGTCGGCGACATCGTTGAGGTTGACAAGATTTCCACTGCCAAGGTTGGCGACACGGTCGAGCTCTCGACCCTGCTCGTTGTCGACGGCGACGCCGTGACCAGCGACCCGTGGGTCCTTGCCGGCATCAAGGTCCAGGCCGAGATCGTGGACCACCACAAGGGCGTCAAGATCGACATCCTTCGCTACAAGAACAAGACCGGTTACCGCCGTCGTCAGGGCCACCGCCAGCAGTACACGGCGATCAAGGTCACTGAGATCCCCGCGGCTGCGAAGTAAGGGACTGAGGAGAGATGGCACACAAGAAGGGCGCATCGTCCACTCGGAACGGTCGCGACTCCAATGCTCAGCGGCTCGGCGTGAAGCGCTTCGGCGGTCAGGTCGTCAACGCCGGTGAGATCCTGGTCCGCCAGCGCGGCACCCACTTCCACCCGGGCAACGGCGTCGGCCGTGGCAAGGACGACACGCTGTTCGCCCTTGACGCCGGTGCGGTGGAGTTCGGTACCCACCGTGGCCGCAAGGTCGTGAACATCGTTCCGGTCGCCTGACCGGTTCTTTCGCGAGGCGGACCTCACTTCCCGTACGGGAAGCGGGTCCGCCTTTCGCGTGTTTTGAAGAGAAGCGGCTCTGTGGCATACAGGGTTGCGCAGGACTTTCGTACGTAACTGGAGGCACATCCCATGACCACCTTCGTGGACCGCGTCGAGCTGCACGTCGCCGCGGGTAGCGGGGGCCACGGCTGTGCCTCCGTACACCGGGAGAAGTTCAAGCCGCTCGGCGGCCCGGACGGCGGCAACGGTGGCCGGGGCGGTGACGTGATGCTGGTCGTCGACCAGTCCGTGACCACGCTGCTCGACTACCACCACAAGCCGCACCGCAGCGCCACCAACGGCAAACCCGGCGAGGGCGGCAACCGCTCCGGCAAGGACGGGCAGGACCTGATCCTGCCGGTGCCGGACGGCACGGTCGTGCTCGACAAGGCGGGTAACGTCCTCGCGGACCTCGTCGGCCACGGCACGTCGTACGTCGCCGCACAGGGCGGTCGCGGTGGCCTCGGCAACGCGGCGCTGTCGTCGGCCCGCCGCAAGGCGCCCGGCTTCGCGCTGCTCGGTGTCCCCGGTGACTTCCAGGACATCGTCCTGGAGCTGAAGACCGTCGCGGACGTGGCCCTCGTCGGCTACCCGAGCGCCGGCAAGTCCTCCCTCATCTCCGTCCTGTCGGCCGCCAAGCCGAAGATCGCGGACTACCCCTTCACGACCCTCATCCCCAACCTGGGCGTGGTGACGGCGGGCGAGACGGTCTACACGATCGCGGACGTGCCCGGCCTCATCCCCGGCGCCAGCCAGGGCAAGGGCCTCGGCCTCGAGTTCCTCCGCCACGTCGAGCGCTGCAGCGTGCTGGTGCACGTGCTGGACACGGCGACCCTGGAGTCCGAGCGCGACCCGGTCACCGACCTCGACATCATCGAGGAAGAGCTGAAGCAGTACGGCGGCCTCGGCAACCGCCCGCGCATCGTCGTCCTCAACAAGATCGACGTGCCGGACGGCAAGGACCTCGCCGAGATGGTCCGCCCCGACCTGGAGGCCCGCGGCTACCGCGTCTTCGAGGTGTCGGCGGTTGCGCACATGGGCCTGAAGGAGCTGTCCTTCGCGCTCGCCGAGATGGTCGGCACGGCGCGCGCCGCCAAGCCCAAGGAGGAGGCGACCCGGATCGTCATCCGCCCGAAGGCGGTCGACGACACCGGCTTCACCGTGGTCCAGGAGGAGGACGGCCTCTACCGCGTGCGCGGCGAGAAGCCCGAACGCTGGGTCCGTCAGACCGACTTCAACAACGACGAGGCCGTCGGCTACCTCGCCGACCGTCTCAACCGCCTCGGCGTCGAGGCGGAGCTGATGAAGGCGGGCGCCCGCTCGGGCGACGGCGTCGCCATCGGCCCCGAGGAGAACGCGGTCGTCTTCGACTGGGAGCCCACCGTCATGGCCGGCGCGGAGATGCTCGGCCGCCGTGGTGAGGACCACCGTCTCGAAGCCCCGCGGCCCGCCGCGCAGCGCCGCCGCGACAAGCAGGCGGAGCGCGACGACGCGGACAAGGAGTACGACGACTTCGAGCCGTTCTAGGTCGACGTCCCCGGTCCCTCTGCCGCCGTTCGTTCGGCTGCGGGTGGGCGGGGGTTGCTCGCGCGGTTCCCCGCGTCCCTGAAAAGGGCGCGGGGAACCGCGCGATCTTTTGAGCATGAGAGGTCGCCCTTCACCTTCTTGTCATGCTCTTGATTAACTCCGTTCAGCGAGCGGGCCACTGCGGCGTGTGAGCCTCCCGATGTCCAAGGGGCCACCGACGCAGGGGAGTTCACCGATGACCGGAACCGTCTCGCGCGATCGACGCCGCTTTCTCACCGCCGGCGCCGCGGCCCTGGGGGCCGCCGCCACCAGCCAGTTGTGGCTTCCGGGCACCGCCCGCGCCGCCGAACCCCCGCTGCCCGACGGGGTGTTCACCCTCGGTATCGCCTCCGGCGACCCGCTGCCCGACGCCGTCGTGCTGTGGACCAGGCTCGCCCCCGACCCGCTGAACGGCGGCGGCATGCCCGACCGCGCGGTTCCGGTGGAGTGGGAGATCGCCGAGGACGCCCGTTTCGGGAGGCCGGTGCGGCGGGGCGTCGCGCAGGCGCTGCCCGAGTACGGGCACAGCGTCCACGTCGACGTCCGCGGACTGCGCCCCGACCGCGCGTACTGGTACCGCTTCCGCGCCGACGGCCAGCTCTCGCCGGCCGGCCGCACCCGCACCGCCCCGCACCTCCACAGCTCCGGCGGCTCGCTGCGCGTCGCGCTCGCCTCCTGCCAGAACTGGCAGAACGGCTACTTCACCCCGTACGCCGACATGCTGGCCCAGGATCCCGACTTCGTGCTCTTCGTCGGCGACTACATCTACGAGTCTCCGCCGTCGGCGACGGCCGTCCGCCGGCACGAGGGCGGCGGGGAGCCGTACACCCTCGTCCAGTACCGCAACCGCTACGCGCAGTACCGCACCGATCCGCACCTCCTGGCGATGCACGCCGCGGCGCCCTGGGTGGTCACCTTCGACGACCACGAGGTCGACAACGACTTCGCCGGGGAGATTCCGCAGGACCCGGCCAAGCAGTCGCACGACGCGTTCGTGGCCCGGCTGACCGCCGCCTACCAGGCGTACTACGAGCACATGCCGGTCCGGGCGACCGCGGTGCCGAACGGTCCGCACATCCGGATGCACCGGCGGCTCGACTTCGGTCGGCTGGTCCGGCTGAACGTCCTGGACACCCGGCAGTTCCGCAGCGACCAGGCGACCACCCAGGCGGGCGCCGAGGACCCATCGATGACCATGCTCGGCGCCGAGCAGAAGGCCTGGCTGCTGCGCGGGCTGCACCACTCACCGACGCGCTGGAACCTGATCGCCTCGCAGATCATGATGGCCGAGACCGATCTGCAGATCGGCCCCGGCAAGCTCTGGTTCTACGACGCCTGGGACGGCTACCAGGCCGAACGCAACGCGCTCATGGGGGAGTTGTCCACCGTGCGCAACCCCGTCGTGCTGACCGGGGACCGACACCTCACCATGATCAGCGACCTCAGGAAGGACTTCGCCGACCCGGAGTCCGCCGTCGTCGGCGCCGAGTTCGTCGGGACCTCCATCTCCAGCGGCGGTGACCAGGACCAGGTGGCCTTCCACACCGAGTGGGACCCGCGGATGCCGGACAACCCGCACTGGAAGTTCATCGACGCCCACCGCGGCTACCACCTCTTCGACATCCGGCGCGACGGCATCGACGCCACCGTCCGCGCCCCGGAGACCGTGCTGCGGCCGGACGCCGCGTCCAGCACGCTGGCCCGGCTGCGGGTCGAGGCGGGGAAGCCGGGCGTGCGTCTGGTCTGAGCAGCGTTGTTCCGGGGCTCACAGATCTCATGGAACTCTCAGCACTCATGGAACTCTCAGAACTCATGGGATTCCTGGGACTCATGTGAGTCCCAGGACATTCTCAGGTAAGGCTCAGGTAAGAGATTTAACCTCCGTTGACCATGGAGACCGACTGTACGCATCACGACTCGGCGGCCCCGGAGGCGGAGACCGGCGAAACCGTCCCGAAGAGCGCCCCCACACCGCTGCCCCCCGGCACCCGGCTGCTGCACATCGGCCCGCACAAGACCGGGACCACGTCGATCCAGAGCGCCCTGTTCGCCGCGAAGGACGCGATGGCCGGGCACGGCGTCGACTTCCCGGCCCACAGCAGGCACCCGATGGAAGCCGCCCTCGCGGTCTGCGCCCGGCCCGGGATGATGGGCGACGCCAAGCCCACCGAGAGGCACTGGCAGCGGCTCGTCGACGCGGTGCACGCCACCGGCAGGCGCACCTCGGTGGTCAGCAGCGAGTTCTTCGCCGATGCGCCCGACGACGAGGCCATCGCCCGGATCGTCGACGACCTCGGCCGGGGCCAGGGCCGGGATCAGGGCCGGGTTCATGTTTTGGTCACCCTGCGGCCGCTGGCGAAGATCATGCCCTCGCAGTGGCAGCAGTACGTGCAGAACGGTCTGCGCATGGGCTACGAGGACTGGCTCGAACACATGCTGCGCAAGGCCCCGTACGAGAAGCCCAATCCGAGCTTCTGGCGCCGTCACCGCCACGACCGGCTCGTCGAACGCTGGGTGCGGGTCGTCGGTGCCGAGAACGTCACCGTCGTGGTGGTCGACGACCGCGACCGCGACGGTCTGATGCGCACCTTCGAATCCCTCCTCGGCCTGCCCGACGGTCTCCTGGTGCCGGTGCCGGACACGGCCAATCGCTCACTCACGTTCGCCGAGACCGAAATGCTGCGGAAACTCAATAGGGAGTTCCGCGGTAATGGGCTGCCCGACGAGGTGTATTCCAGGATGGTGCGTGGCGGCGCCGTCATGCATATGAAGAACGCCTGCCTCCCGGCCCCGGACGACGCGCGGATCACCACGCCCCGCTGGGCGCTGGAGGCGGCCGCCGGTATCGGCGCGGAGATGGCCGGGCGGATCGCCGCCATGGGCGTACGGGTGCTCGGTGACCCGGCGTTGCTGTCCGTCGTACCCAGCGTCGCGAGCGCCGAGGAGACGGGGCCGCCGCGGATCGATCCGGAGGTGGCGGCCCATGCGCTGTACGGGGCGCTCGCCGTGGCGGCCGCGACTCCCGCGTATCCCCCCGAGTCCGTGCGCTCGGTTCACCAGACCCCGTCCAGGGAACTCGTCCGGGTTCTCGGTCACCGGGTCCTCAAGCGTCTGAAGCGGGCGTGAAGAGCGCACGTAAAACGTGTGCAGTTACTCACAGCAAATCCGGACAATACGGTTCGGAATCTCGGAAGATACCTGCCTGCAAGGTGAATAGCCGGTTGCGTGCACATAAGCAGCAGAGGGCGCTCACCTTGCATGGCAGTAACGGAAAGTGGGAGCATCCCAAAGTTCCCTGTCGCCCCAAGGTAGGTCACCTGTGTCTGAGCACTTTGCCAAGCCCCGTACCACCGCAGTGATCCTGGCCGGCGGCACCGGTCAGCGCGTGGGTCTGTCGATTCCGAAGCAACTGCTGAAGATCGCAGGCAAGGCGGTCATCGAACACACGCTGACCACCTTCGAACAGGCCGAGTCGATCGACGACATCATCGTGCTGATGGCTCCCGGCTATGTGCCGGACGTCGAGAAGATCGTCGCGAAGGCGGGGCTGAAGAAGGTCACTCAGGTGATCGAGGGGGGCTCGACGCGGAACGAGACCACCGAGCGCGCGATCGCCGCGCTCGGCGAGGGTCTGGCCGAGGGCGAGGACGCCAACGTCCTCTTCCACGACGCCGTGCGCCCGCTGCTGTCCGAGCGCGTCATAGACGACTGCGTCACGGCCCTGGAGCGTTACCAGGCCGTCGACGTCGCCATCCCCTCCGCGGACACGATCATCGTGACCCGCACCCACGGCGAGGACGGCGAGTTCATCACCGAGATCCCGGACCGCTCCCGGCTGCGCCGCGGCCAGACGCCCCAGGCGTTCAAGCTGTCCACGATCCGCCGCGCCTACGAGGTCGCGGCGGGCGACCCCAACTTCCAGGCCACCGACGACTGCTCGGTCGTGCTCAAGTACCTGCCGGACGTGCCGATCCACGTCGTCGCGGGCGACGAGTACAACATGAAGGTCACTCAGCCCGTCGACGTCTTCATCGCCGACAAGCTCTTCCAGCTGGCCTCCACCGCCGCCCCCGAGCAGGCCGACGAGGCCGCCTACCGCGAGCTGCTCAGCGGCAAGACCGTGGTGGTCTTCGGCGGTTCGTACGGCATCGGCAAGGACATAGCCGAACTCGCCGAGGGCTACGGCGCGAAGACCTACGCGCTCGGCCGCTCGACCACCGGCACCCACGTCGAGAACCCGGAGGAGGTCGACGACGCGCTGTCCACGGCGTACGCCGAGACCGGGCGCATCGACTACGTCATCAACACCGCCGGGGTGCTGCGCATAGGCAAGCTCGCGGAGACGGACAACGCGACGATCGAGGAAGCGCTGAAGGTCAACTATCTGGCCCCGGTGCAGATCGCCCGCTCCGCCTACAAGTACCTCGCCGAGAGCAACGGCCAGCTGCTGCTCTACACCTCCAGCAGCTACACCCGTGGTCGCGCCGAGTACAGCCTCTACTCCTCCACCAAGGCCGCCATGGTGAACCTCACCCAGGCGCTGTCCGACGAGTGGGCGGGCGACGGCATCCGCGTCAACTGCATCAACCCCGAGCGCACCGCGACTCCGATGCGCACCAAGGCCTTCGGCCAGGAGCCCGCGGGCTCGCTGCTCTCCTCCGAGGCGGTCGCGCGTACCTCGCTGGACGTCCTCCTGTCCGAAATGACCGGTCACGTCATCGACGTACGCCAGCAGGACCCGACCGCCGGCGCCGGACGGGCCTCCGGATTCGAAGCGGCGCTGGCCAGCGTGCTGGACCGGCAGGACGGCGTGGCATAATTAACATCCATTAGTTTTCTTGGAATTCAGGCCTCTGAGTCTGCGCGTTTGCCGCGTATTCACAGAGGCCTGAGTCAGTAAAATTCCCGGATTGTCCGCGATCGCCCGCAAGGCCCTTTTCGTTAATCAAGCAGTAACAAAACCGGCATACACCCCCCAAGAGCAGGTTTATCCGTGATATCCACCGCTATACGCGTTGCCCGGGTGGGCAGTGCGGCCGAGTTGGCCGCGGCGGCCCTCATGATGCTGGGCTTCCCCTGCCTGATGCTGGCCGCGCTTCTCCCGAGCGTCGGTGCCTTCGCCGCCGCGGCCGCTGTGACGTACCTGGCGGACCACTATCTGCACCGGCGCGGCAGTTATCTGATCAACCGCCTCAGCAAGGTGCGCGCCGGTCTGTCCATCAGGTTCCTGATCCGACAGCTGCTCCTGGTCCTGCTGCTCGCACGCCTGGACCTGTCCGACAGCATGGTCTTCTACGCGGCGATCGCGTGCTTCCTCGCCTTCTACGGCTTCCAGGCCCCGCACAGCGCGCTGATCACCATGATCCGGCTGCGCCGCAAGATGCCGGTCGCCACCCGCAACGTCGACCTGGCCTCGCGCATCCGCATCCCGGACGCACCGCCGCGCGCCCTGCTCAACCGGGCCGCCGAAAAGATGCTCCACCTCGACCTGCTGGCCGTCGCCGGCGTCCTCGTCACCGGGGCCACCGACACCAACGTGTACGGCTTCGCGGGCATCGGGGTCACGCTGGTGCTGGCGTTCGTCTACGTCGTCACGCTCGTCCCGTACATCCGCGGCAAGAAGACCCCGCCGAACGCGGACACGGTCCTGGCGGCGGTCGACGGCTGGCTGCGCGAGTACCGCCCGGAGACGGTGCTGTACTTCTCGGGCTCCAAGGACTCGGCGTACCAGGTCAACATGTGGCTGGAGACGATGGAGCAGCTGGACACCCGGCCGCTGATCATCCTGCGCGAGCGCGCCATCCTGGAGCGCATGGCGCCCACCACGGTGCCGGTCATCTGCGTGCCCGGAGGGGTGCACCTGATGAACATGGACCTGTCCACGGTGCGTGTCGCGCTGTACGCGGCGAACGTCGGCAAGAACATCCACATGCTGCGCGTCCCGACCATGAAGCACGTCTTCATCGGCCACGGCGACAGCGACAAGCTGGCCAGCGTCAACCCGTTCAGCAAGGCGTACGACGAGGTGTGGACCGCCGGTCGCGCGGGACGCGACCGCTACGCCATCGCCGACGTCGGTGTCCGCGACGACGACATAGCGGAGGTCGGCCGCCCGCAGCTCGCCCCGATCCAGACCTGGCGGGGCGTGCCCGAGGGGCGTATCCCCACGGTCCTGTACGCCCCCACCTGGGAGGGCTGGGACGACAACCCGGGCAACACCTCGATCCTGCTGGCGGGCGCCAACATCGTGCGCGCGCTGCTGAAGGCCGAGCAGCCCGTCCGCGTCCTCTACAAGCCGCACCCGTTCACCGGCACCCGCAGCCCGCAGGCCAAGACCGCGCACGAGAAGATCGTCGCGCTGGTCGAGAAGGCGGCCGCCGAGCGCGCCGCCGACCCGCGCTTCGCCGTCGACGCGGCGGCCCAGTCCGCGGCCAAGGCGGAGCTGGCCCGCATCGGGGCCCGCATCGAGAAGCTGACCGGTGTCACCGAGAGCGGCGACGAGGCCGAGGCCACCCGCGACGGCATGGTCGACACGGCCGCGCACGCCGAGGTCGCCCGGCTGCGCACCGAGTGGAACGACGCCTACTGGCGCTCGTTCGGCAGCTGGGAGCACCGGGTCATCACGGGCGCCGAGCCGCGCCTGTACGACTGTTTCAACGTCTCCGACGCGATGGTCTCCGACATCTCGTCCGTGGTCTCCGACTTCATCGCGAGCGGCAAGCCGTACGCGGTCACGGACTCCGCGGAGCTGGGCGTCGAGGAGTTCAAGCGGCAGAACACCGCGGTGCGTGCCGCCGTGATCCTGTCGAACTCGGCGAGCGAGCTGGGCGAACTGCTCGCCGAGGTCACCGATCCGTCCGGGGACGCGCTCGCCGCCGACCGCCGGGAGCTGAAGGAGTACCTGCTCGGCCCCGACGAGCCGGCGTCGATCGACCAGTTCAACGCCGCGGTGCGCGACCTCGCGAAGAAGTCCCGGGCGCGCAACCTCGGTCAGGAGACCGGTGCGTCGGCCGCCGCCGTGGAGCTCGCGAACGGAGTTCCCGGGCAGCGCAAGGCTTCGGCGGACGAGACGGGCGGCGCGGCCGTCAAGGGCTGATCCCTCTCGCCGAGCAGTCATCTCGCCGAGCAGTCGCCTCTCCGAGCAGTCAGTGACAGGGTCCGGCCCCGAGGAGCATCCTCGGGGCCGGACCCTGTCCCGTTCCCCGTAAACCTGTGAACCGCATCACATTTGGGGTCCGGTGAGGCAACCTCTTAGTACTTTCAACCGTCTTTGAGGTAGCCCTTTAGGTGATACGGGGGAAATGTTCGGATGACAATGGAGAAACGTGACCGTGACGCAGCCTGATGTGAGCGTGATCATCGGGGCGTACGAGGCCATGCCCTACCTGGTCAAGTGCCTGGAGTCGGTCGAGGCCCAGACGCTCGACCCCGCTCGTATCGAGGTCATCGCCGTCGACGACGGGTCGAAGGACGGCACCGGCGAGTACCTCGAGGAGTTCGCCAAGCGTGCGGCCATGGCCGTCACGGTGATCCGGCAGGCCAACTCCGGCGGCCCCAGCGGCCCGCGCAACGTCGGCCTCGACAAGGCCCGCGGCCGGTTCGTCTTCTTCCTCGACGCCGACGACTATTTCGGCCCCGAGGCCCTGGAGCGCATGGTCGCCATGGCCGACGAGCACAGCACGGACGTCGTGCTCGGCAAGGTCATCGGCGTCAACCGCAACGCCCCCAAGTCGATGTGGGGCAAGAACCAGCCCCGTACGGACGTCTTCTCCTCGCAGATCAAGTTCACGCTCAGCGCGCAGAAGCTCTTCCGGCGCGAGCTGCTCACCCGGCACGACATGCACTTCGACGAGTCGCTGAAGACCGGCGAGGACGCCCTCTTCACCATGGAGGCCTACCTCCGCGCCGACGGCGTCTCCGTGGTCGCCGACTACGACTGCTACTACCTCGTCGGCCGCGACGACGGAAAGCACGTCACCAAGAGCGGCAGCTACACCCTGCGCTTCGACTCCGCCCGCGCCCTGATGGGCCTGATCGCCGAGCACGTGCCCGCGGGCAAGCGCCGCGACGGCCTGATGGTCCGCCCCTTCCTCGTCACGCTGCTGCCGCAGTTCGGCCCCGTCTTCCTCAGAGACGACGAGGAGGTCAGACAGAACAAGCTCGTGCTGGCCAAGCCACTGATCGACGCGTACTGGACCGAGGGGGTCGCGAACCGCCTCAAGGTCAACGAGCGGCTCAGGGTGAACCTCGCCGGTCAGGGCCGGGGCGACCTGCTGGTGGACGTCCTGGACTTCATCAAGAAGAAGAAGGCGCCCACCCTCCACGTGGATCCGCGCAGCCGCAAGGCCTACCTCGCCTACCCGCACTTCCGGGACAAGGCGGCGCCGCTCCCGGACGGCTGGTTCGTCCCGACCTCCCGCGAGACGGTCACCATCGAGAGCTTCAAGTTCGCCCCCGCCGCCCACTTCCCGGGCATGCGCACCGCCCGCAAGATGGCGCGCAAGATCCTCGGACCGCGCCGCGCGGGCTGACGAAGAGGCCCGTTCCGCGGCCCGGAGGGCTACGGAACGGGCGCTCGGTGAATCACCTGGCCACCAAGACGGCCGATGAGGGCTGCTCAGGGCCGGTGAAGGCCTGAAGGCCGGTGAAGGCTGAAGGCGCCCCCGACTGCGGAGCAGCCAGTGACGGCTACTGGCGCCCCGCCTGTAGCCGGGGACAGCTACTGGCGCCCCGCCTGCAGAGCCTTCCGCAGCGGGCGCCCCACCGCTCGCCGGGCGATGCGGTAGACGGAGCGCTGCGGCGCCGCCGCGGCCGCCGGCTTCACGGCGGTCTTGCGGGCCTTGTCGAGTTCGCGCTTGAGCTTCGCGTTGTCCGTGGACAGTTCGCCGATACGGGTCTGGAGCCAGCCGAACCGGCTGGTCAGCGAGGCGACGTCGGAGTCGTTCCAGGGGCGGATGCCGGCCGGGAAGGCGAGCGAGCGCAGCCGCTTCTCGTGCGCCGCGCCCCCGTCGCCGTGCGTGAACGTGTTCTCCAGGCCGTTGCGCTCCAGGAAGCCCATGAAGCGGTCGAAGCGCTCCTGGTGGCCGCCGGTGAGCGAGCCGAAGTCCGCCTCCGCGTACAGCTCGGCCGGGTCGAGGTCCTGCGGCAGCGCGTTGATCCTGCGGTGCGGGATGCCGAAGTAGCGGCACAGTTCGAGGGTGCGAGAGTCGCCGCACAGCACGGTCGCGGGCGTACCCGCCAGCAGCGCCGCGATATTGCCGTGGATGCGGGAGCCGAACGAGAAGTCGAAGTCCCGCAGGTCGTCGATCCAGGTCACGGGGTCGATGTACACACGGACCTTGTCCTCGCGGTACATCGGGTGATCGGGGTGCGTGGGCATCGCGGTGACG
Organism: Streptomyces sp. NPDC111507; assembly: GCF_055638955.1. Lineage (NCBI taxonomy): Bacteria > Bacillati > Actinomycetota > Actinomycetes > Kitasatosporales > Streptomycetaceae > Streptomyces > Streptomyces sp. NPDC111507. The sequence continues at coordinate 1,096,270 of NZ_JBVKBU010000001.1, read as the reverse complement.
GAACCGTTCGGATCCGACAGGTCGCGCCAGTGCAGCTGGCGGCCGTCGCTGAGGTTCTGTCCGACGAACCGCAGGTGAGGGTAGCGGGCGTGCGCCCGGCGGATGACGCCGTCCAGGCCCTGGGACTTCACCGCACTGTGCGAGCCGTTGATCGCGACCCGGGACTCGGGACCGAGCGCGGGCGCGTTCTTGCGTACGTCGAGCTCCCTGCCGTACATGAACATCGACGGGCAGCCGATGACCTCGACGTCGCGGAAGCCCATGTCCTTCAGGTATCGCTCGGTGAACTCACCGCGCACCCCGATGGACGCGCTGCGCTCGAGCACGGCGGCGACGAACTCCCGGACAGCCGGTTCCATGGGCTTCAGCCTGGCCGGGTTGTAGTCCAGACCGCTCTGCGCGCCGATACCCGGCACGACCACCGGGATCCGCAACTTGCTGATCAGCTGCGTCAGCCGCCTGAGCTGGGGCTCGAACGAGGGCCGGAACGCGTTGGCCAGCGGAACGACGAAGGCGTCGTACTCCTCGTTGATGCGGCCCGCGGCGGCGACGTTGGTACGGATGCCGTTCGACACGACCTCGGCGCGAGGCGTCTCGAGGATCTTGTGCGCGGCGTCGCTGAAGATCAGGTTTCCCGCGTTGGTGGCGATGACGTCCTGGTGGAGGGCCTGCTCCACAGGGACGACGTCGTACGGGCTTTTCCCTGATCTCAGGAGTATGCGCTTCACCGGATGAACATTAGATGCCACGTTGGTCAACTTATCTTTGCGCCATCTTTAAGTTCTATGAGGAACCCGCACAACCTTTTTTGCATACGCGGGACGTGAGCGAGCGGCTACGCCCCGGTGATCACGAGGGGGCGGGCGCCGTCCGCAGGCTGGACCGACGGGCGCCGCCCCCGCCCGTTCGCGTAGATTGCCGGGCGGGACCGACGCGAGGGGACACACCGCAGGTGGCAGGGCAGGTGACTGGGCACATGGCAGGCCAGGTGGCAGGGGCGAGGCAGGCCGTGGCCGGGGCCCACAGGATTGTCGTCAAGGTGGGTTCCTCGTCGCTGACCACGGCCGCGGGCGGACTCGACGCCGACCGTGTCGACGCGCTCGTCGACGTCCTCGCCAAGCACCGCAGCGGCGGCGAGAAGGAGATCGTCCTCGTCTCGTCCGGCGCCATCGCGGCCGGCCTCGCCCCACTCGGGCTGCGCCGTCGCCCCAAGGACCTGGCCCGGCAGCAGGCCGCCGCCAGCGTCGGCCAGGGCCTCCTGGTCGCCCGGTACACAGCCTCCTGCGCCCGCCATGGCGTCCGCGTCGGTCAGGTGCTCCTCACCTCCGACGACACCAGCCGGCGCGCCCACCACCGCAACGCCGCCCGCACCCTCGACAAGCTCCTCGCGATGGGCGCCCTGCCGGTCGTCAACGAGAACGACACCGTCGCCACGGACGAGATCCGCTTCGGCGACAACGACCGGCTCGCCGCGCTCGTCGCCCACCTCGTACGGGCCGACCTGCTTGTCCTGCTCTCCGACGTGGACGGCGTGTACGACGGTGACCCCAGCAAGCCCGGCACCTCGCGGATAGCGGAGGTCCGCGGACCCGGGGACCTCGCTCACGTCGACATCGGCACCGCGGGCAAGGCGGGCGTCGGCACCGGCGGCATGGTCACCAAGGTCGAGGCGGCCAGGATCGCGGCAGCCGCGGGCATCCCCGTGGTGCTCACCTCCGCCGTGCACGCCGCCGAGGCCCTCGCGGGCGGCGACACCGGCACGTACTTCCACCCCACCGGCAAACGCTCCGCCGACCGACTGCTGTGGCTGCAGCACGCCTCGACCCCGCAGGGCGCGCTCGTCCTGGACGACGGGGCCGTGCGCGCGGTCGTCGACCGGCGCACCTCGCTGCTGCCGGCGGGTATCGCGGCCGTCGAGGGCGACTTCACCGCGGGCGACCCCGTCGAGCTGCGCGACAGCACGGGGCGGGCGGTCGCACGGGGCCTGGTGAACTTCGACGCCAAGGAGATTCCCCAGCTCATCGGGCGCTCGACCCGCGAGCTGGCCCGCGAGCTGGGCCCGGAGTACGAACGCGAGGTCGTACACAGGGACGACCTCGTGCTCCTGCATCCGTAAGACGCCTGTTCCGCACCACCTCTGAAACAGCTGTCCAGTACACCCGTAAAAGGCCGATTCCGAGGCCCCCGCCGGGGGACGTTGTGTAAAAGTGCCACACGGCGGCTCCCCACCTGCTCAACTTTGTTGCGGGGAGACCCCGATGCAGCCCGATGCAGTACGACGATTGCGGACCATTGCGAAAAGGAGGCCGTCGTGAGACGAGTGCGCCCTGGGGCGGCGGCGTCCCGCGGCGGTGCCGCCTCCCGGGCGGGTGGTCCGGCTTCCCGCGCGACGGGCGAGGAACGGGCCCTGACGAGCGTCGCGGCCGGCGACACCTACGCGGGCGAGAGGCCGGCCGACCAGCCCCGGCTGTGGCACGTCACGCTGAGCGTCTCGGGTGGCGAGGCCCCGCTGAAGGAGGTCAGGCGTGCCCTCGAACAGCTGGCCCACGACCACCCGTTCCTGCTGACCAGCCGCTACGCCAACGACCACGCGGAGATCCGCTACTGGGAAGAGGCCCGCGACCTGCACGACGCGGCGGCCGTCGCCCTGCGCCTGTGGGGCGAACACCGCCAGACCGCCAAGCTCCCGCCCTGGGAGATCGTCGGCCTTGAGGTCATCGACCGCGAGACGTACCACCAACGGATCGCGGAGGGGTATGGGCCACTTCCGGCCACTCCGGTCGGAGTCCATCCCTTTTGACCCTGTCTCGGGGTGTGGGACAGCCGCGGGACGGGTCCGTCCGGCGCACTACCCTTCCGATATGACCACGCTCTCGCCGTACGACTCGATGTCCCCGGTCACCCAGGCCGCCTACCGCGCCAAGGCCGCCGCCGCCGATCTCGCACCCCTGCCGCGGGCCGAGAAGGACGACGCGCTGCTCGCGATCGCGGACGCGCTGGAGGTCCGTACGAGCGAGATCGTCGCGGCCAACGCCAAGGACATCGCGCGCGCCCGCGAGGCCGGCACCAGCGAGACCGTCATCGACCGGCTCACGCTCACGCCCGAGCGTGTGCGCGCCATCGCCTCGGACGTGCGGGACGTCGTCTCGCTGCCCGACCCGGTCGGCGAGGTCGTGCGCGGCTCGACCCTCCCGAACGGCATCGACCTGCGCCAGGTCCGCGTCCCGCTCGGCGTCGTCGGGATCATCTACGAGGCCCGCCCGAACGTCACGGTCGACGCCGCCGCCCTCTGCCTGAAGTCCGGCAACGCCGTCCTGCTGCGCGGCTCCTCCTCGGCCTTCGAGTCGAACACCGCTCTGGTCCGAGTGCTGCGCGACGCCGTGGGCGGCGCCGGACTGCCCGCCGACGCCATCCAGCTGGTGCCCGGCGAGGGCCGAGAGTCTGTCCGCGAGCTGATGCGAGCCCGCGGTCTGGTCGACGTCCTCATCCCGCGCGGCGGGGCCTCGCTGATCCGCACGGTCGTCCAGGAGTCCACCGTCCCCGTCATCGAGACCGGCACGGGCAACTGCCATGTGTACGTCGACGCCAACGCCGACCTCGACATGGCGATCGACATCCTGATCAACTCCAAGGCGCAGCGGCCCAGCGTCTGCAACTCCGCCGAGACGCTCCTCGTGCACCAGGACATCGCCCCCGCGTTCCTGCCGCGCGCCCTGGACGCCCTCGCGGACGCCGGAGTCACCGTGCACGCCGACGAGCGAGTCCTCGCCTACGCCAAGGACTCCAAGGCCACCGTCGTCGAGGCCACGCCCGAGGACTGGGAGACCGAGTACCTCTCGTACGACATCGCCGCCGCCGTCGTCGACTCGCTCGACCGGGCCGTCGAACACATCCGGCTGTGGACCTCCGGCCACACCGAGGCCATCGTCACCACCTCGCAGCAGGCCGCCCGCCGCTTCACCCAGCTGGTGGACTCCACCACGGTCGCCGTGAACGCCTCGACCCGCTTCACCGACGGCGGCCAGTTCGGCTTCGGTGCCGAGATCGGCATCTCCACGCAGAAGCTGCACGCGCGGGGACCGATGGGGCTGCCGGAGCTGACGAGCACCAAGTACATCGTCACGGGCGACGGACACATCCGGCGCTGAGCCCGCGCCCCGCGTGAGCCGCGTCTCGTCAGGCGGATGAATTTCCATACCGTCTGCCCAAAATGACCCCCCAGGTCTACTCTGGATCCGTGCCGGAGGACGTGGGGGGCACGCCGTTCCCTGACGGCTGGGAGCCCGACGACGACCGCGACCGCGGGGGTGCGGACGAAGAGTTCGCCTCCGTGGTCTTCGACGAGGACTTCGTACGTGCGGCGGTGATCCATGAGCCGACCGCCGTCGAACGCCTCCTAGCAGCCGCGCAGGCCCGCGCGGAGGCCTCAGAGGCCGAGGCGCGCCGGACACACTCCCGGGGTGCCCGCGGCGACGACGAGCGCTATGAGGACGGGTTCGGGCCCGACGGCCCTGGCGATTTCGACCATGACCCGGACCTGGACGACCTCGACGACACCGAGATCCTCGAAGGCCGCTACGGAGTGCCGGGCTCGTACGGCAGATACGGCAGGGCCTACGGAAAACAGGCCCGCTGGCACCGCCCTGTCGCCTGGGTGCTCGCCCTCGTGATGGGCGTCGGCATGGTCGCCCTGGCCTTCACGGCGGTCTACCGGGGGGCCTCCTCGGGCCGCCAGGACCAGGTCCCGCCGCCCGCCTCCACGGGCCTCGAACAAGGCCAGGACAAGGTCACCGGCACCGGCCCCTCCGCTTCGGCCGAGTACTCCCATTCGGCCGTGTCCGCGGTTCCCCGAACGCCCTGACACCCATGGCGCCCGCGCCGTCCCTGACTGCCCTTCGAACATTCTGACGATCGCGATGGTCCGTGGCGATCCTGGTGAGAACCTGTCAGAAGTTGTCGTGTACCACGGCGTTTACCTGAGCCCCCGGAGACCTACCCTGAAGGTATGGGCGGGCCTGGAGACCCACCTGAGGGGACACCCGAGGGCGCTCCCGCTGGTGGAGAGGACGAATACCGATCCGTCGTCTTCGACGAGTCGTTCGTCCGCGCTGCCCGCCTCCAGGAGTTCTCCGCGCAGGAACGGATGGCCGACCACGCCCCGGCCGTACGCCGCCGCCCCACCCTCCAGCGAGGTCTGCCCCGGCAGGCGCTGATCCTGGTCCTGCTGATCGCCGTCGCCTTCGGCACCGCGATCTACATGGGCGTGCGGCACCCGTACCAGACCCCGGCCGCCCAGCCCCCCGAACCGCTGCGGATGACCGTCATACCCCTCGCGCCCCAGACCGCCGTACCGGGGGCCACGAGCGCCGAGGCGCTGTACGCGCACAGCCCGGCCGCCCAGTTCGCCGTCGGCGCCGACGGCATCGCGCTGCCCGCCTACCGGCGCACCGCGCACTTCTCCGACAGTCAGGTCGTGGCCGCCCTGACCACCGCCAAGGACTACCTGGTCAAGTCCTCGCTCGACCCGGAGGTGCTCACGGGGGTCACCAACCGGCCGGTGCGGATCCTGCTCGCCCCCCAGCAGCTCGACCAGTTCGACCAGAGCTTCGACCACCCGGCCGCCGACGGTCGGCACGCGCCCACCGGCTGGCTGGTCCGCTTCGACCCCACCCGCGCCCAGCTCGCCGACTCCAGGATCAGGGTGCAGGGCACCCTTCAGGCCGCCGAGTTCGACTCCAGCACCCTTGAGGTCGTCGCCGATCACACCTTCGTGTACGCCCTGAAGCCGGCCGGCTCGGACGCCAACGCGAAGGCCTCGCTGTTCACCGTCCGGCGCGAGCTGCAGTTCCGCTTCGACCGCGACGACCTGCGCATGCACCAGGCCGAGGTGGTCGTCTCCTACGTCCAGGCCGGACCGCTCGCGTGCTCCGAGGACTCGGTGAGCCATCTGCATCCGCTGCTCGCGGGCCAGACGGCGAAGGCGGGCGGCCCGGCCGGCACCGACCCGTACGCGACGGGCAGCGCGACGGCGCTGTGCGGCTCACTGGCGACGAGCTCGCAGCCGAGTGTCTGACGGTCGAAGGCCTGGCGGTTGATGCTCTGGCGGCCGATGCTCTGGCGGCCGACGGAGGGTCTGACAGCCGCAGGTCCGACGCTCAGAGTTCTGACCGTGACCGTCGCGTTCCCGGCTCCCGTACGTGTCAGTCGTCGTCCTCCGGGGTGCTGTCCCGGGGCGGCTGGTCCTTCGGCGAGGTCCGGTCCTCGGGGGCGGTCCGGTCGTTCGGGGCAGTCTGGTCCTTAGGGGTGCTCTGGTCCTTCGAGGTGCCGCCGGCGAAGCCTCCGAACCCGCGCCGCACCCGCCCGCCGAGGTCGCCCGCGCCCCCCGCGATGTCGCTGACCAGCTTCATCAGCGGGTCCTTGGAGTTCTTGACGTCCGTGGCGTAGCTCGCCGCCGACTGCCGGAAGGAGTCCGAGACCGAGGTCTCCTTGTCCTCGGTGCGCCGCGGATAGTGACCGTCCATGATCCGCTGGTAGTCGCGGGACTCCGCCCACTTCTTCAGCTCGGCGGCGCGCACCGTGGTGAAGGGGTGGGTGCGGGGGAGGGTGTTGAGGATCTTGAGCACGGAGTCGCGCAGGTCGCCCCCGGCCTCGTACTCCTCGGCCTGCTCGAGGAACGCGTCCACGTTCATCTCGTGCAGGTGATTTCCGCCCGCGAGCTTCATCAGGCCGCGCATCGAGGCCTTCAGGTCCTGCCCGACGAGGAGCCCCGCCCGGTCGGCCGACAGCTCCGACTTGCGGAACCACTCGCGCAGGGCGGTCACGATCGCCATGATCGCGATGTTTCCCAGCGGGATCCAGGCCACCCGGAGCGCCAGATTGGTCAGGAAGAGCAGGATCGTGCGGTAGACGGCGTGCCCGGAGAGCGCGTGGCCGACCTCGTGCCCGACGACGGCCCGCATCTCCTCCTCGTCCAGCAGCTCGACGAGCCCGGTCGTCACGACGATGATCGGCTCGTCCAGGCCGATGCACATCGCGTTCGGCTGCGGGTCCTGGGCGACGTACATCGGCGGGACCTTCTCCAGGTCCAGGATGTGGCAGGCGTCCCGCAGCATCGTGTTGAGGTGCGCGAACTGGGCGTCCGAGACGCGCACCGAGTCGGACAGGAACAGCAGCCGCAGGCTGCGCTCGGGCAGCAGGCCGCTCAGGGCCTTGAAGACCGTGTCGAAGCCGCTGAGCTTGCGCAGGGCCACGAGGGCCGAGCGGTCCGCGGGGTGCTCGTAGGTGCGCGAGGAGATCCCCTCGAAGCGCCTGCGCTGCCTGCTCGGCACGTTCTCGTGCCCGTTCTCCTGCCCGTTCTGGTGGTGGCCGTTGTCGGACATGTGTTCCCCCATGTGCGTCTGAGTGCCCTTTGTGCCCCCAAGGCACGGCCCAGCCTAGGCGGAGATAACGTGGACGGGCAGTACAGAGAAGGAGTCCATCACCATGGAGCACATCCCCGCAGCCGCCTGGCTCACCGAGGCCGCGAACGCGGCAGACAAGCAAGGCCCGGGCAATCTGCTCCGTGTCGTGCTGATCGTGATGATCGTCGGGGTGGGCCTGACCGCCTGGTTCCTGCTGCGCGGGTACAAGCGGGACGACTGACGCGGGGACAGACAGGACGGTTGGCGCGGGACCGCTGAGGCGGGGACAAGCCGGACGGCCGAGGCTGTGTCGGCCGGGGAGGCCGGAGCAACCGGCGTCCCCAACGGCGGAGTCGGCGTGATCGCGACCGAGGCCCCCGCATACGATGGACCGACGTCTTTATCCCGCCCACACCGGATAGGTCCTGCCGAGATGAGCTTCCACAGCACCGCTGCACAGTTGGTCACCGTTGCCGCCGAGGGCGAGCAGGGGGGCAACCACGAGAGCCTGAACCCGTTCCTGACCGGCGGTGGCGCGCTGTTCGTGCTGCTCCTGCTGCTGTGGATCACCACGCGTTTCAACCGCGACCGCTGAGCCTTTTCGGCCGTTCGGAGCCGTCCCGGGGACCCCTGTCGGGCGGAGCCCGTCGACCGGGCCGGTAGGGTCTGCACGCATGGGAGAGCAGGACATGCCTACCGGTCCGGCGAGTGACACGGAGAGCGGCGCCGTCGGCGGCGCCGCGGGTGACGCGCTCGGCGGCCCGGTGAGAGGCAGGGCGAGCCGGCTGACGACCGGCCCTGGGAACGGCCCCTCGAATCCGGGCAAGCGCCGCCTCGGCGTCATGGGCGGAACGTTCGACCCGATCCACCACGGGCACCTCGTGGCGGCCAGCGAGGTCGCCGCGCAGTTCCACCTCGACGAGGTGGTGTTCGTGCCGACCGGGCAGCCGTGGCAGAAGTCCGACCGGAAGGTCTCACCGGCCGAGGACCGCTATCTGATGACGGTCATCGCCACCGCCGAGAACCCGCAGTTCTCGGTGAGCCGCATCGACATCGACCGCGGCGGCCCGACCTACACCACGGACACCCTTCGAGATCTGCGCGCCCTCAACCCCGACACCGATCTTTTCTTCATCACCGGTGCCGATGCGCTTGGCCAGATCCTCACTTGGCGGTACGCGGAAGAGCTGTTCTCCCTCGCGCACTTCATCGGAGTCACCCGGCCCGGTCATACCCTGACCGACCCGGGCCTGCCGGAGGGCGGCGTCTCGCTGGTCGAGGTTCCCGCGCTGGCCATCTCCTCCACAGACTGCCGTGCGAGAGTCGCCAAGGGCGACCCCGTCTGGTACCTGGTGCCGGACGGTGTGGTGCGCTACATCGACAAGCGTGAGCTGTACCGCGGCGAGTGAGGCGAGTGAGCCGAGAGGGGCACCGGTGAACGACCGATACGACGGATACGCGGGCGGCGACCAGTACGAGCTCGTCGGCTACGACGAGTTCGGGCAGCCTGTGTACCGGCAGGTGGCGTCCCAGCAGCCCCAACAGGGCTACGACCCGTACGCGCAGCCACAGCAGCCACAGCAGCAGCACCAGGGCTACGGCTACGACCCCTACGCGACCGGCGCGGGGGGCTATGACACCGGTCAGCAGCAGCCCGTGTCCTCGTACGACACCGGTCAGCAGACCGCGGTCCCCGCCTACGACCCGTACGGAGCCGGTGCGTCCGGTGCCGCCGGGACGACGCCGTCGTACGACCCCTATGGGCAGACGGTGCACACGGGGCAGGCCGGCCAGGCCGGGCAGACGGGGCGGGCTGGGCAGGCCGGTCAGTCCCGGAGCGGGACCGGCGCCGCGGGCACGAGCACCGGGCAGCAGCCCCGGGTCGCCGAGCAGACCGCGTACATCCCGCAGCAGGCGCGCCCCGCGGAGGAGAAGGAGCCCCGGGCCGACCGGGACTACCGCACCGAGCAGTTCGCCTTCGTCGAGGAGCAGGAAGCCGAGCCCGAAGACGTCATCGACTGGCTCAACTTCACCGAGAACCGTACCGAGCGCCGCGAGGAGGCCAAGCGCCGCGCCCGCAGCAGGGTCGTCGCCCTGGTCGTGGTGCTCGCCCTGGTCGCGGTCGGCGGCGTCGGCTACCTCTGGTACGCGGGGAAGCTGCCCGGCACCTCCTCCGGCGGCAAGTCCGCCGCGACGACGGCCACGGGTGCCCAGAACCGTGATGTGATCGTCGTTCACCTGCACAACACGAAGGGCGGTGGCACCTCTACGGCGCTGCTCGTCGACAACACCACCACCAAGCAGGGCACCACCGTCCTGCTGCCCAACTCCCTTGCCCTGACGGATGACAGCGGCTCGACGACCACGCTCGCCAAGTCCGTCGGCGACGACGGCTCCTCCGGGACCCGGGACGCGATCGACACGGTGCTCGGGACCAACATCCAGGGCACCTGGCGCCTCGACACCCCCTACCTCAACAACCTGGTCGACCTCGTCGGCAGCATCGACCTCACCACCAACGCCGATGTGCCGGACCCCGACGCGAAGAAGAAGGGCGAGGCGCCCCTCGTGAAGAAGGGCGAGAACCAGACCCTCAGCGGCAAGATGGCCGTCGCCTACGCCACCTACCGGGCCTCCGGCGAAGCCCAGAACGCGCAGTTGGAGCGGTTCGGACAGGTCATGCAGGGCGTGCTGCGCAAGCTGTCCTCGGACAAACAGGCCGCGACCACCACCGTGCAGACCCTGGCGCAGATCCTCGACCCCTCCCTGACCGACCAGGACCTCGGCGCCTTCCTCGCCAAGCTCGCCGACCTCGCCAAGGGCGGCGACTACAAAACAGCGCTGCTGCCCGTGCAGCAGGACGGCACCCTGAGCGAGAGCGCCACCAACAGCGTGGTCAAGGACGTCCTCGGTGGCACCGCCAAGAGTCCCGACGCCGGTGCCGCCGTCCGTGTCGGCATCAAGAACGCCACCGGGAACAAGGACGCCACCGAGAAGTCCCGCGTCGTCCTGGTCAACGGCGGCTACACCTTCCTGGACTCCGGCACCGCCGCCACCGCCCAGAGCGTGTCCCAGATCACGTACACCGATGCCGCCAGGAAGAACGACGCCATCGAGGTCGCGAAGACCCTCGGCCTGCCCACCAGCACCGTGAAGAAGGGCAGTGGCTCGTCCAACGCGGACGTCTCGGTGGTCCTCGGCCAGGACTACAAGGTGACCACCTCCACCGGGTGATCACGGTGACCACTCCACTGGGCGATCACGAGGAGTGGTCGCGGGTGACCCTCCGGAGCGGTCGGCGCCACGCCCCGGGGCCCCCGGGGCGTGGCCACGGAAACGCGTGGGGCGCCGTCGGCGGTCCGTGAGACCCTTGAGTCATTACTGACCGCCGACGGAAAGCCGCGTAGTGACCGCCACGGACCGCTCCATCGAGCTCATCACCACCGCCGCGCAGGCGGCCGCAGACAAGCTCGCGCACGACATCATCGCCTACGACGTCAGCGACGTTCTCTCGATCACCGACGCCTTCCTGCTGGCGTCCGCCCCCAACGACCGCCAGGTCAAGTCGATCGTCGACGAGATCGAAGAGCGGCTGAACAAGGAGCTCGGCGCCAAGCCGGTGCGCCGCGAGGGCGACCGCGAGGCCCGCTGGGTACTGCTCGACTACGTCGACATCGTGGTGCACGTGCAGCACAGCGAGGAGCGTGTCTTCTACGCTCTGGAGCGGCTGTGGAAGGACTGCCCCGAGCTTGACCTGCCCGCCGACGCCAAGGCCACCCGCGGCAAGGCCGCCGAGCACGCCAAGCTGCAGGCCGAGGAGGACTCCGTCGAATTCGGGGAGCTGCGGTGACCGCGGCGGGCGCCGAGGCGGCCAGGACGTCCGCCACGGGTGACGCCCAGGCGGGGCGGCAGCCGACCGTCGCGGGCGTCGAGGCCGGGGAGAAGCCGGGCCGCGGTCGCCGCGTCATCCTGTGGCGGCACGGCCAGACCTCCTGGAACGTGGATCGCCGCTTCCAGGGCACCACGGACGTCGAGCTCACCGAGACGGGCATCGGCCAGGCCCGCCGCGCCGCCCGGCTGCTCGCCTCGCTGAAGCCCGATGTGATCGTCGCCTCGGACCTCCAGCGCGCCGCGAACACGGCCGCCGAACTGTCCACGCTCACCGGCATCGACGTCATCCACGACGAGGGCCTGCGCGAGACCTACGCGGGCGTCTGGCAGGGGCTGACGCACGAGGAGATCATCGCCCAGTACGGCGACGAGTACGCCGCCTGGAAGCGTGGTGAGCCGGTGCGCCGCGGCGGCGGCGAACTGGAGACCGAGGTCGCCGACCGCGCCGCCCCCGTGGTGCTGAGCCACGCCGACAAGCTTCCCGAGGACGGCACCCTCGTGGTCGTCAGCCACGGCGGCACCATCCGCACCACCATCGGGCGCCTGCTCGGCCTGGAGTCCCGGCACTGGGAGAGCCTGGGTGGCCTCTCCAACTGCTGCTGGTCCGTCCTCGGAGAGGGCGCGCGGGGCTGGCGGCTGCTCGAGCACAACGCCGGCACACTGCCGGAGCCGGTGCTCGGCGACGACGACTGAGCGGCCCCCTGTCCGGTCCCGTGGGCCAGGAGGGACCGGATTTCACTTTCTGGCAGGTCGCAGGCTAAAGTTCTTGTTGTTCGCCCCGCCGGGCGGGAAGAACACAAGGGGCTATAGCTCAGTTGGTAGAGCGCCTGCATGGCATGCAGGAGGTCAGGAGTTCAATTCTCCTTAGCTCCACAGATCAACTCTCTTGAGTTGTCAAAGATCAGCACAGATCAGTGATGAGAATCCCGTTCCCTTCGAGGGGCGGGATTTTTTTCATGTCCCCCAGGTTGTCGGTGACATGGGCGACATCGGTCCCAGGGATGCCGTGGCGGCCGCGAGTGACGGTGGCCACAACCGCTCCCGCCGCTCGCGCAGAACCGCCAGCCCCTTGTGCGCCTTCTCGTCGTCCGGGGTGTAGGCGACGATCCGGCACTCCGGCATCCCGTCGATGGACAGCGACACCGAGGTCATCCGCAGTTCGCCCACCGCCTCATGGCGGAACGTCTTCACACGCGGTCCCGGCGGGAGGACGTCTCCGCCCGCCCACAACTCGGCGAAGCGCGGGCTGGCGGCCGACAGCTTGCGTATGTAGTCCTCCCAGGCGGGCTCGCCGACATGTCTGCCGTACGCGGAGCGCAGCGTCGCCACCATCAACGGCAGTTCGCTGTCCAGGAACACCACGGGGCAGCCGGGCTCGGGCACGGTGAAGAGAGTCCACAGCACGTTGGGAACGCCGATGCCGAGCGTCTGCGGCACGAAGAACAGGTCGCGGTAAGGGGGGTTGGCGGCCAGGATGTCGTACCGCGAGTTGTAGACCGCCGCTGGGTGCGGATCGAGGGCGTCGATGATGCCCTGGATCTCCGCGCTCACGGTCTGTGCGGGGAGCTCCGGCTCGGACTCGTAGGGCACTTCGGCCAAGTGGTACAGATGCTCCCGCTCGGTCTGGTCCAGGCGCAGGGTGCGCGCCACCGCGTCCAGGACCTGAGGAGAGGCGTTGATGGGGCGGCCTTGCTCCAGCCATGTGTACCAGGTCACACCGACCCCGGAGAGCTGTGCGACCTCTTCGCGGCGCAGACCCGGCGTGCGGCGCCGCAAGCCCGGGGGCATCCCGACGTCGGCGGGTGTCACCCGCGCCCGCCGGCCGCGCAGAAAGCCGGCCAGCTCCGGCCTGCGACGCTGTGTCGTGTTCATCGGCTTCACTTCCCCCGTCTTCCATCGTCCGCGCCGAACCCGTCCGCTGCCAGGTGCTGTCAGTACCAGCATCGGCGGGCTCTCGGCACCCGTATCCGGCCGCCGCCAGGCTCGGAGCCATGACGACGACAACCCCCGCGGGCCCAGGTCCCGCAGCGGATTCAAGTCCTGCGACCAGTAAAGCCCCCGGCACTGACAATCGCCCCGGACGGCTGCTCGCGGTCGTGCTCGCAGCCCAGTTCATGGCACTGCTCGACGTTTTCATCGTGAACGTCGCCGTGCCCACGATCGGTTCCGAACTCCACGCGTCCGGCGCCGGAATGCAGTTGGTGGTCGCCGGATACTCCATCGCGTACGCCGTACTGCTGATCACCGGCGCGCGCCTCGGCGACCTGCTCGGCCACCGCCGCGTCCACCTCGCCGGGCTCGCGCTGTTCACCGCGGCCTCGCTGGCGTGCGGACTCGCCGGGGGAACCGGGGAGTTGATCGCGTTCCGGCTGGTGCAGGGCGCCGGCGCGGCCGTGATGATCCCGCAGGTGCTCAGCCTGATCCAGCGCCACTTCACGGGCGAGGCCCGGGCCCGTGCCCTCGGCGCGTACTCCGCCGTCGTCGCGACGGGAGCCGCGGCCGGACAGGTGCTGGGCGGCGTCCTGGTCAGCGCCGACCTGTTCGGCACCGGCTGGCGGCCGGTGTTCCTGGTCAACGTGCCCGTGGGCCTCGTGCTCCTGGCCGTCGGCCACCGGGTCCTGCCCCGGGACGCCTCGGGAACCGTGGAGCGCTCACGCGGCCTCGACCTGCCGGGCCTCGTCCTGCTCGGCGCCGCCGTGTCGCTGCTCACCGTGCCGCTCGTGCTCGGTCAGGAGGAGGGCTGGCCGCTGTGGTCCTGGCTGTCGCTCGGCGCGGCCGTGGTCCTCTTCACCCTTTTCTGTCTGTACGAGTCCCGGCTCGCCCGGCGGGGTGGTGCGCCGCTGATTTCACCCCGGGTGCTGCGCCACCCCGGCATGGGTCTCGCGGTCTTCCGCCTGCTCGCGGTGATGGCGGTCAACGCGGGTTTCCTGTTCGCTCTGACCCTGCACGTTCAGGGCGGCCTCGGGTACAGCGCGCTGCGCGCCGGACTCACCTTCGCGCCGACCGCGGTGGTCTTCGGCCTGGTCGGTCTGACCTGGCGCGACTGGCCGGCCGCTCTGCAGGCTGTCCTGATCCCGGCCGGCTTCGCCATCGCCGCCGTTTCTGTGGCCTGCGTCGGAGCCGTGCTGAAGGGCGGGGGCGACGGTGGTTTCTGGCTGTATGTGGCGTTCGCGGGCATGGGGACCGGTCTCGCACTGGGCTTCAGCCCCACGCTGACCAGGGCTCTGGCCACGGTGCGGCCCGAGGATGCGGCGGACGCCAGTGGACTGCTCGCGACGGTCGCCCAGCTCGGTCAGCTGATCGGTGTCGCGGCCTTCGGCACACTCTTCTTGAACCGACTTGAGTCACTTGGGGCTCCGGGGGCGTATACCTCTGCGGACGCGCTCCTCATGTGCACGTATGCGCTGGCCGCGACGGCCACGTCGGGCGCTGTGTCCGGACTGGTACGAAGGCGTCGCTGACCGTATTGCTCCGGCCGTGGCAGAATCAAACGGCCGGAAGGGGGCGCGGCCCGACGGGAGGGAGAAGCGATGCCTGCGAGCATCCTCGAGGAGGTCGACGATCTCCTCGATGTGGCACAGACACGTAGAAGAGCCACTCTCCTCGATTGTCCTTCCTGCGGATCGGTCCACGTCGCCCAGGTCCTCGGCGACAACGGCGGGATCTCCTACGTGTGCACGGCCTGCGGCCACAGCTGGAGCTGATCGATGGGTGCACACAGGCGGAAGTGCGATTGGTGCGGCAGTGGCACGCCGATCGTCCGCGACATGGAGCCGGTCAACCACGACTACCAGTACTGGTGCGAGGAGTGCGCGCGGGCGCTGATCATAAAAGGCGACCCGATCGAGACGTACCGCGAGCTGGAGGGCGAGCCGATCTACGGCCGGCTCCTCGACGAGCACTGCACGCTCAAACGGTTCTATTCGTTCGCCACAGCCTGACTCCGACCAGGGTCAGGAAGACGAGACCGGCTCCTTCGTAGAGGGCCGACAACGTCAACTGGGCGCCCGTCTGGCGCAGTTCGAGCCGTCCCGGGCCGTGTGGCACCCACCACAGCGCGTACGAGCAGAAGACCAGTGCCGTACCGGCGGCGCTCACCAATGCCGTACCGACGGCCGTCACCTGTGCCGAGCCGACGGCGGCCGTCCGGCCGCGCGTGCCGAGGATCAGCACCATCGGCACGCACCACACCCAGTGGTGCGACCACGACACCGGACTGATCAGCAGCGCCGTGACCGCGCAGGCGGCCACGGCCCAGGCGCGCCGCCCGCGCAGCTCCGCCGCCACGGCGACCCCGAGGCCCAGGGAGCCCGCCACGGCCGCCGAGGCGACCCACCAGAGGCCCGGCTGAGTGGTGTGCAGCAGCCGGGCCAGTACCCCGCGCAGCGACTGGTTCGCGGTGTCCTCCACGAGGCCGACCCGACCCGTCTCGAAGACCATGCGGCTCCAGAAGCGCCATGAGTCGTAGGGCAGGGCGGAGGCCGCCAGCAGGGTTGCTCCGGCGAACGCGACGGCCGCTCCGCGCGCGTGCCGCAGCCAGGGGCCTCCAGGGCCCCGCCGTGCGTGTGCCACGACACCGGCGACCAGCAGGAACGCCGCGAAGAGCGCCGGTGTCAGCTTGATCGCCGCCGCGAGCCCGATGCCCACTCCGGCCCACCGGTGCCAGGGCCGCCGCGTCAGGTCCCACAGCACCAGCACGCCGAGCAGCAGATTGATCTGCCCGTACCGCACGGTCGTCCACACGGGCTCGCACCACACCGCCACCGCGGACACCCACCAGACGCCCTCCACGCGCGCGTGGTCGACGAGCCGTAGCGAGAGGGCCACGAACACCACAAGAAGGGCCAGATTTCCGGCCGTCGCCAGGGTCCGCATGGTCGACGTGTCCAGCAGCGTCAGCGGCGTGAACAGCAGCGCCGCGAACGGCGGGTAGGTGGTCGGCAGATGGGCCTCGGTCGTACGCAGCGCGTAGAGGTCGCCGCCCGCGCGGACGGTCTCGCCCTCCGCCCGGTACACCATCAGGTCGATCATCGACACGTGCGCGGCCCGCTGTGCCCACCAGAAGGCTACGAAGGACAACAGGCACGCCCCCACGGCGACGGGCGCACGGCGGCGGACACGGGGGAGCGCGATCACGGTCACGAAGGCCGACACTATCCCTCATGTCCGCATTGTCCGCACGGCACGGAATCGATTTGGTGGTCCACGGGGAGGACCGTGTAATGTTGGCGTCGCCGCCGGGGAAACCGGGCGACACGGTCGATATGCGGCTTCGCCGCATGGCCACGAGGGGCTATAGCTCAGTTGGTAGAGCGCCTGCATGGCATGCAGGAGGTCAGGAGTTCAATTCTCCTTAGCTCCACACATATTGAAGGCGGGTCACCCGGTCAGGGTGACCCGCCTTCGTCGTGTTCAGCGGCCGCTGCCGAGCGCCCGACGACCACGGCGCTGGGAGAGGACCGGAAGGTTGTTGCGTGCCGGGGCGGAGGCGCGGGTGTCCTCCTCGATGCGCAGGGCGAGCGCCGGGCAGCGGCGTACGGCCCGCAGCGCCTTCGCCTCCGCGTACCGGGGGACCTGGGCCTGCGCGACGGTGGGGAAGCCGTCGGCGCCCAGTTCGAAGACCTCGGGAAGGATGTCCGCGCACAGGCCGTGACCGCGGCACAGTGTCCAGTCGACGTAGATCTTCTGGCGGCTTGGGCCGGCCTCCTCGACCGCTTGGCCGCCAGGGATGCCGGTGGGCAGCTGACCGCCCTCGAAGAGCGGCAGAACGCCCTCCACGGGCCTTCCGCAGCCATTGCCGAGGACATGGGCGGCCAGGTCGTCCGTGAACGCCTTGATGGTCGACTCGATGAACATCGCCGAGCCGTCGGGGTGCGAGCAGGCGCCGCGTCTTTTCACGGCCTTGGCGACCTGCTTCACGGCCTCCAGGGCGGCCGGTCCGCCGCCGTTGAGGATGTCCTCCAGGCCGCGCGCCGCGGCGGGCAGGCCGAGGTAGCAGGGACCGCACTGTCCCGCGCTCTCCTCCGCCAGCCACTGGGCCACCCGGAGGGACTCGCCCAGCGGGCACGTCTCCTGGGTGATCGGGAGGATCGCGCCGGCGCCGAGCGCGCCGCCCACCGCGTCCAGGGAGTTGCGCGAGACGATCGCCTCGTTGACCGTCGAGGCGTCCAGCCACTTGCCGTGGTAGCCGCCGGTCAGCACGCCCTGCGGCATCGGCGGGGCGCCGGCCAGCTGGAGCACGTAGCGCAGCGGCACGCCGGTGGGGACCTCGATCACCATGGGGCGGGCGACCGCCCCGGAGATGGTGAGCATGACGGTGCCGGGCTCGTCGTAGAGACCGGTGTTGCGGTAGCGGTCGGGGCCGATACGGGCGGCGATGGCCAGCTGCGCGTATGTCTCGGCGTTCGACAGCAGGGTGGGCGCGCCGCCGACACCGCTCTGCGACGCGCTGATCTTGCGGCCCGGCGGGATGGCTGGGCCGCCGTCGATGGAGCGGATGAGCGAAGCGGCCGCTCCGGTCACCATGCGCACGGGATTGCGCTGCACGCGCGCGCGGAGCGGCGATCCGCGCCGGTCGCTGAGGCCGCGCTCGGCCAGCGCGGCCTCCATGGACCGCTGGGTCGACTCACGGGTCACCCCGATGACCAGGGTGCGGGCGCCCATGGCCTCCGCGGCGAGCAGGGCGCCGTCCAGGATGAGGTGCGGGGCACGGTTGATGAGCACCGTGTCCTTGCGGCAGGCGGGTTCGTCCTCACTTCCATTGACGACCACGACGGGTCGGATGCCCTTGCTGATGGCCGACTCGGCGACCGAGCGCAGTTTCTTGGCGAAGGGGAAGCCCGCGCCGCCGCGGCCCTTCAGGCCGATCGCCTCGGCGAGGCCCGCGAGCTGTTCACCGCCCATCGGCTCGAGCGGCCCGTGCACCTTGAGGTGCATGGGCAGATCGAGCCGTTCAACCAGGTCGAAGCCCGACGTGAGCTGCGGAAGCCCGACGACGCGGACCTCCGGGACGTCGGGCAGGGCCTCGTTCACTTAAAGCCTCCGGAAGGGGCGTTCCATGGTTCACCGGAGCCAGGAGCGTCGAAGGCGCCCGGCAGTACGTCAGTCGTGGGACCGCTGTCGTACGTGTCGTTGGTGTTGTACGTACCGAAGGCAGGATTCGTCTCACCGTTGTTGTACACATCACTCGTGCCGTACCCACCGGTGGCCGAATTGTCATAGACGGGGATGTTGTATCCCGTGTCGGCGAGCGGGTCGTACGCGGAGCGGGGCGCCTCGCCGACCGGCGGCGGCGAGGGGATGGGCCAACTGCCCGACGTGCTGCCGCCGGCGTCGGCGCGGGGGAACGTCTCCGTCGGCTGCATGTCCATGGGCATCTGGACGCGCTCGGTCGGGGCCGCGCCGGCGGGGTAAGCGCCGGGCGTGCCCGAGACGGCCCGGTAGGCGGCCGCGAAACCGGACGTCGCGTCCGCGGCAGCGGCTGGGTCGACCGGGGTCTGGTACAGCGACTGCTCGGGGGACGGCGTGCGCTGCGGGGGTACGAAGGGGGCGCCCGCGGACTGCTGCGCCGGGCGCGGGGCAAAGCCCGACAGGGAGTTCTCCGACAGGGCGGCACGGGATGCCGTCAGGTCCTCGCGGGTCATGCGGCCACCGGCGCCGCCGCCCTCGCCGAGGATCGCCAGGATCCGGTCGGCGACCTTGCGCTTGAAGGGGTGGGGAGCCGCACGCAGGGCGAGGGCCCCACCGACCGCGACCAGGCACAACTCGTACGACACCATGAAGAACGGCTTCGCCGCCCGTCCCGCGAAGAGACCATGGATCAGCGCCGCGCACAGGGCCGGGTACGCCAGCATGTGCATCGCGCGCCAGCGTGCCGCGACCGGTGCCGGGGCCGCGAACTGGTTGCGCAGTGCGCCGGTGATGCCTACGAAGATCATGAGCAGCCCGGCCAGAGAGCCGAGGCCGATGAGTCCTGCGCTGCCCTTGACGCCCAGGCTGAAGGGGATCAGCGCGGCGATCAGGACGGTGTGGTCCAGCGCCAGTTTGATGGTGATGTGCACCAAGAGGAACGCGATCGAGCCGACGGCCGTCACCCGGTGGATGCCCTGTGCCACGATCCGCTGACGCGTGTTGAGGATGAGCCGGTCCTGGGCGATGAGGCCCCAGATGACGGAGCACGTGAGGGAGACGAGCGACAGGACGCCCGCGCCGAAGTTGAGGAAGTCCTGGACTTGGTTGCCTCCGGCCAGCACGACCACGGGTATGAGCAGCAGGACGGCAGCCGTCGCCACCCCGTAGGCCGAGCGGCCCGGTCGGGGAAGCGTGCTGCCACTGCGACGAGGGTTCATAGGGGGTTACTCCCAACGGTTCGGGGAAGCGGTCCCGAAGCCGAACTCTAAGTCGAGCCATACCGATGGGTACGAGGTTTGAGTTATTGCGTTGTTATCAAAGGGCGGCCAGGTTCTTGTGTTGTCCCGTAGCGTCCCCTTACGCGAAGTAATATTTGAATATTGTTCAGTTTTTTTGGCGTGATTGTGATGAGCGGCACGGCGTGTCTGCCCCGTCCGAAGCTCGTCGCGGCGCGCGCGGGGGCTGCGGTACCCTGACGCCATGCGTGCCGTACGCCTTCTGCTTAGCGAGCCGCGCTGATCAGTCCCGACCACTGACGACCCGTGGTCGGCATCGGCGCGGCGTCCCCTCCTGTGCGAGGGGATTTTTCATTTCTAAGCCGCCGGCAGAGACGATCGATGGAGCTTTGAGGATCATGAGCGAGACGAACCCCGCTGCCGCCTCCGAGGTGGCAGCGCCGCACCGCTACACGGCCGCGATGGCCGCTGAGATCGAGGCACGCTGGCAGGACTTCTGGGACGCCGAGGGCACGTACGAGGCGCCGAACCCCAGCGGTGACCTGGCGGGCGACCCCGAGCTGGCCGCCAAGCCCAAGAAGTTCATCATGGACATGTTCCCGTACCCCTCGGGGGCGGGTCTGCACGTCGGCCACCCCCTGGGCTACATCGCCACCGATGTATTCGCCCGGTTCCAGCGCATGACGGGCCACAACGTCCTGCACACCCTGGGCTTCGACGCCTTCGGTCTGCCCGCCGAGCAGTACGCCGTGCAGACGGGCACCCACCCGCGGGTGTCCACCGAGGCCAACATCGAGAACATGAAGGCCCAGCTGCGCGCGCTGGGCCTGGGTCACGACAAGCGCCGGTCGTTCGCCACGATCGACCCGGAGTACTACAAGTGGACGCAGTGGATCTTCCTGCAGATCTTCAACTCCTGGTACGACGACGAGGCGGACAAGGCCCGTCCGATCTCCGCGCTGATCGCCCAGTTCGAGAGCGGCGAGCGCGCCGTACCGGGCGTTGACGGCACCACGCGCGCGTGGAACGAGCTGACCGCCGACGAGCGCGCCGACGTCCTGAGCGAGTACCGACTGGCGTACGCCTCCGACGCGCCCGTCAACTGGTGCCCCGGGCTGGGCACGGTGCTGGCCAACGAGGAGGTCACCGCCGACGGCCGCTCCGAGCGCGGGAACTTCCCCGTCTTCAAAGCCAAGCTGCGCCAGTGGAACATGCGCATCACGGCGTACGCCGACCGGCTGCTGGACGACCTGGAGGCGCTGGACTGGCCCGAGGCGATCAAGCTGCAGCAGCGCAACTGGATCGGCCGCTCCGAGGGCGCCCGCGTCGACTTCCCGATCGACGGCGAAGCCATCACGATCTTCACCACGCGCCCGGACACCCTGTTCGGCGCCACCTACATGGTGCTGGCGCCCGAGCACCCGCTGGTCGACAAGTTCGTCCCCGAAGCCTGGCCCGAGGGCACCCACGAGGTGTGGACCGGCGGTCACGCCACGCCCGCCGAGGCCGTCGCCGCCTACCGTGTGCAGGCCGCCTCGAAGTCCGACGTCGAACGGCAGGCCGAGGCCAAGGACAAGACCGGTGTCTTCACCGGCGCCTACGCGACCAACCCCGTCAACGGCGAGCAGGTCCCGGTCTTCATCGCCGACTACGTCCTGATGGGTTACGGCACCGGCGCGATCATGGCCGTCCCGGCGGGCGACCAGCGCGACTTCGAGTTCGCGCGCGCCTTCGAACTGCCGATCCGCTGCATCGTCGAGCCGACGGACGGCCGTGGCACCGACACGTCCGCGTGGGAGAACGCCTTCGGGTCGTACGACGCGAGGATCATCAACTCCTCCAACGACGACATCTCGCTGGACGGCCTGGGTGTGGCCGAGGCGAAGGAGCGCATCACCGAGTGGCTGGCACGCAAGGGCATCGGTGAGGGCACCGTCAACTTCCGTCTGCGCGACTGGCTGTTCAGCCGCCAGCGCTACTGGGGCGAGCCCTTCCCGATCGTCTACGACGAGGACGGCGTCGCGCACGCGCTGCCCGAGTCGATGCTGCCCCTGGAGCTGCCGGAGGTCGAGGACTACTCGCCGCGCACCTTCGACCCGGACGACGCGAACACCTCCCCCGAGACGCCGCTGTCCCGCAACGAGGACTGGGTCAACGTCACCCTGGACCTGGGTGACGGCCGCGGCCCGCAGAAGTACCGCCGCGAGACCAACACCATGCCCAACTGGGCCGGTTCCTGCTGGTACGAGCTGCGCTACCTGGACCCGCACAACGACCAGAAGCTGGTCGACCCGGCCATCGAGCAGTACTGGATGGGCCCGCGCGAGGGCCAGCCGCACGGTGGCGTCGACCTGTACGTCGGCGGCGCCGAGCACGCCGTGCTGCACCTGCTGTACGCGCGCTTCTGGTCGAAGGTGCTGTACGACCTGGGGTACGTCTCCTCGGTCGAGCCGTTCCACAAGCTGTTCAACCAGGGCATGATCCAGGCCTTCGTGTACCGCGACAGCCGTGGCATCGCGGTGCCGGCCGCCGAGGTGGAGGAGCGCGACGGCGCGTACTACTACCAGGGCGAGAAGGTCTCCCGGCTGCTGGGCAAGATGGGTAAGTCCCTGAAGAACGCGGTCACTCCGGACGAGATCTGTGCCGAGTACGGCGCGGACACCCTGCGCCTGTACGAGATGGCGATGGGCCCCCTGGACGTGTCGCGGCCGTGGGACACGCGCGCGGTGGTAGGCCAGTACCGGCTGCTGCAGCGGCTGTGGCGCAACGTCGTCGACGAGACCACGGGCGAGGTCACGGTCGTCGACACCCCGGCCGACGAGGACACCCTGCGGGCGCTGCACAAGGCGATCGACGGCGTGCGCCAGGACCTGGAGGGCCTGCGCTTCAACACCGCCATCGCCAAGGTCACCGAGCTGAACAACCACCTGACCAAGACCGGCGGCCCCGTGTCGCGCACGGTCGCCGAGCCCCTGGTGCTGCTGGTCGCGCCGCTGGCCCCGCACATCGCCGAGGAGCTGTGGCGCAAGCTGGGCCACACCGACTCGGTCGTCCACCAGGGCTTCCCGGTGGCCGACCCGGCGTACGTCGTGGACGAGGCCGTGACCTGCGTCGTGCAGATCAAGGGCAAGGTCAAGGCGCGCCTGGAGGTCTCCCCGTCGATCTCCGACGCGGAGCTGGAGAAGATCGCGCTGGCCGACGAGAAGGTCGTCGCCGCGCTGGACGGCGCGGGTATCCGCAAGGTGATCGTGCGGGCGCCGAAGCTGGTGAACATCGTCACGGCGTAGCCGCTTGCCCCGGTCCGGCACGGATGGGTGGCTTGGCTAGGGGTAGTCCCCTACGGGCAGGTTCGGGGTTCTTCCGGAACTCCGGACCTGCCCGTTGCGTTTACCGTTGAAGAGCGACGCGGCGGTTGCCGCGACCGTCCGGAGGAGGAGCGTGGTGGAAGCCGTGATCACAGTAATCGCCCTGCTCTTCCTGCTGTTCGTGGTGCTGGGCGCATACGCCACCGTGAAGGTGATCGGCGCCGCCAAGCGCGGTGTGGACCGCACGATCTCCCAGGCCCGCCGCACGGTCGAGGACACCACCCTGCGTGCCAAGACCTTCGCTCAGCCGGGCCCGGCGGGGGAGATCGCCCAGCTGAGGCTGACGCTGCGCACCTCGATGCGGGCCACGCAGGACGCGCTGCACTCGGGCGTGGCCGAGGACGAGTCCCTGAAGGAGTCCCTGGGGCTGTTCGAGCGGCTCAGCGTGCACGGGCGCGAGCTGGACGACGAGCTGAGGCGCCTGGAGAGCGAACCCGACAAGAGGACGCTCTCCACGCGGCTGCCCGAGCTGCGTGAGCGCACCGAACGGATCACGCAGTCCGCGGACTCCCTGCGCTGGGCCGCGCGCGACCGGGCCCGCCGGTTCGCCGCCGACGACCTGGATTCGCTGAGTGAGCAGATCGACGTGGAGGCGGGCGCCCTGCGGCACTGGACGACCGAGCCGGGACCCACCGCCTCCTGGCCCGAGGCACCGGCACCGGACACGGCCACTTCCAGCGGCCAGACCTGGCCGGAGCCCCCACGCTCCCGCCCGGCCGACGAGCCGCCGCGCTCCGCGATCACTCCGCCGGTACAGCGGCCCATCTACCCCTGGCAGAAGAAACCCCGTCCCGAGAGCACGACTTGACCCGACCTAGACCGCAGGTGAAAGGGGCCGGGCTGCCGTCCGCGCTCCCCGGCAGGTAACCTCCAGCTCATGTCCCGCCATGTCGCGATCGTCACCGATTCCACGGCCTACTTGCCGCCCCGGACGATGGAGCGCCACGGCATCACCGCGGTGCCCCTGACCGTGGTTCTCGGTGATCAGGCGCTCGAAGAGGGCACCGAGATCTCGGCCCGCTCCCTGGCGCAGGCACTTCAGAAGCGGCGCTCCGTCACCACGTCCCGCCCTAGCCCCGAGGTTTTCGCCGCGGCCTACCGCAAGGTCGCCGAGTCGGGCGCGACCGACATCGTCTCGCTCCACCTGTCCGCCGAGTTCTCCGGGACTTACGACGCCGCCGTCCTCGCGGCCCGTGAGGCTCCGGTCCCCGTGCGGGTGGTGGACACCGGGATGGTCGCGATGGCCCTCGGGTTCTGTGCACTGGCCGCGGCCGAGTCCGCGGAGGCGGGGGGCTCCGCCGACGAGGCGGTCACGGCCGCGGAGAAGCGGGCCGCCGGCACCTACGCGTACTTCTACGTCGACACGCTCGACTATCTGCGCCGTGGCGGCCGGATCGGCGCCGCGCAGGCGCTGTTGGGCTCTGCGCTCGCAGTGAAGCCGCTGCTCCAGCTCGACGGAGGGCGGATCGAACTCCTGGAGAAGGTACGGACGGCGTCCAAGGCGATCGCCCGGCTCGAGGAGATCGTGGCCGAACGCGCGGGCAGTGCCCAGGTCGACATCGCCGTCCACCACCTCGCCGCCCCCGAGCGGGCGTCCGCTCTCGCGGACCGATTGCGGGCGAGGGTGCCGGGCGTGGTCGATCTGCATGTGAGCGAGGTCGGTGCGGTGATCGGCGCGCACACGGGCCCCGGGCTGCTGGGAGCGGTCGTCTCGCCTCGATGAGGCTGAGGAGCCCGGTGGCGGCGGGGTGGGAGCGCCTGCGTCTGGTGGGACTGCTGCGTGTACTGCGTGCGCTGCGTCTGCTGGGCCTGCTGGGCCTGGTGTGACTCGTGTGGGTGACGGAGTTATCCACAACTGGGTAGTTTTCCCCGGGATTTGAGCAAGATCATCGCGAGGGTCGCGAGTTGCCCGATCCTCGACGCATGGCACTTCGATCACGCTCACGCACCGCCACACCGACCAGCGGCCCGGGCCGCGGCCCCGTCTCCGACGGCCGCACCCGCCATCGCCGCCATCGCTCGCCCAGCCGCGCAGGCACAGGTGTGGGTACAGACGCAGGTACACGTACAGGTACGGATACAGGCGCCCGCGCCCGACGCCGCGATGCCTCGGCCGAGGCGCTCCGTCTGCGCGCGCAGGCACTCTTCTCCGAAAGGCCCGGCACACGAGGGGAGTTGGGGGACGGGCCGCCGGGCGTGGACCGGGATGTCGGAGGCCCAAGGGGGAGCACCTCGGCAGGGGGCGGGGTCGCCGTCGTTCGGGGAAGTGGCGGCTCTTCGCCCACCGGGGTCCTGGACCATGACGAACCGAGCCCAAGCTCAGGTGCGCGTGCGAGCGCGAGCGACCATGCCGAGCATGGCGCTCCCGTGCCTGAGGCAACGGCGGCATGGCGAGAGCGGGCCGGGCTTGCCGTGCGGGAGCGGATGCCGCTGTGGCTGCAGTCGAGGTGCGGTCTGGAGCGCAGGAGTGTGACCGCACTCGGTGTGCTGCTCGTTGTCGCCGTGGTCTTCGCCGTGCAGCAGTTCTGGGGTGGCCGGACGCAGTCGGTGCGGGCTCCCGAGGTCGTGCGGGCAGTGGCGCCGTACGGCGGGCGGAGCGGCGCGATGGAGCAGAAGTCGGCGGACCCGGGAGGCGCGGCCGGGGCGCCGCCGAGCCCGGCCGGTTCGGCCGGTTCGTCTGGGACCGTGATCGTGGTGGACGTCAGCGGCAAGGTGCGCAGTCCCGGGCTGCAGCGACTGCCGGCCGGCTCGCGGGTCGAGGACGCGCTGCGGGCCGCGGGTGGGGTGCGACCGGGTGCGAACACCGAGGGGCTCAACCGGGCCCGCCTCCTGGTGGATGGCGAACAGGTCCTGGTGGGCGTCCCCGTCGCCGTGACTGGACCGGGCATGGGTGGCGGCTCCAGTGCCACGGGGATCGGCGGATCCGTTTCAGGAGCGGCTCCTTCGGCTCCCGTCTCCCTCAACACGGCCACCGTGGACCAGCTCGACACCCTGCCGGGCGTCGGTCCCGTTCTCGCCCAGCACATCATCGACTACCGCACCCAACACGGCGGCTTCCGTTCCGTCGACGAGCTGCGTGAGGTCAATGGCATCGGCGACCGCCGGTTCTCCGATCTGCAGAAACTCGTACGGCCGTGAGCGGGCCCACCGGGCCCTCGGCGGCTTCCGCGACCTCGTCGCCCTCTTCGACCCCTTCGCTTCCTTCATCTCCGCCACCTCTTCCGCCTCCTTCACCCCACGCGGCCTTCGCGCCGACGGATGCCACGCGGAGCACCCGGCACTCCCGGAGCCGCCGAGCCGTGCACGCCGCCTCGGGGAAGCGGCTCGGTGCCGCCCACCCCCGGGAGGAAGGGCCGACGGATTTGCGGCTCGTGCCGCCCGCGCTCGCGGTCTGGGTGACGGCGGCGGTGACCGTGGGCGCACCGCCCGGACGGGTCACGGCCGTGGTGGTGGGCTGCCTGGTCCTGGCAGGCGCGTTGTTGGCGTCGGGGCGGACCAAGGCGCGCAGGTTGACGGAGTGCGGCGCACGACCATCCCGTGCGTGGTCGCGGGTCTCCGTCGCCGCCTCGCTGCTCTGTGTCGCGGCGGCCGCCGCCTCCGCGGGACTGCACGGGGCGGATGCACGCCGCGGCCCGATCCCGGCCCTGGCACGGCAGTACGCCCAGGTGACCGCCGAGGTGGAGATCACCTCCGACCCACGGCTCACCCGGCCTCGGATCAAGGGAGATCACGCGGCTCCCACGGCTGTGCTGCTCGACGCGGAGGTCCGGCGGGTGACGCGGGCGGGCGGCGACGGGGCCGTGGTGGCGACACGTACGCCGGTGCTGATGATCGTCGACGCGAGTTCGCCGAGGGGCTCGCCCCGGCTGCCCGGCGGGCGCTCGCCCTGGCTGTCACTGCTGCCGTCCACACGGTTGCGGGTGGCCGCGCGGCTCGCCCCCGCGCTGTCGGGCGGGGACCGGATCGCGGCCGTGCTGCGCGTGCGGGGGAGCGGGCCGCCGGAGGTGGTGGGGCAGCCGTCCGGGCCGCAGCGGTTCGCCGGCCGGTTGCGCGAGGGCCTGCGGCAGGCGACCGACGGTCTGGAGGCGGACGCGCGGGCGCTGCTGCCGGGGCTGGTCGTGGGGGACACCTCACGGGTCACGCCGGAGCTGGACGAGGCGTTCAAGGCGACGGATCTCACACACCTGCTGGCGGTCAGCGGCGGCAACTTTACGATCTTGCTCGCCCTGTTCGTCGGACCACCAGGCCTCGCCCAGCGCGCCGAGCGGCGTGGTCTCGCGCCGCGGCTCGGTATTCCGCTGCGGGCGACCGCCCTGCTCGGTGGCGCGGTCACGCTCGGCTTCGTGATCGTGTGCCGGCCGGACCCGAGCGTGCTGCGGGCCGCGGCGTGCGGATCGATCGCGCTGCTCGCCCTCGCGACCGGCCGCCGCAGATCGCTGATCCCAGCCCTGGCCACGGCCGTACTGCTGCTGGTGCTGTACGACCCCTGGCTGTCACGGAGTTACGGCTTCCTGCTCTCCGTGCTGGCGACCGCCGCCCTGCTCACGCTCGCCCCGCGGTGGAGTGCGGCGCTCCAGAGACGCCGGATGCCGCCGCGCCTGGCCGAGGCACTGGCCGCCGCGGGCGCCGCACAGGCCTTGTGCGCGCCGGTCGTCGCGGTTCTGTCGGCCCGGGTGAGCCTGGTGGCGGTGCCGTGCAATCTGCTCGCGGAGTTCGCCGTCGCGCCGGCCACGGTGCTGGGGTTCGCGACGCTGGTGACGGCGCCGGTGGTGCTGCCCGTGGCCAAGGGGCTCGCGTGGTGCGCGAGTTGGCCGGGCCGGTGGATCGCCGACATCGCACGGACCGGAGCCGCGCTGCCCGGCGGGGGAGTGGACTGGCCCGCGAGTTGGCCGGGGGCGCTGCTGCTCGCCCTGGTCACGGCGGTCGTCGTGTTCGCCGGCCGACGGCTCCTGAAGCACCCTTGGCTGACCGGTGTCTGTGTCGTGGTGTTCCTGCTGGTCGTGGTGCAGCCGGCGCCGCTCACCAGAGTGATCACGGGATGGCCGCCGCCCGGCTGGCGGTTCGCGATGTGCGACGTGGGACAGGGCGACGCGACGGTGCTCGCGGCGGGCGAAGGCACCGCGGTGGTGGTGGACGCGGGCCCCGATCCGGCGCTGGTCGACCGCTGTCTGAGCACGCTCGGCATCACCCGGATCCCGCTCGTCGTGTTGACGCACTTCCACGCCGACCATGTGGCGGGGCTGCCGGGGGTGCTGCGCGGGCGGGCGGTGGGGGCGATCGAGACGACGGGTTTCGCGGAGCCGCCCGACCAGGTCGAGTTCGTACGGAGGGAGGCGGCCGCTCGCCACATCTCGGTGACGTCAGCCGTGGCGGGTGAACGGCGGCGCATCGGCAGTCTCGACTGGCAGGTGCTGTGGCCGCCACCGAGCCCGGCGCCCACCCCGGACGGGCCGAACGACGCCAGCGTCGCCCTCGTCGTACGGTCGGCGGGGCTGCGGCTGCTGTTGCTCGGCGACCTCGAACCGCCGGCGCAGCAGGCGCTGCTGCGATCGCCGGCGGCCGGGGAGCTTACGGCCGTGGACGTGCTCAAGGTCGCCCACCATGGCTCGGCCTACCAGGACCCGGAGCTCATACGGAGGGTGGCCCCGCGGCTGGCCCTGATCTCGTGCGGCAGGGACAACCCGAAGACTCTGGACTAGTAGTTCTAGCACGTCTGCCCTGGTCAGCGCATCAACGCAGTGGCAGAAGTGCGGCCCAAATAGGGGCAGTTACGTGTCCGTGGAAGGGCATCGCCACGTAACCTGATCACGTAAAAAAAGTGCCCCGGCGGGAAGGGTGAAGGCTTCCGCACCGGGGCTTACCGACTGATTGGAGTCGGCATGACTGAGCCTATCGGGACTGAGACCCATGAGCTCTTGCGCCGCCTACCGTGGACCGGCCCCGGGGGCATGGCTGAGTACGGAGCGCCCGGGGAAGTGGACCAGATTGCCGACCGCACCGAAGCACACATCATCAGCATGGCGCGTAACGATGCCGCCTACGCGCTGGCCATGGCGGAGCGCCCGGAAGTCTCGCGCGCTGAACTCTGCTCACTGATCGGAAAGTTGGCAGGGGCCGTGAAGGACGTTGCCAGCGTGGCAGAACTGCGCGGAGAACGGCTCAACGCTCCGGTAGCAAGGGCCCTTGAAGAAGCCTTGCGCGAGGCTCTTCGCCAGCGCTAAGCAGCAGGAAGCCCCGTAGCGGCTCCGGGAGGTTCCCAGGGTCACTACGGGGCTTCCTGCTGCTCAGCGTCCGGGGTAGTCCGGATCGTCCTCGGCCGTCAGCAGGGGCGTGGACCCCTCCGACCAGTGGTTGACCCAACCGCAGAGCCCACAGGCATAGCGAGCGTTCACGCCGTGCACCTCGGCACCGCAGTCATGGCACATAGTGGCCGTGATCTCTTTGCGTGCCAGAGCCTCCGTCGTATCAATGACGGGCATGGTTTCCGGCTGCTGTTTCTGCGCCATGCGTACACGGTACCGGCACGGTCGGGACGAAGCCCGAGCCCCAGCCACAGTTTCCGCAGGCCCAATTTCCAGTCGCTCCCTGCTGGCAGGCGGCGCCACAGTTGGGACATGCCATCGCTCAGTCCTCCATGAGTGTCATCGTGCGTCGCTGGTCTGTCTTCAACCGCACGGCGTACGGTTGTCCGTTCGCGTCGTTCAGTGAGTCTTTGCAGTGGATGCACACTCCCGTCTCGTCATCCCAGATGACCAAGACACGGCAGGATGCGCACACCCTTTGCGTCGGACCCGTTTCGGTGTCCATGCCCTGATCCTGGCCCCACAGCGAGGACGAATCAGCGCCCGTGCAGGGACAGTTGGGCCCTCCGGGCGCTACCTTGGAAAAGGCCCAAACGTCTCGGGGGAAGCCTTGAACACTGCCCTACGATCAGCTATGGACGCCGCGAACCAGTCGCCCCGGAAGTTGGCGGCGCGCATCGGGGTAACTGGCAAGACGATCGAGAGATGGCTTGCGGACGAAGAGCTTGTGCCGCACGCCCGGAACAGGCAAGACGCCGCAGAGGCGTTGGGAGTCGATGAAGAAATGCTCTGGCCCAAGGTCGTAAAGGACCGCATTAAGACGGGCGGGGATCTAGAGATCGTCCACTCGTACCCGTACCGGTCGGCATGCCCGTCAACGGTTTGGGCCGAGCTGATCAAGAACACCCGCGAGGATTTGTTCCTTGCCGGATATACGAATTACTTCTTCTGGACACAGTTTCCCGCATTCGCTGAAACTCTGCGGAGCAAGGCGCAAAACGGCTGCCGCATCCGCTTCCTGCTTGGGAACCCGGACGGCGAGACCACACGACAGCGCGAGGTGATCGAGGATGTGGCGCTGAGCGTTTCTACGCGTATCCGAATCACACTTGGCGAACTGTCCAAGCTTGGGCCGCTAGAGGGGCTGGAAGTCCGTTACAGCGCGCCGGAGGATGCGACTAACCATGTGAGCCTGTCGGTCTTCCGGTTTGATTCCGAGGCGCTTGTGACTCCGCACCTTGCCCGGTTGGTTGGGCATGACTCGCCGCTCTTGCATCTACGGAAGCAGGACGAACGCGGGATGTTCTCGCGGTTCGCGGAGCATGCGGAGGAACTATGGGAGCGGGGCCAACGGCTACCGACAGACGGCGCATAGAAATCCACAGAATCCCTGTTGCGACTCCGGGGACACCCCGATGAAAAGAAAGAGCCCCGTACCGGCCACCAGTCAGGTAGCTAGTGCGGGGCTCATGTCATGCGGCCATTGCCAGGTATCGACGGCCGGTCCGTGCGGACACTCCGAAATGCTGGGCGATAGCCGCTCCGGTCACTCGCTGGCCAGCAGCGGATAGGGCGGCGATAGCGGAACGGACGGCGTCCGGGGTCGGCCGGTCGTCGTCGGCGACGCTCTCGGCCACGTCCGGCGCGCTGTTCTGGAAGTCTTCCCATAGGTCATTCGGTATTACCGGCCCAGGGAGGCCCTCAGCGGCTCTCTGCGGCACGTTGACCGGCTCACCGGCCGTCGCGTCCGTCGAGGTGGCCGTAAGGGGCTCAGAAGTCGCTCTAGGGGCCGCAGCGAGGTGCAAGAGGTGTGCGACAACGACGGGCGGAACGGCGGACGTAGCGGCCACCAGGAAAGCGGAGGACCCCATATAGCCGGACGCGATTAGGTGGGCAGTCACCTGAGCGGCGAGGGCGAGCGAGAGCGCCATTCCAGCGCCGACGAGAGCGGACGTCCGGCCGGACATGCCCTTAGGTCGAGTGGCAGCCATGACGGCCGCGACGGCGGCGTAAACGGACAATGACACCGGCATAAGCCAAGCAATGTCCGACGACCATCCCGCGCGGACAGCTAGGGCGTATTCGCCGGGGGCGGACATGGCCAGCGCGGCCAGCAGAACAACGGGGCGGCCAACAACGGCGGCCGCGCGGGCATAAAGGGGAAGGGTCAAGTTCATTTCTGACGTCCCGTCAGTTATTGTCCAAATTAAAATTCCGCTTCGGCCGGCTGCAAGATTTCGGAATTCTCCGCGAGGGTCATTTGCGTCGCGCGGCGATAAAGAAGCTCACGCTCGGTCCGCCTTCGGCGACGGCGTGAATCGTGTCGGCTGGCACTCAGAGAGATGGCTAGTGGCTGGCGCACGCACCCTTGACTGACGCGTTGCCCGCCCCGACCATGGCGGCATGGATTCAGGAATTGCAGCTGTACTTGGGGCACTTGCCGGGTCGGTTGCGACAATCGGCGCAGCGCTGGCTACCGGCTGGGCAGCACGAGAACAGGCGCATGTGGCGGCACGGGCGGAGCACCTTCGGCAGCGACGTGACACGCGGCAGGTCATCTACGAAGAGTTTATTAGCGCAGCACATGCGCACGCGGACCTAACCAAGCTCCTACTGGCGCCTACTCCAGAAGACTTTCACGACCTAGAGCGTCTGCGCATCCTTCCGCCAGGAATGGATCTAGCGGCAGTCATTAGCGAATCTAAGTCGCTCACTGAGAACATTACGAAGATATCGACCCGAGTCCGGCTCGCTGGCCCTAAAGAAGTAAGTGCGGCAGCGGCTATCCTTGAAGATAAGTCTAGTGATGTCTGGGTTTCGCTTTCTCTAATGGTCGTGCCCGCGAACTATCCAGGTGCGCCAAGCCTGTCGGAACAGTGGAACGAAGCCGCTATGCGTTTTGTAGAATTCAGCGAGGCCACGGATAGCTTTTCCGAATGCGCCCGGATAGCGCTGGACAACGACGGAACCAAGAATTAGTCGGCTTCGCCATGAAAACGTCGATCCCCATTCCGGTCTGGGTAGACCCCCCGCCTCGAATTTCGCAGAAGTGTGTCCCTGGCTGGGGGCTGGGTCCCTGGGGTGCACTCGCTTGGAGATAGAACCGCCCCCCCCTTGCAGACGTGACGGCCGGGCACCTACTCAGGTGAGTAGGTGACTCAGTCGGTGCCGTGCTCCTGCTCGACGACCGGCGGCATTCGCGGCGGACGCTGCGGAATGTGCGGCACCTTGCCATTGCGGCGACTCTGCGCCCGCAGGATGGAATTCCGCATAACGGCATACGCGGCGTCGTTCTTACCGATGTAACGCCCCATCTTCTTTCCCATTTGCTCTATCTCCTGTGGATAACGCGGCGAGGGCACCCGAGAGAATTCCTGAGTGCCCTCACCACAAATGCACCGACCTAAGTCAGGTAGCGGGTCAGCCCTTACAGCGTGTTCGTGATCGTGAAGCCGGAACCGCTCAGGACCGAAACAGCGCCGGGATACCGCGCAGCGGTAAACGCCATGTACTCGTATGCCCGCGCCAACAGCGAAAGATTTTGCGCGAAGGTCTGCGGGAACACTTCGAACTTAGGGACGGACTCCCAAAGGCGAATCTCAGAACTGCGGAACACGATCGCGCGGTCTTCGTTCGTGCCAGCACCAAGGTTCAGAGGGATTCCGCCGTCGATGTACACATCGAGACCGCAGAAACGGCCAATCGGACCTTCGGTCGCGAGCTTCGGAGCCAGCACACCCATGCTGTTAGTCGGCCCATTGTCAGCGGGCACTAGCAGCGGACGGCCGGTCGAATCGCGCTGCGCCATGAGCCAGACTGCGCGACGGGGCGCGAGTACCAGCGCATCAGGTGCCTCGAAAGTGGACGCGAACACCTGGCCAATAGCCTTAAGTACGGCGGTCTGGAATGTAATTCCGTCCGTGCCGGTCCAGCTAACCGCACCAGCGCCCGCAAGGTTCAGAAGGCCCGTCGCATTACCGCCGGAACCCGAACCGTTGATCACCTGCGCATTCACCTTAGTCGCAAGGTCCGCCGCAAGGTCGCCGAGGATAACGGTGTCGATGTTCAACGGCGACTGCTCGGCGAGCTGCAAGGAAACCGTCTGAGCGCCCGCAAGGGTCAGTACCGGTGCCGCGATAGACGTGGTGGTCATATCGACGTTCGTAACAGCGGTGTTTTGGGCGCCCTGTAGTCCGGTAGCCGTGCCCGTGGCGACCTTAGGCAGGTTGATTACGTCAGTACCCGCCGGAAGCCGGTCGTTAATCGTCAGATCGGCCGTGACCCGCTTCGCGCGAGCTAGGCGAATCCACTCGGTTTCCATCCACAGTGGCGGCACGAACTCACCGGCGTTGCCGTTCGTGGTCGACAGCGCGCGGCCTTCCTGGCTACGGGCGTCGGCCACCTGGCGGGAATTGCGCTCCATACGCTCGCGAGCCTCAGGGCTGTTGTTCTTGGCAACCGCGTACGCGTCGAGGAAGAACGAAGTCTCCTTGGAATCCCGGCGGTACACCTGGGGCTCAGAGGTGACATAGGCAGCGCCGGACATAGTGGAACGCTTCTCGCCGATTCCCGAGCCGGCCTCCGCCGTAGCGCCCTTGACAGCGCCGGAATACTTGCGCGCGTTGATAGCGGCGGACTCGTCGGCGGCTATCTGCGCTTCGAGCTCTGCAATTCGCTCGTTGTACTCCCGAACCTCGGTTTCGAGAGTATCGAATCGGAACTTCTCGCTGGCAGTGAGCGAGCGACGTTCGCGCTTTGCAGTCTCGGTAATGTTGTTTAGGCGTCGGACGGCGTCAAGCTTGTTTGCCTTAACGCCAGCAAGGAGAGAGTGCATGCTTTGCCTTTCTTCGGGCATGACTAAGGCCGCTCAGCGGGATTGCTGGCGGCCTGTTGGTTTCTGAATTCAGTTGTGAGGCGGAAAGCGTCGAAGCTCAGCGGTATTCGAGTTCGCCCCTGGTTCCGAAGCGCTCTCGCTCGGCGAGTTCGTCGGAGTAGGCCTTTTTGTCGAGGGCGAGCTTCCGGAATCCGGTTCCCGCTTCGAGTAGGTCAGCAATAACCGACAGCATTGGATGCGGGGCGCCGTCCACTTCGACCCCATCGCGCTCGACGACGGCGAAAGCGCGACTGAGCAGTCCGTCCATGCGGTCGCGAACGCGGGGCGTCTGTGAGTAGCGGTCTCGGCTCGCGGAAGCCGTCTCTAGGGGCTCGCGAAATACAGGGCGGCGAGAGTCCATCTCTTGTCTTCCTTTGTCTGGGCATGAAAAAAGGCCCCGACCGGCAGACATGAAGGCGGCATGTCGGCCAGTCGGGGCCATGTGCGGCGACGGGATCAGGGCACAGGAGTAGGCCGGAATCCGAAGTCGCCGAAGTCTTGAGAACGCCCCCGCCAGGGCGTCGCGCTGTCGTAGACACCTACTCACGTGAGTAGGTGGACGGTCACGCAGAAACGTTTCGTCTCTGTATGAACTAGAGCGGAAGGGTCTTCTCGTCGGCCTTCCGTCGGCGGAAGTCGGCGACCTTGCAGCGGGGCGAGCAGTATTTCCGGGGTCGCCCCTTACCGGTCCACCCGGCCGACTCGCCACAATGCACGCACTGAGCGCTCAGGCGTGCCTCGTGTGCTTCTTCGGCTAGCTCTAGTAGGTCTTCCTGTAGGTTCACGCAATCGTGTCCGGCTTCGTCGTAAGCGCAGTATTTTTGCCGGGCACGGTCGGGCCAGAAACCAGCGCCGCAGAGTTCGCACGTGCGCTGTTCCGGTGCCGGTCGCTTGCTGGCACGGTAGGCGGCCTGTCGACAGGCTGCGGAGCAGTAGCGTTCTTGTCGGCCGTACAGCGTGCGGTCGCACTTAACACATCGCGTCGTGTGGACCGCGTAGGCGTAATGGCCCATGGGTATTTACCAATCTCGGTGGTAGGTGGCTGTCTTCTACGGGGCGTCAGCGGGTCGGGTGACGGAGGTGACGTTCGATACCCATTTTCCGGTATCCCTTAGAGATCTCTATAGCTAAACAAAACTCAATCACTCTTATCCGAGATTGGTTACAGCAGCAGAGAGCTGCCCGCCCCGCTGTCGCTTAGCGGCGTACGCCGCCCGGTCCCGACAGCGACGGGAGCAATAGCGCGCGGGTCGGCCGACGCCGCTGTATTCGACGACGTTTTCGCAGCTAGACGCTTCGCAGCGCTGCCCGTGCTGCGCCGCCTCGGCGATGCCTAGGGCTCGCGCTATCAGCGCGTGCGCTGCAATCCGCGCGTCTGTCCCTTCCCCGATTGCCGCATGTGCGGCCGACTCAGCGTCTCGAAGTGCGGCCAGTAGGTCAGTGCTCATGCTCGATTCCTTCCGTCGGAATGCGTTATATCTCTGATGGCTATACGTCGTAATTCGCCGAAACGGCCGGCTCGCCCGTCGTAATACGTTGAAATTGATCCGTGAAAAAGCCCCGCCTTACGACGGGGCGATCTCGCGAAGCCGTTACGCGGCGTACTGGAGTCCCTTTATGCGAGCCGCACGGCCCGCGTCCTGTTCGACGTAGTGAACGAGGAGCATCATTCGCCGCGCTTGCAGCTCTAGCCGGTTCCCCATGTTTGCGCGGAAGGCGCGAACAAGTCGCCCGCGGTGGCTGTCCTCGCCGGACCAGCCGTTAATGCGCTTCCAGAATGTGTCAGCGCTCAGGCTCTCGGTAAGCATGCTCTCTCCCTAGCGGCCGGAAAGTGTGCGTGTTCCGGGGTCTGTAGGTACTAGAGCGGAAGGGTTTTTTCGTTTCATCTGACGGAGCGTCAGATTCGTGGACATTCGTCGGTGACGGCGACGGCGACCGGCCGACCGGTTCAAGGGCTTTTTGTTGGATCTGGCTTACCGTCAGGTTGTGAGGGAACGTAGGCGAGGGCGACCGACTCGACGACCCACCGGCTCGACCTCGATGACCGGCTCGACGGCGACCGGCGAAGCCCCGTAGTGACCCGTTCCCGCCTCGCTGGTCTGCCGGTACCAGCGCGGCGCTGTGGACGGCTTTAGCGGGCGCCTACAGCCCTCGCCGGTCGGCTGTCGACAACCCCGGCCGTAGCGGCTCAGCGGCCGTCTGAGGGCATGAAAAAGCCCCGGCCGGTCACAAGGACTAGCCGGGGCCGTAAGGGCCTCAGGCGGGCGTCTAGGTCATTCCGCATGCTCCTCGGTGGCAAGCGCGCTCAATTCGGCGGCAGCGTCCGCGAAGAACTGCTCTCGCAGTGCGAAGCTGACGCGCGACTCATCGAGCCTGCGCCATCCTCCCCGCGTTCCTCGCCTCACGGTCAAGAATGCGCCCGCCTCGACCAGCATTTCGCGCTTGCCGGTTACGTCAGTCTGCCTCCAATCGTCGGCGAACGTGCGGGCAAGCTGAATCACTTCGGTGCGCGCTTCGATTGTCTCGCGGCTCATGAGTTCCGTGATGCGCTTGTCCAGTGCGTCTCGCCGCTTCTCCCAAATGGCGAGCGTCACAGGGTTCGTCTGTGTGCCTTCGGACTTCATGTGTGCTTCGTACTCCGCTGCCGTCGCGTTTACCTCCGGCTGAGGATCGTATCCGGGAATGTGCTTTTTCTGAGTGAGCCTCAGTGCGCCGACCTGTCGCAGAAACTCGCGCTCTGCGTACTCTTCGGCCCATTCGCGTTTGATGATCGCGGGAGACTGGCACTTGTGGCCCCTGGTGTGCGAACCGCACTTGTACGTCTCGGTTTTGCTAGTGCTCTTGCTGGTACTGGAGGGCCGGTGAAGGTACATGCGTTCCCCGCACCCTGCGCAGTTAATGACCCGGAGCAAAAGCGCCACGGTGTCGACCCGGTCCGGCTTCTTGTTGTCCACGGAGTGTTCTGCGAGAGCGGCGCCTACGGCGTCGAATTCCTCGCGGGTCAGAATCGGCTCAGCGGTAGCCATGACGGGCTTACCCTCGCTGTCGCGTACGGGCTTGTTGTCCTGCGTCTTCCAGCCCAATAGGCGCTCAGAAGTCAGAAGTTCTTTGATGCTGCCGTGCCGCCATGCGAAGCGCCCACGCACCACGGTCTCACCAGCCCTGCCGCCGGTCTTCCCGCCGGTTTCCCGTCCCTTCTTGAGACTCCAGTGGTCGCGCGGTGAAGGAATTTCGTCGTCATTCAGGCCGCGTGCGATTGCTGCGAGGCTCTTGCCGGGAACGTTCTTGCTCGGGTCGCCCATGAGTTCCCGGATGATTCGCTCAATGACGGTAACGGCGTCCGGGTCTTGAACCAGGGTCCAGCCGCCGTCTTCCAGCGGGGCGGGCATGTATCCGTAGGGTGGACGGGAACCACGCCAGCGAAGGGGCATCACGCGCATTGCCGCCTGAGCGCTAGTGACGCGTTCCCGGATTGCCTGAGCCTCCATCTGTGCCGCGAAGGCGAACAGCGTCACCATGAGCTGAGCCATGGGATTGAGCGCGTCCCGAAAGTCCAGCACCAGCCGCCCGCCCGGTCCCTCGGCGAACGCGATCATTTTCCGGTGTTCGCGCGCCCACTTCGCCAATTCGTGCATGTCATCCATGGACCGAACGGCGCGATCGAATCGCCAGAAGACCAGCGCGTCAAAGTCATCCGGTCGGCGAAGCCAAGAGCCCAATTCCGGGCGCTCAAAGGGCGTGGTCTTGCTTGCGCTGACACCTAGGTCAACGGCTTCTCTGTCGGCAAGGTCAATTCCCAATGATGCGGCGGCGCCCCGGTTGGCTTCCCGCTGCCGTTCCGGTGAGGTTGTCTCGTCCGTGAGGACGGACAGACGGAGGGCAGAGACGCCCCTGAGTTGTGCTGTGTCCATGCCCTTGTTGGAGCGCAAGGGTTCCTCTGCCGCGCTGACCTGCGGTTTTGCTGTCATGGTGGGCCGCTCCCAGAACTACTAGTCGGGAGCCTTCGGAAACCCGTACGGGCATCCCGCGCCCAGCACGGTCGCGGCGCTGCGAGCCGGGGGCGCCGTGGTGCTGCGGACGGACAAGGACGGGGCGCTGGCCGTCGTCGGTGGGGACGGAGGGCTGAGCGTGGCGAGAGACTGAGGGTATGAATTCCGCACAGGCCGATGCCTACCTCCGCCGGATCGGCGCCCATCACCCCGCGTGGCCCACGTCAGGTGTGCTGCGTGACCTGCACCTGCGCCATCTCAAGGCGGTGCCGTTCGAGAACCTGTCGATCCATCTGGGTGAGGAGATCGTGCTGGAGGAGAAGCGACTGCTGGACAAGGTGGTGGGCGGGCGCCGGGGTGGCTTCTGCTACGAACTGAACGGGGCGTTCGGGGCGTTGCTCGGGGCGCTGGGCTTCGACGTCACGCTGCTCGCGGGGCGGGTGTACGGGGAGGAGGGGCGGCTCGGGATCCCGTACGACCATCTCGCGTTGCGGGTGCGGACGGTGGACGGGGGCGACTGGCTGGCGGACGTCGGGTTCGGGGCGCACAGTCACTATCCGCTGGCTTTCGGGGCGAGGACCGAACAGGTGGACCCGGGGGGCACGTTCAGGGTGCTCGAGGCGGGTCCGGACGCGGCGGGCGTGCGGGGCGTCGGCGGGCGGCGGGAGGCCGAGGACCTGGACGTCATCCGGGACGGCGGCCCGCAGTACCGCCTGGAGGTGCGGCCGCGGGTGCTGGGGGACTTCGCCGCCGGAGCCTGGTGGAACAGCACTTCGCCGAAGTCGCATTTCACGCGGTCGCTGGTCTGTTCGCGGGTGACGGAGGACGGAGGGCGGATCACGCTCAGCGGTCGGAACCTGACGGCGACGGCGCCGGACGGGACGAAGGAGGTGGGGGAACTGGCAACGGACGAGGAGGTGCTGGCGCTCTACCGGGAGCGCTTCGGGATCGAGCTGGACCGGGTGCCGGAGGTGCGGAAGGGCTGATTCCCGCGTGCCGGTGGAGCGGTCGGGGGCGGAGCGGTCACATGGGGTTACTTGTGCGTGGGTCCCAGTACGCGGTACGCGCGTGGTCCCAGTAGGTGCGTGTTGCCAGTGCATGTGCCGGATTCCTGTGATGGGGTCTTGAGTTCGTTGATCGGTTTCACCGTGCGGCACATCGGGCTGCGGATTGATCAGGAGAGCCGACCCCGGCGTCGGTCGTGTGCGGCGTGGCGGAAAATGTTCTCGTGAGTGATGTGAGACATGTGCTGGTGCTGCCCGACCGCGATGCCGCGGAAGAGGCGGCGGAGGTGATCGGTGACCGGTTCGGGCTCGACGAGGAGCCGCAGCTCGTCAGGGACGCGCTGGCCGGTGAGGACGATGCCGAGGACGCGCAGTGGCTACTGGTCCTGACGGATCCCGGGGAGCGGCTCGATTCGAAGGAGCTGGACGAGTTCGCGGGGGAGTGGGACGGCTGGCGCGAGGAGCCGTAGCGCTCAGCCGGGGCTGGGCGCGCGGGTTCCCGTGCGGGACGCGTTGTCAGTGGCGCGTGGGATGCTTTCGGTGATGGCCAAGAAGACCGCTCAAGACGACCCTCTCGCCCCCGTCACACTTGCCGTGGGCCAGGAGGACCTCCTGCTCGACCGTGCCGTGCAGGAGGTGGTGGCCGCCGCCAGGGCCGCCGACGCCGACACGGACGTACGGGACCTCACTCCGGACCAGCTGCAGCCCGGCACGCTGGCCGAGCTCACGAGTCCCTCGCTCTTCTCCGAGCGCAAGGTCGTGGTCGTGCGCAATGCGCAGGATCTGTCGGCCGACACGGTCAAGGACGTGAAGGCGTACCTGGACGCACCGGCCGAGGAGATCACCCTCGTGCTGCTGCACGCCGGTGGGGCCAAGGGCAAGGGGCTCCTCGACGCCGCGCGCAAGGTGGGGGCGCGGGAGGTTGCGTGCCCCAAGATGACGAAGCCCGCGGACCGGCTGGCGTTCGTGCGCGGCGAGTTCCGGGCGCTCGGGAGATCGGCCACGCCCGAGGCGTGCCAGGCGCTGGTCGACTCGATCGGGAGTGATCTGCGGGAGCTGGCGTCCGCGGTGTCGCAGCTGACCGCGGATGTCGAGGGGACAATCGACGAGGCCATTGTCGGGCGGTACTACACCGGGCGGGCCGAGGCGTCGAGCTTCACCGTGGCCGACCGGGCCGTGGAGGGGCGGGCCGCGGAGGCGTTGGAGGCGTTGCGGTGGTCTTTGTCGACCGGGGTCGCGCCCGTCCTGATCACCAGCGCGCTGGCTCAGGGGGTGCGGGCGATCGGGAAGCTGTCCTCCGCGCGAGGGGGCCGGCCGGCCGATCTTGCCCGTGAGCTGGGGATGCCGCCGTGGAAGATCGATCGGGTGCGGCAGCAGATGCGGGGGTGGACGCCGGACGGGGTCGCGGTTGCCCTGCGGGCGGTCGCCGATGCCGATGCCGGGGTCAAGGGCGGGGGAGACGATCCCGAGTACGCGCTGGAGAAGGCGGTCGTGGCGATTGCTCGGGCGGCTCGGTCTCGGCGGGGCTAGTTCCCGGCGGGGCTGGTTCTCGGCGAGGCTGGTTCCCGTCGGGGCTGAGTCTGGGTTCCTCGCCCCCGCCACCATCCGCCCCTACCTTGTCCCATCCCGTACCTGAGGGCTCCGCCCTCAGACCCCGCCCTCAGACCCCGGGTGAGGTTCGTTGGCTGTGGGTGGGTGGGGCGCTCGCGCAGTTCCCCGCGCCCCTGGAGCGAGGCTCCGCTTCGATTCCCTGTCCACCCCCCTGTCCGCTTCCCCGTCCGCAGCCCTGACAGGACGCTCGCCCCACGCCAAAGGCCCCGTCCGTCTCCTGGGGAAGGAGGGGAACGGGGCCTTCGGATCACGATGGTGGATCCACGCCCGCGTGGCGAACGCAGGCCGCGCGTGGGTCCGGGGGTGCCGGTCAGGAGCGGAAGAGAGGGCCCGCTGGGTCCTTTCCGGCGGTCAAGTCAGGGGTTGAGCCCGCTAGGGCCCAGCCGACTCAGCCCTTGAGGGAAGAGACCTTCGAAGCAAGCGCCGACTTCTTGTTGGCGGCCTGGTTCTTGTGGATGACGCCCTTCGAGACGGCCTTGTCGAGCTGGCGCGACGCAGCGCGCGTGTACTCGGTGGCCTTCTCGACGTCACCCGCGGCAGCAGCCTCGCGGGCCTTGCGGATCGCGGTCTTCAGGGAGGACTTGACCGACTTGTTGCGCAGCCGAGCCTTCTCGTTGGTCTTGATCCGCTTGATCTGGGACTTGATGTTCGCCACGAATGAGCCTTTACAGGTTCAGGCGCGCGAGACAGCACGTCTCGCTCGCCGTTTGATTTCCTTGGGGTGTGCCTCCTGCAGAGAGGGCACGAGACACAGCCACCCAGGCTACCAGTAGCCGCACGACCGGCCCAAACCGGTCGCAGCTCCCCACCCGTGGGACCATGGAGCCTACGTATCGATCCGACCCGAGGCGACAGGCGCCTCAAGAGACAGGACCCTGCGTGCCCGCGACCCCTAACAATGTGCCCGAGCCGAGCCGTACCGCCCCGGCTCTGATTCGCAATTTCTGCATCATCGCGCACATCGACCACGGCAAGTCCACGCTCGCCGACCGCATGCTCCAGCTGACCGGGGTGGTCGAGCAGCGGCAGATGCGTGCTCAGTACCTCGACCGCATGGACATCGAGCGCGAGCGTGGCATCACGATCAAGTCCCAGGCGGTCCGGCTGCCCTGGGCCCCGACGGAGGATCCGGGCAACACCCACATCCTCAACATGATCGACACCCCCGGGCACGTGGACTTCACGTACGAGGTGTCCCGGTCGCTGGCCGCCTGCGAGGGGACCGTCCTCCTCGTCGACGCCGCCCAGGGCATCGAGGCGCAGACCCTCGCCAACCTCTACCTGGCGATGGAGAACGACCTCAAGATCATCCCCGTACTCAACAAGATCGACCTGCCGGCCGCCCAGCCGGAGAAGTTCTCCGAGGAGCTCGCCAACCTCATCGGCTGCGACCCCGAGGACGTACTGAAGGTCTCCGCCAAGACCGGTGTCGGCGTCGAGGCGCTGCTGGACAAGGTCGTGGCCGAGATTCCGGCTCCGGTCGGTGTCCAGGACGCGCCCGCGCGCGCCATGATCTTCGACTCCGTGTACGACTCCTACCGGGGCGTCGTGACGTACGTACGAGTCATCGACGGACAGCTCAACAAGCGTGAGCGGATCCGGATGATGTCCACGGGGGCTACGCACGAGCTTCTGGAGATCGGGACCAATTCGCCGGAGATGCTGCCCGCGGACGGGCTGGGTGTCGGTGAGGTGGGCTACCTCATCACCGGCGTGAAGGACGTCCGGCAGTCCAAGGTCGGTGACACCATCACCACCCTGCACAAGGGTGCGACCGAGGCGCTCGGCGGGTACAAGGACCCCAAGCCCATGGTCTTCTCGGGGCTCTATCCGCTGGACGGGTCCGACTATCCCGAGCTGCGCGACGCCCTCGACAAGCTGCAGCTCAACGACGCCGCGCTCGTCTACGAGCCCGAGACCTCCGCCGCGCTCGGCTTCGGTTTCCGCGTCGGTTTCCTCGGGCTGCTGCACCTCGACGTGATCCGTGAGCGGCTCGAGCGTGAGTTCGGGCTCGACCTGATCGCGACCGCGCCGAACGTGGTCTACCGGGTCGTCATGGAGGACCGCAGCGAGCACATCGTCACCAACCCGAGCGAGTTCCCCGAGGGCAAGATCGACGAGGTGTACGAGCCCGTCGTGCGGGCCACGATCCTTGCGCCCTCCGAGTTCATCGGCTCGATCATGGAGCTGTGCCAGACCCGGCGCGGCACCCTGCTCGGCATGGACTACCTGTCCGAGGACCGGGTCGAGATCCGGTACACGCTGCCGCTCGCCGAGATCGTCTTCGACTTCTTCGACCAGCTGAAGTCGAAGACCCGGGGTTACGCCTCGCTCGACTACGAGCCCACCGGTGAGCAGACCTCCAGTCTGGTCAAGGTCGACATCCTGCTGCACGGCGACAAGGTGGACGCCTTCTCGGCGATCACCCACAAGGACGCGGCGTACGCGTACGGTGTGCGGCTCGTCGCGAAGCTGCGTGAGCTGATCCCGAGGCAGGCCTTCGAGGTGCCCATCCAGGCCGCCATCGGGTCGCGCGTCATCGCGCGCGAGACCATCCGCGCCATCCGCAAGGACGTCCTCGCCAAGTGCTACGGCGGTGACATCTCCCGTAAGCGGAAGCTGCTGGAGAAGCAGAAGGAAGGCAAGAAGCGGATGAAGATGGTGGGCTCTGTGGAGGTTCCGCAAGAGGCCTTCATCGCGGTGCTGTCCAGCGACGACAGCGGCGGCTCGGCGAAGGGCAAGAAGTAGCCACCTGTTACCCCCGGAAACTCGGGCACAATGCGGGCTCGTCGCGCTTCGGTGTGGCGAGCCCGTACGCGTGCGTAGGGTCGCTCTCTGTAGGAAGTGACAGGCCGCCGCCTCTTACGCACCGGCCGGACGCGCCTTACTCTGATCTCTGCTCGATGGTTACTCGCGAGTTAAACAACAGCCGAACCAGCCAGCCGCACAGCAACAGTCAGCAGTCGGTCGAGCCAGACGCACGCACTGTCGCGGGCCCCGGAGGATGTCGTGAGCGACACACAGACCCTGATCGAGAACCGTCCGCCGTCCGTGGCGGCCCTCTTCCTGGAGCGCGTGGCAGCCACGCCCGACGCCGAGGCCTACCGCTACCCGGTCCCCCCCGCCTCAGGTGAGGGCCCGGACGAGTGGAAGTCGCTGAGCTGGGCGCAGGCCGCTGAGCGGGTCTACGCCATCGCGGCCGGACTGATCGAACTGGGCGTACAGCCGGAGCAGCGCGTCGCGCTCGCCTCCTCCACTCGGGTCGAGTGGATCCTCGCCGACCTCGGCATCCTGTGCGCGGGCGCGGCCACGACGACGATCTACCCGCAGACGAACGCCGAGGAGTCGGCGTTCATCCTCTCCGACTCCGACAGCAAGGTCCTGATCGCGGAGAACGCGGCCCAGCTCGCCAAGGCCCGGGAGAAGCGCGCCGAGCTGCCCGCACTCGGCCACATCGTCGTCATCGACCCGGCGGGCGTCGAGACCGGCG
Source organism: Streptomyces sp. NPDC111507 (assembly GCF_055638955.1). Taxonomy (NCBI): domain Bacteria; kingdom Bacillati; phylum Actinomycetota; class Actinomycetes; order Kitasatosporales; family Streptomycetaceae; genus Streptomyces; species Streptomyces sp. NPDC111507. The sequence continues at coordinate 1,051,979 of NZ_JBVKBU010000001.1, read as the reverse complement.
ACGGGGTGCTCACCCTCGCCGAACTGGAGACGCGCGGTGCCGCGTATCTGGAGAAGAACCCCGAGCTGATCCAGGAGCGCGTCGGCGCGATCACCGCCGACCAGCTCGCCACCCTCATCTACACCTCCGGTACCACCGGCCGTCCCAAGGGTGTGCGTCTCCCGCACGACAACTGGTCGTACATGGCGAAGGCCATCGCCTCGACCGGGCTGCTCGGCCCCGACGACGTGCAGTACCTGTGGCTGCCGCTCGCCCACGTCTTCGGCAAGGTGCTCATCTCCGGCCAGATCGAGGTCGGGCACGTCACCGCCGTCGACGGCCGGGTCGACAAGATCATCGAGAATCTGCCGATCGTGCAGCCGACGTACATGGCGGCCGTCCCGCGCATCTTCGAGAAGGTCTACAACGGGGTCGCGGCCAAGGCACGGGCCGGCGGCGGCGCCAAGTACAAGATCTTCCTGTGGGCCGCCGAGGTGTCCCGCGAGTACGCGAAGGCCAGCCAGGACAACTTCCGCCGCACCGGCACCGCCGCCGTGCCCTTCGGCCTGGGTGCCAAGCACAAGGTCGCGGACGCGCTCGTCTTCGCCAAGATCCGCGAGGCCTTCGGCGGCCGGCTGCGCGCCTGCGTCTCCGGCTCCGCCGCGCTCGCCCCCGAGATCGGCTACTTCTTCGCGGGCGCCGGCATCCACATCCTCGAGGGGTACGGCCTCACGGAGTCCTCCGCCGCCTCCTTCGTGAACCCCGGCGAGGCGTACCGCACCGGCACGGTCGGCAAGCCGCTGCCCGGCACGGAGGTGCGCATCGCGGACGACGGCGAGATCCTGCTGCGCGGCCCCGGCATCATGGAGGGCTACCACGGGCTGCCCGAGAAGACCGCCGAGGTCCTCGAATCCGACGGCTGGTTCCACACCGGCGACATCGGCGAGCTGTCGCCCGACGGGTACCTCCGGATCACCGACCGCAAGAAGGACCTCATCAAGACCTCGGGCGGCAAGTACATCGCGCCCGCCGAGGTCGAGGGCCAGTTCAAGGCCGTCTGCCCGTACGTCTCCAACATCCTCGTGCACGGCGCCGACCGGAACTTCTGCACCGCCCTCATCGCCCTGGACGAACCGTCCATCCTGGAGTGGGCGAAGGAGAACGGGCTGGAGGGCAAGTCGTACGCCGATGTCGTCGCGGCGCCTGCCACGGTCGCCCTCGTCGAGGGGTACGTCAAGGAACTCAACGAGGGGCTCCAGCGGTGGCAGACCATCAAGAAGTTCCGGTTGCTGCCGCGGGATCTCGATGTGGAGCACGGGGAGATCACGCCGAGTCTGAAGTTGAAGCGGCCGGTTGTGGAGCGGGAGTACAAGGGGCTCATCGAGGAGATGTACGCGGGTAGCCGGGAGGCGTGAGGTTGCCTTTCGGCCTGCGGGTCGGTGGGGGCTGGGCGTGCCCACGCGGCGGAGCCGCGGAGGGCACAGCCTCGCGTCCCTAAAGGACGCGGTTGCCGCTCAGCCCCGCTACCAGACTCTGCAGTTCTCGGACCTGCCTCCGTAGGTCGGAAAGGTCCGGGGGGTCTTCGGACGACAAGCGCTTCTCCAGGGCCGCAAGCCGTGTGCTGATCTGGGCCGCGTAAGTGTGTTCCTGGGTCAGCAGGCGTTCCAGCTGCTGGTTCTTGCGGTGGAGATCCAGGAAGACCGTGACCTTGGCGCGCAGGACCCAGGGGTCGAAAGGCTTGGTCAGATAGTCGGCGGCGCCGGTGGCGTAGCCGCGGAAGGCGTAGCCCGCGTCGGCGTCGGTGCCGGTCAGGAAGATGATCGGGACGTCCTTGGTCTGGTCGAGCCGCTTGATGTTGGCGGCTGTCTCGAAGCCGTCCATGCCGGGCATGCGGATGTCGAGGAGGACGACGGCGAAGCGTTGCCTGAGCAGCGCCTTCATCGCCTCCTCGCCCGAACGCGCACGTACGAGCGGCTCGTTGAGGGACCCCAGGACGGCCTCCAGCGCGATCAGGTTGTCCTCCATGTCGTCGACCAGGAGGATGCTGGCGCGCTCGTAGGTCGTTTCCTCAGCGCTCATGGTGACTGTCCTCATTCGGTCGTCGGCGGGGCCGCGGCCTCCTCGGACGATGTGCTCGGCCCCGGAACAACGGATTCTTCGGAGTCGTCCTGCTCCGTGTCGCGCGTGTTCTCCGGGTCGAGGAGGGCGCAGACGACCGTGAGCAGCTGATCGACGTCCACCGGCTTGGGTACGTAGTCGTTGGCACCGCGCACGATGGATTTCTCGCGGTCTCCCGGCATCGCCTTCGCGGTGAGGGCGACGATCGGCAGGCCCGTCCAGCGGGGGGTGCGGCGGATGGCGGAGATCGTCTCGTAGCCGTCCATCTCCGGCATCATGATGTCCATCAGGATGAGTTCCACGTCGGGGTTGCGCTCCAGGGTCTCGATGCCCTCGCGGCCGTTCTCCGCGTACAGGACGGGCATGCCGACGCGGCCCAGGACATGGGTGAGCGCGAAGACGTTGCGGATGTCGTCGTCCACGATCAGCACCCGTCGCCCCGGCAGGACCTGACCCGCCCGGCCGGCCTTCCACGCCTCCAGTTTGGTGGGGGTGGGCCAGGAGTCGTCGGTGTCGTGGGAGGTGTACGGCTCGGTGGACAGCTGCTCGGGCACGAGCGGCCGGTGGTCCTCCGGGGCGGCGCCGGTCGCCGTGTGCCCGGGGCTGATGACGGGGACGTACAGCGTGAAGGTGGAGCCTTTGCCGGGGGCGCTCTCCGCGATGATGCGGCCGCCGAGCAGTCCGGCGATCTCCCGGCTGATGGACAGGCCGAGGCCGGTGCCGCCGTACTTGCGGTTGGTGGTGCCGTCGGCCTGCTGGAACGCCTCGAAGATCACGGGGAGCTTCTCCGCGGCGATTCCGATGCCGGTGTCGGAGACGGCGAAGGCGATCACGTCGTCGCTGTTCTCCCGGGTGAAGGCGTGGTCTGGGTCCTTGAGGCGGTTGACGCGCAGTTCGACCCGGCCGGTCGCGGTGAACTTGATCGCGTTGGAGAGCAGGTTGCGCAGGATCTGCTGGAGCCGCTGCTCGTCCGAGTACATCTCCCGCGGTACGTCCTCCCCGACCTTCACCTCGAAGGCGAGACCCCGGTCGAGGGTGAGCGGGCGGAACGTGGCGTGGACGTAGTCGAGGAGTTTGATCAGGGGGAGCTTCTTCGGGCGTACGTCCATACGGCCCGCCTCGATCTTCGACAGGTCGAGGATGTCGTTGATGAGCTGGAGGAGGTCCGATCCCGAGCGGTGGATCGTCGTCGCGAACTGCACCTCCTGGTCGGAGAGATGACCGTCCGGGTTGTCCGACAGCAGCCGGGCCAGGATCAGCAGCGAGTTCAGCGGGGTCCGCAGCTCGTGCGACATGTTCGCCAGGAACTCCGACTTGTACTGCGAGCTTGTCGCCAAGAGCGCTGCCTTTTCCTCCAGTTCGGCGTTCGAGCGTTGCAGCTCCGCCTGCTGCGACTGGAGTTCGTCCGAGCGGTCCTGGAGCTGGATGGCGAGGCGCTGGGACTCGCCGAGCAGGGACTCCGTACGGGAGTTGGCGATGATCGTGTTGATGGCCACGCCGATGGTGTTCACGAACTGGTCGAAGAAGGCCAGGTGGACGTCGGAGAAGCGGGAGAAGGAGGCCAGCTCGATCACGCCGAGGAGTTTGTCCTCGAAGAGGATCGGGATGATGACGACGCTGGCGGGGGCGGCTTCCCCCAGACCGCTGTTGATCTTGATGTAGTCCGGTGGGGCCTCCTCGACGAGGATCCGCTTCTTCTCGCGGGCCGCCTGCCGGACCAGGCCGTGCACCGGCATGCCGCCCGTGTCGACCGTGGCGCCCTGCGCCGAGCCGTATCCGGCGATGAAGGCGAGTCCCTTGGTGGGGACGGCGGTGTGGAGGGAGGCCCCGTCCTCCTCCGGGTCGGCCAGGAAGAAGGCGCCGTACTGCGCGTTCACCAGCGGGGTCAGCTCGCGCAGGATCAGGTCGGCGACCTCCATCAGGTCGCGGTGACCCTGCATCAGCGCGGCCAGGCGGGCGAGGTTCGACTCCAGCCAGTCCTTCGCGCGGGTCGTCTCGCGGAGGTTGGCCACCATCAGGTTGATGTTGTCCTTCAGCTCGGCGACCTCCCCCTGCGTCTCCACGGTGATGGAGCGGGACATGTCGCCCTGGGCCACCGCGGAGGCCACCTCGGCGATCGCGCGGACCTGGGTGGTGAGGTTGGAGGCGAGTTCGTTGACATTGGTCGTGAGGCGCTTCCAGGTGCCGTACACGCCCTCGACCCGTGCCTGACCGCCGAGCTGGCCCTCCGAGCCCACCTCGCGGGCCACCCGGGTCACCTCGGAGGAGAAGGAGGAGAGCGTGTCGACCATCGTGTTGATGGTCGTCTTCAGTTCGAGGATCTCGCCGCGGGCGTCCACGTCGATCTTCTTCGACAGGTCGCCCTGCGCCACGGCCGTCGCGACCTGCGCGATGTTCCGCACCTGCGAAGTCAGGTTGTCGGCCATGTAGTTGACGTTGTCGGTCAGATCCCGCCAGACGCCGGAGACGCCGAGAACCTGGGCCCGTCCGCCGAGCCGCCCGTCGGTGCCGACCTCGCGGGCCACCCGGGTCACCTCGTCGGCGAAGGCCCGCAGCTGCTCCACCATCGTGTTGACGGTGTCCTTCAGCTCCAGGATCTCGCCGCGGGCGTCGACCGTGATCTTCTTCGACAGGTCGCCGTTGGCGACAGCCGTCGTCACCTGGGCGATGTTGCGGACCTGGGAGGTCAGGTTCAGGGCCATGAAGTTGACGTTGTCGGTGAGGTCCTTCCAGACGCCGGAGACGCCTCTGACCTGGGCCTGGCCGCCGAGGTTGCCTTCGGTGCCGACCTCGCGGGCGACGCGGGTGACCTCGTCGGCGAAGGCGGAGAGCTGGTCGACCATGGTGTTGATGGTCGACTTGAGTTCGAGGATCTCGCCCTTCGCCTCGACCGTGATCTTCTTGCCGAGGTCGCCCTGCGCGACGGCCGTGGAGACGAGGGCGATGTTGCGGACCTGCGAGGTCAGGTTGTCCGCCATGAAGTTGACGTTGTCGGTGAGGTCCTTCCAGACGCCGGAGACGCCTCTGACCTGGGCCCGCCCGCCGAGGTTGCCTTCGGTGCCGACCTCGCGGGCGACGCGGGTGACCTCGTCGGCGAAGGCGGAGAGCTGGTCGACCATGGTGTTGATGGTCGA
>NZ_JBVKBU010000001.1:305089-1046651 GCF_055638955.1 Streptomyces sp. NPDC111507 | reverse complement strand
CGACTTGAGTTCGAGGATCTCGCCCTTCGCGTCCACCGTGATCTTCTGGCTGAGGTCGCCATTGGCCACGGCCGTGGTGACCTGGGCGATGTTGCGGACCTGGGAGGTCAGGTTCGAGGCCATGAAGTTGACGTTGTCGGTGAGGTCCTTCCAGACCCCCGAGACGCCCCTGACCTGGGCGCGGCCACCCAGTTGCCCTTCGGTGCCGACCTCGCGGGCCACCCGCGTGACCTCGTCGGCGAAGGCGGACAGCTGGTCGACCATCGTGTTCACGGTGAGCTTCAGTTCGAGCAGCTCACCGGTCGCCTCGACCGTCACCGTACGGGTCAGGTCGCCGCGTGCCACCGCCGTGGTCACCAGGGCGATGTCACGGACCTGGGCCGTCAGCCGGGACGCCATCGTGTTGACCGCCTCGGTCACATCGCGCCAACTGCCCGACAGACCCTGCACCTTGGCGCGCCCGCCGAGACGGCCTTCGGTGCCGACCTCGCGCGCGACCCGGGTCACCTCGCCCGTGAAGAGGGAGAGCTGATCGACCATCTTGTTGACGGCGCGCCCCAACCTCCGCAGATCTCCCCTGAGCTGACGGTTGCCGTCGTGCAGGTCGACCCGCTGGGTGAGGTCGCCGCCGGCCACCGCGTCCAGGACGCGCGTCGCGTTCGCGGCGGGCGCCACCAGGGCGTCGAGCAACTGGTTCACGTCATTGACGCGGGTCGTCCAACCGCCCTGGCCCGGGCTCGCCGACAGCCGCTCGTCGAGCCGTCCGTGCCGGACCAGCTCCCGTCGTACCCGCTGCACTTCCGTGTTGAAGTGGGTGCTGCGGTCGATGATCTGGTTGAACGCCGCGCTCAGGTCGGCCACCAGGCCGTGCCCCGTCTCCGGCACCTTGGTGAAGTCACCGTCCCGTGCGGCGGTCATCGCGGCGAGCAGCGGACGCAGATCGGACGCCGGGATCCGGCCGTCGTCGATTGCCCGAATCTGTCCGTCTTCGAGCACACGCGTAGCACTGTTCTCACTCATGGCGGCCCACTTCGGTAACTCGGTGCTTATGGGCGTGGTCAGTCTGTCACTCTGTCCGTGTCGCCTGAGGCGTATTCGTCCGAACTGCTCAGGGAGCCGCACAGTGGGGGCCATTCCGACGCAACGGGAGTCGCAACCGGACTCCATGGCGCTCGCCCCTGGTACGCCCGCGCACTACCGCGTGGGTCAGGAAGCCATGGCGCGCGCCGCGCTGCCGGGCACTCCGCTCGCGCCCGGCGCCGCCCGGCGCATGGTGCGCGAGACGCTCGCCGACTGGGGGGAGCTGGCCCTGCCCGGCGCCGAGATCGTCCGCGAGCGCCTCGCCGAGGATGCCGTCCTGGTCGTCAGTGAACTCGTCACCAACGCCGTCGTGCACGCGGGCACCGACGTCGAGCTGCTGTGCCGGCTGGAGATCACCGACGGCGGTGCGGTGGGCGCGGTGGTCGTCGAGGTCTCCGACCATCATCCCTCGCGGGCGGTACGCGAGGAGTCGGCCGAACGGGCTTACGGCACACCGGAATACGGGCGGGGGCTGCGGCTGGTCGCCTCCCTGTCGGAGGCGTGGGGGATCACGTATCGGACCGGGGTCAAGACCGTGTGGGCGCGGTTGCCTGTGGACGGGGGGCTGAGCGTCGAGGAGGGCCTGGGTGTTCAGGGCGGGCTGGGTGTCGAGGGCGAGTTGGGTGTTGAAGGCGGACGGGGTGTGGAAGGCGGGCTGAGCGTTGAAGATGGGTTGGGCGTTGAAGATGGGCTGAGTGTTGGTGGTGGGTTGGGCGTTGAGCGTGGGCTGAGTGTGGGTGGTGGGTTCGGTGCCGATGGGGGGATGGGTGCCGGGCCGGGGATGTCGGACGCCATGGGACTGTCCGCCGGTTCGGGGTCGGCCGACGGAATCGGACTGCCGGGCGGAATCGGACTGCCGGGCGGGACGGGACCGGCTGGAGAGACGGGACTGGCCGGAGAGACCGGGCCGGTCGGCGGGACGTTCGCTGCCGGGCAGCGGCAAAGGCCGCGACAGGACGGCGACTGGCTCAACCGCGGCGCTCTCTCCTTCCTCGCCGAGGCTTCCGACCTGCTCGCCGGGCAGCTCGACGAGGACCTCGTCGCCGCGCTCGCCGGGCAGCTCCTCGTGCCGCGGCTCGCCGACTGGTGTGCCGTATGGCTGGAGGACGAGGCCACCGACCGGGCGGGTGGGCTCGGGCTGGCTCTGGGACCCCGGCTCGCCCGCGTCTGGCACGGCAGCGAGAACCGGATCGAGGAGCTGCGGCGGGCCCTGGAGAAGGATCCGCCACGGTTGCCGGACTCGGTGCGGTCCCGGGCGGTGCCGGTGCCCTGGCCGGGGGAGGCGTTAGGACCGGGGGAGGGGCATGGGCAAGGTGGCGCGGGCGGGGTGAGCGGTGCGGCGCTCGCGTACCGGCTGATCGCCGGCGGCCGGCCGCTCGGCACCCTCGTCATCGGCCGGGCCGGACTGACCGCATTCCCCGACGAGATCACCGGGCTCGTCGAGGACCTCAGCCGGCGGATCGCCCTCGCCATCGGCGCGGCCCGCCAGTACGCGCGCCAGGCCACCATCAGCCGGGTCCTCCAGCGCGGCCTGCTGCCCGGCGCGGTCGCCGAGATCCCCGGAGTGCGCAGCGCCCTCGTGTACGAGCCGCTCGACAAGGGCGGACCCAGCGGCGACTTCTACGACCTGTTCCCCGCGGGCGACGGACGCTGGTGCTTCGTCCTCGGGGACGTCCAGGGCAAGGGGCCCGAGGCCGCCGTCGTGATCGGCCTCGCCCGGCCCTGGGTGCGACTGCTGGCCCGCGAGGGTTACCACGTCGCGGACGTCCTCGACCGCCTCAACCAGCTCCTCCTCGACGACGCGACGGAGGCGGCGGACGCGGCGGCCCGTGCGCTGGTGGCGGCGGGCGGGCCGGGTCTCGGCCCCGACGAGGGTCCGCAGACCCGTTTCCTCTCCATGCTGTACGGCGAGCTGGTGCCCTTCGAGGGCGGCGTACGCTGCACCCTCGCCTCCGCCGGGCACCCGCTGCCGCTGATCCTCGGCCCGGACGGCGACGTACGGGAAGTGGCCGAGCCGCAGACCCTCCTCGGGGTCTTCGAGGACGCGACCTACGTCTCCGAGACCTTCGACCTGTACCCCGGTGACACCGTCCTGTGCGTCACCGACGGGGTGACGGAGCGCCGCAGCGGGCCCCGCCAGTTCGATGACGACGAAGGGCTCGCGGAGGCCCTCGCGGGCTGTACGGGGCTGAGCGCCGAGCTCGTCGCGGAACGGATCCGGCGGCTCGTGCACGAGTTCGGCAGCAAGCCGCCGGAGGACGACCTGGCGTTGCTGGTGCTGCAGGCGGAGTGGACGGAGTGAGGCGGAGTCGGGGGAGCGGGGAAAATAGAGGGCGCCCGGGAAAATAGGGGGCGCGGGGGACTGCGCGAGAAGCCCCCACCAACCCGCGGCCGAAGAACACAGCCGGGGAGTGGGGGCGCAGCCCCCTCAGTCCACCAGGTCTCGTACGACCGCGTCCGCCAGCAACCGCCCCCGCAACGTAAGAACCGCCCGCCCCTCGTCAAACGGTCCGGATTCGAGCAACCCCTCCGACCGTGCGCGCCGCGCCGCGGCAAGCCCCTCCGCCCGCAGCAGCGACAACGGACACCCCTCCCGAAGCCGCAGCTCAAGCAGGATCCGCTCCACCCGCCGGTCCTCCTCCGAGAGCAGCTCACGCCCCGCCCCCGGAGACCGCCCCGCGGCCAACGCCCCCGCATACGCCCCGGGATGCTTCACGTTCCACCACCGCACCCCGCCCACATGACTGTGGGCCCCGGGCCCGGCCCCCCACCAGTCGGCACCCCGCCAGTACAGCTCGTTGTGAAGGCACCGCCCGGCGGCGGAAGTGGCCCAGTTGGACACCTCGTACCAGTCGAACCCCGCCCCGGAGAGCACCTCGTCGGCGATCAGATACCGGTCGGCATGCACATCGTCGTCCGTCATCGGCACCTCGCCCCGCCGAATACGACGGGCGAGCTGCGTCCCCTCCTCGACGATCAGCGCGTACGCCGAGACATGGTCGGGACCGGCACCGAGCGCGGCGTCGAGCGAGGCCCGCCAGTCGTCGTCGGACTCACCTGGCGTGCCGTAGATCAGGTCGAGGTTCACATGCTCGAACCCGACCGCTCGCGCCTCCGCGACACACGCCTCGGGCCGGCCGGGGGTGTGCGTACGGTCGAGCACCTTGAGGACGTGCTGCCGGGCACTCTGCATGCCGAAGGAGATCCGGTTGAACCCTCCGGTCCTGAGCGTCTGCAGATACCGCGGATCAACCGACTCAGGGTTCGCCTCGGTCGTGATCTCCGCGTCGTCCGCGAGCCCGAACTCGTCCCGGATCGCCCCCAGCATCCGTACGAGGTCGTCGGCGGCCAGCAGCGTGGGCGTACCGCCGCCGACGAACACCGTACGGACGGGTCGCGGGTCGTCGCCGAGGACCTTGCGGGCGAGCCGGACCTCGTCGATCAGCGTGTCCGCGTAGTTGTCGCGGGAGGCGAGCACGCCTCCGGTGCCCCGCAGCTCGGTCGCCGTGTAGGTGTTGAAGTCGCAGTAGCCGCAGCGGGTCGCGCAGTACGGCACGTGGAGGTAGAAACCGAGGGGTCGCTCGGCGGCTCCGGCCAGGGCGTGCGCGGGCAGCGCCCCGTCGTCGGGGACGGGCTCACCGTCGGGAAGTGCGGAAGGCATGCCTTCCATTGTCCCGTACCCGGCCGCGTACCCCTTTCCAGCCACTCACCCGCAGTTTCTTCCTCCCCGCCGGCGGAGGTCCCCGGGGTGGGACGGGTAAGGGCGGCGGAGGCGAGGGAACGTGTTGTCAGTGCGGGGCTGTGACGAAGTCGATGAGTTCTTCCACTCGGCCCAGGAGTTCCGGCTGCAGGTCCTTGTAGGAGTGGACGCGGGACAGGATGTGCTGCCAGGCGGCGCCGGTGTTGTCGGGCCAGCCGAGGGCGCGGCAGACGCCGGTTTTCCAGTCCTGGCCGTGGGGGACCCGGGGCCAGGACCGGATGCCCACGGAGGACGGCTTCACGGCTTCCCAGATGTCGATGTAGGGGTGGCCGAGGACCAGGGCGTGATCGCTCGTGACCGACGCCGCGATACGGGACTCCTTGCTGCCGGGCACCAGGTGGTCGACGAGGACGCCGAGGCGGGCGTCCGGGTCGGGCGAGAAGTCCGCCACGATCGCGGGCAGGTCGTCGACGCCCTCCAGGTACTCGACGACGACGCCCTCGATGCGCAGATCGTCGCCCCAGACCCGTTCGACCAGCTCGGCGTCGTGGCGGCCCTCGACGTAGATCCGGCCGGCGCGGGCGACCCGGGCCCGCGCGCCGGGGACGGCCACCGAACCGGAGGCCGTGCGGGTGGGACGGGTGGTGGTGGAGGAGGGGCGGGTGAGAGTGACCACCTGGCCCTCGAGGAGGAAGCCGCGCGGTTCCAGGGGGAACACGCGGTGCTTGCCGAAGCGGTCCTCCAGCGTCACCGTGCCCGCCTCGCAGCGGATCACCGCACCGCAGAAACCGGTACCCGGCTCCTCGACCACCAGGCCCGGCTCCGCCGGAACCTCCGGCACGGGCTTGGGCTTCTTCCACGGCGGAGTCAGGTCCGGAGAGTACTGGCGCATTCGGATGACGATAGGAGAAGCCCGGCGGCGCTCAACGCGACACGCCGGAATCCGACACGCCGGAATCCGACACGCCGGAATCCGACACGCCGGAATCCGACACGTCGAAACCCGGCGTGGCGAGACCCGGCACGCCGAAACCCGGCACGCCGAAACGCGCGGCCAGCGCGTCCCGCTGGGACCGTACGAATCCGGCGTCCACGACCGCTCCGTGACCTGGCACGTACAGCGCGTCCTCGCCGCCGAGGTCGAGCAACCTGTCGAGGGCCCCGGGCCAGCTCGACGGTACGGCGTCGGGGCCCGCCTGGGGCTCGCCGGACTCCTCGACCAGGTCGCCGCAGAACACCACCGTCGGGTCACCCGGCACCACGACCACGAGGTCGTGGGCGGTGTGGCCCGCGCCCGTCCGCACCAGCAGGACCTCGACGCCGCCGGTCAGCTCGAGATGCCAGGTGCCCCACACATAGTGCCGGGGACGCACCAGGGTGTCCGCCGCGTCCTCCGCCGCCCGCGCGTCCAGCCCGCCCCGTACCGCGTCCGCGTACAGCTCCTCGCGCCCGTGCTCGTACACCTCGGCCGAGCCGCCCGCGGCGAGGACCTCCGCGCCCGCGAACGCCGCCGCGCCCAGGACATGGTCGAAGTGGGGGTGGGTGAGCGCGAGGAAGGTCACACGGCGGCCGGCGAGCGCCTGCGCCTCCCCGCGCAACCGTGCGCCCTCCGCGAGGCTCGACCCCGGGTCGATGATCAGCGCCCCGCCCTCGCCCACGACCAGTCCGACCGTGCAGTCCCAGACCGGAAGCCGCCGCCGCCCCACCCGGGGTGTCAGCTGCTCCCACCCCGCCTCTTCCCAAGTCACCTTCATACGCCGACGCTAGCGGTGAGGGCGGGGACGGTACGACATCGCGGGCAGGGACGGTGTGACATCACGGGACACGTCGGTGTACGTCGGTGCACCTTGCACGAGATCGCGGGGCCGCCCTTGCCGGGGCCGTACCCACCGGCCGTACACTGGGCCGGGGAATGCTGGCACTCGCACGCGCTGAGTGCCAGGCGAGGCGTCGAGGGGCCGAGAACTGGAGGTGTGCGCGATGCTCAGTGAACGCAGGCTCGAAGTGCTGCGCGCCATCGTCCAGGACTATGTCGGCACCGACGAGCCGGTCGCGGTCGGTTCCAAGGCGCTGACCGAGCGGCACCGGCTGGGAGTGTCCCCGGCCACCGTCCGCAACGACATGGCGGCCCTGGAGGACGAGGGGTACATCGCCCAGCCGCACACCAGCGCCGGGCGGATCCCCACCGACAAGGGCTACCGGCTCTTCGTCGACAAGCTCGCCGGCGTCAAGCCGATGACCGCGCCCGAGCGGCGGGCCATTCAGAACTTCCTGGACGGCGCGGTCGACCTGGACGACGTCGTCGGGCGGACGGTGCGGCTGCTCGCGCAGCTGACCCGGCAGGTCGCCGTCGTGCAGTACCCGTCGCTGACGAGATCGACCGTGCGGCACGTGGAGCTGCTGTCCCTCGCCCCTGCCCGTGTGATGCTCGTGCTGATCACGGACACCGGGCGGGTCGAGCAGCGCATGATCGACTGTCCGGCCCCGTTCGGAGAAACGTCTCTGGCGGATCTGCGGGCCCGGCTCAACAGCAGGGTCGCGGGCCGTCGCTTCGCGGACGTCCCGCAGCTCGTGCAGGACCTCCCGGACGCGTTCGAGGCGGAGGACCGAGGTACGGTCGCGACGGTGCTCTCCACTCTTCTGGAGACGCTCGTCGAGGAGACCGAGGAGCGGCTGATGATCGGCGGGACCGCCAATCTGACACGCTTCGGACATGACTTCCCTCTCACCATCCGGCCGGTGCTCGAAGCACTGGAGGAGCAGGTCGTGCTTCTCAAGTTGCTTGGTGAGGCCGGGGATTCGAGCATGACCGTGCGAATCGGTCACGAGAACGCGTATGAGGGACTCAACTCCACGTCCGTGGTCTCGGTCGGCTACGGTTCGGGCGACGAGGCAGTAGCCAAACTCGGCGTGGTCGGACCCACGCGCATGGATTACCCGGGAACGATGGGAGCGGTACGAGCGGTGGCACGGTACGTCGGACAGATCCTGGCGGAGTCTTAAGTGGCCACGGACTACTACGCCGTACTCGGCGTGCGCCGCGACGCGTCCCAGGACGAGATCAAGAAGGCCTTCCGGCGGCTCGCACGCGAGCTGCACCCGGACGTCAATCCCGATCCGAAGACGCAGGAGCGGTTCAAGGAGATCAACGCCGCGTACGAGGTGTTGTCGGACCCGCAGAAGAAGCAGGTCTACGACCTCGGCGGCGACCCGCTGTCCCAGTCGGGCGGCGGCGGTGCGGGCGGCTTCGGCGCCGGCGGGTTCGGGAACTTCTCGGACATCATGGACGCCTTCTTCGGTACGGCGTCGCAGCGCGGTCCGCGCTCGCGTACGCGGCGTGGCCAGGACGCCATGATCCGGCTCGAGATCGAGCTGGACGAGGCGGCCTTCGGCACGACGAAGGACATCCAGGTCGACACGGCCGTCGTCTGCGCCACCTGCAACGGTGAGGGCGCGGCGCCGGGTACCTCGGCCCAGACCTGTGACATGTGTCGCGGGCGGGGTGAGGTGTCCCAGGTCACGCGGTCCTTCCTCGGGCAGGTCATGACCTCCCGGCCGTGTCCGCAGTGCCAGGGCTTCGGGACCGTCGTCCCGACTCCCTGCCCCGAGTGCGCCGGTGACGGGCGGGTCCGGTCGCGTCGCACGCTGACCGTCAAGATCCCCGCCGGTGTCGACAACGGCACGCGGATCCAGCTCGCGGGCGAGGGCGAGGTCGGGCCCGGTGGCGGTCCCGCCGGTGACCTCTACGTCGAGATCCACGAGCTGCCGCACTCCACGTTCCAGCGGCGCGGGGACGATCTGCACTGCACGGTGACCATTCCGATGACCGCGGCCTCGCTCGGCACCAAGGTGCCGCTGGAGACCCTCGACGGTCTCGAGGAGGTCGACATCCGTCCGGGCACGCAGTCCGGGCAGTCGATTCCGCTGCACGGGCGGGGTGTCACGCATCTGCGGGGCGGTGGCCGCGGTGACCTCATCGTGCACGTCGAGGTGACCACGCCCACGAAGCTCGATCCCGAGCAGGAGCGGTTGCTGCGGGAGCTGGCGCAGCTGCGGGGGGAGGAGCGGCCCACGGGGCAGTTCCAGCCCGGGCAGCAGGGGCTGTTCTCGCGCCTGAAGGACGCGTTCAACGGTCGCTGACGGGTGTTCCTGGGGGCTCCGCCCCCAGGCGCTCGAGCGTCCTTCCCGGTGGCCTATGCCAGGCGGAAGGCCCGATTCGGACTTGTTCGGAGGACGTGACAACATGCCGTCATGTCCACCGCACTGACCGATCTCTTCCCTCACCCGATCGTGCAGGCCCCCATGGCGGGCGGCGTCTCCGTCCCGCATCTCGCGGCCGCCGTGTCCGAGGCCGGCGGGCTCGGGTTCCTTGCCGCCGGGTACAAGACCGCCGACGGCATGTACCAGGAGATCAAGCAGTTGCGTGGGCTCACGGGCTGCCCCTTCGGGGTCAATCTGTTCATGCCGCAGCCCGAGTACGCCGACCCCGCCGCGGTCGAGGTCTACGCCCACCAGCTCGCGGGCGAGTCCTCCTGGTACGAGACCGAACTCGGTGATCCGGACAGCGGCCGCGACGACGGCTACGACGCCAAGCTCGCCGTCCTCCTCGACAACCCGGTGCCGGTGGTCTCGTTCCACTTCGGCATCCCGAGCACCGACGTCCTGGACTCCCTGCGCCGCGCCGGCACCCTCACCGTGATCACCGCGACCACCGCCGAGGAGGCCCTGGCCGTCCAGCGGGCCGGCGCCGACGCGGTCATCGTGCAGGGCGTGGAGGCGGGCGGCCACCAGGGCACCCACCGCGACAACCCGGAGACGGACGGCACGGGTATCGGGCTGCTGTCGCTGATCGCGCAGGTGCGCGAGACCGTGGACATCCCGGTCATCGCCGCCGGCGGCATCATGCGCGGCAGCCAGATCGCCGCGGTGCTCGCCGCGGGTGCGAACGCGGCGCAGCTCGGCACCGCGTTCCTCGCCACCCCGGAGTCCGGCGCCAACGCCGTGCACAAGCAGGCGCTGACCAACCCGCTGTTCGTACGGACGGAGCTGACGCGCGCGTTCTCCGGGCGGCCGGCGCGCGGCCTGGTGAACCGCTTCCTGCGCGAGCACGGCCCGTACGCGCCCGCCGCGTACCCCGAGGTCCACCACCTCACCTCCCCGCTGCGCAAGGCGGCCGCCAAGGCGGGCGACGCGCAGGGCATGGCGCTGTGGGCGGGGCAGGGGCATCGCATGGCGCGGGAGCTGCCCGCGGGGCAGCTGGTGGAGGTGCTGAGCGCGGAGCTCGAGGCGGCCAGGACAGCGTTGTCGGCCGCCGGGGAAGCGGGGGGTGAGGTCCGATGACGGCACCGGTGTTCGTGGTCGAGCACTTCGAGGCGGGCAGCGGCGGACGGTACGTGCTCGACGGTCCGGAGGGGCGCCACGCCGTCTCCGTGAAGCGACTGCGGACCGGCGAGGACGTCGTCCTCACCGACGGGGCCGGGCGTTGGTCGAACTGCGTGGTGCTGGGCACCGAGGGCAAGGACCGGCTGATCGTCCAGATGGACTCCTACAGCGAGGAGCCCGCGGAGGAGCCCCGCATCACCGTTGTCCAGGCGCTCCCCAAGGGCGACCGGGGCGAGGTGGCCGTGGAGACGATGACCGAGACCGGCGTCGACGCGATCGTCCCCTGGGCCGCGTCCCGCTGCATCACGCAGTGGAAGGGCGACCGGGGTCTGAAGGCGCTCGCCAAGTGGCGGGCCACGGCCCGGGAGGCCGGCAAGCAGTCGCGCCGGGTGCGCTTCCCGGAGGTCGCGGACGCGGCGACGACCAAACAGGTTGCCGCACTTCTGGCCAGTGCCGACTTCGCGGCGGTGCTGCACGAGGACACGGAGGTCGGCACCGATCCGTTCGTGACCGCCGAACTCCCCACCTCGGGCGAGATCGTGCTGGTGGTCGGCCCGGAGGGCGGGATCTCCCCCGAGGAGATCGAGTTGTTCACCGGGGCGGGCGCGAAGACGTGCCACCTGGGGCGTACCGTGCTGCGTACATCGACCGCCGGGACGGTGGCGACCGCGCTGCTGATGGCGCGCACCGGCCGCTGGTCCTGACCTCGCGCACGCACGGGGGACGCTTTGGAACTCGCCCAAGTACGGCTGCTCGTCTCGGACTTCCCGGTCTGCTACCACTTCTACGCCGAGGTCCTCGGCCTCAAGCCCCAGTCGGGCGCGACCGAGGGACCGTACGAGAAGTTCAGTCCCACCGCCGGTTCGGCGGGCATCGCGCTCCAGGACCGCGCGATGATGGCCCGGATACTCGGTGAACTGGGCGACTCGGCGAGCGGCCACCGCTCGCTGGTGGTCCTGCGCGTCGACGACCTCGACTCCTACTGCGAGGCCATCACCTCGCGCGGCGCGGTCCTCGTGCACGGCCCGGACTTCATGACGGACCGGATGCGGGTCGCCCACCTCAAGGACCCCGAGGGCAATCTGGTGGAACTTCAGGAGTGGCTCCTCCTGCGGACCTGACAGAGTTTCACGCATATGCGTTCGACGGAGGCGCACGCGGGTGTGTAGTGGCCGTATGGGGTCTACCGCGACGCCCGGGACAGTGGCACTCTGCCGTCTATGGGGGCATTGATGCGTATTCGACGACAGGCGAGGCGACTGGTGACGGGCCGTCGGGGACCGATGGTCGCCGGGCTCGCCGTGGTGAGCGCCTTCGGGGTGGCCGCGTGCGAACCGGTCGGCGGGCTGAGCGCCTCCGCGGTGGCGTACACGACCGACCGGGCCGGGACCGCGGAGCTGCAGCGGCAGCACGTCGACGTGCAGTACCTGAGCTGCACCGGGTCCTACGGCGGCGGGAACAAGGCCTACACCCCGGGGCACACACCGTCGGCCTCGAGTTCCACGCCCTCCGTGGTGGAGGTGGACTGCCGGGGGCGGACCAAGGATCGGCGGGATATCACCATCACCGGGAAGGTCACGCGCGAGGTCGAGGGCAAGTGCGTCCGCGGGGATCTGACGGCCAAGGTCGGCGGCAAGCAGTGGTTCCATGTGAACGTACTGGGGAACTGCAACGCCCCGAGCACGCCCTCGTACACGCCTCCCACCTACGGCGCGCCCACCTATCACCGTCCGGGCCCCACCACCACCGTCACGGTGACGAAGACCATGTGGTGCAAGGGCGATCCCACGTGCTGGCCCTCCCAGGGCAAGTGATCCAAACCCCTGTCGGGCCGAGCTGTCCCTGCATAGGGTGATCGGGTGACTCAGTCTGCATCGTCCGCGTCGTCGGTATCGCCCGCGTATCTCCGGTTTCCGCATCTGCACGGCGAGCTGGTCGCCTTCACCGCCGAGGACGACGTCTGGGTCGCCCCCCTCGACGGCGGCGGTCGCGCCTGGCGGGTCAGCGCCGACAACATGCCGGTGAACCATCCCCGCATCTCCCCGGACGGTACGACCGTCGCCTGGACGTCGACCCGCGACGGAGCGCCCGAGGTGCACGCCGCGCCTCTGGAGGGCGGACCGTCCACGCGGCTGACGTACTGGGGGAGTTCGAGGACCCAGGTGCGCGGCTGGACCCCGGACGGGCAGGTGCTCGCGCTCAGCACCCAGGGCCAGGCCAGCCTGCGCCGCAGCTGGGCCCGGGCCGTCCCGCTCGACGGGGGCCCCGCGACCACCCTCCCGTACGGTCCGGTCGGCGATGTGGTGTACGGCGATCAGGGTGTGCTGCTGCTGTCCGCTCCCATGGGGCGCGAGGCCGCCTGGTGGAAGCGGTACCGGGGTGGCACGGCGGGCAAGTTGTGGATCGACAGGGCCGGCGGCGACGGGGAAGCGGCCGGCGAGTTCGTACGGCTGCACGAGGACCTGGACGGGAACCTCGAATACCCCCTGTGGGTGGGGGAGCGTGTCGCCTTCCTGTCCGACCACGAGGGTGTCGGAGCGCTCTACTCCTCCCTCGCCGACGGATCCGACCTGCGCCGCCACACGCCGGGTGGGGGAGGTTTCTACGCCCGGCACGCGGCGACCGACGGCGCCCGGGTCGTGTACGCGTCCGCCGGTGAACTGTGGCTCCTCGACGACCTGGACGGCGCCGAACCGCGCCGGCTCGACGTGCGGCTCGGCGGACAGCGCGTCGACCAGCAACCGCACCTCGTGAGCGCCTCCCGCTGGTTCTCGGCCGCCGCCCCCGACCACACCGGACGCGGCAGCGCGGTCTCCGTGCGCGGCGCCGTCCACTGGGTCACGCACCGCTCCGGACCGGCCCGCGCGCTCGCCGCCCGGCCCGGTGTGCGCGCCCGGCTGCCCCGCGCCTTCCGGGTGGAGGGCGAGGAGTACGTGGTGTGGGTGACGGACGCGGCGGGCGACGACGCGCTGGAGTTCGCCCCGGCGACCGGTCTCGCGCCCGGAGCGACCCCGCGCCGGCTCGCCGCCGGACAACTGGGGCGGGTCCTCGGGCTCGCCATGGCACCCGACGGCAGCCGCGCCGCCATCGCCTCGCACGACGGACGGGTGCTGCTCGTCGAGCGGGAGACCGGAGACGTACGGGAGGTCGACCGGAGCGAGGACGGCGAGGTCTCCGGGCTGGTCTTCTCGCCGGACTCCGCCTGGCTCGCCTGGTCGCACCCCGGCCCGCGCCCGCTGCGCCAGCTCAAGCTGGCCAACACCGCCGACCTGTCGGTGACCGAGGCGACGCCGCTGCGCTTCCGCGACTACGCACCCGCGTTCACCCTCGACGGCAAGCACCTCGCCTTCCTCTCGGCCCGCTCCTTCGACCCCGTCTACGACGAACACGTCTTCGACCTCGCGTTCGTCGGGGGCTCCCGGCCGCATCTGATCACCCTGGCCGCGACCACCCCGTCCCCCTTCGGACCGCAGCGCCACGGCCGCCCCTTCGAGGCACCCGACAAGGACGAGACCCCCGACAGCGAGGGCGCCCCCACCACCCGTATCGACCTCGACGGACTCGCCGACCGGATCGTCCCGTTCCCCGTCGAGGCGGCCCGCTACTCGATCCTGCGCGCCGCCAAGGACGGGCTGCTGTGGCTGCGCCACCCGGTCGTCGGAGTCCTCGGTGCCTCCCGCGCCACCCCGGACGACCCGGACCCGAAGACCGAACTGGAGCGGTACGACCTCGCCCAGCAGCGCGTCGAGCATCTCGCCGCGGACGCCGACCACTTCGCCGTCAGCGGTGACGGCAAACGTGTCCTGCTGTGGACCGACGGCAAGCTCAAGGTCGTCCCCAGCGACCGCCGCGCCTCGAACGACGACGAGAGCGACACGAACATCACCGTCGACCTCTCCCGAGTCCGCCAGACCGTCGACCCGGCCGCAGAGTGGCGGCAGATGTACGACGAGACCGGCCGCCTCATGCGCGACAACTTCTGGCGGCCCGACCTGGGCGGGGTCGACTGGGAGGGCGTACTGGACCGCTACCGGCCGGTGCTCGAACGGGTCGCCACCCACGACGACCTCGTCGACCTGCTGTGGGAGGTGCAGGGCGAGCTCGGCACCTCGCACGCGTACGTGACCCCGCGCGGCGGCTGGGGCGGCGGCGACCGGGCGCAGGGACTGCTCGGGGCGGACATCTCCCGTCACGAGGACGGCAGTTGGCGCATCGACCGGATCCTCCCCTCGGAGACGTCCGACCCGGACGCGCGGGCGCCGCTCGCCGCGCCCGGCGTCGCGGTGCGCGCGGGGGACGCGATCGTCGCGGTCGCCGGGCAGCCGGTGGACCCGGTGGCCGGACCCGGGCCGCTGCTCGTCGGCACCGCGGGCAAGCCGGTCGAGCTGACCGTCTCCCCGTCGGGCGGCGGCGATCCGCGGCACGCCGTCGTCGTCCCGCTCGCCGACGAGGAGCCGCTGCGCTACCACGCCTGGGTCGCCGACCGGCGCGCCTACGTCCACGAGAAGTCCGGCGGACGGCTCGGCTATCTCCATGTGCCCGACATGCAGGCGCCCGGCTGGGCCCAGATCCACCGCGACCTGCGGATCGAGGTGGCCAGGGAGGGGCTGGTCGTGGACGTCCGGGAGAACCGCGGCGGCCACACCTCCCAGTTGGTCGTGGAGAAGCTCGCGCGGCGGATCGTGGGCTGGGACCTGCCGCGCGGGATGCGGCCGTACAGCTATCCGGAGGACGCGCCGCGCGGACCGGTCGTCGCCGTCGCCAACGAGTTCTCCGGCTCGGACGGCGACATCGTCAACGCGGCGATCAAGGCGCTGGGCATCGGGCCGGTCGTCGGGACACGGACGTGGGGCGGGGTCGTCGGCATCGACAGCCGGTACCGGCTCGTCGACGGCACCCTCGTCACCCAGCCCAAGTACGCGTTCTGGCTGGACGGTTACGGGTGGGGCGTGGAGAACCACGGTGTCGACCCGGACGTCGAGGTCGTCCAGGCGCCGCAGGACTACGCGGCCGGGCGCGACGCGCAGCTCGACGAGGCGATCCGGATCGCGCTGGCCGCGCTCGCGGAGAACCCCGCCAAGGCGGCACCGACGCTGCCGGAGCTCTGATCCGGGCACACGCCCGCGCCCACTGAGGCCGATACGATGCACGACGTAATGATCAGACGGCGTGAGGAGGCACACGCATGTCGGGAGAAGAAGACGGCGCACCGCAGGACGACTGTCTGTTCTGCAAGATCGTCGCGGGGCACGTTCCCGCGAACGTCGTCCGGGAGACCGACACGACCGTCGCCTTCCGCGACATAAACCCCCAGGCGCCCACGCACATCCTGGTCATCCCCAAGGTGCACCACCCGGACGCGGCCTCCCTCGCCGCCGCCGAGCCCGCCATCGCCGCGGACCTGCTGCGCGAGGCCGGTGAGGTGGCGTCCGAGGAGAAGCTGGAGAGCTACCGCATCGTGTTCAACACGGGCGGCGGCGCGGGCCAGACCGTCTTCCACGCGCACGCCCACCTCCTGGGCGGCCGTGGCATGCAGTGGCCGCCGGGGTAACCGACCTTGTCCGTACGTGAACTTGTGGTCCTCGGCACCGCCAGCCAGGTCCCCACCCGGCACCGCAACCACAACGGCTATCTGCTGCGCTGGGACGGGGAGGGCCTGCTCTTCGACCCCGGTGAGGGCACCCAGCGGCAGATGCTGCGGGCCGGGGTGGCCGCGCACGACCTGCACCGGATCTGCGTCACCCACTTCCACGGCGACCACTCCCTCGGACTCGCCGGGGTGATCCAGCGCATCAACCTCGACCGTGTCCCGCACGAGGTGACCGCGCACTACCCGCGCTCCGGGCAGCGCTTCTTCGACCGGCTGCGGTACGCGACGGCCTACCGCGAGACCGTCGAGCTGACCGAGGCACCGGTCGAGGCGGACGGGGTGCTCGCGACCACCTCCTCGTACACCCTGGAGGCCCGCAGGCTCTCCCACCCCGTGGAGTCCTTCGGCTACCGGCTGGTCGAGCCGGACGGCCGGCGGATACTGCCCGAACTGCTCGCGGAGCACGGGATCAAGGGGCCGGACGTGGGGCGGATCCAGCGCGAGGGCGCGCTCGGCGGGGTCTCGCTCGACGACGTGAGCGAGGTGCGGCGCGGACAGCGGTTCGCGTTCGTCATGGACACGCGGCTGTGCGAGGGCGTGGACGCCCTCGCCGAGGGCTGCGACCTCCTCGTCATCGAGTCGACGTTCCTGGACGGTGATCACCAACTTGCCGTCGACCACGGTCACCTGACGGCTGGTCAGGCGGGCCGGGTGGCACGGGACGCGGGCGTACGGCATCTCGTGCTCACACACTTCAGCCAGCGATATTCCGAAGCGGACGAGTTCGAGCGGCAGGCCCGGGCCGCCGGGTTCGAGGGGGAGCTGACCGTGGCGCACGATCTGGTGAGGGTGCCGGTGCCGAAGCGGCGATGAGCCGTCGTCGTACGAGTCGATGGGCCGTCGTACGAGTCGACGAGGCGTCATCGCACGAGATCGTCGGTACACACCCGTACGATATTTCGATGCCCCTCCCCAAAGCAGAACTGCACCTCCACATCGAAGGCACCCTCGAACCCGAGCTGGCCTTCGAGCTCGCCGCGCGCAACGGCGTCACGCTCCCTTACGCGGACACCGAGGAGCTGCGCAAGGCGTATCTCTTCGACGACCTCCAGTCGTTCCTGAACCTGTACTACGAGCTCATGGCCGTCCTGCGGACCGAGCAGGACTTCGCCGACCTCGCCGACGCCTACCTCGCACGGGCCGCCGCGCAGGGCGTGCGGCACGCGGAGATCTTCTTCGACCCGCAGGCCCACATCGCCCGGGGCATCGGCATGGGGACGGTCGTCGAGGGGCTGCACCGCGCGCTCTCCCGCAGCGAGGAGACGCACGGCGTCTCCACCCAGCTGATCATGTGCTTCCTGCGCGACGAGTCCGCCGAGTCGGCGCTCGCGACCCTGGAGGCCGCGAAGCCCTACCTCGACCGGATCGTCGGCATCGGCCTCGACTCCGCCGAGGTCGGGCACCCGCCGGTCAAGTTCCGCGAGGTCTACGAGGCCGCCGCCGCGCTCGGCCTGCGGCGCGTCGCCCACGCGGGCGAGGAGGGGCCGCCGGAGTACATCACCGAGGCACTGGACGTGCTCGGCGTCGAGCGCATCGACCACGGGCTGCGCTGCATGGAGGACCCCGAGCTGGTCGAGCGGCTCGTACGGGACCGGGTGCCGCTGACGCTCTGCCCGCTGTCGAACGTACGGCTGCGCGCCGTGGACGTCCTGGAGGACCACCCGCTGCCCGCGATGCTGGACGCCGGGCTGCTGTGCACGGTCAACTCCGACGACCCCGCGTACTTCGGCGGGTACATCGGTGACACCTTCCACGCCGTGCACGAGGCGCTGGGGCTGGACCGGGAGCGGATGCGGGAACTGGCGCGCAACTCGTTCGTGGCGTCCTTCCTGGAGCACGACGAGGAGCGCCGGGCGCGCTACCTCGCCGAGGTCGAGGCGTACGAGTTCGGGTAGGCGCGGCGGGACTACCTGCTTGCGGACCCCGGTCCGGCCGCCGCACCCGCGGTCGCCTGTCGGGGTCCTGCCGTGTCGTACGCCGTCCGGGGCGCCGGGACGGCGTCCAGCGGGATCTCCACGACCGGGTGCTCCTGCGGGAGCGGCGCGGGGCGCCGGGTGCGCAGGGCCACGGCCGTCATCGGGCCGGTGATCAGGAGCAGGCCGAGGGCCAGGATCACGCCCATCGCCGGGTATCCGACCCGCGCGGAGAGGAGACTGCCCGCGAGGGGACCGCATGCCGTGCCGAGCGAGGAGGCGGAGCCGACGAGGACCGCCCACCGGCCGCGCTGGTCCAGGGACGCGGCGAGGCCGATGACGTAGGAGAGCACGACCGGGTAGACCGTGTTCCAGGCGATCTCGCCCGTCGCGAACGACGTCAGGTCGGTGGCCGCCGCGCTGAGCGCGATGCATCCGGCGATCAGGGCCGTGCCCGCGCCGATGGGCAGGGCCCGGCCCAGGCGCTGGCCGAGTGCGCCCGCGCCGATCACCCCGAGCAGCCCCGCGCCGAGCGCCACCGCGAAGACCGCGCCGACGGTCACCTCCGTCAGCCCCGCCTGCTGCAGACCGATCCGGCCGCTGACACCCCAGAGTGAATTCTGGGCGAGGGACCAGCAGAGCATCGCGGCGGCGAGGATGAGTCCGGCACGGCGGTGGGGGAGCGGAGTGGCGGCGCGGAGGGCGCGGCCGGCCGGGGTGTGGGGGGCCTCGGGGGCCCCGGCGGCGGGGAGCCGGCGGGTCACGGGCAGTGCGAGCAGCGCGGTGACGGCGATCGCGGCGAGGGGGTGGCCGTGGCCCGGGCCCAGGTGGGGGATCGTCAGATACAGCGCGCCCGCGAGGGCGGAGACGCCCAGCAGGCCCAGGGTGGTGGTGCGGTGGGGGTCGCGCTGGCCGGCGATCCCGGTGGCGGCGACGCTGGTGATCGTGCCGGAACCGAGGCCGCCGACGATCGCGCCGAGGACGACCAGGGGGATGGTCGTCGTGAGGGCGGCGGTGCCGTAGCCGGCGGCGGCCAGGAGCAGGCCGCCGCGGGCGAGCCCGCGAGGGCCGAACCGGTCCACCCGGGACGCGAGCAGGAAGCCCGCCGTCGCCGAACTCAGCAGCAGGGCGCTGCCGATGGAACCGGCCTCGGTGGCGGAGAGGGGCAGACCCGCGCTCAGCCGGCCGACGGTGGTCGGGAGCAGGTACGGGGCGAGGTACCCGGCCGTGAAAAGGGCGACGAGGGGCCAGGGTGTGGTGGTGCGGGCGGACACGGGCGTTCCCAGGGCATGCGAAAGAGCGGCTCGGTAAGGGGGGTTGAGCGGCTGTCGACGGACAGGAACGCGCGGGCAATTTGTATCAAGCGGGTGGGGGTACGACGTAGGCGGGGAGGTGTGATCCGGGTCACGTTCTGTTTGCGGGGGGAAGAGCGGGGTATGCGCGGGCTTTTCACCCGGCCGTTCATCGGTCGGCTCCGGCACCGACCGGCGCCGTGCCGTGTGCCGTTTGGTGCACACTGGCCTGAATCCGCACCACCTCAGGGAGCGCACCGTGATCGAGACCAACGGAGAGCGACCGTACTGTCACGCTCACGTCGACCCGCTCGCCGGTCTGCGCACCCCTCAGGACCCGCCGTGGGACGTCTACCTCACCGGCACCGTCTTCCTCGACATCATCTTCACCGGGCTCGACACCGCACCGGTGCGCGGCACCGAGTCCTGGGCGCGCGGGATGGGGTCGAGCCCCGGCGGCGTGGCCAACATGGCGACCGCGCTCGCCCGCCTCGGCCTCAAGACCTCCCTGGCGGCGGCCTTCGGGGACGACCACTACGGGGAGTACTGCTGGGACGCCCTGGAACAGGGAGAGGGCATCGACCTCGCCCCGTCGCGCACCGTGCCCGACTGGCACTCGCCGGTCACCGTGTCGATGGCGTACGAGGGCGAGCGGACGATGGTCAGCCACGGGCACGAGCCGCCGCCGGAGGAGCCGGCCCCGGAACACGCCCCCCGCGCGCGTGCCGCCGTCGCCTCGCTGACGCCCGGCACGCGCGCGCACTGGATCGCCGAGTCCGCGCGTGCGGGCACCCGCATCTTCGCGGACGTCGGCTGGGACGACACCGGGCGCTGGGACCTGGCCGGGCTCGCGGACCTGGAGCACTGCGAGGCGTTCCTGCCGAACGCGGACGAGGCGATGCGGTACACGGGGGCGGACTGTCCGCGGGCCGCCGCGCACGCGCTGACCGAGTACGTGCCGCTGGCCGTCGTCACCCTCGGTGCCGAGGGCGCGTACGCCGTGGACGGCCGTACCGGGGAGACCGCCGAGGTCCCCGCGATCGCCGTGGAGGCCCTCGATCCCACCGGTGCCGGTGACGTCTTCGTCGCCGGATTCGTGATGGGCACCCTCGCCGACTGGCCGCTCGCCGACCGGCTCGCCTTCGCCGGGCTGACCGCCGCGCTCTCCGTCCAGGAGTTCGGCGGCTCCCTCTCGGCGCCCGGCTGGGCCGAGATCGCGGCGTGGTGGCGCCGGGTCCAGTCCGTCGACGACCAGGAACCGGCCGCGCTGCGCCGGTACGCCTTCCTGGAGAGCCTCCTCCCGGAGGTGACCCGCCCGTGGCCGCTGCGGCGGGCGGTCCCGACCATCGGCTTCCGCCGGTCGGCCTGACGCTCCCCGCCCCGGCCCCCGAACCCGCGCCGAAAAGCCCTACGGCACTGTCACCCCACCGTCGTACCCTTGGAACCGCAAGGCTGCCCCCGTGGCAAGCGTGCCGATCAAGGAGGAAAAGCAGGCCTACAGAGCCGGCCCATGACTCAGACACCCACAGCTCACAGCCCCGCTTCGGGGCAGGCACGAGCGCATTTCACCGTCCCGGCCAAGCACCCCATGGTGACCGTGCTGGGTTCCGGAGACGCGCTGCTTCGCGTGATCGAGAAGGCCTTCCCGGCGGCCGACATCCACGTCCGGGGCAATGAGATCAGTGCGGTCGGCGACGCCGGTGAAGTCGCTCTCGTCCAGCGCCTGTTCGACGAGATGATGCTGGTGCTCCGCACGGGGCAGCCGATGACGGAGGACGCAGTGGAACGCTCGATCGCCATGCTCAGGGCGAGCGAGAACGGGGAGGGCGACGGTCAGGAAACCCCTGCCGAAGTGCTCACGCAGAACATCCTGTCCTCGCGCGGCCGCACCATCCGCCCCAAGACGCTCAACCAGAAGCGGTACGTCGACGCCATCGACAAGCACACCATCGTCTTCGGTATCGGCCCCGCCGGTACCGGCAAGACGTACCTCGCCATGGCGAAGGCCGTACAGGCGCTCCAGTCCAAGCAGGTCAACCGGATCATCCTCACCCGCCCCGCGGTGGAGGCGGGCGAGCGGCTCGGTTTCCTGCCCGGCACGCTCTACGAGAAGATCGACCCCTACCTGCGGCCCCTCTACGACGCGCTGCACGACATGCTCGACCCCGATTCCATCCCGCGGCTCATGGCGGCGGGGACCATCGAGGTCGCGCCGCTCGCCTACATGCGCGGCCGCACGCTGAACGACGCCTTCATCATCCTCGACGAGGCGCAGAACACCAGCGCCGAGCAGATGAAGATGTTCCTCACCCGTCTCGGCTTCGAGTCGAAGATCGTGGTCACGGGCGACGTCACACAGGTCGACCTCCCGAACGGGACGAAGTCGGGTCTGCGCCAGGTCCAGGACATCCTGGAGGGCCTCGACGACGTCCACTTCTCGCGGCTCACGTCCCACGATGTCGTACGGCACAAGCTGGTCGGCCGTATCGTCGACGCGTACGAGAAGTACGACAGCGAGAACGGCACCGAGAACGGCTCCCACAAGAGCCGCGGCAAAGCCGGCCACAAGGGGAAGTAGACAAGCGAGCACCATGTCGATCGACGTCAACAACGAGTCCGGAACCGAGGTCGACGAGCAGGCGATCCTCGACATCGCCCGCTACGCACTCGCGCGGATGCGCATCCACCCGCTCTCCGAACTCTCGGTGATCGTCGTGGACGCCGACGCCATGGAGCAGCTCCACATCCAGTGGATGGACCTTCCGGGGCCCACCGACGTGATGTCGTTCCCCATGGACGAGCTGCGGCCGCCGTCCAAGGACGACGACGAGCCCCCGCAGGGACTCCTCGGTGACATCGTCCTGTGCCCGGAGGTCGCCGAGCGGCAGGGCAAGGAAGCTCCCACACAGCACTCCATGGACGAGGAACTGCACCTCCTCACCGTCCATGGAGTGCTGCACCTGCTCGGCTACGACCACGAGGAGGCGGACGAGAAGGCCGAGATGTTCGGTCTGCAGGCCGCCATCGTGGACGGCTGGCGCGCGGAGAAGGGCATGACGGGCCCCTCGCCGGCCCCGACCGTTTCATGAGTCCTCAGCTCGTCCTCGGCGCCATCGCGCTGGTCGTCGTCGCCTGGCTCGCCGCCTGCGCGGAGGCGGGCCTCGCGCGTGTCTCCAGCTTCCGCGCGGAGGAGGCCGTACGGTCCGGGCGGCGCGGCAGCGCCAAGCTCGCCCAGGTCGCCGCCGACCCGACCCGCTATCTGAACGTGGCCCTGCTGGTGCGCGTGGCCTGCGAGATGGCCGCCGCCGCGCTCGTCACGTACGCCTGCCTGAAGGAGTTCGACGAGACCTGGGAGGCCCTCGTCGTCGCCATCGGGGTCATGGTCCTCGTCTCCTACGTCGCCGTGGGCGTCTCGCCCCGCACCATCGGCCGCCAGCACCCGCTGAACACGGCGACGGCGGCCTCGTACGTCCTGCTGCCGCTGGCCAGGATCATGGGCCCGATCCCGCCCCTCCTCATCCTCATCGGCAACGCGCTGACACCCGGCAAGGGCTTCAGGCGCGGTCCGTTCGCCTCCGAGGCCGAGCTGCGCGCGCTGGTCGACCTCGCCGAGAAGGAGTCCCTGATCGAGGACGAGGAGCGCCGCATGGTGCACTCCGTCTTCGAGCTGGGCGACACCCTCGTACGCGAGGTGATGGTGCCGAGGACCGACCTCGTCGTCATCGAGCGGTACAAGACCATCCGCCAGGCCCTCACCCTGGCGTTGAGGTCCGGCTTCTCGCGCATCCCTGTCACGGGGGAGAGCGAGGACGACGTCGTCGGGATCGTGTACCTGAAGGACCTGGCCCGCAAGACGCACATCAGCCGCGAGGCCGAGTCCGAGCTCGTGTCCACGGCCATGCGGCCCGCGACCTTCGTACCCGACACCAAGAACGCGGGCGACCTGCTGCGCGAGATGCAGCAGGAGCGCAACCACGTCGCCGTCGTCATCGACGAGTACGGCGGCACGGCCGGCATCGTCACCATCGAGGACATCCTCGAGGAGATCGTCGGGGAGATCACCGACGAGTACGACCGTGAGCTGCCGCCCGTGCAGGAGCTCGGCGACGACAGCTACCGGGTGACCGCCCGTCTCGACATCGGCGACCTCGGCGAGCTGTACGGCTTCGAGGCGTACGACGACGAGGACGTGGAGACGGTCGGCGGACTGCTGGCGAAGGCGCTCGGGCGGGTTCCGATCGCCGGTGCCTCCTCGGTGGTCGAGCTGCCCGACGGGCGCGAGCTGCGGCTGACGGCGGAGGCCGCGGCCGGACGCCGGAACAAGATCGTCACGGTGCTCGTCGAGCCGGTCGGCCCGGTGGACCCGGAGCCGTCCGAGGAGGAGAAGAAGCCGGAGTGAAACCTCAGCAGCTGCGTGCGTTCTGTCTGTCCTTCAACGCGACCGTCGAGGACTTCCCCTTCGCCCCGGACATCTCCGTCTTCAAGGTGCTGGGCAAGCTCTTCGCGCTGACACGACTGGACGCGCGCCCGCTCACGGTCAACCTCAAGTGCGACCCGGAGGACGCGGTCCGGCTGCGCGGCGAGCACCCGGGGCTGATCGTCCCGGGCTATCACATGAACAAGCGGCACTGGAACACGGTGACGGTCGACGGCGAGCTCCCGGACCGTCTGGTCCGGGAGCTCGTCGAGGACTCCTACGATCTCGTCGTCGCCGGTCTACCGAAGGCCGAGCGCCTCCGCCTCGACCGGGCGTGAGCGGTCGCGGCCCAGCCCGGCCGCGACCAGCACCGCCGCCGCCAGCACGATCACCGCGTCCAGGGCGAGGACCGTGTGGACACCGGCCAGCAGGTCGCTCGACGTCGTCGCCAGGACACCCAGCAGCGGGATGCCGATCGTGATGCCGACCTGCTGGGTGGAGGTCACCAGACCCGTGGCCAGCCCCTGCTCCTCGTCGGGAACGCCCGAGGTCACCGTCAGGCCGTACGAGATGATCGCGCCCAGGTGGCACATGCTGGCCAGCGAGATCGCGGCCGTGGCGAGCCAGACCGACCAGGTGTGGGCGTTCAGCAGCACCAGCCCCGCCACGAACAGGCCCTGACCGGCGAGCGAGCCGACCAGCGTACGGCGGGCGCCGAAGCGGCCGATGACCTTCGGGGCGTACACCCCGGCGACGGCGGACATGACGCCCTGGACCCCGAAGACCAGCCCCGTCTCGAACGCGGACAGGCCGAGGGTCTCCTGCAGGTACAGCGTCAGCACGAAGACGACCGTCGACATCATCGAGAAGGTGACCAGACCGCCCAGGTTGCCCCACGCCACCGTGCGGCGGCGCAGCATGGGGAGGCTGACGAGCGGAGCGTGGGCGCGGGACTCGATGTACACGAAGGCGGCGAGCAGGAGCACACCCGCGGCGAGGGTCACGATGACATCCGCGCCGCCGAAACCGCGCTCGGCGGCCGTCGACAGGGCGTAGATCAGGGCCAGCAGACCGCCGGTGACGGTGACCGCGCCGGGGATGTCCAGGCGCGGGCGGTCGGGGGTGCGGGACTCGGGCAGCAGGCCCGGGGCCAGCGGCAGCACGATCAGCGCGAAGACCGACAGCAGGCCCATCGTCGAGCGCCAGCTCAGTACGTCGGTCAGGACGCCGCCGGCCACCATGCCGACCGTGAAGCCGAGGGAGAGGAGCGTGCCGGAGATGCCGAGCGCACGGTCGCGCGCCGGGCCCTCGGGGAACGTCGTCGTCAGCAGCGACATGCCCGTCGGCACGATCGCCGCCGCGCCGAGGCCCTGCAAGGCCCGGCCCGTCAGGAACGACGCCGGGTCCCAGGCGAAGGTAGCCAGCAGCGAGGCCGTACCGAAGAGAGCGAGGCCGGTCAGGAAGAGCCTGCGGCGGCCGTACAGGTCACCGATGCGGCCGAAGAGGAGCAGGAAGCCGCCGGACGGCAGTGCGAAGGCGGTGACCGCCCACTGCAGCGCGGACTGGCTCATGCCCAGGTCCTTGCCGAGCACGGGCAGCGCCACGTTCAGTACGGAGAAGTCGAGCGCGACCATGAACTGCGCGGCGCACAGCACGAAGAGGACGAGTTTGTCGCGGGTCGACAGCCGGGTGCCGAGCGGGGAGTGGGCAGTTGGGGAAGCGGATGTGGTTTCGGTGGTGTCGATCGCCATGGCAAGAGCGTGCGGCCGCCGGAATATCCGTGGGGAGCGGGAACTTATGCTGGTGGTCGCACCACCAGTCACCAACAGGGGGATTCACACGTGACGGAGGACGC
This sequence comes from Streptomyces sp. NPDC111507, assembly GCF_055638955.1. NCBI lineage: Bacteria > Bacillati > Actinomycetota > Actinomycetes > Kitasatosporales > Streptomycetaceae > Streptomyces > Streptomyces sp. NPDC111507. Next base: position 1,021,362 of record NZ_JBVKBU010000001.1, on the reverse strand, counting down.
GCTCAGGACCCACCGACGGCGTGAGCTGCGGGACTTCCTGATGAGCCGCCGGGCGAGGGTGTCACCGACGCAGGCCGGTCTGCCGGACGGCGGGGCCCGCCGCCGCACGCCCGGGCTGCGCCGCGAGGAGGTGGCCGTGCTCGCGGGCGTCGGCGCGTCCTGGTACCAGTGGCTGGAGCAGGGGCGGGACATCTCCGTCTCGCCCCAGGTACTCGACGCGGTCGCCCGCGTCCTGCGGCTCAGCAACGCCGAACGACGCCATCTGTACATGCTCGCCGGGCTGAACCCGCCCGCGCCGGAGGTCGCGCCCGAGGTCCGGGACATGTGCGACGGGCTGCGGCGGCTCATCGATACGTGGATGCCGTATCCGGCGCACATCATGGACCCCTACTACAACTGCGTCATGTACAACGCCGCCGCCGGGATGGTCCTCGGGATGCGGCCTGACAACACGCAGAACTGCATCATCGACTTCTTCACCGATCCGCTGTACCGGGGGCAGTCCCGGACCTGGGAGAAGAACGCGCGCACGGTCGTCGCCCAGTTCCGCGCGTCGTGCGCGGCGGCGCCGGACGACGAGGGATATCGGGAGGTACTGGACCAACTCCTGGCCGCTGCACCGGAGTTCGCGGCGCTGTGGGAGGAGCGGGACATCGAGGACGCCGGGCAGATCCGCAAGGAGCTCGACCACCCGCTCGTCGGGTTGCTCGCCGTCGAGTCCACCGCGATGAAGGTGCCGGCGCGGCCCGATCTCACGATCGTGCTGCACACGCCGCTGCCGGAGGCGAACACGGCGGCGAAGCTGGAGTGGCTGGCCTCGCCGGAGGGCCGACGGGGCTCGATGTATCCCGTGGCGGGTTAGGCCCGTGGCGCCTGGTCTGTGCGGGTGGGTGGGTGCGAGGAGGTGGGTGCGTGCCGGGAGGTGTGTGCGTGCGTCTCCCGATCCCTTCGTATGCTCTGAACATGACCGACAGCAGCGCGCTTGACCCCGAGGACCGCAAGATCGTCACCCTGGCCCGTTCCGCGCGGGCGCGGAACGGGGTGCCGGAGGGCGCGGCCGTACGTGATGAGACCGGCCGTACGTATGTCGCGGGGACGGTGGATCTCCCCTCCCTGCGGTTGAGCGCGTTGCGCACCGCGGTGGCGATGGCGGTGGCGTCCGGGGCGAAGTCTCTTGAGGCGGCGGCGGTGGTGTCCGAGGCGGGGGAGGTCTCCTCGGAGGACCGGGCGGCGGTCCGGGACCTCGGCGGGTCGGCGACGCCGGTACTGCTGGCGGGCCCCGACGGCACCGTCCACCTGACGACGCCCGCAGGCTGAGCCCGCGCCCCTGAGGGGCGCGGGGAGTCAGAAGCCGAGTTTGCGGAGTTGGCGCGGGTCCCGTTGCCAGTCCTTCGCGACCTTCACGTGGAGGTCGAGGAAGACCGGCGTGCCCAGCAGCGCCTCGATCTGCTTGCGGGACTTGATGCCGACCTCCTTCAGGCGCTTGCCCTTGGGCCCGATGATGATGCCCTTCTGGCTGGGGCGCTCGATGTAGACGAAGGCGTGGATGTCGAGGAGGGGCTTGTCGGCGGGGCGGTCCTCGCGGGGAAGCATCTCCTCGACGACGACGGCGATGGAGTGGGGGAGCTCGTCGCGCACACCCTCCAGCGCCGCCTCGCGGATCAGCTCCGCGATCATGACCTGCTCGGGCTCGTCGGTGAGGTCACCCTCCGGGTAGAGCGCCGGGCCCTCGGGAAGGAGCGGGACGATCAGGTCGGCCAGCAGGTCCACCTGCTTGTCCCCGACCGCCGACACCGGCACGATCTCCGCCCACTCGAAGCCCAGCTCCCGCCCGAGCTGATCGATCGCGATGAGCTGCTCGGCGAGCGTCTTGCTGTCGACGAGGTCGGTCTTCGTGACGATCGCGATCTTCGGCGTCTTCTTGATGGACGCCAGTTCCTTCGCGATGAAACGGTCACCCGGACCGAGCTTCTCGTTCGCGGGCAGGCAGAAGCCGATGACATCGACCTCGGCCCACGTCGTGCGCACGATGTCGTTCAGGCGCTCACCCAGCAGCGTGCGCGGCTTGTGCAGACCAGGGGTGTCGACCAGGATCAGCTGGGCGTCGGGGCGGTGCACGATGCCCCGTACCGTGTGCCGCGTGGTCTGCGGCTGGTTCGCGGTGATCGCCACCTTCTGGCCGACCAGAGCATTCGTGAGGGTGGACTTGCCCGCGTTGGGGCGGCCCACGAAGCAGGCGAAGCCGGCGCGGTGGGGAGCCCCCGACGAATCGGACGGCTCGGATGACTGGGTACGAACGCTCATGCCGCCCATTGTCCCTGATCCACAGGCCCGCGCCGTACGCCATATGCCTTTGACCGCTCCGACGCGGCCCCGTGAGGTTTCAGAAACCCCCACGCAATACGAAACACGCCGGAAACGCACACGTGCACAACCGGAAACGCGAACCCGTGACTCTCTGACGACGCCCCCGCACCCAGGAGAACCGAGGAGAGCCGTCCGTGGAGTTCGTGCAGACCGTGGAGACCCTGGACACCGTCAACCTGGCCGCCGCACCCCACCTCGACACCGGCGACACCGCCTGGCTGCTTGCCGCCACCGCCCTCGTTCTCCTGATGACACCGGGCCTGGCCCTCTTCTACGGCGGCATGGTCCGCACGAAGAGCGTCCTCAACATGCTGATGATGAGCTTTGTGTCGATCGCCCTGGTCACGGTGGTGTGGCTGGCGGGCGGGTACTCGCTCGCCTTCGGGGACGACGCCTTCGGGGGACTCGTCGGCGGCCTGGAGCACGCGGGGATGAGCGGTATCGGGCCGGACAGTGTGCACGGGACCGTGCCCACCCTGCTCTTCGCCACCTTCCAGCTCACCTTCGCGATCATCACCGCCGCGCTGATCAGCGGGGCGATCGCCGACCGCGCGAAGTTCGCGGCGTGGCTGGTGTTCGTGCCGGTCTGGGCGCTGCTCGTATACGTTCCCGTCGCGCACTGGGTGTGGGGTCCGGGAGGCTGGATCGTGGCGAAGCTGGGGGCGCTGGACTTCGCGGGCGGGCTGCCGGTCGAGATCACCTCCGGCGCCTCCGGCCTGGCTCTCTGTCTCGTCCTCGGCCCCCGTCTCGGCTTCAAGAAGGACGCCATGCGGCCGCACAACCTGCCGATGGTGATGCTGGGCGCGGGGTTGTTGTGGTTCGGCTGGTTCGGCTTCAACGCCGGGTCCGCGCTGGGCGCCAACGGGCTCGCCGCCGCCGCTTTCCTCAACACCCTCGCCGCCGGCTGCACCGGCCTGCTCGGCTGGCTCTTCGTCGAGCAGAAGCGCGACGGCCACCCCACCACTCTCGGCGTCGCCTCCGGCGCGGTCGCGGGCCTGGTGGCCATCACCCCGTCCTGCGGGTCCGTGTCGCTGCTGGGCGCGCTGGTCGTCGGTCTCGCCGCCGGTGTCGTCTGCTCGTACGCCGTGGGCTGGAAGTTCAGGCTGAACTACGACGACTCGCTGGACGTCGTCGGCGTTCACCTGGTCGGCGGCATCATCGGCACGGCCCTCATCGGTGTCTTCGCCGACGCGACGATGACCGGTGGCGCCGAGGGACTGCTGTACGGCGGTGGGTTCGGACAGCTCGGCAAGCAGTTGGTGGCGGTCGTGGCCGTGGGGGCGTACGCCTTCACCGTCACGTACGGCATCGGGAAGGTGCTCGACAAGGTCGTGGGGCTGCGGGCGGACGAGGAGCACGAGCACACCGGCCTGGACCTTACAGTGCACGCAGAGACCGCCTACGATCACGGGGTCCTGGGCCACGGCGCCCCGGTCTCGTCATCCCTCTCCACCGCTCAGAAGGCCAAGGCCCAGGCATGAAGCTCATCACCGCCATCGTCAAGCCGTACCGCCTCGACGAGGTCAAGACCGCTCTCCAGGAGCTCGGCGTGCACGGGCTCACCGTCACCGAGGCCAGCGGGTACGGGCGCCAGCGCGGCCACACGGAGGTCTACCGCGGCGCCGAGTACCAGGTCGACCTGGTCCCCAAGGTCCGTATCGAGGTCGTCGTCGAGGACGCGGACGCGGAGGCCGCGATCGACGCGATCGTCAAGGCCGCGCAGACGGGGAAGATCGGCGACGGGAAGGTGTGGTCCGTACCGGTCGAGACGGTCGTACGGGTACGGACGGGCGAGCGCGGCCCCGACGCGCTCTGAGCCACCACGGGCGGGTACCGCTCCCGCGCGCGCCGAGCGGCCACGGACGGGTACCGCCCCTGCGCGCCCTGATCACCACCACGGCGGCGGCGATCCCCGCGCCCGTCACCACCGCCATCAGCCAGGGGAGCGCGAAGAACGACGTGCTCGCCGACTCCCGGGTGCCGGGCGCGCTGGCCGTCAATGTCACGTGGCCCCAGTCGAGTTGAGGCGCTCCGTGCCACGGCTCGGTCAGCCGGACCCGTTGCCCCGGCAGCAGCTCCGAGGGGATCTTCGTGAGCCCCCGGGACAGCAACGTACGCCCGAAGAGGCCTTCGGCCCGCAGCCGCACCTTCGGGTTCAGGGTCACGTTCCCGGTGTTGTGGAGGGTGTACGAGACGGTGGCGCCGCTCTCGCCGAGGCCGGGGACCAGGGGCTGGTGGTGGCTGATGCGGACCTTCTCGACGGCGAGGGCGGGGACGGTGGGTCCGCCGACCCGGAGGTAGATCCGGGCGCCGACCGCCCGTTGCACCGCCACCGAGGAGGTCGCCGCGTCCCCGGACTCGAGGCGCTCGTCGAGTGCGACCAGCGCGCCCGGGTGGTCGCCGGGCTCGGCCTTCTCGGGCACCCGGAGGGTGAACGGCACGGTCACCGAACCGTGCGCGGGCACCGTCACCCGGGAGCGGGCGGGGTGCGCCCACGCGCCGACCCCGAGCTGCTTCTCCTTGACCGTCCGCACCGCGAACCCGCCGTCGCGCGCGGTGTTGTAGGCGTCGGCGGCGTACAGCCGGAAGGTCAGCGGGGCGCCGGTCTTGTTGGCGACGGTGACCTTGTCCCGGAGGGTCTGGCCGGGGTCGGCGGAGAGGTAGAAGTACGGGCGGGCCGCGATCTGCGTGGAGACGGGGTAGACGGACCAGCTGCCGTTGTCGGCGGCGTACGAGGCGGGTGTGGTGAGCGCGAGAAGGAACACGGACAGGATGAGGACGTACAGCTTGCGCATGGGTGCGGACCCCCGCGGATGTGGGTGGATGGGCCCTGGGTGGACGGGCGGGTGCGCGCCCGGCCACCGGGGTGCGGAGGGGTGGGTCAGGTGAGCGTCAGCGTGAGCACACCGGAGTAGGAACCCGGCGGGGTGAACGCCGGTACGTCCAGTGACAGTCCGGCGTCGACGGTGAACTCACCGCCGGTGAGTGCCCCGTTGGGGGTGGACGCCAGCGTCGCTCCCGCACCGCCCACCGCGCCGGACGAACCGGCCTGGCAGGTGCTCGGGCTGCCCGCCTTGGTCGCGCAGGCGGGGGTCCAGCTCAGCTTCCCGGCATCGATCTTGGCGCCGGGACCGGTGAAGTCGGTGACCTTGCCGGTCAGGGACCAGCCCGCGGGTCCGCCGCGGAAGTCCTTGACCGTCACCGTCTGCAGGGCACCGGTCGAGGCCCCGCCCTTGCCGAAGTCCACCGCCGACAGCTGGACGGCGTCCCCGGCCTGGGACATCGACAGGGTTCCCGCCTTCACCGTGGTGGTGAGTTTCTGGGAGCCCGCCGGGACGGGAGTGTCGTCGACGACCACGTACGCCGCCGGTCCCGCTCCCTTGGTGTCGCTCCAGCTCGCGCCCTCGTACGCCACCACACCGGTCGTCGTCTTGTCGTTGACGGCCAGCGTGCCGCTGATCGAGCCCTGTGCGTCGGCGGTCGTGGTGGCGGTGTCGGCGGTCTGGGTGGCCCCCGACCGTCCGGCGAGGGTCACGCTCGCGCCCGGGGTGAAGTTGCTGCCGGTGACGGTCACGCTGTCACCGGGCTTCCCGGAGGCCGAACCGAGCGAGATGGCACGGTTGTTGGTCTGGGTGCCGTCCGTCGCGGTGATCGTCCCGGAGACCGGGGCGGGCGGGTTGGTGACCGTGCAGGGGGTGTCCAGCTCCAGGATGTAGCTGGTGTGGATGTTGTAGTCGCCGGGCGCGAGGGTGATGGCACCCGGGCTGGTGACGGTGAAGGTGCCCGTCATGCTGAACCCCGGGAAGGGCGCGTTGCCCGCCACCGGGTCGTTCTTCCTGGGGCCCGCGACCGTGACGTCTCCCGTCTGCGCGCCGCCGAGGGCGACCTTGCCGGTGGGCGTCATGATGTCGGCGGGCAGGGCGAGGGCGGTCGGGTTGTTCGCGGCGGGCGTGACCACCTTGTACGTCACGGTGACGGTGTCACCGACCTTGGGACTGGGGTTGTCCACCGTGATGATCGCGGTGGTGGTGCCGTCGATCGGCGGGATGCCCGCGATCGCCGGCGGGATGCAGTGCGTGGCGAAGTCCACGTTCTGGGAGTCCGCGGCCGCGGCGCCCGCCGGGGCCGCCAGCGCGCCTCCCGCGGTGACCGCCAGCGCGGTCACCCCGAGCAGTGCCGCCCAGCGGCGTCTTCGGGCGTGCGAACCCCTGGTTCCCCTGTGCGTTGCCATGTGCCCCCTCCTGAGGGATGCGGGCGCAGCGGCTCGTCTGCGCCGACAGGGGGCCATTGATGTGCGGGTTGTGTGAGAAGTCAATGGAGGGCCCGGACGATAACTGATGGGCCATCAGGTCGTGTCAATATCGTCAACTGGGCACCCCTGTAGGCCAGTTGGCTGTGATCAGGCAGTTCTTCGGTTCAGTGGTTCAGTGGTTCAGGCAGTACGAGGACCGGTGCCGCCGCGCGCGGCGACACCGGTCTTCACGTATGTGCTGTGGCGGGGCTCAGCTGAAGACGAACGGGCCCGGTGCCTGCGCCGCACTCGCGGTGCAGGTGATGGTGATGCCGAAGACGACCATCTTCAGCGAGCCCCCGTACGCGTCGAGGCTGTCGCCGGAGGCGACGGTGCCGCTGAGCGGGCCCACCGTGACCCCGCCGCCCAGCGGAATGGCGGGATTCTTCGTGCCGGTGAACGCGACGGTGCCGCCGCCGGACTTCGCCATGGTCAGGGTGGAGGCGATGGAGTCCTGCGCCAGCGCGATCGGCGCGGTGATCGAGGTGGAGCTGAGGGTGATCGTCGCGGCCGTGCCGGTCTGGGTGGCGGTGAGGGTGGCCGCGCCACCGCCGCCGATCGTGCAGGTCGCGTTGATGGTCGCGGTGAGCGGGGTGACGGCCGCGGCGGTCGGCGCGAGGGCCAGACCGGTCGCGGCGAGGGTGCCGGCGGCTAACGCCGCGGCGATACCGAGTTGCTTGCGTCTCATCGGGTTCCCTTCCCTTGTACGGGAATTGCCATGTGGGGATGGAGGGACGGAACCGTCTGCTCAGAGGCCGGGGCCGGGCCGGGCACACGGACGCGTCACCGGTGAACGCCGGTGCGGGTGCGGAGAGATGTGTACACGGACCGTCCGCGAGCGGGGTGCGGGACGCCAGCGGAGGCGTTTCTGACGGTCCGTCGGAACTAGCGGTTCCATTGATGCGCGAGCGGCTTGGGATTGCAAGGCATGCCGGGCGGTTTCTTCAGGGGTTGTCGAAAGTGGCCGAAGTTCGTCCCTGTCCCCTGATCGGCCCGCTACTCGGCGAGTTCCGCGATCAGCGCCGTCGCCACCGTCCGGAACCCCAGGCGGCCGTACATCCGCGCCACGTCCTCGTCCCCGGCCGACAGGAACAGCGTCTCGACGCCCCGCTCACGCGCGTCGGCCACGAGGGCGGCCGTGACGCCGTACGCCAGCCCGCGGCGCCGTTCGGCGGGCAGGGTGCCGACGCCCGCGATCTCGCTCACGCGGCCCACGGGCAGGTGCATTCCGGAACAGACCACGACGCCGTTCTCGACCGCCGCGGCCAGTACGGTGCGGCCCACCCGGATGCGGTCCGCGGCGGCGGGTACCTCGGCGGCGCGGGCGGTGATCTCGGTGGCCAGTTCGCCGGTTCCGGCCTCCCCCACCGCCGTGCCCGGCGCCGCGAACGCCACATGCGGCACCGCCAGCGCGCCCGCCAGGAAGGGGTCTTCGGGGTCCAGGACGCGGACCAGGGGATGCGGGTCGGGCAGCGGCGCGTCCTCGTCGCGGATCATCAGGGGATGCGCGTGCACCCGTAGCCCCGTCGCCTCGACCGCCTCCCGCAGGTCCGGCGTCACCTCCGCCACCCACTCGAAGGCCTCCGGCACGCACAGCTCCCGCTGCCGCGCCCGCACCCGTTCGACGTCCTCGGCGGTGGCCGCCGGGCCCGTCCGGCCCAGGGTGGGGCGCGCGTAGTAGGGCCAGCCCGTGGCCTCCCGTACGAAGAGGGTCAGCGGGCCGAAGTCCTCGGCCCGCGCGGCGGCGCGCGGTAGCGAGTCGTAGTAGCGCTCAAGACGGTCGAGGGATGCGTTCACAGTCGTCATGACGCCATCCAAGAGGCATTCGGATACCGGTGGCACCCGAATTCAGTCGACTCCCCTGATCCGCCCCACCAGCAGCGCCCCCGCCAGTCCGATCACCGCCGCCAGCAGGTACAGCACCCGGTAGCCGCCCAGATACGTCACGATCGGGGCCGCCAGGGCGGGAGCGGCGACCTGGGGGAGGGCGTTGGCGACGTTGATGACGCCGAGGTCCTTGCCGCGGTCCAGGGCCTTGGGCAGGACGTCCGTCATCAGCGCGAAGTCGACGGAGGTGAAGACGCCGAAGCCGATACCGAGGACCGCCGCCGCGACGATCGCGCCCGGCCAGGTCTGCCACCCGGAGAGGACCGCCGTCGCCACCGCCATGAGGACGCCCGACCAGATCACGAACGGCTTGCGGCGGCCCACCCGGTCCGACCACACCCCGCCGACCACGACCGTGGCGAGAAGGGTGACGCCGTTGACCGCGGTGAGGATCAGTACACCGTTCTCGGGGTCGTCGTAGTGGAGTCGGTCGCGGAGGTAGTACAGGAGGTAGAGCAGGACCAGGGCGTTGCTCAGGTTGATCAGGAAGCGGGTCAGCCAGGCCCAGGCCAGGTCCGGGTGGCGGCGCGGGCTCAGCCAGAAGGAGGCCGCGAACGTGCGCCAGGACCAGGCGGGGCGGGCCGAGGCGGGCAGCCGCAGGTCCTGGTAGCGCAGTACGTACGGCCCCACGCCCACCAGCGTGAACACCGCACACGCCGCGTAGCCGCCGCCCACACCCCCCGCCGCCGTCGCGAGGCCCGTTCCGCCCACCACGCCCAGGATCTGTGCCGCGCCCAGCCAGCCGCCCACGGAACCCCGCTGGAGCCGTGGGACGCGGTCGGGGACCGCCGCGGTGATCGCGGCGAAGGCGGCGTTCAGGGTGAGCTGGACCAGGCACCAGCCGGCCGCCATCGTCCAGACCCCGCCCGCTCCCGCAAGCAGCAGCAGGGAGAAGGCGCCGCCCGCCGAACCCGCCACGATCCACGGCGTACGGCGGCCCCACCGCGCCGTCGTCCGGTCGGACAGCGCGCCGAAGAGCGGGTTGGCGATCAGCGACACCAGTGCGCCCGCGCCCGTGACCCACGCCAGCATCGTCTCCTTCGACATGCCGGTACCAGGCGCGAAGTCCTCGGCCTGGGAGGCCAGCAGGATCTGCAGCGGGCCGTACCAGCCCACCCAGATCGCCCCGTTGGCGAGCGAGAGCGCCGAGGTCCAGCCCCGGCCGACCCGCTCGACGGGCTCGGCGAGCGCCCCCATGGACGCGACGGGGTCGGCCGCCGTCATCCCCGCGCCCGCAGCGCGTCGCGCAGCCAGGTGTACGACGCCTTCGGGGTCCGCTTCAGCGTGTCGTAGTCGACGTGGATCAGGCCGAAGCGCCGCGCGTACCCCTCGGCCCACTCGAAGTTGTCCAGCAACGACCACACGAAATACCCGCGAACGTCCACGCCCTGTTCCAACGCCCGGTGCAGCGCCCGGACATGGCCGTCGAGGAACGTGATCCGCTCCTGGTCGTCGATGCCCTCGTAACTACAGCCGTTCTCGGTGATGACGACCGGCGGGAGGCTGTCCCCATAGCGCTCGCGGAAGCCCACCAGCAGCTCGGTCAGCGCCTCGGGGACCACCGGCCAGCCGAAGTCGGTGACCGGGTAGCCCTCAAGTTCCCGCACGGAGAAGGGGAGTTCGGCGGGCAGGGTCAGTCCGCTGAACTCGATCTCCGCGCCCTCGGGGGCGCCCACCTTGGTCGGCTGGTAGTAGTTGATCCCGTACCAGTCGATCGGTTCCGCGATGACCTTCAGGTCCGCCTCGATGTCGCCCGGCATCAACTCGCCGATGCCGTCCGGGTATCGGCCCAGCAGCAGCGGGTCCGCGAACAGGCGGTTGAGGAGGAGGTCGTAGAAGTCGGCGGCCTCCACGTCCTCGGGCTGCTCGGAGGCCGCCCAGGTCGGGCCGTGCGAGTTGGCGATGCCGATGTCCGTGACGCCGGCCGCGCGCAGGGACCGGACGGCGAGGCCGTGGGCGAGGAGTTGGTGGTGGGCGATCGGCAGCGAGTCGAACAGGAGCCGTTTGCCCGGGGCGTGGGCGCCGAGCGCGTGGCCGAGCAGGGTGTGTTCGGCGGGTTCGTTGAGGGTGATCCACTTCTTGACGCGGTCGCCGAGGCGGGCGGCGACGACACCGGCGTACTCGGCGAAGCGCTCCGCGGTGTCCCGGTTCAACCAGCCGCCCGTCTCCTCCAGCTTCAGCGGGAGGTCCCAGTGGAAGAGGGTGGGTACGGGGCGGATGCCCGCCGCGACCAGGGCGTCCACGAGGCGGTCGTAGAAGTCGAGGCCGCCGGGTGAGTTCACGCGGGGCCAGGAGATCGAGAAGCGGTACGCGTCCACGCCGAGGTCGGCGAGGAGGGCCACGTCCTCGGGGTAGCGGTGGTAGTGGTCGCAGGCCACGTCCGCCGTCGAGCCGTCCTTGATGCGGCCGGGCTCGGCCGTGAACGCGTCCCATACCGACGGGTCGCGTTCGCTCGCGGCTCCCTCGATCTGGTGGGCCGAGGTGGACACGCCCCAGAGGAAGCCGGGCGGGAACTGCGGTAGGGGGTTCGTCGCCATGCGCGCGATCATCCTTACCGGCAGTAAGGGAAGTCAACGGGTCGGTGTGAACCGGGAGTTACGGCTTTTTGGGGGGCGCCTGAGCGGAGGGGTGGTGCGGTGGGTTTGCGACTGCGGCCCGGTGGGGGCTTGTCGCGCAGTTCCCCGCGCCCCTGAAAGAAGGAAGCTCACCCCTGTTTCGCATGCTATGCGCCCTCCTTCAGGACCCTTGAAATCAGCTTTCGCTGCTCCTCCGTCAGCCGTGGATCGGCGGCGTAGACCGTCTTCCCGTCCACCGTGATCTCGTAGCTGAAGCCGTCGGGGACCCCCGCGGGGCGCGTGCCCTGGCCGGAGGCGATCGCCCGCTCGGCCAGGGCCTGCCACTCGGGGGCGTCGGAGCGCCCCGAGGTGTCCACCTCGGCACGGCGCTCGATGCCCGCGAAGCCGCCCGTGCGCCTTACCTGAATACGCATGGGTCCTGTCTAGTACGAGCCGGGCGCCGAAGCTACGACGTCGGCACCCCGACCTGTTCCCAGGCCTTCGTGACGGACTGGAGCTCCTCGCCCTCGCCGTACCGGCTCCTGGCCTGGGCGACCGTCAGCTTGGCGAAGTCGGAGAAGCTCGCCTGGGACTGGAGCTCGCCGCCGGTGAGGACGTCGTACCAGATCTGCCCGGCGCGCTCCCAGGCGTGCCCGCCGAGGGACTGGGCGACCAGGTAGAAGGCGTGGTTGGGGATGCCGGAGTTGATGTGGACACCGCCGTTGTCGCGGCCGGTCTTCACATAGCCGTCCATCGTCGCGGGCTGCGGGTCCTTGCCGAGCACGTCGTCGTCGTACGCCGTGCCGGGCTCCTTCATGGAGCGCAGCGCCTTGCCGGTGACGCGCGGGGCGAGCAGGCCCGCGCCGATCAGCCAGTCGGCGTCCGCGGCGGTCTGGCCGAGCGTGTACTGCTTGATCAGCGAGCCGAAGACGTCCGACATGGACTCGTTCAGAGCGCCCGGCTGACCGAAGTAGGTGAGGTTCGCCGTGTACTGGGTGACGCCGTGGGTCAGCTCGTGGCCGATGACATCGACCGGGATGGTGAAGTCGAGGAAGATCTCGCCGTCGCCGTCGCCGAACACCATCTGCTCGCCGTTCCAGAAGGCGTTGTTGTAGTCGACGTCGTAGTGGACGCTCGCGGTGAGGGGAAGGCCCTCGCCGTTGATCGAGTTGCGGGCGTAGGCGTTCAGGTAGAGGTCGAAGGTGGCGCCGAGTCCGGCGTAGGCGCGGTTGACCGTGGCGTCCTTGCCGGGCTTGTCGGCCTCGCCGCGGACCTTCTTGCCCGGCAGGTCCTGGTGGTGCCTGGCGTCGTAGATGGTGCGCTGCGGCTTGTCCGCGGGCGCGCCCTGGGGCGGGGCCACGGTGGGCGCGCCGATGACCGTGGTCAGCCGGCGGTGGGTGCGCTCGAAGGCGTCGCGCTCCAGGGTGCGGCGCGCGGGCCCGGCGAGCGCGGGGTCCTCGTGCTGGGCCAGCGTGTCGAGGACGTGGGGCGGCACGATGGTGCAGAAGACAGGCTCGAAGCCTGCCGGGTTCGCGGTCATGCCCGGCACAATTGCACTGAGTTACTCCGCTGTCACTACCGGCGACCAAGATTGTGTGAAATGCGGCGATAAGGAGCCCATCGGTCCGCTCTTCAGTGGTAAAAGGGCTCACCCTGAGTGCTGCGCCACACTTTTTGTCCCTTTTCTTCCTTATGTGACCACGATCCCGCATACTGATACAGCCCTCCGGAGAGAGTGAGGCTCGGCTAGGCTGCGGAGCATCATGCGTATCGGGCTGCTTCTCCTTAGCTGCCGCGGCGAGGGCCTGTAGTCGAGGCCGACCCCCTCCCCGCGGAGTTCGGCGTTGCGCCGTCGGCCGTCCTTCCGGACACCCTCTGAGGAGCCCACGCATCATGCCGAACTTCCAGCAGTCCACCGCCATGCCGGTCCACAAGTACGGCAAGTACGAGCAGGTGGACATTCCGGACCGCACCTGGCCGGACAAGCGTGTCACCGTCGCCCCCCGCTGGCTGTCGACGGACCTGCGGGACGGCAATCAGGCGCTGATCGACCCGATGTCCCCGGCTCGCAAGCGCGAGATGTTCGACCTGCTCGTGACGATGGGCTACAAGGAGATCGAGGTCGGATTCCCGGCCTCCGGGCAGACCGACTTCGACTTCGTCCGTTCGATCATCGAGGACGAGACCGCGATCCCGGACGACGTCACGATCTCCGTACTGACCCAGGCCCGCGAGGACCTGATCGAGCGCACGGTGGAGTCCCTGGTCGGCGCCAAGCGCGCCACGGTCCACCTGTACAACGCGACGGCCCCGGTCTTCCGTCGGGTCGTCTTCCGTGGCTCCAAGGACCAGATCAAGCAGATCGCCGTCGACGGCACGCGGCTGGTCATGGAGTACGCCGAGAAGCTGCTCGACGAGCGGACGGCGTTCGGCTACCAGTACAGCCCCGAGATCTTCACCGACACCGAGCTGGACTTCGCCCTGGAGGTCTGCGAGGCCGTCATGGACGTCTGGCAGCCCGGCCCCGGCCGCGAGATCATCCTCAACCTGCCCGCCACGGTGGAGCGTTCGACGCCGTCCACGCACGCGGACCGCTTCGAGTGGATGTCGCGCAACCTGTCCCGCCGCGAGTTCGTCTGCCTGTCCGTGCACCCGCACAACGACCGGGGTACGGCCGTCGCCGCCGCCGAGCTGGCCCTGATGGCCGGCGCCGACCGCATCGAGGGCTGTCTGTTCGGCCAGGGCGAGCGCACCGGCAACGTCGACCTGGTCACCCTGGGCATGAACCTGTTCTCGCAGGGCGTCGACCCGCAGATCGACTTCTCGAACATCGACGAGGTCCGCCGCACCGCCGAGTACTGCAACCAGATGGAGGTCCACGCCCGTCACCCGTACGTGGGCGACCTCGTCTACACCTCCTTCTCCGGCTCCCACCAGGACGCCATCAAGAAGGGCTTCGACGCCATGGAGGCGGACGCCGCCGCGAAGGGCGTCACCGTCGACGACATCGAGTGGGCCGTCCCGTACCTGCCGATCGACCCGAAGGACGTCGGCCGTTCGTACGAGGCCGTGATCCGCGTCAACTCGCAGTCCGGCAAGGGCGGCATCGCCTACGTCCTGAAGAACGACCACAAGCTGGACCTGCCGCGCCGGATGCAGATCGAGTTCTCGAAGATCATCCAGGCGAAGACGGACGCCGAGGGCGGCGAGGTCACCCCGAGGGACATCTGGGCGATCTTCCAGGACGAGTACCTGCCGAACCCCGACAACGCGTGGGGCCGTATCCAGGTCAAGGCCGGCCAGACCACGACCGACCGCGACGGCATCGACTCGCTGACCGTCGAGGCCTCGGTGGACGGCACCGACACGGTCCTGACCGGTACCGGCAACGGTCCGATCTCCGCGTTCTTCGACGCCCTGCAGTCCGTCGGCATCGACGCGCGCCTCCTGGACTACCAGGAGCACACGATGAGCGAGGGCGCCTCCGCGCAGGCCGCCTCGTACATCGAGTGCGCGATCGGCGACAAGGTCCTGTGGGGAATCGGCATCGACGCGAATACGACACGCGCGTCGCTGAAGGCCGTGGTCTCCGCGGTCAACCGCGCGGCCCGCTGAGGACTTTGACCGGCACTTTCGGGGCCCTGTCCGCCTTTTGAGGCGGACAGGGCCCCGTCGTATACCGGCCAATCGCCGTGGAGATCACGGAAAGGTCTCGTCCAAGGTACTGACTCCGCCTCAACAATGTGGCTAACATCACGCCAGCGCGGCGATGTTGCCGCGGCCTGACGGAGGTGTGCGAGCGTGCTGCCAGGATGGGGACGAAACGGTCGTGCAGTGCAGATTTCCCGCATCCTAGGCACCCGTACCGCGTGGACCACCATGGGGGACGGCGAGTTCTTCTGCCCGGGCTGCGGGGGTGACCGCAACTACCAGCGGCTCACCGGCCGGCGCCGCTTCACCCTCCTCGGTGTACCGGTCCTGCCGCGCGGTGACACGGGGCCCGTCGTCGAGTGCGCCGCCTGTGGCCGCCACTACGGCGCGGACGTCCTCGACCACCCGACCACCACCCGCTTCTCGGCGATGCTCCGCGACGCCGTCCACACCGTCGCGCTCGCCGTGCTCGCCGCCGGCGGCACCTGCTCCCGTACGTCCCTGGAGACCGCGGCGACCGCGGTGCGCTCGGCAGGCTTCGACGACTGTACGGAGGACCAGCTCGGCGCCCTCGTCGAGGCGCTCGCCGCGGACACGGGCCGGATCTTCGGGGAGCCGTGCGGGGCGGGCCTCGCCATAGAGCTGCACGAGGCCCTGGATCCGCTGGCGCCGCACCTCGCCGCGACCGGACGCGAGTCGATCCTGCTCCAGGGCGCCCGGATCGCCCTGGCGGACGGCCCGTACACCCCCGCCGAACGGGACGTCCTCGCCACCGTGGGCGCGGCGCTCACGATCTGCGCCGACGACGTGACGCGACTGCTGGCGGCGGCACGCACGCCCTCGTAGCGAGGGGGCGGGAGTGACGGTCGGTGACTCGGGGTACGGTATGAGCGACACACCGTAACCAGGCCCTCGTGTTGCGCGGGGGAGAGCGGGGACCGCCCTGAGCCGCAGCCTCGTCGCCGCCCTGGCCGTCGGCCTCCTCGCCTCCGGCGCCGGCGTCGCATCCGCCGCCCCCGGCCCCCGTACCGACTGCGTCTCCTCCGTGCCGTACACCGCGGGCGAGGGCGGCTACGACACCTACCGCATCCCGGCGGTCGTCACCACCCGCGCGGGCACGGTGCTCGCCTTCGCCGAGGGGCGGCACGACGGCGCGGGCGACAGCGGTCACATCGACGTCGTCCTCAGACGCTCCTTCGACGGCGGCTGTACGTGGGGTTCGATGCGGGTCGTCACGGCGGGGGCCGGGGACACCCGGGGCAACCCGGCGCCCGTCGTGGACCCGCGCACCGGCCGGATCGTCCTGGTCACCTCCTACAACAGCGGCGCGGTGACCGAGGCGCGGATCATGCGGGGCGAGGTCACGGCGCGCCAGGGCCGCCGCGTCTTCGTCCAGACGAGCGGCGACGACGGCGTGCGCTTCTCCGCTCCCCGGGACATCACGGCGGAGGTGAAGCCGCCGGGCTGGCGCTGGTACGCGACGGGCCCCGGCCATGCGATCGCCCTGCGCCACGGCCCGCACGCCGGTCGTCTGGTCGTCCCCGCCAACCACTCCGCCGCCCCGCCCGCGGGCTCGACCGACACCGGCCGGGAGGCCAAGTACTACGGGGCGCACGCGATCTACTCCGACGACGGCGGCCGTACCTGGCACCTGGGCTTCACCGACCGCACCTACGACGGCCGGGTCGACGCCAACGAGAGCGGCGCGGCCGAACTCCCCGACGGACGCCTGTACTTCAGCGCCCGCGACGAGGGCGGCACCACTCCCGGCAACCGCCTGGACACCTACTCCAGCGACGGCGGCGAGACCCTGGACCGCCCCTACGCGATCCAGCCCACCCTGGACGACGTCCCCGTGGTCCAGGGCAGCGTCCTCCAGCTCCAGGGCGCCCACGCCCCCTTGCTCTTCTCGGCCCCCTCCGTACCCACCGCCCGCCGCGCGATGACCCTCTGGCGCAGCACGGACGACGGCGCCACGTTCACCAGGGCGACGACCCTCTCCTCCGCCCCGGCCGCCTACTCGGACCTGGTGGACCTCGGGCACGACCGGATCGGCATCCTGTACGAGACGGGCTCGGCACGGCCGTACGACAGGATCGAGTTCCGGCGTCTGCGCCGGCCGGCCTAGAGCAGGCCCGCCCCCGCCAGGTACTTCCCCACCCGTTCGACCTCCGCCTCCGACAGCGGCACCTGCGGCTCCGCCGTGGCCGGGCAGGCGATGACGCCGCGCAGGTGCAGTGCCGCCTTGAACGCCCCGAGCGCCGACGAACCCCCGCCCATCCGGGCCGGGTCCCCCACCCCGACCATCCCGAACAGTCCGCACAGCCGCTCCTGTTCGGCCCGCGCCCGCTCCCAGTCACCCCTTCGACAGAACCGGTCGAGCCGTACGTACCCGTGCGGGTCGACGTTGGCGAGACCCGGCACGGCCCCGTCCGCCCCGAGGGCGAGCGCGGAGTCGACGACGAGTTCGGACCCGGTGAGAGTGGTGAAGACGGTGATGTCGGGGTGGGCGCGGGCGCCCGTGACGACGGCGCGGAAGGCGGCGAGGTCGCCGCTGGAGTCCTTGAGGCCGCTCAGCACACCCTCCGCGGCGAGGGACAGCACCAGCTCCGCGCCCAGCTTGGTGTGGACGGACACCGGGATGTCGTAGGCGAAGACGGGCACGGACGAACGGACGGCGACCAGGCGGAAGTGGCGCGCGATCTCCGCCGGGTGGGTGCGGGCGTAGAAGGGTGCGGTCGCCACGATCGCGTCCGCGCCCGCCGCCGTCACATATGCCACATGGTCCAGCACCCTCGGCGTGGTCATGTCGATCACCCCGGCCAGCACGGGGAGCCGGCCGGCCGCACGGGCGACCACCGTCTCCACGACCAGCCGCCGCTGGGCGTCCGTCAGGAACGCCGCCTCCGAGGACGAACCAAGGACGAAGAGGCCGTCGACGCCTCCGTCCACGAGGTGGTCCACGAGCCTGATGAGCGAGGGGACGTCCACCTCGCGGTCCGGTGTCAGGGGCGTGCAGACGGGCGGAACGACACCGGTCAGCGGGGCGGGGATCGGCATGAAGGCTCCCTCGGGACGATCAAGGCTGCTGGGCGGGGATGTCGGCCACGGCGGGCGCCGCGGACACGGCCTGGGCCACCAGGTCGCGCGTCGACTGGTCCTCCTCCACAGGATGGTGGCACCGGAAGCGGTGGTCCGGCGTCGACGCGGCCGTGAAGTCCGGCATCACGCTCACGCACGCCCCGTCGGCCTTCCAGCAGCGGGTGCGGAACGGGCAGCCGGTCGGCGGGTGCGTGGCCGAGGGCACCGGGCCCACCAGCGGGATCGGGTCGATCGGGTCCAGGAGGCCGGGCGTGGCGGAGAAGAGGGCCCGGGTGTACGGGTGCCGGGCGCGGTCGGTGACCCGGGCGGCCGGGGACTCCTCCACGATCCGGCCGAGGTACATCGTGATCACCCGGTCGCTCATCCTCCGTACCGTCTGGATGTCGTGCGAGACGAAGACCAGGGCCAGGTCCAGGCGCTCCTTCAGGTCCAGCAGGAGGTTGAGGATCTGGGCGCGGACCGAGACGTCCAGCGCGCTCGTCGGCTCGTCCGCCACCACCAGGTCCGGGTCCAGGGCCAGGGCACGCGCGATGGCCACCCGCTGGCGCTGGCCGCCGGACAGCTGACCGGGCAGGGCGTCCGCCAGGGCGCGGGGGAGGCCCACCAGGGACATCAGCTCCCGCACCCGGTCGTCCCGTTCCCGTGCCGTGCCGCGCCGGTGCACGTCGAGGGGGTCCCGCAGGATCCGGCGTACGGGCAGGCGGCGGTTCAGGGCCGTCGACGGGTCCTGGAAGACCATGCCCGTGCTGCCGCCGACGGACGCTCGTCGCTCGGCGGGCCGCATCGACCACAGGTCACGGTCGCGGAAGCGCACGGTGCCGGACGTCGGCCGCTGGACGCCCACCAGCACCTTCGCCAGCGTCGACTTCCCGCACCCGGACTCGCCGACGACGCCTACCGTCTCGCCGGGCGCGATGGTGAGGTCGGCGCCGGTCAGGGCGTACACCCGGTCGCGGGTGAACAGGCCGCCGGAGCGGGCCCTGTGGACGACATGGGCGTCGGAGAGGGTGATGAGCGCGTTCACTGGACGGCCTCGCTCCGCGGGGTGATCAGATCGACCGCGGGGTGATGGCACGCGGCCGTGTGGGTCCGGGTGCCCAGCAGGTCGGGCGCCGTCGTCCGGCACACCTCGCTCGCCAGCGGACAGCGGTCGGCGAACCGGCAGCCCGCCGGGAAGTCCGCGGGGGCGGGCACGACCCCCTTGATCTGCGTCATCCGTTCGGCCGCCGACTCCAGGGACAGGACGCTGCCGAGCAGGCCGCGCGTGTAGTGGTGGGCCGGCGCCTCCACCAGGTCCGCCGTCACGCCCGTCTCCACGATCTGACCGCCGTACATCACCACCACCCGGTCCGTGACGTCCGCGACGAGGGCCAGGTCGTGCGAGACGAGGATCAGCGCGAAGCCCAGCTCCTCCCGCAGCTTCAGCAGCAGGGTGATGATCTGCGCCTGGACCGTCACGTCCAGGGCCGTGGTCGGTTCGTCCGCCACGATCAGTTTCGGGCCCCGGGACAGGGCCATCGCGATCAGGACACGCTGGCGCTGGCCGCCGGAGAGCTCGTGGGGGTAGCTGCGCAGGGTGCGTTCGGGGTCGAGACCGACCAGAGCGAGCAGCTCCGCGGGGGTCTGTCTGCCGCCCCGGCGCACCAGCTGCTTCAGCTGCGCCCTGATCGTCATCGCCGGGTTCAGGGACGACAGCGCGTCCTGGTAGACCATCGCCATCTCGTGGCCCAGCAGACGGCGTCGTACGCGCATCGGCTCGCCCACCAACTGACGGTGATCGAACCGGACATGGCCGCGGACCCGGGCCCCCTTCGGTTCCAGGCCCATCACCGCGAGCGCCGTCAGCGACTTGCCGCAGCCCGACTCGCCGACCAGGCCCAGGACCTCACCGGGGTGCACGTCGAAGCCGATGCCGTCGACGATGTCCACCCCGCCGTGCCGGGCGTCGAAGCCGATGGCGAGGTTCTCCACGGAGAGGACGGGCCGGCCGGTGGGCAGGGGGCGGGCCCGGGAGCGCAGGCGGGCGGCGGCCTCCGTCAGACCGGGCAGTTCGAGGACTTCTCCGCTGCCGGGTTCGGGCGTCTCCAGCCGGTCACCGGCGGTCGCCGTCGCCGCCACCTCCCGTGCCGCGGGCGCCGCCCACGCGTCCGAGACGCCCTCGGAGAGGATGTTCAGCGACAGTACGGTGATCAGCATCAGCAGACCCGGGAAGACCGTCGCCCACCAACCGCCGGTCAGCACCATGTTCTTGCCGTCCGCGATGACGCTGCCCCAGGACGGGTCGGGCGGCCGGACGCCCGCGCCGATGAAGGACAGCGAGGCCTCGAAGACGATGGCCTCGGCGACCTGGACCGTGCAGAACACCAGCACGGGGGCGGCGCAGTTGACGGCCACGTGGCGCAGCACGATGTGCGGGGTGCGGGCGCCGATCACCCGTTCCGCCGTCACATAGTCCTCGCCGTACTGGTCGAGGACGTTCGCGCGGACGACCCTGGCCACCGACGGGGTGAACAGGAACGCGATCGCGCAGATCAGCACCGTGATGCCGCCGCCGAAGACGGCGACCAGGACGGCGGCCAGCGCGATGCCGGGGAACGCCATCACGACGTCCAGGCAGCGCATCAGCGTCTCGTCGACGGCTCCCCGTGAGGTCGCGGCGATCGCGCCGAGGAGCGCGCCGACGACGAGGGCGAGCGCGGTGGCGCCCAGGCCGATCGCGAGGGACCAGCGGGCGCCGTACATCAGCCGGCTCAGGATGTCCCGGCCGAGGCTGTCCTGCCCCATCCAGTGACTGCCGGAAGGGGCGCCGGTGCCGTCGACCTGCGGTTGCTGGTCGAGCGGGTCGTGCGGGGAGAGCAGGGGCGCGAACACGGCCAGCAGGACCACGAGGGTGAGGAAGCCGAGGGCGATCCGGGAGAGGACGGGCAGGCGTCGCAGTCGGATGCCGGGCCGGGCGAGGCCCTCGGTGAGACGTCGGCGGGAGAGCGGGGGGATCGTCACGTGGCATCCCTCAGTCGCGGATTGACCAGCAGATACAGGATGTCGATGGCGAGGTTCACGACCACGAACCCGGTGGCCGTGGTCAGGACGACGCCTTGGACGACCGCCGGGTCGCCGTTCTTCACGGCGTCGATCATCAGCTTGCCCATGCCGGGGAGCGAGAAGATCGTCTCGATGACGACCGCGCCGCCGAGCAGATAGCCGACGCGCAGGCCGAGCACGGTCAGCGGGTTGATCAGCGCGTTGCGGAGCACATTGCGGCCGACCACGACCACCGGCGGCAGTCCGCTGCCGATCGCCGTCCGGACGTAGTCCTTGTCCAGTTCCTCGACCACGGCCGTGCGCACGATCCGGGTGAGCTGGGCGGCGACCGGGAGGGAGAGCGCGAAGGCGGGGAGCGTCATCGTCTTCAGCCAGCCGCTCAGCGAGTCACCGGGGTTGATGTATCCGCCGGTCGGGAACCAGCCGCGGTCCACGGCCAGGTACTGGATCATCAGCAGCGCCAGCCAGAAGCCGGGCGCCGCGACCCCGGTCAGCGACACGACCCGGATGACCTGGTCGGGCAGCCGGTCGCGGTGGATCGCGGCGGTGACCCCGCCGAGCAGCGCGAGCACCACCGCGATGGCGAGGCCGAGGAAGGTGAGCTGGAGGGTGAGCGGCAGTGCGGTGGTGACCTGGTCGACGACCGGCGCCCGGGTCAGCGCGCTGGTGCCCAGGTCGCCGTGGAGCAGATCGCCGATGAAGTGGACGTATCGCACCGGGAGAGGGTCGAGCAGGCCGTTCTGCTGCCGGAAGTCGTGCAGTTGCTGTGGAGTGGGGTTGGCGCCCTGGAAGAACGCGGACGCCGGGTCGACGTCCGAGAACCGCATCACCAGGAACACGAACAACACGATGCCGAGCATCAGCGGTACGAGCAGGGCGACCCGGCGGGCCAGGATGCGGACGATGGCCGTCATCTACGTCAGGCCCACTTGGCCTGGAGGAGGTTGACGCCCGGATAGGGCTGGGCCCTGATCCCCGTGAGCTTCCTGGGGTCCCAGGCCGTCATCAGCTCGTTGTGCACGACCGGGTAGAGCACGGCCTGTTCGGCGACGACGTCGATGTAGTCCTGGATCATCGTCTTCTTCTTGTCGGCGTCCGGCTCCCGCGTCGCCTGGTCCATGTCCTTGAAGAGCTGCTTCGCGACCGGGTCGCCCGCCCACCGGGCGTACTGCATCCACAGGTTCTCGGGGCCGTAGTTGTAGTGCATGATCAGATCGGCGTCCAGGCCGAACTGGTTGGGGTTCGAGGCGGCGGCCACCACCTGGTAGTCCTGCTTCTGGTCCATCTTCGTGAAGACGGCCGTCGTCTCCTGCGGCGAGAGCGTGGTCTCGACGCCGATCGCGTCCCAGGACGCCTTGACGGTCGGCAGGCAGTCGACGATCCAGCTGACGTTCACGGACAGGATCTCGATCTTCAGCCCGGAGACCCCGGCGGCCTTCAGGAGTTGCTTGGCCTTCTGCGGGTCGTAGCCGTACACGGTCTTCGCCGGCCGGTAGACCGGGTTCCCCTCGTTGAGGAACGAGCTCGACGGCTTGCCGTGTCCGTGGAGGGCGACCTCGACCATCTTGCCGGTGTCGATGGCGTAGTGCAGGGCCTGGCGCACGCGGACGTCGTCGAAGGGCTTGTGCCGGGTGTTGAACATCAGGAACAGGTTGTTCATCCCCGCGCCGCCTTCGACGGTCATGCCGCCCTTCCTCAGCTGCTCGATGTTGGCGTACGGGATGTTGTCGGCGATCTGGGCCCCGGCGCTCGCGCCCGAGATCTTCGCGACGCGCGGCGCCGCGTCCACGATGGTCAGCCAGTTCATCTTCTTGAAGGCCGGCCTGCGCGGGCCGTTGTAGGCGGCGAACGCCTCGAAGGTGGTGTTCGACTTGGGGTGGTGGGCGGTCTGCCGGTACGGCCCCGAGCCCACCGCCTTCCCCTTGATCGCGTCGTCCCAGGCACCCGGCTGGGAGAAGACGTGCTTGGGCATGATCTTGGCGAGGGTGAGCCGCGCGATGCCTTCCGGGAAGGGGAACTTCAGCACCAGTTCGACGTTCGACGCGTCGATCTTCCGGACCTCCTTCAGCCAGCTCACGAAGAAGCCCTTGCCGAGGGTCTGCGTCTTCGGGTCGAGGATCCGGTCGAAGACGAAGACCACGTCGTCGGCGGTGACGGGCTTTCCGTCGTGGAAGGTGGCCCCGGCCCGCAATGTGAACTTCCAGGACGTGCCGCTGAGATCGCCCGGCACCTGGGTCGCGAGCGCCGCGTACGGCTCGCGCGAGATCGGGTCCGTGTCCAGCAGCCCCTCGTAGATGTGGTTGTTGGCCGCCATGGCGAAGGCGGACGCGGTCTGCGTCGGGTCCCAGCTGCCGTCGTTCCCGTAGCCGATGACGGCGGTGAGCGTCGCGTCCTTGCCGCCCTTCCCGCCGCCGGTGTCATTGGTGGACTGCGGCCCGGACGAACAGGCCGCCAGCGAGGAGGAGAGGGCCGCGGCCGCGCCGAGGGCGCCGGAGTACTTCAGGAAACGTCGGCGGTGCAGCGCCGAGTGGTCGGTCACGTCGCGCACGGTTCCTCCAGGGAGAGGCGGGAGATACGACGTCCTACGTCATGGTGGGCAGCGTGACCATAAGAGGGCCCGTGAGGGCGGTCAAGGGATCGCACACGAATGGCGTATCTTCCAGAGGTGCGACCAATGAAGCCGTGAAACCTGGGTAGTTGGTGCTGAATCCACCCGGAGGTGGGACGTCGGATGTCCAGTGAGCGTACGATGCGGCGCATGTCTGAGGAGACCGGGAACCGGCGCGGGCCCGAGCGCAGGTCCGAGCGCCGGGTGAGCAGTCAGATCCAGCGCGAGGTCATGCAGCTGATCCTCGACCGCAGGCTCCAGGCGGGCGCCCCGCTGCCCACCGAGACCGAGCTGATGCAGGACCTCGGCGTCAGCCGCAACTCCGTCCGCGAGGCCCTCAAGGCCCTGCAGGCCCTCGACATAGTCGACATCCGGCACGGCTACGGCACCTACGTGGGCGAGGCCTCCCTGACCCCCTTCGTGGACGGCCTCACCTTCCGCACGCTCGCCCAGCCCGACGACAAGAACGAGACCGGGGCGCTGGCGGAGATCCTCCAGGTACGGGAGGTGCTGGAGGAGGGGCTGATACGCCGGGTCGCGGCCGTGCTCACCGAGCCGGAGCTCGACCGCCTCGAAGCCGTTGTGGCCGAGATGGAGGAGACGGGCCGCTCAGGGCGCCCCTTCCCGGAACTCGACCGCGAGTTCCACGAGTTGCTGTACGCCTCGCTCGGCAACGCGCTCGTGCCCCAGCTCCTGGGCGCCTTCTGGACCGTCTTCAGCCGAGTCGCCGGCATACGCGGCTGGACCGACGACCCGTCCCCCGAAATGACCGTCCGCCGCCACCGCGACATCGTCACCGCCCTGCGCGCCCGCGACGTGGAGGCCGCCCAACGCGCGATGGCCGACCACTTCCGCGGCATCGAGGCGAGGGCGGCCCAGGAGTCCAGGGGAGTGGGCTGAACCGGCCCACCCCCGCAACCGGACCGGCGCTAGACGCCGCCCAGGCGCCACACCTGGAGTTCCTTCGTGTCCTCGGCGATCGTGTACCAGCTGCCGTCGCCCAGTGTGTTGGGCACGCCGGATATCGGGAAGGGGTAGGTGACCTCGCCGAGCAGCCGCATGTCCCGCACGTCGACCAGCCAGTGCCGTCCCTCCCCGTACTCCTCGTCGGCCTCGGTGGTGCCCGCGATGACGGTGTGTTCGTCGAGGAAGCCGCCGTAGTAGTCCCAGTGCACCTCGGGCTCGTCGTTGTCCGGGTGCAGTGCGGGGTGATCGGGTACGACCTCCTCCGCGTCCAGCTCCGACACCACCGAGCCGTCCTCGACCCGGTGCAGGGACAGGAGTTCCTGATAGTGGGTCACGGTCAGGAAGTGCTCACCCGACGGGCTCACGGCGAGCAGGCACCGGTCGTCGTCGATCCGTTCGACGGAGAGCCGCTCGCCGTCCCAGCGGCCCCACAGCAGCGGCGCCCCGTCCTGCCCCTCGCCGACGCTCAGCCCCATCTGCCCGGGATCCGGGTGCGACACGTGCCCCGAACCGGCGGCCACGGTCTGGGTGTCCGCCTGCCCGAGGACCGTCCCGTCGGTGGCGTCCAGCACCAGCCACTCCTCGATCACGTCCGGGTCCCCGCCGCCCGCCGCGAGCGGCCCGCGCACATGGGCCCACACGAGCTTGCCGTCCGCGGAGAAGACCACCGAGCCGCTGTCGGCGTCCCTGTGCCCGCGGCCGACCGTGCTCTCGCCGCTCTCGCCGTATTCCTCGAACGAGGCGTGCATCTCCTGGCAGCTCCCCTCCCAGCAGCCGTGCCGCACCTCCCACACGGTGGCGCCCCGCCGGTCCACCGCCCGCACCGCGTGCACGCCCGCGAAGACGGCGACGTCCAGCCCCGGTGACACGGTGCACGTCCCGAAGCGGCGCGGCCACGGCAACGGGAAGCGGGCCACCGACGCCTCACCCGCGAGCGCCGCGGCCAGGTCGTACGCGGCCAGCTGGGTGTCGTCGCTCTGGAGGATCAGCGTCCGGCCGGGCAGGCACCGCTCTCCTGGGAAGCCGGCCGTGGCCGACTCCAGCGGGCCTGCGAGCGTGGTGACGAGACGGGCGCTCGCGGACATGGTTCCTCCAGTGCGCGTGATGCCGTGCGGCGTTGTGTGCGTTGGGTGCACAGTACGGCCGCCCACTGACAACTCCGTACGCGCCCGTCCCATGCGACCTCTCACACGTCCCGGCGGTCCACCGCCACCACGACGATCACCGCCGACACCACCGCCCACGCCCCCAGCACCGCCCAACTGCCCATCACCGTCGCCCCGTAGCGCGGAAGCCGGGTGAAGGGGTCGTGGCCGTAGGCGACGTCGGTCAGCCGCGTCCAGGCGTTGACGGGCATGGCGTGCCGCACGGTGGCCGTCCAGCGGTAGCGGTCGGTGATGAAGCTGGGGACGAGGAGCAGGACGGCGGTGACGGCGACCATCGTGCTCGCGCTGTGCCGGATCAGGGCCCCCAAGGCCATGCCCGCCAACGCGCAGACCGGGGCGAGCAGCGCGGAGGCGACGACCACGCGCAGGGCGCCGACGTGGGTGATCGACACGGCGGCGTCACGGGTGGTCAGGATCGCCTGCGTCGAGGCGAAGGAGGCACTCGCGACGAACGCGCCGTACAGCGTCATGACCGCCGTCACCATCACGACCTTCGCCGCCATCAGGGCACGCCGGTCCGGGACGGCCGCGAGGGTCGTGCGGATCAGGCCCGTCGAGTACTCCCCGACGACCGTGATCGCGCCGATGCTCGCCGCCGCGAGGATCAGGATCAGTGCCGACCCGTCGGTGAAGGCGTCACGCAAGGCCAACTCCCAGGCGAGGGAGCGCATGTGGGGGGCGTAGTTCGGATAGTCGTGCGCGTGCACCCGTGCCGCGTTGGCGTTGAAGCCGATGACGGCGAGGGCGCCCGCGCCGAGCGCCCAGTAGGTCGAGCGCAGGGAACGGAGTTTGATCCACTCGGCGGCGAGGAGATCGGTGAACCGCGCGGCGGGGTGCGGGGGAGCGGGGGTGAGGGCGAGAGCGGTCATCGGGCGTCTCCGGCGAGGAACTCGGTGCTGTCGGCGGTCAGTTCCATGAAGGCGGCCTCCAGGGACGCGGCCTGCGGGGTCAGTTCCTCGAGCAGGATCCGGCGGTGGAAGGCGAGTTCACCGATGCGGGCCGCGCTCAGGCCCGTCACCTTGAGGGTCCGGTCGTCGTACGGCGCCACCGCCGCGCCCTCCTCGGACAGCACAGCCGTGAGCTTCGTGAGGTCCGGCGTCCGCACGGTCACCGTCGGCCGGGTGCCGCGCGCCGCGAACGCGGTCACGCTCTCCGCGGCGATCAGCTCACCCCGTCCGATGACGATCAGCTCGTCGGCGGTGTGCTCCATCTCGGACATCAGATGGCTGGAGACGAAGACGGTACGGCCCTCGGCCGCGAGCCTGCGAAAGAGCTCCCGCACCCACAACACCCCTTCGGGATCGAGCCCGTTGAGGGGTTCGTCGAAGAGCAGCACCGGAGGTTCGCCGAGCAGCGCGGTGGCGATGCCGAGCCGCTGCCGCATGCCCAGCGAGAACCCGTCGACCCTGCGCCGTGCCGCGGCCCCCGCGAGCCCCACCTCCTCCAGCACCTCGTCCACCCGGCTCCGGGGGATGCGATTGCTCCGCGCCAGCGCCTCCAGATGGGCCCGCGCGCTGCGCCCGCCGTGCACATCGCCCGCGTCGAGCAGCGCGCCCACGTGCCGCAGCCCGCGCGGATGACGCCGGAACGGCTGCCCGTCGATCGTCGCGCTCCCGCCGGTCGGCCCGATCAGCCCGAGCAGCATGCGCAGCGTCGTCGTCTTGCCCGCGCCGTTCGGGCCGAGGAACCCGGTGACGTGCCCCGGGCGCACCTGGAACGTCAGATTCCGTACGGCGGTGGTGTCGCCGTACCGTTTGGTCAGTTCGTTGACTTCGATCACACCGACCACCGTCTCCTCGGCGCCCCGCGCGCGGTATCGCCCCGTGGCCGACACTCTCACCCGCCGGTGTCGACCAGGGGTGTACGTCCCCGGACCGATGCCCGTCCACGGCCCCCGTGCCTACGATCGCCGCATGCATGCCATGCCGCTCCCGCCCCGCCTCAAGCTCGTGCCGCCCGGTGCCTGGGTGGCCCTGGCCTGGTGCGCGAGCACGGCGTTCACCATCCTCGCCCGCGTACGGCTCCCCGGTGAGGAGACGGCCAACGAGTTCACCGCCGTCCAGTTCTACCGCTGGGACGGCCTGCTGGTCCTGACCATCGCCTGCGCCCTGGCGCTGCTCGGCAGCAGGTGGGTGCGCCGACGGCCGCTGAGGGCCCTCGCCCTGCTCCTGACGGCCGCCGCCTTCCTCACCACCAACCTGGCCGTGGGAGCGATCCAGCTGGCCCAGTTCCTCGCCGTCGACCTCGCCCTCTACTTCATCGCGGCCGGCCGGCCCCGCCGCACCGGAGTCACCGCCCTGTGCATGGCGCTCGCCGTCCTGGTGGTCTGGGAGACCGTACGGCTGCTGCGCGGATGGGGCATCGGCACGCTGGAAGAGTTGACCGTGGCGCTGACGGCCGTCGTCGCCTGGCTCCTCGGCGACGCCTCCCACCGCACCCGCGAGTACGGCGAGACGCTCCGCGCCCGGGCCGCCACCCAGGCGGTCACCGACGAACGCCTGCGCATCGCCCGCGAGATGCACGACATGGTCGCCCACAGCATCGGCATCATCGCCCTCCAGGCCGGGGCGGCGGCCCGCGTCGTCCACACCCAGCCGGGTGCCGCGCGCGAGGCGATGACGGCGGTGGAGACGGCCGGACGGGAGACCCTGGCGGGGCTGCGCCGGATGCTGGTCGCCCTGCGCCAGGCGGACCAGGACCAGGACCGGGACCGGGACCGGGACCGGGACCAGGACCGGGCCGCCGCCGGGGGCGACCGGTTGCACCCGGCCGAGGGTCTCGCCGACCTCGACCGCCTGGCCGCCGCGACAACGGCGGCGGGCGTCCAGGTCGACGTCCGCTGGAAGGGCGCGCGCCGCCAACTCCCCCCGGACATCGACCTCTCCGCCTTCCGGATCGTCCAGGAGTCGATCACGAACGTCGTACGCCACGCGGCGACGACCGCCTGCCGGGTGACGGTCGACTACCTGGAGGAGCACGTGGCCGTCGAGGTCACCGACGACGGCCGGGGCCGGGGCAGCACCACCGACACCGGCTTCGGCCTGGTCGGGATGCGCGAGCGCGTGGCCCTGCTGCACGGCGAGTTCACGGCGGGCCCCCGTCCCGAGGGCGGCTTCCGGGTGACGGCCCGCCTGCCGGTCCCGGCGCCCGCGGCGACGGTGGCCGCGTGATGCCGATCCGTGTCGTCCTCGCCGACGACCAGCAGCTGATTCGCACGGCCCTGCGGATGGTCATCGCCGACATCGAGGACGTGGAGGTGGTGGGGGAGGCCGCGGACGGCGAGGAGGCGGTGACCCGCACCGAGGAACTCCGGCCCGACGTCGTGGTGATGGACATCCGCATGCCCGGCGTGGACGGCATCGAGGCGACCCGCCGGATCACGACGGGTGCGGGCGAGTCGAGGATCGTCGTCCTGACCACCTTCGACGACGACGACTACGTGTACGGGGCGCTGCGCGCGGGCGCGTCGGGGTTCCTGGTCAAGGACATGGCCCTGGACGACATCATCGGCGCCATACGGGTCGTGGCGGCCGGCGACGCCCTCATCGCCCCCAGTGTCACCCGCCGCCTGATCCAGGACTTCACCTCCGCCCGCTCCTCCGAGCCGGCGCGTCCACGCCGCGACCTGACCGCGATCACGGACCGCGAGCGCGAGGTCCTCACCCTGGTCGGCACGGGTCTGTCCAACACCGAGATAGCCGAACGGCTCTTCATCAGCGTCGCCACGGCGAAGACGTACCTGACCCGCCTGCTGTCCAAGCTGGACGCACGGGACCGGGTCCAGCTGGTCATCATCGCGTATGAGGCGGGGCTGGTGTCCGTGACCCGGTGAGCGGGCCCCGCGCCGGGCGGCTTGTCGAGATCAGTGGCGCAACGCCAGCAGAAGGCGGTCGTCGCCCGGCCCGAAGTAGTCCTCCCGGGCGCCCTGTTCGGTGAAACCCAAGGACCGGTAGAGGGCGATCGCGGCGGTGTTGGCCGGCTCCACGGTGAGCCACACCTCGTGCACTCCGCCGATGGGCAGCCTCCAAAGCGTCTCCTGCATGAGCCGTCGGGCCAGTCCCTGTCCCCGCAACTGCTTGGCGATACCCAGACCCAGGATCCAGCTCCTGCGCCCGTCCGGGGAGGGTGCGCTCAGCGCGTAGCCGTGGAGGGAGGAGCCGTCGTCGAGCACGAGGAGATGGTCTGTGTATACGTCGAACAACTGGCGCAGCACGAAGTACGGGTACGCGAAGTGCGGGAACAGCTCGGTGTCCAGACGGAAGAGCGCGGGCAGGTCGTCCTCTGATGCCGGTCGGGGAGAGGCAGGAATGGACGGATCGTCAGGGGCACCGGCACCGGCACCGGCACCGGCACCGGCACCGATACCGGCTCCGGGGGCGGCGGAGGGCTTGCGCATACCGCCGGTTCTGCTGAAGACACTGGTCACCGTGGTCGTGGCCACCATCGCGTATGTGACGACCAACCTGATCAACCAGGATCAGAACAAGCTGTGGCAACTCGCGGTTTCCATCGTCATCGGCGGCGCGACGCTCATCGTCCAGTACATGGGCGACTTCGAACGACGGCTGGCCTCGGTGGAGACCGGTCAGCAGGCGTACGCACGGGAAGTCGCCGACCGTCTGACCGGCCACCACCGTGAGATGCGGACCCTGGTCGACCGGAGGTTCACGGACGTCAGCGAGGCGACCGAACTCTTCGACACCCTCGACCACTCCACGCTCCGCCTGGACGGGGTGACGCGACTGGCCCGCAGCGCCACGCGGGTGAGTTCCCTGGGTCCCGGCCTCGTGAGCGCCTTCGCCCGCGAGGAGATCGATCGCCTCGCGTCGGTCATGGAGAACCTCACCACGATGAGTGCCGACTGCCCCGGCGAGAACCACGACTGGCTGATGGCCCTCACCAAGTGCACCACCGGGACCATGGACGCCACCAGCAGCTTCGTGGAGCGGAACTACTGGGACAGCGAGCCCGCCCTCCGCTACCTCCAGGCACAGGCGGAGGCCATCGCACAACGGGGTGTGAAGGTGCGGCGCCTGTTCATCGTGCAGAAGCCGGAAGGCGCCGACCCGGCCCTGCTCCAACTCTGCCAGGACCAGAAGAACATGGGCATCGACACGCGCGTCGTAGCCCTGTCCGAGCTCCCGCTGAACGTCCGGCGCGGCACGACGAACGACTTCGTCATCTTCGACGAGACACTCTGCTACGAAGTCGAGCCGGACCTGTTGCACGAGAACGCCAAGACCACGCTCAACGCCCGCGAGGATCATCTCAGGCAGCGGGTCAAGAGGTTCCGGGAGCTCTGGGACGTGGGCCTCAGCGATACGTGACACGACACGACACGACACGACGCGACGTGACGTCGTGTCGTGGGTCGCGTCAGTGGGTGGCCGCGGCCGGCTTCGGTGTGGCCTTGGGGCGGTCCGGGCGTACGGAGAAGGCGGTGTCGCCCGCGACGGCCACGATCGCGTCCTTCACCAGCAGCAGGCTCGGGACCGTGGTCTCCGGCGAGTTCCCCGGGTTGTCCAGCTTGTCCGTGTTCCACCGCGTGGCGCCGGTCGCGCGGTCGAGCGCGAGCAGCCGGCCGTAGCGGTTGACGAAGAAGAGGTCGTCGTACGTCGTCGACAGCACCGGCTTCGACAGATTCTCGATCTGCGTCTCACGCTGCCAGAGCCGGGCGCCGTCGGTCGCCCTGACCGCGGTGACGGTCCCGTCGGGCCGGACGAAGTACACGACGCCGTCGAGGAGGGTGGCCGAGCCGTGCGGCGGGCCCGCCAGGGGGATCCGGCCGAGGGCGCCGCTGGTCGGGTTCACCCTCAGCAGGCCTGAGTACGGTGTGTCCGCATCGTCGACGGACTCGTCCTCCGCCGCGTTCCGTGGCACCGCGAACAGCGGCTGCCCGCCCGTGGTGCCGAGCGGCACCACCCCGTGGGGCAGCGTGGCGAGGTCGTGCGCCGTGCCGTCCGCCGGGTCGAGGCGCACCAGGCCGGTCGAGCCCGTGTCGGAGGTCTGCTGTGTGCACAGGCCGTAGGGGACGCCGTCCAGGGCCAGCGGGGAGCAGGAGTTGGTCACCGACGACTTCGCCGGTGTCCGCCACAGGTCCTTGCCCGTCCGGCCGTCGAAGGCGACGAACTCCGTCCCGTCCTCCCCGTCGTCCGACTTCGCCAGGACGCCGCCGTCGAACAGGACGGCGGGCCAGACCTCGTTGACCGGGCGGTACCAGAGCCGCTTTCCGGTGTCGGCGGAGAGGGCGACCAGGCGCCAGGTCTCGCGCACGTTCAGGCCCGGCTTCTCGTAGGTGTACACGACGCCGTCCCGGACGCCGAGCGGCAGCGTGGTCTGCGGGGTGTGGCCGGCCCGCCACTCGACGCGGCCGGAGGCGGCGTCGAGCTTGGCGACCGTGAAGCCGGACCCCGCGCAGTACAGGGCGGAGCCGCTGGACACGCAGCCGGATTCCGAGCCGCTGATGGAGATGTCCGTGTACGCCTTGTCCGGGGCCTGGGTGAGGTTCGCGCGCCAGGACTTCCAGCCGGCGGGGAGCGCCGCGGCGGGAGAGGCGGCGGCGCGCGACGCGGTGGTCCGCCCGCCGGGCGTGCCCTCGGTGCTCTTGGGGCGCGCCACCAGGTAGTACACCGACGCGGACACCGCCGTGACGGCCAGGGCCGCGCCGAGCGCGACGAGGAGGCGCACCCGGCGACCGCGGCGGCCGAAGCCGGTCGAGGTCGTCGTGTCACCGTGCCTCCGGGCGGCCCTGCGGCCTCCCACGACGGTCGAGGGGCCCGCCGAGGCCGCAGTGGCCGGGGCGGTCGCCACGTCCGGCAGGTCCCTGAACAGCCGGTGCAGCTCGGTGAGGTCGGGCCGGGCGGTCGCGTCCTTGTCCAGACAGCGCTCGGCGATGCTCCTGAGGGGCTCCGGTACGCCGTCCAGGACCGGCTGCTCGTGCACCACCTGATAGCCCGTCATGTAGGGGCTGCCGCCGTCGAAGGGACGGTTGCCGGTGGCCGCGTACACCAGCAGCGAGCCCAGCGAGAACACGTCCGAGGCGGCGGTGACGTCCCGGGGCGAGGCGAACTGCTCCGGGGACATGAAGGGCGGGGTGCCGATCAGCCGCCCCGTCACGGTGAGGGCCTGGTTGTCGGCGGCGCGCGAGATACCGAAGTCGATGACGCGCGGACCGTCCTCGGCCAGCAGGACGTTGCTCGGCTTCAGGTCCCGGTGCACCACACCGGCCTGGTGGATGTCCCGCAGCGCCTCGACGAGCCCCAACGCCAGGGTGCGCAGCGCGTGCCCGCTCAACGGGCCTTTCTCCGCCACGATTTCGGACAGCGTCCGGCCCGGCACGTACAGCGTCGCCATCCACGGCACTTCGGCGTCCGGATCGGCGTCCACCACGGGAGCGGTGAACGCTCCGCTCACCCGGCGGGCCGCCGAGATCTCCTGCCGGAAGCGGACGCGGAACTCCTCGTCCTGCGCGTACTGCGCGTGTACGACCTTGACCGCGACCTGCCGTCCCGAGTCGGAACGTCCCAGGTAGACGACGCCCATGCCACCGCTGCCGAGCCGGTCGACGAGCGTGTAGCCGCCTATCGACCCGATGGACTCCGATTCCCCGGTGCTCAGCGGCATGGCCCGTTACCTTTCCCAAATCCCCTGTGTCGCACGCCTGTTCCGCGGCATCAGACTAGTGCCTGCGTCACTCGCACACCGGCAAGGCCGGCTGACCTGAGGTGTGGGGAGCGCTGGGGACACGAGCCGCCGGTCCAAGAAGAAGTAATGCGCGCCGCATTCAACTGTGGTTTCCGAATGGCCTGTTCGAACTGGCCGATGTCGGCCAAACCCCTTACCGCGCGCCGAACTTGCAAAGGACAGACTCCCGTCGAGTGTAGATGCGGAGCGTCACCCTGGAGATGCGAAGAGTGAAACTCGGAAAGTCGGGGGAGCAGGGTGAAGGCACTGCACGCGGCGCTCTGCGTCGAAGAGGCGGAGGTAACGGTGAAGGAATTGCGGGCGGCACTGGAGAAGGCCGGAATTACGTTGCCGTCGCTCCGGATCGACCCGGCGAGTTTGGCGCGCGAGGCATTTTGGCCGCGTACCGAATGGGGCGGCTGCTCCATCGAGGTCGCGACCCGGCTCGCGGTGGCGCCGCGGTGAGGCCGCCGACGAAGCCGCCGATCGGCTCGTACGTCGTCGACACGCACACAGGGAGGGTGGGAATGGTGATGGGACACGAGGGACCGTACGTACAGCTGAGACCGCTGGGTGGGGGCAAGGAGTGGGACTGCGCGCCGGACACCGTCCGACGGGCCACCGCGGCGGAGCGGCTCAGCGCGGCCACGGCGTATGCGAACGCACGCAGCCGCGGTGAGGTCCCCTAGAAGCGCGCACCGCACGGCCTTCGGCGTCGGTACGGGAGGCCGTGCGGTCCGGGCGGACGGGCGGGCGGGGCGTGGCCAGGAGGTGGCGTTCCAGGAGCGCGGGACGTCGATGATCAGCTGGTTCCGGCGATCCCGGCCCCCGCCGGCACAAGCGCTACCAGGGTGATTCCTCACGAAACCGTAACGGCGACGCGCCGCTCGCGGCGTACGCGAGAATGGCCGCATGAGTCTGTTCCGCGACGACGGCATCGTGCTGCGCACCCAGAAGCTGGGTGAGGCGGACCGGATCATCACGCTGCTCACCCGCGGTCACGGCCGCGTACGGGCCGTGGCCCGTGGTGTACGGCGGACCAAGTCGAAGTTCGGAGCCCGGCTCGAACCCTTCTCACACGTGGACGTGCAGTTCTTCGCGCGGGGGAGCGAGCTGATCGGGCGCGGCCTGCCGCTGTGCACGCAGAGCGAGACGATCGCTCCGTACGGCGGCGGGATCGTGACGGACTACGCGCGCTACACCGCCGGTACGGCCATGCTCGAAACCGCCGAGCGGTTCACCGATCACGAGGGGGAGCCCGCCGTGCAGCAGTATCTGCTGCTCGTCGGCGGGCTGCGCACCCTCGCCCGGGGCGAGCACGAGCCGCACCTCGTCCTCGACGCCTTCCTGCTGCGCTCCCTCGCCGTGAACGGCTACGCGCCCAGCTTCAGCGCCTGCGCGAAGTGCGGGATGCCGGGACCGAATCGGTTCTTCTCGGTCGCGGCGGGAGGTTCCGTCTGCGTGGACTGCCGGGTGCCCGGCAGCGTCGTACCCTCGGCGGGGGCTCTCGAACTGCTCGGCGCGCTGCTGACGGGAGACTGGGAGACCGCGGACGCGTGCGAGCCGCGGTATGTCCGGGAGGGCAGCGGGCTGGTGTCGGCCTATCTGCACTGGCATCTGGAGCGCGGGCTGCGCTCACTCCGGTACGTGGAAAAGTAAGACTGAGGGAGACGAGAAGCACATGGTCGTACGCGGGATCCTGGGACGCCAGCGCCGCGAGTACAAGACGCCGGAACCGCACCCCTCCGGCGCTGTCGCGCCCAAGCTCCCCGGTGAGCTGATCCCGAACCACGTGGCGATCGTCATGGACGGGAACGGCCGCTGGGCGAAGGAGCGCGGGCTGCCGCGTACCGAGGGGCACAAGGTCGGCGCCGAGCGCGTCCTCGACGTGCTGCAGGGCGCGATCGAGATGGGGGTCGGCGCCATCTCGCTGTACGCCTTCTCCACCGAGAACTGGAAGCGCTCGCCCGACGAGGTGCGCTTCCTGATGAACTTCAACCGCGACTTCATCCGCAAGACCCGCGACCAGCTCGACGAACTCGGCATCCGGGTCCGCTGGGTGGGCCGGATGCCCAAGCTGTGGAAGTCGGTGGCCAAGGAGCTCCAGGTCGCCCAGGAGCAGACCAAGGACAACGACCGGCTGACGCTGTACTTCTGCATGAACTACGGCGGTCGCGCCGAAATCACCGACGCCGCGCAGGCCTTGGCCGAGGACATCAAGGCCGGCCGGCTCGACCCGTCGAAGGTCACCGAGAAGACCTTCGCGAAGTACCTCTACTACCCGGACATGCCCGACGTGGACCTGTTCCTGCGGCCGAGCGGCGAGCAGCGCACCTCCAACTACCTGCTCTGGCAGAGCGCCTACGCCGAGATGGTCTTCCAGAACGTGCTGTGGCCGGACTTCGACCGGCGCGACCTGTGGCGGGCGTGCGTCGAGTTCGCCCAGCGCGACCGCCGCTTCGGCGGCGCCGTCCCGAACGAGCAACTGCTCGCGATGGAGCAGGGCATGCGGGGCCGCGAGGAATAGGGCCCGATGCGTGAGGGGGCGCTCCGTCAGGAGGCGCCCCCTTCAGGGGCGCGAGAACCGCGCGCCCAGCCCCCACCGACCCGCAGTCGAAAAGCAGCCCCCCCGGTTACCCCTTGGCGGATGCGCACTCCGCACAGGTGCCGAAGATCTCCACCGTGTGCGCGACGTTCACATAGCCGTGCTCCACCGCGATCGCCTCCGCCCACTTCTCGACGGCCGGGCCCTCGACCTCGACCGCCTTGCCGCAGACGCGGCAGACGAGGTGGTGGTGGTGCTCGCCGGTGGAGCAGCGGCGGTAGACGGACTCGCCGTCGGAGGTACGCAGTACGTCGACCTCGCCGGCGTCGGCGAGGGACTGCAGCGTGCGGTACACGGTGGTGAGTCCGACGGAGTCACCCTTGTGCTTGAGCATGTCGTGGAGCTCCTGCGCACTGCGGAACTCGTCCACCTCGTCGAGCGCCGCCGCCACGGCGGCACGCTGCCGGGTGGAACGGCCCCGAACGGGCGATCCAGCGGTTGTCACCGTTGCCTCCTCACGTCTGCCCTTGCCCGGCCATTGTGCCAGCCCGGACTGTGCGTGGTCAGACGCCGACCTTGCGTTCCGGGCCACAGGTGGCCGGAATCGCGCACTCCGCGGGGTCTCCGGCCCCCTGCGCCGCGGCCAGGGCCCGGGCACGGCGCCGGGCCAGCGGGGTCGCCAGCACCGTGAGCACGATGAACGCGCCGATGGTCAGCAACACGATCGTCGCACCGGGCGGCACGTCCTGGTAGTACGACGTCACGGTGCCGCCGATCGTCACGCTCACCCCGATGGCCACCGCGATCGCGAAGGTGGCGGCGAAGCTGCGGCTGAGCTGCTGGGCCGCGGCCACCGGGACCACCATCAGCGCGCTGACCAGGAGCAGGCCGACCACCCGCATCGCGACCGTCACGGTGACGGCGGCGGTGACGGCGGTGAGCAGGTTCAGGGCGCGCACCGGCAGGCCCGTCACCCGCGCGAACTCCTCGTCCTGGCTGACCGCGAACAGCTGCCGGCGCAGGCCGAGAGTGACCAGGACGACGAAGGCCGCGAGCCAGCAGATCGCCGTCACGTCGGACTCGCTCACCGTGGAGAGCGAGCCGAAGAGGTACGAGGTCAGGTTGGCGTTCGAGCCCGTCGGCGCGAGGTTGATGAACATCACGCCGCCCGCCATACCGCCGTAGAAGAGCATGGCGAGCGCGATGTCGCCGCGCGTCTTGCCGTACCAGCGGATCAGCTCCATGATCACGGCGCCGAGGACCGAGACGGCCGTCGCCATCCACACCGGGTTGGTGGAGAGCAGGAAGCCGAGGCCGACACCGGTCATCGCTACATGGCCGATGCCGTCGCCCATCAGGGCCTGGCGGCGCTGGACGAGGTAGATGCCGACGGCGGGCGCGGTGATGCCCACCAGGACGGCGGCGAGCAGCGCCCGCTGCATGAAGTCGTAGTTCAGGATGTCCATCAGCTCTGCGGTCCCATCAGCTCAGCAGTCCCGTCCGGATCGGTTCGGCGTCGTGAGCCGCGTGCGGGTGTATGTGGTCGTGGCCGGGCAGAGCGTGCTGGCCGACCGCCTGTGGGGGCGGGCCGTCGTGCAGGACGCAGCCGTCGCGCAGGACGACCGCGCGGTCGATCAGTGGCTCCAGGGGGCCCAGCTCGTGCAGGACGAGCAGGACGGTGGTGCCCGCCGCGACCTGCTCGCGCAGGGTCCGGGCCAGCACCTCCTGGCTCGCCAGGTCGACGCCCGCCATCGGCTCGTCCATGATCAGCAGCTCGGGTGCGGAGGCGAGGGCGCGGGCGATCAGGACGCGCTGGTGCTGGCCGCCCGACAGGGCGTTCACCGAGTCCTTGGCGCGGTCCGCCATGCCGACGAGCTCCAGGGCGTGCCGTACGGCCTCGTGGTCGGCCTTGCGCAGCACGCCGAAGCGGGCACGGGAGAGCCGGCCGGAGGCGACGATCTCGGTCACCGTGGCGGGCACGCCGCCCGCGGCGGTCGTGCGCTGCGGCACGTACCCCACCCGCTTCCAGTCGCGGAAGCGGCGCCGCGGGGTGCCGAAGATCTCTATCTCGCCGCCGCTGACCGGGACCTGGCCGATGACGCTGCGGATGGCCGTCGACTTGCCGGAGCCGTTGGCGCCGAGCAGCGCGACGACCTCACCGCGGTGCACGGTGAGGTCGATGCCGCGCAGGACGGGGCGCGAACCCAGCTCGGCGGTCACGCCGCGCAGGGATATGACGGGCTCGCTCACGCTGTCCTCCTGGAATTCGGACGGTGTCACTTGGCGCCCAACGCCGTTCGCAGCGCCTTCAGGTTCGACTCCATGACCTGGAAGTAGTCGCTGCCCCTGGACTTGTCGGTGATGCCCTCGATCGGGTCGAGGACGTCCGTCTTCAGGTTCGCGTCGCCCGCGATGGTCTTGGCGGTCTTGTCGCTGACGAGCGTCTCGTAGAAGACCGTCGAGACGCCGTCGGCCTTCGCCATCTTCTCAAGGTCCTTCACGCGGTTCGCGCTGGGCTCCGACTCCGGGTCCAGGCCGTTGATGGCCTCCTCGGTGAGGCCGTAGCGCTCGGCGAGGTAGCCGAAGGCGGCGTGCGTGGTGACGAAGACCTTGGTCCTGGTGTCCGCCAGCCCGGTCTTGTACCGGGTGTCGAGATCGGCGAACTTCTTCCGCAGCGCCGCCATGTTCTTGTCGTAGTCCGCGGCGTTCTTCGGGTCGGCCTTCTTGAGGGCCTTGGCGACCCCTTCGGCGACCTGGCCGTACTTCACCGGGTCGAGCCAGATGTGCGGGTCGGCGGAGCCGCTCTCCTCGCCCTTGGAGGTGTCGTGCGAGGCCGCGTGCCCGCCGACCTCGTTGCCGTGCTTCTCCAGGGTCGTCAGCGACGCGGCGTCGATCTTGGTCTTGACCTCGGACTGCGCCACGGCGTCGTCGACGGCCGGCTGCAGGTTCTTGAGGTAGACGACGGCGTCCGCCGACTGGAGCCGCGCGGTCTGCCGGGCGCTGATCTCCAGGTCGTGCGGCTCCTGACCGGGCTGGGTCAGGCTCGTGACGTGCACGTGCGTCCCGCCGATCTGCTCGGCGAGGTACTGCATGGGGTAGAACGACGCCACGATGTCGAGCTTCCCGTCACTCTTGCCGTCGGCCGCCGTGGAAGCCGAGCAGCCGGTGAGGGCGCCGAGGCCGACGGCGGTGGCTGCCAGGGCCGCGGACCCGGCGGTGCTTATTCGAGAAGCGGCGAGGCGCCGACGTACGTTCATGACAGTCATTTTCAACAAACTTGGAAACGATTGTCAACAAGCCCCGGGTAAGCCCTCGGTAAACGAGGCGGCGAATGAGCCGGTAAGGGGCACGATGGGGCGAGGTGTCCCCGAACCGATTTGATACGAGGGTGGGCGGCGCCGGTAACCTGAATCATTCGCTGCCGTCCGTTCGTAATGAAGAGAGCACCGTGGCCGCCGACAAGATCGACACCATCGTCAGCCTGAGCAAGCGCCGTGGCTTCGTTTTCCCCAGTAGTGAGATCTACGGCGGACAGCGTGCCGCCTGGGACTACGGCCCGCTCGGCGTCGAGCTCAAGGAGAACATCAAGCGCCAGTGGTGGCGCTACATGGTCACCTCCCGTGAGGACGTCGTCGGTATCGACTCGTCGGTGATCCTGGCGACCGAGGTCTGGGTCGCGTCGGGGCACGTCGCCACCTTCACCGACCCGCTCACCGAGTGCACCTCCTGCCACAAGCGCTACCGCGCCGACCACCTGGAGGAGGCCTACGAGGCGAAGCACGGCCGCCTCCCGGAGAACGGCCTCGCCGACCTCAACTGTCCCAACTGCGGCAACAAGGGCACGTTCACCGAGCCCAAGCAGTTCTCGGGCCTGCTCACCACCCACCTCGGCCCCACGCAGGACAGCGGCTCCGTCGCCTACCTGCGCCCCGAGACGGCCCAGGGCATCTTCACCAACTTCGCCCAGGTCCAGCAGACCTCGCGCCGCAAGCCGCCCTTCGGCATCGCGCAGATGGGCAAGTCCTTCCGCAACGAGATCACGCCCGGCAACTTCATCTTCCGCACCCGCGAGTTCGAGCAGATGGAGATGGAGTTCTTCGTCAAGCCGGGCGAGGACGAGAAGTGGCAGGAGTACTGGATGCAGGAGCGCTGGAACTGGTACACCGGCCTCGGTCTGCGCGAAGAGAACATGCGCTGGTTCGAGCACCCCAAGGAGAAGCTCTCCCACTACTCCAAGCGCACCGCCGACATCGAGTACCGCTTCAGCTTCGGCGGCAACGAGTGGGGTGAGCTGGAGGGCGTCGCCAACCGCACCGACTACGACCTCGGCGCGCACTCCAAGGCCTCCGGCCAGGACCTCTCCTACTTCGACCAGGAGGCCGGCGAGCGCTGGACTCCGTACGTCATCGAGCCCGCCGCCGGTGTCGGCCGCGCGATGCTGGCGTTCCTGCTGGACGCCTACGTCGAGGACGAGGCCCCCAACGCCAAGGGCAAGATGGAGAAGCGCACGGTGCTGCGCCTCGACCCGCGCCTCGCGCCGGTCAAGGTCGCCGTCCTGCCGCTCTCCCGCAACCCCGAGCTGTCCCCGAAGGCCAAGGGTCTCGCCACCGCCCTGCGCCAGCACTGGAACATCGACTTCGACGACGCGGGCGCCATCGGCCGCCGCTACCGTCGCCAGGACGAGATCGGCACCCCGTTCTGCGTCACGGTCGACTTCGACACCCTCGACGACAACGCCGTCACGGTGCGTGAGCGCGACTCGATGAAGCAGGAGCGCGTCTCCCTCGACCAGATCGAGGGCTACCTGGCCGCGCGCCTGATCGGCTGCTGACCCGGCCCGTCCGTGAAAAGCCCCCGGTTCCCGCGACGCGGGAACCGGGGGCTTTTCGGCTCGCCGAACACTTCCTGGCGGCGGATCCCTCGACGCGGCGCGGTGAAGGCCGCCGCGCCGACCGAGCTCATGACCGCCGGCCAGGCGGACGGTGACCTCCACTCGGACGTCACCGCCGCCGACTTCGACCTCCTGCCGGCCACCGCTGGACTGCTCCCCGAGCCGTCCTGGTTCTCAGCGGCCCTGCAGCGCCTTGACGTTGTCGCCGAAGGTCCAGCTCTTCGAGCCGTCCCAGTTGATCGACCAGGTCATCAGGCCCTTGAGGCCGGTGCCGTAGTGCCGCCACGCCTGGGAGACCAGGCTCGGTGACATGTAGCCGCCGCCCGCGCCCGACTGGGCGGGCAGACCCGGGACCTGCTTGTCGTAGGGCACCTTGATGGTGGTGCCCTGCACGACCAGCCCCTTGTTCAGACAGTCGGTCTGCGCGGTGAAGCCCTGGACGGTGCCCGCCGAGTAGGAATCGCCGGAGCATCCGTACATGCTGCCGTTGTAGTACTGCATGTTGAGCCACCACAGGCGCCCGTTGTCCGCGTACTTCTTGACGATCGGCAGATACGCGCCCCAGATCGAGCCGTACGTGATGCTGCCGCCCGTGACGTACGCGGTCTCCGGCGCCATGGTCAGCCCGAAGTTGGCCGGCATCTGCGACAGCACGCCGTCGATGATCCGGATCAGGTTGGCCTGGGACGTGGACGGCTGACCGACGCTGCCACTGCCGACCAGGCCCGTCTCGATGTCGATGTCGATACCGTCGAAGTTGTACTTCTTCAGGATCGGCACGATCGTCGCGACGAACCTGTCGGCGACGGCTGAGGAACTGAGGTCGATGCCCGCCGCCGCCCCGCCGATCGACAGCAGGATCGTCTGCCCGGACGCCTTGGCCGCGCACATCTCCGCCGGCGTCGCGACCTTCACACCGGCGTCCATCCCGTCCTCCCACAGCGCCGTGCCGTCGGAGCGGATGACCGGGAACGCCGCGTTGATCACGTTGTAGCCGTGCGCGGCGAT
This sequence comes from Streptomyces sp. NPDC111507, assembly GCF_055638955.1. Lineage (NCBI taxonomy): Bacteria > Bacillati > Actinomycetota > Actinomycetes > Kitasatosporales > Streptomycetaceae > Streptomyces > Streptomyces sp. NPDC111507. Next base: position 979,600 of record NZ_JBVKBU010000001.1, on the reverse strand, counting down.
ACGGGAGTCGGTGATCGGCGTCCATCCGAACGGCGGGTGCACTCCGTTGGAGGAGCCGTCCCAGTTCTCCCAGTAACCCTGGAGAACCTTCCCGGACGGGCGGGACTTCACGGCGCAGGTGTCGGCGGCGGATGCGGTGGGGGCGGTGGCGACCGACAGTGGGGCGAGGACGGCTGCGGTGAGTGCGAGGGCGAACAGGCGCAGCTTCCGACGGATCATGCGAGGCCTCCCGGTGGGGGGGGGTGCGGTGAGGTGTCGTAGGCATGACAGTGCCCGCGGTCCAGACCTGTCGTCAATAGGTCTGGACCAAAGTGGGGTGGGGGATGGCGGGTGGCGGGTGGCAGGTGACCGATGGCAGGTGGTGGATGTCGGCTACCAGCTACCAGCTACCAGCTGACGGGTGACGGGTGACGGGTGACGGGTGACGGGTGACGGGTGACGGGTGACGGGTGACAAGTATCGGATGACAGATAACAGATAACAGATGACAGATATTGAAATCTGTCATCTGTCATGCCATCGTGAAAGGGCACCAATCCCCCAAGGGACACCAAGGAGTCCTCATGCAAACCCGCCCCCTCGGAACCACCGGCCCCCAGGTCTCCGCCCTCGGCCTCGGCTGCATGGGCATGTCCGCGCTGTACGGCGAGGCGGACCGGGCCGAGTCCATCGCGACCATCCACGCCGCCCTCGAGGCGGGCGTGACGCTCCTCGATACCGGCGACTTCTACGCCATGGGCCACAACGAGATGCTGATCGGCGAGGCCCTGCGCGCGGCTCCGGCGGCCCTGCGCGAGCAGGCGCTGACCAGCGTCAAGTTCGGCGCCCTGCGCGACCCGGACGGCGGCTGGTCCGGATACGACGGCCGGCCCGCCGCGGTGCGGAACTTCGCCGCGTACTCGCTGCAACGCCTGGGCGTCGATCACATCGACGTGTACCGGATCGCGCGGCTCGACCCGAACCTCCCGATCGAGGAGACGGTCGGCGCGATCGCCGAGCTCGTGGAGAAGGGGCACGTCAGGCACATCGGCCTGAGCGAGGTCGGCGCCGAATCCATCCGCCGGGCCGCCGCCACCGCCCCCATCTCCGACCTCCAGATCGAGTACTCGCTGATCTCGCGCGGCATCGAGGACGAGGTCCTGCCGACCACCCGTGAGCTGGGCATCGGGATCACCGCGTACGGCGTGCTGTCCCGCGGGCTGATCTCCGGCCACTTCACGGCCGACCGGCAGCTGGCCCCGACCGACTTCCGCTCCATGAGCCCCCGCTTCCAGGGCGAGAACCTCCAGCACAACCTCTCCCTCGTCGAGGCGCTGCGGAAGATCGCGGAGCAGAAGGGCGTCAGCGTGGCGCAGATCGCGATCGCGTGGGTGTTGTCGAGGGGCGAGGACATCGTGCCGCTGGTCGGTGCGCGGACCCGGGAGCGGCTGACGGAGGCGCTCGGCGCGCTGGACGTCACGCTCGACGACGCCGACCTCGGCGCGATCGAGCAGGCCGTGCCGGCGGACGCCGCCGCGGGTGACCGCTACCCGGCGGCGCAGATGTCGCATCTCGGCACCGACCGCTGACAGTGCCGCCAGGTACGGTTTTCGACATGGCACCGACCACCGAAGCACTGACCGCCGAGCGCATCCTCGAGGCGACCGAGGAGGCGCTGCGCCGCCACGGCCCCGCGAAGGCCACCGTGGTGGACGTGGCCCGCGCGCTCGGCGTCAGCCACGGCAGCGTCTACCGTCACTTCCGTACGAAGGCGGCGCTGCGGGAGGCGGTCACGAAGCGCTGGCTGGACCGTACGTCGCAGATACTCGCGGAGATCGCCAGACCGTCGTCCGCGCCACCCCCGGAGGCGCTCGAGCACTGGCTGGCGACGCTGTTCACCGCCAAGCGGCACAAGGCGGGCGACGATCCCGAGCTGTTCGCCACGTACTCGGTGCTGCTCGGCGAGGCGAGCGCGGTGGTCGAGGAGCACGTCGCCGAGCTGGTCGACCAGCTCTCGGACATCATTCATCGCGGCGTGATGGAGGGGGACTTCATGACCGTGGACGGCGACTCCGTCGCGACGGCCCGCGCCGTCTTCCACGCCACGAACCGTTTCCACGACCCCGCCTACGCCCACGAGTGGGAACAGCCGGGCATCGAGGCCGAGTTCTCGACGGTCGTCACCCTCGTCCTGCGCGGACTGCGCCGACGAATCGATTGAATCAAGGGCCCCGGCGAACCGGTGGACCCTGCGGAGGGCTATCCCTCCGTCGGGTCCACCGTCGCCTGATGCGCCTCGGCGAGGTGCTCCTCCGCCTTCAGCCACGGCAGGAACTGCGCGCCCTTGCGCCAGCCGCAGGTGTCGCATTTGATCGTGCGCTGTACACCGGCGCGCTGGACATGGACGACGTGCTCGCGGCCGTGCTGGTCCCAGCGGCTTACCTTGCTCGTGTTGATCTGCAGCATGACACCTCCAGGTGTTACCGCTCCGCTTGCCCGGCAAGGCGTTGGCGGCAGGCCTTTCGCAGCAAGGAGTGTGCAGCATCAGGAAGATCAACGGGGGTTCTTCGGCCGCGAGTTCACCGCGTGGTCGTACGCGATCACGACCCGTTGCCGCACCTCCACCCTCCCCTCACCCTCCGCACCCCCACCCTCCCCACCCTCAGCACTCCCGCGCCAGCCCGATCTACACTCCGCTGCATGACGACCGGAACTCCCGCCATCGCCAAGGACCTCGCGCCCCACGGCGCCCTGCGGGCCTCGATCAACCTGGGCAATCCCGTGCTGGCCCAGGGCACACCGACGGCCCCGGCCGGTATCACCGTCGACCTCGCGCGGGAGATCGGCGCCCGCCTGGACGTCCCCGTGGAACTTCTCTGCTTCGACGCGGCCCGCAAGTCGTACGAGGCGATGGCGGAGGGCCGTGCCGACCTGTGCTTCCTGGCCGTCGAGCCCGCGCGGGAGGCCGAGGTCGCGTTCACGGCGCCGTACGTCGTGATCGAGGGCGTGTACGCCGTGCCCCGCGACTCGGACCTGACGACCGTCGCCGAGGTCGACCGTCCCGGCGTACGGATCGGTGTGAAGCGCGGTTCCGCCTACGACCTCTTCCTCTCGCGTACGCTTCGGCACGCGAGCGTGGTGCGCGGGGAGGACGGGGTCGAGGCGTTCCGGGCCGAGGGGCTGGAGGTCGCGGCCGGGATCAGGCAGCCGATGACGGAGTTCGTCGCGGCGCGCCCCGAACTCCGCCTGATCGAGGACCGGTTCATGCAGATCCGGCAAGCGGTCGGCACGACGAGGGCCCGCCACCCCGAGACCGTCCGCTTCCTCCACGACCTCGTCGAGGAACTGAAGGCGAACGGCTTCGTCGCGAACGCCCTACGCCGCGCCCACCAGTCGGACACCCTGGCCGCCCCACCTGCCCGCCCCGGGAGCCGGCCTGGGATCGGCGCGTGATCGCCGAACCGCAGTGCGTGGTGCTGGACTGCCCCGAGCCGCTCCGACTCGCCGAGTTCTACGAGGCCTTGCTCGGCGGGAGTGTCAACCGGCCGGACCGACGCTGGGCGCTCGGCGAGGCCTGGTCGACGCTGCACACGCCGTCCGGTCTCGTGCTTGCCTTCCAGCGCGTGCCGGCCGCGGAGTACCGCCCTCCGCGGTGGCCCGATCCTGCCCACCCCCAGCAGTTCCACCTGGACTTCGGCGTCCCCGACCTGGACCGGGCGCGGGAACGGGTCCTGGCCCTGGGCGCGACGCCGCTGGACGTCTCCGACGGGCGGGCGTGGCACGTCTACGCGGATCCGGCAGGACATCCCTTCTGTCTGGTCCGGCACTGAGGAGTTGCGTCATGGAGCGGATACCCCGACTGCTCCGACTGCTCCGGCCGTTCAGCTGATCGTGCGCGGCAGTCGCAGGCTCAGGGCCGTCGTCAGGGCCACGCCCGCCAGTTGGACCAGGAGGGTGGTGACGAGGGCGTCCCGCATGCCGTTGCTCGAGGCGAGGGACAGGAAGAGGGTGCCCAGGGTGGCGACGCCGACGGCGAGGGCCGACTGCTGGGTGGTGGCCATGACGCCACTGCCGACGCCGGCCCGCGCGGACGGCACCTCGGAGAGGATGATCCGGATGAGGACGGGGAGTTGGAGCGCCTGGCCCGCGCCCGCGACCGCCGCGCCCGGCAGCAGTTGCCATACGCCCAGGTCGGGCCAGGACCGCCAGGCGGCCAGCGCGATGAGGGCCACGCCCACCGCCTGGATCAGCCCGCCCGCGGTGACGATCCGGGTGCCGTAGCGGGCGATCAGCCGGGGGCCGCAGAGGGAGACGACGAAGAAGACCGCGGCCATCGGCGCCAGGGCCAGGCCCGCCGGGACCGGGCCGAGGCCCGCACCTCGCTGCAGCGCCACCGCGATCACGAACATGAAGCCGCTGAAACCGATCGAGAACGGCACGATCATGATCAGGCCCCGGCGGAGCGAGGTCAGCGCGAACAGGCTCGGCGGCACCAGGGGCGTACGGCCCTCGCGGTCCTCCCGGCGCTCGACGAAGTAGAACGCCGCGGCGGCGAGGGGGAACAGCGCCAGCGACAGCCAGGTCCACAGGGGCCAGCCCGCCGCCCTGCCCTCGGTGAGCGGGGCGAGGAGCGCGAGAAGGGACACGGCGAGCAGCACCGTGCCGGGGGTGTCGATCGGCTCCGGGTGCTGCGAGCGCGTCTCGGGGACGGCGCGCGTGGCCAGGATCAGGCCGAGGATCACGACGGGCACGTTCACGAGGAACACCGCGCGCCAGCCGGTGCCCGCGATGTCCGCCGCGACGAGGAGGCCGCCGAGTATCTGCCCGGCCACCATGGACAGACCGGCCGTGGCCCCGTACAGGCCCATGGCCTTGGCGCGGCGCGGGCCCGCCGTCGCCGCCTGGATGGTGGCGAGCACCTGCGGCAGCATCGCCGCGGACGCCGCGCCCTGTGCGACGCGCGCCGCCACCAGCGTCCAGGCGCTGGGCGCGAGCCCGCACGCCAGGGAGGTGATGCCGAAGGCCGCCATGCCGCCGAGGAAGAACTGGCGTCGCCCGAAGAGGTCGCCGAGGCGGCCGCCCAGGACGAGCAGGACGGCGTACGCGACTCCGTACCCGGCGACGACGAGTTCGAGGACGGCTTCGCTCGCGTTCAGGTCCCGGCCGATGGTCGGGAGGGCTACGTTGACGATGAAGAAGTCGATGAGGGGCAGTGCCGCTCCGAGCAGCACGGTGAAGAGGCCGAGGCCGCTGAGTACGGGTGCCGTGGAGGGCGAGCGGACTGGAGTCCTGAGGGTTCCGGTTTCGGTCACGTCCTCCAGACTTCTCCTGACCTCAGACTGGTACCAGAGTGTCCTTATCCTGGTAGAAGCACTACCTGGCAACAGGTTCCGGCGAACGGCAGGCTGGAGGCATGACGACGATGACGCAGGAGAGCACCGCTCCCTGGCCGGTGGAGGCCATCGACCCTGCTCAGCGGGCGGTGTCCGTGACTTCTCCGCGGCCGGTGGACCCCGAGCCGCACGGCTCCGCCGCCCCTCGCGGCAGCGAGATCCGGCGGCACGAGCTCGCCACCTTCCTGCGCAACCGCCGTGAGCGCATCACACCGGAACAGGTCGGACTGCCCCGCGGCCGCCGCCGGCGCACGCCGGGCCTGCGCCGCGAGGAGGTCGCGCAGCTCTCCTCCGTCGGCGTCACCTGGTACACCTGGCTCGAACAGGCCCGTGACATCCAGGTCTCCGAACAGGTACTCGACGCCCTGGCCCGGACCCTGCTGCTCGACACCAGCGAGCGCGCCCACCTCTTCCGGCTGGCCGGAGCCGTCGACCCCACGCCCGCCGCGCGGTGCCCGACGCTCACCCCGGCCCTGCTCGAGGTGCTGTCCCAGCTGGAGCCGGTCCCGGCCTGCATCCAGAACAGCCGCTACGACATCCTGGCGTACAACCGCACGTACGCCCGGCTGATGATGCGCGACCTCAACTCCGTACCGCCCGAGGACCGCAACCTCATGATCCTCGCCTACACCCACCCGGAGTGGCGCGAGTCGATCGTGCTCCTCGACGAGACCATGCGCGTGATGGCCGCCAAGCTGCGCGGCTCGATGGCCGGCCACCTCGGCGAGCCCGCCTGGAAGCTGCTGGTCAAACGACTGCGGACCGAGTCGGCGGAGTTCCGTGAGATCTGGGAGCGGTACGAGGTGTACGGCGGCTCGCGCAGCAAGATCAAGCAGTTCCTGAACCCGTACGTCGGGCTGCTCACCGTCGACCACACCGACCTGTGGCTCGCCCCCGACACGGGCGCCCGCATGGTGACGTACGCCCCCGTGGACGAGCAGAGCCGTGAACGTCTGAGGAAGCTGCACGAGATCGCGCTGATGGCGGAGACGGAAGCGGCCTAGGCCGACAGGGCCCCGGGCCCGCCTAGGCGCGGACGCTCACCGAGTCCCTGACCTCCGTCGACTCCAGCTGCCGTGCCGTCCGCTCGGCCGTCCCGCGGGCCCAGCGTCCGCTGGTCAGCGCGCCCAGGACGAGCACGGCGAGACCGCAGCCGGCCAGGATCCACCAGCCGGGGCGGGCGGCCGACACGAACGTCTCCCGGTACGCCGAGGCCTGGATGCCGGAGGCCAGGACCGCGCCGACCACGGCGACACCGAGGGTGCCGCCGATCTGGCGGCTGGTGGAGGCGACGGCGGCAGCGACGCCGGCCTGGGTGCGGGGCATGCCGGACACGGCGGTGTTGGTGATGGGGGCGTTCACGAAGCCGAAGCCGAGGCCGAAGAGGACGTACCCGATGACGAGCGTGACGTTCGAGGTCTCGCCTTCGAACGCGGCGAAGAGAATCCCGCTCGCGGTCATCGAGACCCCCGCGATCAGCAGGGGCAGTCGCGGCCCCCGGTTGCCGACCAGCCGTCCCGACAACGGCGCGCACACGAAGCACATGACCGCCATGGGCAGCATCCACAGGCCCGCGTGCAGCGCGTCCAGGCCGCGCACGTTCTGCAGATAGAGCGTAGAGAGGAACAGGAACCCGCTGAGCGCGGCGAACGCGCTGACGGCGACGACTGTGGCCCCGCTGAACGGCGCCGAACGGAAGAAGCGCAGGTCGATGAGGGGTTCGGCGCGCCGGGGCTCGTACCACAGCAGGCCGAGCAGCGCGGCGAGGGCGATCGCGCCGAAGGCGAGGGTCTTGGGGGCGCCGGAGTTGGGCGCCTCGATGATCGCGTACGTCAGGGAGCCGAGCAGCGCGATGACGAGGAGCTGCCCGACCGGGTCGGGGCGGCGGGCCTTGGGGGCGCGGGACTCGGGGACGTAACGCCAGGTGAGCAGGAGCGCGGCGAGGCCGACCGGGAGGTTGATCCAGAAGATCGACCGCCAGCCGACCGAGTCCACGAGCAGGCCGCCGACGATCGGGCCCGCGGCCATCGATATGCCGACCACGCCACCCCAGACGCCGATCGCGCGGGCGCGCTCGCGCGGGTCCGTGAAGGTGTTGGTGATGATCGACATCGCGACCGGGTTCAGCATCGAGCCGCCGACCGCCTGCACCATGCGGAAGGCGACGAGCGAGTCCAGGTTCGGAGCGACGGAACACAGGACCGAACCGAGGGTGAAGATCACCAGGCCCGCCTTGAAGACCCGGCGGCGGCCGATGCGGTCGGCGGTCGAGCCCGCGAGCATCAGCAGCGACGCCAGGACCAGCGTGTACGCGTCGATGGTCCACTGGAGGCCCGCCACGCTCGCGTGCAGTTCCTTCTGCATCGAGGGGAGGGCGACGTTCAGGACCGTGTTGTCGAGGCTCACGATCAGCAGGCTCATGCAGCAGATCGCGAGGACGAGAAGACGGTGGCGGGGACTGAGCTCGGGCATTCCTCCAGCCTACGCCCGTGTCGATAGTGCGTCTAACTAATGACCCTCCCCTGACCCCTCTTTGTTGCGCACCGCACTCATTCATGACAGTCACCACAGTCATCGCACCCGTCCGCGTACGCGACAATGGGGGAATGTCCACGACCGCCCTCGCCCCCGCCGCCCTCGCCGCTTCCCCGTTGTCGATCGGCCCCCACACGGTCCAGCCGCCCGTCGTCCTCGCCCCCATGGCCGGGATCACGAACGCGCCGTTCCGCACGCTGTGCCGCGAGTTCAGCGGCGGCAAGGGCCTGTTCGTCAGCGAGATGATCACCACGCGGGCGCTGGTCGAGCGCAACGAGAAGACCATGCAGCTGATCCACTTCGACGCGACCGAGAAGCCGCGCTCGATCCAGCTGTACGGCGTGGACCCGGCGACCGTCGGCAAGGCCGTCCGCATGATCGCGGAGGAGGGCCTCGCCGACCACATCGACCTGAACTTCGGCTGCCCCGTCCCGAAGGTCACCCGCAAGGGCGGCGGCTCCGCCCTCCCCTACAAGCGCAATCTCCTGCGGGCGATCCTGCGCGAGGCCGTCAGCGGGGCGGGCGACCTCCCGGTGACGATGAAGATGCGCAAGGGCATCGACGACGACCACATGACGTTCCTCGACGCCGGACGGATCGCCGTCGAGGAGGGCGTCACCGCCATCGCCCTGCACGGCCGCACCGCCGCCCAGCACTACGGCGGCACGGCCGACTGGGACGCCATCGCGCGCCTCAAGGAGCATGTGCCGGAGATCCCCGTCCTCGGCAACGGCGACATCTGGTCGGCGGAGGACGCGCTGCGGATGGTGCGCGAGACCGGCTGCGACGGGGTCGTGGTCGGGCGCGGCTGCCTCGGCAGGCCGTGGCTGTTCGGCGACCTGGTGGCCGCCTTCGAGGGGCGCCAGGACGCCTACGCCCGCCCGACCCTGCGCGAGGTCGCGGCCGTCATGGTCCGCCACGCCACCCTGCTCGGCGAGTGGATCGGCGACGAGGCGCGCGGCGTCATCGACTTCCGCAAGCACGTGGCCTGGTACCTGAAGGGCTTCGCGGTCGGCTCCGAAATGCGCAAGCGGCTCGCGATCACGTCGTCCCTCGCCGAACTCTCGGACGGCCTCGCCGAGTTGGACCTCGACCAGCCCTGGCCCACGGGCGCGGACGGGCCCCGCGGCCGCACGTCCGGCAACAACAGGGTCGTCCTGCCGGACGGCTGGCTCAAGGACCCGTACGACTGCGCGGGCATCGGCGAGGACGCGGAACTGGACACGTCCGGGGGCTGACTCTTCTGCCGGGGGCCGGGGGCCAGGAGGCCGGGGGTTCCCTCAAGCGCCCCCGACCGCCGTGAGCAACGCCAGCGGCGCCGCCGCCGAACGGGACTCCCGTACGCACGCGTGCGGATAAGGCACCGGCTCCCCGTGTGTCTCGCGGCCGTACCCCGCGAGGACCTCCGGCAGACGGTGGCCGCCGACCGTGGCGGCGTCGACGAGCGCGTGGGCGACCGTCCGGGCCTCGTCGTGCAGGCCGTAGCGGGCCAGCCCCAGCGTGATCAGCGCGTTGTCGTGCGGCCAGACCGAACCGCGGTGGTACGACATCGGGTGGTACGCCGGCTGACCGGCGGCCAGGGTACGCACTCCCCAGCCGGAGAAGAAGTCCGGCTCCAGCAGGCGGTGGCCGACCAGTTCGCCGTACTCCTTGTCGAGCAGCCCCGACCACAGCAGATGCCCGGCGTCCGAGGCGAGGGCGTCGACCTGACGGCCGTCACCGTCCAACGCCAGTGCGGGGAAAGCGTGTTCACTCATCCAGAAGTCCCGCTGGAAACGGTCACGGAGGTCGCCCGCCGCCTGTTCGAGCAGAGCGGCGTAGACCTCGTCGCCCCAGACCGTACGGGCCAGGTGGGCGGTGCGGCGCAGCGCGTCGTACGCGTATCCCTGCGCGCCCGCGGCCATCACCGGCCCACTGGGACGGCTCCCGTCGGCGGAGCAGATCGCGCCGGGGGAGTCCTTCCAGTTCTGGTTGGCGAGGCCGCCGCCGTCCGCTCGGTAGACGAGATAGCCGACGGAGGTCAGACCGCCGTGGTCCAGCATCCAGCCGATCGCCGCCCGGGCGTTGGCCTCCAGCCGCCGGGCCAGGGCCGGGTCACCCGTCTGCTCGGTGTACGCGCCGAGCAGCACCAGGAACAGCGGCGTCGCGTCCACCGATCCGTAGTACCGCCCGTACGGCACCTGCCCGAAGTGCGCCAGCTCGCCGTGCCGCACCTCGTGCACGATCTTGCCGGGCTGGGCGACCGCACCCGCTCCCATCTCGACCGCCTGCGTCGCGGCGAGCGCGGGCAGCGTGGCGGCGGCGAGCTCGGGGCGGTAGGGGAGCGCGAACAGCGAGGTCAGCAGGGCGTCGCGGCCCAGGAGTGTGAGGAACCACGGCACTCCGGCCGCCGGCACCCGCAGCTCCTCGCCGTCCGGGCCCGTCGCCGGGACCTGGAGCACCGCGAGATCGGACAGCCCGCGCGCACAGGCCGCGGCCAGCTCAGGCCAGCCGGTCGGGAAGGGCACGCCGTCCGCGAACTCACCCTCCAGCGCCAGGAGTTGTTCATTCGCCGCGGAAGGTGAGGCGGGCACCTCCGGGTCCTTCAGCGCCCCGTGCGGACGGGCCGCCACGCGCAGCGCAAGCTCCGCCGAGGCGTGCGGTTCGAGGTCCAGGGTCCACACGAGGCGACGGGCGCCGGTGCCGGTCTCCTCGACCCCGTCCGGCGGCGGCTCGGAGGTGACCGTCGTGCAGGACCGCCACTCCCCGCGCTGGTAGCTGAACTCCACCCCGTCATCGAGGACCTGACGCCCCCGTACGGCGCCGATCTTGGCGTACGTACGGTGGTCGGAGCGCAGCTCGAACTGGTCCGTGAAGTCGACGTCCATGGTCAGCGCGATGCGCACGCTCGTGGGCGACGGGCGGTTGCTGGTGACGCGCAGCGCCTCCACGAACGCGCCGTCGGTGACGGCCTGTTCACGGAAGACCGTGTACGCGGGCGGTTCGTTGCGCCCGCCGCGCGGGACGAGCACACAGCGCGCCGTGTCGCCGTCCGCGACCGGCGTCAGCGCCTCGGGCACCGCGCCGTCGACGGTCAGCTGCCAGCGGCTGAGGTGCCGGGCATCCCGTACGAATAACCCGTCCGGGGAGCTGCCGCCGCGCACCCCGCTGATGTCCCCGCCGTCGCCCACGGCGGCGAACGTTCCACCGTGCACGAGCAGATGATGCCGGTCCGTCATCCCCGGTCCCCTCCATTGGCGCCCGTCTCGAATGAACTGTGTGTCGTGTGTGGCGCGTGTGGCGTGTGTGATGCGTGCGATGTGTGTGGCGGCGTGCCCTGTGCCTTGTCGAACGCGCGGCGCCCCGGATGGGACACGACTTGCGTCGACCGATCCGCCTGGTCGGCTCGCGCGGGCTCGTGCAGCAGGTCGAGCGTCAGCGCGGCCGTCCAGCTGAAGCCGAGCGCGCCGCAGGCCTCGCCGGTGTACGGATCCACGTACTCCGCGAACCCGGACGTGTCCGCCGTCTCCAGCAGCGCCGCCCGCAACTCCTCCGCGCGCCCGTGCTCCCCGTGCAGCCGCAGCCCGCGCTCCAGCAGCCAGTTCGTGTTGAACCACGCCGGGCCGCGCCAGTAGCGGTGCGGGTCGAAGGCGTGCCCGGTCAGGTCGTAACTCGGCGCCAGCCGGGCGACCCCGCCGAGCCCGAAGTGCGGCCCGCCCGCCGTGCGGACCAGGGTGGCGGCGATGTCGCGGGGGAGTGCGGGGAGGATGAGCGGGAGCAGTCCGGCCACGCTGCGCTCGGGGATGAGCGTCCCGGCGCGAGAGCGCTGCTCCGAAGCGAGAGCGCCGCTCTGGCGAGAGCGTCGCTCCGAAGCGTGAGCACCGCTCTCGGCGGAGCGCTGCTCCGGTGCGAGAGCACCGCTCCGAGAGCCTCGCTCCGACCCGTGAGCACCGCTCCCGGAAGAGCGCCGCTCCGAGGCGAGATCGCCGCTCTCAGGAGAGCGCCGCTCCGGACCAAGAGCACCGCTCTCGCCCCCGTCGCGGGCATCCCCGCCGTACGACTCCCCACCGCCCCCGTCCCCGCCGTACACATCCCGGCAGAAGAACATCCCCTCCGTCGGGTCCCACAGGCGCTCCACCAGCGCCGCCGTCAACCGTTCCGCGCGGGCGTGCCGCGCCGTCCCCGCCGCGCCCAGTTCCTGCGCGATCGCGGCGAGCGCGTGCTCGGAGGCGATCAGCAGCGCGTTGAACGCCGGGTCCTCGACGGCGAACTCGCTGGCGCCGTCGGCGTACCCGCCGTCCCGGTAGTCCGTCGCGAGTCGCACGTACCGGCCGTAGTCGAGGTCCGTCGGCCGGTCCTCCGCGGACCCGTGGTCGAGGTCGGCGCGGCGGAAGGAGCGCGGCGCGGCCGGGGTGACACGGCTGAGCGGGGCGTCCCAGCACGGGCTGTTGTCCATGCCCTGCTCCCACGGGTGGACCACGGAGGCGAGCCCGCCGCCGCCCAGGTCCCGCCGGTGCAGCAGATAGCGGTGCCAGGCGGCCAGCCGGGGATACATCCGGGAGAGAAAGGAACGCGACCGGGACAGCCCCGGGTCGGCCTGGTGCACCAGCCAGGCGGCGAGCGCGTGCACCGGTGGCTGCACGATGCCCGACGTCTGTACGGTGCGCGGGGCGCCCGCAGCGCGCCCCGCGGTCGAGGAGCGCCAGAAGTCGGGGCTCGGGAAGTAGGCGTCGAGCGGGACGGAGGGGTTGAAGACGATGTGCGGGATCCGGCCGTCACCCCATTGGGCGCCGAGCAGCGTCTCCAGTTCCGTCTGTGCCCTCAAGGGGGACAGGTGGCGCAGGCCGATCGCGATGAAGGCGGAGTCCCAGGACCACTGGTGCGGATACAGGCCGTGCGAGGGAACCGTGGACGTTCCCGTCCAGTTGTCTTCGAGTACTCGGGCGGCCCTGAGGTGCAGCGACCCGGCGGGCCGGTCGGGATCGTATACGTGCGCGCCGGAGTGGGTGATCTCGTGCGAGCCGGGCGGAGCGGGGGAACCCGAGGTGCGCGCGGGGGTGGTGGTCCCCGTGCGGCGGATGGTGAGTTGGGTTGTGCTGTCCACTCAGGTCTCCCCGAAGACGTCCGGCCGATCGGTTCGGCACTAGGTACCGTAGGGTTACGTCTATTTAACACGCAAAACTCAATATGTAATGCAGAGTTGGTGAACGCAAGGGGTTGGGCATGACAGGCATGGCGGGGACGGCGGGAAGGGCGGCGAAGGCCATGAGGGCCGGGCATCAGGCAAGCGCCGGGGAGCTGCTCGAACTGGTGCGCAGCGGGCGTGCCACGACGCGCGGCGCGCTGCAGCAGGCCACCGGTCTGTCGCGGGCCACTGTCGGCCAGCGCCTCGACCGGCTTTTCCGTGCGGGCTGGCTGCGCGAGGGCGCGGGCGGCCCGGTGGACTCCCCTCAGGGCGGCCGGCCCTCGATCACCCTCGAGTTCGACGACGAACACGCCGTCGTCCTCGCCGCCGATCTCGACACCCGGCACGGCCGGGCCGCCGTCCTCTCGCTGAGCGGCGAGATCCAGGCCGAGCACCACGGAGGCCTGCGCATCGAGGACGGCCCGGACGCCGTGCTGGGCGAACTCGGCCGCTGGTTCGCCGAGCTGCTGGAGAAGGCCGGGCAGCGCGCGGACGCGGTGTGCGGGATCGGGATCGCGGTGCCGGGCCCGGTCGACACCGACACCGGCAGGGTGGTGCAACCGCCGATCATGCCCGGCTGGGACGGCTACGACATACGCGGGCGTCTGGGACGTGCCTTCGCCGAGCACGCCGGCCTCAAGAGCGCCGGTGGTGCCGGTAGCGCCGGTGGTGCCACGGGCGCCGGGGTCACCAGGAGCGGCGCCCTGATCCCCGTACTCGTCGACAACGACGCCAACCTCATGGCGTACGGGGAGCAGCGCACCGGTTATCCGGACTGTTCGGCGTTCGCCCTGGTCAAGGTCTCCACCGGTATCGGTGCGGGCATGGTCGTCGGCGGCTCCATCTACCGGGGCGTCGACGGGGGCGCCGGGGACATCGGGCACATCCGGGTGGGCGCGGACGCGCTGTGCCGGTGCGGTTCGTACGGCTGTCTGGCCGCCGTCGCGAGCGGTGGCGCGGTGGCGCGCAGACTCGCCGAGTCCGGCGTACCGGCCACCTCCGGATCGGATGTGCGCGACCTGCTGACCGCCGGGCACCCGGAGGCGATGGCGCTGGCGCGGGAGGCGGGGCGCCAGGTCGGGGACGTACTCGCGACGGTGGTGACCCTGCTGAATCCCGGCGTTCTGATGATCGCCGGGGATCTGGCCGGAACCCCGTTCCTCACGGGTGTGCGTGAGCTGCTGTACCAGCGGGCGCTGCCGCGTTCGACCGCTCATCTGGACGTGGTGACCTCGCGGCTCGGGGAGCGGGCGGGGCTGGTGGGGGCCGGTGCGCTGGTCGTGGAGTACCTGTACGCGCCGGAGCGGGCGGAAGAACGGCTGGCGGCGCTGGGTGTGTGACGCCTGTGTGACGCACAGGGGTGGCGGGGTGTGTGACATCCGTGTGTCGCGTTCGCGTCGCGTCCACCTCGTGGTCCGCATGATGAAATTCAGGACGTCTTCACCGCGTGATTCTCGCCACCCTTGATAGGGGTGGCGCTCAGATGAGCGGATCTTGAGCGACTGCACTTCCCTAAGGGGTGGCACTCAGTGCCACCCCTTGATCGTTCATCGATTAAACTCAGGCGTGTCGGTGGCCGCTCATCTGAGCGTATACTTCTACCTGAGGGGGTTGATTCGTTCAAGAAGTGAAAACATCTCCCCGTGACCGCTTGCCAAGGCTTGACTTTCAATCGAGTGGCGGACGGGTGGTTACAGGCGCATGACGTGCAAGTAGACGTACCCAGGCGCCTTCGATCTGGGTATGTTCCTCGCCGTCAGGGCAGCCACCGCGACGTCGAGGAGTCGAGACTCGTGTCGGAAAACAAAGATCCCCATGTAGCCGAGAGCGGCGACAGCGGCGTTGAGGGGACGAAGTTCGTTTACGACTTCACCGAAGGCAACAGGGACCTCAAGGACCTCCTCGGTGGCAAGGGTGCGAACCTCGCCGAGATGACCAACCTGGGCCTTCCCGTCCCTCCGGGCTTCACCATCACCACCGAGGCGTGCAAGACCTATCTCGGCAGCGGCGAGGAGCCGGCGGCACTGCGTGACGAGGTGAGCGCGCACCTCGAGGCCCTCGAAGCGGCGATGGGCAAGAAGCTCGGCCAGGCCGACGATCCCCTCCTCGTATCCGTCCGTTCCGGTGCGAAGTTCTCCATGCCGGGCATGATGGACACCGTGCTGAACATCGGCCTCTCCGACAAGTCGGTCCAGGGCCTGGCCAAGCAGGCCGGCGACGACCGCTTCGCGTGGGACTCGTACCGCCGCCTGATCCAGATGTTCGGCAAGACGGTCCTCGGCGTCGACGGCGAGCTCTTCGAGGACGCGCTGGACGCGGCGAAGGCGGCCAAGAAGGTCACGGTCGACACGGAGCTGGAGGCCGCGGACCTCAAGAAGCTGGTCACCAAGTTCAAGAGGATCGTCAAGACCGAGGCCGGCCGGGACTTCCCGCAGGACCCGCGCGACCAGATGGACCTCGCGATCCACGCGGTCTTCGACTCCTGGAACACCGACCGCGCCAAGCTCTACCGCCGCCAGGAGCGCATCCCGCACGACCTCGGCACCGCGGTCAACGTCTGTTCGATGGTCTTCGGCAACCTCGGCCCCGACTCGGGCACGGGTGTGGCGTTCACACGCGACCCCGCATCCGGCCACCAGGGCGTGTACGGCGACTACCTCCAGAACGCCCAGGGCGAGGACGTGGTCGCGGGCATCCGCAACACGGTCCCGCTCGCCGAGCTGGAGTCGATCGACAAGAAGTCGTACGACCAGCTGATGCAGATCATGGAGACCCTGGAGAACCACTACAAGGATCTCTGCGACATCGAGTTCACCATCGAGCGCGGCCAGCTGTGGATGCTCCAGACCCGCGTCGGCAAGCGCACGGCCGGTGCGGCCTTCCGTATCGCCACGCAGCTGGTGGACCAGGGCCTGATCGACGAGGCGGAGGCCCTCCAGCGTGTGACGGGCGCCCAGCTCGCGCAGCTGATGTTCCCGCGCTTCGACGACCAGGCGAAGGTCGACCAGATCGGCCGGGGCATCGCCGCGTCGCCGGGCGCTGCGGTCGGCAAGGCGGTCTTCGACTCGTACACCGCGATCAAGTGGTCGCGTTCGGGCGAGAAGGTCATCCTGATCCGCCGTGAGACCAACCCCGACGACCTGGACGGCATGATCGCGGCCGAGGGCATCCTGACCTCGCGTGGCGGCAAGACCTCGCACGCCGCCGTCGTGGCGCGCGGCATGGGCAAGACGTGCGTGTGCGGCGCCGAGGAGCTCGAGGTCGACACCAAGCGGCGCCGTATGACGGCCCCGGGCGGAGTGGTCATCGAGGAGGGTGACGTCGTCTCGATCGACGGCTCGACGGGCAAGGTCTACCTGGGCGAGGTCCCGGTCGTGCCCTCCCCGGTCGTCGAGTACTTCGAGGGCCGGATGCACGCGGGCGCCGACGACGCGGACGAGCTGGTCGCCGCCGTCCACCGGATCATGGCGTACGCGGACCGGGTCCGCCGCCTGCGCGTCCGCGCCAACGCGGACAACGCGGAGGACGCCCTCCGTGCCCGCCGCTTCGGCGCGCAGGGCATCGGCCTGTGCCGCACCGAGCACATGTTCCTCGGTGACCGGCGCGAACTGGTCGAGCGCCTGATCCTGGCCGACACGGAGGCGGAGCGCGAGGACTCCCTCAAGGAGCTCCTGCCCCTCCAGAAGCGGGACTTCGTCGAACTCTTCGAGGCGATGGACGGCCTCCCGGTGACGATCCGTCTCCTGGACCCGCCGCTGCACGAGTTCCTGCCGGACGTGACCGAACTGTCCGTCCGGGTGGCACTGGCCGAGTCGCGCGGCGACGCCAACGAGAACGACCTGCGCCTGCTCCAGGCCGTGCACCGCCTGCACGAGCAGAACCCGATGCTGGGTCTGCGCGGCGTACGTCTCGGCCTGGTCATCCCCGGCTTGTTCACCATGCAGGTACGGGCGATCGCGGAGGCGGCGGCCGAGCGCAAGAACGCCAAGGGCGACCCGCGGGCCGAGATCATGATCCCCCTCGTCGGTACGGTCCAGGAGCTGGAGATCGTCCGCGAGGAGGCCGACCAGGTCATCGCGGAGGTGCAGGCGGCCGCCGGCACGAACCTCAGGCTCGCCATCGGCACGATGATCGAACTCCCGCGGGCCGCCCTGACCGCCGGTCAGATCGCCGAGGCCGCCGAGTTCTTCTCCTTCGGTACGAACGACCTCACGCAGACCGTCTGGGGCTTCTCCCGGGACGACGTGGAGGCGAGCTTCTTCACCGCGTACCTGGAGAAGGGGATCTTCGGCGTCTCCCCCTTCGAGACCATCGACAAGGACGGCGTGGGTTCCCTGGTGAAGTCGGCCGTGCAGGCCGGCCGCGCCACCCGCCCCGACCTGAAGCTCGGCGTCTGCGGCGAACACGGCGGCGACCCCGAGTCCGTCCACTTCTTCCACGAGGTGGGACTGGACTACGTGTCCTGCTCCCCCTTCCGGATCCCGGTGGCACGCCTGGAGGCGGGCCGCGCGGCGTCGACGGCGAAGGGCAGCGACCACCGCTAGCCTGCCGGAACTCCGGAGCCGCCGACGGTCGACCCTGACCCTCACCGACGGCCGACGGCTCCGGCGTACGAAAGAAACGGGGCGGCACCTTGTGCGGAGGTGCCGCCCCGTCGTGCATCATCCACATTCCGGTGCGGGACCTACGTTATTCCGGTGCGGGACCTTCGTTCTGCTTGTTCTCCGGACGCCCGCCCCGGCCCTCCAGCCAGACCGGCACCGGCATCGAGGCACGGACCTGGGCCCACTCCGCGTCGGTCATGTCGGTGGGACAGCACGCACGACAGACACTCTCGTCGATCGCCCCGCACTGGTGGACGTAGCAGTCGCACGCCAGGGTGGCTGAAGTGGCACCGACCGGATCGGAAATGGTGCACTGGAACAGCAACGGGCCCTCTTGGGAAGGGAGTTGGTCGACAACCTCATCTCTGCCAAGAGGCCCGGCGGCTGAGGGCCGAGGCCAGGGAGAAGGACGAGCGCATCCGCGAGCGGCACGCCCGCCCCGCGGCCCCGGATGGCGACGGGCCAGGGCCGATGGCAGCCTGGATGACAACACCGTTCGTGTTCGCAGGAGGTGGAGTATCCGTGCAAAGTCACATGTCGCGCACCGGAAAACTGCTGAGCACTGCCGCGGCTGCCGCCCTGTCGGCCACGCTCTTCCCTGTCGTGACGGCTCCGCCCGCGGCTGCCGTGACCTGCGACCAGGCCGCCGCCAACCGGGCCCCGACTGCCGGGACGGTCACCCAGGCGAGGGCTGCCGTGATGTGCCTGATCAACGCGCAGCGCACACAGCGCGGGCTGCCTTCCCTCACCATTAGCCAGGCCCTGACGAACGCGGCCCAGCAGCATGCTGTCGCGGCCGTCCAGCTGAAGTGGTGGGGACCGGGCAAGGACCCGCACCGCAACCCCCAAACCGGCTCGACACCGCAGAGCCGCATCCAGGCGGCCGGATACTGTCCCAACCCCCGCTCGTGGGAGTTCAACGAGATCACGTACACCGGGTGGGGCGGATCGGGAACTCCGCAGGCCGCCGTCAACTGGTGGATGAACAGCCCCGCCCACCGCGCCATCATCCTCAAGCCGTCGCTGCGCGAGATAGGCCCGTGGGCCCAGCCCGGCTCGGCGGACCGGGCCGGGGCCTCGTCGCCCACCGCCGGCACCTACGTCGTGACGTTCGGACGCTGCCAGCGGTGAATCCCCCATCGGGGTCTCTACGTGCCCCGTGAGGGGCGGCAGATGCTGAGTTCCCAGTTCAGGGTGTTGGTCATACAACCCTGTGCGGAGGTGCCGCCCCGTCGTCGTGCGACCAGGCACAGCCGTACGAAGCCGTCGAGCCGTCCGTACGGCGCCGCACTCAACTCGGCCTCGCCGCCACCGGCGCGGGCCGGCCGCTGCAGCAGGTCTCGACCGGGGCCGTACCGCCCTTGGGCGCATCGGGGGCGCGCGGAGCCGGTCGCAGCGCGTTCGACAGCAGGTCGTCGAGGATCTGCTCGACGGCCGCGTGCACCGCACGCACAGTTACCGCCGTACCGCTCCAACAGCGGCCAGGCCCGGTGCCGTTCGACGCCGACCGCGTCCAGGTCGAGGAGTTCACTGCGCAGCGGCGGGGTGCGGGTGCGGGTGCTGATGCCGGGGTCGGGGAACGCGTCGACGGCGGACATGGCCGGGACCGGGACGGCCCCGGAGCCCTTCGCCCGCGAGGATCCCCGCACCGCACCACCACCCCGTCGCCCTGTTTCCTCCGCCTCCGCGGGGGTCTGGGCCCAGGCTGAGGCGTCGTCGACTCCGGTGCCGGGCCACACCGCCGAACGGTTCTATCCCGAGACCCAGCCCTTCTCGAACGACTACGCAACGCCCTGACACCGGGCGACGAGGTCGGCGCCCGCTCGCGCTTCTCGTGCTTCCGGATCACCTGATGGGATGGCGATTCGTAGGCCAAAGGATTCAGCACGTTACTGATCCATTACCTTCTGTAACTCCTGGGGGCCGGTGGGGTCGTTGGGAGGCAGAGAGGTGAGAGATGAAGACGGCGATGGTTGGCGTGGTGGCGGCCGGGGTGTTTCTCGTCGGGGCAGGGACGTCGATGGCGGGGGCTTGGCACGAGCTGCCCCGGATGAAGCCGACGGGTGCGCAATTCGGCCAGGGGCAGTACAGGTTCAACGCGGCAGCCCAGAACCATGGCGCCTTCGAATGGGCCGGGCAGCTCAAGGATGCCCTGCCCGATGACAACAACAACGTCTACATGCAGGTTCGCGTCGAAGGGCACGACTGGGTTCGCTACAACGGGAAGCAACGACAGACAGTGTTCTTGCACCACTCCAACTGGGACGGAGCTCAGCAGTACACGGACGACGCGGATCTGCGTGCCTGTCGCGATCGAGGCTCCCTCCGGCCGGACAACTGCTCCCCGACGCGGCACTTCAGGCCGTAGGCGGACTGTCCGACGCCCAGGACCCGGGCGCAGGTCCGGGTCCTTTCCTTTCCGCTCTCCTGGAGGCTCAAATCACTACGCCAGAAGTCCTGTTGGCCAGAGGAATCGACCTCTTTTATGGGCAGTCGCACGCAGTCAGGGGCGCGTCCATTGCAATCAGCCAGGGCGAGGTCGTGGCCATCACGGGACAGAGCGGCTCGGGCAAGTCGTCCCTCCTGTATTGCCTGGCAGGAGTATTGCCCGTTGCAGGCGGCGAGATCCGCTTCGAAGGACTCCCGCTGTGCGCACTCGACGACGACGAACTCAGCGCCCTGCGCCGTGACCGTTTCGGATTTGTCTTCCAGCACGGGGAGTTGCTGCCCGAGCTGACTGTGGAGGAGAACGCCGCTCTGCCACTGAGGCTGGCCGGGCAGCGCAAGGCCACGGCGCTCGCGGCCGCTGGGGAGGTATTGGGACGGCTTGGGCTCGCCGAACTACGGGAGCGGCGCCCCTCACAGGTGTCGGGCGGTCAGAACCAGCGGGTCGCCGTAGCACGCGCCCTCGTACATCGGCCGACTGTGGTCTTCGCCGATGAGCCGACTGGATCGCTCGACAGCGCCAACGCCGCCACCGTACTGGAGGAATTCCTGGCCCTCGCGAGGTCGCAGGGCACGGCGGTCGTCCTCGTCACCCACGACCCGAAGGTCGCGGCCCGCGCGGACAGCCGCTACACGATGTCCGACGGTGTGCTCGCCCGAGAACAGGACGTGACATGAAGGAACTCCTTCTGGGGCTGCGGCTGTTGCTCGGCAGCGGGGGCGGCAACCGTGCACGATTCGTGCTCATGGCGGTGGGTGGCTCGCTCGGTGTGTGCTGTCTGGCCATCGTGCTCGCCATCCCCGGAATCCTCGCAGCGCAGGACGGGCGTATCGCGGGACGGCAGCCGGTCGTCCCACGGGATCAGTCCGGTCAGAGGATCAACGACGGCTATCCGCTGATTCTCAGCCGCACTGACCCGTATGGCTCCGTCCCCCTCACCCGGATCTTCATCGCGCGTGGGACGAAGTCGATCGAGCCGCCGCCCGGTCTGAAGTCGCTGCCACGAGACGGCCAGGTGTTCGTTTCTCCCCGCCTGCATCGCCTACTGCGAGGCCAACCGGCGTTGGCTCGGCGTTTTCCGGGCAAGGAAGCGGGGCTGATCGGAGCCCAAGGGCTGGCTCGTCCGAATGAACTCGTCGCGTACGCGGGCATGAGCCGCGCCGAACTGTCCGAGGGGTATCCCGTGAAGCAATGGGGTGCCGACTATGCGCCGGATCCCACGGTGGAGTCCTCCGCACTCGACATCATTCGCTTCACGATGGCCGGAGTCGTGCTGCTCCCCCTCGCAGTCTTCCTCTCCGTGTGCGCACGCCTCTCCGCTGCAGAACGGACACGCCGATTGGCCGCCCTCCGCCTGTTGGGGCTGAGCAGGAAGGGCACTCAACGGGTGAACGCCGCAGAGACGGTCGCGGCGGCCGGCGTGGGCGCTGTTCTGGGTCTTGTCGAGTACGAGGTCGTGAATCAACTCGTCTCGCGAATCGGCCTGCCGGGGTTCAAGTGGTACCCAGCCGACGGGGCATTGTCTGCTACAACCCTTCTGGTGTGTCTCGTGGGCTGCCCGACACTCGCATGGTTCGTAGGCCGTGCCAGCGCCCGCAAGGCGGCGGCCAACCCGCTGGCAGTCCGGCGCACCGCAGTGGAGAAGCCGCCGTCGAGGTGGGGAATCCTGCCGTTGACCGCGGGGATGGGCATTCTGACCGGCTACTGCATCGCCGGAGCCACCGGGCATGCGCCTACGAGCACGGCACTGTCCTCGGTACTCGTGCCGTCGGCGGTCGTTCTGGTCGGCGTAGGGCTTGCTCTGTCGCTTCCCTTGCTGTCCAGGCTTCTGGCTCGACGGACAGCCCGCTCCACGCAGTCGCTCTCCCTCGGTCTTGCGATGCGGCGGAACGAAGCCGAGCCGGGTGGTGCGCTTCGGGTGGCGACGGGTCTCGTTCTGCTGGTCTTCGTGGCTTCTCTAGCACAAGGTGTGCTCATTGAGTTGGAGCAGGTCACCAAGAGCAACTCTCCCGTGCAGGTCTACGACATCATGTTTGGGGAGATCGACGCGTCTCAGCAGCACGCTCTCGAAGAGCTGCCAGGTCTGCGTGCACACTTCGTTGCTGTACAGGCGAAGTTCAGTGGCGGGGCGCCGACGGAACCGCGCGTCGACGCGGTGGTGGCCACATGCGACCAGTTGCGCAAGGCGGTGCCGTCGGTTGATGGGTGCGTAGACGGGCAGCCCCTGTGGCTGTGGGATTCCGCGCAGGTCCAGAACAATATCCGGGCGGGTGACACCGTCCACTACACCTTTCATGGCGGGCGGCACACTCGCGACCTGAAGCTCGCAGTGCCGTATAGGAAGGTCCGGTTCCACAACCCCGTGAACGCTCAGGTGGTCAATAGCGGAACGATCCTTCTGCCGCCCTCCATGGTGCCCCGGCACACCCGCCCGGAGGACGCCACCCTCAGCCTGATCAGCGGATCCGGTCCAGAAACCGTACGCCGTGTCCTCGACGCCATCGGTGGCGCAGCCCCCACCGTGCAGGTCGAGCCTCAGGGTCTGGCGGTCGAGGCGCTCCAACAGATCACCATCGTAAAAACCCTCCTCGCCGTAGGCATGATCCTCGGCCTGATCATCGGCGTAGCCGCCTACCTCGTCGCTGCCACCGACCGGGCCGTCGAGCGGCGGCCGCAGGTTACTGCGTTGGCCTTGTTGGGGGCGCGGGCGCGGACGTTGCGGGCTGTGCAGGTGGTGCAGGTGGTGTTGCCGTTGGCTGTGGGGTTGGTGTTGGCCGTGGTGGTGGGGAAGATGGCCGAGTCGAGCTATCTGGTCACCGGGGGTGGGGCCGTCTTCTGGGACGGGGGCGGGGTTCCGTTGCTGCTCGTGTGTGCTCTCGGGGTGCTGGTCGTCGCCGCCGTGGGCGCGTTGCCGCTTGTGGGGCGGAGGATTGATCCCGAGTTGATCCGGCGAGACTGAGCGTACGGTGAGTGACGAGCAGTGGTGGAGAGGGGTCTGGGCATGGCCGGGTGGAATGTGAGTGACATCCCTGATCAGCGTGGCCGTACGGCCGTCGTCACCGGGGCCAACAGCGGGATCGGGTTCGTCACGGCACGTGAGCTGGCGCGGCGTGGGGCGCGGGTGGTGCTCGCCTGTCGGAGCGAGGCGCGGGGGAGTGAGGCGGGGGACCGGATCACCTCCGAAGTGCCCGGCGCGGACGTGGAGTTCGTACGGCTGGACCTCGGGGATCTCGACTCCGTGGCGGAGTTCGCGGCGATGTTCGACCTTGTGTACGGCGAGCGGCTTGATCTTCTCGTCAACAACGCCGGGGTGATGGCTCTGCCGTTCGCGCGTACCTCCGATGGGTTCGAGACTCAGTTCGGGGTCAATCATCTGGGGCACTTCGCGCTCACGGGGCTGCTGCTTCCGGCGCTGCTCGCCACCCCGGGCGCCCGCGTCGTGACCGTGTCGAGCATGTTCCATGTGCTCGCCAATATCGACATCCGCGACCTCGACAGCGAGCGCGGCGGGTATCGGCGCTGGGTCGCCTACGGGCGGTCCAAGACCGCCAATCTTCTGTTCACCCACGAACTGGCGCGGCGGCTGGCCGTTGCCGGGTCCGACGTCGTCGCTGCCGCCGCTCACCCCGGGTACGCTTCCACCAACCTCCAGACCGCCGGGCCGAAGCTCGCGGGGCGCAAGGGCGCCGAGCGGGTCATGGAGATCGGGAACCGGCTCCTCGCGCAGAGCCCGGACGCCGGGGCCCTGCCCACGCTGTACGCCGCCACCGCGCCCGGTGTACGGCCCGACTCCTTCACCGGACCCTCGTTCGCGATGTGGCGCGGCGCGCCCGCGAGCTCCTGGCGGGCCGGGTGGACGCGTGACGACGCCGTCGGCGAGCGCCTCTGGAGCGCCTCCGAGCAGCTCACCGGCGTGACGTACGACGCTCTGAAGTGACCTGACTCCCGGCTCCCCGGCTCCCCGGTCCGCGTCAGAGGGCGCCTCCGCTGTCCACCACCAGGTCCGTGCCCACGACCGACGCCGCGTCGTCCGACGCCAGGTAGAGGACGGCCGCCGCCACCTCCTCGGTCTTCGACACGCGGCCCAGTGGCAGTTCGTGACGTGCCCGCTCCACCCGCTCGGCCTCCGACTCCCCCGGCCGCAGTGACATCGTGGTGGCGGAGGCGCCGGGGCTGACGACGTTGATCCTGACTCCGTCGGCGATGTGATCGAGGGCCGCGGCGCGGGACAGCGCGGTGACGGCGGCCTTGGCGGCGGCGTAGGCGGCGACGCCCGGACGCCGGGTGTGCAGGCCGATGGTGGAGGCGAGATTGACGATCGCGCCGCCGGACGGCTGCGTCCGCATCTGCCGGATCTCCGCCTGAAGGGCGAGGAACACGCCGGTGACGTTGATGTCCAGTTCGGCGTGCCAGTCGGCCTCCGGAAGGTCGGCCAACGGTGTTCCGCCGTGGAAGACGGCCGCGTTGTTCACCGCCACGTCCAGGGAGCCGAAACGGTCGACGGCCGCCTCGACGAGGGCGTGCACCTCGTCCGAGCGTGACACGTCCGCGATCACTGCCAGCGCCTTTCCGCCCTTGGCCTCGATCAGCGCGACCGTCGCGTCGAGCGATGCGGCGGTGCGGCCGGCGACGACCACCTGCGCGCCCTCCGCGGCGAACGCCAGGGCGGTGGTCCGGCCTATGCCGGATCCGGCGCCCGTGACGAGGGCCGTCTTTCCCGAGAAGCGTGTACGTGTGGTCATTCCGGATCCCCTTATTTGACCGATCGGTTCAGTATGAAGGCGTGCGTGGGCCTTGGGGCGTGGTCCTCAGTCGAATAGCGTCAGCGCCTGTTCCGCCGCGTCCTGGACCCGGGCCGGGTCCGCGGACGCCTTGCCCACCACCCGTAGGCCCTGCATCAGGACCAGCAGCATGCGGGCGAGGGCGAGCGGGTCGCGGTCGGCGGGCAGTTCGCCCTGGGCCTGCGCGCGGACCAGGGCCGAGTGCAGCAGGGTCTCGAGGTGGTCCCAGTTGTGCTCGACGCGGCGGGCCGCGGCCGTGTCGTGGGGTGCCAGTTCGGCGGCCGTGTTGGTGACGAAGCAGCCGCTCAGGCGCCTTCCCTCGGTCGCCGCCTCGGTCGCGAAGCGGCGTACCATCGCTCGTACGGCGGGCAGTGCGGGACCCGGCTGGGAGAGCTCCCGCAGGAGCTGCGGATTGCGCGCCTGCTGGTAGCGGTCCAGTGCCTTCAGGTACAGCTCGTGCTTGTTGCCGAAGGTCGCGTAGAGGCTGGCGCGGCCGACGCCGAGGTGTTCGACGAGGTCCGTCATGGATGTCGCCTCGTAGCCGCGCCGCCAGAACAGCTCCAAGGCCGACTGCAGCGCGGCGTCCGGGTCGAATTCCTTGGTCCTGGCCATGGGGTGACCGTAGGGCAATCGAGAATGATCGGTCAAGTATGACCGGGGTGACCGGCGGGCGCGAGGAGGTCCCGGTCACCCCGGCCGTCAGGAAATCCGGACCTCGTACGTCGTTACCCGTACGGTCTCGTCGTCCAGGCACCGGCCCGACTCCAGGTCGAACCGCTGCTTCAGCAGGGGCGAGGCCACGAACGGGCGGCCCTGGTGGGAGCCGATCAGGCCGCGGGAGAGGACCGCCGCGCCGCTGAACGGATCGCGGTTGTCGATGGCGTACATCCGGCCCGCGCGGTCGAGGAAGACGGCCGCCTGGCCGCCGTCCGGGAGCAGGGCGGCGACTCCGCGGCCCGGCGTCAGCGCGGACAGGTCGCAGAGGGCCAACCAGGAGTCCGTCAGGCGGATGTGGACGGTGAGGGTGGTTGTTTCGGGTGCCAGGGTCATCGCTGGGCGCTTCCTTCCAGGGCTTCAGAGGGGCGGCGGCCGATGCTCAGCAGCGGCAGGTCCGGCTTGATCTGGTCGCGTTCGGGGACGAAGCCGACGACCGGGTCGGGGGTGTCCGGGGCGTTCACGAAGGACACGAACCGGGCCAGTTTCTCGGGGTCGTTGATGGTCTCGGCCCACTCGTCGCGGTAGGCGGCGACATGCGCGGCCATCAGCGACTCCAGTTCCTCGCAGATGCCGAGCGAGTCCTCCACGACCACCTCGCGTACGTGGTCCAGGCCGCCCGGAATCCGCTCCAGCCAGGTCGACGTGCGCTCCAGGCGGTCCGCCGTGCGGATGTAGAACATCAGGAACCGGTCGATCAGGCGGACGAGTTCGGCGTCGGAGAGGTCCTGTGCGAGCAGGTCCGCGTGGCGCGGGGTGGCGCCGCCGTTGCCGCCGACGTACAGGTTCCATCCGTTGGCGGTGGCGATCACGCCGAAGTCCTTGGACTGGGCCTCGGCGCACTCGCGGGCGCATCCGGAGACCGCCGACTTGAGCTTGTGCGGGGAGCGCAGACCCCGGTAGCGCAGCTCCAGGTCGATCGCCATGCGGACGGAGTCCTGGACGCCGTAGCGGCACCAGGTCCGCCCGACGCAGGATTTGACCGTGCGCAGGGCCTTTCCGTACGCGTGCCCGGACTCGAAGCCCGCGTCCACCAGCCTCGCCCAGATGAGGGGGAGTTGCTCGACCCGCGCGCCGAACAGGTCGATGCGCTGGCCGCCCGTGATCTTCGTGTAGAGGCCGAAGTCCCGGGCCACCTCGCCGATCACGATCAGCTTCTCCGGGGTGATCTCACCGCCGGGGATGCGCGGCACGATCGAATACGAGCCGTTCTTCTGGAGGTTGGCGAGGAAGTGGTCGTTGGTGTCCTGAAGGGCAGCCTGTTCGCCGTCCAGGACATAGCCGCTGGCGCCGATGGTCGGGGCGAGGGAGGCGATGATGGAGGCGACGGCCGGCTTGCAGACCTCGCAGCCCTCGCCACCCCGGGCGCCCTCGCGGCCGTAGCGGTCCAGCATGACCTGGAAGGAGGGGACGCGCAGCGCGAGGGCGATCTCGTACAGCTCCTCGCGGGTCTGGGAGAAGCAGCCGCACAGGCCGTGGTCGACCTCGACGCCGCTCGCGGCCAGCTCCTCGTTGACGAGCTGGCCGAGGACCTTGACGCAACTCCCGCACCCCGTACCGGCCTTGGTGCACTTCTTGACCTCGGGCACGGTGGTGCAGGAGTGCTCGGTGACCGCGCCGCGGATCGTGCCCTTGGTGACGTTGTGGCAGGAACAGATGACCGCGGAGTCGGGGAGCGCGGAGGGGCCGAGCGCGACCGGGGCGCCCGCGCCCGCCGGGAGCACCAGCTGCTCGGGGGCGATCGGCGGCACGGATCCGGTGAAGGCCCGCAGGGTGCCGTACGCGTCCGCGTCGCCGACCAGGATGCCGCCGAGCAGTTCGCCGCCGCGGCCGATGACCAGCTTCTTGTACGTGCCCGAGCGCGAGTCGGAGTAGACGACGTCGAGGCAGTCGGAGGTGGCGCCGTGCGCGTCACCGAAGGACGCGACGTCGACGCCGAGCAACTTCAGCTTCGTGGACAGGTCGGCGCCCGTGAAGCTGGCCTCGTCCGCGGCGATCGTCGCGGCGGCCGTCTCGGCCATCTCGTAGCCGGGCGCGACCAGGCCGTACACCCGGCCGTCCGAGGCGAGGGCACACTCGCCGATCGCGAACACGTGCGGGTCCGACGTGCGGCACTGGTCGTCGACCGTGATGCCGCCGCGCTCGCCGACCGTGAGCCCGGTGTCGCGGGCGAGCTGGTCGCGCGGGCGGACGCCGGCCGAGAACACCACGAGATCCGTGGGGAGTTCGGAGCCGTCGGAGAGCTTCATCCCGGTCACGGCGCCGTCGTCGCCGGTGACGATCTCCTGGGTGCCCGTGCCCGTGTGCACGCTCAGGCCCATGTCCTGGATGGTGCGCAGGAGCGCCGCGCCGCCGCCCTCGTCGACCTGTACGGGCATCAGGCGCGGAGCGAACTCCACGATGTGCGTGGTCAGTCCGAGTCCCTTCAGCGCGCCCGCGGCTTCGAGCCCGAGCAGGCCGCCGCCGACCACCGCGCCCGTCGTCGCCCGTGCCTTCGCGTACTCCTCGATGGCGAGCAGGTCCTCGATGGTGCGGTACACGAAGCAGCCCTCGGCGTCCTTGCCGGGCACCGGCGGGACGAAGGGGTACGAGCCGGTGGCGAGGACCAGGGTGTCGTACGCGATGACCAGACCCGAGCGCGCGGTGACCCGCCTGGCCTCCCGGTCGATCGTCTCGGCCGGGTCGCCGAGGTGCAGTTCGATGCCGTGCGTGGTGATGAACTCGGCGTCGGTGAGGGAGAGTTCCTCCGCGGTGCGGCCCGAGAAGTACGAGGTGAGCTGGACGCGGTCGTACGCCGGGCGCGGCTCCTCACACAGCACGACCACACGGTGCGTGGCGGTCAGGCCGCGTTCGGCGAGCGCTTCGAGGAAGCGCTGGCCGACCATGCCATGGCCGACGAGCACGATGGTGTGCGCGCTGCCGTCGGTGGCGTTCGCCGCCGTCGTCATCGTCGTGTCCGTGGACATTCAGGAGCCTCCGTCGTTGGTGAGCAGGTGGAGCAGCGGGGCGCTGTCTGCGGGGGAGCGGTGCGGTTCCCTCCCGGGCCCTCCGGTTTCGCCCGGTCTCCCGGGCCGGGAGCGAGGGTGAACCGGGTCAGGGAGCGGGCGCATTCGAGGTCATGCACCGCAGCCTGCGACGCCGGTGTTACCCGGTCGCATCACGGCTGTTTCCCGGGAGGAACGCTGCCCTCAGCGGGAGCGACACCCGGTTGTGAGGGTGTGGTGGGGTCAACCGAACCCCCGGTCCTCGTGCGGGCACGATCGATCGCGGCGCCCCGGCACGGAAGCCTTGAGGCATCGGGATCCACCCGCTGACGCACAGGGGGACAGAAACATGGCCACCTTCGAGAAGCCCCGGCAGGAGCAGAAGCCGCCGCTGCCGCCGCCCCGCGACGACTCCGCCGTACGGGCCTGGCTGTTCGTCCGTGAAGCGTTCACCGCGGGCACCTGGCGCCGGGTCGCGTACGCGCTGCTGGCGTTCCCCGTGGGGGTGCTCTGCGTCCCGCTGGCTCTGCTGGGCGCCCCGACCGGGCGGTGGCAGCGGGGGCTCGTCCGACGTCTCCTGGGCCGGGAGCTGTCCGGGTCCTCGCGGGGACTGGCCCACGCCACGGCCGCCGTACCCCTCAATCTCCTGGTGCTGGCCGTCACCGTCTACGGCTGGTCCCTGGTGCCGATGAACCTGGGCTGGCCGCTGCGCGCCGCCGGTTCCGACTACTCCGACGCGTGGGGAGGGCCGACCTTCGCGGGGGCCTGGGCGTTCCACGCGATCGTCGGCGGGTTCGGCTTCCTGCTGCTCATGCCGTGGCTCGGCCGGGCCCTGGCAGCCGTCCAGCTCCGCCTCGCCGCGGCACTCCTCTCCTAGGTTGACGCCATGCACCCCCTCCGCAACCGCCTCCGCGCACTCGTGGCCTTCCCCTTCGGGCGGAAGGCCCTCTCGGCGCTTCTCTACGGGGTGATCGCCTTCCCGCTCGCCCTGGTCGGGTTCGTCCTCACCCTCGTGGGACTGTTGGTCGGGGGCGTGCTGTCCGTGACCACGCTGGGACTGTGGCTGGTCGCCGTCACCGTGCGCGGGGCGCTGGCGCTCGGCAGGCTCCAACGCGGTCTCGCGCGAGGACTGTTGGGGCTGGAGATCGAGGAGCCGGAGCGCCGCGAAGGTGCCGGGATCCTGGGCTGGCGGCGGGCGCTGCTCGGTGACCGGAGCGGGTGGCGCGCCGTCGGCTGCGCGCTGGCGACCCCCTTCACCGCCGTCTTCGGGTACACCGCTGTCGTCATCGGCTACGTCTATGGCGTCCTGCTCACCCTCCACCCCCTCCTCAAGCGGTGGAACTACGACACCCGGCGGGCGAGCGACGGCACGACGCACCGGGTGTCGCTGGAGTTCTTCGGGTTCCAGGTCGACTCCTGGCCACGGTGGCTGATCCCGGCGGCCCTCGGGCTGCTGCTCCTCGCCACCGCGTCCTGGCTGCTGCGCCAGGCCCTCGCCCCGCACCGGGCGCTGCTCGGCGCGCTGCTCGGCCCCGACCCCGCCGAGCGCCGCATCCGCACCCTGGAGGAGACCCGCGCCCAGGCCGTGGACGACGCGGCGGCGACCCTGCGCCGGATCGAACGCGACCTGCACGACGGGACGCAGGCCCGGCTCGTCGGCCTCGCGATGCACCTCACGATGATCAGGGAGCTGATCGGCGCGGGGGCTTCCCCCGACCGGCTCCTCGCCGTCGTCGACACCGCGCGGGGCAACGCGACCCAGGCCATCGCCGACCTGCGCCATCTGGTGAAGGGCATCCACCCTCCCGTACTGGACCAGGGTCTGGACACCGCCCTGGCCACCCTCGCCGCCGACAGCGCCCTGCCCGTCGAGGTCGCCGCCGACATCACGGACCGCCCGAGCCCGGCCGTCGAGTCGATCGCGTACTTCTGCGCCGCCGAACTCCTCGCCAATGCCGCCAAGCACAGCGGGGCGAGCGGTGCGGCGGTGAGCGTGACCGCCCGGGACGGACTGCTGCGGCTGAGCGTGCGCGACGACGGACGCGGGGGAGCGGTGATCGGCGCGGGCTCGGGCCTGACCGGGCTGCTGGCCCGCGCCCGGACCGTCGACGGCACACTCACCTGCGACAGCCCCCCGGGAGGCCCTACGGTGGTCACGGTCGAGCTTCCCGGCTGACCGAACCGCCCTCCTGTCCGAGCCGCCCTCCTGACGATCACGGGGATCACATGCGCGTCGTCATCGCCGAGGACTCCGCCCTCCTGCGCGATGGGCTGGTCCAGCTGCTGCGGCTGCGGGACGTGGAGGTCGCGGCGGCCGTCGGGGACGCCGAGACACTGCTCGCCGCCGTGGCCGAGCACCGTCCGGACGTGGCCGTCGTCGACATCAGGCTGCCGCCCACGCAGACCGACGAGGGTGTGCGGGCGGCCGTACGGCTGCGGGAGGACCACCCCGGCCTCGGGGTGCTGATCCTCTCGCAGTACGTGGAGACGACGTACGCCCGGCAACTGCTCGCCGACCCGGCCGGGATCGGCTATCTGCTGAAGGAACGGGTCGTCGACATCGGCGAGTTCGTGGACGCCATGGAACGGGTCGCCGCAGGCGGCACCGCCCTGGACCCCGAGGTCGTCGCGCAGCTCTTCGGCGCGAGCCGGCGCGCCACCGCCCTCGACAGGCTCACACCGCGCGAGCGCGAGGTGCTCGCCCTGATGGCGGAGGGCCGGACGAACCAGTCGATCGCCGGCGCCTTCACCGTCTCGGAACGCGCCGTCGAGAAACACATCGCCAACATCTTCACCAAGCTCGACCTGCCGCCGTCGGGCACCGGGCACCGACGGGTGCTGGCGGTCCTGCGCTACCTGGGCTCGGTGACCGTCACATAGGGTCGCGATCATGCCCGACATATCGCTGACCATCGTCGTTGTGCTCTGCCTCGCCTCCCTCGCGGCGGGCTGGATCGACGCCGTGGTGGGCGGTGGCGGGCTGCTGCTGCTCCCCGCGATGCTGCTCGGACTGCCGGGCGGTACACCGGCGGCGTACGCGCTCGGGACGAACAAGGCGGTCGCGATCGTCGGGACGACCGGCGCGGCGGTGACGTACGCGCGCAAGGCGCCGGTGGACGTGCGGCTGGCCGTGCGGATCGGGCTCGCGGCGCTGGCGGGCTCCACGGCCGGTGCCTTCGTGGCCGCCGGGCTGAGTACGGACGTGCTGAAGCCGGTGGTCATGGTGGTGCTGCTCGGCGTCGGGACCTTCGTCATGCTGCGGCCCGCCTTCGGTACGGCGCCCTCGACCGAGCCCGTGTCCGCGCGGCGCGTGCTGGCCGCGATCGGGCTCGCGGGCCTCGGGATCGGCTTCTACGACGGGCTCATCGGCCCCGGCACGGGTACGTTCCTCGTCCTGGCGCTGACCGCGCTGCTCCACTTCGACCTGGTGACCGCCTCCGCCACCGCGAAGATCGTCAACTGCTGCACCAACGCGGGCGCTCTCGCGACCTTCGCCTGGAAGGGCACGGTGTACTGGCAACTGGCCGCGCTGATGGCCGTGTTCAACCTGGTGGGCGGCATGGTGGGGGCGCACACGGCGCTCAAGAAGGGCAGCGGGTTCGTCCGGGTGGTGCTGCTGACGGTGGTGTTCGCGCTGGTGGCGAATCTGGCGTACCAGCAGTGGATCGCGTAGGCGCCGCAGGTGCCGGTCAGCGGCTGCCGGTGAGGTGGGCGAAGACGACCACGTTCCCCTGGTACCCGGTGGCCTTCGAGTAGTCGCCGCCACAGGTGATGACGCGCAGCTCGGGGCGGGACGCGGCGCCGTACACCTTCTCGTCCGGGAAGTCGCGGGCCGCGTAGACCTCGACGGCGTCGACGGTGAACAGCGCGGTGCCGCCGTCGCGGCGGGCCACCTCGATGGCGCTGCCCTTCTTGAGGGCGCCGAGGTTGTAGAAGACGGCGGGACCGTTGGCGTTGTCGACGTGGCCCGCGACGATCGCGGTGCCTCGCTCGCCGGGGGTGGTGCCGGCCTGGTACCAGCCCGCGAGGTTCTTCTCCCCGGCGGGCGGCACGTCGAGGCTGCCCTGCGGGGTGAGACCGAGACCCGTCAGCGGGGCGTTCACGCCGATGGAGGGGATGCGGATGCGCTCGGGCGGGGAGTGGCGGAGCGCGGGAGCGCCCTGCCGGAGGGCGTCGCCGGTGCCGGCCTGGGCGGCGGAGGGCTGGGGCGGTGGGTGGACCTGGGTGCCGTTGTGGAGCAGCCAGGTCCCTGAGCAGAGGGCGACCACGGTGACGGAAGCTATCGCGGTGTTGCTGACCCGGCGCATGTGAGCCTCCTCTCGGGGTCAGGCGTTGTGCGGTTGTGGTCGTGACGGTCGTCGTGGTCCTGGTTGCAACCGTGGTCGTGGTCGTGGTCGTGATGGGTCCCCTTCCCCCTCCGGGCCGCGAGGGGCGTCGGGCCACGGAGGGGGAGGGGACGGCGGTACCGGCGGACGGACAGCGGAGGGTGTCCGTCAGATCCCGTCGCCTCTCGCCCGGCGATGCAGGAGCCAGGTACCGCCCGCGGCGGCGACGGCCAGGGCCGCCACTCCCGCCGCGGTCTGCACGGGGTCGGGGCCGAGTGCGCCGCCGACCCCCGTGTTCACATGCCCACGCGGCAGATGGATCTGTTCGCGTGTGGCGGTCAGGTTCACGATCAGGTCGCCGGTGACCTGTCGGCCGTGGGAGCATTTCGCGACGATCTCGTACGTCCCCGGCTGGGCGCTCGGCGGCACCTTGAACTGGCCGATCGCGTCCTGTTCGTGGGCGCTGGCGGCGAGTATGAAGATGCCCGCGCCGACCGCGCTGGCGTCACCCGTGGCGGTGCTGTCCGCCCCGCACGCCGCCGTGTTGACGGTGACGTCGGCCCCCGGGACGACGGTGGAGGGGAACACCTCCAGACTCTCCGTGGACCCGCCGTACGCGGGCGCGGTGGCGAGGCCCACCGCGGCGACGGCGAGCGCGGTACCGGTCAGCAGACGGGCTGTGCGTCGCATGGCTGTGCTCCTCCGAGGGGGCGCGGCCGGCGGCACCCCCAAGTGCCGCTGTGTCGGTCGTGCCCCTGCCCTTCCGAGGTAAGTGGCAGTCGGTCGGGTTCGCTTCCTGAGAGGGCGTCACAAATGCGGGGAAAGAGCGCTGGACGAGGGTGTCCGAGGGGCCGGAACGATGGCGTTCCAGCAGGTCACCGGCGTACGGCTGAGGTGTCGCGGCAAAGAAGCCGAAGAGCGCGGGGAGGGGGTGCGAACGGGTGACGGGGGCGAGTGGGAGGCGCGGTGACCTCAAGGATGGTTGAGGTGACGGCTCGTGCGCCATGAAGGCGATCACGAGGGCCGTTTCGGTCCCGTCGTCGCCGACCGGCCGCCGCGGGCACCGCACCCGGCGTCCCGGACCGCGCCGTCACGCCCACCCGGACGGCCCGGGGCACCGCGAGTCGACCGCTCCGGCCGCCCCTGCCGCCGCGGGCACCGCACCCGGCGTCCCGGACCGCGCCGTCACGCCCACCCGGACGGCCCGGGGCGCCGCGAGTCGACGGCTCCGACCGCCCCTGCCGCTCCGGCCGCCGCGGGCACCGCACCCGGCGTCCCGGACCGCGCCGTCACGCCCACCCGGACGGCCCGGGGCGCCGCGAGTCGACGGCCCCGACCGCCCCTGCCGCCCGGGCCGCTCCGGCCGCTTCGGCCGCCTCGGCACGAGCGTGTGCCGCACGTGCCGGGGCGGTCGGAGCGTGCCGGGGCAGCCGGTCGAGGCTCTGCCAGGCGCCTGGCGTTCAGCTCACGGACACCGCGGACCAGGCCGCCGCCACCGCGTTGTACTCCGTGCTTGTGGCCCCGTACAGGTCCTTCGCCGCGCTCAGCGTCGCCGTCCGCGCGCCCGCGTAGTTGGTCGAGGACGTCATGTAGACCGTCAGCGCCCGGTACCAGATCGCGCCGAGCTTGTCCCGGCCGATGCCGGTGACCGTGGAGTTGTTGCAGGTGGGGGAGTTGTAGCTGACCCCGTTGATGGTCTTCGCGCCGCTGCCCTCGGCGAGCAGGTACGCGAAGTGGTTCGCGACGCCGGACGAGTAGTGGACGTCGAGATTGCCGACCGAGGAGCTCCAGCAGTTCGCGGAGTTGCCGTCCTTGGAGGGCTGGTCCATGAACCGCAGGGCCGCCTTGCCGAAGCCGGAGCGGACGATCTTCTCGCCGATCAGATAGTCCCCGGGGTCGGCGGAGTTGTTCGCGTAGAACTCCACCAGCGTGCCGAAGATGTCGGAGGTCGCCTCGTTCAGGCCGCCGGACTCGCCCGAGTACGTCAGCGCCGCCGTCTTCGACGTGACACCGTGGGACATCTCGTGACCGGCCACGTCGAGCCCGACCAGCGGCCCGAGCGTCGTCCCGTCACCGTCCCCGTACGTCATGCAGAAGCAATTGTCGTCCCAGAACGCGTTGTTGTAGTTGTTGCCGTAGTGCACGCGGTTGTACGAGCCCTTGCCGTCGCCCGCGATGCCGGTGCGGCCGTGGACGTTCTTGTAGTAGTCCCAGGTCTCGTTCGTGCCGTACTGGGCGTCGACCGCGGCCGAGGAACGGTCCGAAGCCGCCCCGGTTCCCCAGTGGTTGTCGGCGTCCGTGAAGAGGGTCGCCGGAGCGCGGCTGACGCAGATCCCGAAGATGCACAGGTCCGTCTTGTTCGCCGCGTCGCCCGTGTACGTGTTCCCGCGCGTCGGGTCCTTGAGCTGGTACGTCGATCCGGAGGGCGTGGTCTCCAGCGGGACCGTGCCGCTGTAGAGGGACCGGCCGTCACCCGTCGCCGTCTCGATGCTGTCCCAGGCGTCGATCTGCCGGCCGCTGCGGGCGTCGGTCAGCACGGTGCGGGCGACCGGGTTGCCCAGCGAGTCCTGGCCCACCACGTTGGTGCGCCAGGCCAGCCGGGGTGCGCCGTGCAGGGCGTCCACGACGAGCTGGGGCGTGGCCGTCACCTTCTTCAGCGTCTCGCCGAGGTGCGCGGCGCGCAGCGCGGCGGTGGCCAGGTCGGCGGCCTCGGGGGCGGCGAGCGCGGGCGTGGTGGTGGGGACGGAGAGGTCGCGGGAGGTGGCACGGTTCGCGCCGCGGTAGGAGCCGTCGCGGGCGAGGTGGACGACGAAGTCGCCGCCCAGGACCGGCAGTTTCCGGTACGTGCGGTCGTAGCGCACATGCTGGCCGCCGTCCGCGTCGACGACCACGTCACGGACGCTGGTGCCCTCGGCGGAGGTCAGGCCCAGCCGGGTGGCCTCCTTCACCAGGGCCGCGGCGGCGTTGTCGATCGCGGTGACGCGGTCGGGCCGGCCGGTGGCGCCCGCGGTGGGGGTCAGCGCGGCCGCCAGCAGGGCGGTGGCGGCCGCGGCCACACCGGCCGCGGCCAGGCGGGAGCCTCGGGTGTGCGGTCGGGTACCTCGGGTCTGCCGTATCCGGATCCGACTCATCGGTCTCCTCGGGGAGGGGCGCTCAGACGCGTGGGGGCGCTGATGTCGAGTCAGAGTTAAAGGTCCATGACATGTCATGTCCATAGCCCGTGCGCGATTCCGCGAGGTGTGGAGAGAATCGTTTCCGCACCCTCACGAATGGGAGACGATCATGGAGATTGCCGCCGGAACGGCTTCCTGGCTGACCGTGCTGACCACGACCGACGCCCCCGAGAAGGCGGAGGCGCTCGCGCGCGGCGCGGTCGAGGCGCGGGTCGCGGCCTGCGCGCAGATCGCCGGGCCGGTGACCTCCGTCTACCGGTGGAAGGGGGCGGTGGAGACCGCGAGCGAGTGGCAGGTGCTGTTCAAGACCACGAGTGCGCGGTACGACGCGCTGGAGACGTATCTCCTCGCGGCGCACGACTACGACACCCCCGAGATCATCGCGACGCCCGTCGTCCGGGGGAGCGCGGACTATCTGCGCTGGGTCGAGGAGGAGACCGTGGAAGGGGAGAGCGTGGAGGGGGAGAGTGGCGAGTGACCGTCCCCTTCTTCGTCTACGGCACCCTGCGCCCCGGCGGGCACAACCACGACCTGTTCCTCCGCGGCCGTACGGAGTCGGAGGAGCCCGGCCGGATGCGGGGAGCCGTGCTGTACGAAGGGCCCGGATATCCGTACGCCGTCGAGGAGCCCGGAGGTGTCGTGCGCGGGGAGTTGGTGACCGCGCTCCCGGAGGCGTACGGGCAGTTGCTCGGCGCGCTGGACCGGCTGGAGGAGTACGTGCCGGGCGCCCCCCGCAACCTGTACGAGCGGGTGGCACGGGAGGTGACCCGCGCGGACGGCACGGCCGTACGGGCCTGGGTGTACGTGGCCGCCCCCGCCGTCGCCGCGCGGCTGCGGGCCGGCGGCACACGCGTCGAGGGCGGGGACTGGCACGCGGGTCGTTGAGGGCACGGGCGCGCCTGTC
The DNA here is from genome assembly GCF_055638955.1 of Streptomyces sp. NPDC111507. NCBI lineage: Bacteria > Bacillati > Actinomycetota > Actinomycetes > Kitasatosporales > Streptomycetaceae > Streptomyces > Streptomyces sp. NPDC111507. The sequence continues at coordinate 942,598 of NZ_JBVKBU010000001.1, read as the reverse complement.
ATCGAGGAGCCCACTCGTGCGGGTGGCCACTCCGCGTGACTCCGCGCGCCCCCACGGCCGCGCCCCGGGCCGCCCCTAGGGTCCCGCCATGACCGACAGCGACATCACCCGGCGCCGTCTCCTCGCGCTGGGCGGCGCGGGTGCGGGGGCCGCTCTGGGGCTCGGGATCAACGCGTGCTCGTCGAGTCCCTCGAACACCTCGAAGCCCCCGGACACCTCGAAATCCCCGAACACCTCGTCCCCGGTGACCCCCGGCTCCTCGTCCGCTCCGCACGCGCCTCCGGAGACAGGGGCGGCGCCCTCGCCCAGGTGACCGCTACACGGTGAGCCGCGTCAGCAGCACCGACGGAGCCTCCGGCAACGTCACCCGCAGCGCCGACCCGTCCCAGACCACCGGCCCCGCCGACCCGTGCAGTACGTCGACCCGCACCTCCCGCCCCGCCAAGTGCGCCGCGGGCAGGGCGACTTCGGGGTCATCGCCCGCCCTGCGCCACACCAGCACATACGTGGTGTCGAGGAACGGCACCCGCATCCCCAGCGCCACCCACGTGTCCCGCCACCCGGGCAGCCCCAGCGGCCAGAACGGCACCGACCGGCACAGATCGCCCCGGACTGCCTTATATGTCACCAACGCCTCCCGCACGAGGCCGAGTTGGTGCGGTGTCATGCGGTCCAGATGCCCGGAGAGATGAACCCGTCCCAGCAGCGCAGAGCCGAGGGTGAAGGTGATCTCCTCGTCCGTGAACTCCGGTTGCGGGTACGCCCACACGGCCCCCTGTTCGGGCGGCACCGCGGTCGGCGCGGCGGCCGCGATGGGCGGGTAGCGCAGGGGGTCCTGCTGGTCGGAGGTGGACTGGAGCTGGGCCACGGCCAGCGACGCGCCGTCCATGCGCAGCCCGCCCGAACCGCAGTTCTCGACGACCAGACCCGGGTGGCGGTCCAGGACGGCCGACAGCCAGGACAGCCAGGCGCGCGTGTGGTCGAGGAGACCGGGCGCGGAGGTGGTGATGTTGTAGTCGAGCTTGAGATAGCCCACACCCCACTCGCCGACGAGCCGGTCGACCGTCCGGTCGAGGTGCGCGCGGGCGGCCGGATGTGTCAGGTCCAGCTGGTGGCGGCCCTGTTCGGTGACGCGCACGCCGCCTTCGTGGCGCAGGAAGGCCTCGTCCGGCAGCTCGGTGGCGAGCGGACTGCGGACGCCGACCACCTCCGGTTCCAGCCACAGCCCCGGCACCATCCCGCGCTCCCGGATCCGGCCGAGCACGGCGTGGAGGCCGTCAGGGCCGGGGAAGCGCCGCGCCGACGGCAGCCAGGCGCCGACACTGTCCCACCAGCCCCCGCCGCCGTCCCCGCCCGTGTCCCCATCCGCATCCCCGTCCCCGCCCTCGTCGTCGTACCACCCGGCATCGACGCAGAAGTACTCCGCGCCCGCCTCGGCCGCCGCGTCGATCAGCGGCAGCAGCTTCTCGGTGGTCGGGTCGCCCATGAGGGTGTTCATGTAGTCGTTGAAGACGACGGGGAGTTGGTCGTGGTCGGGGTGCGGACGGCGGATCCGGCGCCGGTAGTCGGTCAGCGCGGTGAGCGCCCCGTCGAAGCCGTCGCCGAGCGCGAGAGCCGCGTACTCGGAGACGAACTCCGCCCCCGGGGACAGGACCTGACGCCATGAGTGGTCGTCCGCGGTCGGACCGCTCAGGGAGAGGTAGGTGTGGTGGTCCGCCTCGCCCGCCTCCCACAGCCAGCTCGCGGCGGACTCGATCTGCCAGAGCCAGCAGCGCCCGTCGGTGCGGTCGGTGAGCGCGCCCATCGCCAGATGCCCGTCGGTGGGCCAGCTCCCGCGCCCGGCGAGCCGCACCCCGGCCCGCCCGTCGTGCCCATGCAACGCCCGGCCGACGTCGGGCACGGACTCCCGCAACTCCTCGGCGTACCAGCGGCATTCGGCGAGCCAGTCGTTGCGTGCCCGGTGCACGTCGAGTACGTCGGGCGAGGGCAGCGCGCCCAGCAGCAGACTGCTCACGGAGCGCACGGTGACGGGTGTGTCGCCGTCGTTGCGGATCCGGACGCGGGCGCGCAGCACCGGTACCGCGTCCGGTGAGGAGTACTCGACGAAGACGGTCAGACCGCCCCGCCTGTCCTGGAGCTGGACGGTGAGGTGGTGCCAGCCGTCGCCGTACGCCGCGTGGTGGGCGCGGTGGGTCAGGCGCTGCCCGAGCGCCGTACCGGTGAAGTGCGGCCCGGACCAGCCGGTGCCCTGTCCGAGGAGGGTCACGTCGACGAGCGGCAGCGCGGCCCCGGCGGCCTCGGCGGCGTTCTTGGGCTCCGGTTCACCGGGCACGGTCAGCCGGACCAGGCGGGGTGTGCGGCCGTCCAGGTCGAAATCGGCGGTGAGTGCGGAATGGCCCCAGCGGTAGCTGAACTCCTGCGTCACGCGATCCCCCGCCGCCGAGTCGATCCCGCACCGGTCCAGAGCCCCGGCGCGGTGGTTGGCAGGGGCTCATGCTAGTGCCGGGGGCACCGTCAACGGGCCTATTCACGGGAGCCGTTCACCGCACGGAGGGCGGGCCGGAGACTACTGGCGGTTCAGGGAGCGTGTGACGCCCGCCGCGATCGTCGTGGCCAGGATCCAGCCGACGGCGATCAGCAGATACGAGAGCCACTGGTACCAGCCGCGCGGCGCGAAGGCCGTCTCCTGACCGAAGTCCACGAGGGGCAGCAGAAGGTCGAGGGTGTAGAAGACCGGGTTGAAGCCGGGCGCCTCGGCGGGCTTCAGGGCGGGCGGATGGTGCAGTGCGAAGGCGGTGGCGCCGGTGCACAGCAGCAACAGCAGCCAGCCCGCCGCGCGCATCGGCCGGTAGCCGTAGCCGACGGCCGCGTCCTGGAGCCGGCCCCAGAACCTGGCGTAGCGGGGGAGGGTGCGGCGGTGCCGGCGGAGTTTGGCCAGCTGGACCGTGCGCGCGGCGGCGTCGTCGCCCGCCGTGCGGTACGCGGCGGCCAACTGCTCGTAGGCGTGCGGAAGATAGCCGCCCTCCTCGCGTTCCAGCAGCGGCAGCCGCTGCTCGGCGGGCAGATGCGGGGCGAGGGCGCGGTAGCCGAGGCCGTCGATCCGGACGCGGTCGGGCCACACCCCCGGAGGCACGTGCAGAAGGTCCAGCTGGGAGCGGCGCAGGTTCACGGTGCCCACGATCGGCGCGGCCTCGCGCAGCCACAGCTCGCCGATGACACAGCTGCTGGCGCGCAGGGCCGGACCCCCGGGGTTGGACAGCCGGGCGTAGGCCAGATTGAGCTGGTGGGGAATCCTCGACCCGCTCAGGTTGACCCGGCCCCGCGCGCGCAGCCGCATGGCCCGCAGGTCGGTGCCGACCGACAGGGTCTCGGCGTGCAGGGCGGTCTCGCCCGCCGGTACGTGCAGATCGGCGTCGTCGAGGTTGACCTGACCGCCGACCGTGGCCCCGTTCAGCCGTACCTGGCCGTGCGCGAGGAGGCCGACGGCCCACAGGTCGGTGCCGATGGCCGCGTGGTTGAGCTGGAGAACCGGTTCCTCGGTCCCTTCCGGGTCCGGGGCGTCCGGGGTGTCCGGTGCCGCCGGGCGGCCCAGCCGCGCCCCGTTGACGAACACGGCGCCGGAGATCTTCGCGCCCTGGAGCCGCACTGGCCCGGTGACCCGGCAGCAGCTGAGCCGCAGCACCCCGTCGACCCGCAGGTTGCCGGCCTTGAGCCCGGGGAGCACCGAGTCGCTCAGCACCAGGGCGCGCAGCTGCGCCCCGTACAGCTTCAGAGGCTGCTCGAAGTGACAGAACCGCAGCTGCACGGCCTGTTCGACCGTCCCGTACACGAGATCCAGCTGTCCGGTGACGCGCGCGCCGGTGAGCTTCAGGCCGGCTATCTCGCCGTCGTGCGCCGGTCCGTCGATCAGCAGTGCCCGCAGCACCTCGGCGCGCACGGTCCGCTCGGGGCCCCAGGAGGCGCCGGTCGCGGGGTCGTCGGCGGGGTTCCCGCCGGAGTCGGCGGAGGCGGAGGCGGGCTCCTCGCGGAAGTCGACGCCCTCGCCGAGCGGAAAGGCCTCCCAGACGCGGCGTTCCGCGGGCGTCAGACCGGCGGGATCGATGACCGTCCTCACTTCCGCGCCGCCGCGAGGGCCCGCGCCACCCCCGGCTCCTTCGGCCCCAGGAACTGCGGATCGGGCTTGAACACCGCGTCCAGCAGGGCCTTGCCCGCCGCGAACACCTCGCGGGTGCCCCCGTAGTACCAGGTGACGTCGTGGGTGGCGTCGACCCCGACGCCGTACGACCGCACGCCCGCCGCCCGGCACAGCGCGACGGCCCGCCGGATGTGGAAGTTCTGGCTGATCAGCACGGCCTCGTGGACGCCGAAGATCTTCCGGGCCCGCACGCAGGAGTCCCAGGTGTCGAACCCGGCGTAGTCGCTGACGATCCGCCGGTCCGGCACCCCACGCTTCGTCAGATAGGTCCGCATCGCATCGGGTTCGTCGTAGTCCTTGCGGCTGTTGTCCCCCGTGACGAGCACGGCCTCGATCCGCCCGGCCCGGTACAGCTTCGCCGCCGCGTCCAGCCGGTGCGCGAGGTACGGGGACGGCTCGCCGTTCCACAGTCCGGCCCCGAACACCACCGCGACCTCGGTGCGCGGCGCGTCGGCCGTCGTACGCAGTCCGTCGGCCGTGCTCACGTACAGCCACGTCACCGGAAGCAGCGCCAGCACGCACAGCAGCATGACCGTCTGCAGCGCCCGCCGCTGCCCGGAGCGGGTGCGCGGCAGGCGGGGCAGCCGCGGTCTGAGGATCCTCGGGTGCGGCAGGCGCGGCATGGTTGTTCGTCCCCCCGGTGGCGTCCGATCACGTCGGTATTCGACAGATGGGGACGCAGCGTAAGCCCGTTCGGTTCGCCCGGGTACCGTGACCGGGCTCACTCGGCGCCGCGGAAGCGCAGGTGGGAGGTGCTCACACCGCCACCGCACCGGGCCGTGAAGCCCCGGAAAACACCTGACACGCCCGTGCAACCGCGCCGCAACCTCGTGCCGTCACCATCGGTCCATGACGGCGTCGAACCCCTCTCACGACGAGTCCAGGACCCTTCCCCACTCTCGGTTCCGCCCGAGTGGGGGGACCCCCATCGGCGGGCAGCCGCTCGGTGGCGCCCACCTCGACAGTACGGCGCAACTCATGAACGCGATCACCAGCCAGCTCGGCAGTCAGCTCAGCCTCGTGTCGCTGAACGGGGCCCGCCGCCCCGCGCCGCCGCCGCTCGTCCTCGTCGCGCACGGCAGCCGCGACCCGCGCGCGCTGAGCACCGTACGCACCCTGATCGAGCGCGTCCGCGAGCTGCGCCCGCACCTGTCCGTGCACCTCGGCCACATCGAGCTCAACGAACCGCTGCTGGCCGACACGCTCGCCTCCCTCGACGCCGAGGACGCCGCCGGCGGTGCCGTTCTCGTGCCGCTGCTGCTCAGCCGCGGCTACCACGTCAAGCGGGACATCCCCGAGGCCGCGGCGGCCGTACCGGGACTGCGGGCCCGTGTCGCCGCCCCGCTCGGCCCGCACCCGCTGCTCGTCGAGACGCTGTACGCGCGGCTCGTCGAGGCCGGCTGGCGGACCGGGATGAGCGACGCGGCCCGGCGCGCCGGCGGGGTCGTGCTCGCCGCCGCGGGCTCGCGCGACCCGGAGTCGATCACCGACACCCGCCGCACCGCCCAGCTGCTGGCCGAACGCCTCGGCGTGCCCGTCGTCCCCGCGTACGCCTCCGCCGCCGCGCCCACCGTCGCCGCCGCCGTGCGCGCCCTGGCCGCGCGGGGCCGCCACCGCATCGCCGTCGCCTCCTACTTCACCGCGCCCGGCCGCTTCGCCACCGAGTGCGCCGCGGCCGCCCCCTGGATCGCCGCCGCCCCGCTGGGCACCCACGCCGCGATGGCCCGCCTGGTCCTGCACCGCTACGACCAGGCCGTGGCGACCCCCGAACCGGCCCCGGAACGCGAGCTGGCCTCGGCCTGATCCACGCCTCCCGGCGGTAGGCCACGCCCCGTTTGTCACCGCCTGCGTTTACTGTCGGGTACATGGACGGCACTGCGAAGGCACCGACGGCATACGACGACCCCGCCACGCCGGGCGCGTACGACACGTACGACGAGTCGTCCGTCGAGCGCTGGGCCGCCGAGCCCGACAAACGCCCCGGCCGCACCGCCTTCCAGCGCGACCGCGCACGCGTGCTGCACTCCTCCGCGCTGCGCCGCCTCGCGGGCAAGACCCAGGTCGTCACCCCGGGCACGCTCCCCCAAGTTCTCGACTCCGCTCGAACAGGGGGGACCCCCATTCAGGCCTGGGACGCCAGCGCCCGCACCCGTCTCACCCACTCCCTGGAGTGCGCCCAGGTCGGCCGCGAGCTCGGCGCCGCCCTCGGCTGCGACCCCGACCTCGTCGAGGCGGCCTGCCTCTCCCACGACCTCGGCCACCCGCCCTTCGGACACAACGGCGAACAGGCGCTGAACGAGTTCGCGGAGGACTGCGGCGGCTTCGAGGGCAACGCGCAGTCGCTGCGCCTGCTGACCAGGATCGAGCCCAAGCGCTTCGTCCACGCGCAGGAGACGGGCGAACTCGTCAGCGTGGGACTGAACCTCACCCGCGCCGCCCTCGACGCCGCCACCAAGTACCCCTGGCCGCGCGGCGCCCACCCCACCGACCCCGCCTCGCCGAAGTTCGGGGCCTACGAGGACGACCGGCCGGTCTTCGACTGGGTCCGCAAGGGCGCCCCCGGCACCCGTACGTGCTTCGAGGCCCAGGTCATGGACTGGTCCGACGACGTGGCGTACTCGGTGCACGACGTCGAGGACGGTCTGCACGCCGGCCACATCGACCCCAACTGCCTGCACGCCGAGCCGGAACGCGAGGAAATCTTCAAGGTCGCCATCGGCCGGTACGTGCCCGCGGACACCGACCCGGCCGAGCTCTCCGCGGCCCTCGACCGGCTTCTGGAACAGGAGTGGTGGCCGCACGGGTACGACGGATCGGCCGTCGCGCAGGCCCGGTTGAAGGACGCCACCAGCCAGCTCATCGGCCGCTTCTGCCTGGCCGCCGAGGGCGCCACCCGCGCGCGGTACGGCACCGGCCGGCTCACCCGGTACGTGGCGGAGCTGGTCGTCCCGCGCGCCGCCCGCCACGAGTGCGCCGTCCTCAAGGCCGTCGCCGACCGGTACGTCATGCAGCGTGCCGAGCAGGAGCGGCTGCGCGCCGATCAGCGGATCGTCGTCGCCGAGCTGGCCGAGGCGCTCACCGCCCGCGCCCCGGACGGTCTCGACCCGCAGTTCCGGGCGCTGTTCGACGAGGCCGGGGACGATCGTGCGCGCAAGCGGGTGATCGTCGACCAGATTGCCTCGCTCACCGACGCCTCGGCACGTTCACTGCACCTCAGGCTCACCACCCGCCCCACAGGCGGCGGCGGAGTGTGACCCTGAGTGGCCTGATCGGGCCACTCCCTCTTCCCGCATCACGCTGCGTGCGGGACGCTCGCCTGGCGACAACGTTACGAGGAGGCATCAAGTGGTCGACGCGGATCAGACATTCGTCATCGTCGGAGGGGGCCTGGCCGGCGCCAAGGCGGCCGAGACGCTCCGAGCGGAGGGTTTCACCGGCCGCGTGATACTGATCTGCGACGAACGTGACCACCCTTACGAGCGCCCGCCGCTCTCCAAGGGCTATCTGCTCGGCAAGGAGGAGCGGGACAGCGTCTTCGTGCACGAACCCGCCTGGTACGCGCAGAACGACGTGGAGCTGCACCTCGGCCAGACCGTCGACGCCATCGACCGCACGGCCAAAACCGTCCGCTTCGGCGACGACGGCACCCTCGTCCACTACGACAAGCTGCTCCTCGCGACCGGCGCCGAGCCGCGCCGCCTCGACATCCCCGGGACGGATCTCGCGGGCGTCCACCACCTGCGCCGCCTCGCCCACGCCGAACGCCTCAAGGGCGTCCTGGCCGCGCTCGGCCGTGACAACGGCCACATCGTGATCGCGGGCGGGGGCTGGATCGGCCTGGAGGTCGCGGCGGCGGCCCGCGAGTACGGCGCCGAGGTCACCGTCGTCGAGCCCCATCCGACCCCGCTGCACGCGGTCCTCGGCCCCGAGCTGGGCAACCTCTTCGCCGAGCTGCACCGCGAGCACGGCGTCCGCTTCCACTTCGGGGCCCGGCTCACCGAGATCGTCGGCCAGGACGGCATGGTGCTCGCCGCCCGCACGGATGACGGCGAGGAGCACCCGGCCCACGACGTCCTGGCGGCCATCGGGGCGGCGCCGCGCATCGGGCTCGCGGAGGCCGCGGGCCTGGAGATCGCCGACCGCGTGTACGGCGGCGGTGTCGCGGTCGACGACCGCCTGCGCACCTCCGACCCCGACATCTACGCCGCCGGTGACGTCGCCTCCTTCCCGCACGCCCTCTTCGACACCCGGCTGCGTGTCGAGCACTGGGCCAACGCCCTCAACGGCGGACCGGCGGCGGCCCGCTCGATGCTGGACCACGGCGCGGTGTACGACCGCGTGCCCTATTTCTTCTCCGACCAGTACGACGTGGGGCTCGAGTACTCGGGCTGGGCACCCCCGGGGACGTACGACGAAGTGGTGATCCGGGGCGACGCGGGCAAGCGCCAGTTCATCGCCTTCTGGATGAAGGACGGGCGGGTGCTGGCCGGGATGAACGTGAATGTGTGGGACGTCACGGAAACCGTCCAGCGGCTGATCCGGTCCCGGGCCCAGGTGGACACCGAGGCGCTGGCGAACCCGCACGTACCGCTGGAGAGCCTTGTCCCCTGACCGATCGGAGGCCCCCGCGACGAACGGCGGCCGTCGACTGTCGCACCACCCCCGGCTGCGATTCCCGGGGGGCTACCCCCGGACCCCCGGCCGGGGGCGTTCGCCTCGCCCCAGGAGTGTCAGTCCGGCCCCGTAGAATCACCTCGTGGCTGGAAGGATCAACGACGAGGACGTGAAGGCGGTTCGGGACGCGGTCCCGATCGACGCCGTCGTGTCCGAGTACCTCCAGCTGCGCAACGCGGGCGGCGGAAACCTCAAGGGTCTGTGCCCCTTCCACGACGAGAAGTCCCCGTCCTTCCAGGTCAGCCCGAGCAAGGGTCTCTTCCACTGCTTCGGCTGCCAGGAAGGCGGCGACACCATCACGTTCGTGATGAAGGTCGACCACCTCACCTTCTCCGAGGCCGTCGAGCGCCTCGCCGGGCAGGCCGGCATCACCCTGCGCTACGAGGAGGGCGGGTACAACCCCTCCCACCAGCGCGGCGAGCGGATCCGCCTGGTCGAGGCGCACAAGATCGCCGCTCAGTACTACGTGGAGCAGCTCGACACCAGCCCCGAGGCCGACGCGGGCCGCAAGTTCCTCGCCGAGCGCGGTTTCGACCAGGCCGCCGCCGCGCACTTCGGCGTCGGCTACAGCCCCCAGGGCTGGGACCACCTCACCCGCCACCTGCGCGGCAAGGGCTTCACCGACAAGGAGCTGCTCCTCTCCGGCCTCTCCCAGGAGGGCCGCCGGGGCCCCATCGACCGCTTCCGCGGGCGCCTGATGTGGCCGATCCGCGACATCGGCGGCGAGGTCGTCGGCTTCGGCGCGCGCAAGCTGTACGAGGCGGACAACGGCCCGAAGTACCTGAACACGCCCGACACCGCGATCTACCGGAAGTCCCAGGTCCTCTACGGCATCGACCTCGCCAAGAAGGACATCGCCAAGGCCAGCCGCGCGGTCGTCGTCGAGGGCTACACCGACGTCATGGCCTGCCACCTGGCCGGCATCACCACCGCGATCGCGACCTGCGGCACGGCGTTCGGCGGCGACCACATCAAGATCCTCAGACGCCTTCTGATGGACAACGGCTCGGCCCGTGTGATCTTCACCTTCGACGGCGACTCGGCGGGCCAGAAGGCCGCCCTGCGCGCCTTCGAGGACGACCAGAAGTTCGCCGCCGAGACGTACATCGCCATCGCGCCGGACGGCATGGACCCCTGCGACCTGCGCCTCGCCAAGGGCGACGAGGCGGTCGCCGACCTCGTCGAACCCCGCACGCCCCTCTTCGAGTTCGCCCTGCGCCAGATCATCCTGCGCTACGACCTGGAGACCCCGGCGGGGCGCGCGGCGGCCCTGGACGAGGCGGCGCCCATCGTCGCCCGCATCAAGAACAGCGGCGCCCAGCACGAGGTCGCCGTGCAGCTCGCCGGCATGCTCGGCATCCTGGACACCCAGTTCGTGGTCAAGCGGGTGGCCCAGCTGGCCCGTTGGGCCCGCGACCGCGGCGGCAAGGGCCCGGCCCCCGCGGGCGGCCAGCGCCCCCAGCAGGCGTACGCCGCCGTCCGGACGCCCGCGGGCGGCCCGGCGCTCAACCTCCGCAATCCCGTCTACGCCACCGAGCGCGAGCTGCTCAAGCTCGCCCTCCAGCGGCCCGAGCTGGTCTCCCCGGCCTTCGACGCCTACGGGATCGACGAGTTCACCGCCGAGCCCTACGCCGCCGTACGCCTGGCGATCATGGAGTCGGGCGGCGCCGAGTACGGCACGCAGGACCCACAGGAGTATCTGGTCCGGGTCCGCGAGGCCGCTCCGGACGACGTGGTCCGCTCCATGGTCACCGAGCTGGCCGTCGAGGCGATCATGCGCAAGACCGTCGACGAGACCTACGCGGGCGACCAGCTCGTCATGGTCCGCCGCCGCGCCGTCGAGCGCCGCATCGTGGACGTCCAGGGCGCCCTGTCCCGCGCCAGCGCCCACGGCGACCCGGCCCAGCTGGCGGCCGTGCAGAACGAGTTGTGGGTGCTCCAGCAGTACGGACAGGCGCTGCGCGAGCGGGGCGCGGAGGCGCTCTGAGGCCGCCCCTGCCCGGTCCGAGACCCGGGCTGCCCGGATGGGCCCGGCGCACATGCCAATCCCGTACGCCGTTCAATCGGTTTCGCGCGCGCTGAGCTGCGCACTCGGAGGGCACGGTAACCACCGGGTCACGGACCGGACGCAAAAAGTCACCGCACGCCCCTCGTGGCGGCGATGTGTCGTACTCCACACTGGGTTCCGGTGCCTGAGTCCTCGGAGCGCGGCCGACCCGCACGCGACGGGTTTCCGATTCCCGCGGTTCCGCCAAACGACTACGGGATGGACAGCGGCGAGGCCGTCGACCCCATCCCCGACGTACCGCTGCCGCACGCCTCAGCAGCGACATTCCTGGAGGTCGCCCCCGTGCAGACCCAGACCCTCACACAGACCGACAACCTCACGGACGCGAATACGGACGCCGAGCCCGACGTCGTCACGGCGGTGCCCCCGCAGCGGGGTGCCGCGCACCACCCCGAGACGGAGCCGGACGGTCCGGCGGCGGACGCCGTCGAGGCCGAGGCCGAGCCCGTGGAGGTCGAAACCGAGGCCGAGGCCCCGGAACCCGTCGAACTGCCCCGGGGACGCGGTACGGACACCGGAGGCCCCTCCTCGGACCTGTTCCGCCAGTATCTGCGCGAGATCGGCCGCATTCCGCTGCTCACCGCGGCGGAGGAGGTCGAACTCGCTCGCCGCGTCGAAGCCGGACTCTTCGCCGAGGAGAAGCTCCGCCTCGCCCCCGACCTGGACAGCCAGCTCGCCCTCGACCTCGACAAACTCGTCGTCATGGGCCGCATGGCCAAGCGCCGCCTCATCGAGGCGAACCTGCGCCTCGTCGTCTCGGTCGCGAAACGCTATGTGGGCCGCGGGCTCACCATGCTCGACCTGGTCCAGGAGGGCAACCTCGGTCTGATCAGGGCGGTGGAGAAGTTCGACTACGCCCGTGGGTACAAGTTCTCGACGTACGCGACCTGGTGGATCCGGCAGGCCATGTCGCGGGCGCTGGCCGATCAGGCCCGTACGATCCGGGTCCCCGTCCACGTGGTCGAGTTGATCAACCGGGTCGTGCGGGTCCAGCGGCGGATGCTGCAGGAGCGCGGCTACGAACCGACGCCGGACGAGGTCGCCGCGCACCTCGACCTTCCCGGTGAGCGGGTGAGTGAGGTGCTGCGTCTCGCCCAGGAACCGGTGTCGTTGCACGCGCCGGTGGGGGAGGAGGACGACGTGGCGCTCGGCGACCTGATCGAGGACGGTGACGCGACGTCGCCGGTGGAGTCCGCCGCGTTCCTGCTCCTGCGGGAACACCTGGAAGCGGTGCTCTCCACGCTCGGCGAGCGTGAACGCAAGGTCGTCCAGCTCCGGTACGGGCTCGCCGACGGCCGCCCCCGCACGCTCGAGGAAATAGGCCGCATCTTCGGCGTCACCCGCGAACGCATCCGCCAGATCGAGTCCAAAACCCTCAACAAACTGAGGGACCACGCCTTCGCGGACCAACTCCGCGGCTACCTGGACTGACGCGGGCCGTGGGGTGGTCCACAGCGGGGCGGAGCCTCCAAGGACGGGATTGGCAGGGGCGGCGGGGGCGAGGAAACACCTCCCCGCGCCCCTGCCCATCCGCAGCTCCTAGTCGACCTCGGCCACCGCCTGGGCGAACTGGGCCTTGTACAGGCGCGCGTACGCCCCGTTCGCCGCCAACAGCTCCGCATGCGCGCCCTGCTCGACGATCGACCCGTTCTCCATCACGAGGATGGTGTCCGCGTCCCGGATCGTGGAGAGCCGGTGGGCGATCACGAACGACGTCCGCCCGTGCGCGAGCTTCGCCATCGCCTTCTGGATCAGCACCTCCGTACGGGTGTCGACGGAACTGGTCGCCTCGTCGAGGACGAGGATCACCGGGTCGGACAGGAACGCCCGCGCGATGGTGATCAGCTGCTTCTCGCCCGCGCTGACCCCCGTCCCCTCGTCGTCGATGACGGTGTCGTAGCCCTCGGGGAGCGTACGGACGAAACGATCCGCGTGCGCGGCCCGCGCCGCCTCCTCGATCTCCCCGCGTGTGACCTCACGCGAGGCCCCGTACGCGATGTTCTCCGCGATCGTGCCGCCGAACAGCCAGGTGTCCTGGAGCACCATCCCGATCCCGGCCCGGAGTTCGTCCCGGGACATGGACGCGATGTCGACCCCGTCGAGGGTGATCCGGCCGCCGGTGACGTCGTAGAACCGCATCAGGAGGTTCACCAGCGTGGTCTTGCCGGCACCGGTCGGGCCGACGATCGCCACCGTGTGGCCCGGCTCCACCTTCAGCGACAGGTCCTCGATGAGCGGCGTCTCGGGGTCGTAGCGGAAGGACACGTTCTCCAGCGCCACCCTCCCGCGCAGCTCGTCGGGGCGCGCCGCCGGCACCGGGTCGGCCTCCTGCTCCTCCGCGTCGAGGAGTTCGAAGATGCGCTCCGCCGACGCGACACCGGACTGCACGAGGTTCGCCATCGAGGCGACCTGCGTCAGCGGCATCGAGAACTGGCGGGAGTACTGGATGAAGGCCTGGACGTCGCCGATCGACAGCGAGCCGGACGCGACGCGCAGACCGCCGACCACCGCCACCAGCACATAGTTCAGGTTCGACACGAACATCATCAGCGGCTGCATGACCCCGCTGTTGAACTGCGCCTTGAACCCGGCCTCGTACAACTTCTCGTTCTGCTCGGCGAACTGCGCCGCCGACTCCTCCTGCCGCCCGAACACCTTCACCAGCGTGTGCCCGGTGTACATCTCCTCGATGTGGGCGTTGAGCTTGCCGGTGGTGCGCCACTGCTGCACGAAGTGCGGCTGCGAGCGCTTGCCGATGCGCGTGGCGACGAAGAAGGAGAGCGGGACCGTGACGAGCGCGACCAGCGCGAGCAGCCATGACACCCAGAACATCATCGCGAGCACGCCGATGATGGTCAGCAGGGAGTTCACCAGCTGGCCCATCGACTGCTGCAGGGTCTGCTGGATGTTGTCGATGTCGTTCGTGGCGCGGCTGAGCACCTCACCGCGCTGGCGCTTGTCGAAGTACGACAGCGGCAGCCGTGAGAGCTTCGCCTGCAGGTCCTCGCGCATGTGGTAGACGGTCTTGTTGACGGCCCGGTTCACCAGGCGCGTCGCCACCGCCATCAGCAGGCCGGCCAGCAGGAACGTGCAGAGCGCGAGCAGCAGTACGTTTCCGACGGCATCGAAGTCGATGCCCTTGCCGGGGGTGAAGTCCGTCCCGGCGAGCATGTCGGCCATGCCGCCCTCACCGCGCCGCCGCATGGAGGCGAGGACCTCGGCCTTGGTGGCGCCGGCCGGCATCTGCCGCCCGATGATGCCCGCGAAGACCAGGTCGGTGGCCCTGCCGAGGATCTTCGGTCCGACCACCGAGAGCCCCACGCTCAGGACGACGGCGACCAGCATCCCGTACATGGTGACGCGTTCGGGTTTGAACTGGGCCAGGAGCCTCTTCCCGGACACCTTGAAATCCATCGAGCGCTGATCGGGGCCGCCCCCGGCCATCATGCGTCCCATGGGCCCGGCCATCAGGCGGCCTCCGCTTCCGTCAGCTGGGAGAGAACGATCTCCCGATAGGTCTCGTTGTCGGCCATGAGCTCGTGGTGACGCCCCGTGCCCACCACCCGGCCCTCGTCGAGGACCACGATCCGGTCCGCGTCCCGAATGGTCGACACCCGCTGGGCGACGATCACCACGGTCGCCTCGGCGGTCTCCTGGGAGAGCGCCGCGCGCAGCGCCGCGTCGGTCGCGTAGTCGAGCGCGGAGAAGGAGTCGTCGAAGAGATAGATCTCGGGGCGCTGGACGAGGGTGCGGGCGATGGCGAGACGCTGGCGCTGACCGCCGGAGACGTTGGTGCCGCCCTGTGCGATCGGCGAGTCCAGGCCGTTCTCCAGCCGCTCCACGAAGCCCTTGGCCTGCGCCACCTCCAGCGCGTGCCACAGCTCCTCGTCGGTCGCGTCCGGATTGCCGTACCGGAGGTTGGTGGCGACCGTCCCCGCGAAGAGGTACGGCTTCTGGGGGACGAGCCCGACCGTCCTGGCGAGCAGCGTCGGCTCGACGGTCGACACGTCCACGCCGTCGACGAGGACTTCTCCGTCGGTGGCGTCGAAGAGCCGGGGCACGAGCCCGAGCAGCGTCGACTTGCCGCTGCCCGTCGACCCGATCACGGCGGTCGTCTCACCCGGCCGCGCCACCAGTTCGATGGACTTCAGGACGGGCTCCTCGGCGCCCGGGTAGCGGAACCCGGCGCCGCGGATCTCCAGGTGGCCGTGGCGCCGCAGCTCCACGACGGGCGCGCTCGGCGGCACGACGCTCGACGAGGTGTCCAGGACCTCTTCGATGCGCTCGGCACAGACCTCCGCGCGCGGCACCATCATGAACATGAAGGTGGCCATCATCACGGACATCACGATCTGCATGAGGTAGGCGAGGAACGCGGTCAGGTCGCCGATCTGCATGCCGCCGCTGGCGATGCGGTGGGCGCCGAACCAGACCACGGCGATCGACGAGAGGTTCACGACGGTCATGACCATCGGGAACATCAGGGCGAGCATCCGGCCGGTACCGAGGGACACCTCGGTCAGCTGGGCGTTCGCGGACTCGAAGCGGTCCTTCTCGTAGTCGTCGCGGACGAAGGCGCGGATGACGCGGTTGCCGGTGATCTGCTCGCGCAGCACCCGGTTCACGGTGTCCAGGCGCACCTGCATGGTCCTGAACAGCGGGCGCAGCCGGCGCACGATCAGGGTCACTCCGATGCCGAGCACCGGCACCACGGCGACCAGGACCGCGGAGAGCGGCACGTCCAGGCCGAGGGCCAGCACGATGCCGCCCACACACATGATCGGCGCCGATACCAGCAGGGTGAACGTCATCAGGGTGAGCATCTGCACCTGCTGGACGTCATTGGTGGTGCGGGTGATCAGGGAGGGGGCCCCGAAGTGGCCCACCTCGCGTGCGGAGAAGGACTGCACCCGGTCGAAGACGGCGGCCCGGATGTCCCGGCCGACGGAGGACGCCGTACGGGCGCCGTAGTAGACGGCGCCGATGTTGCAGAAGACCTGGACCAGCGAGATCCCGATCATCAGGGCACCGAAGGACAGGATGTAACCCGTGTCCCCCTTGACGACACCGTTGTCGATGATGTGTGCGTTCAGGGTCGGCAGGTACAGGGTCGCGCAGGTCTGCAGGAACTGCAGCAGCACGAGGAGAGCGATGGGTTTCTTGTACGGACTGAGGTAGGTCCGAAGCAGTCGTATGAGCACGCGGCTTCTCTCGGAGTCGTCGACGGCAGTGCGGTCGGTGGTGCACCACCCCCTATCGTCGAACACTCCACCCGTGTTACCTCAACCGATTAATCCAAGAGCGGACCAAGAGCGGACCGAAAGCGGACCTTGAGACGTACGTCATAGGGTCCATGTCGGCCTCTACGCCCACCGGAACACCCGTCCGCACCTCCTACGCACCTCCTCCGCGCCCCCTATGCCCGGAACGCCCCCGGATGCGTCTGTTCCCGTACGGACACGTACTGCTGGCGTACGGCCTGACCCACGGCCAGTTCCTCACCGGGCTCCAGAATCTGGGCGACCGCACCCTGCCAGACGGGTGGCAGTTGGGGATCGAGCGCGCCCTGCGAGACGCCGAGGGCCCAGGCCGCCTGACGGGCCGCGCCCAGTGCCGCGTAGTCCGCCGGCTGGGGGACGACGACCTGCGCGCCGAACAGCGCGGGCGCCGCGGCCTGCACGGCCGGCAGCTCGGCGGCCGCCCCGAGCAGGAACACCCGCCGTACGTCCACGCCGCGCCCGCGCAGCACGTCGAGCGCGTCCGCGAGCCCGCACAGCATGCCCTCGAAGGCGGCCCGCGCCAGGTGTTCGGGCCGCATCGACTCGCGCCGCAGTCCCGCGAGCGTCCCGGCGGTGTGCGGCAGGTTCGGGGTCCGCTCGCCCTCCAGGTACGGCAGCAGGACCAGCCCGTGGGAGCCCGGCGTGGACTTCATCGCCAGCTCGGACAGGCTCTCCAGGTCGGGCAGGCCGAGCAGTTCGACGGCGCCGCGCAGGGTCCGTACGGCGTTGAGGGTGGTCACCACCGGCAGATGCATGCCGGTCGCGTCCGCCAGTGAGGTGATCATGCCGGAGGAGTCGACCAGCGCCTCGGGGTGTACGGCCATCACGGACCCGGAGGCGCCGAGGGACACGACCGCGTCCCCGAGCCCGATACCGAGCCCGAAGGCCGCGGCCATGGTCTCTCCGGTGCCCGCGGAGATCAGCAGTCCCTCGGGTGTCGTCCCCGCCGCCTCGGACGGGCCCAGCACGTCGGGCAGCGTGGCCTGGTGGCCGAGCGCGAGCTCGACGAGATCCGGCCGGTAGCCGCCGGTAGCCGCCGACCAGTAGCCGGTCCCGGAGGCCCCGCCCCGGTCGGTGGTCCGCCGCATCGGCCGCCCGAGCAACTGCCACACCAGCCAGTCGTGCGCCTGCAGCAGCACGGCGGTGCGCAGCGCGGCGTCGGGCTCGGTCTTGTTCAGCCAGCGCAGCTTGGTCACCGGCTGGGCGGCCTGCGGCACGTGCCCCACGGCCTGCGCCCATGCCTCGCGTCCGCCGAGCGCGTCGACGAGATCGGCGGCGGCGACCTGTGCGCGCTTGTCACCGCCGACCATGGCCGGCCGCACCGTGTTGCCCTGCGTGTCCAGCGGAACGAGCGCGTTCTGCTGCGCGGAGACGCCGATGGCCTGCACGCCTTCGAGGAGCCCGCCGCCGGCCGCCTCGCCCAGGGACAGCAGCCAGGCCTGCGGATCGACATCGGAAGGACGGCCGCCGCCCTCGGTGGTTTCCACCGGATGCGGGGCATATCCCTGCCTGAGCACGGCTCCCGTGTCCGTGTCGCAGACGACGATACGAGTGAAATCGGGCGAACTGTCCAACCCGGCGACTATCCCCATGGCGGAAATTCTGCCGTACGGCGGGGGATGGGCGCGCCGGGCCGGGCGGTAGGGGCCGGCTCACGGGGTGCCCGCCGGGCCGGGGCGCAGGTCGGACGGGGTGGCGCGTTCGCCGACCCCGTCAGGGATCCTCTCGCCCTGCCTGCCGTGGTCGTTCGGCTTTCGGCCGGTGGGGGCTGATCGGGTGGTTCCCCGCGCCTCTCGCGGGGCCCTAGGTGTTGCTGGTGCCCCAGTCGTCCTCGCGGGTGCCGTTGGTGTTGCGTTCGCGCAGCGAGCGGACGCGGGCCGTGACCGAGTCGGGGACGTGGTCGCCCACCTTCTCGCCGACCGTGTGGAACGCCTTGCCCGCGATCTCGCGCCCCTGCTGGGCGGCGGTCTCGGCGGTGTTGCGCACCGCGGGGTTCTGCGCGACCTGGCGCGCGGACTTCTTCAGCTGCTCGTAGCGCTCGCGCCCGGCGCGCGTGCCGAGCACGTAACCCAGAGCCAGTCCGGCGACGAATGTGAGCCGGTAGCGCATGGCGGCCACCCTTCCCTTGCGTCGGCATCGGTGCGGGGGGAACCGATTGGCGGAGCACCCCCCTGCTTGCGCTAATGTATGTGTCGCAGCGAGCACACGCCCCCTGGCGAATACCCGGGTAGGTGCGTTCGATGCAACGAGGCAATCCTCCGTAGCTCAATTGGCAGAGCAGCCGGCTGTTAACCGGCAGGTTACTGGTTCGAGTCCAGTCGGGGGAGCTCGATCTCCTGTAGCTCAATTGGCAGAGCAGCCGGCTGTTAACCGGCAGGTTACTGGTTCGAGTCCAGTCGGGAGAGCAACGGAAGAGGACCCCTCAGGGGTCCTTTTTCATGTCCGGCGGAACCGCGCAGGCCATGCCGAAGTCCTCATGGTCATGCGTTGCCGACCATCCGAAGCAGGAGATCGTATGAGCGGCTATGCTGCGGCAGACGGCGCGCACAAATGTGCGCGACGCGCCGTAAGGGGCGGTAGCTCAGCCGGTTAGAGCAGCGGACTCATAATCCGTCGGCCGTGGGTTCGAGTCCCACCCGCCCCACTCCGCGCTACGCGTGCAGAATCGATCTGACCAGCAACCTCGCTGGCAGGTCCGGTGAGTTGAAGGATCCTGGCGGCTCTGCCCGATCAGGGTGTCACGATCGTGCGGACAAATCGCGGACGCGCGTCACGCGGCGGGACGAAGTCCCTCGTCCGGACCATCGTCCTCGGCTTCGGAGTCTGCCTCGGTGGCCGCGTCCAGGTCCTCCGGCCGGGACTGCGCGTCCCGTTCGGGCTCTTTCTTCCTGGGCCGCGGTACGGCCACGACGGTGGATTCCGCGCCTCGCCCAGTAGCGCCGGTGTCGCAGACAGGTGCCGTGTGTCGTGACAGCTGGGGCAACAGTGGATAAGGCGCTTCCCGGCGGAGTCGAGAAATGGTGAGCCGGATGATTCGACTGCGCGTACTCGTCGGCGTGTCCGCCCTGCTTACGACCGTGTCCGCCTGCACGTCGTCGCAGCCGTGCGCCCGGGTCGGTGTCACGTCAGAGGTGGGCGTGATGTTCCTGCGGGAGGGATACGGCGATCTCGTCGGCGCCTCCTACGAGTTGTGTGCGCGGGGCACGTGCGCGAAGGGTGAGCTGCGGCAGGAGGACGTCACGCGCGTGCATCTCGGGCTCCCGGACGACGTGGACCCGGACGGCGGCACGGTGCGCTTCCGGGTCACCCCGAAGGGGAGCACCAGCCCTGAGATCGACGCGTCCACCGACGTGAAGCTCATCCGCCAGTCCGACGGCTGCGGCGGCGGTGCCTACGGCCGGGGGCTGGCCTTCACCAAGAAGGAGGGCCTGACCACGAAGACCCCGCCGAGCGTGACGGCGGCGTGGCGCCGGCACCTCAAGGAGCTCGCCGCACCGTCCGCCGGGGCGACGACCGAGTCGCCCTGAGCCACCCGCGGCCCTCCCCGCCCCCGTCCGGGGGTGAGGTTCCGCTCTCGCGCCGAGATCCCCGCACGACTCGTCGTCCGGCGGCCGTGGGTTCGAGTCCCGCCCGCCGCGTTCGTGGGGTGCCGGCAACGAGGTCGCGACCCCCGGAACTGATCCGGGGGCCGCGGTCGTGCGGTGCGCGTTCTTTGCACCCGTCCGGGGGAACGGCCGGGGAATCGCCGTTCCCTGGTATGACGTCAGTTCTGGACGGGCTTCCCGCGGCCCCAGGCCCAGGCGAGGCGGTCGGCGCCGGACTGGTTGGTGGTGGCGAGCCACGGGCGGGCGGGGTCACCCGTCAGGGTCTGCAGGGAGTACGTGTCGTCGGTGCGCAGGCCGGGCCAGTAGACGGAGCCCATCTTCAGCTGGCGGAAGGTGTCGGTGACGGCCTGGACGTAGTTGACGTAGTTGTTGGAGGCGTCCGGCTTGTTGTAGTCGAGGCCGGTGGTCATCGGGGCGCCGAACTCGTCGGCGACGGTACGGCCCGCGCAGTCACCGATGCGCTCCTTGAGGTCGGACACCCACTGGTCGTAGGTGGCGTAGTCCTTCCAGAAGCCGTAGTGGTGCAGGGAGAGGTAGGTGCCCTTCAGGCGCGGGTCGGCGCAGACGGACGTGACGTGGTCGTTGTAGCCGGCGCCGCTGACGAACACCCGGTCGCGCGGGACGGAGGGGTAGGTGGCCAGCCACTTCGCCGCGATGTCGGCCCACTCGGTGTCGGTGTAGCCGTGGGGCTCGTTCATCGGCTCGAAGTAGACCTGCTTGTCGTTCTTGTAGGTCTTGACCACCGTGTTCCACATGGGCCAGAAGGTGGCGGGGTCGTCGATGAAGCCGTCCTTGCGGGCGCCCGTGCCCTCCCAGTAGGAGACGATGACCTTGAAGCCCTTGTCCGACGCGGCGTCGATGACCCCACGGTAGGATTTCCAGTACGAGCCGTTGACCGTGTACGGGTTGATGGGCAGCCGGACGGTGTTGGCGCCGAGGTTCGCGCGGAACGCCGAGATGATCCGGCTGGCCTTGGCGTAGGTCCGGGCGTAGCTGTCGGAGGTCGACAGGCCGGACAGTACGACCGGGTCGTCGGCGAAGTTGTCACGCGGGTCGGCCCAGTTCACGCCCTTGAACTGGGCCGTGTCCTTGCCCGGCGCGGCGTGGGCGGGGCCGCCGGCGACGGCCGTGCCGCTGGTCGCGGCGACTGCGGTGCCGCTGGTGCCGGCGATCAGGAGCGCCACGAAGGCGGCGCGCAGGCGGGGCGAGAGGCGGGTTCTGGCGGGGGTAGTGCGCATCGACTTGCCCTTTCAGGTGACTGCGGCTCAGCGCCCGGCGGAGCCTGCGCGGGGCTGGGTGGCCGTCGGAAGGTTCGCCGGGCCGGACGGGACGCGGGGTGCGTCGGCTCGCCGTCATGGGCCCGGTGACGACCGGTGCTGTATCGGCGGTGCTTCATCAGTGGCGCTGCATCGGTGGCTCTGCACCGGTGGTGCTCCACCGGTGTGGGGGAGGGTGTGCGGGGCTGTCCTGTCGCCCGCGCGGGTGGGCCTCGGTGTACTCAAGGCAGGTGCGAGGCGCGGTTCTCGTGCCGTCTCGGCTTCGACGGCCACCGGGCGCCGTGCACCCTCGCCCGCGGCGCTGAGCCCATCCGTCCGCTCCTCCCTGATCCACCGACCGGAACGCTATGTTTACGTAAACATCGGCCGGCGCGGCGAGGCCTGAACTCATGGCCGGGGCTGGGTCGGTGGCGATGTTTACGTAAACATGGCGGCGCCGGAATCGTGGCACTCGGGACAGTGATCGTCAAGGTTTCCCGCACGTGACGTCGGTGGGCTCCTGTGGTGGATTCCCGGCGCCGGGGCGAGCGGGGTGAGAGAGGGCTGAGAGGCGGTGAAGTGACGGAACGGGACGTCAGTCCTGGTCATCCGGTGTGTGGAGGTGGGCGAGGACCTTCTCCAGGGGGAGGTCGAAGCGGTCCTTGTCGGCGGTCCAGTGACGCAGAACCGTGGCGCTGGCCTCGGCCAGGTCGGGCGGGAGGCCGGTGGAGCGGAGGGTGGCGGCGATCTCCTCCATCTCGGGGGCCCAACGCCAGGCGCGGGCCGCGACGCTGGGCAGGTACTCCACTTCGGCGAGAATCCTGGAGGTGATCGACTCGGCCTCCAGGGTCAGTTCGGCATCCACACCGTGACGCGTGGCGAGCGCGTGCGAGACGGCGGCCAGGGCGCGGGCGGACTTCTGGAAGGAGGCGAAGGCCATCTTCAGCGCCGACGCGGCGCCGACCCCGGCGTCGAGCGGTCTGGCGAGCACGGCGGTGCCCGCGAACACCGCGGCCACCCGGCCGACGGCCTCCTGTTCGCCGCTCAGGTAGAGCCGCGGGGTGCTGTCCGCTCCGGGGGGAGCGCCGATGATCGAGCCGTCGACCATGACGACGCCGCGTTCGCGGCAGGCTGCGTCGATACGGAGGGCCCGGTCGGGGCTGATGGCGTTCGCCTCCACGTAGACACCGGTGAAGGCGTATTCGAGGACCTCGCGTGCGACGTCCTCCGCCGCGTGCGGTGGGCAGATCGACAGGACCAGGTCGCTGACGGCCAGGGCGGACCCGAGTGATGCGGCCGCCTCCAGGCCGGCCTTCCCGGCCCGTTCGACGCTGGCGGAACCACGGCCGGTGGGGACGTGGAGCACCCGGGTCCCGGCGCGGTGTGCCTGGGCGCCGACCATCGCGCCCATGGCGCCGGGGTGCAGGAGTGTCACGGTCGTCATGAGCGGTCCTCGTGGAGTCGGGGGAGACGAATGGGGGAGAGGCAGGTGCCGGGGGAGACGGATGGGGGAGACGGGTGACGGGGGAGATGGATGAGGGGGAGGCAAATGGCGGGGGGAGATGGATGAGACGGCGGTGGACGACGGGAGAGAGCTCCACGGTACGAGGAAGATCCACCGGGCGCGGGGTGTCGCGGCCCGACCCCGCTCCGTGACCCCCGCTCCCTCCTGACCCGTCATTCAGCTGGCGGCGCGTCACATATCGGCGCACGTAACCCTCCCGTGGTCCAAGCATCATTCACACGTTCCCTTTTGGGAGGCCGGTGTTCGCTGTGATTTATCTGTGGGACGTTTACGCTTTACCGTCCTTTGGGCGTTGGGTCCCCACTGCGCAGCCCGGTCGTCATCAGGGTGTGCACACCTTCTGTCCCCCCGTGTACGCAGCACTTCTCCTATACCTGCGAGGGTCAAAGAGCCATGCGAGCGTTCCTCACCACCAAGGCCGCCAGGCGCGCCCTGCGTCCGATCGCCGACCTCATCGATCAGCGCATCGAACGCCAGATCCGCCGTTCCATCGGGGACGGATCCGAAGGCGGGCTCCAGCGCGAGCTGGCGACACTGCGCAATCGTCAGCGTCCCCTCGAACTGCTGATCGACGGGACGGGGCGCGGCGTGTCGCGCATGCCGGCCCAGATCCATCTCGACCGTGCCATCGAGGAGTTGGCGCAGGTGAGCGGAGACAAGAGCGGGGCGGAGCGGAACATCTCCCAGGCGTTCCGGCTGCTCATCGCTCTGGAGGCGCTCGGGGTCGGCCGAATCGCCGGCGGCACCATGAACATCTGCGGCAAGCTCTCCGCCGTCCCGCTGCTCGACCCGCCGAACGACGAGATCCTCGAGATCGGCACCCTGTACGGGATGTTCGGCGCGGCCCTGATCCGGATGATGGAGCGCGCGGGACGCGACCCGCGTCTGACGATCGTGGACCCGCTCGCGGGCCTCCAGTTGCAGCCCGGCACCACCGAGGGGGCCGACCCGACGGGCACTCCCGTGCGCGGCGCCGCGGTGCGCGCCAATCTGGCCCTGGTCGGCGCGGCCGGTGCCGCGGCCCGCGTCCAGCAGGGCTTCTCCGAGGACCCCGAGGTGCGCGCCCTGGTCTCCGACCGTTCCTACGGGGTGATCATCGTCGACGGTGACCACTCCGCCTCGGGTGTCGCCGCGGACCTGGAGTGGGCCGAGCAGATCGTCGCGCCCGGCGGGATCGTCGTACTCGACGACTTCGGGCACCCCAAGTGGCCCGGCATCAAGGAGGCCTTCGACAAGCACATGGCCACCGACACCCGGCTGACGTTCCTCGGGCAGGTGGCGAACTCGGGGTATCTGCGCGCGAGCGCGTAGCCATGAGCGTGTGGGCGTAGCCATGAGTGTGTAGGCGTCGGCGTGTGCGTGTTGGGCGTCGGCGTGCGCGCGTGAGTATGCACAGAGGCGTTGCAGGGGGTCTGCCCATCGGCCTCGACTCGTGATAGAAGCGGCGGAAGGGGATTGTCGGATACTGAGAATGGGGTTCTGGCATGAAGGCTGTCGTGGTCGGGGCGTCGAGTGGACTGGGTCGCTGCATCGGGGTCGATCTCGGGCGCCGCGGCGACCGGGTCGCCCTGCTGGCACGCCGGCGCGACCGGCTGGTCGACGCGGCGAAGGAGGCGGGCCCGGACGCGCTCGCCGTCGCCTGTGACGTGACCGACGAGTCGTCCTGCCGGGCGGCGGTCGAGGAGGCTGCCGCCGGGATGGGCGGCATCGACGCGCTCGTCTACGCCACCGGCATCGGCCCCCTCGCCCCGGTCGAGAAGCTCGACGCCGACGCCTGGCGCCACGCCATGGACACCAATGTGATCGGCGCGGCGCTGGTCACGAGCGCCGCGCTCCCGCATCTGACGAAGTCGGGCGGCGTCGCCGCCTACCTGTCCTCCATCGGCGGCTCGCTCACGCCGTCCTGGCCGGGGTTCGCGGCCTATCACGTGAGCAAGGCGGCCCTGGAGAAGCTCGTCGAGGCCTTCCGCGTCGAACACCCGAGCGTGGGCTTCACCCGGTTCGTGGTCGGGGACTGCGCGGGCGGGGAAGGGGACTCCAGGACCGGGTTCAGCGACGGCTGGGACCGGGAGTACGCGGCCCAGGTCTACCCGGTCTGGCGGCAGCGCGGCTATCTGACGGGTTCCCTGCTCGACGTGGCGGAGTTCCTCCGTGTCCTCGACGTCGTACTGCGCTGCGGCGGCACCATCCCGGAGGTGACCGTGACGCCGCGCCCGCCCGTCCAGGCGTCCGGGGCCTGATCCAGCAGACAGGCTCTAACGGCCCAGCGCCGCACCCCCGTTGATGTGCAGCAACTGCCCCGTCAGGTACGCCGCCTCCGGTGACGCCACGTACCGGACGGCGGCGGCGATCTCGGAAGGGTGACCCGGCTTGCCGGTCAGGGTCTGGCCGACCCGGGAGGCGATGAACTCCGGTGTCGCGCGGGCGCCGAAGAACTCCGTGTCGCCGACGAAACCAGGGGCGACCGCGTTCACGGTGATGCCCTCGGGGCCGACGCGCTGCGCGAGGGCGTAGGTGTACGTGTTGACCCAGGCCTTGGAGCCGCCGTACGAGCCGGGCCCGCGCAGCGAGGCGATGGAGGAGAGCTGCACGATACGGCCACCGGGGCGACGCATGTGGGGGAGCAGGGCCTCGGTGAGCAGCACCGCGGTCAGCACATTGGCGTCGAAGTTGTCGCGGTAGCTGTCCGCGAGGGAGGCGAGCGTGCCGTCGGGCTCACGGGCCACGTTGCCGCCCGCGTTGGCCACCAGCACGTCCACCGGGGTCTCGTCCGCCGTGATGAAATCCCTTGCCCTGCCCACCTGTTCGGGGTCGGCGAGGTCCGCCGCGCACCAGCTCGCCGTCGACTCGCCGTACTGACCGTTCAAGGTGTCGGCAGCCTTGCGCAACACGTCCTCGCGGCGGCCGAGGAGCACCACCCGGTCCCCGTCCGCGGCGAACGCCTCCGCCGTCGCCAGGCCGATCCCGGTACCGCCGCCTGACACCACCACACGTCGCTGAGTCATGGCCATCCCGTCCTCGGATGTGAATATTGGTCATGTGGGCGTACGGGCTGCGACGCTACGGAGGCCCTGAGGGGACGTCAAGTGGCTGGTGGACGCGGCTCACAGGGGCGACTGCCAGGTGACCGTCGTACCCGCGCCGCTGTCGTCGAAGACCGTCAGGCGGACCCCGGGGCGTCCGTCGGGGAGGTTCGCCGTCACGTCGACCGTGATCTCGACGCGGGAGACACCGGCGCGGCGGGAGGCGGCGGCCAGGGCGCGGCGCAGTGCGGTGAGCAGCCGGCCGGCGACGGGCTCCGCGAGAAGGTTGTCCACCGCGCCGGTGAACCGGGTGGACGGCCGGAAACCCAGCACCGCGCCCGCGCCCGCCGCCTCGCGCAGGACCTTGCCGCGGAAGGTGGTGGGGGCGTCGGCCGGCGGCTGCTGGAGCGCGAAGATCGCCGTGCGGACCTCCTGGACGGTGGAATGGAGTTCGTCGACGGCACGGCCGAGCATCGCGTGCACAGCCCTGTCCGCATCGCTCGTTCCGGCGCTCCTGCGCTGTGTGGACTCCAGCATCATGCCGGTCGCGAACAGCCGCTGGACGACGAGGTCGTGCAGGTCGCGGGCGATCCGGTCGCGGTCCTCGTAGACCGCGAGCCGCTCCCTGCTGTGCCGGGCCTCGGCGTGCACCAGCGCCAGCGCGGCCTGTGAGGCGAACTGGGTGGCGAGCAGGCGCTCCACCGCGGTGTAGGGACGGCCGCCGCGCCGGCGGGGGAGGGCGAGGGTGCCGAGGAGACGGCCGCCCGCCTGGAGCGGCAGCATCATGCTCGGCCCGAACCGGTGCCGTACGTGCGTGGTCATCCGGGGGTCGGTCGCCGTGTCGTCGATGAACACCGGTTCACCGCCGAGGAGTTGTTCGAGAACGGGGCTGCCCGGCTCGATCACGGTGCCGACGATGTCACCGGGGTCGTCGAGCGTGGAGGCGGTGACGATCTCCATGCCGCCGCTCTCGGTGGGCTCGAGGATGACACCGGCCGAGGCCTCGGCCAGGCGCCGGGCCCGTTCGGCGACCGTCATCAGCGCGTCGGCGGCGCTCTCGCCGCTGAGCAGCGCGGTGGTGACGGCCGCCGCGCCCTCGATCCAGCGCTCACGCTGCCGTGCCGTCTCGTACAGCCGGGCGTTGCCGATCGCGATGCCGGCCTGGGTCGCCAGGACCCGTACGAGTTGCTCGTCCTCGTCCGTGAACGGGCCGTCGCGCTTCCCGGCGAGGCGCAGGTCGCCGAAGACCTCGTCGTCGACGTGGATCGGCACGACCAGTTCCGGCGACTCCGGCCATTCCGGTGGCTCCGGCGGCTCGGGCCGGTCCGCCGTACGGATCCCCCTGAGCCCGTCCCGTCCCGGATCGGTCATCTCCAGCGCCGCGTACCGGGCCTCCGTGAGCTCGGCGGCGGCGTCCACGATGTGCTGGAGCGTGGCCCGCAGTTCGAGGTCGGTACCGACGCTGAGGACGGCTTCCAGGAGCGACGGCAGGCGGGGGACCAGGTCGTGCATACCGGGGACTTGTTCCGGGCCCGGCCGTCAGAGCGCCAGCGGGTCCAGCATCAGCGGCTCGATCTTGCCCTCCAGCATGTAGCCAAGACCCTGCACCGCGCACACGTCGGGACGCTCGGCGATGTGCACCGGCATGCCCGTCGCCTGCCGCAGCATCTGATCGAGGCCCGGCAGCAGCGCGCTGCCGCCGACCATCATGATGCCGCGGTCGGCGAGGTCGGCCACCAGGTCGGGCGGGCAGGCCCGCAGCACCTTCCCGATCCCGTCCAGTACGGCGGTCAGCGGGGTCTGGATGGCATCGCGTACGGCGGCGGTGTCGACCTGTACGGACCGGGCGAGGCCGGTCGCCACGTCCCGCCCGTGGATCTCCGTGGACGCCGGGCCGTGCGGGGTGAGCCCATTGCCGGAGAGGGCGAGCTGCAGGGGCCGCACCGACTGCGAAGGAAGCATCAGCTCGTGCTGGTGGCGCAGGTGCTGCACGATCGCGCGGTCGACGGCCTCGCCGCCCACCGGAATACGCTCGGCGGTCACGATGGACCCCAGGGACAGCACGGCGACCTGGGTGGCGGCCGCCCCGCACACCATGATCATGGTGGCTTCCGGCTGTTCGACGGGCAGCCCGCACCCGACGGCGGCGGCGATCAGCGTGTCGACCAGCTCGACCCGCCGCGCCCCCAGCCCGACCAGCGTCTCGATCGCGGCGCGCTGCGCCAGCGGATCCGCGTCGTGCGGGGTGCAGGCCGCGGCGCGCAGCCGGGGCTTGCGGCGCAGGGAGCGGCGGACCTTGTCGCCGAGCAACTGGCGCAGCATGCGCTGGGCCATCTCGATGTCGACGACCGTGCCGCCGGACACCGGCCGCATGACCCGGATGTAGTCGGGGGTACGGCCCGTCATCTTCTCCGCGAACTCGCCGACCGCGATCAGGGCGCCGTTCTTGGTGTTGATCGCGGCGACACTCGGCTGATCGACGACCAGCCCCGCGCCCTTCACATACACCCGGGTCCGGGCCGCGCCCAGGTCGACGGCGAAGTGGCAGCGGCGCAAGCGCTCGAGACTGGCGGTCATGGCAGGTCCTCCCGAGAGCAGGCCGTGGGGGCTCCGCCGAGTGGCGGTCCTTCCTCGCATCGTGGACGGGCGCCGGACCAGGCGCCTTTCGTAGGGGGCCGGGCGGGGTGCCGCTGGATGGGTGGACTTGTCCGGATGCGGGATGGGCGGTCCTGTCCGGATGAGTGATCCCGGTGTACTGGCGGAAACCCGCCAGGGCAGTTTCTCGCCAGGTTCCGTCAACTCCCGTGCACCACCGGCCCCCCGAAACTCTTCGCAGCACCGGAGCCACCACGTGCCGACGAGGAGAGGTCATCCATGACCAGAGGACCAGTCAGACGGGGGGCGGCTCTGCTGTCCGCCGGGCTCGTGCTCGCCGTACTGCCCCTGGGGCGGGCGGGCGCGGCCGAGGCAGCCGCCCCGGCCCCGACGCGCACTGCCTCCGTCACCCACACCGTCACGCTCGTCACCGGCGACAAGGTGACCGTCACCGACCTCGGCGCCGGCAAGAAGACGGTCGCGGTCGAGCGGCCACGGGGGGCCACGGGGGCCGTCCGCACCCAGGTGACGAACGGCGCCGTGACCGTCGTGCCGGACGAGGCGCTGCCCTATCTGCGGGCGGGCACCCTCGACCGGCGGCTGTTCGACGTGAGCGAGCTGATACGTCAGGGGCTCACCGACGGGAAGACGGCCGAGCTGCCGCTGATCGTGACGTACGGGAAGGGGCGCGCGGCCACCTTGCGCGGGGCCGAGCAGAAGCGCGCGCTGCCCAGCATCCGGGGCGCCGCCGTCGCCGCCGACAAGGGGCGCGCCTTCTGGCAGTCCCTCACCCGGCAGGGCGGGACGGTCGACAAGGTCTGGCTCGACGGGCGCGTGCACGCCGACCTGGCCGAGAGCAACGCCCAGATCGGTACGCCACAGGCCTGGGAGGCAGGGCTCACCGGGAAGGGCGTCACGGTCGCCGTGCTCGACACGGGGGTGGACGCCGACCATCCCGACCTGGCCGGGCGGGTGGCCCTCAGCAAGAGCTTCATCGACGGGCAGGAGGTCGCCGACCGCAACGGGCACGGTACACACACGACGTCCACGGTCGGCGGCAGCGGTGCCGCCTCCGACGGCAAGGAGCGGGGTGTCGCGCCCGACGCGACGCTAGCCGTCGGCAAGGTACTCAGCGACCAGGGCTCGGGCAGCGACTCGCAGATCATCGCGGGCATGGAGTGGGCCGCGCGGGACGTGCACGCCAAGGTGATCTCCATGAGCCTCGGCTCGACCGAGGCGAGTGACGGCACGGATCCCATGGCGCAGGCGGTGAACACGCTGTCCAAGGAGACCGGCGCCCTCTTCGTCGTCGCCGCGGGCAACACCGGCGCCCCCTCCTCCATCGGTTCGCCCGGCGCCGCCGACGCCGCGCTGACCGTCGGCGCGGTGGACTCCGCCGACCAGGCCGCCTACTTCACCAGCGCAGGACCGCGCTACGGCGACAACGCCCTCAAGCCCGACCTGTCCGCACCCGGCGTCGACATCCTGGCGGCCCGCTCCCAGCTCGTCGCCGGCAGTGGTTACTACACCTCCATGAGCGGTACGTCGATGGCGACGCCGCATGTCGCCGGTGTGGCCGCCCTGCTCGCCGAGAAGCACCCCGACTGGACCGGCGCCCAGCTCAAGGACGCCCTGATGTCGACGTCGAAGCAACTCGACGCGTCCGCCTATGTGCTGGGCTCGGGCCGGGTGAGTGTGCCGGACGCGATCGACGCGAAGGTCACTGCCACGGGCAGCGCCGATCTCGGTTTCTACAGCTGGCCGTACGAGGCGAACCATCCCGTCACGAAGACCGTGACCTACACCAACTCCTCGGACTCCCCAGCCGAGTTGAGCCTCGCCGTGCGGGGCGCCGCCGACGGGGTGGCCACCCTCGCCGACTCCACGCTCACCGTGCCCGCGCACGGCAGCGCGTCGACGACCGTGACGGGCGACGGCTCGAAGGCGCCCGTGGGCGACACCTCCGGGCAGATCGTCGCCTCCGTCGGCGGCACGCCCGTCGCGCACACCGTGTTCGGGCTGGTCAAGGAGGAGGAGCGGTACACGCTCACCGTCCATGTCAAGGACCGCGCGGGCGAACCGACCGCCGCCTACCTCGCGGTGCAGCGACTCGCGGCGGGCGTGGACCCGTTCCCGGCCTCGGTCGACGACTCCGGCACCCTGAAACTCCGGCTCAGGCCGGGGACGTACAGCCTCACCTCCTTCCTCGACGTGCACGGCAGTCACGGCGCCGACTCGCTCGGGCTCGGCTTCCTCGCCGCACCCGAGATCACCCTCGACCGGGACCGCGAGGTCACCCTCGACGGACGGCAGCTCCGGGAGATCCGGGCCGAGGTGAAGCGGCGGACCGAGACCCGGCAGCTGCTCATGGAGTACGACCGGAACGCGGGCGGCTCCGACCAGTTCGGCGCCGTCCAGGTGCCCGTGAAGTACGACAGCATCTTCGCCGCGCCGACCTCGAAGGTCACCCAGGGCACCTTCGAGTACCGGACCGTGTGGCGGCTGGGGAAGCCGTTGCTGGAGGTGAAGGGCGTCGGTGAGACCGTCGCCCAGCCGGGCGGGACCCTGATCGAGGGCCGGAGCAAGCTGCCGCTGGTGGACGTCGGGACCGGACCGTTCACCGGGGTGAGCGGCAAGGCCGTGCTCGCGACACTCGCCGACGGTGTCGAGCCCGCCGCCCTCGCCCAGGCGGCCCAGGACGCGGGTGCCAAGGCGCTGTTCGTCACCGACGGCGCGGCCGGGCGGCTCAACGCCTGGTTCGGCACGGACGACGGCGCGGACCGGCCGCTGCAGATCGCCACGGTGAACGCCGCGGACGCGGCACGGCTGAGGGCTGCCGGACATCTCGACATGACCGGGACGCGCAACACGCCGTACGTCTACGACCTCTCGGAAGGGCACGAGGGGGCCATTCCGCGCGGCGACCTGACGTACGAACCGGGTGCGCGTGACCTCGCCGTGCTGGACACCAGGTTCCACGCGGTCAAGCCCGTCTCCGGCAGCGAGTTCCGCTACTCGGTCACCGACGCCTTCCCCATCGGGATCGGCTTCCAGGAGCGGATCGACTACCCCGCCGGGCGGACCGACTACGTCTCCACCGCCACCGGACAGACATGGATGGAGTCCGTGAACCTCGGGGCGGGCGCGCTGGAGGAGCGCAGTGGGCTCGTCCACTACCGCGGGGGCTCGCACGCGACGCTGAACTGGTTCAAGCCGGTCTGGCACGCGTGGCTCGGCACCGGGCTCGGCTGGGGACAGCAGCGCGCGGGCAACCAGATCCAGTTCAACACGCCCGGCTGGGGCGACTCCGGGCCCGACCACACGGGCTTCGGCGACGTGTGGAGCGATGACACCGGGATGACCCAGTTCACGTCCGTGTACCAGGACGGCACCCTGGTCGACCGGCGCAAGAGCTCCGGCGCGTATGTGTGGGACGCGCCCGCCGATGAACACACCTACAAGGTCGTCACGGACACCACGCTCGACCCCGACCGCTGGACGCTGTCCACCCAGGGGCACTCCGAGTGGACCGTCCGCTCGGCGGCCACGCCCGCGGACCGCTGGACGTTCCTTCCGCTCATCAACCTCGGCTACGACATCGACACCGACCTCGCGGGCGCGGTGCGCGGCGGCGGCCGGGTGCCGGTGGGGATCCACGCCGAGTACGTGAAGGGCGCGTCCGGCACCGGGACCATCGGGGGCGGGAAGCTGGAGGTGTCCTACGACGACGGGAAGTCGTGGCAGGCGGTCCCGCTGTCGGGCGGTGGTGGCGCGGCGTCCTGGAAGGGGACGTTGAGCGTGCCGCGCGGCGCGCGGTTCATCTCCCTGCGGGCCTCCGCACGGGACGACCGGGGCGGCTCGGTGAGCCAGGAGGTCATCCGGGCCGTGGGGGTGCGATAGCCCGCGGTCCCCGCTGAACGGGCGGATCCGGCTCCCCTTGGGAGGGGGGAGCCGGCTCCGCCGCGGCGTCACCGCCCGGGTGGCGCGCTCAGCGCCCCGCGTGCTCCACGATGCCCCGGATCACACCCAGCTCCACCAAGTCCTGCGGCCGGATACGGAGTTGGTCCGCAGTGTCGCGCACCTCGCTCGCCGGGCGCTTGAGGATCGCGGCCGCGAGCTCCGGCGCGATGACGGAGAAGTAACTGTCCGGCGTGGCCCAGGTGTTGCCGGGCGCGGCCAGCGCGAGCGCGCCGCCCGAGCCGCCCTCTCCGATCACCAGGGTGGTGACGGGCGTACGGGCGGTGGCCACCGCGGCGAACAGGTCCGCGATCGCCGAGCCCGCGCCCTGCCGCTCGGCGTCCGCGTCGTTGGCGGCGCCCGGGGTGTCCACCAGCGTCAGTACGGGGATGCCGAGCCGGCCGGCGAGCCGGATCAGCCGGGCGGCGGTGCGGTATCCGGCGGGGCGGGTCGCGGTCCCGCACTGGGCGGCGTACGCCACGGTCCGCCCCGCGGGTCCGGAACCGAACCCGCACAGCATCCCGTCGTCGCTGCCGCCGCAGCGGTCGCCGCTGATCGCGGCCCGGCGCGAGAAGTAGGCGTCCAGGTAGGCGGCGGCCCGGGGGCGTTCGGGGGAGCGGGCATGCCGGACGGCGTCCCAGCCGGTGCCGGGGAGGCCGGGTGCGCCGAGAGCGGCCGGGGGAGCAACAGCCTCGCCCTCGCCTCCGGCCTCGGCCACGCCTCGGGGCTCGGTTTCGGACTTGGCCTCGCCTCGGGCCTCGGTCTCGGGCTCGGGCTCGGCCGCGCCTCCGGGCTCGGCCTCGGGCTCGCCTCCGGGCTCGGACAGAGCCTCGCTCCCGGCCTCGCTCCCGGCCTCGGCCTCGCCTCGGGCCTCGCTCCCGGCCTCGCTCCCGGCCCCGGCCTTGCTCCCGTCCTCAGCCTCGCTCCCGGCCTCGGGCTTGGCCTCGCCCTCGCCTCCGGTCGCGGGAGCGGTCAGCAGGGTCAGCCACAGGGACAGCGTCTCCCGTAGTTCCTCCCCCCGTACGACGGCGTCCACCGCGCCTGCCGCCACCTGGGCCTCGGCCGTGTACGCCGCCGGGTCGGCGTCGGGCGGGCGGACCCGGGAGCCGGCGAAGCCGACCTGGGCGCCGGGCAACGCCAGGGTCACGTCGGCGCCCGCACCCAGCGTCGCCCAGCCGCCGCCCGTCGTCGGATCCCGCAGCACGGCGATCTGCGGCAGCCCCGCCTCCCGGGCGAGCGCCGACTGCCGTGCTACGCGCTGGAGTTGGGTGAGCGCGAGCATGCCCTCCTGCATCCGGCTGCCGCCCGTCGCGACGAGCGAGACGACGGGCAGGCGGTGCGCACGGGCGTGGGCGTAGGCCGCCTCGACGCGGTCGCCGGTGCGTTCGCCGAGCGAGCCGCCGAGGAAGCCGAACTCGAAGGCGATCAGCACGGCGCGGGTCGAGCCGATGACCGCAGTGCCGCAGACGACGGACTCGTCCTCGCCGGTACGGGCGAGGGCGCGGCGGCGCGAGTCGTCGTACCCCTGCCAGGACAAGGGACCGTCCGGCTTGAACTCCCGCATGGGGACCGGTAGTTCACGGAACTCGTCGCCGGTCAGGGCGATGGCCTCGCGGGCGGAGAAACGCTCAGTCATGCTCAGGGGCCTTTGCGACGGCATCGGGGAGGGCTCGCTTGAGAATCTTGCCCATGTCGTTGCGCGGGAGCGACGTGAGGAAGCGCACGGTCCGCGGGCGTTTGTGCGGGGCGAGGCGGCGCGCCACGTGGTCGGCCAACTCCTCCGCGACGGGCGGGTCCCCGGGGTCGGCGGGGACGATCCAGGCCACGATCCGCTCACCCAGGTCCGCGTCGGGCTCACCGGTGACGGCGGCCTCGCGCACCGACGGATGCTCGAGCAGCGCGTTCTCGATCTCCCCGGCGCCGATCTTGAAGCCGCCGCTCTTGATCAGGTCGGTGGCCTTGCGGCCGACGATGCGTACCGAGCCGTCGGGGTCCACGACCGCCATGTCGCCGGTGCGGAACCAGCCGTCCTCGGTGAACGCGGCGGCGGTCGCGTCGGGCCGGTTCAGGTACTCGGTGAAGAGGTTCGGCCCCCGGACCTGGATCTCCCCGACGGTCTCGCCGTCGGGCGTACCGGTGGGAGTGCCGTCGGCGTCGTACGAGGCGATCGTCGTCCCGTCCTCCTCGACGAGCCGTACGCCGACGCCGGGCAGCGGCACTCCGACGGTGCCGGGCCGGGATTCCCCGTCCACCCGCACGCTGGTGTTCATGAGGGTCTCGGTCATGCCGTACCGCTCGACGACCCGGCGTCCGGTCGCGGCCGTGATCCGCTCGTGGTCGTGCACCGGCAGCGCGGCGGAGCCGGACACGAGCAGCCGCGCCCCGCCGAGCGCCTTGGCCAGTTCGGTGTCCTCGGCCAGCGCCTCGGCGAGCCGGTGGTACATCGTCGGCACCCCGAACAGCATCGTCGCGCCCGCGCCCAGCTCGCGCGCCACGCCCTGTGCGCTGAACCTGCCCAGATGCCGCACCGCCGCGCCGCGCCGCAGCGGGCCGAGGACGCCCAGGATCAGCCCGTGCACATGGAAGAGCGGCAGCCCGTGCACGAGCACGTCGTCGCCGGTCCACTGCCAGGCGTCGGCCAGCGCGTCCAGGGTCGAGGCGATGGCGCGCCGCGGGATGACGGCACCCTTGGGCGGACCGGTGGTGCCGGAGGTGTAGACGATGAGGGCGGGGGCGGCGGGGTCGTCCGGTTCGGTGCCGGGGCGTGCGGGGGTGCCGGGGCTCGGGCGGGTGTCCTGACCGGCGACTGCCACCTGGACGTCGACGCGCTCCAAGTCGCTCACAGGCGAGGGGAGTTCGACGCCCGGCTCGACCAGTACCAGCGACGGCGCGCTGTCGCCCAGAATGTGCCCCAGTTCGCCCTCCCCCGACTTGGGGTTGAGCGGCACGGCGGGCACCCCGGCGAGCAGCGCGGCGACGACCCCGACGGCGGTCTCCAGGGACGGCGTCGCCCACACGGCGACCCTCTCCCGGCCGTCGAGCCGCGCGGCCAGCTCACCCGCCGAGGCGGCGAGCTCCGCGTACGTCAGTGACCGGTCGCCGAAACGCAGGGCGGGCCGCCGTGCGGTCGAACCGCTGACCAGGGCGGGAAAGAGGGAGGACACGCGGGGTACTCCTTGCCGTAGGGACCTGCTGGAGGACGTGCTGCCGATGACGGTCACCACCGTTCCTACACCAGCACGAGGGAAACCCGCCGCCACGCTCACTCCGATGACAGGCTCGACCCCGCCGGGGCGAGCCGTCGCCGCGTGCCCACCAGCGTGGCGAGGTCCTCGGCGAGGCGGAGTTCGACCGTGTGCAGGGCGACATGCCGCAGCCAGTGCAGCCGGGCCCGGTCGGGGGCGCCTTCGTGCAGCGGCGGCCATCCGGTGGCCGGGGTGAAGTCGTCGACCACCACCGTGCCGCCCGGAGTCAGCAGCCGGGCGGGGTCGGCCGGGTCGTCGCCCGGCGTCTTGCCGGTGCCGCCGCCGTCCAGGACCAGCAGGTCGTACGGGCCGTGGTCCTCGATCCGCCGCCAGTCGCCGTGGATCACCTCGACCTCGGGCCGGTCGGCGAAGACCTCGGCCGCGACCCGGGCCCGCTCGGTGTCGCGCTCCACGCTGAACAGCCGTACGCCCTCCCGCGCCCCGGACGCCAGCCACGCGAGCCCCACCCCGCACCCCGTACCCGTCTCACCGATCCGCTCCCGGGCGCCGCCCGCCAACGCGTGCAGCAGACGACCCTGCTCCGGACGGCACGCGTACGCGAAGCCGTGACGACGCGCGGCGGCGAGGGCCCGTCGGACGAGCGGGGGAAGGGCGGCGGGGTCCGCGGCGGCGTGGGCGTCCGTTCCTGAGAGAGACATGGAAGAGATCATTATCGCCGCGACGGGGTCGGCCGGGGCTGGTTACGCTTTCCCGCCGCGATGGCGTGGACCGGGCGCGGCTCGGTGCCGCTGCGGACGGCCCGTCGGAGAATGTGCAGATCTCGGCTCGCACCGGGATGTCCGCCCCGCCGGAAGGCGGCACCTGGGAGTCACGGCTGCGGGAGAGATCGCGGGAACCGGGCCGCTTCATGCCCCGTTAGCCGGGGCGATTCCGGCTGTCCCGCTCCGCGGGAGCGATCGTTCTTGAACTCGGAACGATCGTTCGGAAAGCATGGCGCGGGCCCCGTCGGGGCCCGTAGTCTCGGCCCACAGCGTGAGAACTTGACGGGTCAACTGCCGGGAGTGCATGGGTGAGTGCGTCGCTGACTCCTCTTCGCGAGACACTCGCGCGTCTCGACGCGCACCTCGCCGACAAGGGCCTCGATCGCGGGGAGGTCCTCGACGTGGGGGAGTTGTCGAGAAGAACGGCTCTGGCCGAGGGAGAGGTCCGGGCGCTCCTCGACGGGTCGGGGGCCCTCGACGACAAGGTCGACGACCGCATCCGTGGACGCGTCCGCGCGCTGTACGAGGCGTATCTCGACGAGAGCGGGAAGCGGCCCGCCGATGTGTGCCGGGACGTCGCCGGGCGGCTCGGGATCAGTGACAAGTGGGCCCGCAGTCTGCTCAACGGCGACAAGATGCCGAACGTGCCCGACCTCACCCGGCTCGCGGAGTTCTTCCGCATCGAGGAGGGCACGAAATTCTTCACCGATCCGGCCCCCGTCGTCCTGAACGGCGCACTTCAGCGCGTCGTCGGCGAGCTGGACGGCGGAGCCGGGGACGGACCGCTGCTCAGGTTCACGCTCAAGCACGGAGTCGTCACGCTCGCCCTGCGGGGCCGACGGCTGACCCCCCGCAAGCAGGAAGCGCTCACGCTCATGCTCGAGGGTCTGCTGAGCAGCGAGAGCGAGGAGGCGGAACGGTGAAGCCCTTCCCCAAGATGCGGCCGCTCCGTCGCGCGTGGAAGCGCGCCGCCGTTCTCCTCTCCCGCCGGGCCGACTCCGAGATGCGCGGCCTCGCCGTCGAGCTCACCCGCGCGCTGAAGAAACGACTCGACGCGCCCGTGGACGTACGGGAGTTGGCCGAGGCCCTCTGCCAGGAGATGAGCAGGCGCCGCGACGACCGCCCCATCCAGCTCCGCTTCGAGCGGTTCCCGGACGAGATCGAAGTCACCGGGCTGTGGATGGAGTTCCACGACTTCGACCTCGTCATCGTCGAGGAACGCGCCGAGACCGTGCAACAACTCGTCATACTCGGCCATGAGTTGTGGCACATGATGGCGGGGCACTCCCACTCCCCCCACCACTACGCGGGTGCGGCCGCCGCCAGCGCGCTGTCGGACGACCCCGGCTGGCAGGAGATCGCGCTCACCGTCGCCGCCCGCAACGGCTCGCACGAGGCCGACGAGGCCGAGGCGGAGGACTTCGGCCTGCACCTCGCCAGCGTCTTCCGCCCCTGGGTGACCGGCCCGCGTACGAAGGGCCCCGTCGACCCGGTCGGACAGGCCATCCAGGCCTCCCTCGGCTACCGCGGCCCCCAGGACTGACCGGCGATGAATCCTTCCCGCTTCTTCGCCGGGTTCTACATCTCCTTCTGGATCCCGACGGCGGTCCTCACCGCCGCGCTGGCGATCAAACTGCCCAGCATCGTCAAGCTGTGGAAGGACCCGCTGCTGCGTGCCGTCGGCGGCCTGCTCGTGCTCGCCTGCGGCGTCTTCGTCTTCGCGGCACCGTCGACCATCGCCTGGACCAACCGCGTCACCGGCGTACCGAACATCGCGGCCCCCCTGGTCTACAGCCTCATCACCGCGTTCGGCGGCGCCTGCCTGCTCCTGATCACCACATGGCGCAACGGCATCTCCGACCGCTCCGGCGTCACCCGCCGCGCCACCCGCTGGGTGGTCACCGTCTACGCGAGCGTGATCGTCGCGCTGTGGGTGCTGTTCGCGCTCGCCGACGTCCCCGTCGAGCGGCTACGGGACCTCGACACGTACTACGCCAGCACCCCCTTCATGCGCGAAGAGATCGTGCTCTACCTGCTCGCGCACACCGTGGCCGCCCTGATCACGTCCAAGCTGATCTGGAACTGGATCCGCGCCGGCGGACTCGACGTATGGCTGCGCGGCGGTCTGAAGTTCCTCGGCGTCGGCTACGTGATGAACCTGCTCTACGACAGTTCCAAGTTTTGCGCAGTCGTCGCCCGCTGGACAGGCCACGACCTCGACTGGCTGAGCACCGGGCTCGCCCCGCCGGTCGCCTGCCTCTCCGCCATCCTGATCGCGGTCGGCTTCATCCTTCCGCACACCGGCCAGTATCTGCACCGCCGTGTTCGCACCCGGCTCGGCCACTGGCACCTGCGCCCCCTGTACCGCCTGATGGGGACCGTCACGGGCGGCGGACGCGTCCCCTTCAGACTCCGTGCCACCCCCGAACTGCGCCTGACGCGCCGTGAGACGTTCATCCGGGACGCGCTGCTGAACCTGGCCAGGTTCATCGACGAGGACCTCCGGCGGAAGGCGTACGACGCCGCCCTCGGCCTCGGCTTCGAGGCCGGCCGGGCGGGGGCCCTCGCCCACGCCGTCACCGTCCAGGAGGCCATCGAGACCAGGAGGCGCACCCGCCAGGACGACGCCACCGCATCCCTCAACACCCCGGACACGGAGAACCTGCTGGCGGAGATCGACGCCGTGTCCCGGGCCCTGCGCCACCCCGCCGACATCAGGGCGGTACGCGAGGCCGCGGCCGGCGCGGCGGACAGCGCGCCCGGCCCCACCCTGAGTCAGCCCAGCCGTTGATCCCCGTCGATTTCCACCACGTCCGCCACCACACAGCTCACGTTGTCGGGCCCGCCGCCGTCGATCGCGGCTGCGACGAGGGACCGTACCGCCGCGTCGGGAGCCGGGGCCGAGCTCAGCAGCCGCCGGAGCTCCTCGTCGGCCACCACGGTGGAAAGCCCGTCCGAGCAGAGCAGGTAGCGATCCCCGGGCAGGGCGTCGCACAACCGCAGATCGGGTACGACGGAGTCGGCGCCGCCGGTGAGTGCCTTCAGGAGCAGGGCACGTTGGGGATGGACGACGGCCTCCTCCGGCGTGAGCCGGCCCTCGTCGATCATCGACTGGACCATGGTGTGGTCGTGCGTGATCCGGAACAGCTCGCCGTCGCGCAGCAGATAGGCACGTGAGTCGCCGATGTGGACCAGCCCGAGCTGGGATCCGGTCCACACCATGGCGGTGAGGGTGGTGCCGTCGTCCTTGCCCGGGGCGGCATCCCGGACGGCCCGCGCGGCACCCTGCACCGCGTCCTCCAGAAGATCGAGGACGCTCCCGCCCGGAAGGGGTTCGCCGTCCAGGGACTTCAGGGCCCGCACGGCCGCGGTACTGGCGGGCGCGCCGCCCGTGCCGAAGCCGTCGGCCACAGCGAGGACGCGGGCGCCCGCGTGGGCCGTGTCCTGGTTGGCGGGGCGGACCAGACCGGTGTCGGAGAGCGCGGAGTAGCGGAGTTCGAGCATGGTGATGTCCTTCCTCGACGCGTACGAGAGGTGATCCACGAGAAACGTCACGAGCTCCCGCCGACCGGCGGTCTCGGCCTCGACCCGTGCCCAGTAGGCACGGATCTCCCGGGCGGCGGACGCGTCGTCCAGAGCACACACCTGCCGGATCCGGGCGAGCGGCATCCCGATCCGGCGCAGCCACGCCACCAGCCGTGCCCGCTCCAGTTGCGCGACGGCGTAATACCGGTACCCGGTCTCCGGGTCGACCCGGGCGGGTCGCAGCAGCCCCAGCTCGTCGTAGAGCCGCAGCGCCTTCGGCGACAGCCGGCACGTTTTCGCGAACGCCCCGATCGTCAGCATGTCCATGCGCCCACCCCGTGGTCGTGTCGTGCCCGTCATGCGTTCCTCGTTCCGCCACCGATGCTGCGGCTTCACCGAAGGTGAAGGTCAAACGGGTTGCCGGAGTTCCCTCGGCGGTTGTTAGCCTCGCCGGGGATCAGCCGTGATGAGGATGGAGTCCGCCGTGGCCCGTACCGCCGCCGCCCGCGCACGTATCGCGCTCGCCACCTACCGGCCCGAGGAGGGCACAGAGAGCCTGGACCGGGATCTGCCCGTGCTGAGGGCGGCTCTGGAGGACGCCGGGGCGCAGGCCGTCATCGGGTACTGGGACGATCCGGACATCGACTGGGCCGCCTTCGACCTCGTGGTGATCCGGTCCACCTGGGACTACAGCTGGCGGGCGGCGGAGTTCGTGGCGTGGGCCGAGCGGTGCGGGAAGCTGACGCGGCTCGCGAACCCGCCGGCGGTGGTGCGGTGGAACACCGACAAGCGGTACATCGGCGATCTCGCGGAGGCCGGGGTGCCCACCGTGCCGACCCGGTACCTCGCGCCGGGCGCGCCCGCGGAGTTCCCCGACGACCGCGAGTTCGTCGTGAAGCCCACCTCCGGCGCGGGTGCGCGGCTCGCCGCCCGGTACCGGCCCGAGGAGCGGGAGACGGCCCTGCGACAGCTGGAGCGGATGCACGGCCGGGGGCTGACCGCCATGGTCCAGCCGTATCTGACCAGCATCGACACCGCCGGTGAACGCGCGCTCCAGTTCTACGGCGGCCGCTTGCTGCACGCCAGCCGCAAGGGCGCCGTCCTTCGACCCGGCACGGCCTACGACGCGGACAAGGTCGCGCACCCCCGCCTGGAGCCCTGGCAGCCGACCCCGGCCGAACTCGCCGTCGCGGAGCGCGCGTTGGCGGCCGTGCCGGGCAGGACGGACGGTTCGGAGCTGCTCTACGCCCGTGTCGACCTCGTCGACGGCGACGACGGGAACCCGTGCGTCATGGAGCTGGAGCTCGTCGAGCCGAACCTGTTCCTGTGGCTGCACCCGGAGTCGGTGCCCGTGGTCGCGGAGGCCGTCGTCAAGGCCGCTCTGCGCTGACGGCCACGCGCTGCAGCAACCCCCACGTGAACTCCGCCGCGCACTCCCGCGGCACTCCGGACGCGTCCGGGGCCGTGAACGCCAGCCCCCAGCGGGTCGGGGCCGTGCCCTCCAGGGGGCGGGCGGGGGCGAAGGCGCGGGCGACCTCGTCGACCGTGCAGGACCAGGGGCGCAGGTCGTCCAGGGTGCGGGGTGCGGGACCTGCGGCACCCGGGGCGCGGACCAGCCACTCGTTCCAGGCGACGCCGTTCGGGGCGACGAGGACCTCGAAGCGCAGGTCGGGCCAGAGGGGGACGGGCCAGAGCAGGGCCTCGCAGGCCAGGTCGCCGATCTGCCGCGGAGTGACCGACTCCGTGGCGCCGAGGATCGAGCGGTATCGGGAGACCGCCGAGCGCGAGCGGGGGGCGTGCAGCATCGCCTGCCAGCGGCGGTTCGCCTCGCGCATGTCGGCGATGGAGACGCCCAGCTCGTGGCGGGCGTCCTCGACGAGGTCGGGGTTGTGGTCGGCCATGCGGCGCAGCAGGACCAGTTGGAAGTCGAGCGGGGTGAAGGGGCTAGCGGGTCGCTTGACGGGCATGGGGTCCATGGTCGCGCATCGGGAGGGAGCCCGGCCGGCGCCCGTCCGGGAGGAACAGGACCGAGTTGACGTAACGGGGGCCTCGCGGGGGCAGGACGCGGCGCAGCAGGCCCTGGGCGGCCACGTGGGAGGTGCGTGCCTGGTGGGCCTCCAGAGGGAAGGACGCCAGGGGCAGCCAGGTGGTCGCGGGCAGGACCCAGCCCGTGTAGCCGCGCTCGGTGAGATGGCCGACCACCGGCGCGATGGGCTGGATTCGGGACTCCAGTTCGATGAAGAGGGCCGGGCGGTCACGGCTCAGGAGGGCCTGCGCACCGCGCAGGACCGCGAGTTCGTTGCCGTCCACGTCGATCTTGACGAAGTCGACGTCGTGGAGGCCCAGGCTGTCGAGGGTCACGCACGGGACCTCGACCGCGCGGGCGTGGATGTCCCGGCGTATCAACGACGACACGCCCCGGTCGCCCGCGTCGTCCGGTGGGAACCAGAGCCGCGCCGTGCCCGGACGGTCGGAGGCGGCGGCGCGGATCACGCGGACGTTGGAGGGGGCGGTGGCGCAGAGGAGTCCGGCCAGGTGGGGGACCGGTTCGACGGTCACCACACGGTGGGCCAGGCCCGAAAGGCGGTGGGTCCAGGGGCCGTACCAGCCGCCCACGTCCACCGCCGTGCCGCAGCCGGGCGGGCAGAGGTCCCCGAGGCGGCCCAGTTCGGGTTCGAAGCGCGGGTAGACCAGCCGGGCGGTCGCCGCGACGAGGCGGGTGGGGAGGTGGCGGGCGAGCCGGGCGGCCAAGGTCCTCGTCGGCCTCGTCGTCCCCGTCGACTTCGTCGGCCTCGTCACGGGACCATCCGCTTGAGGAGTTCCTCGTGCTCGTCCTCCGTGACCTGCTCCCCGGAGGACGGCAGCAGCTGCGGGATGCCGTCGACGATCGGGTAGCGGCGGTGCAGGCGCGGGTTGTACAGCGCCTCCGCGGCGCTCGGCTCCGCTCCGGAGTCCGGCGCCTCGCCGTCACCCAGGGGCAGCAGGTGCAGTGGGCCTTTGTCCAGTGGGCAGGCCAGGATCTTCAACAGCGGGTCGTCGGGGTTCATGGTGGCGTCAGCTCCTTGGCCACGATGGGGGGTTGGGGTGCCGCGTCGTGCTTGGGCATGACCAGCAGCACGGACACCGCGAGGGCGGTGCCCGCCAGGCGCAGTGTCAGCCGCACCGGGTCGTGCGGCAGCGCCTCGCCGAACGCGAGCGTGCCGAGCACCGCCGTGAACAGGCTGGTCACCGTCGTACAGACCGGCACGATCAGCGAGGCCCGGCAGCGCTGCAACGCCGCCTGGGACATGACCAGGCCGAACGCGCCGGTGAAGAGCAGGAGATAGGGGTACGGGGAGCGGAGCACGTCGATCACCGCCCCCGCGAGGTCACTGGTCGTCAGATAGCTCGACACGCCCTTGATGGCCAGCGAGCTCACCCCGTACAGCAGGCCCACCGCCACGCCGTACTCGACACCCGTCGTCGGCATCCGGTGCCGGTGCCGCGCGCGGCGCTCGGCGGCCCCGTACAGCCACAGGCCCGCCGCCAGCGAGGGCAGACAGACGGTCAGGATCAGCGGCGCGGGGGCACTGCGGCTGACCCGGTCCGAGCCCTCGCGCAGGGAGAGGACCACCATCAGCAGGGCCAGCAGGATCGCACCGAGCGCGTACCGCTCGCGGCCCGACGTCTCCTCGCCGAGCAGCCGGGCGGAGAGCAGCACCAGCAGCACGAGCCCGGAGACGAAGATGCCCTGGGCGGCGGCGATCGGCAGCGTGCGGTAGACGGCGAGCTGGGCGCCGAAACCGGAGGCCAGCGCCAGCGAGCCGCCGATCCACAGCGGGCTGCCGAGCACCAGCCGCAGCAGCCGGGCGGGGCGGCGGATGTCGACCTCGGGCAGTGCGGCGAGCGCGCGCTTCTCCAGGACGAATCCGGTGCTGTACAGGACGTTCGCCAGCAGGGCCGCGGCCACTCCCCACCACATGGGCTACGTCCTTCGGGCGTGCAGGAGCAGGATGGAGGCGAGGGCCGGCGCCGCGCAGGCCAGTCGGTCCAGGGAGCGCAGCGGACGCGGTACGCCGTGGAAGGGCGCCCCGCTCAGCCGTACGACCTCGAAGCCCGCCGCGGTCACGAACTCCCGCAGCGCGCGGGCCGTGTAGAGCCGCAGATGGCCCACGACCTCCCGCCCCGGGCGGCCGTGGATCGCGCGCAGGCTCACCTCCGAGAAGACGGGCTGGACACCGGCGAGCAGCAGGGCGCGGTTGTACCAGGCGGCGAGGTTCGGGGTGGAGAGCATCAGGTGGCCGCCGGGGCGCAGGACCCTGTGGATCTCGTCCAGGGCGCTGTCCGGGTCC
Source organism: Streptomyces sp. NPDC111507 (assembly GCF_055638955.1). NCBI lineage: Bacteria > Bacillati > Actinomycetota > Actinomycetes > Kitasatosporales > Streptomycetaceae > Streptomyces > Streptomyces sp. NPDC111507. Next base: position 898,598 of record NZ_JBVKBU010000001.1, on the reverse strand, counting down.
ACGAGGTGCTCGATCACCTCGCTGAACAGGACGGCGTCGGCCGAGGCGTCGGCGAACGGCAGCCCGCCGTCGGTGAGTTCGCCGCGGATCGCGTACGGCAGCCGGGCGTGGGCGCGTCTGAGGGCGTCCTGCGACCAGTCGACGCCGACGAGACGGTGTCCGGTGAGCAGGGGTGCGGCGGTCGCGGCGGCGGTGCCGTCGCCGCAGCCGATGTCCAGCACGGTCCGCGCGCCGGCCGTGGCGGGGCCCAGGGCGGCGGCCAGTATCCGGGCCTGGCGGAGGCTGCGGGGGGTGCCGGAGGCGACGGGGACGCCCGGATCCTCGTAGAAGTCGCGAAGTCCCTGACGTGCGGGGCCTGTTGGCGTTACCGGGCCAGTGGCCGGGGTCGAGGTCGTGGGCGTCATCGGGGGCCGTCCTCCTCCGTCGCGTGCAGATAGTGCTCGAAGAGGTCGCGGAGGTGGGCGCCGTCGCCGTGGCTGAGCAGGGTGCGCGACCAGCGCAGGGCGACGTGCAGACGGCCCGCGGTGGACGCCGTGGTGACGGTCAGGCCGCGGGGCGTCCGGGCGGGCGCCGAGAACCACACCGCGTGCGCGCGGCCCGCCTCCGCGCCGAAGTCCAGCGCGTACGGGATGCGGCCGATGTTGCTCAGCAGCGTGGTCGACGTCCAGGGGCCGGCCGCGCGGCGCAGGCCGCGGGTGAGGGCGGCACGCCAGGCGACCGGGACCACGGGGGCGGTCAGGAGGGCCGCGCCGTGGCCGAGTTGGGGCCGGGGCAGCGACTTGAGCGCGCGGGTGCGTTCCGCCGTGCGGCGCAGCAGCTCGCCCATCCGCCCGGCGTCCAACTCCTCGACGGTGAAGGGGACTTCGACGAGTCGTGTCCCGTTGCCGATGGGCATGTCGGTGCCGCGGGGGCGGTCGTCGACCGGCATCGTGATGCGCAGGGGGCGCGGGCGGGCGCCGTGTTCCCTGTTCCAGTGCGTGATCATCAGGGCGGTGGCCGCCATGAGCTGGTCGTTCACGGTGTAGGGGGAGCCCTTGGGGCGGTGCGGGACGCCGAGTTCGGTGACGAGGAGGCCGTTTCCGGGCGAGGGCTCCGGGGTGCCGTGGGCCACGCGGGCGGGCGGGGTCCAGGTGGACGGGGTGTCGACCTGGACGGTCTTCGCCGCCGCCTCGGGCGGTCGTACGGGTGGCGCGGTCGGGGAGTTGTCCTTGCCGCCGTACAGCTCCGCGGCGGTGGCGAGGACGCGGAGGCAGGCGGGGCCGTCGAGGGCGGTGTGGTTGACGGTGAGGAAGAGGACGGTGCCCTTGGGGCGGGGGCCGGTGTGGGCACGTGGCGCGGCGCTTCGACGCGGCGCCGTGCCCACCGCGTCCGTCGCCTCACTGCCGACGGGCGGGCCCGCGCCGTCGACCACCTCCAGGCGGATGGGCGGTGAGGCGGTCAGCGGCGGGGCGGTCAGCAGGGCGCGGGTCCGTGCGTGCTGGAGGGAGCCTGGGCCCGGGGGCGGGAAGGAGACGACCTCCACGTCCGGATCGGGGGTGAGTTCCCACTCGTAGCGGCGGCGGTACCAGGGGCCCGCGGCCTCGCGCATCAGGATGCGGGGGTGACGGTGCAGGGCCTCGGTGAACGCGGTGGTGAGGCGGGCGGGGTCCAGATGGCCGGGGAGGTGGACCTCGATGTGGACGGTCTCGGGTTCCTCCTCCTGGAGACAGTGCCGGGAGACCTCGTCGACGACGGGGAACGGCACGCGGGCGGGGGGCCGGGATGGTCCGTCGGTACCGTCCCGTGCCGGGTGCTCCAGCGCGGTCATCGGGGTTCGCCCCTTCCCGTGTCGCCGTCCGCCGGGTTCCCCGCCTTGCGGAAGGCGATCCGCGCGGTGGGCGGATCGGCCTCACCCGCACCCGCCTCACCCGCACTCGTGCCACCCGCGTCCGCCTCGCGCGGGGCGGAACCCGGGCCGCGCGCGGAGATGGTCGGGCCGGAGGCACGGTCGGGCCCGGGGGCCGGTGGTGTGTCCCGTGGTCCGGTTCCGCCGGGTTCGGCCACGGCGGGTGCGGGCTCCGGCTTGGCCACGGCGGGTGTGGCGTGGCCGGGATCGGCGTGACGCTCGGATCCGACCCGCCCGGTAGGAGGGTCCACCTCGCCCCGCCCGGTTCCGCGAGGCGGCGCCTCTCCGAGCGACTTGGCCTGCGTGCCGGGTATCTCCCCGGAGGACGTGGTTTCCGGGTCGGGCTTCTCCGCCACCGCCCCGGGGCCGCCGTTCTCGCCGCGGCGGCGTCGGGGGAGTGGTGCCGTCGGGGCCTGGGAGCCCGGGGGCGGGGGGACCGGGCGGGAGCCCCGGGGGGCCGTGCCGGGCGGCTCCTGGACGCTCACCAGCCCGGCGAACAACCCGATCAACGCCAGCAACTGCGCCGCGGGCCCGAACGCGCCCTCGCTCGCGCCCGGTGGCGACCCGGCGCCCGTGGCGGCCGCGATCCCAGCCCCGGTGAGCGCGAGGAACGCGATCGGTACGAGAAGCGCGTGCCGTTTCCGGGCGAGCAGCGCCAGCGCGGGGACCAGCAGCGCGAAGGGTCCCGCGATGACCACGCCCACCAGGGTGAGCGCCACCGTGCCGAGCCAGAACCCGGCGTCCGGCGCCGCCGGCTGCGGCTCGTCGGGGTTGTCCTCGCGGCGGCGCCACAGCACGAGGCCCGCGAGAGCCGCCACGCCGACCCCGCCGCCGATCAGCCCGGCCTCGTACGTCGTCGAGGGCTCGTACGACAACTTGACCGTGCCGCCCGCGCCGGCCGGGATCCGCCAGCCCTGCTGCCAGCCGTCGAGCCGTACGGGCGTCAGTTTCCTGCCGCCCAGCGTGGCCTGCCAGCCGTCGTTGTAGTTCTCGTACGTCGTGAGGTACGAGGCGGCGCCGGAGCCGACCTTCACCTCGCGGCGGTCGCCCAGCCAGTCCACGATCCGCAGGGAGCGTCCGGCACCGGCGACGGCCTCGACGGTCCCACGGGTGAGGGTGACGTCCGTGACCGCGAGGGGCCCGGCGTCGCCCGCCTCGACCCGGTGCGCGCCGGATCCGAGGTCCAACGCGGTGTTCGAGGACCCCTCTTGACAGAGTGTCAGTGGGACCGGCCGCCGTTCGGTGAGATCTCCCACCGTCCCCTTCGCGCTCGTCGCGTACAGCTTTCCGTCGACCGCGAGCGTCGGACCCTTGCCGCAGGGCAGCGAGAACTCCCGCGTCTCCAGGGCCTGTGTGGTGCGGTACTCGGCGAGGTCCGGGAGGTACACCTCCGTCAGCCCGACCGGCAGTTGCAGGTCGGCGCCCGCGACCGGGTTGTGGAGCGTCAGGGGCGCGGTCTCGGTGACGGTGATGTCGAGGTGGTTCGTGGTGATCGGGTCGAAGCGGGCCCAGCCGTTCTCGTCGACGCCGGCCACAGTGTCCCCGTCCGGGGAGCGGATCTCGATCTTCGTCGGGCGGGTGGAGAGGCCTCCGGCCGCGGCCAGGACCATGGACGAGACGGGCTTCTTGTCGGGCCAGCTCAGATGGATCGTCGGCCTGTCCCCGGCGATCCAGGCCGTGGTCAGGTTGCCGTCCGTGAGATTGCGCGCGTCGAGGCCGGGGCCTAGGTCCGTCGTGGAGTCGGCCGTCGCGACGATGCGGTTCTGCTGCGTGGGTGAGACGTCGTACAGCAGTTCGTCGAGTGCGTCGCCGGTGATCGCGACGGCGCTCGCCCGCACCTCGTACGATCCCGCCGTCGAGGTGGAGAACGTGCGGTGCAGGCCCGCCTCGGTGCCCGTGGGGGCGAGGCCGGTGGGGTCGGTGGTGCGGTGCAGGGAGACGATCTCGGCGGCGGCGTCCGAGCCGGCGGCGTCGGTCGGGAGCTTCAGCAGGCGGGTGACCTGGACGTCCGGGAGGGCGATCTCGGAGAAGCCCGTGCCGGTCAGGCCGGTGCGCTGCGCGGTGGAGCCGACGATCGTCAGCTTCATCCAACTCGTCGATCCGGCGGGTGCCTTGACGGACTGGGTCATGCCGTTGGGTTCGAGATAGCTGGTGGCGGAGCCCTTCTCCGTCTCCACCCGGACCCGGGTCGCCGCGGACCGCATGCCGTCCTGCGGCAGCGGGGTGACCTTGAAGGACTTCGGCAGGTCAAGGGACCCCTCGAAGCGGATCCGCAGCCACTGCCCGTTCGCGGAACCGGACGCGCCCTCCGCCCAGGCGGTGTCGGGGTTGCCGTCGAAGGCGTTCACGGGGTCGTACTGGGGGAGAGGGAACAGCCAGTTGCCGGTGGAGGAGGCGGTCACCGAGCGGGCGCCGCGCAGCTCGGCCACCGTCTGGTGCTGGATGCCCTTGGTCGGCAGGATCTGGTGCGGCTTCTTGCCGGCGTCCTGGGCGCTGTCGCTGTCGTTGCGCTGGTCGGGCGTGTACGTGTACGAGGTGTTGGAGTTGACCAGGCCGAAGCGGGTGTCGGCGCGCCGCAGCCCGTCGCCGACCACCTGGACCGCGGCGGTGCCGAGGCCGGGATGGTTGTCGCCGGTCAGGACGGCGGGGCGGCCGCGCATCGAGGGGTCGGCGGCCAGCGGCAGCAGCGCCTCGGGGCCGCCGGAGACGACGGCGGTGTCCGCGATGGCGCTCAGTCCGGCCTGCCCGGGGCGCGGGGCGCCGTTGCTCGCCGGTTCGTAGATCTCGACGGCGCGCTCGCGCGGGTAGAGGCCCTCGACCTGGAGCGGGGCGTGGTGGGCGATCCGGCCGCCGGTCACGACCGGTCCGAAGCCGGTGACCCGCTCGTAGCCCGACTGTTCCAGGGTCCGCTTCACGGTCTGGGTCGGGACGTATCCGACCTGGTCCGGGTCGAGGTCGTTGCGGACGACGACGTAGTAGAGCCCGGCGCGGCTCAGGTAGTCCCCGAGGCCGGGGACGTCACTGCCGGTCATCAGCGCCTGCTCGACGGCGTCCATGGCCCGCCGGTTGCCGGGGGTGCCGAAGGGCACGTAGTCCCGCTCGGCCCAGCGGGAGTCGGCGAGCACGTCGAGGGGCTCGTCGATGGGGGAACCCCAGGTGTAGAGGCCGTGCGCGGTGGCGGGGACGACGAGGGCACGGGAGTCGGGGGAGTACTTCTTCAGCCAGTCGGCGGTGGTCCGCCAGTACGCGGGGAGCTGCTGGAAGGAACCCGGGTTGAGGATCGACCCGTTGAGGTACGGCCAGGCGAGGCCAGGCAGGATCAGCACGGCCGCGACGAGGGGTGCGTAGCGGCGGCCGCGTACGGGACGGGCTCCGCGTGGCTCGGCGGCGACCCCGACGAGATGCGCGAGGCCGAACACCAGCGCCAGGGCGAGGCCCGTCTGGAACTTGTAGATGTTGCGGAAGGGGACCAGCCAGCCGTTCAGCCAGTCCTGGACGACGCCGTGGAAGGGCGCGCCGAACGCACCGCCGTACCCCGCGAGGGTGAGGAGCGCGACCGACAGCACGGTCAGGACCAGCCAGCGGCGCTCGGGCATGTCACGTCTGGCGAGCCCGGCGAGACCCAGCCCCGCCGCGAGCGCCGAGCAGACGATGACGATCACCGAGGCGGCGACGGTCCAGCCGGCCGGCAGCCAGGCCTCGCCGAAGTGGAGGTACCCGACCCAGTTCCCCGCGCCGCGCAGGGACTCCGTGGCCGACATGGTGGCGGTCGTGGTCGCCGAGGTCTCCACGTACGGGAGGAAGTTCTCGCCGTAGACGCCGAGCATCAGCAGCGGGATCACCCACCAGGCCGTCGCCAGGATCACGCCCGGTACCCACCAGGTGATCAGTCTGCGCTGTCGGGGCCCACGTGGCCGGGACAGCAGATACAGCCCGACGGGGAGCAGCGAGGCGAGCGTCGCCGCGGCGTTCACCCCGCCCATGAAGGGGACGACGAGTGCCGAGCGGAGGGCGGCGACACGGGCGCTGTAGCGCTCGTCGGTGAGGGGGAGCAGGACCCAGGGGAGGAAGGCGCCGGGGAGCGCGGCGGCGGAGGTCGAGCCGACGACGATCGTGAAGAGCGGCCAGAGCGCGTACGCGACGCCGGCGAGCAGCCGGGAGGAACCGTTGCCGATCCGCAGCCGTTCGGCCAGCCGCAGGGCGCCCCAGAAGGCGACGGACACGACGATCGACAGCCACAGCCGTTCCGCCAGCCACACCGGGAGGTGGATCAGCTTGCACAGGCCGTAGAACGGCAGCATCGGCCAGACGTAACCCACGTACTGGTCCTGGATGCCGCCGAAGCCGCCCCGGTCGTGCCACAGCTGGCCCAGGTCGGACAGGAACCGCCAGGGGTCGAGCGCGACGCCGAGCTTGGTGTCGAACGTCATGCGTCCGGGGTGCACGGCAAGGAACAGCACGAACACCACGGCCCAGAACCCCAGCAGCCAGCGCCTGGACCGTGGCCCGTGCGGGGGGCCTGACGTGGTCGAGACGGGGCGGACGGCTGCCGGGGGAGGAGCCTGGACCGTGGTCGTCATGGTGGACACCGCCGGAGGATGAGGAGGAGGTTCCAGGTGGCGAACTCCCGCAGCCCCGGCGCCCTGGTGACGGCGGAGGCGAGGAGGGGCCAGTAGCGGGAGCGCGCCGAGACGACCGTGACGTCGTCGCGGGCGCGCACCTGCCGCAGGGTGGGGCCGATGTGCACGGCGAAGAGGTTCTCGCCGAGGGTGTGCTTGGCGGCCTTTCCGGTACGGCGGTGGTAGCGGGCCCGCGCCCGCTCCGCGCCGAGGTAGTGCCAGGGCGCCCACTCGTGACCGCCCCACGGGGAGAACCAGTTGGTGAACGAGACGTAGATCAGCCCGTCGGGCCGGGTGACGCGCACCAGTTCGCTCAGGAACGTCTGCGGGTCGGCCACGTGCTCGAGGACGTTGGAGGAGAAGGTGACGTCGGCGACCCCGTCCGCGAGCGGCAGCAGATACCCGTCCGCGACGACCGCCGAGCCGTCGGGTTTCGCCCCCAGCTCCCGTACGTCCGGCTCGAAGAGATACGCCAGTGCCCCGCGCCGCCGGAACTCCGCGGTGAAGTACCCGCCGCCGCCCCCGACGTCCACGACGGTACGTCCCTCGACGCCGCCGTACGCCTCGACCTGGTCGGCGGCGTCACGGGCCAGCAACGAGTAGCAGCCCACGGGATCGTCCTGCTCCCGCATGAAGGCCCGGAACAGCGCGAACGAACGCCGGAAGGAGGGGTCCTTCCAGGTGAGGGGCGCGCTTTCGGCGGGGGCTCGGCGGGGTATTTCGGGGTCGCCGTCCATGGGCGTCACCTCCGCCAGGAGGTGGCCGCCTCCGTGGCCACCGCCCTGAACTGGCGGACCGTGTTGTTCCAGCGGTACTGGGCCGCGCGGTCGCGGGCGGACTTGCCCATGAGGGCGCGGCGGTGGGTGGACAGGGCGAGGGTGCACCAGGCCGCCGCGAAGGAGGACTCACCGCGCGCCAGCACACCCGTCTCGCCGTCGGCCACGGAGTCGCGCAGTCCGGGCACGTCGAAGGCGATCGCCGGGGTCTCGCGCGCCGCCGCCTCCGTGACCACCAGGCCCCAGCCCTCCACGGCGGAGGGATGCAGCAGCAGCCACGCGGCGCACAGCAGCCGGTGCTTCTCGGCCTCCGAGACACGGCCGGTGAACTCCACCCCGGGACCTGCCAGTTGGTGGAGCCTCTCCCGCTCGGGACCGTCGCCGACGATCACCAGCCGGCCGCCGGTGACCGGGCGGACCCGCTCCCACAGCCGCAGCAGCAGATCGATCCGCTTGTACTCGACCAGCCGTCCCATCGCCACGAACAGCGGTTCTGGCGAGCGTTCGGCGCGGGGGCCCGGCTCCTCGACCCCGTTGTGCACGACCCGGATGCGCTCCCGCTGCACCCCGATTGCGCGCAGCGCGTGGGCCGTCGACGGCGAGACGGCGACCAGCAGATTGCCGCGCTGCGCGCCCGCCAGTGCCCAGTGTTCGAGTCTTCGGCCGATCCGGGCGGCGGGCGCCAGCGGACCGCCGAACCGCATCCGCCACAGGTCCGTGTGGACGTGGTTGACCAGGCACAGGGTGGGGCCGTGGTGCCAGAGCGGTGCCAGGTACGGCATGCCGTTGCAGACCTCGACCAGCAGATCGCAGCCGCCGACCTGACGGTGGAAGGCGGAGCGGGCGCGCAGGAAGTGGCCCAGGTCGCCGCCCGCCGAGACGACCCGGTATTCGTGGTAGGCGGCGGGCCCGCCGCACACCAGCGTGACCTGGTGGCCGAGCGAGGTCAGTCCCTCGGCGAGCCGGTCGACGAGGATCTCGGATCCGCCCGCGGACCGGTTTCCCAGGTCCCGGTGGGCGAGGAAGACGATGCGGCGCGGCTGTGGGGGAAGCGCCGGGAGGGACTGCGCGTCGCGCGGGACCGCGGCGCGCAGCGGGGAGGGCACGTGCTGGGGCATGGGTGCTCCAACTCGTCTCAGGGTGCGGAACTCAGTGTGGGGGGTGGGGCGTAGAGCGGGTCGGTCTCTTCGAGGGTGAATCTGCCGATCTGTGGGGGATGCGGGAACCGGCTGTAACGGGAGTGTGGGCGGGCTGTGCTCGGGTGGGGGTGGATAGTTTTCGCCCGGCGCTGGGAAGCTGCTACTCACCGAGGTGACAAATTCCGGGCTTTGTGGAGCTGACAGCCCATCACATCGTGAGTGGTGAAGGGGAGTTACCGGACGAACCGGGATCCCGTCGCCCTCGTACCACCAAAACGCCCCCCACGGCGGCGAGGACGAACCCGAGCACACCGGCACCTATCGGCAACGTCTGCCCCAGCAGGCGCAGTTGACCGCTCTCCTTCTTCGCCTGCTTCACCTGGTCCTTCTGGGTGGCCGTGGTGAAGGCCAGCTTGTCGGCGTCCAGGAGCAGCGTCGAGTCGTAGGTGGAACCCGGGGCGCGCAGCGTCCTGCGCGGACCGACCTGGGCGTAGAGCACCCGGCCGGTGCGCTGGTCGACGACCAGCTCGATGCCGTGGTTGGAGTACCACTCCTCGGCCAGCACCTGGGGACGGGCGGGCTGGTCGACGATGCTGCCGGGCACCAGCCGGGTGCCGATCTTCGTCGGGGGGACCGTGCCGGTGAAGCGGTAACCCGTGTAGCCCTGGATCTTCTTGGTGCCCCGGTAGGCCAGCGTGATGGGTGCGCCGAGGGAGTTGTCCCACCAGCGGTACGCGTGTTTCCGCACGTCGAAGGGGAACTTGAGGTAGGCGTCGCCCTCGAAGCGCGGGTTCTCCTGGCAGCAGTGCACCGGCTGGTTGGTCTTCCGGTCGGTGACCCAGCGGTTGGGGAAGAACTCCAGTGCGTCGTGCGGGTCGGCCGCGGGCAGCGACTTGTCCGTGTCGACCGTCGTCGTCACGTCCCAGACGGCGCGCCCGCTGTGCTCACTGTCGGCGACATCGCCTCTGACCTGCTGGGTGATGGTGATCCGCTTGTCGAACAGGGTCTGGATCTGCGCGGTGTCGAAATAGGCGCCCGTGCCGGTGTAGACGGCGGTCGTGTCGATGTCGACGGGGTTCACGGCGGCCCGCGGTTCCACGTACCACGCGAGCATCGGGGCCAGTACGAGCAGAAACGTGCCGAGGCCGAGCAGGACCAGTGCGAAGGGTGAGGGTTTCCGGCGCATCCGGGCACTCCAGGGGCGTGAGGAGGCTCGACGCACGAGTGATCACGGCTGATGACGGCTGATCACGGCCGGTCACGGGTGATGCAGGTGATACGGGTGGAACGCGGTGATACGGGTGCGTCGACACCAGGAGGGAAAGTGCACGTGCGGTATGGGCCGGGAACCGTACGGGCACCCTTGACGGAGTGTCAATGCATTGTCGAGACTGAGGACGTGCCGGACGGGACCGGCGTGGCGGGCTGCGCGGAGCACGGGAACGGGTGGGGACGACCTCCGACAGAGAGGCTCACCCTGCGATGTCCAGACTGCTCGCCGCCGTACTCACGGTCGCTGCCGCCGCCGCGCTCGCCGTGGGCGCCGCACTCGGCATCGTCGCGCTGCTCGACGCGACCCCCGATCAGCCGAACACCCCCCTGATCACGTACGAACATGCCGACCAGGAGCACTGACCGTGCCGCGGGGCGCGCCGGAGGCGGACCGGAAGGTGCAGGCCGGCCACGGGACCGTCGCCATACGCTCGGCCTGGCATGACGTTCCCCGTGCCCAGGTGCGGCAGTTCGCGGCGATCGCCCTGGCCGAGGCGCCGGATCTCGCCGAGGAGATCCTCCGGGAGATCCGCCGCGAGTACTCGAACCTGCCCCTCGTCCTCGACGACTCCGGCGAGCCGATGGCCCTCGTCGGCATCCGCCGGGCCATCGAGGTCTTCGTGCAGCACCTGGAGACGGCGGAGGGCAGACCCCGCGTCCATCCCGAGGTCTTCCAGGAGTTCGGCCGCGGCGAGGGACTGCACGGCCGCAGCCTCGACTCACTGCAGGCGATCTACCGGCTGGGTGTCCGCCTCGCCTGGCGCCGGTTCGCGGAGATCGGGCAGCGGGTCGAGATCCCGCCACCGGCGATGTACGAGCTCGTCGACGCGGGATACGAGTACCTGGACGGTCTGGTGGACCAGTCCGTACGGGGTTACGCCGAGGCCGCGGCCCGGCAGGCGGGCGAGCGCCTCCGCCTCCAGCGCCGTCTGATGGAAATGCTGCTCGCCGAGCACCACCACCGGGGCGACCCGGCCGAGGCGCTCGTCGAGCGGGCCGCGCGGATCGGCTGGCCCCTGCCGGACAAGGTCGCCGTCGGGGTGCTGCTGAGGCCGGCGCGGGAGGCCGTCGCGCCCGCCGTCGGGCAGGGGGTGCTGCTCGACATGGAGTACGAGCAGCCGCGGATGGTCGTGCCCGAGCCGGACGCGGCCGGGCGGCCGGAGCTGCTGCACCGGGCGCTGACCGGGTGGTCCGGGGCGATCGGGCCGCCGGTGCCGCTGGCCGACGCGGCGAAGTCGCTGCGCTGGGCGGACGCGGCCGTACGGCTGATGGAGCGGCGGCTGCTGCCCGGCGGTGAGGTGCTGCACTGCACCGAGCACACCGAGGCCCTGGTGCTCCTCCAGCCCGAGGAGCTGATCGACGATCTCGCCCTGCGCTGCCTGGCGCCGCTCGCGCACTGCGGGCCGACGCATGGGCGGCGTCTCGCGGAGACGCTGCTGGCGTGGCTGGAGACGCGCGGAGGCGCGCCGGAGGTGGCCGCGCGGCTCGGTGTCCACCCCCAGACCGTCCGCTACCGCCTCCGCCAGATCAGGGAGCTGTGGGGTGACGAGATCGACGATCCGGACCGGCGGTTCGAGCTGGAGCTGGTCCTCCGCGCGCAGCGTCTGCGCGGTGAGCTGGGTGATCCCCGCCCCCGCCGCTGACCTCCCCTCGCGCGCGGCCGGCTCCGCCCACGCGTCCGTGCACTGTCACCCCTCGCACCTCACCGTTACCCACCCATTGCCCGTGCAAGAGCACTATGAGTAGCCTGTGTTCGTCATGCCGATCGGCTGTTGAAATTTCGAACATAGGGAGGGGGCCGGTTGTGGGACGCCTCGTACCTGCCGTGACCCGAGCTCTCGACATACTCGAGCTCTTCCTCGACGGGGACGGGACGCTCTCCGCCCCCGACATCGTGCGCAAGCTCCAGCTTCCCCGGACGACGGTGCACGAGCTGGTCACCACGCTCGCCGCCCGCTCTTACATCGTGCAGGTTCCCGGCCAGCCGGGACGCTACCGCCTCGGTGTGCGCCCGTACCAGCTCGGGAGCCGGTACGCCGAGCAGCTGGACCTCGCCGCGGAGGGTCAGCAGGTCGCCCGCTCCGTCGCCGAGACCTGCGACGAGACCGTCCACGTGGCGATCCTGGAGGGCACGGACGTCATCTACATCGCGAAGGTCGACTCCACGCACGCCGTGCGCATGGTGTCCGCGGCGGGCCGTCGCCTGCCCGCCCACTGCACCTCCGTCGGCAAGATGCTGCTCGCGTCGCTCCCCGACGTCGAGCTGACCTCCCGGATCCCGGACGACGCGGACCTGGTCGGGATGACGCCGAACAGCATCACCGAGCCGGGCGCCCTGCGCGAGGCCCTCGCCGAGATCCGCCGCCGCGGCGTCGCCGTGGAGAGCCGCGAGTCGAACCCGGACGTCAGCTGCGTCGCCGCCCCGGTGCGCGACCGTACGGGCCAGGTCGTCGCCGCGCTCTCCATCTCCGTACCGATGATCCGCTGGAGCGACGAGCGCCGCGTGGAGCTGGAGCAGCTCGCCGCGAAGGGCGCCGTCGAGCTGTCCGAGCGGCTCGGACACCGGAGCGTGGTGGGATGACCGGGGCGAGCGGGACGGCCGGTCGTACGAGGAGCGCGGCCTTCGACGTCGCGATCCGCGCCGAGGCGGCCCTCGGTGAGGGCCCGACCTGGGATCCGGACGCGCAGCGCCTCATCTGGGTGGACATACTCGGTTCCCGGGTCCACACGTACGACCCCGTCTCCGGGCGGCGCACGGTCATGGTCACCGAGCAGCACGTGGGCGCCGCCAAGCCCCGCGCGGGCGGCGGCCTGGTCGTCAATCTCCGGGACGGCGTGGCGACGTACGGCGGCGCCGAGGGCTTCCGGTGGCTGCACCGCGACCCCGTCCCCGGCCGCCGCGCGAACGACGCCGCGGTCGCCCCTGACGGCTCGCTGCTCTTCGGCACCATGCGCTACGACGAGGCCCCGGGTGGTGGCACCCTGTCCCGGATCGCCGCCGACGGCACGGTCACCCCGTTCCTCGACGAGGTCGCCGTCAGCAACGGAACGGGCTGGAGCCCGGACGGCCGGCTGATGTACTACATCGACTCCCCGACCCGTCGCGTCGACGTCTTCGACGCAGGTGACGTGGGTGCCGGCCAACCGCCCCTCAACAGGCGGCCGTTGGTCGTGATCGAAGAGGGCGCGGGGTGGCCCGACGGGCTCACCGTCGACGCCGAGGGCTGTGTGTGGGTGGCCCTCTGGGACGGTGGAGCGGTCCGCCGCTACACACCCGACGGCGAGCTCGACCGGGTCGTGGAACTTCCCGTTCCGCGCCCCACCGCCTGCGCCTTCGGTGGCGCGGACCTGACCGACCTGTACATCACCACGGCGCGTACGGGCCTGGAGGCGCCGCATCCGCTCTCCGGCTCGGTGCTCGTCGTCCCCGGCGCGGGGAAGGGCCTGCCGCAGCCGCTGTTCGCCGGCTGACGGATTTCCCTCGTAGGTCCCCGTTCTCCCCTCGCAGGTCCCCGTCCGGTCGTCGACCACCGGACGGGGATCTTCGATTTTTGTGCAAACCATTGACGAGAAAGCGCTTCCTATCTACGGTCCCGTTCGAAGTTACGAGCACTCATCGAAATCTCGAACAGCGAATCTCGAACAGTGAGGGCAGGGCATGGGACGACCTGACCTGAACCGCAGGAACGTTTTGGCCGCGCTGGGCGGTCTGACCGTCGCGGGCAGCCTCGGCTTCGCCGCGCTCGGCACCGGCGCGGACGCGCTCGCCTCCAGCGCGCGCACCCGAGTCCGTTACTGGAACCTCTTCCAGGGCGGCGACGGCACCAACCAGGTCGCGATGGTGGACGCCTTCCGCAAGGAACATCCGGACATCGCGGTCAAGGACTCCACCCTGACCTGGGGCGGCCCCTACTACACCAAGCTCGCCATGGCCGCGGCCGGCAACCGCGCACCGGACCTCGCCGTCATGCACCAGGGCCGGGTCCCCGGGTTCGCGCCCGGCCGCCTCCTGGACCCCTGGGACATCGGCCTTCTGGCCAAGTACGGCGTGCGGGAGGCGGACTTCAACCCCGTGCTGTGGAAGCGCGGCATCGTCGGCGGCAAGCTCTACGCCCTGCCCCTCGACATCCACGTCCAGCTCTGCTTCTACCGCAAGGACGTCTGCAAGAAGGCCGGGCTGCTCGACGCCGACGGCCGGCTGCCGGCCGCCGGCTCCACCGACGAGTGGTTCGGCATGCTCAAGGCGGCCAAGAAGCAGCTGAAGAACGGGCAGCAGACCCTCGGCCTGCACGCCAACGACCAGAACTTCGCCTGGTGGTTCTTCGTCGCCTTCTACCAGCAGCTCGGCGGTGGCTACTTCAACGACGACCAGACCGACGTCACCTTCGACACCGACAAGGCCACCGAGGTCCTGGAGTTCTTCCGCAAGCACGTGACCGACGGCTATGTCACCGTCGGCGAGGCCGACGGCGAGGCGTTCCTCGCCGGGTCGCCGTTCACCTGGGAGGGCAACTGGTCGGTGCCGTACTTCAACGGCGAGAAGCTCGACTTCGGCGCCCAGCCGCTGCCCCCGGTGTTCGGGAAACCGGCCACCCACGCCGAGTCGCACTCCTTCATCCTGCCCCACCAGTCCGGCCGTGGCGGCGCCGCCGACGAGGGCGCCTACCGGCTCGCCGCCTACATGGTCACCCACGCCACCACCTGGGCCATCGGCGGCCATGTCCCCGCCTATCTGCCCACCTTCAAGGACCCCGCCTACCTCAAGCTCAGCCCGCAGAGCGAGTACTCCAGGCCCGCCATGGAGCACCCGGCCACCGAACCGCACATCTGGTTCGCCGGCTCCACCGGCGTCCTCGCGCAGCGCGTCGGCCCGGTCGTCGCCTCCTCCAACCTCGGCTCCGCGAAGCCGGCCGCGGCGGCCCGCCGTATGAAGTCCGTCCTGGAGCAACTGCTCGCCATGAAGAACCCCATGGACGGCAGGACGGCCGCCCAGGAGCTGAAGGGAGCAGGCGCATGAGCAGCGCCACGAGCACGGTCACCGCCACCACCCTGCGCCCCCGCGCCACCACCGCCGCCGACTCCGCCCGCGTGCGCTGGGGCCGCCGCTTCCAGCACGGCGGCTGGTTCGTCGCCCCGTTCTTCGTCCTGTACGGGCTCTTCGTGCTGCTGCCGGTCGTCCGCGGCCTCTACCTCAGTTTCACCGACGCCAACATCTCCGGCGACCACACCGGCTTCGTCGGCCTCGACAACTACCGCGAGGCCCTCAAGGACGACCTGGTCTGGAACTCGCTGTGGCACAGCGTCCAGTTCACCCTGTACGTCGTCCCGTGCATCGTCGTCGTGGCCCTGCTGATGGCGCTGATCGCCCACCACACCGTGCACTTCAAGTGGCTGTGGCGGCTGTGCTTCTTCGCGCCGTTCCTGCTGCCCTCGGCCGTCATCGGCAACCTCTGGTGGTGGCTGTTCCAGCCCACCAACGGCATGGTCAACCATGTCCTCGGCCTCACCACCCCCTGGCTCACCCAGAAGTCCACGGCCCTGCTCGCCGTCGTCGTCGCGACCCTGTGGTGGACGGTCGGGTTCTCCTTCCTGCTCTTCCTCGCCGCCCTCCAGAACATCCCCCAACACCTCTACGAGGCGGCCGAGCTGGACGGCGCGAACGCCTTCCAGCGCATGCTCCACATCACCGTGCCGAACCTGCGCAACATCACCGGCCTCGTCATCGCGCTGCAGATCCTGGCCTCGCTCCAGGTCTTCGACCAGGCGGTGGTCATGTACCAGTTCGGCCCGGGGCCGGAGGAATCGACCCGCACCTTCGTCCAGTACACCCTCGAACAGGGCTTCACCAGCTACCGCGTGGGCTACGCCTCCGCGATCTCCTTCGTCCTGTTCCTCATCATCGCGGCCGTCGCCCTCGGGCGGATGTGGCTGCTCCGCAGCCGAGAGGAGGGCATCTCCCGATGACCACGCCGTCTCCCACCCTCCGTAAACCCCGTAGCACCTGGACGCCCGCGCAGATCGCCCTGACGGTCGTCGCCCTCGCCCTGTCCGTGATCTGGATGGCGCCGCTGGCGTGGGCCCTGTCCACGTCGCTCAAGACCCCGGCGGAATCGGTGGCCTCGCCGCACTGGATCCCCAAGGACTTCACCCTCGACTCCTGGCGGAAGGTCTTCGAGGCCGGCAACATCCCCAACTGGTTCGTGAACTCGCTGGTCGTGTCGGTCTGCGTCACCTTCATCGTGCTGCTGGTCGCCTCCCTCGCCGGATACGGCTTCGCCCGCACCGAGTTCCGCGGCAAGTCCGTCCTGATGGCCGTGACGATGGCGGGCCTGATGTTCTCCCCGGCGATCCTCGGCGTCCCGCTCTTCACCACCGTGCAGTCGCTCGGCATGGTCGACACCTACTGGGGCATGATCCTGCCGCAGTGCGCCCCCGCCGCGATGGTCTACATCCTCTACAAGTTCTTCCAGTCGCTGCCCCGCGAGCTGGAGGAGGCGGCGTTCATCGACGGCGCGGGCCGCTGGCGGATCTTCTTCACCCTCGTCCTGCCGCTCTCGAAGCCCTCGTTGTCGGCCGTCGGGATCTTCACCTTCATCGCCTCGTGGAACAACTTCCTGTGGCCCTACATGGTGACCAACAACCCCGACCTGATGACCATGCCGAACGGCATCGCCACCGTGCAGAACGCCTTCGGCATCGTCTGGCCGCAGCTCATGGCGGGCGGCCTGATCGCGGGACTCCCGCTGATCGTCGTGTTCGTCTTCTTCCAGAGCCAGATCGTGCGGGGTGTGGCCCACACGGGTCTGGCCGGCCAGTAACAGCCATGAGGAGAGTGTGAGTTGAAGCGCTTCAGACTCGCCGCGCTGCTCGCCGCGGCCACCATCGCCCTGCTCCCGGCCACCGCGTCGGCCGACGTCGCCTACCCCGACCCCCTCCCGCTCACCGGCCAGCAGATCATCCACGACCCCACGGTCACCCACCTCGAAAACGGCCGCTACGTCGCCTACTCCACCGGCGGCGTCATCGGAGCCCGCCTCTCCACCGACCTCCACCACTGGGACGACGCGGGCAACGCCTTCACCACGCCCCCGAGTTGGTGGTACGACTACAACTCCACCGCCGACCCCTGGGCCCCCGACCTCTCCTACCGGGACGGCCGCTACTGGCTCTACTACGCGGTCTCCTCCTGGGGCACCAACCACTCGGCGATCGGCGTGGCCACGTCGAAGACGGGCATGCCCGGCACCTGGACCGACCACGGTCCGGCCTTCACCTCGCAGACCACCGACGCCTGGAACGCCATCGACCCGGCGGTGATCCGGGCCGACGGCAAGCTGTGGATGGCGTTCGGCTCGTACTGGACGGGCATCCGCATGGTCGAACTGGACCCGAGCACCGGCAAGGCGCTGCCCGCAGTGACGGTCCACCACCTGGCGACGCGCCCGGACGCCCCGTACGCGGTAGAGGGCCCGTACATCGTCAGACACGGCCGCTACTACTACCTCTTCGCCTCCTACGACGCGTGCTGCGCGGGCGTGAACTCGACGTACAAGATCCGGGTCGGCAGATCGGCATCGGTGACGGGCCCCTACGTGGACAGCACGGGCAAGCCGCTGCTGGAGGGCGGCGGCGACCTGTTGCTCGCCGGCCACGGCAGGTACATCGGCACCGGAGGCGAGTCGGTCTTCCATGACCGGGGCCAGGACTGGCTGGCGTACCACTACTACGACGCGGACGACAACGGCACGCCCAAGCTGGGGCTGAACAGGCTCAGCTGGACGAAGGACGGCTGGCCAGACGTCCTTTAGGGGCGCGGGGAACTGCGCGACCAGCCACAACAGACCCGCACTCGCCCACCAAACACAAGCCACCCCCCACCAATGGCGCCCTCGAAAGGAAAACATGCGTACCGCCCGCTTCGCTCTCGACCCCGCCTTCACCGTCGGTGAGGTCAACCCCCGCCTCTTCGGCTCCTTCGTCGAACACCTCGGCCGCTGCGTCTACACCGGCATCTACGAACCCGGCCACCCCTCCGCCGACACCGAAGGCCTCCGCACCGACGTACTGGACCTGGTCCGTGAACTGGGCGTCACCACCATCCGCTACCCCGGCGGCAACTTCGTCTCCGCCTACAACTGGGAGGACGGCGTGGGCCCCGCGGAGGAACGGCCCCGCCGCCTCGACCTCGCCTGGCGCTCCACCGAGACCAACCGCTTCGGCCTGTCCGAGTACATCGCCTTCCTGAGGAAGATCGGCCCCCAGGCCGAGCCGATGATGGCGATCAACCTCGGCACGCGCGGGGTCGCCGAGGCCCTGGAGCTCCAGGAGTACGCCAACCACCCCGGCGGGACGGCCCGTTCGGACCTGCGGGTGGCGCACGGTGACAAGGAGCCGTTCGGCATCGGCCTGTGGTGTCTGGGCAACGAGATGGACGGGCCCTGGCAGACCGGCCACAAGACGGCGGAGGAGTACGGCCGTCTCGCCGCCGAGACCGCCCGCGCGATGCGCCAGATCGAGCCGGACCTCGAACTCGTCGCGTGCGGATCGTCGGGGCAGAACATGGAGACGTTCGCCGCGTGGGAGGCGACCGTGCTGGCGGAGACGTACGACCTCGTCGACTACATCTCCCTGCACGCCTACTACGAGGAGACCGACGGCGACCGCGACTCCTTTCTCGCCTCCGCCGTCGACACCGAGTCCTTCATCGAGAACGTGGTGGCGACCTGTGACCACGTCGGCGCCCGGCTGAAGTCGAAGAAGAAGATCAACCTCTCCTTCGACGAGTGGAACGTCTGGTACCAGAGCCGGCCGAACCCGCATCCGGTCGAGGACTGGCAGGAGGCCCCGCGCATCCTGGAGGACGTCTACAGCGTCACGGACGCGGTCGTCTTCGGCTCCCTGCTGATCGCGCTGCTGCGGCACGCGGACCGGGTGACCGTCGCCTGTCTCGCCCAGCTCGTCAACGTCATCGCGCCGATCATGACGGAGCCGGGCGGCGCGGCCTGGCGGCAGACGACGTTCTTCCCGTTCGCGCAGGCGGCGAAGTACGGGCGCGGGGAGGTCCTCGACGTCCGCGCGGTGTCGCCGACGTACGAGACGAAGAAGTACGGGGAGGTCGACCTGCTGCACGCCACCGCCGTGCGCGCCGAGGACGGGTCGGTCACCGTCTTCGCGGTCAACCGCAGCCAGACCGAGCCGCTGCCGCTCGAAGTCGCCCTGAACCGGCTGGGGGTGACGACGGTCGTCGAGCACAGCGCGGTCGCCGACGCGGACCCCGACGCCCGCAACACCCTTCAGGACCAGGAACGGGTCACCCCGCACCCCGTCGAGGGCACCACCCTCCAGGACGATGGCACCCTGACCGCCGTCCTGGAGCCGCTGTCCTGGAACGTGATCCGGCTCGGCTAACGGGCGTGCGCGCGGCCGGGGGAGTCCACCGGGGTCACCGGTACGCCCCCGGCCGCGCTGCCC
The DNA here is from genome assembly GCF_055638955.1 of Streptomyces sp. NPDC111507. NCBI lineage: Bacteria > Bacillati > Actinomycetota > Actinomycetes > Kitasatosporales > Streptomycetaceae > Streptomyces > Streptomyces sp. NPDC111507. The sequence continues at coordinate 879,436 of NZ_JBVKBU010000001.1, read as the reverse complement.
ATCAGGGTCAGCTTCACCTCGCCGGGACCGGCCGGGGTGGTGCCGTCGGACAGTACGGCGAGAGCCAGTGTGTTGGCGCCCCGGGTGCGCAGGACGCCGCCCGGCAGGACGAAGGTGTGCTGGGGGCCGACGTCGTTGATGTACTGGCCCATGTTCCAGCCGTTCAGGAAGATCTGGACGCGGTAGGCGCGGGCCGGGTCGTCGGTGAGGGTGAGCCCGATCGAGGCGTCCACGCCCGGGTCGATCGCGAGCCGGAACCCGGTGCGGTACCAGGCGACTCCCTGCCCGCGCGCCGCCCGCGGGAATTCCGCGGCCTTCCAGCCGCTGTCGGCGAACTCCGGCAGATGCCAGCCCTGCCGTTCCCCGTACAGCCCGCCGTGGTTGAGGGGTCCGCGCACCGGGTCGGGTGCCGCCTCACCCTGGATCCGCCAGGTGACGGCCGGGCTCGCCCCGGCGAACGTGACCGCCGTCAGGCCTCGTGCGGCCTTGTGCGTGTCCTTCGCCGCGCCGTCCATGTCGTGCTGCATCCGGCGGACGAGGACGGAGAGGACGTGCGGTCCGCTCCCGTACCGGACGGGGAAGGTGGCCGTGGCGGACCACGTGCCCTGGCGCACCGTCGACTTGTCCGGCACCGGCATCCGGTGCGTGCCGAGCGGCTTCCCGTCCAGCCACGCCATCAGCAACCCCTGCGTGCCCGTGACGTACGAGAGGGACACCGACTCGGCGGCGCCCGCGTCAGTGAAGCGCCCCCGGTACCAGACGTCTCCGTAGTGGAAGCCGTAGTCGTCGGCGAAGAGGACGGGCTGCCCGGCCGGTACGGGGGTGGTGCTGTACGAGGAGGTCCTGTCCGCGATCTTCCAGGCGGAGTCGTCGAACCCGGCGTCCGACTCGGGGTTCTCGGCGTGGAAGCGCCAGTCGCCCAGCGCGGGAAGGTGAACGGCCGCGACCCCCGGCAGCCGCTGCTCGGCCCGCAGACTCCCGGAGGTGGTCGCCCGGACCGTCAACGTGCCCTGATTCCACACCACTTCACTCATCGCGCGCGGCCCCCACACCTCCAGGTCGGCCGCCTCGACGGTGTCCCCGGTGAGATGGACGGCCGTGTCGCGCAGGGCGGCGGTGCGCAGGAGCGCCGGGCCGTGGACGAGCACGGGCCCCGAAGGGGTGTCGTAGCGCCACAGTCGTACGGACGTCTCGTCGTCGGCGAGCAGCAGGAGGAGGGGGGCGTCCGTGCCGCCGCCCTCCACCAACACCCGGGTCAGACCGCCGAGTCGGGCGCCGACGCGCAGCGCGCCGGACGTGTACGCGTGGTCGGCCCTCCCCTCCAGCACGGTGACCGTGGGCTTGCTCGCGCACTCGACGGCCGTCTGTGTCGCCTCTCCCGTGCGCCCCGTGAACACGGCGATGTCCTGCCGTCCGGCGGTGAGCCACAGCATCGGCTGGGCGCTGGAGTACCTCAACGTCCGCCGCCCGAGAGGGAGACCGGTGGCGAGCAGCCGGGCGTCGAGGCCGGGGACCGGCACCGGTAGCGGCTCGTTCACTCCGTCGAGGGGGACGGCGGCGAGGACGTCGTCGGCCCGGTCGTTGCGCAGGATGTGGAAGTGCGCCTTGGTGTCCGGGTTGACCAGGTGGTACGCCGTGATCCCGGCGTCCGCCCCCGACGCTCCGCCACGCGCGCCGACCTGGATGTCGGCCGCCCGGTCCAGCTTGGCCAGGTCGGGCACCGAGTGCAGGAGTTGCCCGAGCTGGTGCATGGGGACCAGCTTGGGGGTGGGTCTGCGGGCCTCGTCGAGGGCGGCGCCGTAGTCGTACGAGGTGTAGACGACCGGCGCGGGCAGCCAGCCCCAGGAGGTTCCCCCGAACGTCATGTAGACGTTGTGGATCTTGATGCCGTTGGCGAGGTTGGTGAGGTAGAAACGCCGCTCGTACGCCGCGTCGCGCGTCCGCGCCGACTCCGCGTACCCCTTCCCGTCGAACTCCACCCCGCCCCACGGGTCGAACCAGCCGCCCCCGAATTCGGCCAGCAGCCCAGGGGTTTCGGGACTCGCCGTCGAGCCGCCCTTCGTGCCGCCGATGCCGTAGTAGCCCCAGTCGGGCGGCGGCGCGAGGGGCGAGGGGTAGCCGTCGAAGCCGTACAGATAGCGGCCCGTCTCGCCGCCCGTGTCGAACGTTCCCGGCGCCCAGTACCCGTTGCGCCCCTTGTCGTTGTGGAAGAGCGGCACGTCGATACCGTCGGCGCGGACCTTGGCGTAGAGATGGGCCATGTAGTCGAGCCCGCGGGGGCTGGTGATGTTGTTCGCGTACTCGTTCTCCAGCTGGTAGAGGACGATCGTGCCGCCGCCGTGGGTGTAGAGGTGCCGGACCGCGATCCGGTTCACGGCGGTCAGCCACTCGTCGGCGTACGACAGATAGGTCGGGTCGGAGGTGCGGGCGGTGCCCCGGGTGGCGGTCAGCCAGCCGGGGAAGCCGCCCGCGTCGACTTCGGCGTTGATGTACGGGCCGGGCCGCAGGATCACGTACAGGCCGGTCTCGGCGGCCGTGCGCAGGAACAGGTCGAGGTCGCGGACGCCGGTGAAGTCGTACTGTCCGGGCGCGGGGGAGTGGTAGTTCCAGGAGACGTAGACGCTGATGGTGTTGTAGCCGTGGGCGCGCAGCTTCTCCAGGACGTCCCGCCAGAGGGAGGGGCTCGGCAGCCGGAAGGGGTGGACCTCGCCGGACCACAGGACGACGCGCCTGCCGTCGACCAGCATCGAGTACGTGTCGAACCCCACGGTGTGGCGGGTGCCGTCGGCGCCGGGCGGCTCCGGTGCCGGGCCGGTGGGGGCGCTCGCGCGGGCGAAGGCGCCGTCGCTCCCGCTGAGCGTGAGGCCTAGCGCGGTGGTGCCGGCGAGTGCGCTGAAGGTACGTCTGCTCAACACCATGCGGGGCCTTTCGAGGACAGCGGTGGGGGTCCCCCTGTTCGAGTGAAGCCTTCGAGTGAAGCCTTCGAGCGACGCCGAGAACTTGGGGGAGGGTGCGGCCATTGTCCACAGCGGTGCGCCTCACGAGGCTTGTATGAGGATCTCGGCGCGGGCGGATCACGCGGATTACGCGGTACGGGCGGCACAGGGGGCCACCCGGCGGACATCGCGTTCCTCATCCCGCCCTCAGGCTCTCCTCAGCTTCGGCGCCTACCGTCACGTCCCGTTCATTCCCGCCGGGCCGGTGGGAGAGCAGGGACGACGGAACGGACCCCATGCGCACGCTGATACTGCTCGCCCTCGCGGGCCTGGGCGCCCAGCTGGTCGACGGCAGCCTGGGCATGGCCTACGGCGTCACCTCGACCACGCTGCTGCTCGCCATGGGCACCAACCCGGCCGCGGCGTCGGCCACGGTCCACCTCTCCGAGATCGGCACCACACTGATGTCCGGCGCCGCCCACTGGCGCTTCGGGAACGTGGACTGGAAGGTGGTCGCGAAGATCGGCGTGCCGGGCGCGGTCGGGTCCTTCCTCGGCGCGACGGCCCTGTCGAATCTGTCGACGGAGGTCGCGGAGCCGGTCATGTCCCTGATCCTGCTCGCCCTCGGCCTGTATGTGATGTCCCGCTTCACCTTCCGCGGCATGCCCAAGGGCCAACTGGGCAAGCCCCTGCGCAAGCGGTTCCTGGCCCCGCTGGGCCTGGTCGCCGGATTCCTCGACGCGACCGGCGGGGGCGGCTGGGGTCCGGTCGGCACGCCCGCTCTGCTGGCCAGCGGCCGGATGGAGCCGCGCAAGGTGATCGGCTCCATCGACACGAGCGAGTTCCTGGTGGCGATCGCCGCCGGCCTCGGCTTCCGCTTCTCCCTCGGCTCCCAGGGGCTGAACTGGACCTGGGTCCTCGCCTTCCTCCTCGGCGGCCTGGTCGCCGCGCCCGTCGCCGCCTGGCTGGTCCGCCTGGTGCCGCCGCGCGTGCTGGGCTCCGCGGTCGGCGGCGTCATCGTCGTCACCAACGTCCGTACGCTCCTGAGGAGCGACTGGGTCCACGCGTCGGGGACCGTCGGCGCCCTCGTCTACGCCCTCCTGTACGCGCTGTGGGCCGGGGCCCTGACGTACTCGATCCGCGCGTACCGGAGGGAGAGGACGGAGGAGGCCGTGACGGAGGACCGGCAGCCGGTCGCGGTGTGAGGAACGGGCGGGGCGGTTGGGTCAGGAGGGCTTGGCCGCCGAGAGGGCGGTGACCGTCACCTTGTCGTCGCACTCGGCGATGACACCGTCCGTCAGCGCGATCTGGTGCGCCCCGGCCCCCGGGACACCCACTACCAGCGTCGGGTAGCTCGCGGGCGTGGCTCCGGACTTGCAGTAGCCGTCGGCCTCACCCTGGACCTGCACGAACGTCAGCTTCGTCCATGCCTTCCCGCCCGCCGCGATCTTCACTGTGGACGCGCCCCCGGTCGTGGTCACCTTGAGCGGACGGTTCTTCTCGGGGGAACCGTTGCCCGCCCCCGCCACGGTCGGATACCCCTGGACGGTGCACGCCTTGCCGGACACGTTGGTGAACTCGACGATCGCCGCGCCGGTCCCGGTACCGTCCGGCCGCACCGTGGCCTGGTACATGGACGCCTTGAGATCCGACAGGCCACAGGCCTTCGCACCGGTGGACGGCGCCGCGGTGTGTGTCGGGGAGCCGGACGTGGCGGATGCGGAGGGTGTGGAGGGGGAGGTGGAGCTGGAAGTGGACGCCGCCGGCTTGACCGGAGCGCCCGACGGCGAAGAGCCCGCCCCCGTCGGGCTCTCGCCCGGCTGACACGCGGTCATGAGCAGGGTGGCCGCCGACGCGGTCACCATCGCCGTCGCGACTCTGCGGATACCGATGCCGTACATGAAGTCCCCCGAAGTGGTTCAGGCGCCGGTCTCTCACCGACACTCGTCGCTTCAGAGCGCGTCATCGGCTTCCGGGGTTCACCTGCCGGGCTGTCTGTGACATGACGGTGACACAGCAGGTCGCACTGTGCATTTCGGGACAGCGCGACCGCCGACGGCCCGCACGTTCGGTCAGTCGAGCGGCGGCCGGGGAGCCGCCCACAGGAGGTCGCGGGTCAGTTCGAGCACACTCGGTGTGCCGGTCAGGCTCATCGCCTCGACGAGTTCGTCGGTGAGGTCGTCGATCAGGCGGGTCACACCGGCGGCGCCGCGGACGGTCAGCGCCCACAGGACGGGCCGCCCGATGAACACGGCACGGGCACCGAGGGCGAGGGCGGCGAGGATGTGGGTGCCGCGGCGCAGCCCGCCGTCGGCGTAGACCTCGGCACCGGTGCCCGCCACCGCGTCGACGACCTCCGGCAGGGCCCAGGCGGTGGGCACCAGCCCGTCCAGTTGCCGTCCGCCGTGGTTCGAGACGATGAGGCCGGACGCCCCCGCGGCCACCAGTTCCCGGGCGTCGTCGCCGCGCAGCACGCCCTTGACGACGATGGGGAGGCCGCGGGCCCGTTCGCGCAGCCAGCCGATGACGTCGAGGGTCAGATCGGGTGCGCGCTCGGCCGCCTCGGGCGAGGGAATCCCGGTGACGTTGCCGTACAGGTCCTCCGGTCCGATGAAGTCGTCGACCTGCGTGCCACGTTTGCCCCGCGACCCGCTGACCGGTGTGTCGGCGGTCAGTACGACCGCCCGCGCCCCGGCGGAGAGGGCCCGCTCCAGCGTCTCGATGGTCAGGACGGGGTCCCGGGCCACGTACACCTGCACCCACCACGGCGCCCGGCTCGGCACCAGGTCCGCGAACGGCACCGCGGTGTTCGAGGTCACCGTCAGCAGTGATCCCGCCGCCGCGACGCCCCGCGCGGTGGCGGCCTCCCCGTCCGGGTGGGCCTTGCGCTGCAGGGTGCTGGGCGCGACGAGTACGGGGGTACGAACGGGCGTGCCGAGTACGGTCGTGGAGGCGTCGCACGTCGAGACGTCCCGCAACAGCCGTGCCCGGAAGCGGAACTGGTCCCAGGCCGAGGTCGCCTCCGCGACGCTCATGCCGCGACCGGTGCCGCGCCGGAAGTACGCGTAGACGTCCTCCGGCAGCACCTCGGCGGCCCGCTCCTGAAGACCGTCCATCCAGCGACCGATGTCTGTCACCTGACATCCCTTCGTCGTACGGTACGACGAAGCAAGGGTGCCCCAGGCACCCGCCTCGGCGGTCTAATTCGCTCGACACCGAGGGCCGGGACCGTGATGCTGCACCTCTATGACGCGAACCGATACGCCCACCGCCTGGGACGAACGCACCCAGCTGGCCACCTTCCTCGACTACGCCCGTGCCACCGCCCGCGCCAAGTGCGAGGGGGTCTCGCCGGAGGGCGCGCGGCAGGCCCCGCTCCCCGGATCCCCGCTGATGACGCTGTGCGGGCTGATCAGCCATCTGCGCTGGGTCGAGCACTACTGGTTCCACGTGATGTTCCTCGGTGAGGAGGACGACGGGCCGATCGCGGCCGCGACCGAGGAGGATCCCGATCCGGAGATGCGGATCGCCGTCGATGTGCCGTTGCCCCAACTCCTCGACGAGTACGAGGAGCAGAGCGCCCGGTACCGGCTTCTGGTCGCCGAGCACGACCTGGACACCAGGGCCAAGCGTCCGTTCCGCGACGGCCGGTACACGGACCTCCGCTGGATCGTGCTCCACCTGATCGAGGAGACCGCTCGGCACAACGGCCACCTGGACATCGTTCGGGAACTGGTCGACGGCGAGAAGGGAGCCTGAAGCCATGGGCGAGTCGGCGGGGCTGAACCCGACCATCCGCACCCTCACCTTCGACTGCACCGGTGATCCGTACGATCTCGGCCTGTTCTGGAGCGAGTTGCTCGGCCGCCCGCTGGACGAGGACGACAAGCCGGGCGACCCGGAAGCGCTGCTGCGCGACCCGTCCGGCGGCCCGACGCTGCTCTTCGTGCGTGTCCCCGAGGGCAAGTCGGCCAAGAACCGGATCCACTTCGACCTTCAGCCGCAGGGCCGCACCCGCGCCCAGGAGGTCGCCCGCGCCCTCTCCCTCGGCGCCCGCCAGGTCGCCGACCACACTCGCCCGGACGGCGGGGGCTGGGTCACCCTCACGGACCCCGAGGGCAACGAATTCTGCGTGGAGCGCGGGAAACTGGGCTGAGCCCGCGCCGGCGCTACGCGCGCGTCACGGGGGGCGGCTGTGACGATCACGGTCTTGGCTGTTTGGGCCGCTTCACGGTCTGACAGGCGTGCCGGGGTCCGTGCTGGGGCGAGATCTGGCCGACGAGTTCCCGGAAGCAGATCAGGGCGGTGATGGGTGGGATTCCGACGACGACCATCGCCAGCAGGGAACGCGGGGACTGGCCGACGCAGAGGGCGACCGCCGTGCCGGAGGCGATCAGCATCACGGTCCAGGATCGTCTGGCGCTCCGGTGCTGAACGGATGCCCGAAGAATGGACAGACCCGCCACGAGCCACGGGCCATACACCGTCAGCGGCCACCATCGTGCCAACTTTGCTGACACGACCAGCAAAGAAATGCCACGCAGCTGGTTGTATGAATAAGAGACGGACCATCCCAACATCATCACTGCGGAGACAATGATCATTACGACCAGGAATACAACCGTGATGATCCTGTGTTTCGCGGCAATGGCCTGAAAGCCCGGCCGGGGCCTGCGCCGGCTGACCGGGCGGCGCGGCTGGGCGTGGCTGTGCGGCGGGGCCGGAGCGGGGGGCGTCACGCTCGACGTCGTGTACAGCATCTGCGCCAGCTCTTCGTCCGGATCCCACATGTCCGGTGCGATCGCGGGCTCGGGGACGTGCCAGAGGTGTTGCGTCCCGAGCGGATCGGCGCCGGTGAACTGTGGGTTCAACGGATCATAGGCGGTGGCTCGCGGATCGAGCTGAATGTCGCGGAGGGTGGGATCGTCCTGAGTCCAGTCCATCTGTCTGCGGCTCCTTCGTGCCCTGGCTCAGAGGGATCCATCTGCGGTGTGTCCGTCCCATGTGGCCCGCAGGTATTCGCTTTCCATGCGGGTCATGGCCTTGAGGAACTCCTCGAGCAGGTCCGCGCAGTGCTCCAGGCGCGCCCTCCCGTCGGCGATATCAAGCCAGTCGTTTCCGTGCATATCTTTCGTCGTCACGGCTGAATAACGAGCGCCATAGGGCGTAAGGCATTCGGGCATTCAGGGGAATGTGCGTCCATAGATCCATAGATCCATAGAGATGATCGTGGTGTTATCGAGGAGAGGGCCCCGCCGGTTTCCGGCGGGGCCCGTTGGGGGATCCGCGGGGGCGGACGTCAGCTGGTTTCGACGCCGACCGTCAGCGTGCCCGTGTAGCCCGACGCGGCCGTGCCGCCCAGGGCCGTCAGGGTGAGGAGGCCGGACGCGGCGCCCCCGTCGTCGTAGATCGAGTCCTGGGCGAGCGTGGTGCGGGTGACCGTGTTCGTGGAGTACGGGGACATCCTGGCCACCGCCGTGGTGATCGTTTCGTCGAAGAAGAGCTGGCCGGTGTGGAGTTCCCGGCCGCCGGTGAAGCTGCCGTCCGAGGTGAGCGTGACTCCCGTGTGCACCTTGAGGTGGATGTGGATGCAGCGGCCCCGGTACCAGCCGGGGTAGATCGTGGTGAGGTTCGCGACGCCACTGGAGTTGGTGAGGACGCCGCCCCGCAGGAACGAACCGTCGTCCGGTTCGCTGTGGCCGTTGTTGCCGACGAAGCCGGAGTACTCGCCCAGCGCGTCGCAGTGCCAGATCTCCACGAGGGCGCCGGAGAGCGGGGCGCAGGTGTCGTCGTCGACGACGGTGAGCGCGAGCTTGAGCGGGACGCCCGGCTTGCTCTCGGTGATGTCGGCGCGGACCAGGGCGCCGTCCAGGTAGTAGGGGCCTTCGGTCATCTCCTTGGTGAGGGTGCAGACGGCCGCCGCGGCGACGGGGGCCGAATCCACCGTCTTGGCCGTGTCGGTGGTGGGGGCTTCCGGTGCGGCGGCGCCCACGGCCAGGGTGGCGGCCGTGGCGCCGGTGGCGATCAGTACCGTACGGCGCCCGATCGGGTGTGCTGCTCCTGAAGTGTCTGTCATGAACACGGCAGGTTAGGAACGGATGCTGTTCGTCAGCTGTCAGTACGGCAAAGTGATGAGCCGTCAAGTTCCATGTGAGACACGTGAACCAGGTCAGTTCAGACGGTCGCTTCGAGGGTCACGTCGATGTTCCCCCGGGTGGCGTTGGAGTAGGGGCAGACCTGGTGCGTGGTCTGGACGAGCTGGTCGGCGGTCGCCTGCTCCACGCCGGGCAGGTGGACCGACAACTTCACGGCCAGGGTGAAGCCTCCGTCCTCCTTGCTGAGCAGGCTCACGGTCGACGCGACGGTGGAACCGGGCACCTTCACATCCTGCTGGGCCGCGATCAGCCGCAGTCCGTTGTGGAAGCAGGCCGCGTAGCCCGCCGCGAAGAGCTGCTCGGGGTTGGTCCTGTCGCCGCCGGGGCCGCCCATCTCCTTCGGCACGGCGAGGACCTCGTCGAGGGCTCCGTCGAGGCTGCGGACCTCCCCGTTGCGGCCGTCGCCGGTCGAGAGGGCCTCGGTGGTGTAGAGCGTGGTGGTGGGCATGGTGTCTCCTTCTGGCGGGGCCACGGGGTCGTGGCCGGACTTGGGCAGGTTCGAGTAGGCATGCGGGAGCGTCCGTGGACGTGCGTGGACGTGTGTCGGCATGCCGAACAGGGGGAGTGAGGACCCCTGGCTACTGGAGGGACGCGGAAGCGGTGTCGGCGCTCGCCCGCGTCCGCGGGGCGGCATCGGCCGGCGCGGTGGCCTGGGCGAGCAGGGTCAGTGCGGCCTGCGAGGAGGACCCCGCCGCCGCGGTGACCGCGACGATGCGCTGCCCGGGTTCGTTCGGGACCGGCATCGCCTGCTGGGCGACGTCCATCGGGCCGACCAGCGGATGCCGCATCCGGTGTGTCGCGATGTCCCAGGCACGAACGCGGTGTTCGGACCACAGAGACGTGAATTCGCGGCTCTTCATCGTCAGTTGACCGATCAGCTCGGCCAGTTCCGGATCGTCGGGGTATTCGCCGACCGCGAGCCGGAGCTTGCCCACCGCGTCCCTGGCCTTGCGCGGCCAGTCCTCGTACAGATCACGGGTGTGCGGATCCAGGAAGACGAGCCGTGCGGTGTTGGGGCGCCGGGCCGGCTGCTCGGGACTGTCCGGATCGAGATGCCCGGCGAACAGCGCGTGGCCGGTGCGGTTCCATGCCAGGACGTCGCTGCGGCGGCCGAGCACGATCACCGGGGTGTCCCCGAAGGCGGCGATCAGCTGCCTCGTCGCCTCGGAGACGCGCTCGGGCGCGGGGCGGCGGGGCCGACTCCTGCCGCTCTTGCGCACCACCCCGGCGAGGTCGTGCAGGTGGCGGTGTTCGGTCTCGTCCAGGCGGAGCGCCCGGGCGATCGCGTCCAGCACCTCCACGGAGGCGTTGAGGGACAGTCCCTGCTCCAGCCGCGTGTAGTAGGACTGGCTCACCCCCGCCAGCTGGGCCAGCTCGTCGCGCCGCAGCCCGGGTACGCGCCGGCGCTCCCCGAACGTCGAGAGCCCGACGTCGGAGGGCCGCAGCTGCGCGCGACGCGTACGGAGGAATCGACCGAGCTGGTCCTTGCTGTTCATGGACTTGAGTATGGGCGGGTCCGGCGTGGGTAGCCTGCCCCTCCCAGTGACACGTTGTGACTCCGTCGGTTCAGCGGTGGGTGGCGGAGGCGTAGTTGAGGAAGTCGGTCCAGGTGGTGGGGGAGAGGGTGAGGTGGGGGCCGTCCGTGTTCTTGGAGTCGCGGACGTGGATGGTGGAGGGGCAGGTGGCGACCTCGACGCAGTCGTCACCGGAGCCGCCGCTGTAGCTGGACTTGTGCCAAGAGAGAGCGACTTCAATGCAGTCGCCGGAACCGCTGCTGCTGTAGCTCGACTTGAACCACGCCAGTTCGCTGGTGCTCATAACGCTCCTCGCCTCCGCTGCAACAGGCTCACGGAGTCTTCAAGGGTGAGAGCCTGTGAACGCATCCTGGCATACCGCATCTGGAGCATGCTGACGACTTTTGGATCAGCAATGAGCTGGCCGCTCTCTTGCCCTTCGCAGTAGGCGAACCAACGGTTGTCGGGGGTCTCCAGCAGCCGCATGGGGCCGTCGAGCCCCGCATGTGTCTCCCGTACCTGCGGCATGACCTGGATCTCGACGTTTCGCAGCTCAGCGATCTCCAGCACGTGATCAATGAGTCCCCGCGTGACCTCCACCCCGCCCATGCGCCGCAGGATCAACCCCTCCTCCAGGATGAAGCCGAACGCCGTGTTCGGCCGCTCCCGCAGGAGGCGTTGCCGCTCACCTCGCGCCACCCACTGCGCCTCAACCTGCTCGTCGTCCATTGGGGGCAGTTGGTTCCTGAACAACGTCCGCGCATACGCCTCCGTCTGCAACAACCCCGGAATCAACCGGCACTCATAGGTATAGAGCGTGATCGCCGTCGTCTCCAACCGCGCCCACTGCCTGAACCACGCCGCCAACCCCGGCTGCCTCGCCAGATGCCCCGCCGCCTTCCGTAACGCCCCGGTGTTGCCCAACACCTCCTCCGCCCGCTCCACGAACGCCGGATCCGGCATCCTCCGCCCCAGCTCCACCGACGCCACCGTGTGTTTGGAGAACCGCACCCGTTCCCCGAACTCCTCCCGGCTCAGCCCCGCATGCTCCCGCAGGGCCTGTACGACCGCCCCGAACGTCCGCAGACTGTCCGACGACTCGGGCTCTCCACCCGTCCCCACCGCACCATCGACCACCATGGGTCACCTCCCACACCCCATGGTCACGCCCAGTGACCGGTACTGTCCAGTCCGTCACCGCGTACGCTCCCGCAGCGTACGCGGCGCCGACCTGGTGAAGTGGCCGTGATCACCGCCAGATTGGGCCCATGACCGCACCACCCACCCCCCAACACCCGGTTACCGTACGTGTGTTCACGCAGCGGCTCAGCGCCACCCCGCGCGGCGCCCGCCTCGCACGTCACCTCGCCCTGCACCAGCTGCACGCCTGGGGCATCCCGCACGGCACGGACGCCTCCGACGCCGTCGCCGTGATCGTCGCCGAGCTGGCCGCCAACGCGGTCACGCACGGGCGCGTACCCGGCCGGGACTTCGAGCTGCGGCTGTCGCTCGTCACGGGCAGCGTCCGCGTCGAGGTCACCGACACGCGCAGTGGGCCGCGTCCGCCGGGACCCGGTGACGTACCGCCCGTGCGTCCCCTCGACGAAGGCGGCCGGGGCCTCGTACTCGTCGAGGCGCTCGCCGACCGGTGGGAGGTGCTGGACCGGGATCCGCCCGGCAAGACCGTCCGCGCCGAGGTCGACCTGCCGGGGTGGCTGGCCCTGGTCAGGAGGTCTGGCGTGTCGCCTTCCCGATCGACGACAGCACCGCCTCCGGGTCCCCGCCCGGAGCCACCGACTTGCCGATCCGTGCCCTGATCGACGCCGCCACCTGGGACCAGTTGGTCTCGGAGAGGGGGTAGAGCTCCATGTTGTCCAGGGCGTCCAGGCCGTTCCAGAGCTTGCTGTACTGCTTGTCGTCGCGCATGGCGGCGCTCGCCGCGGTGGTGACCGGCAGGAGCTGGTACTCGGCGGCCTGCTGCGTGACGTACTTGTCGCCGTAGAGGAAGTCGAGGAAATCGCCCGTCTCCTCGCGGTGGCCGGCCGAGCGGAAGGCGATCGTCCAGTCGGCCGTGCCCATGGTCGGCACGGTCCGGCCGGTACGGCTCGGGAGCGCGACGGTGCCGTAGGGGACGTTCAGGGTCGAGTCCTCGATCTGGCGCATCAGCGAGAGCGGGGCGTTGACCATGGCCGCCTTGCCGTCCATGAAGGCCTGGAGGGCGGCGCCACGGTTGAGCTTGCCGGGGAGGGCCGGGCCCGTGAGGCCTTCCGCGACGAGGGAGGAGCGCAGCCACTCCAGCGTGGAGACGTTCTCCTTGGAGGTGAGGGCGTAGCTGCCGCTGCTGTCGGTGTAGCCGCCGCCCCCGGCCAGCAGCCAGGTCAGGGTCTCGGCCTCCGCCTCCTCCGGGCCGAGGGGCAGCGCGATCGGGTACGTCACGCCCATGGCCTTCAACGCGCGGGCGTCCACGAGTAGTTGCTGCCAGGTGGTGGGGGGCTTCAGGCCCGCCCGGGAGAAGAGGTCCTTGTTGTAGTACAGGAGGCGGGTGCTCGCCGTGAACGGCAGGCCGTACTGGACACGGCGCACCTGCCCGGCCTGCGCGAGGCTCGGTACGAAGCTGCCCTGGGCGGAGATCGACAGCAGCTCGTCCGCGCGGTAGAGCATGCCCTTGGCCGCGTACTCGGCGTAGCTGTCGCTCTGCACGACGTCCGGCGCCCTGCCCTGCTTGACGAGCGCGGCGACCTTCGCGTCGACCTCGTCGGCCGGGTAGACCTTCGTCTCCACCCGGATGTCGGGATGGGCGGCCTGGAAGGCGAGGCCGACGCGGTCCCAGAAGCCGATGGAGTTCTTGTGGACGCTGTCGCCGTAGTTCGTGGCGACGACGGTGAGGGTCGTGGTCTTCACCTCCGACCCGGAGTCCGTGCCGCAGCCGCTCGCGCCCACCGTGAGGCCCAGCGCGGCCGTCATCGTCATCGTGATCCGGGTTCTGCGACGCACGGCTCCCACCCCTCCTGGACGAAGAGCGTTGATCGTAGGCCGGGAGGGGCGGTGGCCACAGGGCTGCCGTCGTTGCGTTTTGGTTCCGGTGGTGTGACGGAACAGGTGATCTCATGGGCGCCGTCAACGACTCACGCCGTCAGCGACTCACAAGGAGATCGACCGTTGGTTGCCAGCAATCTTGTTCTCATCTCCAACGCGGGTGACGTGGGCCGCGCGGTCCTCGACCAGCTGCGCGCGCAGGACGTGCCCGCGCGGGTGATGGTCCGCCGCGACGACGCGCGTGCGGCCGAGTTGCGTGTGCTCGGCGCGGAGGTCGTCATCGGAGACCTGACCCGGCCCGAGACCGTCGCCGCCGCGCTGGAGGGTGTCGGGCGGATGTACTTCGCGATGCCCGTGTCGCCGGACCAGCTGCTGGCGGCGACCGTGGTGGCCAGCGTGGCGCGCGAGCACGGGGAGCTGGACGGTCTGGTCGATCTGTCGCAGATGACGGTGTCGCAGATGACCGCCACCAGCACCGGGGAGTCGGACCAGCAACGGCTGCACTGGCTGTCTGAGCAGGTGTTCGACTGGTCGGGCCTGCCGGTGGTACACGTCCGGCCGACGGTGTTCCTGGACAATCCGCTGTTCACGACACTGGCGGCGCGATCGATCCGGGACAACGGCACGATCGCGCTGCCGTTCGGCACCGGACGCACCTCGCCGATCGCCGTGGACGACGTCGCCCGCTTCGTCGCCACCGTGCTGCGCGACCCGGCCCCGCACATCGGGCACGTCTACGAGCTGACCGGGCCGCGCACGGTCGACATGACCGAGCTGGCCGAGGAGTACTCACGGGCGCTGGGGCGTCCGGTGTCCTATGTCGACGTGCCGCTGGACCGGTGGCGGAGCGAGGTGCTCGCCAAGGTGGGCCTGCCACCGCACACCGAACAGCACATCGCCACCATGGCCCGACTGCACCGGGAGAACCGCTACGACCGCACATCCGACGACGTCGAACGCGTCACGGGCGTGCCTGCCCGGACGATCGAGGCGTTCGTGGCCGCGCGCAGGGACTTCTACCCGGGCTGAACCCCGCGCACGTCGCGTCGGACAGGCCCTGAGCGGGTCGGGTGAAGTCCGCTGCGGTTCGGCAGCGCCCTGAAGGGGCGCGGGGAACTGCGCGACCAGCCACGAGGGCGCGGCAGACGATCGACGGCACATCCCGGCGCTTCCAGCGGAGCGCTTAGCTGACCTGGTTGTACATCGCGCCCGCCGCCGGCCAGCCCGTGGGCTGGGGCGCGGGTGCCGGTTCCGGCTCGGTGCGGCCCCGTACCTGGGCGGCGGTCAGGCCCCGGTTGCGCAGGCCCGGCATGCCGGTCTGGCCCAGCCCGGCGGCCGGGGCGGGGGCCATGGCGGGCATCGCCGGTGCCTGCCGCGGCGGCTGCATCGACCGTGCCTGCGCCTGGGCCGCCGGTGACGGGGCCTGGGCGACGGCGGGGATCGGCGCCTGCTGTCGTTGTGCCTGAGCCTGAGCCTGTGCCGTCTGGGCCATCTGCGCCATCTGAGCGACCGCGGACATCGGCGGCGCCTGCGGCATCATCTGGGCGGCCGGTTGCATCTGAGGGGCGGGTTGCATCTGAGGGGCGGGCTGCATCTGGGCCACCCCGGGCATCTGCGCGACCCCGGGCATCTGTGCGACGCCTGGCATCTGCGCGACCGCGGGCATGGGCTGCTGCGGGGCAGGCGCGGGCATGCGTGCCGCGGGCTGCTGCGGTGGCATCATCTGGGCGGCCGGGGCCGGGGCGGGGACCAGGCCCGGCATCCCGGTGGGGGCCTGCGCCGGGGCCGGGCCCGGCCAGGTCTGGGCGGGCGGCAGGCTCGGCATCGCGGCGGCCTGCGCGGCCAGCGGCATGCCGACCCCGTTCGTCTCGCTGATCAGACGGTCCACCGCCGCCGTACCCGAGCTGTAGCTGGTCCCTGTGCCCAGCTCGGGTACGGCGGCTCCCCTCCTGGCCCCGTAGAGCACCTGTTCCATGCCGGACACCAGGCGACGCACGTCCGTCTCGGGGCGCACTACGAGTCTCAGGAAGCGACTGGACGAGCCGATCTTGTTGCCGCACTCACGGACCAGGATCCGGTGCTCGCTCAGCAGCCGGTCGCGTACGACGGTGCCCTCGGCGCCCACGGGAAGCCGTACGAAGAGGAAGTTGCCCTGCGAGGGGTAGACCGTCAGGCCGGGGAGCGCCGAGAGCTGGCGGGCCATGTCGAGGCGGTCACGGCGCACCAGGTGCAGGCTCTCCATGTACTCCTGTCCGTGCTCCTTGAGCATGAACACCACTGTCTCCGCGAAGGAGTTGAGGTTCCACTTGGGCAGCATGGAGCGGATCTTGCCCGCGAGCGCGGGGTTGGCCACGAGGTAGCCGAAGCGGATGCCGTGCAGGCCGAAGTTCTTGCCGAGGCTGCGCAGGACGATGACGTTGGGCCGCAGGACGGCCTCTTCCACGACGCTCGGGTCGCTCTCGGCGTCGGCGAACTCCAGGAACGACTCGTCGATGACGATGAGGTCCAGGTCCTGGAGCTGGTCCATGAAGTTGACGACCGTACGGCGGCTGAGGAAGCCGCCGTCGGGGTTGTTCGGGTTGCAGATGACGGCGACACGCGTGCCGCGGGCGCGGATGAACTCGATGTACTGGGCCGGGTCCAGAGCGAAGCCGTTGGACTCCATGAGCGGGAACATGTCGACCCGCTTGCCGGTCTCCATGGGCTGGTCGGTCCAGCGGCCGAAGGTGGGGACGGGGATGGCGAGGGACTCGCGCACGAGCAGGTGGTCGATCCAGGTGATCAGTTCCGTGGAACCGTTGCCCATCGCGACGCAGCTCGGCGGGAGCTGGAGCAGCGCGCACAGCTCGGCCGTGATCGTGTCGGCGCTGCTCGGGTAGTACGTGATGATCTCGCGCAACCGCCCGGCCAGTTCGTCGAACATGCCGGGGGTGGGGAAGTACGGGTTGCACGGGATGCAGAAGTCGATCGGGCCGACTCCATCGCTCTCGCGAGCCAGCGCAGCCATCGAGGGGCTGTGCGCCGCAGTACCGCGGAACAGCGAGGCGACGTTGTCGGCCATGGAACCTCCGGTCTCTGGGTGGCCCGTGCGGGGGAGCACGGGCCGCCCCTTCATACGGATGCGGAGGGGGCGCCGTTCAACTCGTGGGGATTGAGTAAGGGTTGACTTCGCCAGGCAACCGAAAGGGCCCCGGTGGCGTCAGCCACCGAGGCCCCGATGTCACGCGGATGTCAGACGGACGTCACGCGCTGAACGAGTGGACCGTCGTCGTGCGGTATGTCTGCCCAGGTCGCAGCACCGTCGAGGGGAACGACGGGTGGTTCGGCGAGTCCGGGAAGTGCTGGGTCTCCAGGCACATGCCGTCGCCCTGCCGGTAGGTGTGACCGGAGGGGCCGACCAGGGTGCCGTCCAGGAAGTTGCCCGAGTAGAACTGCACGCCCGGCTGGTCCGTCGCGATCTTCAGGGTGCGGCCGGACTTCGGATCACGCAGGGTCGCGATGTGCTCGGGCCTGGCGGTGACGCCCTTGTCGAGGACCCAGTTGTGGTCGAAGCCCTTGGCGGTGACCAGCTGCGGGTGCCCGACGCGGATGTCCCGGCCGATCGGCTTGGCCTTGCGGAAGTCGAAGGGGGTGCCCGCGACCTTGGCCAGCTCACCGGTGGGGATCAGCCCCGAGTCGGTGGGCGTGAAGCGGCCCGCGGCCAGGTGCAGCTCGTGGTCGTAGATGCCGCCGCTGCCCTCACCGGCGAGGTTGTAGTACGTGTGGTTGGTGAGGTTGACGACCGTGGCCTTGTCGGTGGTGGCCCGGTAGTCGATGCGCCAGTCGCCGTGCCTGGTGAGGGTGTACGTCACCTGCACCTTCAGCGTGCCCGGGTAGCCCATCTCGCCGTCGACGCTGGTGTAGTGCAGGTGCAGGCCGACGTCGGAGCCCGAGGTGAAGCCCTCGATGTCCCACACCTTGGTGTTGAAGCCCTTGGCGCCGCCGTGCAGGCTGTTCACGCCGTCGTTGACGGAGAGCTGGTAGGCCTTGCCGTCCAGGGTGAACTGGCCCTTGGCGATGCGGTTGCCGTAGCGGCCGATCGTCGCCCCGAAGAACGTCGTCCCCGCGACGTACGAGGCGAGGTTGTCGTAGCCGAGGGAGACGTTGGCGTAGCGGCCGTGCCGGTCGGGGATCTCCAGGGACTGGACGATGCCGCCGTAGGAGATGACCTTCAGGCGCGTGCCGCCGTTCTCCAGCGACCAGCGGTAGACCTTGGTGCCGTCGGCGAGCTTGCCGAAGAGCTCCTTCACCGGCTTCCTGCCTCCTGTGCTGGCGTGGGCGGTGCCGACCGTGCCGGCGGCGAGTCCCGCGGCCGCGGCCGCGGCGATGACCGTACGTCTGCTCGTTTCCATTGCGGCTCCTGCTGTGGAAGAGAAAGGCCCCCACCGGGGTGGGGGCCTTGACGAGACTTACGAACCGACCTTGCGCTTGTTCCACACGTCGAACCCGACCGCGGCCAGCAGTACCAGTCCCTTGATGACCTGCTGCCAGTCGGAGCCGATGCCGACGAGGTTCATACCGTTGTTCAGCACGCCCAGGACGAGACCACCGATGATCGCGCCGAGGACCGTGCCCACGCCGCCGCTCATCGACGCGCCGCCGATGAACGAGGCCGCGATCGCCTCGAGTTCGAAGTTCAGACCGGCCTTGGGCGAGGCCGCGTTGAAGCGGGCGGCGAAGACCAGACCCGCCAGGGCCGCGAGCATGCCCATGTTCAGGAAGAGCAGGAAGACGACCTTCTTGTCCTTCACACCCGACAGCTTGGCCGCCGGGAGGTTGCCACCGATCGCGTAGACGTGCCGGCCGATGACCGAGTTGCGCATCAGGTAGCCGAAGCCGACGACCAGGACGCCGAGGATCAGCAGGACCACCGGAGCGCCCTTGTAGCTGGCGAGCAGCATGGTGACGGTGAGCACGGCGGCGACCAGCGCGACGAGCTTGAGGTAGAAGAGGTTCGTCGGCAGTACGTCGAGCGAGAACTCCTGCTGCCGCTTGCGGTCGCGGACCTCCTGGAACACCACGAACACGATCAGACCGATGCCGAGCAGCAGGGTGAGGTTGTGGTAGTTGGTGTTGGGACCGACCTCGGGCAGGAAGCCGTTGGCGACCTTCTGCAGACCGTCCGGGAACGGACCGATCGTCTGGCCCTTGAGGAAGATCTCGGTCAGACCGCGGAAGGTCAGCATGCCCGCCAGGGTCACGATGAACGACGGCATGCCGAGATACGCGATGAAGAACCCCTGCGCGGCGCCCGCGGCCGCGCCTATCGCCAGGCACAGCAACAGGGCGATTGGCCAGGAGATGTCGTGGTTGACCATCAGCACGGCGCCCGTCGCGCCCACGAACGCCGTCAGTGAGCCGACCGACAGGTCGATGTGGCCCGCGATGATGACGAGCATCATGCCGATCGCGAGGATCAGGATGTAGCTGTTCTGCAGCACCAGGTTGGAGACGTTGCGCGGCAGCAGCAGGTCGCCGTTGGTCCACACGGCGAACAGCACCACGATCAGACCGAGGGCGAACAGCATGCCGTACTGCCGCATGTTGCGGCGCATGCCGTCCAGCATCAGCTGAAGCAGGCTCTCGCCCGTGGCCGAGCCGCTCTTGCCGGGCGGCGCCGGGGCCGGCGTCTTGGCGGTCACATCCGTGCTCATCGGGTTACCTCTTTGTCCTTCGTCATCTGGCGCATCAGCGATTCCTGCGAGGCCTCCGCCCGCGAGAACTCACCCGTCAGCCGTCCTGCGGCCATGGTGTAGATGCGGTCGCACATTCCGAGCAGCTCCGGGAGCTCGGAGGAGATGAAGACGACCGCCTTGCCCTCGGCCGCCAGCTTGTCGATGACCGTGTAGATCTCGAACTTGGCGCCCACGTCGATCCCGCGGGTCGGCTCGTCGAGGATCAGCACCTCGGGGCCCGCGAAGATCCACTTGCTGAGGACGACCTTCTGCTGGTTGCCGCCCGACAGCTTGCCCACCGGCTCGAAGACGGTCGGCGCCTTGATGTTCATGGACTTGCGGAAGCCCTCGGAGACCTGCCGCTCCTCGTGCTCGTCGACGATCCCGCGCTTGGCCACCTTGCCCAGGGCACTGAGCGTGATGTTGCGGTTGATGGTGTCGATGAGGTTGAGGCCGTAGTGCTTGCGGTCCTCGGTGACGTACGCGATCCCGTGTCCGACCGCTTCGGACACGGTCTTCGTACGGATCTCCTTGCCGTCCTTGAGTACCGTGCCGCCCGCGTACCGGCCGTAGGTGCGTCCGAAGACGTTCATCGCCAGTTCGGTGCGTCCGGCGCCCATGAGCCCCGCGATGCCGACGATCTCGCCGCGCCGAACGGAGATCGACACGTCGTCGACCACCTTGCGCTGCTGGTCGATCGGGTGGAACACGGTCCAGTCACGGATCTCCAGGGCGGGCGCGGCGCCCTCCTCCGGCGTGTGCGCCGTCCGCTCCGGGAAGCGGTGTTCGAGGTCGCGGCCCACCATGCCGCTGATGATCCGGTCCTCGGTGGTCTCCGCGGCCTTCACGTCGAGGGTCTCGATGGTCCGGCCGTCGCGCAGGATGGTCACCGAGTCCGCGACCCGCTCGATCTCGTTCAGCTTGTGGGAGATGATGATCGAGGTGATGCCCTGGTTCTTCAACTCCAGGATGAGATCCAGGAGTTTGCCGCTGTCCTCGTCGTTCAGGGCGGCCGTCGGCTCATCCAGGATGAGCAGCTTCACCTGCTTCGACAGCGCCTTCGCGATCTCCACGAGCTGCTGCTTGCCCACGCCGATGTCGGCGACGCGGGTCTGCGGGTTCTCGTCGAGCCCGACCCGCCGCAGCAGCTCGGAGGCGTGCCGCAGCGTCTCGGTCCAGCTGATGAGCCCGCGGGTGGCGTGCTCGTTGCCGAGGAAGATGTTCTCCGCGATGGAGAGGTAGGGGACCAGGGCCAGTTCCTGGTGGATGATCACGATGCCGTGGTGCTCACTGGCCCTGATGTCCTTGAAGGAGCAGACCTGCCCCTCGAAGAGGATGTCCCCCTCGTAACTCCCGTGCGGGTGAACGCCGGAGAGGACCTTCATCAAGGTCGACTTGCCGGCGCCGTTCTCCCCGCAGATGGCATGGACCTCGCCCTGCTGGACGGTCAGAGTGACGTCCGACAGCGCCTTGACGCCGGGAAAGGTCTTGACGATCGAGCGCATTTCCAGGACGGGTCCCGCCATGGTCGTGCCTTCCAATCACTAGGGGGTGGCGGTTACTTGAGGTCGCTGTCCTTGTAGTAGCCGGTGGCGACGAGTTCCTTCTCGTAGTTGGTCTTGTCGACGCTGACCGGCTGCAGCAGGTAGGCGGGGACGACCTTGGTGCCGTTGTCGTAGGTCTTGTCGTCGTTGATCTCGGGCTTCTTCTTGTTGAGAGCCGCGTCGACCATGTCCGTGGCCACCTTCGCCAGCTTGCGGATGTCCTTGTAGACGGTCTGCGTCTGCTCGCCCGCGATGATCGACTTGACCGAGGCCAGCTCGGCGTCCTGGCCGGTGACGACCGGCAGCGGCTTGCTCTTGGAGCCGTAGTCGTCGGACTTCAGCGAGGAGAGGATGCCGATGGAGATGCCGTCGTAGGGCGAGAGCACCGCGTCGACCTTGGCGCTCTTGTACGACGAGGTCAGGATGTCGTCCATGCGCTTCTGGGCGGTGCCGCCGTCCCAGCGCAGGGTGGTGACCTGGTTCAGCGCGGTCTGGCCGGACTTGACGACGAGCTGCTTCTTGTCGATGTACGGCTGGAGGGCCTTCATCGCGCCGCCGAAGAAGTACTTCGTGTTGTTGTCGTCGTTCGAGCCGGCGAAGAGCTCGATGTTGAACGGGCCCTTCTTGGAGCCGTCCGCGAGACCGAGCTTCTGCAGGATGTAGGTGCCCTGGAGCGTGCCGACCTTCTCGTTGTCGAAGGACGCGTAGTAGTCGACGTTCTTGGAGCCGAGGATCAGGCGGTCGTAGGAGATGACCGGGATGTTGGCGTCGGCGGCCTGCTGGAGCACGTTGTTCATCGACTTGTTGTCGATGGCCGCGATGATCAGGGCCTTCACGCCCTGCGTGATCATGTTCTCGATCTGCGAGACCTGCGTGTCCGGGTCGTCCTCGCCGTAGGCCAGCTTGGTCTTGTACCCCTTCGCCTCAAGGTCCGTGACCACGTTCTTGCCGTCGGCGATCCAGCGCTCGGAGGACTTGGTCGGCATCGAGATGCCGATCGTGCCGCCCTTGGTGTCCTTGCTGTCGGTCTTGCTGCCGCCGTCGCTGCTCTGGCCACAAGCGGTCAGGGTGAGGGCGAGGGAGGCCGCGCCGGCGATGGCGGTGAGGGCGGCTCTGCGGTTGCGCATGATCATCATCCTTGATGTCTTGGACCGGCTCGGTCTCGCGTTACGGGGATGCTCCGAGAGCGTTGCGAGGGAAGACCGAGTAGAGGTGTGTGGGATTGTGCGCGGCTGTGTCGGCTTGTGTGAAGAGGGTTTGTGCGAACGTTATGAGGTGGTGTTGAAGCGCGTGAGAGTTCCGGGCAACCGGGATCCGAGCGGCGCCATGTCGCCGTCCGCTCCGTGCCGCGCGAGCAGGTCCAGGGCGAGTCGGCCGCGACGCACCCGTTCCTTGGCGGTGTTGAGGGTCAGGTCCCTCAAGTGGTGCCCGTACGGGTAGATTCCGGGGGCTTTGGACAGGCCGAACTTGAGGTACAGCGGTGCGCCGCGCCGGATCAGCTCGGCGACCTCGTACATCCGCACATAGCCGCCGAGGTCGTCGGGAGCCTCGATGTACATGTCCATCGGAGCGGCTGAAACTCGTCGTATCTCGGTGAGGTGATCGAGCGTCAGATCACTCGGCACGTTGATGGAGTCCGCGCCGAGGTTCTCGTACACCGCGTACGAGGCCGGGTTGACCGGGCCCACCAGTGCCGAGAGCTTGAGGGTGGTGTCGGCCGGGATGATCCCCGCCGTGCGCGCCCGGTGCAGGGTCCACAAGACGCCCTCGTCGGCGACGAGAAGGCACTTGACGCCCAACTCCGTTGCGCGGAGGGCATCTTCGACGCAGCCGGCCACCGCGTCGTGGCCACGGGCCCGCAGGCCGCCGCCGCGCGAGTCCGAGCGCACCGAACCACCGATGTCCCAGGTGCCGCGCGGCCCGGTGAACAGGCAGAGCTCGATGTCCCGTTCACCGGTGGCCTCGACCATCTCGGTGATCTCGGCGTCGGTCAGCATCCAGACACCGCTGCCCTGGCTGATCCGGTGGATCGGTACGTCGAGCCGCGAGGACTCCTTGAGGACCACGGCCAGGGCCTCGGGCCCCTCCACGGAGGGAACCTCGGTGCGCCAGCGGCCGCCCCCCGGGAAGGTGTGCGGCGAGGCGTCGGCGGGAGAGAGGGCGGGTGCGCCCAGGCCGAGCGCGGCGAGCGCCTGCTCACCGGGTCGACGGGCTGCCGTAGGGGCGGCGTCGGTCACTGGCTGTCCTTCGTGTTCGAGGGGTGCGTGTACAGATGTGTTCGATATTTCGAACGAAGTTCGCGGCCTTGGGCGTGCGGGGCCTGGGTGGTACGCCGGTACGGAGCCGTCAGGTAACTCCGTACCGGCGTACGGCTCGGGGGACTACGGCTTCAGCAGGACCTTTCCGACCTTGGGATCGCCGGACCCCGCCAACTCGATGGCCTGCGGGAACCCGGAGAGCGGCAACTCGTGCGTGACCAGCGGCAACGGGCTGAGCAGCCCGGCCCCGAAGACCCGCACGGTGTGCGCCCAGGCCGCCGGCGGCGCACCGAACACGGTGTGCACCTCCAGCTGCCGTACGACGAGATCGGTGGGATCGAGTCCCTCGGCGCCCGGCGCCGGGATCCCCGTGAGGACCAGGCGTCCGCCGCGCCTCAGCAGGGAGGCGGCGGTGCGCGCGGCGGACGCGGACCCGGCGGTCTCGATGACGACGTCGAAGTCGTCGGGGAGTTCTGAATTTTCGGCGTTCTTGGTACGGAAGTCGGTGGCGCCGAAGTCCTTGGACAGCGCCGCCCGGTCCGGCCGGGTCCCGACCACGAGCAGCTCCGCCGGAGAGTTCGCCTTCAGGAACTGGATCGCGAACATCCCGAGGGTGCCGGTCCCGACCACCGCGACCCGTTCACCGGGCAGGGCGTTCGCCTTCAGCGCGGCGGCCGCGATGCAGGCGGCGGGCTCCAGGAGGGCCGCCGCCGTCAGGTCGGCGTCGTCCGGCAGCACGTGCAGCAGCCGCGCCGGGAGGGTCAGCGTGGTCGCCATCGCGCCCGGCTGGGTGAACCCGGTCTCCTCGTACCCCGCCGTGCACAACGTTGTCTCGCCCGCGTGGCAGCGGTCGCAGACCTGGCAGTTGCGGAAGCCCTCGCCGACGACCTTGCGCCCGACGATCGACTCCGGGACCCCGGCCCCGACCGCCTCGACGGTCCCCGACCACTCGTGGCCGGGCGTGAGCGGATAACGGACGTACCCGTCGGGACGGTTGCCCTGGTAGACCTCGCGGTCGCTGCCGCAAATACCCACGGCGTGCACCCGCACCAGGGCCTCACCGGCGCCCGGCGGCACCGGCTCGTGCTCGATCAGCCGGTGCTCGCCCGGCGCCTCGATGACGACCGCGGTGCTCACTGCGACCCCTTGGGCTTGCGCTGCTCCCAGCCGTCGGCCCACAGGTCGAAACGGGCCTGCTGCTGCGGGAACTCCGCCGCCGCGTCGACGTCCAGCTCGACGCCGAGACCGGGCTCGTGGGACAGCTCGAAGTAGCCGTCGACGACCTGCGGGGCGCCCTTCACGACCTTCTTGATCTCCGCGTCCGCGAAGTCGTTGAAGTGTTCGAGGATCTTGAAGTTGGGGGAGGTGAAGCCGACTTGGAGGGAGGCGGCGGTGAGGACGGGGCCACCGACGTTGTGGGGCGCGACGAGGACGTAGTGCGCCTCGGCGGTGGCGGCCAGCTTCCGCGTCTCCCAGATGCCGCCGATGTGACCGACGTCGGGCTGGATGATGTCCACGGCCTGGCTCTCGAAGAGCTCGCGGAACTCGATGCGGTCGTGGATGCGCTCACCGGTCGCGACCGGGATGTCCACCTTGGCGGCGACCTTCTCCAGGGCCTTCAGGTTCTCCGGCGGGACCGGCTCCTCCAGCCACGCGGGCTTGAAGGGCGCGAGCTCGCGGGCGAGCCGGACGGCGGTGGAAGGGGAGAACCGGCCGTGCATCTCCAGCATCAGCTCGGCCTCGGGGCCGATCGCGTCGCGCACGGCCTCGATCAGCGAGACGGAGTAGAGCGTCGCCTCGTGGTCGAGCTCGAAGTGCCCGGTCCCGAAGGGGTCGATCTTCAGCGCCTTGTACCCGCGCGCCACGACCTCCTGGGCGGCCTTGTGATAGGCCTCCGGAGTCCGCTCGGTCGTGTACCACCCATTGGCGTAGGCCTTGACCCTGTCGGTGACCTTGCCACCGAGCAGCTGCCACACGGGGACACCGAGTGCCTTGCCCTTGATGTCCCAGCAGGCCATCTCGATGACCGCGATGCCGGACATCACGATCTCGCCGGCGCGCCCGTAGTCGCCGTACTTCATCCGTCGGACGAGGTCCTCGACAGCGAACGGGTCGGAGCCGAGAATGTGATTGGCCTCCGCCTCCCGCAGATAGCCGATCAGTGCGTCGGTGTGGCCCAGCATGCGGGTCTCGCCGACTCCGGTCAGGCCCTCGTCGGTGTGCACCTGGACGTAGGTCAGGTTGCGCCAGGGCGTCCCGACCACGTGTGTGCTGATTCCCGTGATGCGCACGGCAGTTGCCCCCTGTGCTCTTGCGGCTCTGTTCGAAATTTCGTCACACGTTCGAAATGCTGGCGTGACAGTAAGGACGTGGCCCCGGAGGTGTCAATGGGTCGAACGGAACGGTCGGCGACGGATTTTGCCGGTATGCCTCGGCTCGTCGCGCGCGCGATGGTGCGAACGCGGTGCGAGGCGCGCCGGAACAGGCGGTTCCCTACATAACTTTCACAGCTGTGACTATGAACGTTACCTGTGAGGAACTTAGTCTTCCGGCGTCATGGACTACTGCGACCCGTGCCGACGGCACCTCAATGGCGCCCTTGCCTGCCCGGGGTGCGGCACCTCAGCCGAACAGCTCCGCACGCATGCGGATCAGACCGACATGCGTGCCGGAACGGGCGCGGCGGCGGTCGGCGCCGGTGTCGACTCGTTGTACGAGGGCGACAACGACGACGATGAAGATCCCGACGCCGACGAGGACGACGACGGCGAGGGGGAGCGGTCCGGACGGGCCGACGCCCGGCGGCGCAACCGCGGGCGCGGGCGAGGCCGGGGCCCGGACTCGGAGGGGCCCGGCGGTGCGAGCCGGCGGGACCGGAAGGCCGCGGCGCACCGTCGTCGTCGGCGTCGGGTGCTGCTCATCGCCGCGGGGTTCGTGCTGGCGGCGGGTGGACTGAGCCTCGCCGAGCTCGGCATAGACGGGCCGGGGCTGTTGCCGAAGCCGGCCGCGGCCGGGGGTGAGTCGCCGGACGGGTCGGCCTCCTCGGACGCCGGGACGGCGCAGCCGAGCACCGACGCGGGGGGTTCGTCCGGGGGGACGTCCACCGCGACGGCCTCTCCGGACGCGTCGGCGTCTCCTTCCGCCTCCAAGTCCGCCAAGGATGACCAGTCCAAGGACGACAAGAAGAAGGACACACAGGAACAGTCGGCGACGACCGGTACGGGGGTGGTGCCGTCCGCGACGTCCGGCCACGGGTCCTCGACGCCGCCGAAGTCGTCCCCCAAGCCGACGGCCGCGCCGACCTCGGCCGCGCCGTCGCCATCGCCTTCACCTTCGCAATGCAACCGTTTCCTGTGGTGGTGCACGTAGAGGGTTTCGTGGTTTCGCCGGCTGCGGGCCGGTGGGGGTCGCTCGCGCGGGGCACCGCGCGGCCGGCCCCCACCGGCCCGCAGCCGAAAACTACGGCGTGAGCATTCTCTGCAGGAGGTCCCGCAGGGCCAGGCGCTCCTCGGTGGAGAGGCCCGCCAGGGGCTCGCGGGCGAAGTCGAGGGCGTCGCGGAGGGAGCGCGCGACACGCCGGCCCTCCTCCGTTGCCGCGGCCAGCTTCACGCGGCGGTCGGACGGGTCCGGGCGCCGCTCGACCAGGCCCCGCGCCTCCAGCCGGTCCACGATCCCGGTCACGTTCGACGGCTCACACTTCAGCTTCTGCGCGAGTCGCCGCATGGGCAGGGGTTCGAGTGAGAGCAGGCCCAGGAGTCGCGCCTGCGCCCCGGTCAGCGCATGCTCGGCGGCAGCGTCCTCGTACTCCTCGTGATAGCGGGCCACGATCGTGCCGATGAGTTCCACGACCTCGAGGGTCAGCGGGTCGATACGGGTTGTTCTTTGCGTGGCCATGGGCTCCAGGCTACCGCGTTACTTGACATCATGAAATATTGAGGAGCATGGTTGTTTCAGGTACTGAAGTATTAGAGCCGTAGTCGCACGTACCCGTGCATGCACGTAGGAAAGGCACCCCCTCATGACCGAGACCCAGCTCCCCGCCGTCAATCGCGAATGGCACCTGGTCAGCCGCCCGGTCGGCTGGCCGAAGCCCGAGGACTTCGCCCTGGTCGAGGCCGAGGTCCCGCAGCCGGGGGAGGGCCAGGTCCTCGTGCGGAACGCGTACGTGTCCGTCGACCCGTACATGCGTGGCCGCATGAGCGCCGCCAAGTCCTACGTCGCCCCCTTCGAGCTGGGCAAGGTCATGCAGGGCGGCGCGGTCGGTGAGGTCATCGCCTCCAACGCCGAGGGCATCGCGGTCGGCGACCACGTCCTGCACTTCTTCGGCTGGCGCGAATTCGCCGTCGTGGACGCCAAGCAGGCCGTCAAGGTGGACCCGCAGGCCGCGCCGCTGTCGACGTACCTCGGCGCCCTCGGCATGACCGGTCTCACCGCCTACGCGGGCCTCCTGAGCACCGCCTCCTTCAAGGAGGGCGACTCCGTCTTCGTCTCCGGCGCCGCCGGCGCGGTCGGCAGCCAGGTCGGGCAGATCGCCAAGCTCAAGGGCGCCTCGCGCGTCATCGGCTCGGCCGGCTCCGACGAGAAGGTCAAGCTGCTCGTCGAGGAGTACGGCTTCGACGCCGCCTTCAACTACAAGAACGGCCCGGTCAGCGAGCAGCTGCGCGCCGCCGCCCCCGACGGCGTCGACGTCTACTTCGACAACGTGGGCGGCGACCACCTGGAGGCGGCCATCGGCTCCCTCAACCGGGACGGCCGCATCGCCGTCTGCGGCATGATCTCCGTCTACAACAGCACCGAGCCCGTCCCCGGCCCGAAGAACCTCGCCCGCCTCATCCAGACCCGCGGCCGCATCGAGGGCTTCCTGGTCGGCGACCACTACGACCTGCAGGCGCAGTTCGTGCAGGAGGTCGGCGCCTGGGTCCGCTCGGGCGAGCTCAAGTACAGCGAGACGGTCGTCGAGGGCATCGAGAACAACGTGGAGGCGTTCTTCGGCGTCCTGCGCGGCGACAACGTCGGCAAGATGATCGTCAAGCTCTGACCCTCTCCGGTCCTCCGGTCCCCGGGCCCTCCGGCTCTCCCGAGAGGCTGTCGCTGGACTTCCGGCATACGGTAACTTCTTTCCGAAACCGTTGCGATCGTGGGCGCGAGTCGCGGCGGACCAAGGAGGAACGCACCGTATGTCCATCCAGCAGACCGATGTCCTCTACACCGCCGTCGCCACCGCCGAGAACGGTCGCGACGGCCGGGTCGCCACCGACGACGGCAGGCTCGACGTCGTCGTGAACCCGCCCAAGGAGTTGGGCGGCAGCGGCGCCGGGACCAATCCGGAGCAGCTCTTCGCCGCCGGGTACAGCGCCTGCTTCCAGGGCGCCCTCGGCGTCGTCGCCCGCCAGGAGAACGCCGACGTCTCCGGCTCGACCGTCACCGCGAAGGTCGGCATCGGCAAGAACGAGGACGGGTTCGGGATCATCGTGGAGATCTCCGCGACGATCCCGAACGTCGACGGGGCCACCGCACGGGACCTCCTCGAGAAGGCGCACCAGGTCTGCCCCTACTCGAAGGCGACCCGCGGCAACATCACCGTGACGCTCGTCTGACGACGCTCGTTGTACACGGCGGAGGCCGCACCCTAGGACGTGGGGTGCGGCCTCCGCCCTGTCGTGTCAGACGGACGGCAGCGTCCTACGAGACGGTCAGCAGCGCCCTTCCCACCTGCGGGAACTCCCCCTTCGGATGGTCACGGAAGAGCGGCTCCGTGCCGAAGAGCACGGCATGCGGACCGCTGACGACAGCGGCCCGGCCGCCGGCGGCCGTAGGCCCTCCCGTCCCGTCGGCCAGCGGGCGCCAGTGCCCGGAGACGAGCGGATCGCCCGGCGCGTACGCCTGCTCGACACGCACCCCGGGGCCGAGATCGGTGAACCAGACGGGCGCGTAGACGAAGCCGTGGTCGGGCGCGTTCGCGGTGAGCGGTCCGCCCGCATTCACCACCCGCACGACACCGTTGGCGTCACCGTTGCCCTCCACCGGCCGCACCGCCAGCAGCCCGGCCGCCGAGTTGAGCGCGGCTCCGACGGCTCCGCGGCCGACGAGACCGTGGGTGTGGAGGAAGGCGTCCAGCGCCGTCCGCGCGCTCGCGTTCACCTGGGCGTGGTCGAGCCCCGACGACACGAACAGCACGTCCACCGCGGACCAGTCGAAGCCCGCGTTCAGGACGGCCGTCGACACCGGCACCACGTCGAAGTTCATCTCCCGCAGCGCGAAGAGCTCACCCGGCGTGACGGCCGCGGCGACGCGGACGCGGTGCAGGGGTGTTCCCGGGCTGCCTTCGGTCGTCCTGGTCTGTCCGGTCGCGTCGAAGGCCACGTCGTACGTACGGGCGAGAGCGGCGGCCCGCGCCCGCGCCGATCCCGGCACGACGGCACTGCCGTCCGCGCGCTGCCGTACCGGAACCCCCTGTTGGAGAAGGGAGTTGAGGGCGGCGATCTCCTGCGGGGTGTCGAGACGCAGCTGCAGATCGCCACGCGGGGCGACGTACCCGACCCGCGCGGCGGCTTCGACCCGGCGGGCGGCCACGGCCGACAGCCCCCCGCTCCGTACGGGCACGACCGTCGCACCCCACAACCGCCCCAGACTCCAGCCCGAGATGTCGTACATCACCGACACCTTGGCACTGATGTCCCGCCCGTCGGCCAGCATCACATTGGCCAGCCCGCGTTTGGGCTGGTGCAGATCGACGACGTACGAGCCCTTCGCGTACGACCGTCCGGCCAGCCGGAAGTCGCGGGTCGCGCGCGTGACGCGGATGTCATGGGCGAGGAGATGGTCGACGAGGCGGGCGGCGGCCGTCGCCGAACGCTGGGCGCCGCCCGCCGGGATCACGTAGGCACGCGGGAAGTCGGTCGTGTAGACGTCCTCGGGACCGATGCCCGGCACCCCCGGCACGGTTTCCGCCGAGACCGGCACCTGGGCCGCGCCCGTCGCGCCGCGCCGGAAGACCTCGATCTGGTCGGCGATGATCGAGGCGCGGTGGGTCCGGGCGTAGGCGAGGGTCGCGCGCATGGCCGCGCCGGCCACGTCCACGTTGATGGCGGACCTGCGCCGGAGTTCGGCCACGGGCAGGGTGTCGTACTCCGAGTTGTTCACCGTCAGCGGGATCTCCACCGTGTGCGCGGCGACCGCACCGTGGAACGCCTGGTACTGGGGCGTGAAGATCGGCGGCCAGTCGTCCCAGCCCTCCTGCTGGTCGCGGAAGGGGATCTGGGCGGGCTCGACACCGTCCTTCGCGGGGGTGTGGCCGAGGCCGTTGACGGCGGCCTCCATGCCGAGGGCGTTGGCGTAGGTGTTCTTGAGGAAGAGGTCGTACTCGTAGTTCTCGCCGTGCGGCGGGGTCGTCGGCTCGATCAGGGTGCCGTTGACGTACCCGTGCAGGTCGAGCATCACGGCCGGCTGCTTGTCGATGGCGATCTGGCGGATCGCGCGCGTCTCGGGCTGCGAGGCGGTGATGAAGTCCCGGTTCAGATCGAAGCCGTTGGCGTTGGCGCGGGTGCCCGCGATCCGGCCGTCCGGGTTCGCCGTGATGTTGAAGTAGAGGCGGCTGTGGGCGAGGAGGTCGGCCGTCTGCGCGTCCTTCGCGCTCGCGAGCCGCTCGATGAGCGCGAGGGAGGCGTCGGTGCCCTCCCACTCGTTGCCGTGGATGTTGTTGTCGAAGAAGACCGGCGTCTTGTACGACGCCTTGAGGGCCGGGTCCTTCGCCGCCGCCTGTGGCGCGTTCTCGATCAGCTCGCGCATCCGCTCCTGGCCGAGGGACTCGGACGCGGACTCCGGGGCGGTGACGGTGACCAGATAGAGCCGGTGACCGCCGGCCGAGCGGCCCGCGACCTCCACGCTGACACGGTCGCCGAGCCGTTGGAGGGCGTTCAGCTTCGGGGCGATGGCGTGGTACGGGGTGAGGCCCAGCTTGATGGACTTGTCCGCCGGGTTCTCCGGGTCGGGGGAGAGGACCTGCTCACGCGGATAGCCACGGCGGGGGGCGGCGAGGCCGGCGTCGGACAGGTCGGTGACGGGGCTGGTGAGGGCGTTGCGGGCGGCGTTCGCCGGGGCCCTGGCGGCACCCGTGGGCTGGTCCGTCCCTTCACGGCCCGCCCCTTCACGGACAGGGGGTTCGCGGTCCGCGGTGGCGCTGTGCGGGGCGAGGAGAAGCGATCCGGTCGCGGCGGTGAGGACAGTGGCGATCAGGACGGGTCTCGGTAGGCGCACGCGTCGTACCTCCAGTGGGGGGCCTGAGATCGGTACGGGTCGGTAGGGCACGGGTCGGTAGGGCGAGGTGTACCTGTTCGACTCTTCCTCAACAAGAGTGCCTGGGTGCCACGGTGGCCCCCCTGAACGCCGTGGATGCCACGGATGGGGCATCGCCGACGGGCCGAAGGGGGCATGCTGAGGCCATAAGACGCCGTAGGGGGCCAGCGGACGGTCCATGTGGCGAGGTGCCGTGCGTGGCGAGGAGGGCTCATGTCCCCGATTCCGTCGCTCCCCAGCATCCCCAGCAGGGATGACGTGCTGCGTATGGCGCGCAGCACGACCGACATCACCGGCCAACTCCTCGACACGGCCGGGAACATCACCAGAATCGCCCTCAACACCTTCGACCCCCGGGACGGGTCGGGTGCGGAGGCGCTGCGTGTGCTCCGGGAGACGACGGCGGAGCTCGCGGAGGCGAGTGCGTCTCCGCAGGCGCAGGAGGCGTTCTACCGGATCGTGGACACGCTGACGCGGCTCGGGACGACCGGGGCGCCGCTCGCCGTGCATCCCGTGAGCCGGCCCGCGCAGGCGTTGCTGGCCGCGCTGGGGGACAGTCTGCTGCCGATCCTCGACGCGGTGGAGCCTGCGGTGCAGGAGGCGGCGGACGCGTTGGGGGACTTGCTGGAGGCGGGGTCGCCGTTGCTGCCTGCGGTGGCCGGGGTGGCGGCGGGGGCGTTGCTCGCTTTGACGCCGGTGATACGGGCGGCGGCGGACGTGTTGCGTGACTCGTCGCCCGAACTCCGGCGTATCGCCGACGCGTTGACGTCGGCGCTGGCTCCGTTGCTGCCGCTTCAGGTGGCGCTGGCCGAGCGGGCGGCTGCGGCGGGGGTGGGGGTGGTGCGGGCCGTGCTGCCGCCGCTCGCCGACCTCACGGAGGCGGCGGCGGCCACGACGGACGCGGTCCGGCCGGTGCTGATCGCCGGCGAGGAGTTCCTTGTCTCCGGCCTCGAACACCTACAGCCCCTGCTCCTGGCGTCGGCGTCACGGACGGGGCGGGTGGCTCGGGCGGTGGCGGTACGGGTGTCCGCGGCGGTGTCGCCTGCGGCGGAGCGGGGGCTTGTGGTGGCGGTGACTCCGCCCTAGCCACGCCTCGGCCTCCCGCCCTCACCCGCGGACCGATGGCGGCGGGGGCCGCGCCCCCACATCCCCCGCCCAGACTCGTTCGGCTGCGGGTTGGTGGGGGCTGGTCGCGCAGTTCCTCGCGCCCCTGAAGCGGGGCTGCGGCCCGTGTCGTCCGGCTGTCCGGATTTGTTCGGCTGCGGCCCGGTGGGGGCTGGTCGCGCAGTTCCCCGCGCCCCTGAGACGGGGCTGCGCCCCGTGTCGTTCGGCTGCGGGCTGGTGGGGGCTGGTCGCGCAGTTCCTCGCGCCCCTGAAAGCCTCGGGGCGTCCGGCGTTCGAGGCCGATGCCACACACCCCACCCCACCCTGCGCCATCCAGCCCGTTCGGCGTTCGAGGCCGATGTCGGAGGCTGCACCCCACCCGCCCCGTCCCGCGCCATTCAGCCCGTCCGGCGTTTGAGGGCGAGGCCGGAGGCCGTGCCCCGCCCACCCTGCGTCCACCCACCCCACCCCGGCCCGTGTCACTCAGCCCGTCCGGCGATTGAGGACGAGGCCGTTCAGGCCGATGGGGGTCCGGGGCGTGGCCCCGGCGGGGTGGAAGGGGCGGAGCCCCTGGGGATGGGTTGGGTAGGGGCGGCGGGGGCGAGTCCCGGTAAAGTTCTGGCCATGCGTGATCTCGGGGCGGGGTTCGGTTACCTCATACAGGGCCAGCGATGGGTGGCACGGCACGGAAAGCAGTACGGGTTCGGACTGCTACCGGGCCTGATCACCCTCGTGCTGTACGCGGCAGCGCTCGTCACCCTCGCCCTGTACGGCGAGGACTTCGTCACCTGGTCCACCCCCTTCGCCGACGACTGGTCCAGCCCCTGGCTGGGCCTCTTCCGCGGCTTCCTCACCGCCGTACTCTTCGCCCTCGCCCTCCTCCTCGCCGTCCTCACCTTCACCGCCGTCACCCTCCTCGTCGGCCAGCCCTTCTACGAGTCCCTCTCGGAGAAGGTCGACAGGGACGTCTCCCCGGACGGCACGGCCCCGGAGTCCGGCCTCCCGCTCTGGCGCGAGCTGTGGATCTCCGCGCGAGACAGCCTCCGCATCCTCGTGCGGGCCGCCGTCTGGGGCGTCCTCCTCTTCGCCCTCGGCTTCCTCCCGTTCATCGGCCAGACCGCCGTCCCCGTGATCGGCTTCTTCGTCACCGGCTTCTTCCTCACGGAGGAACTGACCGCGGTCGCCCTCCAGCGCCGGGGCGTCGGCCTCCGCGACCGCCTCACCCTGCTCCGCTCCCGCAAGACGCTGGTCTGGGGCTTCGGCACCCCGCTGGGCCTCGCCTTCCTGGTCCCGTTTGTCGCCGTCTTCCTGATGCCGGGCGCGGTCGCGGGCGCCACACTGATGGCCCGCGACCTGCTGGACGAGGAAACGGACGAGCCGGACGACGACCACGACAACCACGGCGACCACGAACAACGCGCCGCCGTGTGACCGAGATCCTCACCGTGGCCGTCATCACGGCCCTCGCCGCTATCGCCCCGTCGCCCCGACGGCCACCGTCACGATCGCCCGCACCTGGGCGATGATGTCCAGCCGGTTCTGAACGAACTCGGGGTCCGTGACCGCCCCCGTCGCCGGGTCCGTGTTGCCCGTGCCGAACTGCAGTACGGGCGTGTGGACATGCCCGCCGGGCAGGCTGTCGTGCAGACCGAGGCGGTCGCGCAGCAGCGTCGCGCGGTAGGCGATCTCGTTGGAGAGGTAGTCCCCGCCGCCCCCGGCGCGCGCCGTCGAACCCGGGGTCGGCCCGTCGGGGCGTACGACCGGATCGGTGCCGCCCGCCGGGATCTCGGTCACCGAGGTGTGGTCGTACACGGGGAAGCGGCCCGTGGCCGCGGCTACGATCCGCGCGTACGGGAGCGTCGTCGACGTCCATTGCGGCTGCGAGGCCGGGTCGGTGACGGGGATCGTCTCGGTGCGGGAGACGTTCTCGTTGTCCGGGAAGCCGCCCCGCCAGGCCCCGTTGGTCCGCTCCACGTCGAATCGGCCGACGCGGCCCTGGCTCACCGTGGTGAACAGATCCACGCGCGGGAGCTGGCGGCGCAGCGTCCGCTCCACCGTGCCTCCGGCGAAGTCCTGCCAGCGGACCGGGAACACGGCGGTCTCGATGCGCGCCGGGCCGTCCGTGGTCTGGATCGTCGTGCCGTCCAGGGCGAGGGCGGTGGCCCCGGACGGGTTGGAGATCCGGACGTCACGGTCCAGCGTGAACGGGTCGAACCCGGTGAGCAGGATCCGCTTCACGTCCTTGGCGCGCGGATAGCGGATGGTGTTCTCGCCGCGTGAGTTCTCCTCCAACTCGGCCAGTAGACTGGCACGTTGCGTGTCCGTGAGACCGAACTCCGGCTCCCACTGCCGCACTTCGCGCGTCATGCCCAACCGCGCCCAGTACAGGGGACGGTCGTCGTCCCGGCTCAGGTCGCCGCCCGCCGGGCCCCGCCCCTGCGCCCGGTCGACGGCCCGCTGCCACAGCCGCGCCCCCTGCCGTACGACGACACGCTCGGCCTGCCCGAACGAGCCCGCCCGCTCCAGCGCCCGCGCGAACCCGGGGGCCACCGTGTCGAATCCGGAGCGCCGCAGGATCTCCTGAGGGGCGGCCTGGTCGAGGCGCTGTTCCTCGACGGTGACGGGGGCCGCCGCTGCCGCCGACGCGGTGGGCCCCGCGGCCAGGCCGCCCACCAGAGCCAGTCCGAGTACGCCTGCTCCGAGCCGAACACGTATGTAGGTCAAGGGAGTTCATGCCTTCCGTCGCCGTGGGGTGCTGCCGGACGGCCGCAGTATCGCGTGACGGAGGGGACGTACGCCATGAGGCGGGGCACCGGCAGCCGAAGCGGCCGGGGTGGCGCGGGCGGCGGGTGGCTCAGGTGGGCAGGTGGGTCGCGGCCTCCCGCAGTGCCCCCAGGAACGCCCGCGCCGCCGGTCCCAGTGACCGGCCCCGCACCGTCGCCGCGTACACCGCCCGTGCGGGCGCCTCCTCGTCGCGCACCGCGAGCAGCGCGATGTCCGGGCGTACGGACTCGGCGGCGAGCGCCGGGACCAGGGTCACCCCGAGCCCGGCGGCGACGTACCCCTGCTTGGCCGTCCACTCGGCCACGACATGCGCGACGCGCGGGCGGAAGCCGTGCCGCAGGGCCGCGTCCAGCAGGGTGCCCTCGGGGCGGGCGGAGCCGGATATCCAGTCGGCGTCGGCGAGTTGGGGGAGGCGCACGGAGGGCTCGGCGGCGAGCGGATGGTCGGCGGGGACGGCGACGTACAGGGACTCGTCGAGGAGGTGGTGCAGGGTGTACGGGTCCAGCGGGGCGCGGCCCGTCGTGGAGACGATCGCCAGGTCGAGGCCGCCCGCGGAGAGCCGCTCCAGGAGCACGGGCGTCAGGCCCTCCTCGCGAGTGAGCCGCACCCCCGGATGGCGCACGCGGAACGCGGCGATGGCGCGCGGTACGAGCGCGGCGTCGGCCGTGGCGAACGCGCCGAAGCGCAGCCGGCCGCCCGCGGCCCGCCGCAGCGCGGCCAGTTCGCGGTTCGCGCCGTGCAGCCGCTCGACCACCGCCTCGGCGTGCGGCACGAGGACCCGCCCGGCCTCGGTCAGCCGTACGCCCCGGGGCAGCCGGTCGAAGAGCGGGGCTCCGCCGAGCGCCGACTCCAGCGAGGCGATCTGCCGGGACACCGCGGACTGTGTCCAGCCGAGGGTCCGTGCGGCCACCGTGAACGAACCGTGCCGGGCGACCTCCAGGAAGACCCGCAGCCAGGTGCTGGAGAGGTCGGGTACGGCATGCGGGTTGAGCATGAGAGCCATGCTAGACATTCGCTTGTCGCATCACGTGGGCCCGCCTAGCGTCGAGGGCATGGAAAAGATCGCATTCCTCGGGCTCGGGCACATGGGCGCCGCGATGGCGCACCGACTTGTCGCCGCGGGATTCCCGACGACCGTCTGGAACCGCACCGCCGAGAAGGCCGAGCCGCTGGTCAGGGAGGGCGCCACCCTCGCCGCGTCCCCGGCCGAGGCCGTGCGGGACGCGGACGTGGTGATCACCATGCTCGCCAACCCGGCCGCGCTCGACGCGGTCGCGGACGCCATCGTGCCGGAACTGCGCCCGGGTACCACCTGGGTGGAGATGTCGACCGTCGGGCCCGACGTGGTCAAGGAACTCGCCGCCCGGCTCGGCGAGGGCGTGACGTTCGTCGACGCGCCCGTGGCGGGCAGCACCGACAAGGCGGCCGCCGGGCAGCTCGGCATCCTCGCGGGCGGCGAGCTGACGGGCGTCGGGCACGTGCTCGTCCATCTCGGCACCGTCACCCGGACCGGCCCGCTGGGCTCTGGCGCCGCGCTCAAACTCGTCGTCAACACGGCCGTGCTCGGCGGGGTCGCCCTCGTCGCCGAGGCCATGGCTCTCGCGGACAAGCTCGGCATCGGCGAGAAAGTGGCGCGCGCCGCGCTCGCGAACGGCCCGCTCGGCGGCGCCGTCGGCCGCGCCTTCGCCGAGGACGTGCACTTCGCCACCGCGCTCGCCGCCAAGGACGTCGCGCTCGCCACGAAGGTCGCCGAACTCCCCGTACTCGACGCGGTGTTGGAGCACTACAAGCGCGCCGCGGCCGATCCCGCCGTCGCCGGCGCGGACATCGCGAAGGCCGTCGAACACATCCGCCGCTCCGCCTGAGAGGGCCTCCCATGCAGATCACGCTGGACAACCCGCCCTCGGCGCCGGGGCCCGCCAACGGCTACTACTCCCAGGTCGCCCGGGTCGAACTGCCGGGCGCGGGAGCCCTGTTGTACCTCTCCGGACAGGTCGCGGACGGCGCCGACCTCACCGAACAGAGCCGCGGGGTCTTCGAGGCCATCGACGCGCTGCTGGGGGCGCACGGGGCGGGCCTGTCGGACATCATCAACATCCGGACGTATCTGACGGACATCACCCAACTCCCGGCCTACGGTGCCGTACGCGCCCAGTACCTCACCGGTGCCCCGCCCACCAGCATGACCTTCGAGGTCTCCCGCCTCTTCAAGCCGGAGGCCCTGATAGAGATCGAGGTCGTGGCCGCCGTACCGGTCCCGCGTGACACACACGGGCCGGAGTGATCCCTTCCGGGTGATACTGCCGCCCATGAAGGCAGCGAACCTGGGCGTCCTCTTCCTCATCGAACTCGGCGCCCTCGCGGCCGTCGGGTACTGGGGGTTCACCCGCGCCGCGGCGACGCCACTGACCTGGCTCCTCGGTCTGGGCGCCCCGGCCGTACTCATCACGCTGTGGGCGCTGTTCGGCTCGCAGAAGGCGTCGTACAAGACGCGCGGCGCGGTCCGCGTCGGTTTCGAACTGCTCTGGTTCGGGGCCGGCGTGGCCGCGCTGGCCTTCGCCGGGGCCTACGGGTGGGCGATCGCCTTCGCCGCCGTGTGCGCGGTGAGCAAGACGCTGGCCGTGATCTGGCACCAGTAGCGCGGACAGGGGCGCAGGCGGTGGCAGGGGCGGTGGTGGTCGGGTTCAGACCTCGCCGAGCAGCGCGAGGAAGTCCCGGAACGCGCCCGGCATGTCCACCGACTCCGGGTCCAGGAGCCACTGGAACTGGAGGCCGTCCATCACCGCCACCAGCAGCGGAGCGGTGCGCTCGGGCGTGAGCCCGTTCGGCAGCCGCTCCCCGTACTCGGCGCGCAGCACCGCCGCCATGCTCGCGCGCACCCGCGCGTACCGCTCGGTGAAGTACTCGCGCGCCGGGTGCCCCTCGGTGACGCTCTCGCCGAGCAGCGCCGAGAACGTCTGGATGATCCCGGGCCGCATGGCGTTGTACTCGACCAGTGAGGCGAGCAGGTCGACCCGCCACTGGGTGTCGGGCACGGCATCCCACTGGTCCCGCTCCTTGAGCACCGCGACGAGCAGCGCGTCCTTCGTCGGGAAGTAGTGCAGCAGCCCCTGCTGGGTCAGCCCCACGCGTTCCGCGACCGACGCCATGCTCGCGCCCCGGTAGCCGCGCTCGGCGATCACCTCCAGGGCTGCCCGGACGATCTCGGCGCGGCGCTCCGCGCTTCTGGCCCTGGTGCTCATGGCGTCACCGTACGGCATGCGCAAGCATGGTATATAACGAAGAGATAACGAAACCTACTGCTCTACAGGTATCGGATGCAGGATGGACGCACGGAGCGGATTCACGGGCTCACGGGTTCACGGGTTCACGGACTCAATGAGGAGGCACCGCGATGGCGGGAACGCGCACACCGGCCGACGAGGCCCGCGAGGCGGTCGTCGAGGCGGCCCTCGGCAAGCTGGACCTGGACGCGAAGACGAGGCTGCTCGCCGGGCAGGACATGTGGTCGCTGCCCGCACTGCCCGAGATCGGCCTCAGGTCCCTCGTCATGTCCGACGGCCCGATCGGCGTACGCGGTGTCCACTGGACCGCCGACGACCCGTCGATCGCGCTCCCCTC
Source organism: Streptomyces sp. NPDC111507 (assembly GCF_055638955.1). Lineage (NCBI taxonomy): Bacteria > Bacillati > Actinomycetota > Actinomycetes > Kitasatosporales > Streptomycetaceae > Streptomyces > Streptomyces sp. NPDC111507. Next base: position 840,475 of record NZ_JBVKBU010000001.1, on the reverse strand, counting down.
ACCGACCGCGCTCGCCGCCACGTGGGACCCGGCCCTCGCCCGCCGGGCGGGCACCCTGCTCGCCCAGGAGGCCCGCCGCAAGCAGGTCCACGTCCTCCTCGCGCCCACCGTCAACCTGCACCGCTCCCCGCTCGGCGGCCGCCACTTCGAGGCGTACAGCGAGGACCCGTACCTGACCGGCGAGATCGGCTCCGGCTATGTGCAGGGCGTCCAGTCGGGCGGTGTCGGCACCACCGTCAAGCACTTCGTCGCCAACGACGCCGAGACCGACCGCTTCACGGTGAACAACCTGCTCTCCGAACGCGCCCTGCGCGAGCTGTACCTGGCCCCCTTCGAGGCCATCGTCGCAGACGCCCACCCCTGGGGCATCATGACCGCCTACAACACGGTCAACGGCACCACGATGACCGAGCACCACCACCTCGTGAACGAGATCCTGCGCGGCGAGTGGGGCTTCGACGGCTTCAACGTCTCCGACTGGACCGCCGCCCGCGCCACGGTCGGTGCCATCGAGGGCGGTCTCGACGTCGCCATGCCCGGACCCCGGACCGTGTACGGGGAGGCGCTCTCCGCCGCCGTCCGCGCGGGCGAGGTCGAGGAGGCCAAGGTCGACGCGGCCGTCCGCAACGTCCTGCGGCTCGCCGCCCGTGTCGGCATCCTGGAGGGCGCCGAGCCGGTCGTCACCGAACCGCCCGCGACGGTGGACGGCGAGGCCCTGGCCCGCGAGATCGCCCGCCGCTCCTTCGTCCTCGTGCGCAACCAAGGGGCTCTTCCGCTCGGGGAAGGGCGCGGCGAAGGGCACAAGGTCGCCCTGATCGGCGCCGCCGCCCGCGACGCCCGCGTCCTCGGCGGCGGTTCCGCCACCGTCTTCCCCTCCCGGGTCGTCTCGCCCCTCGACGGCCTCACCGCCGCCCTCCCCGAGGGCAGCCTCACGTACGCCGTCGGCGCCGACCCGAACGAGGAACTCGCCGTCGCCGACCGGGGGTTCACCCTGCGGGCCGTCTGCCGCGACCGCGACGGCGCGGTCATCGGCACCGGCTCGGCCCCGGGCGGCCAGATCCAGTGGATGGGTGACGACCTCCCCGAGGGCGTCACCCACGCCGCCCTCCACAGCGTCGAACTGACCGGCACCTTCACCCCGCGCGAGAGTGGCACCCACACCTTCGGCATCAAGGGCCTCGGCCCGTTCACGCTCACGGTCGACGGCACGACCCACTTCGACGACATCCAGCGCAGCACGAAGGACGACCCCTTCGCGGCGTTCTTCGGCGCCCCCGTCGAGCGCGCCCAGGTGGATCTCGTCGCCGGTGAGACGTACGAGGTGGCGCTGCGGCACGTCATCGTCGTCCCCGAGGGCGCGCCGCTGAGGATGGTCGGCTTCGCGCTCGCCCACCTGGACCCGCGCCGCGACCCCGACGAACTCATCGCCGAGGCCGTCGAAGCCGCCCGCGCCGCCGACACCGCCGTCGTCGTGGTCGCCACCACCGACCGCGTCGAGTCGGAGGGCTTCGACCGTAAGGATCTCCGGCTGCCCGGCCGTCAGGACGAGTTGGTGCACGCCGTCGCCGCCGCCAACCCGAACACCGTCGTGGTCGTCAACGCCGGCTCCCCGGTCGAGCTGCCGTGGCGCGAGGAGGTCGCGGCCGTACTGCTCAGCTGGTTCCCCGGCCAGGAGGGCGGCGCCGCCCTCGCCGACGTCCTCACGGGCGCCCACGAGCCCGGCGGCCGGCTGCCCACCACCTGGGGCTCCCTCACGGCCGCCCCGGTCACCCAGGTGGTCCCAGCCGACGGTGAACTACCTTACGCCGAGGGCGTGTTCATCGGCTACCGCGCCTGGGAGAAGGAGGGCAGGACCCCCTCGTACGCCTTCGGGCACGGCCTCGGCTACACCGACTGGACGTACGAGTCGATCGAGCTCGGCGACGGGGACGGCAGTGCCGGTTCGGGTGCCGGTGCCGATTCGGGTACGACGGTCACGGTCCGCGTCCGCAACTCGGGTGCGCGGGCCGGACGCGAGGTCGTCCAGGTCTATCTGGCGCCCGTCGAGGCCGACGCCGGGCGTCCGGTCCGGTGGCTCGCCGCCTTCGCGGGCGTCGAGGCGGGCCCCGGCGAGAGCGTGGACGTCGTCCTCGTACTCCCGCGCCGGGCCTTCGAGGTCTGGGACGAGAGCACCGGCGCCTGGGTGTTTGTGAAAGGTTCGTACGAGGTTGCCGCGGGTCGCTCGATCGTCGACCGTCGGGTCGCGGCGACGATTAACGTCTGACGCGGGACGCGTCCACCCCGAGCAGCCCCGGTCCGGAACCTGACATCCGGATCGGGGCTCGTCGGTTCTCGGCCATCTGTGGCAGACTCGCGCGCCGGAACACGCCGGTTCGGGGGAGAACAACGCATGTACCCAGGTCAGCAGCCAGGCCCGTATCCACCGCAGGGGCCGTATCAGGGGCAGCAGCCCTCCTACCCGCCTCCGCAGCGGGTCCCGTACCCGCCTCAGTACCAGCAGCGGCCCCAGGTCCCCCCACAGCACCTGGGCGAGGGCGAGATGCGGCTGGACCCCAACCTCACCCCCGACCAGCGACAGCTGGTGGTGCGCATCCAGCAGCAGGCGAAGACGTACGCGTACGGCTTCGTCCTCGGCGTCCCGCTGACCTTCGGCGGCGCCCACTACGGCATCACGCGGACACCGATCGGCTTCGCGGCCACGGCCGTCGGACTGGTCGCCGTGGCCGTCGGCCTCTTCGCCATGACACGGATGCGGGCCCTCAAGCAGCAGCTGCGCCTGATCACCCCGGACGCCTGGCGCTCCCCGGCCGCGCATCTGCCGGGCGCCCGCAAGGCCGCCACCCTCGCCGCGTACCTCAACGGCGTACTCGCCCTGCTGTCCCTCGGCGCCGCGGGCTATCTGCTCTACAAGGGCGCCGGATGGGGCGCGTACGGCAACTCGTTCGGCTTCGGTGCCCTGGTGCTCGGCGCGTTCATCCCGTTCGGCATGGGCATCGCCGCCGCGACGACGATCCCGCAGCTGCTGCGGGTGATCCCGGCCGGTGCCAAGGTCGGCCGGAGCCTGTACTCGATCATCATGGTGCTGGCCACCACCGTGCTCGTGGAGGGGATCAAGGGCAAGTCCCCGCTCCCCGCGCTGATCGGCGCCGTGGTGGTCGCGGTCTGCCTCGGCGCGATGGCCCTGCTGGGCAGGGCCACCAAGCGGATGCGCGGCGAGAGCGTCTGACGGTCGGTCGCCGGTCGCCGGTCGTCGGCTACTGGCCGCGGACGCCGAACCCGTACACGGTCTCCGACCGGTACACCCCGCCCGGCCGCAGCTCCGTGCTCGGGAACTCGGGCCGGTTGGGGGAGTCGGGGAAGTGCTGGGTCTCCAGCGCGACGCCGTCCCCGGGGGCGAAGGGGTCGCTCAGGTGCTCCGCGGTGTACAGCTGGAGCCCGGGCTCGGTGGTCGCGACCGTCAGCGTCCGCCCGGAGGACGGGTCGTGCAGCTCGGCGACCTCGACGGCGGTCTCTGTGAGCCCCTTGTCGAGGACGAGGTTGTGGTCGTAGCCGGCGCCGACCTTCCGCGCCGTACGGAAGTCGAACCGCGTCCCGTCGACGGCGTCCAGCGCCCCGGTGGGGATCAGATCGGCGTCCACCGGAGTCAACCGCGAGGCGTCCAGCCGGAGTTCGTGGCCGCCGGCGTTGCCGGTACCGGCCAGGTTCCAGTACGTGTGGTTCGTCAGGTTCACCACGGTCGGCGCGTCCGTGACCGCCTCGTACGCGATCCCCAGCGCGCCCGCCTCGTCCAGCGTGTACGTCGCCGAGACCTCCAGACGGCCCGGGAAGCCCTCCTCGCCGTGCGGGGAGACCCGGGTCAGGCGCAGTCCGTGATCGACCGGCTCCGCGTCCCACACCCGCTTGTCGAAGCCGCGCTCCCCGCCGTGCAGGGAGTTGGGCGGGTTGTTCGGCGCCAGGTGACAGGTGAGGCCGTCGAGGAGGAAGCGGCCCCCGGCGATCCGGTTCGCGTACCGCCCGACCAGCGCCCCGAAGTACGGCCCCGTGTGCGTCAGATAGCCGTCGAGGTCGGAGAACCCCAGCACCACGTCCGCGCGCGCCCCGTCCCGGTCCGGGACCTCGACCGACTGGACGATCCCGCCGTACGTCAGGATCCGCACCCGCACCCCGGCGCGCTCCAGCGTCCAGCGGTGGACCGGGGTGCCGTCGGGGAGAGTGCCGAAGAATTCGCTGTGCATGATCGAAAGCCTAGGCCAAGGATCTGAACGACAGGCCCTAGCTCACCGGCTTCGCCGCCGTCACCACCCGATAAGCCATCTCCGCGAGCCGCGCCTGCCCGTCCCTGCTCGGGTGGAACCAGTCCCAGTGGCTCAGCTGGTCCGTGCCGAAGCGGTAGTCGAAGACCGCGCCCCCGTCGAAGCGGCAGTGCTGGTCCTTGGCGCAGACCTCCTTCAGGACCTGGTTGTACGCCTCCACCCGGTCCTGCACCGTCGTGCGCCGCCGCATCGACGCCGTGGTCAGGGAGTCCGCGTCGCTCAGCATCGAGGGGCAGATACCCAGTTTCCAGATCTGCTTGCCCAGCGGGTTGCTCCGCCCCTCGGACCACAGCCGCTTCAGATCCGGCACGCTCGACACATACACCTGGGTCTTGGGCAGCGCCTCGCGCAGGGTGTCCATGGCGTCCTCGAACTCGGAGCGGAACTCGGCGACGGGGGTCATCGCCGACACCGACGAGCGGCAGGCGTCGTTCGCGCCCGCCATCACGGTCACCAGCTCCGGCTTGTTCGTGACGGCCTGTGCCATCTGGTCGGGGAGATCCTCCATCCGGGCACCGGTCACCGCGTAGTTCCAGCTGCGCTCGGCGGCCCCGGCCTGCCCGAGCAGCCGTACGGCGAGGCTCTTGACCTTCGTGTCGCTGCCGGTCGCCCAGGACACCTCCGGACAGTCGGACAGCACGGTGCACGCGTCGAAGCCGCGGGTGATGGAGTCCCCGACGGCGGCCATCGACGTCGGGCTGCGGTCCCAGGCGGGGGTCGGCTTCGGGAACGCCTTGGCCGTCGTGCCCCCGGGCGCCGGGGAGTTGTCACCGACGGCGTCGCAGCCGGCGACGGCGACGCCCAGGAGAGCCGCCGACGCGAGGGCGAGGGCGGCCCGAGAACGGTGACTCCTGTGACGCATCCCCTGGTCCCCTCGTTCGTCAAGCACGATTGCTCAGCACCCGTCCGACACGGTTGGCCGACACCCCGCAGTACACGACCGGTCGCACCGCGTCCCCTTGGGTGAAACCTCAATGTTTCTGGGCGCTGGGACCGACGGTACGTCACACTCCTTGCGCCGCCGCACGGTAGCCTCGCCACGTGGCCGCCCTGCCACTGCCTTTCCGCTAAGTTACAAGATGTCTCGCTCTGTCCGGAGGCCCCAGTGACGACACGTGGAGTTCTCTACGTGCACTCCGCGCCCCGCGCGCTGTGCCCGCACGTCGAGTGGGCGGTCGCGGGCGTGCTCGGTACCCGCGTCAACCTCGACTGGATCCGGCAGCCCGCCGCGCCGGGCACCTGGAGATCCGAGTTCTCCTGGAAGGGCGAGGTGGGCACCGCCTCCAAGCTGGCCTCCGCGCTGCGCGGCTGGCAGATGCTGCGCTTCGAGGTCACCGCCGAGCCCTGCCCCACGGCCGAGGGCGAGCGCTACAGCTGCACCCCCGAACTGGGCATCTTCCACGCCGTCACCGGAATCCACGGCGACATCCTGATCCCCGAGGACCGCCTGCGCGCCGCCCTCCTGCGCTCCCAGCGCGGCGAGAGCGACCTGGAGTCCGACCTCGCCAAACTCCTGGGCAAGCCCTGGGACGACGAGCTGGAATCCTTCCGCTACGCGGGAGAGGGCGCCCCGGTCCGCTGGCTCCACCAGGTGGTATGAACAGGCGCCCACGGGAGCGTCCTTCAGGGGCGCGGGGAACTGCGCGACCAGCCCAGAACAAGCCGTAGTCGGCAGCCAACAGACATCAAACGGCGTGTGGCCCGGACTCCCTCAAGAAGGGGCCCGGGCCACACGCCGGTTCAGTACACCTACGGCCGATTTCAGATCGTACGGAACGCCAGCACCACGTTGTGCCCACCGAACCCGAACGAGTCGTTCAGGGCGGCGATGCGGCCCTCGACAGGCAGCTTGCGGGCCTCCCCGCGCACGATGTCGGCGTTCGCCTCGGCCTCGGGGTCGAGGTTCTCGACGTTGATGGTCGGCGGAGCGATCCGGTTGTACAGCGCCAGCACCGACGCCACCGACTCCACGCCCCCCGCGCCACCGAGGAGATGACCGGTCATCGACTTGGTCGCGGAGACCGCCATGTGGTCGGCGTCGTCACCGAAGACCTTGCGCAGCGCCTTCAGTTCCGCCACGTCACCGGCGGGCGTCGACGTCGCGTGCGCGTTCACGTGCACGATCTCGGCCGGGTCCAGGTCGGTGTTGTCGAGCAGGTTCTGCAGGGCGTGGGAGATGCCACGCCCCTCCGGCTCCGGCTGCACGATGTCGTGGCCGTCGGCGGAGATGCCCTGGCCGACCGCCTCCGCGTACACCCGGGCCCCGCGCTTGGCGGCGTGCTCGGCGGACTCCAGGACGAGGACGCCGGCGCCCTCACCGAGGACGAAGCCGTCACGGGCGACGTCGTAGGGGCGCGAGGCGCCCTGCGGGTCGTCGTTGTTCTTGGACATCGCCATCATGTTGCCGAACGCGGCGATGGGCAGCGGGTGGATCGCCGCCTCCGTACCACCGGCGACGACGACGTCGGCGCGCCCGGTGCGGATCATCTCGATGGCGTAGCCGATGGCCTCGGCGCCCGAGGCGCAGGCGGAGACGGGGGTGTGCACGCCGGCGCGGGCGCCGACGAGCAGGCCCACGTTGGCGGACGGGCCGTTCGGCATGAGCATGGGAACGGTGTGCGGGGAGACGCGGCGGACGCCCTTCTCCTTCAGCACGTCGTACTGGTCGAGCAGCGTCGTCACGCCACCGATGCCGGAGGCGATGACGGTGCCGAGCCGGTCCGGGTCGACGGAGGCGTCATCGCCGGCCTTGTCGGTGAAACCGGCGTCGGCCCAGGCTTCCTTGGCGGCGATCAGGGCGAACTGCGCCGAGCGGTCGAGACGGCGGGCCTGCGGCCGGGGGATGACCTCGCCCGGCTCCACGGCGATCTGCGCCGCGATACGGACCGCCTGGTCGGCGGCCCAGTCCTGCTCCAGGGCGCGGACACCGGACTTGCCGGCGACCAGGCCCTCCCAGGTAGAGGCTGCGTCGCCACCCAGCGGTGTGGTTGCGCCGATACCGGTGACGACCACGGTGCGATTGGTCGAGCTCACGGGAATTCTTTCTCCAAATACGAGGATTCAGCGGCGCCACCGCCGGGTGGCGGGGCAACGGACTGATCGGTGGACCGGGCCGGGCGAACCGGGCCCGATCGCTGGATCAGGCCTGGTGCTTGAGGATGTAGTCGGTCGCGTCGCCGACGGTCTTGAGGTTCTTGACGTCGTCGTCCGGGATCTTGACGTCGAAGCGCTCTTCGGCGGCGACGACGACCTCGACCATGGACAGCGAGTCGACGTCCAGGTCGTCGGTGAAGGACTTGTCCAGCTGGACGTCCTCGGTGGGGATCCCGGCGATCTCGTTCACGATCTCGGCGAGACCTTCGACGATCTCTTCCTGAGTGGCGGCCATGTCAGGCGCTCCTTCGGTGTGTATCCAGAGAGGGTTGGCGGTAGTCCGTACGGACCGGATGATCCGGCACGGAGTGCCTAGGGGAGGGTAACGACCGTCGCGGCGTACACGAGACCCGCCCCGAAGCCGATGACGAGCGCGGTGTCGCCGCTCTTCGCCTCGCCGGTCGCCAGAAGCCGCTCCATCGCGAGCGGGATCGAGGCGGCCGAGGTGTTGCCGGTGGTGCGTACGTCACGCGCGACCGTGACGTGCTGCGGCAGTTTCAACGTCTTCACCATCGAGTCGATGATCCGCTCGTTGGCCTGGTGGGGAATGAAGACGTCCAGGTCGTCCGGCGAAAGTCCGGAAGCGTCCAGCGCTTCCTTGGCGACCTTCGCCATCTCGAACACGGCCCAGCGGAACACCGCCTGGCCCTCCTGCGTGATCGCAGGGAACTTGATCTCGCCCTTGGAGTCGCGAGGCAGCTGGGACAGGTCCGAGGCGCGGAACTCGTCCCACGGCACGGTCTGCTTGATCGTGCCGGCCTTGTCGCCCTCGCTGCCCCACACGGTCGGGCCGATGTGCGGCTCCTCGGAGGGGCCCACGACGACCGCGCCCGCGCCGTCACCGAACAGGAAGGCCGTCGCACGGTCCTCCAGGTCGGTCAGGTCGGACAGCCGCTCCACGCCGATGACGAGGACGTACTCCGCCGAACCCTCGACGATCATGCCCTTGGCGAGCGTGAGGCCGTAGCCGAAGCCCGCGCAGCCGGCCGAGATGTCGAAGGCGGCGGCCTTCTGCGTGCCGAGCTTGTCGGCGATCTCCGTCGCGACGGCCGGAGTCTGGCTGAAGTGCGAGACGGTCGAGACGACCACGGCGCCGATCTGGTCGGCGTTGATGCCGGCGTCGGCGATGGCCTTGCCGGACGCCTCGATCGACATCGCGGCGACGGTCTCCTCGTCGGAGGCCCAGTGCCGGGTCTCGATGCCGGAGCGCGAGCGGATCCACTCGTCGGAGGAGTCGATCGTCTCGAGGATCACCTCATTCGGCACGACCCGGACGGGACGGTAGCCGCCCACACCCAGGATCCGCGCGTACGGGGCGCCCTTGCTGGGCCTGATCTTCGACATGCTCTGTCGGCTCCTTAGGCGGAGGCGTGCTCGGCGATGAGCTCGCGAGCCGCGTCGAGGTCGTCGGGGGTCTTCAGCGCCAGGGTCTTCACACCCGGCAGCGCGCGCTTGGCGAGCCCGGTCAGGGTGCCGCCCGGGCAGACCTCGATCAGCGCGGTCGCGCCGAGTTCCTGGAAGGTCTCCATGCACAGGTCCCAGCGGACCGGGTTCGCGACCTGGCCGACCAGTCGCTGCAGGACCTCGGCGCCGGTCGTGACGGCCTTGCCGTCCTTGTTCGAGACGCACGCGATCTTCGGGTCCACGGGGCTCAGGGCCTCGGCGGCTCGTGCCAGCGTCTCGACCGCGGGTGCCATGTGGTGCGTGTGGAACGCGCCGGCGACCTTCAGGGCCACCACGCGGCGGACGCCCTCGGGCTTGTCCGCCTCCAGGGCGGCCAATTGCTCCAGCGTGCCGGCGGCCACGATCTGGCCCCCGCCGTTCACGTTCGCCGGGGTCAGGCCGAGCTTCTCCAGGTGCGGGACCGTGGTCTCGGGGTCCCCGCCGAGCAGCGCCGACATACCGGTCTCGGTGATCGCGGCGGCCTCGGCCATCGCCAGGCCCCGGGTGCGCACGAGCTTCAGCGCGGCCGTGGCGTCGAGCACGCCCGCGAACGCGGCGGCGGTGATCTCACCGACGCTGTGACCGGCGACGGCACCGGGGCCGAGCTCGGCGATGTCACCGAGCGCGGCGGCGGAGAGGAGACCGGCGGCGACCAGGAGCGGCTGCGCGACAGCCGTGTCCCGGATCTCGTCCGCGTCTGCCTGCGTGCCGTAGCGGGCAAGGTCGAGCCCGATGGCGTCCGACCACGCGGCGAGGCGGTCGGCGGCACCGGGGAGATCGAGCCAAGGGGTCAGGAAGCCAGGCGTCTGAGCGCCCTGGCCGGGAGCGACGAGTACGAGCACTCTCACACTCTCTCTTGTGGACGGCCACGGCCGCCCGTGGGGACAGGGACGAAGAACACGAAGGGGAATTGTAGAGCCCCGACAAAAGCCTAGGCTTGAGGATCCCCATCGGCCAGACGCCCCAGGATCAGCGCGATCCGTAGTGTGAAGGCGGATCGTACATCCGAAGGCGACCAACCGGTGACGTCAGTCACACGTCGGAGCCGGTAGCGCACGGTGTTGGGGTGAACGAAGAGCATCCGGGCCGCGCCTTCGAGACTGCTCGCCTGTTCCAGATAGACACTGAGCGTTTCCAGCAGCGCGCTGCCGGCTTCTTCAAGCGGTCTGTAGATCTCCTCCACCAGTTGCTCGCGGGCCGAGGGGTCCGAGGCGATCGCGCGCTCCGGCAGCAGATCGTCCGCCAGGACCGGGCGCGGGGCGTCCTGCCAGGCGAAACACGCCTTCAGTCCGGCGGCGGCGGCCTGCGCGGAGCGGGTCGCGGCGAGCAGATCGGGCACGATCGGCCCCGCGACGACGGGCCCGGCGGCATACGGCCCGATCAACGACTTCGCGACCCCGAGCGGATTGTTGTTGCCTCCCGCGATGACCACGAGCCGGTCCCCGAGCACACCGGTGAGCACCTGCAGCTTGGCGTGCCGGGCGGCCCGCCGGATCGCCTCGACCGTCAGTTCGCTGTCACCGTCGGGCGCCGTACCCAGCACCACGCAGACATGTTCGGGCGAGTTCCACCCGAGGGCGGCGGCCCGGCTGACGGCACCCTCGTCGGCCTCGCCGGAGAGCACGGCGTTCACGACGAGCGATTCGAGGCGGGCGTCCCAGGCACCCCGGGCCTCGGCGGCCTGCGCGTACACCTGGGCGGTGGCGAAGGCGATCTCCCGGGCGTACACGAGCAGCGCCTCGCGCAGTACGGACTCGTCGCCCGGGGCGGCGACCTCGTCGATCGCGCTCTCCATGACCTCGATGGTCGTCCGCACCATCTCCACGGTCTGCCGCAGGGTGATCGCCCTGGTCAGCTCGCGTGGCGCGGTCCCGAACACATCGGTGGAGATGGCCTGCGGGGTGTTCGGGTGCCGGAACCACTCGGTGAAGGCCGCGATACCGGCCTGTGCGACGAGCCCGATCCAGGAGCGGTTCTCCGGTGGCATGGCCCGATACCACGGCAGCGTCTCGTCCATCCGCGCGATGGCCTGGGCGGCGAGACTGCCGGAGGACTTCTCCAGCCGCTTCAGGGTCGCGGAGTGCGCGTGGATGGCGTGCGCTGGGCGCTCGGTGTTGCTGGATTCGGGTTCGGGCACGGGACAAGACTGCCTTATCAGGACGGAGGCGTGCGGCGGCGGGTCGCAAGTAGGCGGGGGGAGGGCCTGGGGCGGGGCTACGGTGTCCGTTGTGACGGACGTACGGCGACGACGGCGGAACGAGCGGATCTGATGGACGTACGGCGCGCGGGCGAGCGCTATCACGGAGGTGACCCGGACGCCGGGATCACCTCCTTCCACGCCTTCTCCTTCGGACCGCACTACGACCCCGACAACCTCCGCTTCGGTGCGGTGATCGCCTGCAACGAGGAGTGGCTCGCGCCCGGCGCCGGCTTCGACGAGCACCCGCACAGTCACACCGAGATCGTCACGTGGGTGGTGGAGGGGGAGCTGACCCATCGCGACTCGGCGGGCCACGAGTCGGTGGTCCGTCCCGGAGACGTCCAGCGCCTCAGCTCCGCGGGCGGCGTCCGCCACGTGGAACGCAACGACGGCTCGGTCCCCCTCGTCTTCGTCCAGATGTGGCTGGCCCCGCTGTCACCCGGCGGCGAACCGTCCTACGAAGTCGTCCACGGCATCGCCGACTCCACGCCCTACGCCGTCCCCGAGGCCGGGGCGATGCTTCATGTGCGGCGGCTGGCGGCGGGGGAGCGGACGGCGGTGCCGGAGGCCGGGTTCGTGTACGTCCATGTCGTCCGCGGCGAAGTGCTCCTGGACGGCGAGGAGTTGGGCCCCGGCGACGCGGCCCGCATCACCGACTCCAAGGACCTGGAAGCGGTGGCGGGCGCTCCGGCGGAGCTGCTCCTGTGGGAGATGACCCCCTCGCCCTGACCCCCCTTCATCCTCTTGGGGCTCCGCCCCAGACTCCGGCAGGCAGTTCTTCGGCCGCGGACCGGTGGGGGCTGGTCGCGCAGTTCCCCGCGCCCCTTGAGGCCGAGGCCGATCGGGGGTTTGGGGGCGGAGCCCCCAAGTGAGGAGGGGACGGGTAGGGGCGGCGGGGGCGAGAAAACGGTGGGATCAGCCTCGTAGGGCTGCCAGTACGGCATCCGTGAACGGAGGCCAGGACTCGACCGCCCAGGGCCCGAACGCCCGGTCCGTGAGGGCGACGCACGCCGCGCCCGCCACCGGGTCGATCCACAGGAACGTACCGGACTGCCCGAAGTGACCGAAGGTCCGCGGGGAGGAGGAAACCCCAGTCCAGTGGGGGGACTTGGAGTCGCGGATCTCGAAGCCGAGCCCCCAGTCGTTGGGGTTCTGGTGGCCGTACCCGGGCAGCACCCCCTTCGTACCGGGGTACTGGACGGTCATGGCCTCCAGGACCGTACGCGGATCGAGCAGCCGCGGCGCCTGCACCTCGGCCACGAAGCGCACCAGGTCCGCCACGGTCGACACCCCGTCCTTCGCGGGCGACCCCTGCAGCGACGTCCTCGTCATCCCGAGCGGCGCCAGCACCGCCTGCCGCAGATACTCCCCGAAGGGGATGTCGGTCGCCTTGGCGACATGGTCCCCGAGGACCTCGAACCCGGCGTTGGAGTACAACCGCCGCTCCCCGGGCGCGCCCGTCACCCGGTGCTCGTCGAACGCGAGCCCGGAGGTGTGCGCGAGGAGATGACGAACCGTCGACCCGGCCGGCCCGGCCGGCTCGTCGAGCTCGATCGCCCCCTCCTCGTACGCGACGAGCGCGGCGTACGCGGCGAGCGGCTTGGTGACCGAGGCGAGGGCGAAACGCTGGTCGACGGGACCGTGCGACCCGAGCACCGCCCCGTCCGCGCGGACGACGGCCGCGGCCGCCGTGGGAACGGGCCAGTTATCGATCGACGCCAGGCTGTTCTGCAAAGACATGGCTACGAGCCTAAGCGGCTCACAGTTGCAGCCGCATCGACGGGTCGGGCTTGCGGACGAATCCGAGCGAGGCGTACAGCGGCTCGGCCGCGGCGGACGCGTTGAGGTCGACCTGGAGGACGCTGCGTTCGCGGAACCAGTCGAGGAGCGTCTCCATGCACGCCCGCGCGTACCCCCGCCGCCGCGCGTCCGGATCGGTCGCGACGCTGAAGACGTGCCCGACCGCGCCGTGCGGATTGCCCGCGCGCCCGATCCGGTACTCGATCGTCCCCGCGACGAGCGCCGCGAGAGCGCCGGGCCGGTCGGGGCGGTCCGGGTGGTCCACGACGAAGGCCGCGAAGTCCCCGTCGGGGTCGGCGAGCCTGCCGCGTACGGTCGGGAGGGACTGGGCGTGCCACTCGGTGGACGGGGGGCCGGCGGAGGCGAAGACCGAGTCGATCATCACCTGGCGCAGTCGCAGTACTTCCTCGGCGTCCTCGGGCACGGCACGGCGTACGAGACTCATGATCCGTACGGTAGTCAGGGTGCCCCCCTCACGTCTCCATATTTCCGGCGGGCGTCCGTCGGACGGTGCCGGACGGGTTCTCGCCCGAATCCGCTTGCTTCGAGTGCACTCGAAGGTTTTAGCGTGGAGGTCATGACGGTGATGGAGACCACGGCCGAGGCTGCCGAGACCGGCACCAGTACGCGTACCGGGGACTGCGCCGCCCCGCCCCACCGGCACCGGCGCCCGGACGGCCAGGACAACTACACGATCAGCGAGGTCGTCGCCTTCACCGGCCTCACCGCGCACACCCTGCGCTGGTACGAGCGGATCGGACTGATGCCGCACATCGACCGCTCGCACACCGGCCAGCGCCGCTACAGCAACCGCGACCTGGGCTGGCTCGACCTCGTCGGCAAGCTCCGGCTGACCGGCATGCCGGTCGCCGACATGGTCCGGTACGCGGAGCTGGTGCGCGAGGGGGACGACACCTACCTCGCGCGCTTCGAGCTCCTGGAGGCGACCCGCCGCGACGTCAAGGCGCGGATCGCCGAGCTCCAGGACACCCTGGCGGTTCTCGACCACAAGATCAGTTTCTATGCGGACGCCGGGCGTGCCCTGGCGTCGGAGAGGTCCCGATGACGGACAGCAGGATCGCGAAGGTGGAACTGGGCACCGCCGGCCCCGAGGTCGGCGTACAGGGCCTCGGCTGCATGGGCATGAGCTTCGCGTACGGGCCCACGGACGCCGACGAGGCCCGGGCCACCCTGGAACGGGCGCTGGAACTCGGCGTCACGCTCTTCGACACGGCCGACGTGTACGGCCTGGGGGAGAACGAGAAGTTCATCTCGCCCTTCGTCAAGGCCCACCGCGACGAAGTCGTCCTCGCCACGAAGTTCGGCATCTTCCGTGATCCCGCCGAGCCGACGAAGCGGGCCATCCGCAACGACACCGCCTACATCCGCCAGGCCGTCGAGGGGAGCCTGAAGCGGCTGGACGTCGAGGTGATCGACCTCTACTACATGCACCGTCGTGACGTGAACATACCCATCGAGGAGACCGTGGGCACGATGGCCGAGCTGGTGCGCGAGGGCAAGGTCAAGCACCTCGGGCTGAGCGAGGTCACCGGCGGGGAACTGCGCGCCGCGCACGCCGTGCACCCGATCGCGGCGGTGCAGTCGGAGTGGTCGCTGTTCAGCCGGGACATCGAGGCGGGCGTGGTGCCGGCGGTCCGTGAGCTGGGCGTCGCTCTGGTGCCGTACTCGCCGCTCGGGCGCGGTTTCCTCACCGGTTCGTTCGTCAACGCCGACCAGGATCTGACCTCGGACGACTTCCGCCGTACGATGCCGCGCTTCACCGGCGACAACGCGGCCGCCAACGCCGCGCTGCTGGAGCCGGTGCGTGCGGTGGCCGAGGCGCACGGGGCGTCGCCGGGGCAGATCGCGCTGGCCTGGGTGCAGCAGCAGGCGTCGTTGCTCGGGTTGCCGGTGGTGCCGATTCCGGGCACGCGCAAGCGCTCGCGTGTCGAGGAGAACACGGCGGCGACGCGGATCGTCCTGACGGAGGACGAGTGGGCGGTGCTGGAGCCGATCGCCTCGAAGGTGGCCGGGGAGCGGTACGCGGACATGTCCTTCTCGTCGGCGGGACGGGAGTAGAGCCGCGCCCCGCCGACGACATCAGAGCTCGGCCAGCAGTTCCGCCTTCTTCGTCGTGAACTCCTCGTCCGTGACCAGGCCCGCCTGGTGGAGTTCGCCGAGGTGGCGGATGCGATCGGCGATGTCGGCCGGGTCGCGGCGGGGAGCCGCGGTCACCGGGGTGGGGCCCGAGGCCCGTACGGCGGCGAGGACCGAGGCGGCGAACGGGAGGGACTCGTGGACGGGGCCGTACCCGAGGCCGAAGACGACCGCCGCCGGGTCCTGGTCCGCCTGGGCGGGCTGCGCGGTGGCGGGCTCGCGCCGCAGCAGCCGCAGATGACCCTCGAAGACCTCGGGGGAGCGCCACTCGACCCCGCTGAGGCCGGTGACCGGGAAGCTCTGGTCGCCGGCCTTCCACTTGGCGGAGGACGCGCCCGTCCAGAACCAGCGGAAGGACACCGCCTTGCCGTCGAAGGAGGCCTTCCCGTCGTACGCCTTGAAGTGGAGCGGCGCCTCGGGCGGCGCGACGAGGTAGCGCTCGGGCGGTTCGGCGTCCTCGGTGAGCGCGGCGCGCAGTTCGTCCGCGTAGTACTCGGCGAGGGTCTCCCGGTCGGCCGGCAGCACCAGCCGATAGGGGTCGCCCCCTTCCTTCAGCTGTCCCGCGGCCGCCTCCATCAGCGGATCCGCGCCCGCTCGCGGCACGGCGTGCAGGACGACCGTTCCGCGCTTGCCCGGCGTCAGTGTGACCCCCGCTATCGCCTCCAGGGGGATACGCCGTTCGCCGAGCGTCTGGAACAGCTTCGGCGTACGGATCCCCCGTTCGAAGCGGATGAGCACGGAGTCGGACTCGAACTCCCAGGCGGCATGAAATCCGGCCAGTACGTCACCCATGCGGGCCATCGTAAGCGGCTCGCACGTCTGCGTCGCCTCCCTGGGCGGACCGCAGTTTTTCGTCCTCTACGCGCGTCCCGCCGCCGGGGCGTCGGACAAACCCTCTCGGCACGCGTCATCCTCGTGTGCGCACTGCACCGCCTGGTACGCGCCAATGCCGATCTCGGCGAAGTTGCGCAGGCTCTCGGTGCCCGGCGTGAAATAGCCCGCGTGGCCGTTCGCGCCCCGCGCGGACAGCACCCGGGCCCCGAACGCCTTCGACACCGGGTCGGCGCCGTGTCCGAGCCCGCCGAATTCGAGGTAGGGCACGTCCTGGATCCAGTCGCCGGAGTCCCGCATCGCCCAGACCCGGGCGGTGGTGTGCAGCGAGGAGGCCTTCTGGGCCCGCATGCCGGGGCTGCCGGCGACCGCTATGTCGGAGACCCGGGAAGGCATGGTGCGGGCGGCGAGGCCGCACAGTACGGAGCCGTAGCTGTGGCAGTAGAGCGCGACGGGCGCACGGCCGGGCAGAGCGCGCAGCAGCGCGTTCAGCCGGATCGCGCCCTCCTCGGCGCGGCTGCCGGTGGCGGCGTCCATGCCGAGTCCGCTGGGCGTGGTGTAGTCGGCCCAGGCGATCACGGCCGTACGGGCCTGGGGGGCGGCGGCGTGCTCGGCCCCGTAGAGGGCCTGTGCCATGCCGACCGGCGCCGAGTACTTCTTGTTGGTGCGCTGGAACGTGAGCAGATCGGTGTCGACGCCCGGCACCACGATGGAGATCCGCTCGGCCCGGTCGAGGTTTCCGAAGACCTCGGCGACCCGGCCCGAACCCATGGGGTCGAAGGCGAGGAAGTCGCGCCCCTTCTCCAGCATCGCCTCGTAGCGGTGCATACGGCGCCCGGCCTGCTGCTGTCCCAGGGACGAGAGCCGGTTGTCGTGCATGCGCTTCTTCTCGACCTGGCGCTGCTGGTCGATGGCGACACGGTTGGCCTCGTAGCGCAGGGGCACGGGCGCGCCGTTCATGTTGCCGACCGCGAGCGGATAGCGGTGGGCGAGACGGGTGCGCTCGTGGACGTCGAGGGACGCGAAGAAGCGGGCGAGGCGGCTCGGCGTGGTGTCCGGGTCAGGCAGTCGCTGTCCGGCGACGCTGCCGTGCTCCCACGCGGAGCGGGACGCCTGGAGAGGGGTTGCCCCTCGATGGCCCTGGAGTGCGGTCCAGCCACTGGTGGCCAGCATCACGAACACCACGGCCAGCGCGAGCAGTGCGCGCCAGACGTTCAGTTGGGGGGATGTGTCGAAGGAAGTCACTGAGAGGACACCCTAGGAGAAGGTTGGCGCCTCCCGTTAAACGAGTGACTGGTATCACGTTTCTCGCAGGGTAATTGGGGCAAACCGGGTTCAGTTTCAGATAAATTGTGACGCTGGGTGCCCGGAGCTGATCGTTCCGTGCGCCGTTCCAGACGTCATTCCGCACGCCGTTGCGTACGTCACTCCATACGTCACTTCATACGTCACTCAGTGCGCCACTTCTCCGCCAACGCGGGCCCCACCTGGTCGAGGTAAGCGGTGGTCAACTCGCGGATCGCCGTGATGCTGTGATCGCTCCCCTCGCTCCACAGGCGGCCCGTGATCCGCATCACTCCGCCGAACACGGCCACCGCGACGCGCGGTCTCGGGTCCGCGTCCACGTCGAGTCCCTCGCGCTCGGCGATGACGCGCGCGATCTCCTCCTCCAGCTCCGCGGAGCGGCGCAGATAGGCGGCGAGGAGTGCGGGTGTCGACTCGATCAACTGGTAGGCGCGCATGTGCAGTTCGAGCGGCACGACGGACTCGATCGACTCGCCGATGGTGTCCCAGCCCTCCAGGACGGCGCGGCGCAGTGCCTCCAACGGGGCTTCCTGGGGCGGGCGTTCGCGCACGGCGACGAGGAAGCGCGCCTCCGCGACCCCCTGGGTGAACAGGGCGACCTCCTCCTTGCCCGCGAAGTACCGGAAGAAGGTGCGCTGGGAGACGTCGACGGCCTCGGCGATCTCGTCGACGGTCGTCCGCTCGTAGCCCTGGGTGGTGAACAGTTCGAGGGCGGCCCGCAGGAGCGCCTCGCGGGTGCGCTGCTTCTTGCGCTCGCGCAGACCCGCCCGGGGCGATGTCTGGTGCGACATCTCGTCGGCAGTCGTCTCCATGAGGTCCTCTTCTGTTCTTTCAGCCCAGCTCAGCGTACGGGTGGGTGACGTGACAGTTACCGACTTGTGAATTGGTTTGTCAACTGTCAGTGACTGTCACTAGCCTCGAAGGTATGACTAGTCAGACCACCATCGACACGACGGGTTCGGGGGACAAGGCTCCGGTCACTCCGTCGGACAAGGCGCCGTCCGACGGACTGCGCGGCCATCCGTGGTTCACCCTGTTCACCGTTGCCGTCGGCGTCATGATGGTCGCCCTGGACGGCACCATCGTGGCCATCGCCAACCCGGCCATCCAGAAGGACCTGGACGCGAGCTTCGCCGACGTCCAGTGGATCACCAACGGCTACTTCCTCGCGCTCGCGGTCACCCTGATCACCGCGGGCAAGCTCGGTGACCGCTTCGGCCACCGCCAGACCTTCCTCATCGGCGTGGTCGGTTTCGCCGCGGCCTCCGGCGCGATCGGCTTCTCCAGCAGCATCGCCCTGGTCGTCACCTTCCGCGTCTTCCAGGGCCTGTTCGGCGCGCTGCTGATGCCGGCCGCGCTCGGCCTGCTGCGGGCCACCTTCCCGGCCGAGAAGCTGAACATGGCGATCGGCATCTGGGGCATGGTCATCGGCGCCTCCACCGCGGGTGGCCCGATCCTCGGCGGTCTGCTGGTCCAGCACGTCAGCTGGCAGTCGGTGTTCTTCATCAACGTGCCGGTGGGCGTCATCGCGCTGGTCCTCGGCCTGGTGATCCTCCTCGACCACCGCGCCGAGAACGCCCCCCGCTCCTTCGACGTCCTGGGCATCGCGCTGCTCTCCGGCGCCATGTTCTGCCTGGTCTGGGCGCTCATCAAGGCCCCGGCCTGGGGCTGGGGCGACGGTCTGACCTGGACGTTCCTGGGTGCCTCGGTGCTCGGCTTCGTGCTCTTCGCCCTGTGGGAGAAGCGGGTCGAGGAGCCGCTGATCCCGCTGGGGCTGTTCCGCTCCGTACCGCTGTCGGCCGGTGTGGTCCTCATGGTGCTGATGGCCATCGCCTTCCTGGGCGGCCTTTTCTTCGTCACGTTCTACTTGCAGAACGTGCACGGTATGAGCCCGGTCGACGCCGGTCTGCACCTCCTCCCGCTCACCGGAATGATGATCGTGGGCTCACCGCTGGCCGGCGCCCTGATCACCAAGACGGGCCCGCGCATCCCGCTGGCGGGCGGCATGGCCCTCACCGCGATCTCCATGTACGGCATGTCCACGCTGGACACGGGCACCAGCGGCGCCGTCATGTCGCTCTGGTTCGCCGGTCTCGGTCTCGGCCTCGCGCCGGTCATGGTCGGCGCCACCGAGGTCATCGTGGGCAACGCGCCGATGGAGCTCTCCGGTGTGGCCGGCGGTCTCCAGCAGGCCGCGATGCAGATCGGCGGCAGCCTCGGTACGGCCGTGCTGGGCGCAGTGATGGCCTCCAAGGTCGACGGCGACCTCGCGGGCAACTGGGCCGACGCCAAGCTGCCGCCGCTCACCCCGGCCCAGCTCGACCAGGCCTCCGAGGCCGTCCAGGTCGGCGCGGCACCGGTCGCCCCGGGCACTCCGGCCGCACTCGCCGAGAAGATCACGACCGTCGCCCACGACACGTTCATCTCCGGCATGAGCCTGGCCTGCCTGGTCGCCGCCGGGGTCGCCGTCGTGGCGGTCTTCGTCGCGCTCCTCACCAAGCGGGGCGACAACGCCGAGGCGGCGGGGGCGGGCGCCGGCCATATCTGAGTCCGCGCGTCTGACCAGCCCTGTTGTGCGCAGGTTTCACCTATCCGGGTGACAGCGCTGAAGATCCCTCCCACCCGGCAGCCGTCGCACGTCACAGTGGGTCAAGTCCTCCGCACGACATGGGAGGACCACCGGAACTGCGGCGCGCTGCCGGAGGGGGGCAGCGCGCCCGCAGTCCGAAAAGGGGCGGGGCCGCCCTTCAGGGGCGCGGGGAACTGCACGCCCAGCCACAGCGGACCCGCACCCGACAACGAACCCCCCGCGCGCTAGCGCGAACGCTCCTCCGCACCCCCCGGCACCGGGTGCCGAACACCCCCGGTCCCACCAGCCAGCGCAGCCACCTCCGCACGGAGCGCCCGCACTTCCTCCGTGAGCGACTCGATCGCCGCCGTCTGCCGCCGCTCCTCCACGTCGTCCTTCTCGAACCGCGAGATGAACCACGCGGCGATGTTCGCGGTCACGACACCGAGCAGCGCGATCCCGGAGAGCATCAGCCCGACCGCGATCATCCGCCCGAGACCGGTGGTCGGCGCGTGATCCCCGTACCCCACCGTCGTCATCGTGGTGAACGACCACCACACGGCGTCACCCAGCGTCTTGATGTTCCCGTTCGGCGACTCCCGCTCCACCGACAGCACCGCGAGCGAGCCGAACATCAGCAGACCGACGACCGCGCCCCCGACGTAGGTCGTCAGCCGGATCTGCTGGTCCATCCGGGCCCGCCGCCCGACCAGCGTGAGCGTCGCGACCAGCCGCAGCAGCCGCAGCGGCTGGAGAATCGGCAGGATCACCGCGCACAGGTCCATCCAGTGCGTACGGACGAAGTCCCTGCGGTCCCGGACGAGTATGAGGCGCACGAGATAGTCGGCGGCGAACGCGCCCCACACCGTCCACTCCACGGCCGTGCACGCGCCCGTCAGGCCACGGCTCGCGTCGCTGTCCACGATCGGCACGGCGTAGGCGACGGCGAAGGCCACCGCGAGTCCCAGCAGGGGGCGCTGCGTGCGCTGCTCCCAACGGACCTGCACCGATTGCTCGTTCATGTCCGCATCGTAGGTGCACACAGCACACGCAAGAGGCACGGGAAACCGGCTGACCAGCTCCCCGCGCCTCTATGGCCCGTCGTTTGTTTCTCCGGCGCTCGCGCGGAGCGCCTACGCGTCGCCGCCCGCGGCTCCCGGGTCGGCCGATGCCACGTCGAGCAGCTGATAGCGGTCGATCGCCTGCTTCAGCACCGACCGGTCGACCTTGCCCTCACGGGCCAGTTCGGTCAGCACCGCGACCACGATCGACTGCGCGTCGATGTGGAAGAAGCGCCGGGCCGCGCCGCGCGTGTCCGCGAAGCCGAAGCCGTCCGCGCCCAGCGACTGGTACGTGCCCGGCACCCACCGCGAGATCTGGTCCGGAACCGATCGCATCCAGTCGGAGACGGCCACGAACGGACCCTCGGCACCGCTCAGCTTCTGCGT
The DNA here is from genome assembly GCF_055638955.1 of Streptomyces sp. NPDC111507. Taxonomy (NCBI): domain Bacteria; kingdom Bacillati; phylum Actinomycetota; class Actinomycetes; order Kitasatosporales; family Streptomycetaceae; genus Streptomyces; species Streptomyces sp. NPDC111507. Next base: position 819,256 of record NZ_JBVKBU010000001.1, on the reverse strand, counting down.
CACGTACGGGACGCGCTGCTCCTCCTCGGGGTGCAGCAGATTGTGCCGCTCCACGTCGACAGCCTCGCGACGCAGCTCGTTCCAGGAGGTCGCCGACCAGACATCGGCGCGCACGTTCCACTCCTCGGCGAGGATCCGCTGCGCCTCGACCGCCCACGGCACGGCGACACCGGACGCCAGGATCTGCGCCGGGACGGAACCCGAAGTGCCTTCCGCGTAGCGGTGGATGCCCTTGAGGATGCCGTCCACGTCGACGTCCGCGGGCTCGGCCGGGTGCTGGATCGGCTCGTTGTAGACGGTGAGGTAGTAGAAGACGTCCTCGCCGTGCGGGTGTTCGTCGGACGAGCCGTACATCCGGCGCAGACCGTCCTTGACGATGTGCGCGATCTCGAACCCGAACGCCGGGTCGTACGCGACACAGCCCGGGTTGGTCGAGGCGAGCAGCTGCGAGTGGCCGTCCGCGTGCTGAAGGCCCTCACCGGTCAGAGTCGTACGGCCGGCGGTCGCACCCAGGACGAAACCGCGCGCCAACTGGTCGGCCATCTGCCAGAACTGGTCACCGGTGCGCTGGAAACCGAACATCGAGTAGAAGACGTAGACCGGGATCAGCGGCTCGCCGTGCGTGGCGTACGCCGAACCCGCGGCGATCAGCGAGGCCGTGCAGCCCGCCTCGGAGATGCCGTCGTGCAGCATCTGACCGGTCGGCGACTCCTTGTAGGCCAGGAGCAGATCGCGGTCCACGGATTCGTACTGCTGACCGAGCGGGTTGTAGATCTTCGCGCTCGGGAAGAACGAGTCCATTCCGAACGTGCGGTACTCGTCCGGCGCGATCAGCACGAACCGCTTGCCGATCTCCTTGTCCCGCATCAGGTCCTTCAGCAGTCGCACGAACGCCATGGTCGTGGCGATCGACTGCTGACCGGAGCCCTTCTTCACACTCGCGTACGCCTTGTCGTCCGGCAGGGCCAGCGGCTTCGACCGTACGACGCGCGTGGGGACGTATCCGCCGAGTCCCTTGCGGCGGTCGTGCATGTACTGGATCTCTTCCGAGTTCCGGCCCGGGTGGTAGTACGGCGGCGCGCCGGACTCCAGCTCCTTGTCGGAGATCGGCAGGTGCAGACGGTCCCGGAAGCCCTTGAGGTCGGCGACCGTCAGCTTCTTCATCTGGTGCGTGGCGTTGCGGCCCTCGAAGTTCGGGCCGAGCGTCCAGCCCTTGACCGTCTGCGCCAGGATCACCGTCGGCTGGCCCTTGTGGGCCTTGGCCGCCGAGAACGCCGCGAAGATCTTCTTGTGGTCGTGACCGCCACGCCCCAGGTGCAGGATCTGGTCGTCGGTCATGTTCTCGACCATCGCCCGCAGCCGGTGGTCGTCACCGAAGAAGTGCCGGCGGATGTAGTCGCCCGTCTCGGTGGCGTACGTCTGGAACTGGCCGTCCGGGGTGGTGTTCAGCTTGTTGACCAGCACGCCGTCGCGGTCCTGCGCGAGCAGCGGGTCCCAGGTGCGGTCCCAGACCAGCTTGATGACGTTCCAGCCGGCGCCCCGGAACTGGGACTCCAGCTCCTGGATGATCTTTCCGTTGCCGCGTACCGGGCCGTCGAGGCGCTGGAGGTTGCAGTTGACGACGAAGGTCAGGTTGTCCAGGCCCTCTCGAGCGGCGATGGACAGCTGTCCGAGCGATTCCGGCTCGTCCATCTCGCCGTCCCCGAGGAACGCCCAGACGTGTGACTTGGAGGTGTCCGCGATGCCGCGCGCCTCCATGTAGCGGTTCATCCGCGCCTGGAAGATCGCGCCGAGCGGACCGAGACCCATGGAGACGGTCGGGAACTCCCAGAAGCCCGGCATGAGGCGGGGGTGCGGGTACGAGGACAGACCGTACGGAGCCTTCGACTTCTCCTGCCGGAACGCGTCGAGCTGCTGCTCGGAGAGCCGGTCGAGGAGGAACGCGCGGGCGTAGATACCGGGGGAGGCGTGCCCCTGGAAGAAGACCTGGTCGCCGCCGTCGCCCTCGTCCTTGCCACGGAAGAAGTGGTTGAAGCCGACGTCGTAGAGCGAGGCGGAGGAGGCGAAGGTGGCGATGTGACCGCCGACGCCGATGCCGGGACGCTGGGCGCGCGAGACCATCACGGCGGCGTTCCAGCGGGTGGCGTTGAGGACCTTGCGCTCGATCTCCTCGTTGCCGGGGAAGAAGGGCTCGTTCTTGGTGGCGATCGTGTTGACGTAGTCCGTGCTGCGCATCTCGGGCACGGCCACGCGCTTCTCGCGGGCCCTTTCGATCAGCCGCAGCATCAGATAGCGGGCGCGCTCACGGCCGCGCTCGTCGACAGCGGCGTCGAGGGAGTCGAGCCACTCCTGGGTCTCTTCGGGGTCGAAGTCCGGGACCTGACTGGGAAGGCCGCCAATGATGATCGGATTGCGATCGGATCCGGAAGCCACGCTGTTCCTTCACTGTCAGAGGGGCGTGTGAGGGCTGCCCGAGGGGTTGTCTGGGAGGCTGTCTGGGGCGGTTTTTCGGTCTGTCTGCACCGTTCCCCATCGTGTACCTCGGGAACGGAATCGTCATCTCTACCGAGAGGTAACCAGCACATTCCTGCACTTCGTTGGGACGTGCCCGACCAAAACGCAACGATACGCTCACTCCGTGACGCGTTCCGCAAAGTCGTTCGGGTCTCGTACGCTCCAAGGGTTCCGAAATTCATAAATGGGGCAGAAGGGTGTGGTGTGCGTCACTTGTGGCCTTGAATCCACGCCTGGGGTTGCGCCGACACCGCCGGGATCGTCACCGTTTCGGCGGTCTCGACGGCCGGGTACTTGCGCGATCCGCCCCGCCCGTGTGGACTACGGCCAATGCTTCGCGTACGCGCGTGGCTGAGACATCTACCGAAACATGATCAGGAGGCAAGCCGTGAGCGCGACCGCGGACCACGCGGAGGAGCGGACCAACCCGGCCGGCAGGCTGGGGTTCGAGCCCGGACAGGTGGTCCAGGAGATCGGCTTCGACGACGACGTTGACCACGAGCTCCGTGAAGGTATCGAATCGTTGATCGGCCAGGACCTGGTCGACGAGGACTACGACGACGTCGCTGACGTCGTGTTGCTGTGGTTCCGCGACGAGGACGGCGACCTTACGGACGCTCTGGTGGACGCCATCGGTCTCCTTGAGGACGGCGGCATGATCTGGCTGCTGACCCCGAAGACCGGCAGGGACGGCTACGTCGAGCCCAGCGACATCAGTGACGCCGCCCAGACTGCCGGCCTCTCCCAGACGAAGAGCATCTCGGTCGGGAAGGAGTGGTCGGGCACGCGTCTGGCCACGCCCAAGTCGAAGCGCTGAGCTCTCGCTCCGTCTGCCGCACCAAACCACTCAGGAGGCCCCCGTCGGCGTACCGCCGTCGGGGGCCTCCCCCATGCCCTGGCCGCCCCACGCGGCCCCCGGGGGCTCCACGACCGGTCATGCGACCACCACCCACGCCGCACCCCCGCACCCCCCGGCCCCCGAGGCACCCCGGCACCGACCCGAATGGCGGCAGCCCCCACGAGCCGTTGCGCCCCGGTCGCGCGCCGCGTCGGGATGGCGAGGGTGCCCGGTGGGTCCCGTGCCGGGCCAACGGGGGTGGCCCAGGTCGAGCAGTGCCTGCGTGGCGCCGCCCCCGGGGCGGCGCCACGGGGGGCGGAGTGGCCCGGGTCGGGCCGTGCCCGCATGGCCTGGTTGACCGGGTGGGGTTGTCCGCGTGGCGGGTCCCACCCGGGGGCGTGTGTCGGGGCGGCAGGCTGTGGGGCGGCGCCGAGGTGGCGGCAGCCCCTACCAGTCGTTGCGCCCGGGGCGCGCGCCGCGTCGGGATGGCGAGGGTGCGCGGTGGGTCCCGTGGCTGCGCGGTGGAGTTGTCCGGGGCGGGAGCGCTCGCGGGTGGGGGCGTCGGCGTGAGGGCCGTCGGTGTTGCTGGTGCGGTGTGCGGAACGGGTTCGGGCGCGTCGGTGCGAGGCGCGTACCGGGGGGCGCGTGGGGCGCGTGGGCGGGGTGTGGCCGGTGGAGTGGGGGGTGCTGCGTAGGGTGGGGTTCACCCGAACAGGCCCTTGGAAGGGGAGCGTGTGACTATGGCGATCGAGGTCGGCACCGAGGCACCGGACTTCGAGCTCAAGGACAACCACGGCGCCACCGTGAAGCTGTCCGACTTCCGCGGTGAGAAGAACGTGGTGCTGCTCTTCTACCCGTTCGCCTTCACCGGCGTGTGCACCGGCGAGCTGTGTGCCCTGCGCGACGAACTGCCGAAGTTCGTCAACGACGACGTCCAGCTGCTGGCCGTCTCCAACGACTCCATCCACACCCTGCGCGTCTTCGGCGAGCAGGAGGGCCTGGAGTACCCGCTGCTCTCCGATTTCTGGCCGCACGGCAACACTTCGCGCGCGTACGGCGTCTTCGACGAGGGCAAGGGTTGTGCCGTGCGCGGCACCTTCATCATCGACAAGGCGGGCGTCGTCCGCTGGACCGTCGTCAACGGTCTGCCGGACGCGCGTGACCTGAACGAGTACGTGAAGGCGCTCGACACTCTGTAGCCCGACACCCTGTGATTGTTCGGTCGCAGGGCCTGCAGGGTCCGGGAACCCGTCACTAGGATCGACACGTTGATCCGATACCAACGCACGACGGGGCTCCCCGCCCCTGGACACCATTGGGAGGACTCGTGGGAGTCAGCCTCAGCAAGGGCGGCAACGTATCGCTGACCAAGGAGGCCCCGGGACTGACCGCGGTCATCGTCGGTCTGGGATGGGACGCCCGAACCACCACCGGCGTCGACTTCGACCTCGACGCCAGCGCCATCCTCACGAACGCGGACGGCAAGGTGAGCACCGACCAGAACTTCGTGTTCTTCAACAACCTGAAGAGCCCGGACGGTTCGGTCGAGCACACCGGGGACAACATCACCGGTGAGGGCGAGGGCGACGACGAGCAGATCAAGGTCAACCTCGCCGCCGTGCCCGCCGACGTCCAGAAGATCGTGTTCCCGGTCTCCATCTACGACGCCGAGAACCGCCAGCAGTCCTTCGGCCAGGTCCGCAACGCGTTCATCCGCGTGGTGAACCAGGCCGGCGAGGCGGAGATCGCGCGCTACGACCTCTCCGAGGACGCCTCGACGGAGACCGCCATGGTCTTCGGCGAGCTGTACCGCAACGGCCCGGAGTGGAAGTTCCGCGCCATCGGCCAGGGCTACGCCTCGGGCCTGCGCGGCATCGCGCAGGACTTCGGCGTCAACGTCTGACACGACCGTCGGACGGCCCCGCGCCGGACGCGAACGTTTGACCTGAACGTTTGACGCGACCGTCCGACGTGAACGTCTGAGCCGTACGGCCTTCGGCTCCAGGCCCGGCGCCGCACGCTTCCTATGCGGCGCCGGACCCGCTGGACCACCGCGCGCAGGCCGCGCGGTACAACTGAAAGTTTGACCTCGGGGAGGACCAGCATCATGGGCGTCACGCTCGCCAAGGGAGGCAATGTCTCCCTCTCCAAGGCCGCACCCAACCTCACGCACGTGATGATCGGGCTCGGCTGGGACGCGCGCTCCACCACCGGAGCCGATTTCGACCTCGACGCCAGCGCTCTGCTGTGCAATTCCGGCCGGGTGCTCGGCGACGAGTGGTTCATCTTCTACAACCAGCTCAAGAGCCCGGACGGCTCCGTGGAGCACACCGGCGACAACCTCACGGGTGAGGGCGAGGGCGACGACGAGTCGATCCTGATCGACCTCTCCAAGGTGCCGGCCAACGTCGACAAGATCGTGTTCCCGGTCTCCATCCACGACGCCGACAACCGCGGTCAGACCTTCGGCCAGGTCAGCAACGCGTTCATCCGCGTGGTCAACCAGGCCGACGGCCAGGAGCTCGCGCGCTACGACCTCTCCGAGGACGCTTCGACGGAAACAGCGATGATCTTCGGCGAGGTCTACCGCTACAACCAGGAGTGGAAGTTCCGGGCGGTCGGACAGGGGTACGCGTCCGGCCTGCGCGGCATCGCGCTCGACTTCGGAGTCAATGTTTCCTAGGGCCCGCCCGAGTCAGCCGAAGGGGCGGCCCTCTAGACTTCGTGGTCAACAGTAGGTAAAGCCGAGTACGGCGCGGGGGAGACCCGTACATACACGATGATTGGGTAGCCAGTGCTTCTGAAAACCTTCGGCTGGTCGTTTGCGGTCACCGCGCTCGGCTTGGTCGCAGCGGTGATCTACGGGGGGTGGACCGCCTTTGGCGTCGTGGCGATCCTGGCCATCCTGGAGATCTCGCTGTCCTTCGACAACGCGGTGGTCAACGCCGGGATCCTGAAGAAGATGAATGCCTTCTGGCAGAAGATCTTCCTCACGGTGGGTGTGCTGATCGCCGTCTTCGGTATGCGACTGGTCTTCCCCGTCGTGATCGTGGCGGTCACGGCCAAGAAGGGCCCGATCGAGGCGGTCAACCTCGCGCTGACCGACAAGGACCAGTACCAGCAGCTGGTCACGGACGCTCACCCGGCGATCGCCGCCTTCGGTGGCATGTTCCTTCTGATGATCTTCCTCGACTTCATCTTCGAGGAGCGTGACATCCAGTGGCTGCGCTGGATCGAGCGCCCGCTCGCCAAGCTCGGCAAGGTCGACATGCTGTCGGTCTGCATCGCCCTGGTCGTGCTGCTGGTCTCCTCCATGACCTTCGCGGTCCACGCCCACCAGCACGGCGGCGCGCACATCGACAAGGCGCAGACGGTGCTGATCGCAGGCATCGCGGGCCTGATCACGTACATGGTCGTCGGCGGACTCTCCGGCTACTTCGAGGACAAGCTCGAGGAAGAGGAGGAGCGGGAGCACGAGGAAGAGGAGGAGGCCGCGCGGACCGGCAAGAAGAAGCCGGCCGTCGTCCTCGCAGGTCAGGCCGCGTTCTTCATGTTCCTCTACCTCGAGGTCCTCGACGCGTCCTTCTCCTTCGACGGTGTCATCGGCGCCTTCGCCATCACCAACGACATCGTGCTGATGGCGCTCGGCCTCGGCATCGGCGCCATGTACGTCCGCTCGCTCACGGTCTACCTGGTCCGCCAGGGCACCCTCGACGACTACGTCTACCTGGAGCACGGCGCGCACTACGCCATCGGCGCCCTCGCCGTGATCCTCCTGGTCACCATCCAGTACCAGATCCACGAGGTCATCACGGGTCTCGTCGGTGTCGTCCTGATCGGCTGGTCCTTCTGGTCCTCGGTGCGTCGCAACAGTGCGCTCGCGGCGGCCGAGGGAAAAGCGACGGCCTCGGACGACAAGGCTGAGGTCTCGTCCGGGGTGTGAGCCCGGGAGCGTGAGTCCGGGAGGGTGATTCCGGGAACGCTCTGAGCGGGGCGGCCGTCGAGGACGAGTCCTCGTGGCCGCCCCGTCGCATATCCAGGCAACGTGGGGGCGGGACAAGGCAATGGGCTTCTGGGACGACCTGTGGCGCGGACGCTCGACGGACTTCGACTCCGGCAGTGCCGCCACCAATTCCATAGAACTGACCAAGCGGAACCACACGGTCTCGCTCACCAAACAGGGCGCGGCCACCGGCAACCTGCGCATCAACCTGTCCTGGCGCATGCGCACGTCGGACATCGGCGGCGGCCAGCAGCGGGGCAGCCTGCTGCGGCACCCCTTCAAGACCTTCAAGCCGGACGTGGTCCAGGCGCACACCCAGAGCATGGTGAACGTCGACCTCGACCTGGGCGTCATGTACGAGCTCGCGGACGGCTCCAAGGGCGTGGTGCAGCCCCTGGGCAACTTCCTCGGCGACATCAACGACCCGCCGTACGTGAAGCTCAGCGGTGACGACCGGTTCGGTTCGGCGTCCGGCGAGACGGCCTACGTCAACCTCGACCACCGCGACGACATCAAACGGCTCCTGGTCTTCGTGTACATCTACGACCAGACGCCCGCCTTCGACCGTACGCACGCCATCATCACGCTCTACCCGAGCAACGGGCCCCGGATCGAGATCGGCCTCGACGAGCGGCATCCGCAGGCCCGCTCCTGCGCGGTGGTGATGATCGAGAACAACAAGGGCGAGATCACCGTGCGGCGTGAGGTGAAGTTCGTGTACGGGTTCCAGGCGGAGCTGGACCGGTTGTACGGGTGGGGGTTGCAGTGGGGGCGGGGGTACAAGTCCAAGGCCGACCGTTGACGCTGCCCCGACGGTTCGCCCAAGGGCTCGGGGCGCTTTCCTAGCGTCCGATGAACTGGGGCCCCTGTGGCGGCAGCCTGAAATCCGGGTCGGGCAGGGAGCCGACCGCCTGCGGGAACCCATAGGCCGGCTGGACGGCCGGGGCCGTCTGAGGCCCCGGATAGCCGTAGGCGGGCTGGCTCGTCGGCTGGGGGTAGCCGTAGGCGGGCTGAGCGGGGGCCGTCTGCGCGGGCCCCGGATAGCCGTACGCGGGCTGCTGGGGCAGCGGGGCCGCCTGCTCGGGCGGGAGTGGCACCGAGGTCTCCGGGGAGGCCGCGGGGTCCGCCCAGGCGGTGGCGTCGGGTACGGGCGCGACGGCCTCCGGCTCGGACTCGTCCACCGTGATCCCGAAGTCGGAGGCGAGCCCCTCCAGACCGTTCGGATAGCCCTCGCCGAGCGCCCGGAACTTCCAGCCCTGACCGCGCCGGTACAGTTCGCCGCAGATCAGCGCCGTCTCCGTACCGGTCTCCGGCTTGATGTCGAAGTGGGCCAGCGGCTCACCGTCCGAGCCCGTCGTGCCGGAGGTGGCGGACGCGTCGTACAGCAGAATGCGTAGGGCGCGTACCTGGTCGAAGGTGACGCCGTCCGCCGATGCGACCAGCAGAATCTGTCCGACACCGGACTCGACACCCGCCAGATCCGTCTGGATGGTGTCGGTGAGGCCCTCGGCGACGCGTTTCTTGCCAAGTCGCCACACCTTGCCCGAGGGATGGCGTGGCTGGTTGTAGAAGACGAAGTCCTCGTCGGATCGCACACGACCGTCGGGACCCAGGAGCAGCGCCGAGACATCGACATCGGGGACACCCTGTCCGGGCGTCCAGCGCAGCACGGCACGTACCGCTGTGGCGTCCAGCGGGACGTTAGACCCCTTCAGCATCGCGTGCGTCATGCGGTCATCCTGCCCTCTCGGTCCTGGTCACGACAACGCGGGGGTAAGGATTCCCGGTCGGGATGTGCGGGCAACCGACATAGCCGAGTTACCTGAACTTCACGCCTGGTGGGAACGACTGACATGGATTTGTACGTACTATTACCGGCCACATCACGTAGGTCCGCCTAGCCGCAACGGGGGAGTTTCATGCGTCATTTCGGGCATATCGCCCCTGAAGGGCGGCAGCGTCTCTTCTACCGGGAGCCGTGCGTCTTCACCGCCGACGCGCCCGCCCGCGTCCTCGCGGCGGCCCTCGGCGCCACCCTGTACAGCCCCGCGACCAGACCCCACCTCGCCGACGACGTCGTCAAGCAGGCCGGACGCGGCGTGGTCTCCATGGTGCTGTGCCTGGAGGACTCGATCGACGACGCCGAGGTCGTGGGCGCCGAGGAGAACCTGGTCCGGCAGTTCGCCGACCTCGCCGGACGGCCGGAGACCGACGGGCTCCCACTGCTGTTCGTACGGGTCCGTGAGCCCGGGCAGATCCCGGACCTCGTCCGGCGGCTCGGCGCGTCCGTGCGGCTGCTGTCCGGTTTCGTCCTGCCGAAGTTCACCGAGGAGCGGGGCGTCCCGTTCATGGAGGCGCTCGCCGCGGCCGAGTCCGCGAGCGGCCGGCGGCTGTTCGCGATGCCTGTCCTGGAATCGCCCGGGCTGCTGTACCTGGAGAGCCGCCGGGAGACCCTGGAGGGCATCTCCCGGGTCGTCGACAAGTACCGCGACCGCGTCCTCGCGCTGCGCCTGGGCGTCACCGACTTCTGCTCGGCGTACGGGCTGCGCAGGGCGCCCGACATGACCGCCTACGACGTCCAGATCGTCGCCTCCGTGATCGCGGACGTGGTGAACATGCTGGGGCGCTCGGACGGCACCGGGTTCACGGTCACCGGGCCCGTGTGGGAGTACTTCCGGGTCCAGGAGCGCATGTTCAAGCCGCAGCTGCGCCGCAGCCCCTTCCAGGAGGGCGAGGTCGAGGACCTGCGCCAGGCGCTGATCGAGCACGACCTGGACGGGCTGCTGCGCGAGATCGCCCTCGACCGGGCCAACGGTCTGCTCGGCAAGACCTGCATCCACCCCTCACACGTCCCGGCGGTGCACGCGCTGTCCGTGGTCAGCCACGAGGAGTACAGCGACGCGCAGGACATCCTCAGGCCCGAGCGAGGCGGCGGGGGCGTGCTGCGGTCGGCGTACACGAACAAAATGAATGAAGTGAAGCCGCACCGCGCCTGGGCCGAGCGCACCCTCCAGCGCGCCGAGGTGTTCGGTGTGGCGAACGAGGACATCGGCTTCGTGGAACTGCTCGCGGCCGCCCTGCCTGCGTGAACCGCGCCGGCCCGACCGACCGACCAACAAGGAATCGATGAAGAACGTGGTGTGGACGGGGACCTGGGTCGCCGAGCGACTGGGTGTCGAGCTCGTCGGTGACGAGAAGCTGAGCGACCTGCTGGGGCTCGCGCTGCGGCGCAACCCCCGCCGGGCGCATCTGCTCGTGTCGAACGTGCTCGGCAAGCACGTCCCGCAGTCGCCGTCCGTGGTGTACGGACACGGGTTCGCGCTCGGCCGGCGGGTACGGGAGCTGCTCGGCGCCGAGGGCGCACGCGCGGCCGTCGTCCTCGGGTACGCGGAGACGGCCACCGGCCTCGGCCACTGCGTCGCCGACGGTGTGGGCCTCGCGCCCTACCTCCACTCGACCCGCCGCCCCGTCCCCGGCGTCGAGACGGCGGGCGGCTTCGAGGAGTCCCACTCCCACGCCACCTCTCACCTCCTGCTGCCGGAGAATCCCGCTCTGCTGGCGGGCGCGGGCCCCCTGGTCCTCGTCGACGACGAGTTCTCCACCGGCAACACGGTCCTCAACACCATCCGCGACCTCCACACCCGTTATCCGCGCGACCGCTATGTGGTCGTGGCCCTGGTCGACATGCGTTCGGCCGCGGACCTGGGCCGTCTGGCGGAGTTCGCGACGGAGATCGGCGCACGGGTGGACCTGGTCGCCGCGGCGAGGGGCACCGTGAACCTCCCGGAGGGCGTCCTGGAGAAGGGCCAGGCGCTGGTGGCGCAACACGAGAGCACCGAGACCACCAGGACGACCGACACCTCCAGGACCACCGAGCCCGCCGACAGCCGTCCCGGGTACCCGGGTGCCGCCCGTGTCGAGCTCGGCTGGCCCCGGGGTCTGCCCGACGGGGGACGGCACGGCTTCACGCCCGGGCAGCGAATACGGCTGGACGCGGCGCTGCCCGCGATGGCCGCGCGGGTCGCCGAAGCGCTGCCGGACGGGGCGCGGCGCGTCCTCGTACTCGGCTTCGAGGAGCTGATGTACGCGCCGCTCAGGCTGGCCAGGGAGCTGGAGCAGGTGGTGTCCGCCGAGGTGCGGTACTCCACGACCACCCGCTCCCCGGTGCTCGCCCTCGACGACCCCGGTTACGCCATACGGACGCGCCTCGCCTTCCCGGCCCACGACGACCCCGACGACGGACCCGGTGAGCGGTACGCGTACAACGTCGCGGGTGCCGGTTTCGACGCGGTCGTGGCGGTGGTCGACTCCGCCGCCGACACGCCCGCCCTGCACGCCCCCGACGGCCTGCTGGCCCAGCTCGCGGAGCACACGCCGAGCGTCCTGCTCGCCGTCGTTCCGTCGTACGTCCCCGCACGGCCGTCCACCGAAAGGCCCTCCATGCTCCCCGAGCCCCTCCGCGGCCCCGCCTTCTCCTCGTACGCGCCCGACGAGGTCGGCTGGCTGTTGCAGGACCTCTCGGACGTGACGCTGGAGGCGCCGACCGAGGAGCGCGAGGAGGCGATCCAAAGCGGCGGCGCCCACTACGCGGAGTCGCTGCCGGTCGAGTACCAGCCGAGCCCCCAGTACCAGGAGCTGTTCCAGACGGCCCTCGGCACCTCGGCCGCCCGGATCGCCCAGGCCGTCGGCGCGGTCACCGAACTGGTGCTCGCCGAACGCTCTCCGCACCCGGTACTCGTCTCGCTGGCTCGCGCGGGCACCCCCGTCGGCGTTCTGATGCGCCGCTGGGCCAAGCACCGGCACGGCCTCGACCTGCCGCACTACGCCGTCTCCATCGTCCGTGGCCGCGGCATCGACGCCAACGCGCTGCGCTGGCTGGCCGCCCACCACGACCCGGCCGACGTCGTGTTCGTCGACGGCTGGACCGGCAAGGGCGCCATCACCCGCGAACTCACCGAGGCCATCAGGGAGTTCGAGTCCGCCGAGGGCATCACCGGCTTCGACCCGGAGATCGCGGTCCTCGCCGACCCGGGCTCGTGCGTCCGGACGTACGGCACCCGCGAGGACTTCCTCATCCCCTCCGCCTGCCTCAACTCGACGGTCTCAGGGCTGATTTCGCGCACGGTCCTGCGCTCGGACCTGGTCGGCGAGTACGACTTCCACGGCGCGAAGTTCTACCGCGAGCTCGCCGGCTCCGACGTCTCCGTCGACTTCCTGGACGCCGTCGCCGCCCACTTCCCCGACGTCGCCGACGCGGCCTGCGCCCAGGCCAAGGAGCTCCTCGCCACCGACCGCACCCCCACCTGGGAGGGCTGGGCGGCCGTCGAGCGGATCAGCGAGGAGTACGAGATCCACGACGTGAACCTCGTCAAGCCGGGTGTCGGCGAGACCACCCGCGTGCTGCTGCGCCGCGTCCCCTGGAAGATCCTGGCGCGCGCCGGAGCAGGCACCGACCTCGACCACGTACGCCTGCTCGCCCAGCAGCGCGGGGTGCCCGTCGAGGAGGTCGACGAACTCCCGTACACCTGCGTGGGGTTGATCCACCCGAAGTACACGCGCGGCGCGACCGGCGCCGACGGCAAGGCGGTGACGGTCTGATGTCCGCGCCCAAGGTGCTCGTCGCCAGCGATCTCGACCGTACGCTGATCTACTCCTCCGCCGCCCTCGCGCTGACCATGCCCGACGCGCGGGCGCCTCGGCTGCTCTGCGTCGAGGTGCACGAGGCCAGGCCGCTGTCGTACATGACCGAGACGGCCGCCGCGCTGCTCACCGAGCTCGGCGACACGGCCCACTTCGTGCCCACCACGACCCGCACCCGCAAGCAGTACCAGCGCATCAACCTGCCGGGGCCCGCCCCCGAGTACGCGATCTGCGCCAACGGCGGGCATCTGCTCGTCGACGGTGTCTCCGACCCCGACTGGCACGCGGCCGTGACCGCGCGGCTCGCCGACGAGTGCGCTCCGCTGGCCGAGGTGCGGGACCACCTCGCGGCCACCGCCGATCCGGCCTGGGTCCGCAAACACCGGGTCGCCGAGGACCTGTTCGTCTATCTGGTGGTGGAGCGCGAGCTGCTGCCCGAGGAGTGGGTGAAGGAGCTCGCCGTCTGGGCGGAGAGCCGCGGCTGGACGGTGTCGCTGCAGGGCCGCAAGATCTACGCCGTGCCGAAGCCGCTCACCAAGAGCGCGGCCGTGCGCGAGGTGGCCCGCCGCACCGGCGCCCTCCTCACGCTCGCCGCCGGTGACTCCCTGCTCGACGCCGACCTGCTGCTCGCCGCCGACCGCGGCTGGCGGCCCGGCCACGGGGAACTGGCCGAGGCCGACTGGACGGCGCCGGCGATCACCGCCCTCCCGGAGCGGGGGGTCGCGGCAGGGGAGCGGATCCTGCGGGAGTTCACGCACGCCTGTGGCCGACCGGGCGCGGTCTGAGCGGGAGCCGGGCGCGGTCTCAGCGGGAGCCGTGCCCGGCCTGTGCGGGTGCCACGTACGGCCTGGGAGTGCGACACGCCCGGGCCGCACGGAGGATTCGGGCGAAGAAAAGCTGAAGACTTCCTGAAAAATCTTGGTCGATCAGCCGCAGCACCCGCCGCCGCAGCACCCGCCTCCGCCCCCTCCGGACGGGCCCGGGGCGGACGCGGAAGCCGATCCGCCGGTGGCGACCGCGACGGTCGACAGGAGTTTCACCGTGTCGTCGTGCCCGGCGGGACAGTCCGCCGGAGCGGCGGATTCCGCCATCGGGCGGCTCAGTTCGAAGGTGTCGCCGCAGGTCCGGCAGCGGTACTCGTAGCGAGGCATACGCACAGGTTAGCGGCCGGGAGCCGGCGATCGAAGCCTTCCGCGGCCCGGTCGCGCACCGGGTGGCGCGGTGATCCGGAAACCGGACCTCCTCGATTCCTCCCCGATTCCCGCCCGGTGCCTTCAGAGGGCCGACTTGACCTGCCGAACATTTCTGTCTGGTTCCTGGGCGAGGAGATCGTATTAGTCGCTGATAATTTAAGAGGGCCGCGACGAGCCGCAAGGTCGGGGAGGGGGGCTCGCAGCCGCATGTGCGGCAGCTGCATCTACCCGCGCGCGCAATTCCGAAGTGCGGAGGGAGACGCAGTCGTGACCGAGGCATGGCATCGAACGGATGCCCCGCATCCTCTGGGCCGTCCACGCGCCGGAGCCCGCCGTGGCTAGCGGGGAGGGCGACGACCGCCAAAATCGCCGCGGGCTCGGTCCGCAACGGCCCGCGAGCGGCCGCGCGGAAGATCCTGCGGGCCGTCGTAGGGAAGACTCCGCGAGTCGTCGTGCGCAAGACACGGAGAACGAGACTCCCGCCGAGCGAACCACTCAGCTCCGCCTCCCGCCCCGTGCCGAGGAGACCACTCAGCTCCGCCTTCCGCCTCGTGCCGAGGAGACCACGCAACTCCGCCTCCCGCCCCGCGCCGACGGTCCCGCCGAGGAGACCACGCAGCTTCGCGTCCCCTCTCCTGCCGAGATCGAGGCGCACTCAGGTGCGGAGGACCCCGCACAACGCGCCGATCGAGGGACGACTTCCGGCCATCGCGGCACCCGCCGCAAACCGGCCGCGCCCTCCGCGCTCGCCGGACGCTGGGCGCGCATCGCCCGCCGTCTGAAGCCGGCGTACCCGCGCCCCGGCCGCTCCGGCTGGCGGCGCTGGGTGCCCTCCTGGCGTCAGTGGCTGGGCGCCTGGGGCCTGGCCATCGGGCTGAGCGGAACGTTTCTGGTGATCGCCTACGCCGCGACAGACATACCCCAGAACCTCAACACCTACGCCACCCAGCAGGACAACGTCTACTTCTGGTCCGACGGGACGCCCATGGCCCGTACCGGATGGGTGCGGCGGCAGGCGATGCCGCTGAAGGACATACCCCAGGACGTGCGCTGGGCGGTGCTGGCCGCGGAGAACCAGAGCTTCTACTCCGACCCGGGCATCTCCTTCAAGGGCATCACCCGGGCCCTGGTGCGCACGGTCGGCGAGGGCAACACCGAGGGTGGCTCGACGATCACCCAGCAGTACGTCAAGAACGTCTATCTGAACCAGAACCGCTCGGTGAGCCGCAAGTTCACCGAGGCGATGATCTCCCTCAAGCTCGACCAGAAGATGAGCAAGGACAAGATCCTCGAGGGCTATCTCAACACCAGCTGGTTCGGCCGCGGCACGTACGGCATCCAGCGCGCCGCCCAGGCGTACTACGGCAAGGACGTCGGCGAACTCAACGCCAGCGAGGCCGCGATGCTCGCCTCCCTGCTCAAGGGCGCGGGCCTGTACGACCCCACCCTGAGCCAGGCGAACCACAAGCGCGCCGTGGAGCGCTGGTCCTGGATCCTCGACCGCATGGTCAAGATCGGGAAGCTGTCGCCGGCCGAGCGGGCCAAGTACACGAAGTTCCCCGAGCCGATCACGCAGTCCCAGACCTTCGACACCGGCAAGCAGAGCGACTACCTGGTGGAGCTCGCGACCCAGTACGCCAAGAAGGCCGCGCACATCTCGGACCAGCAGTTCGACCTGGGCGGCTACCAGATCTACACGACCTTCGACCGGAAGCGGGAGACGGCGCTCGCCGACGCCGTGACCAAGGCCCGCAAGAAGGCCCTGAGGGACGACCCCAAGACGGCGAAGGCCGCCCACTACGGGGCCTCCTCGGTGGCCGCCGACGGCAAGATCCTCGCCGTCTACGGCGGCCCCGACCACCGTACGCAGGGCTTCAACGAGTCCAACGCAGCCACGGTCCCGGCCGGTTCGGCGTTCCTGCCGTTCGTCTACGCGGCCGGGCTGGAACACGGCGTCCACAAGACCCGCGACAGTACGGCGACCCCGGTCACGCCGGAGACGCTCTACAACGGTGACGACAACGTCCCTGTCACCACACCCGAAGGGCCCTACTGGGACCGCGCCAACAAGAAGGTCGCCGCCCACAACGACGGCAACAAGTCCTGGGGGCAGATCAGCCTGGGCAAGGCGCTCGCCGAGTCCGTGAACGTGCCGTTCATGCAGCTCGGCATGGACACGGGCCTGGACAAGGTGCGGCAGACCGCCGAAGCGGCCGGGCTGCTCTCGTCGACCATGGGTCCCCAGGTGCCCGCCCTGTCCCTGGGCAACTCCACGCCCAGCGCGATCCGGATGGCCAACGCCTACGCCACGTTCGCCGCGGGCGGGTCGCACACCGAGCCGTACTCCGTGCGACGCATCACCCGCAACGGCTCCCAGGTCGCCCTGGACACCCCCCGCCCCAAGCGTGCGGTGAGCCCGGAGGTGGCCCGCGAGGTCACCGAGGGGCTCACGGACGCCTTCGGCACAGCGCACCCCCTCGCGGCCAAGAGCGCACCGGACACGGCCGGGAAGGCCGGCACCACGGCGGACGACACCGCCGCCTGGTACGTCGGCACGAACCGTTCCGTGTCGACCGCGATCGTCCTCTACCGCATCGACCTGACCAAGAGCCTCGAACCACTGCCGCTCAAGGGGCTCGCCGGCACGTCCGCCGACGACGTCCCGTACGGCATCTGGGCCGGCGCCATGAGTCCGCTCGGCTGACCGCGACGGCCCCGAGGCCGCCCACCCCGACGGCCGAGAGGCCACCGCGCATCCCGATGGCCGAAAGGCCCCCGCCCGCTCCTTCCACCCCCCTCGCAGAATGTGCCCCGTATGAACTCGAAGCACAGCGGTCACCGCCGCCGCGAACCCGCGCCCGCTCCCGGTTCCGCCCGTCAGGGTTTCGTGGCCATGGCGGCCTTCCTCGTCGTGACGTCGACGACCGCCACCTACCTGGCCCTGAACCACTCGGACAACACCACACCGGCCGCCTCGGCCGGCGGTCCCCGCTCCGGGGCCAGCGCCACCAAGACGACCAAGGAACCCCCGTGGGACGGCAAGACGAAGGTGCTCGGGGACGGGTCCACGTCCTACACCGGGCCGCAGAAGGGCCAGTTGAAGCCCGTTCCGCTCAAGCCGGGTGAGAAGCCACCCCAGTTCGTCGTCTTCTCCTGGGACGGCGCCCTCCAGGGCGACGACAAACTCTTCACCCACTACCAGGAGTTGGCGAAGCAGTACAACGCCCACATGACGTTCTTCCTGACCGGCATCTATCTGCTGCCCAAGGACAAGAAGACGCTCTACAAGCCGCCGATGCACGCCCCGGGCGCCGCGGCGATCAGCTACGCCACCGATCAGCACATCCGCGACACGCTGGAGCAGCTCGGCAAGGCGTACAAGGAGGGCAACGAGATCGGCACCCACTTCAACGGTCACTTCTGCGAGGACAAGGGCGGCGGGGACTGGAGCGTGGCGGAGTGGGAGAGCGAGATCAACCAGTTCTTCTCGTTCGTGGAGAAGTGGAAGACCAACACCGGCTACACCGACCTGCCGGCCCTGCCGTTCGACCCCACGAAGGAGGTCAGCGGCGGGCGCGCGCCCTGCCTGGAGGGCCAGAAGAACCTGCTCAAGGCCATGAAGGCGACCGCCAAGGACTACGACTGGCGCTACGACGCGAGCTCCTCGGGCAACCTCCAGATATGGCCCAACAAGAAGGAGGGCGTCTGGGACTTCCCGCTGCAGCTGCTCCCCTACGAGGGCGGCAAGTACCAAGGCCTGTCCATGGACTTCAACTTCCTCGCCAACCAGTCCGGCGACTCGACCGAGGGCGACCCGGCCAAGTACCCCGAGTGGGAGCAGGAGACCGTCGCGTCGTACATGGACGGTTTCAACCGCGTGTACTACGGCAGCCGTGCACCGCTGTTCATCGGCAACCACTTCGAGAACTGGAACGGTGGCATCTACATGAAGTCCATCGACCAGGTCGTCAAGAACGTGTGCACGAAGAAGGGCGTTCGCTGTGTGTCCTTCCGAGAGCTGTCCGACTGGCTCGACGTGCAGAAGCCCGAGACCCTGGAGCGCCTGCGCAGTCTGGATCCCGCGCAGTCCCCGGACTGGTCGACGGTGGTGAAGTAGCCGTGAACGGCACCCCGACTTTCGGTGCGTCAACTTACCCTTTTCTCAAGGGAGTTGACCTGAGCGTGCACGAAATCCCCCCGGGTTCACCACAGTTGAGGAGGACGTGTAAAGATTCCTTCCCCGGCATCTGATCGGGTGTAAGGAGATCATCAGTGAGAACGAAGATGTTGAGCCGATGCTCGACCCTGACGGCGATCGCCGTCTCCGCGGTCCTGCTGCCCCTTTCCTCCGCCCACGCGGCGACCGCGTCCGTCACCGTGAACCGGGCGACGGCCGACGCGTTCGGCCGGATGGCGGACGCCGTGCTCACCGACCGCACGGCGGCCCTCCTCGACAAGAGCCCGGCGGCACCCCGCACGGCCCTCGCGTCGAAGTCGACGGGAGGCGTCAAGCTGACCGCCGCGCTGACGAAGACGGAGGACACCGCGCTGACCTCCCTGCGCGGCACCCGCTCCCGCCTCGCGGCGCTGGGTGAGGCCTACACCGCCGCCGACACCAAGGTCACCGTCGACAGGACGCGCAGGTGGGGCAAGGTGGCCACCGCCTGGGTCACCGAGACCACCGTCCTCACGTACAAGAAGATCCACGGCGACGAACCCGACACCACGGGCTTCGACGCGCACCACGTCCTGACCTTCGCCGCCCAGCCGGACGGCACCTGGAAGCTCTCGGCCCTGCGTACGACCGACAAGGGCGCCCACCAGGTCAACGAACCCGTCACCGCCGCCCCCGCGCGCAGGACCCCGATGGCCGTTGTCGACGCCCCCCCGGCAGCGACCACGTATCCCGCGCCCGCCAACCCCAAGAAGCTCACCGGAGGCGCGTACGACTACGCGGCGATGGCGACCTACGCCGAGAAGTACTGGAAGAACTACAACACGGCCTACCGGAAGTTCAACGGGGTCGGTGGCGACTGCACCAACTTCGTGAGCCAGAGCCTGCTGGCGGGCGGCTGGCAGCAGATATCCGCCGTGACCCCGGAGGAGTACGACACCTGGTACTACGTCGCCAACGGCCAGGCCGACGCCTGGGCGGGCGTGAACGAGTGGTCCTGGTTCACCCAGACCGCCAAGCGCACCACGCCGCTGGCGAACGTCTATCAGATGGACGTCGGTGACGTCCTGCAGATGGACTTCGACAGGGACGGGGCCAAGGACCACACCATGATCACGTCCTACCGCAGCTCCAGCGGCATGCCGTACCTGACCTACCACGACGCCGACACCTACCGCCGGTCGCTGTCGAGCATCATCGCGTCGTACCCGACCTCGGCGTACTACGCGTACCGCACCTGATCACCTGGTCACCTGAGGTGACCTAGGGGTCCGTGGTCCTGGGCGGCTCGGCGGCCTTGTTCTCCGACGGCTTGTTCTCCGCCGCCTTGGATTCCGTTGCCTCGGATTCCGCCCCCTTGGTGGTTTCCGCTGCCTTGGTCTCCGTGCCGCCCACGGCCTTGGGCGTCGGCGCGGCCCTGTGCGACTGCTGCAGGGCCGTTGCCGAGGCCGACTCCCGCAGCGCCAGGATCCGCTCGGCCTCCTCGGGGTGGCGGGCTTTGTAGTACGGGTTGTCGTGCGGCAGGGCCGAGCCGACCCTCCCGTACATCCCGAAGAACATCAGCAGGACGCCGACCACAAAGCTGAACAGCACGTTCTGGATGTGGAAGGCGAGGAAGTTGTAGCGGCCGTCCAGCAGCGCCAGGTTCAGGAAGCCGTTGAGGACGAACAGGACGCCGAAGACCATGTTGAGCGTCGAGGCGAAGTTCCCGCCGATCACCATGCCCACGAACAGCAGCAGCCCCACGCAGATGGAGAGCACGCTGAGCGAGCCGTTGGTGTTCAGCCCCATGACCGTGTCCCCGTGGGTGGTGAAGTAGCCGACCTTGTTGGTCAGGCCCAGGATGCCGAAGGCGAGCAGGAAGAGGCCCATCAGGCCCGCGCCGATCCGGTAGAACCTGTTCAGCCGGTGATCGACCGGCAGATGGTCGTCGAAGGCGATGTGTCGTCGGGTTCCGGGACGAAGTACGTGCGTGGCCATGTCCGCCTCCCTCTCCAGCTCGCGGAGGCCGTACGTACAACCCAGCATCCGCCCGGAAGCCGGGGACCGCCAACACCGGGGACCGGGATCGCCGGCTCAGACCGGGCCGCCGCGCTCCTCGCGGATCTGGGAGACCACCCGGGCGGCCGTCGCCCGTACCGCCTCCGTCTCGGTCAGGAAGTGCCAGTAGTCGGGGTGGCGCCCCTCCAGCGCGGCGACGGCACGCTCCAGCCGGGCGACGGAGTCGTCGAGCGGGCGGGCGTGCCGCGGATCCGGGGTGTTGCGGCCCGCCATGGCCAGACGCTGGGCGTCCCGGATGGCGAAGCGGGTGCGGTCGATCTCTTGCTGGGGGTCCTTGGACACGGCGTTCAGCCGGCGCAGCCGGTCGCCGGCCGCCGACACGGCCTCGTCGGTCCCGTTCAGCAGCGCGCGCACCGTGGACAGCAGCGAGGTGGCGTCCGGCCAGCGCTGCGCGTCACGCGCGGCCCGCGCCTCCTTCAGTTTCAGCTCTGCCTGCCGTACGTTCTCGGTGGCCTGCTCCGGTACGTGCTGCAGGTCCTGCCAGCACGCGGCCGCGAACCGGCGCCGCAGCTCGCTCAGCACCGGGTCCACCTGCCCGGCGCGGGTGGTCAGCGCCTGGGCGCGGGTGCGCAGCGACACCAGCCGGTGGTCGATCTCCGCGGCCCGCTCCGGCAGCCGCTCGGCCTCCGCGCGCACCGCCCCGGCCTCCCGCGAGACCCGCTCGGCACGCTCCAGCGTCTCCGGTACGCCGTGCTGTCCGGCCCCCTGGTTGAGCTTGGTCAGCTCGGGCCCGAGCGCGGCGAGCCGGCCGGCCAGATCATCGGCTCCGAGCCCTGTCCTGCGTACGGCATCGAGGGCGTTCGAGGCGGCGAGCAGGGCCTGGCGGGCGCGCTCGACGGCGGGCGCGAGCCGGGCGAGCTGCGTCTCGGCCTTCCCGAGCAGCGGCGCGAGTCCCTGGCCGAACCGGTCCAGGTCCTGTTTGACCCGCCCCAGCTGGTCCTTGGCGGCGGTGAGTTCGGCGCGGGCGCGGGTGGCGACCGACGCGTCCAGCTCGTCCCGGTCGAGGTCGTGGGCGTCGACGGCCTCGATGTACTTCCCACTGGCCTCGTCGATGCGCCGGCCCAGCGCCTCGAAGTCGGAGACGGCGCGGCGGGCCGCGGGGGAGTCGTCGACGGCGGTGATGGTCTCGATCGAGATCCGCAGATCGCGCTGGGCGGTGTCCAGCTCGTAGAACGCCGCCGCGGCGGCGTCCTTCGCGGCCTGCGCCTCGGCCCGCTGACTCTCGGCGCGCCCGCCGAACCAGCGCCGGGTGCCGCCGCCGGCGAAGGCCGCGGGCAGGACGAGGGCGGCGAGGAGCGGGAGGCTGACGAGGGTCAGCACGTCACGGTATCGATGGGGCTGACGGCGTGCCGACTGCGCGCGTGGCGCGAACGGCGTGTACGGCTCTGAAGGTGTCGCCGTCACATCCCTCTCCCGTGCTGTCATCCGCCTTGCCCGGTTCATTCTCCCACCGGTTAAGGACGAACACACGGGCCGGTTAGTTCGCGGTTCGTACTGTGATGCTTCCGTCGCTCGCGTGGGCGGACACCACGTGCGAACTGGCCGGGTCCCGGGGCACGGACACCCGCACGGATCCGTCCCCGCTCTCGGCCGTCACCCGGTACGTGTCGTGAGGCAGCCCGATGGTGAGCGCACCGTCCTGGCTGCGGGCCTCGACCAGGTCGGGCACGACGCCGAGTTCGAGTTGTACGGACCCGTCCGAGCTCTGGGCGCGCACATGGCGCGCGGCGATGCCGAGGGCGTGGATCGAGCCGTCGGCGGTCCGCAGGTCCAGCGGGCCGGAGGAGTTCGTGACGCGGACACTCCCGTCCGACGTACGGATCCCGAGCGCCTCCTTGAACCCCTCCGCCCGTACGCTCCCGTCCCCGTCCACGACCTTCACCGCGACACCGCGCGGCACGACGATCCGGTGCTTGGCGCTGCAGTCGGCGACCATGCCGGAGCACTTCATCCGCAGCGTCAGCCGGTCGTCCTTCATCGCCCAGGTCACGCGCGGATCCCCACCGACGACGATGTGCCCCTGGAACCACCGGGTGACCTCGACCTTGTCCGCCTCGGCCGACCCGGCGACCACGAGCTCCAGCGCGGAGTCGTCCGAGTCCACGGTGAGCGTACGACCGTGCAGCGCGAACGCCCGATGCTCCGGATGCCTGTCGTCCCCGGCACTCGCCCCGCACCCTGCGGCGGTCGCGACGAGAGCGACGACGGCACCGGCGACGGCGGCGGTCCGCGCGGCTGTCCGTGTCCGAGTCCGAGCCATGAAGATCTCCCCCTGGAATGAAACGCCGACGCGCTCCGATGCCCCTCGACGCCTTTCGACCGTACGGTTCCGGGGTCCGCCGGGGGATCCGGGCTGCTCCCGGACCGGAGGTGGGGTTAACCCCCGGATACGGGTTTGCGGGGCATCCCCCCGGGCAATGTAGGCTGTCGACTCGTCCTGGGCGCGTAGCTCAGCGGTAGAGCGCCGCCCTTACAAGGCGGATGTCGGCGGTTCGAAACCGTCCGCGCCCACCAGGAAGAAGGCCCCCAGCCGATCATGGCTGGGGGTCTTTGGCATCCGGATCTGACATCGGCGCCGGGACTACTCGCGCTGCGTGTCCTGGACCACGTGGGTGTCGGCCACGATTGCACCGGTCATGATGACGTCAGCCATGGGGTGACCGCCGTGCTGAGCGGCGATCGTGATCTGTTAGGAGATGTCGTGACTGAGTCCGACCTCACCGCGGCAGCTGTCATCCCGGCTGCCCTGCATGCCGCCTTGGCGGCGCTCTCGCCGACGATCCCCGGCTCTCGCGGTGCCGCCCTGCTCCTGCTCGGTCACGCCTGCGATGCGACAGTGTCCGAACTCGTCGCACTTGATGTCGCCGACCTGACCGCCACGAGCGCAAGCCTGGTGGTGAAGATCCGCCGACAGGATCGGGAGCGAGACGACCTGATTTCCCTGTCGCCGCGCCGCGCTGACCCCACGAACTGCGTGGTGGCAGCCACTCAAGAACTGCTCGGCAGTTTGCGCGCAGCAGGCCGAACCGCGGGACCGCTGTTCGTGCGGACCGACGGGTACGCATGGATGGCCGAGAGCGCGACCCAAGACAAGCGCCCGATCCACGACGCGGCCGGTCGGCTCACGGCTGGTGCTGCCGCAAACATCGTCATCCGAATCGGCCGGGCAGCCGGCATCGAGTTCACCTGTGACTGGACCAGCGACAGTCTGCGCCTGTGCTTCGCCACCGCCACCGCCACCGGTTCGTGACCGGCTGCCGCCACGCCCGATGGAAGCCTGTCCAAGGCTGGGCCTTGGTCTTTTTGGCTATCCTCATCCGCCATGCGTGTTGCAGTCATCGCGTCCAAGGCCGTACTCGTCGTTCTCGGCACGTGGGCGGTTCTCGTCGTGGGCTTGGGGCTGGTGGCGCTTTTGCCTGAGCGTGTGCAGTACTACGCGATCTCCCCCTTCACCATGTTCCTCTGGCTGTGCGCCCTTGTGGTGGGCCCCGTGATCTCCTGCCTGGTGCTCCGCCGCTGGATCAGGACCGTGCCGGGCATGCCGTAGCGGGATCCGTGGGTCCCGGAAATTCGGTGGTTGCGCTGGTGGGTGCTGGCCATACTGCGGCCATGGATCCCGTGACTCTGGAGACCGCGCGACTTCTGCTCAGGCCCTTCGGCCCCTCCGACGCGGACACGGTGTACGCGGCCTGTCAGGACGAGGACATCCAGTACTACACGCCGGCGCCGTCACCGTTTCGGCGTGAGGATGCCGAGAAGTACGTCGGGCAGACCGCGCCCCAGGGCTGGGCCGGGGATCGCGACCACATTCTGGGTGCCTTCCGGTCGGACAACGGTGCGCTGGTCGGTTCGTTCTGTCTGACGAGGCTCTCCGAGGGGGTCTACGAACTCGGCTACTGGGCGGCCAAGGAGCAGCGCGGCCGGGGATACTCCGCGGAAGCGGCCCGGGTCCTGTGCGACTGGGGTTTCGCCGTGCTCGGGGCGCACCGGATCGAGTGGTGGGCGATGGTCGGGAACGTGCCCTCGCGCGCACTCGCCGAGAAGCTCGGCTTCACCGTCGAGGGAACCCTGCGCCATCGCACCGTGGTCAGGGGTGAACCGCGTGACTGGTGGGTGGGCGGACTTCTGAAGCCCTGATGGTGGAGAGTTTTGATGGTCGGACGTCCGGCCTCGTCATTCCTCGGCGAAGACCAGGTCTTCGATCGGGTGGGTCATGCGTACCGTCCCGCCGTTGACCTCGACCACGTGGTGCAGGCCGGTGAGGGTCTTGGCGGTGGGGCCCTGGGAGAGGATGCGGAATCGGTCGGCGCCGCCGAAGAGGTAGCTGGGGAAGCAGTCCAGCGAGGAGTCGGGCGCGAAGCGCAGATGATCCGCGAGGCGGCGGAAGAGCTTCGGGAGCAGCACCAGGTCGTCCGTGAGGGAGGACAGGCCGGTGATCGCCGCCCCGGTGGTCGTCGTGTCCTTGGCCCATACGCCGAGGCCCGTCGACCTCGCCTGCTGGGACACCGCGGTCAGCTCGGTGCGCAGGTCGGGGAAGAGGTCCGAGTAGAAGGTCGGGAAGACCAGGCCGAGCGTGAGCAGGTGGTGGTTGGCGGTGGTGCGGAGCAGCGGTACGTCCACGGTGATCCAGTCGCCGCTCTTCTTGCCGGCGGGTGGTGCGCCGCGACCGGCCAGCGCGACGCAGCGGCTGTGTACGTCGATCGCGCTCGCCAGGATGAAACCGGGCACGCTCTCAGGGGTGCTGGCGGTGACCTTCTCGCCCGTGTGCTGGACGGTGGTGAAACCGAGCCAGCTCAGCAGCTCGTCCCGGGCGGCGTGGGCGCCGAGGTCCAGCGGCTGGTGCACCTCGTGCGGGCCCGTGCCCAGATAGTGGGTCTCCAGCGCGTCGATCGCGTCGAGCCGCAGGTTGGCGCCGCCACGGCTGTTCCGGTGGGTCTTGTCGATCTTGTGCGTGCCGGGGATCTCGTACCAGAAGGCCGCGTCGTGCGGGTCGAAGCGGACGGTGTCGCCGTCCGGTTTCGCGTTCAGGATCCGGTAGTCGCCTTCGATGAGGAGCATGGGCATGAGTACCTCCGCGTCAACGCCGGTGACTCATTGTTGCCGCGCGGGGGCTCCCTCGTACCCGGAGTGACATGGAATTACGACGTTTGTGGCGGGCCTTCGTGGGCGTGCTTCAGCTTCGCGCGGGCGTCCACCGTGTCCGGTGGGGCGACCTCCGACCAGAAGCGGTGGCAGGTGACGAAGACGGCGAGTTCTCGTTCACGTTGGCGGAGCTTCTCGACCTCGGCCTGTTCGTCGGGTGTCCAGCCGGGGGAGGCGGGGCGTTCCACCTTGCGCCAGCCCTTGTCGTCGCTGAAGCCGTCCAGGGGCTCCACCGACCAGGGGAGCCTCTTGAGCAGGGCCAGGAGCTCCGCCCGGACCTGATGCAGCTCCTCCTGGCCTGCCAGGAGGTCACTCGGGAAGTCATAGGTCGCAGCCACGCGGCAATGGTACGCCTGTTCGAATTTGAGGTGCGAGTTCCTTCGGGGACTTCACGCGAACGGGTGGGGCGTCCAGGGCGGACGGCGTCCTGTCGTGGCGGCCCGAACGGTCAGTCGTCGTCGGCGAGTTCGCGGCTGCGCGCGTTGGCCCGGTCCACCTCGGCCATGTGCTCCTCGGCCCAGGCCCTGACCATGGCCAGCGGGCCCTCCAGCGACAGGCCGAGCGGAGTGAGCCGGTAGTACACGCGCGGCGGCACCGTCGGTTCCACCCTGCGGCCGACCAGGCCGTCGCGGGTCATGCCCTGGAGGGTGACCGA
Source organism: Streptomyces sp. NPDC111507 (assembly GCF_055638955.1). Classification (NCBI taxonomy): domain Bacteria; kingdom Bacillati; phylum Actinomycetota; class Actinomycetes; order Kitasatosporales; family Streptomycetaceae; genus Streptomyces; species Streptomyces sp. NPDC111507. The sequence continues at coordinate 793,036 of NZ_JBVKBU010000001.1, read as the reverse complement.
CAGCATCTTCTGTGAGACCCCGGGCATCCTGCGCTGCAGTTCCGCGAAGCGCACCTCCTCCGGGGACGCCTCCGCCAGCACTTTGACGGCCATCGACATCCACTTCGTGCCGATCCGGTCGAGCAGGCGACGGGTCGGGCACTGCGGATCGAACAGATCCCCGCGAGTCCCGTCGCGGGGCTGTGACGGAGAAGGGGTCATGAGGGGGTCACCTGGGGCTCACTACCTGTCGCGGAAGTGCGGTCTTGGCGTCTCCAGGTTAGTTACCTAGCGTTTGGTTGTCACCAATGGTGACCACCCGCCCGCACCTGGAGGTCTCATGTCCGTCGCGCTCCGGCAGGTCGAAGCCAACGGCGTCGAACTCAACGTGGCCGTGGCCGGTGAGGGCCCGGCCGTTCTGCTGCTCCACGGCTTCCCGCACACCTGGCAGCTATGGACCCACGTCCTGGACGGGCTCGCGGGGCGGTACCGAGTCATCGCACCGGACCTGCGCGGATGCGGCGCGAGCGCGCGCACGGCGGGCGGCTACGACGCCGGTACGCTCGCGGCCGACGCCGAAGCCCTCCTCGACGCCCTCGGAGAGACCTCGGCCGCCGTGGTCGGCATCGACGCGGGCACCCCGCCGGCCTTCCTGCTCGCCATGCGCCGCCCCGACCTCGTCCGGCGACTCGTCGTCATGGAGTCGCTGGTGGGCAGGCTGCCGGGCGCCGAGGAGTTCCTCGCCGACGGCGCGCCGTGGTGGTTCGGCTTCCACGCGGAACCCGGCCTCGCGGAATCCGTCCTGACCGGGCACGAGGACCGGTACATCGGCTGGTTCCTCGACGCGGGCACCCTCGGGCAGGGCGTGGATCCCGCCGTCCGCGACGCCTTCGTCCACGCGTACACCGGGACCGAGGCCCTGCGCTGCGCCTTCTCGTACTACCGGGCCCTGCCCGAAAGCGCCCGGCAGATCCAGGAAGCCGTCCGTACGGTCCGGCTGACCGTGCCCACCATGGCCATCGGCGCCCACCCCGTGGGCGGCGCGCTCGCACAGCAACTGCGGCCGGTGGCCGACGACTTGAACGGCCACGTCATCGAGAACTGCGGGCACATCATCCCGCTGCACCGCCCGGACCGGCTCCTCGGCCTGCTGGAGCCGTTCCTTGCCCCGGCGGGGTCAAGGGATCAGCTTCAGCATCATGGCCGGCGGGAGTGACGGGTTGGCCGCGGCCGCCTCCGCCACGCGCCCCTCGGCGTCGCCGAGCAGCTCGACGATGACCGGTACGGGCAGGGCCGGGTGGGCGGCGGCCATCGGTCGCGCCTGTCGGTCGGTCAGGCAGGCGAGCAGGGACGGTGCCGTCGCGTTGCGGTGGCGGGCCACCTCGCGGAACGCCTTCTGGACCGGTGGGTCGTGTCTCGTCACGTGCTCCAGGAGGGACGGCGACGCGTCCGGGCTCGTCGCCACCTTGGCCAGCACCCGGACCCCGTGACGGTCGATCATGTCGCGCAGCCGGGCCTCGGTGAGGCCGGGGTGAGGGGCGATGGACTTGAGCACCTTCGCGTCGGTGTCGGCGGCCAGCGCGTCGCGTGTTCCGGGCGGCAGATCACGTCGTGCGGCCAGGAGCATCCGTACGGCCGGGTCAGGAGACTTGGCCAGGCTCTCGACCTCGGCGGGGGTGGCGGCGGCGATCCGCGGCAGCAGGGTCGCGCCGATCTTGGTGTTGCCCGCCAAGGAGGTGAGCAGGTCCAGTGGCACACGGGGATTGTGGGCCAGTCTGCGCCGTACGTCGGGGTCCATGTCGGTGGCCAGCGCGCGCAGGTGGGTGGCGTCGAGTGCGGGGTTCTCGGCGAGGTCGCCCCGTATGCCGGGCAGCGGGTCGTCGACCAGCCGACCCCCTACCTCCGGGGACAGATCGGGGCGGGCGGCGAGCGACCAGCGCAGCAGCGCCGAGGAATGGCCGGCGAAGCCGGCGGCGGCCCGGGCGGGCGTGGCCGGGTTGCTGAGCGCCTGCCGCCGCATCTCGTGCACCGTGGACTCGTGGGAACCGGTGCAGAACGCGCCCGGCGGCAGGTCGTCGGCCGGGTGCGAGTGCGAGTGCGAGTGCGAGTGCGAGTGCGGGTGCGGGTGCGGGTGCGGGTGCGGGTGGGCGTGGGCGGCCGGGGTCCGCTCTCGGTCGCAGACCAGGCAGCGCCGCGCCGGAGGCAGCCCTTCCCCGGTCAGCAGCATCTCCAGTACCGCCGGTGGTGTCGCCTCGTTGGCCGCCACCGCGCGGCGGACCTCCGCATGCGGGTGTCGCGCGAGCCGGGCGGCCATGTCCGGGGTGGTCCACAGCGCGAGCTCGGCCACCACCGTGACCTCGGAGTCGGCGGCGAGCGTGTCCGTCACATCGGGGGGAAGGTCCGGGCAGGCGGCCAGCTTCTCGCGGCGCCCGGTGACCGGATCCGTCGCGAAGCGGCGTGCCCACTCCGGGAGGCCGACCCCCGTGTCGAGCAGGGCGAGCGCGGCCTGCGGCTGGGCCACGGGATCGATGTCGGCGGACGTCAGCCGTCCCTCGTACGCGAGGTGTACGGCGGTGTCCTCGTCGCGGGCGGCCAGGGCGAGTGCCTGGGCGCGGCCGAGGTCCGGGCGGGCGGCGAGCTCCGTGGCGATCTCGTCGTCCGCGACCGTGATCAGCCGGTCGACCAGCTCGGCGGGGAGCGCCGGGTTGGCAGCGAGCCCGCACAGGATGTGGTTCACGAGGGCACATCCTGCCCGGGGCGGGTGGGAAGCGCCCGTGGATTTCTCTTCGGCTCCGTCGCCTCCCCGTGTCGACGGAATCGCTCAGCCCAGACTGCACAGTCCGAACTGGACAGTCTAGACTGAAGGTTCTAGCGTGGGGGCATGGACGACAGCAGGGACGGCACCGAAGGCGCGGACGCCACTGAGGCCTCGAGCGGCACCCCAAGGGCCGCTGACGCTGATGACGGCCTCGGCGCCGACGGGATCTCCGGCTCCGCCGCCCGTGCCGCGCGGGATCTGCGGGTCGCCTTCAACCGGCTGCGGCGGCGGATCCGGGAGGTCGCCGAGACGGAGGGGGAGGCGCAGGACCTCACGCCTTCCCAGGTGTCCGCGCTCACGCTGGTGAGCAAGAGCGGCGCCGCGACGGCCAGTGGACTGGCGGCCGCCGAGGGGGTGCGCCCGCAGTCGATGGCCGCCACGCTCGCCGCGCTCGACCAGTACGGGCTGATCGCGCGCAACCCCGACCCCGGGGACGGCCGGCGGCAGCTCGTCACGCTCACCGACGCGGGGCGCGAGCGCATCGAGGGCACCCGGCAGGCCCGTGCGGAGTGGCTGGCCCGGGCCTTCGAGGACCGCTGCACGGAGGCCGAGCGGCAGACCGTCATCGAGGCCATGGCCGTACTGGACCGGCTCACCCGGCCGTGATGCCCAAGATATCCGGACCCGCTCGCTCCGACCGGCCCTCGCGCCCCCGCCCCGCGGACTCCTTCGACCGTCGGCTGATCGCCCCGATGGTCCTCGGATCCGTACTGAACCCCATCAACTCCGCCATGATCGCGGTGGCGTTGGTGCCGATCGGGGCCGCGCTCGGGGCACCGCCCGCGCAGACGGCCTGGCTGGTCACGGGGCTCTACCTGGCCACCGCCGTGGGGCAGCCCGTCATCGGACGGCTCGTGGACACCTACGGACCCCGTCGCCTCTATCTCATCGGGACGGCGCTCGTGGGGATCGCCGGGCTGCTCGGCGCCCTCGCTCCGAGCCTCGGCGCGCTGGTCGCGGCCCGGGTGCTGCTCGGAGTCGGCACCTCCGCCGCGTACCCCGCCTCGATGAGCCTCACCCGCAGTGAGGCCGAGCGCACCGGGCGGGACAGCCCGGCCGGAGTACTGACCGCGCTCGCCGTCTCCGCCCAGACCGTCTCCGTCGTCGGCCCCACCCTGGGCGGACTGCTGATCGGCGTGGGCGGCTGGCGCACCATCTTCCTCGTCAACGTGCCGCTCTCGGTGGCCTGTCTGGTCCTCGGTGTGCTGCGGCTGCCGAAGAGCCCGGGCGGGCGGCGGGAGAGGCGCAGCGTCGATCCGCTCGGCATGGCGCTGTTCGCCGGCCTGCTCGCCGCCCTCATGTTCTTCCTGATGAAACCTCGGGCCGACCACTGGTGGCTGCTCGTCCTCGCCGTCGGTGCGGCAACGGCCTTCGCCCTGCGGGAGGTTCGCGTCGCGGAGCCGTTCATCGATCTGCGGGTGCTCGGCGGCAACGTCCCCATGCTCGCGACCTTCCTGCGTCAATTCCTCAGCTTCACGACGGCGTACGCGTTCCTGTACGGCTTCACACAGTGGCTGGAGGAGGGGCGGGAGCTGTCCGCCGCCACCGCCGGACTCGTCCTGCTGCCCCTGTCGCTCAGCGCGCTGGCCGTCTCCGCCGTCACCGGGCGCCGCGAGGCGATCCGGGGCAAGCTCGTCGTGGGCAGTCTGGTCCAGATCGCCGGGTGTGCCGCGCTGTTGGGCGCGAACTCCGGCAGTGCGGTCTGGCTGCTCGGCGCCGTCGGGATCGTCATGGGCATCCCGCAGGGCCTCAACGGCCTCGCCAACCAGAACGCCCTCTACCGGCAGGCCGACCCCGCCCGGATGGGCTCCGCGGCCGGACTCCTGCGCACCTTCATGTACCTCGGCGCGATGGTCGCCTCAGCCGCCGACGCGGCCGTCTTCCCCCATGGCGCCGACACCGGGGGCCTGCACGACCTGGCCCTCTTCATGCTCGCCGGAGCCACGCTGCTCCTGGCGGTGACCCTGCTCGACCGATCCCTGCGCACCCTCGCGCCCTCCACCCCCCGAAAGGCCTGACCATGGCTGTCACCACGCTCGACCCGAAGACCGCGCTCGTCGTCATCGACCTGCAGAACGGCATCGCCGGGAACCCGGGCCTCGCCCCGCACCCGGCCGCCGAGGTCGTGGAGCGGGCGGCCCGGCTCGCGGACGCGTTCCGCGAGCAGAGCCTCCCCGTCGTCCTCGTCCGGGTCACCGCCGCCGCCGACGGCGCGGACGGCGTCCCCGGGCGCATCGACGGCCCCGCCCGCGCCCCCCGTGTCTGGCCGGAGGGCTGGGACGTCCTCGTCGACGAGCTCGCCGGTCACCCGGAGGACATCGTCGTCACCAAGCGGAACTGGGGCGCGTTCTACGGCACCGACCTCGACCTGCAGCTGCGTCGCCGCGGGATCACCCAGATCGTGCTGGTCGGCATCGCCACCAGCATCGGCGTCGAGTCCAGCGCCCGCGCCGCCCACGAGCACGGCTACCACGTCACCCTGGGCACCGACGCGATGTCCGACCTCGACGCCGAGACCCACCGCAACAGCGTCGAGCGGATCTTCCCGCGTCTCGGTGAGACGGGCACGACGGACGAGATCCTGGAAGTGCTGGCCAAGACCCACGCCTGAGCCGCGCGCCGGGTGAACCACGGTCGGGGTGAACCGTGGTCGGGGTGAGCCGTAACCGGGCTCAGTGGCGGCGGTTGCCCGCCGGCTCCTCCAACTCCCGCACCAGCCCCCGCGCCACCGGCACGGCCACCCCGTGCCGGTCCGCGGCCCGCAGCAACGCGCCGCCGATCGCGTCCAGTTCGAGCGGACGGCCCGCCTCGGCGTCGCGCTGCATGGAGGACTTGGTGTCCGGCGGGAAGGCGTCGTAGCGGGCGAGGGCCACGGCCAGGTCCGCCGGGCCGCCGCACGCCCCGCTGACGGCGGCCGTCTCCGCCACCAGGGCCGTCAACTCCTCGCGATGGCGCGTACGGACCTCGCCCAGCGGCACCCCGTAACGGGTCGTCAGCAGCGCGAACGGCGCGAGGAACGACATCTTCGCCCACAGCGTCGCCGCCTCGTCGTCCCGTACACGGATGGTCGGGCCGGCCGCCGCCAACACCCCGGCGAGCGCGTCCAGTCGGCCGCGCGGCACGCTCTCGCCGGTCAGGTCGATCTCGGCGAAGGGGCTGCCGTGTTCGATGACCCCGGGTGTGGTCCGGGTCGACTCGACGCGGATGACGGCGGGGGCGACACGGGTGGCGCCGTAGCGGGCGCGCAGCGTCGCGGGGTGTTCGACACCGTTCAGGAACGGGACCAGCAGGCCGTCGCCGAGCACCTCCGGCCGTACCCGCTCCAGGGCCGCGTCCAGCGCCGTGTGCTTGACGGCGATCAGGCAGGCGTCGACCGGTTCGCGCAGTTCGGTGTCGGCCTCCACGGCCGCCGTGAAGTCCCCGAACCGGCCGCTGCGGACGCGGATGCCGTCCGTGCGCAGCGCCCGCGCCGTCTCGTCCCCGGCCAGACAGATCACCCGGTGTCCGGCCCGCGCCACCAGCGCCGCCAGCAGTCCGCCGACGCCGCCCGGGCCCAGTACCGCCACGGTGGAGCGTTCCTCGGCCCGTTCCTTCGACTGGTCCATCGACTGGTCCTTGGTCATGGCTGTTCGATCCTCTCGTCGGTCGGCCCCGGAAGGTGGCCGCCTCGACGTAGATCATCCCGCTACGGCAACGGAATCGACGCCCCGGGTTCCCACAGGTATGCGCGAGACTGGACGCATGTGCCGCAGCATCAAGACACTCCGCCCGCCCGTGCTCCCCGAAGAGGCCACCGAGGAGGAGATCAGGGCCGCCGCCCTCCAGTACGTCCGCAAGGTGTCCGGCTTCCGCGCCCCGGCCGCCCACAACCGTGAGGTGTTCGACCGCGCGGTCGAGGCGATCGCCGCCGCCACCGCCGAACTGCTGGACGGCCTGGAGGTACGCGGGGCCGTTCAGCCCCAGCGCGCCGGATAGTCCCCCCGCGCGCTCCTCAGGGCAAGCCGCAGGTCAGGCGCTGGTGCCTGACTCCTGGGGTTCGGGACGGCGCATCAGGTACGCCGCGCCCGCCCCCGCGCCGAACAGCGCCAGGAACGACACCCCGGTCGCGAACCAGCTCGCGCCCAGCCACTGGCCGCCGAAGTAGCCGAGGGCGACGCTGTAGGCGGCCCAGGCCAGGCCCGCCACGATCGACCACGGCAGGAACTCGCGGACCCGGCGGTGGGCCGCGCCCGCGCCGAGTGAGACGACCGAGCGTCCGGCGGGCGCGAAGCGGGCGAGGACGACCAGCGCGCCCCGGGCGCCGCCGCCGCGCGCGAGGACCGCGCCGAGACGTTCCTGCGCGCGGGACAGCCGGCGCGAGCGGGCTATGGCCCGGTCCAGGCGTTCGCCGCCGCGCCACGCCAGCCGGTAGGCCACCAGGTCACCGAGGACCGAGGCGGTGGCCGCGGAGAGGATGAGCGCCATGATGTTGGGCACCGCCTGCCCGACGGCTGCCCCCGCGGAGCCCGCCGCCGCTGCCGTGGCCGCCGTGATGACGAGGACGCCGCTCGGCAGGACCGGCAGGAAGACGTCCAGCAGGACCGAGACGGCCACCGCCGCGTAGATCCATGGGCTGCCCGTCAGCGGCCCCACACTCTCCAACACCGAAACTCCCCTGTACTCCCCCGTTGGCACGACCTCGCCGCTACGTCGCGGGGGAGCGGCAGGCGGCCTGTGACAGCCATACAGCGTACGCGGCGGGTGTGACAGGAGGGTCACTGGGGGTTCATGCGCTCCTCACGGCGGGAGCGAGTAGGGGAGGGGTGACGTCAGGGCGGGGACGAGTGTCGGAGGGGTGGGACAACGATGGTGGCAGGGATGATCGCCGGCGCCCTGGCGTCGGCCGTACTGACGGTGGGCGGCGGCGCGGGAGCGGACGGCTACCGGATGACGACGGACGCGCGGTTCGCGCCGCCCGGCGCCTTCCTCCCGTCGGCCGCACTGACGTACGACATGCAGGTCGTTCCGGCGGCCGGCGGGATCGAGGCGAGCCGGCTGATGGACGAGCGGGGCGCGACGACCGTACGGCTGCGGGTGACCGGAGTGAAGGCGGGCCACACGTTCGGGGCGCGGGTGCACGCGAGGTCCCGGCACGGCTGGGGCTTTAGGCAGGGCGGGGCCGGTTCGGTCGTGCTCTACGACGGGCCGGGCGCGGGAGGTGCGCGGCTGGCGTGCTTCACCGTCCCGTTCGGCCGGGTCGCCGGGACCGCCTGAGCGAGGGCGGATCGCGGTGACGGCCCGGGCCAGGGCGGTACGGGACGGCGCCCACCTCCGGGTGAGGGAGGTGGGCGCCGTCACGAGTGGCGGCCGGGTCAGGCCGCGACGGGCTCCGAGGCCCGCTCGTCCGCACGGGACGCGGCCGTGCGCCCGGCGAAGAGCCGGTCGAGGCCGAGCGCGCCGGAGCCGGTGAAGACCAGCAGCAGCATGGCCCAGCAGAACAGCACGGAGAGCTCGCCGCCGTTCTGGATCGGCCACAGGGCCGACGACTGGTGCACGTCGAAGTACGCGTACGCCATCGAGCCCGACGCGATGAGCGCCGCGCCGCGGGTGCCGAGGCCCAGCAGCACCAGGGCGCCGCCGACGAGCTGGATCACGGCCGCGTACCAGCCCGGCCAGGTGCCGGACGGGATGGAGCCGCCGCCGGTGCCGGCCGCGCCGCCGAGGACACCGAAGAGCGAGGCGGCGCCGTGCACGGCGAAGAGCAGGCCTATGACGATGCGGAACAGGCCGATGGCGTACGGCTGAGCGTTGTTGAGGCGGTCGGTCATGTGGGGGACTCCTTCGGTCTGGTCCGGTCCGTGGGGGAACCGGATCCTGGGGGCGGAACCGAGTGAGTCACCAAGGTTAGGTGAACCTAATCAATGCTTGCAAGTTCAACATTTAGCCACGGGCCGGGTTCCGCTCGGGCTTCTGTCTCCGCTGTCGCCGCACGTAGCGCGGCCCGCGCCACCGCGTCGGCGTCCGAAAGTGTGACCGAATCCACACCCGGCCGGGCCCCGGCCGCGGTCACCCAGTGCACGCCCTCCGTGGGTACCCCGAAGGCGAACCGCCGCGTGTGCGCGTGACCTTGACGGTCCCTCAGACGGTAGGGGCGCGGTGTCACGTCCAGTCCTCCGGTTTCGTAACCGTCGCTCGTGTGCGGACGACACCCGCCCGTGCTCAGCAGCCGGGTGAGCAGCAAGTCGCCCGTCCGCCTGAGGTCCGGTTCCGGCAGCCGCGCCTCTATCAGCGTCGTCGCGCGCACGGTCGAGCCCGGCACGTCGGGGGAGTGCGCGACCCACGCCCCGTCCTCGGCCCGCACCTCCAGCCGGGGGCCCACAACGTCCAGGACGCCCGCCTCGATCAGCGCGGCCATCTCCTCGACGCGGCGGCGGGGCGGCCCGATGGAGAGGAAGGCGTTGAGCGGTGTGTACCAGCGGTCCAGGTGGTCGCGCCGCGAGCCGCCCGGCAGGCCCCCGTGGTCCACGATCCGCCGCACCTCGTTGCGCAGGTCGCGCAGTACGTCCAGGGCGGCCTTCAGGGGACCGTCGACGTTCCCGAGCGCGGCCTGCTCGGCGTCCTCGCGCAGATGCGCCAGCAGCCAGGAGCGCCAGGCGCCGCGCGTGGCGAAGTCGCGGCCGGCGTACGGGCGTGAAACGCGGTCCCAGCACCAACGCTCGCCCTCCGGGACACCGAACTCGTCGAGGACGTGGGCCTCTTGAGGGCTTCGGTGCGGGGCGGCGAGGAAACGGTCCCTGAACTCCAGCAGCCTCGTACGCTCCCACCGCCCGGCGCACACCCCCTCGTAGTAGACCGTCTCCACCTCCTTCGCGATCAGCGGCCATATCTCGCCCAGGAAGTCCGGAGCCTCACCGGAGTCGGCGCGCTTGCGGAAGCCGGCGATGACCTCGTCGGTGAGGACGAGCGGGAGGTGGCGGCCGTAGGGGCCTTTCGCGTTGTCGCCGCGGGCCTGGTACGGGACACCGCGGCGCGAGCCCGCGTACAGCCGGGGCTCGCGGCCGGAGGGGAGGTAGCGCAGGCCCTCGGCGGTGCGGGTGAAGCGGCCGCCGCGGCCCGTCGTGAGCAGGGCCATGTGGTCGAAGAAGTTGAGACCGAGGCCGCGCAGCAGGACCGGTTCGCCGGGAGCGGGTGCGGCGGCGGAGAGGTCGACGTCCGCCGGGTTGGCGGGCGGGATGTGGCGCAGGCCGTGCCGTTCGGCGTACGCCGTGAGGTCGCGTTGGGCGCGGTCCGGGGCCGCCGGCAGATGGCCCTGGGCGAGGACGACCGCGGACAGCTCCGGCAGTGTGCGCCCGTTGTCGAGGGTGAGGGTCTGGCGGCCGTCGGGGTCGTCGTCGAGCCGTACCGCGCGCGCCGGGTGCACCTCGACGCGCACGCCGGGCGGCGCTGCGCGCACCACCTCGCCGAACACCCACTCCAGGTAGCGGCCGTAGTGCGCGCGGGTCGGGTAGTCGTCCGGGCCCAGCTCGCCGCCCGCCCAGGTGTGCATGCTCGGCCCGGGGCGGACCGGGCCCGAGCAGTCCACGCTGTCGTCGGTGAAGAGGGTGACCTGCGAGGCCACGGTGTTCATCAGCAGATGGGGCGACTGTGCGGTGCGCCAGACGCGGCCGGGGCCGGGTGGCGACGGGTCGACCATGTGGACCGTCAGCCGTGCTCCGGGCGGGAGCAGTTCCGGCGCGGAGGCGCACAGGCGTTCAAGGACGCTGGTGCCCCGTGGTCCCGCGCCGACGACGGCGAGGGACACATCGACGGCAGGGGTGGTCCCGGACGGCGCGGCGCTCACTGCAGACAAAGGTGTGACTCCCGGGCATGGAGGGCGCATGACGGCGAACCGCCTGCTGGGAGCTCCACGGGAAGGCCTCCTGGAAGCGGACGGTCCGCCTCATCATGCCGTCGGCGAGAACCCGAACCGAGCCCCGGGCGGGGCGATCGCCGCCCGCTGTGGGATGCGTCACGGGTACCTCACGCGGCCCTCACGCACCTCTCGCATGGCTATCACGCTTGCTTCACAAGCGCGTTGGGAACGACAGAGGAGGGCAGGAGACGACAGAAGGCAGCCGTGGACGACAGCGCATGACCGCGCACGACCGTGGACGTTCACGAACCGATCTCGGACTCCATGACCGTCCGCAGCCGGGCGGCGCCCCCGCCCTTCCCCGCCCGCGCCTGCTCCAGCCGCAGCCGGGCCGAACGTCCGTGCAGGGTCAGGGTCATGAGCTGGTTGCTGAACCAAGGGCCGCCGGTCTTGCGCCAGTCGACGGGCGGCCGGTCGCACTTGCCGTGCCGGGCGAACCGGCGCCCGATCGCCCGGCCGACCGCGCTCCACCCGAAGCGGAAGCCGAGCCGTATGGACAGGGGGATGGAGTTGTGGACGGGAGAGCAGGTCAGCTGGAGGACACGGGCGTCGGGGGAGCGGGGGGAGTCGGGCGTCCCAGGGGTCCCGGAAGGCCACCGGGGCTCGGCGACGTAGGCGTGGTGGACGTCTCCGGACAGCACGGACACCGTCGCCGGGGCGTCCGGTCCGCAACCGGCCTCGGCGATCAGCTGCGTGAGCGCGGCGAAGGACGCGGGGAAGGCCGCCCAGTGTTCGAGGTCGGCCCGGCGGCGCAGCTTCTCCCCGAACCGGGCCCAGCGCGCGCCCCGTTCGCCCCGGCACAGGGCGGCGTTCCAGGTCTCGGCGTCGTGCACGAGGTGGGGGAGCAGCCAGGGCAGTGAGGTGCCGATCAGGAGGTGGTCGCAGGAGCCCGGCGCGTCCAGTGCCTGCTCGCGCAGCCACCGCTCCTCGCCCGCGTCCAGCATCGCCCGCTGGTCCTCGGCCAGCACGCGGGCCGCCCGGGTGTCCACCATCAGCAGCCGTACGCGGCCGAAGTCGCGGCGATAGCTCCAGCGGACGGAGGCCGGGTCGGCGTCGGACTGGGCGGCGAAGGCGCTCAGCACGTCGGTGCCGTCGGGGGTCTCGCGGACGGCGGCGTACAGGGCGTCCTCGGCGAGTTCGCGCGGTGAGAGGTTGCCGAGGTGCTGGTGGACCCAGTACGACATCAGGCCGCTCAGCAGCCGCTCGCGCCACCACGCCGTGGCCCGCATGTCGGCGAGCCAGGAGGCGCTGGTGTTCCAGTCGTCGATGACGTCGTGGTCGTCGAAGATCATGCAGCTCGGCACGGTCGACAGTAGCCAGCGCACTTCCGGGTCGAGCCAGGATTCGTAGTAGAGGCGGGTGTACTCCTCGTAGTCCGCTACCTGGTCGCCCGGGGGGTCCGCGAGGTTGCGGCGGGCGGCGAGCCAGCGCTGGGTGGCCTTCGAGGTCTCGTCGGCGTACACCTGGTCGCCCAACAGGAGCAGGACGTCCGGCTGTTCGCTCCCAGGCTCGCCCGCGATACGGGCCGCCAGCGTGTCCAGCGCGTCGGGTCCGACCGGGTCCTTCTCGTCGGCGGGCGGCGCGGCCCAGCGGCAGGAGCCGAAGGTGACGCGGACGGCGTCCTCCTCGCCCCGGGTGCGGACGACGGAGGGCGGGAAGGGGGAGTTGGGCAGCGGCCAGACTCCGACGCCGTCCAGCAGCACCTCGTAGGTGGTGTCCGTGCCCGGGGTCAGACCGCTCACCGGCACCAACGCGTAGTGGTGCCCGGCGACTTGGAAGGTGCGGGCCGAGCCGCGGGCGCCGTCGGCGCAGCGCACCTCGGCGGTGCACGGACGGCTCGCCTCGACCCAGAAGGTCGCGGACGAGCCGTCGACGTACCTCAGCAGCGGTCCCAGGCGCAGCTCCGCCAAGGTGATCACCCCTCTCCGTCGCCCCGTACGGTACGGAACGACGGAGATGAGCGGGGAGGTTCCGGGAACTGCGCCGGTTTCCGTGGGGGGAGGGGACCGGCGGTGAGCCGTGGGGGGATCGGTGCGGGGATCAGCAGCCGCTGAGGACCGAGCTGAGCTTGCTCTTCTCCGCCGAGTCGACCTTGAGGTTGTAGTAGTACTTCACCTGGACCCAGGCGCGGACGTAGGTGCAGGCGTAGGAGCTGAGCGGGGGCATCCACTCGGCCGGGTCCTGGTCGCTCTTCTGCTGGTTCACGTTGTCCGTGACGGCGATGAGCTGCGGACGGGTCACGTCGTTGGCGAAGGCCTGGCGCTGGGCGGTGGTCCAGGCGCTGGCGCCGGAGTCCCAGGCCTCGGCGAGCGGGACGAGGTGGTCGATGTCCAGGTCGGAGGCGGCGGTCCAGGTGGCGCCGTCGTAGACCGAGTACCAGGTGCCGCTGGTGGCGGTGCAGGCGGAGTTGGTGACGACGTTCGAACCGTCGCGCTTGAGGACGTACTCACGGGTGTTGCAGGTGCCGCTGATGGTGATCCAGGTCGGGAACAGGTCCCGGCTGTAGCCGGTGCGGTTCTCCGTCGCCACGGTGAGCGAGGCGAGGTAGGTGCGCGCGGTGGCGGCGCTGACCGGGGTGGGGAGTGCGGCGGAGGCGGTCGGGCCGTTGAAAATCCCGACCATGGCTATCAGGCCGGTGAAGGCTGCGAGTATGCTCAGCCGTCGACGCGCGTAGACCTTTGGCATGCGAACTCCCTTGAAGTGGGGGGACGTTGGGGCGAGCGGGCCCATGCTCGCGGTGGCGCGTTTCCGGAAGGTGTGAGGCAGGTAAGAAGCTAGTGACGTGTGCATGACATGCCAAGGGGTTCGGGGTAATCGGTTTCTGCGGATCGGGGAAGGCGGACTCCGGAGGTGCGGCGGTGTGGCCGGTCCGAGGGGCTCGGGACCTTCGGCCCTGTCCGGCCCGTTTCGTCATCCCGTACGATGGGTGGCGCAGAAGGGGAGTAGCTCTTCGCCGGACCGTCGACATACTGCTCAGCTCGTCTGAGCCGGCGCCCGGAGGCAGACCGTCACGGTCGGCCAGCGAGACCTTCGGCAGAGCAGTGCACTGTCCGCGCGTACGTCCTCGTGCGGGCGCCCATGTGTGCTGCCGTGCCGAGGTGTCGCGCAGCAGTCACAGCACTCTCGGTGGGGCAGCCCCGACCGATTGAGGGATTTTGATCAGCATCACCGTGATGGCGCTCGTCTTCGGCGTCGTCTTCCTCGCCGAACTGCCGGACAAGACCGCGCTCGCCGGGCTCGTCCTCGGCACCCGCTATCGCGCCTCGTACGTCTTCGTGGGCGTCGCCGCCGCCTTCGCCGTGCACGTCGTGCTCGCCGTCGCCGCGGGCAGTGTGCTGACCCTGCTGCCGCAGCAGATCGTGCACGCGATCACGGGTGTGCTGTTCCTCGCCGGTGCCGCCGTGCTGCTCCTGAAGAAGGGCGAGGACGAGGAGGAGATCCGCGATCCCGCGAACCAGAGCTTCTGGAAGGTCTCGGGGGCGGGCTTCATGCTCATCCTGGTCGCCGAGTTCGGTGATCTCACGCAGATCATGACGGCGAACCTCGCGGCCCGGTACGACGACCCGCTCTCGGTCGGCCTCGGTGCGGTGCTGGCGCTCTGGGCGGTGGCCGGACTCGGCATCGTCGGCGGCAAGGCCCTGATGAAGCGGGTTCCGCTGGAGCTCATCACCAAGGTCGCGGCCATGCTGATGCTGGCGCTGGGCGTCTGGAGTCTGTACGAGGCGGTGGCGGCCTGAGCCACTGGTGCCCCGCTCGTCGGGGCGTCGGTCGGGGCGTCGTCGAAGGGTCCGGCGCTCGTCCCGGTCGGAGGTGGTGGCGCCGGTCGCTCTCGTTTTGTATCGTAGAGAAACAAAGTGGCTCCCGCCCGCACTCCCTGACCGGCGGGCGGGGCCGCCTTGTCCCCCCGGGGGACCCGGTGCTGATCCAATGGACGCCCCCGGCCCCTTCCCCCATGCTCTGGAGCCTGCCGATGACGGCCACCACCGTTCTGACCGCCCGCGCCCTCCTGCTCGACATGGACGGCACTCTCGTCAACTCGGACGCCGTGGTCGAGCGCTGCTGGCGCCGCTGGGCCGAGCGGCACGGGCTGGACGGGGGCGAGGTCATGAAGGTCGTCCACGGGCGGCAGGGGTACGCGTCGATGGCGGTGCTGCTGCCGAACCGGCCCATGGAGCAGAACTACGCCGACAACGCGCGCATGCTCGCCGAGGAGACCGCGGACATGGACGGGGTCGTCGCGATTCCGGGTGCCGCGGAGTTTCTTGCCTCGCTGGACGGGGTGCCGCATGCCCTTGTCACTTCCGCGGACGTGGGGCTGTCCACGGCGCGGATGGCTGCCGCCGGGCTGGGGCTGCCGGATGTGCGGGTCACCGCGGAGTCCGTCGGTGCGAGCAAGCCTGATCCGGAGGGTTTTCTGAAGGGTGCTGCCGAGTTGGGTGTGGCGCCTGAGGAGTGTGTTGTCTTCGAGGATTCGGGGGCCGGGATTTCCGCTGGGCGGGGGGCCGGGATGCGGGTGGTCGGGGTGGGGCCCCGGGCCGGCTTTCATCGGCCGGATGTCGTGGTGCGGGATCTGACGCAGGTGCGGGTGGAGGTTGGCGGGGGCGGGACGATACGCCTGCACATCGCCTGACACCGGGTTTCCTCGCCCTATCCCCAGGGGCTCCGCCCCCAGCCCCCCATCGGCCTGAACGGCTTCGTCCTCAAACACCGGACAGCCTGAAAGACACGCGCCAGCACCCTCAAGGGACGCGGGGACCTACGCGCCCAGCCCCT
Organism: Streptomyces sp. NPDC111507; assembly: GCF_055638955.1. NCBI lineage: Bacteria > Bacillati > Actinomycetota > Actinomycetes > Kitasatosporales > Streptomycetaceae > Streptomyces > Streptomyces sp. NPDC111507. Next base: position 777,575 of record NZ_JBVKBU010000001.1, on the reverse strand, counting down.
ACCAGGCCGCAGCCGAAGAACTCCGGGCGGCCGGAGGATGCGGGGCGAAGCCCCCGCCTCAGGGGCGCGGGGAACTGCGCGATCAGCCCCCACCGGGCCGCAGCCGAAGAACTCCGGGCGGCCGGGGGGATGCGGGGCGAAGCCCCCGCCTCAGGGGCGCGGGGAACTGCGCGATCAGCCCCCGCCGGGCCGCAGTCGAAGGACTCCGGGCGGCTGGGGGGTGCGGGGTGAAGCCCCGTCTTGGGGGCGCGGGGAACTGCGCGATCAGCCCCCGCCGGGCCGCAGTCGAAGGACTCCGGGCGGCTGGGGGGTGCGGGGCGAAGCCCCTGCCTCAGGGGCGCGGGGAACTGCGCGGGTGGCTCCCGCCGGGTCGCAGTCGGTGAATCAACCGAACCCGGCGGACGCCTACGGCGTCCACGTCTCGCTCTCGAGGCTCGCGCGCGTCGCCGCCCCGTACTCCCCGGCCCTGTCGCCCGTGATGCCACGGGCCCACTGGTAGCGGCGTACCGCGTCCTCGACCTGGCCGGAGTACCTGCCGTCGGCCTTGCCGGTGTAGAGGGACAACTGGCGCAGGCGCAGTTGGAGTTCCGTGACCTCGGGGCCCTGGTCGCCGCGGCGCAGGGTCTGGGCGGGCTGATCGCCCGTGGAGCCCTGGCCCGGCGCCAACGAGGCAGCCGCGGTGGGCGTGGGCGTAGCGGACGGTGAGGACGTGGGCGGCTGCGATCGCGTCGCCGACGCCGACGCCGAGGGGGACGGACTGCCGCTGGGCGATGGGGACGGCCCCGTCGCTGTTGTTGCCGTGGTCGTGGGGGATGCGGCGCTTCCGGGGGCCGACCCCGAGCCCGATCGCGGCGACGGGGACGACGACGGCGTCGCCGTCGACGTCGGTGACGGGTCCGGAACGCTCGCCCGTACATCGTCCGGCAGCGCCCGGTCCCGCGCGGGAGCGTCGTACGAGAACAGCCCGCTCGCGAACCCCGCCGCCGCCACGACCGCCACCGCGGCCCCGCTCACGGCCAGCAGGGCCGTACGCCGTCGGCGCCGGGGAGGTTCCTCCGAGAGGGGGAGCGGGGGTGGTTCCGCGGGCTCGTTTTCGAAGTCGACGTGTCGTACGGCGCTCAGGGCCTCCGACGGCACCGTACGCAGGCGCATGGTGGCGGGGGCGGACTCGTTCGCCGTCAGGTCCACGTACGGGCGGATGCGCAGCGGATCGAAGTCCTCCGCCGCTGCCGCCTCCGCGGTGCGCGCGTCGCGCAGGGCGTCGGACGCGCGCCGGGTGCAGGCGCAGGACGGGGTGCCGTCCGGCGTCCGGGGCGCGGCGCACTCGGGGCAGACATGCCCGTTCGGTTCAGTCACGCGTTGGGTCCCTCCCCCTGAGACTCGCCCCCTCGGAACTCCCGAGGTTAGTCACATCCACCACACCTTCTCCCAGGAGCCCCCGGAATCCCGTCTTCCGCACCCGTTACAAGCTTCAACAGGCCATAACCCGCCATACCGACCACCATGGAGGGTGACCGAGACCCCAGGGGCTCATGGGAGGTCCGCATGACGGGCGAGATACCCGGTGATGTGCACGATCCGGACGCTCCGCCGCACGACCCCCCGTACGGTGTGAACGAGTCGGCCGTGCGGAGGCGCTCCGCGGCAGCCGTCGACGCCAAGGAGGCGCCGGTGCACGGCAGCGTCGTCGTCTCGATCGGCGCGCTGCTGCTCGGCATGCTGCTGGCGGCCCTCGACCAGACGATCGTGTCGACCGCGCTGCCCACCATCGTCAGCGACCTGGGCGGGCTCGAACATCTGTCGTGGGTGGTCACCGCGTATCTGCTCGCGTCGACCGCGGCCACTCCGCTGTGGGGCAAACTCGGCGACCAGTATGGCCGGAAGAAGCTGTTCCAGGCCGCGATCGTGATCTTCCTCGTCGGGTCCGCATTGTGCGGAATGGCGCAGAACATGGGCGAGTTGATCGGCTTCCGGGCCCTTCAGGGCCTCGGTGGCGGCGGGCTCATCGTGCTGTCCATGGCGATCGTCGGCGACGTCGTCTCGCCGCGCGAACGGGGCAAGTACCAGGGGCTGTTCGGGGCTGTCTTCGGTGCGACGAGTGTGCTCGGGCCGCTGCTCGGCGGGCTGTTCACCGAGCACCTCAGCTGGCGCTGGGTCTTCTACATCAACCTGCCGGTCGGCGTGGTCGCGCTCATCGTGATCGCGGCGGTCCTGCACATCCCGAGGAAGTCCGCCCGGCACGTCATCGACTACCTCGGCACGTTCCTCATCGCCGCGGTCGCCACCTGTCTCGTTCTCGTGGCCTCGCTCGGCGGCACCACCTGGGGGTGGAGCTCGCCGCAGATCATCGGTCTCGCGGTGCTCGGTGTCCTGCTCGCCGTGGCCTTCGTGGCGGTGGAGCAGCGGGCGGCCGAACCCGTCCTGCCCCTGCGGCTCTTCCGCACCCGCACCTTCTCCCTCTCCGCCGTCATCAGCTTCATCGTCGGTTTCGCGATGTTCGGCGCGATGACCTATCTGCCGACCTTCCTCCAGGTCGTCCGGGGCGTGAGCCCCACCCTGTCCGGCGTGTACATGCTGCCGATGGTGTTCGGGCTGCTGCTGTCCTCGACCGTCTCCGGGCAGATCGTCAGCCGTACTGGACGCTGGAAGGTCTTCCCCGTCGCGGGCACCGGTGTCACGGCGATCGGTCTGCTCCTGCTCCACAAGCTCGACGAGCACAGCAGCACCGGCGAGGTGAGCGTGTACTTCCTCGTCTTCGGCCTGGGCCTCGGCCTGGTCATGCAGGTCCTGGTCCTGATCGTGCAGAACGCGGTCTCGTACGAGGATCTGGGCGTCGCCACCTCCGGCGCCACCTTCTTCCGCTCCATCGGCGCCTCGTTCGGCGTGGCCATCTTCGGCACCGTCTTCGCGAGCCGCCTCGGCGACAACCTGGTGGCCGTGCTGAGCGGAAGGCACCTGCCCGCCGGCATCACGCCGGACAGTCTCAAGGCCGACCCGAAGGGCATCGCCGCCCTGCCGTCCGCGCTCCGCCAGCCCGTCCTGCACGCGTACGCCTCGTCGATCACCGACGTCTTCCTGTACGCCGCCCCGGTCGCCCTGCTCGGCTTCGTCCTGGCCTGGTTCCTGCGCGAGGACAAGCTGCGGGGTTCGGTCACGGCACCCGACATCACCGAGACGCTCGCCACCAATCCGGTGGAGCGGTCGTCGTACGACGAGGTGTGCCGCGCGCTGTCCGTGCTCGGCACCAGGGAGGGGCAGCGGGAGATCTACGTGAAGATCACCGAGCGGGCCGGGTACGACCTGCTGCCCGCCGCGAGCTGGCTGCTGCTGCGGATCAAGAAGTACGGCTGGGCGGAGCCCGCGCTGCTGGCCGAGCGCAGCACCGTACCGCTGCCCGTCGTACTGGCCGCGGCCCGGCAGTTGGAGGAGCGCCGCCTCGCCGCCCGCGAAGGGCTCGACCTCGTCCTCACGGACGAGGGCCGCGAGGTCGCCGGGAAGCTGGCCAAGGCCCGTGAGGAGTCCCTGGCGGAACTGCTCGGCGACTGGTGGGGCCCGGACCGCCCGACCGATCTGACCAAGCTGGTCAAGGAGCTGAACGGCGAGCTGTGCGGGTCCGACGCGGAGCGGCCGCACGACGGCACGGTGCCGCGTACGCATCCGCGCGGGACACCGGCGTGAGTCCGGACACCGGCGCGGGTCCTCCGTCGGACTTCAGGACGTCAGCTTCTTCGTGAACCAGTGGTCGGCGTAGGTCTCGTCGTTGTGCGGCTCGGTCTCCTCGTAGCCGTGCCGCGCGTACAGGGCGCGTGCCTCCACCAGGTCGCCCCGGGTGTCGAGGATCAGCCGCTCGGCGCCGAGGCCGCGCGCCGCCTCCTCGGCCGCCGTGAGCAGCAGCGCCGCACCACCTCTTCCGCGCAACCGCTCGCGCACGAACACGCGCTTCAGCTCACCCGTCGTGGCGTCGAGCATCCGCACCCCGGCCATGCCGCCGGGGTCGCCGCCGTACCGCGCGACCAGCAGCACCCCGCCGGGCGCCCGGAACTCCGACCCCGGGGTCGCCGCGATCTCCCGCTCCAGTTCCTCGGGGTCGGTCGGACGCCCCTCGTGCAGCAGGTACCAGCGGTCGCTGACCTCCGTGTAGTAAGCGCGCCACAGCGCGGCGGCGACGGACGAGTCGAAGGGCTCGGGGGCGATGGTCCAGGTCATGGCGGTCATTGTCGGGAGGCGCGGCCCCCTGTTCGCAAGCGGATTTCGGCGGGGCGTCGGTGAGGGGTTCGTTTGAGTGCGGGGTTCCGGGCAACCCGGTCCTCGAACCGGCCCGTCGGGTCGAGAACCCCGGAAGGCACCCATGTCCACAGGCCTCATCATCGCTTTGATCGTGATCGTGGCGGCCGCCGTCGTCGCTGCCGTGCTGATCCTCTTGGCCCGCAGGCCGCAGGGCGGGCGCACTCTGCGGCGGCGCTTCGGGCCCGAGTACGACCGGGCCGTCGCCCAGCACGACGGCGACGCCAGGGCCGCCGAGCGTGACCTCGCCGAGCGGGTGAAGCGACACGGCTCGCTGCGTGAACGGCCGCTGGAGCCCGCGGCCCGCGACGCGTACGCGGCCCGCTGGGGCGCTGTTCAAGAACGCTTCGTCGACTCGCCCCAGGACGCGGTGGCCGAGGCGGACCGGCTGGTCGCCGAGCTGGCCGGCGCACGCGGCTTCCCCGACGGCGAGCGCTACGAGGAGCAGCTCGACGCGCTCTCCGTCCACCACGGACACCATCTGCACGGCTACCGGCGCGTCCACCAGGCCACGTACGCCCGCACCGCGGGCACCGGCGGCAGCACGGAGGAGCTCCGCTCGTCCATGGTGGAGGCCCGCGGCCTCTTCGAGGAGCTGCTGGCCCCGGTGCGCGAGGACGCCCGCCAGGACACCGCCGACGCCGCCCCTGCCGCGGCATCCGTCCCGGACGGGCGCTCCCACCGAACCCATGTTCCGTCGGTACTGACCAGGCGTCATGCGAAGGGGAGTTGAGGAATTGAATCCTCACCTCCGCGAACGGAGGTGATTCCTGGCTCACGCTGCCCCTCGGACCGGCGGTCCGTCAGGTCTTCCACGATCAACACCAGCCGGGTTGAAACCAGCCCGGGCAGCTCATCTGCTGCAAGGTCACACAACTTCAAGGACACTCTGCGTGCTTGGCTCTCGCGACGCATCGTCTGCGTCTCACGCTAACAGCACGCCGGTCCGCCCTGGAGGCGAACCGGCTTTCCCTGCCATGCTGCACACGTGTCCGATTCCTCCCCGGCCTGAAAGCCGGGACGTCCTCGAAGGGGTCCGGTGAAGAAGATGACTTCGGACAACGGCAATGAGAGCACTCCGCATCGTGAGGCGATGACGGGTCGCGGCGACGTCGACCCCCTCATCCACCGGCACGCCCAGGACGCCCAGGTCGCTCCGCCGGCCGGACCCGGCACCCCCGCCGACCCGGCCGTCGGCGACCCCGGCGAGGCCCCCGGCGGTACGGGGTCCCGCGAGAGCGCGGACCCGTCCCGTTCGACGGCCGACGACATGCGGGGCATGCCCGTCGACGACCGCGACACCCGCGCCGGACGGGACGCCGACATGCGGGCCGGGCAGCAGGAAGCCCAGCGGAAATCCATGCGTGCCGAAGAAGCGGAGTCCGCCCGTGGTGGTGCGCGGGAGGAACGCACTCGTGCCGGGCGGCAGGAATCGGCTGCCGGGCAGAGCGGGCCCACCCCCGCGGAGCGGCGCGGTACCGGTCCGCAGGGGGACGGCGACGGGGCGTTGCTGCCGCACGACGAGTGCGACAAGTACGCGTTGCGGATGCAGCACGCCGTCGGTGGGTTCGTGGACGGCCCGCGGGCGTCCGTCGAGGAGGCGGACCACGTCCTGGAGGAGCTGACCACCGAGTTCACGGACGCCATGACCCGGCGCCGCCGCAGCCTGCGGACGACCTGGCAGGCGGCCGGTGAGAGCGACACGGCCGACACCGAGAAGCTGCGGCTCGCCCTGCGCGACTACCGCGAGGTGACCGAGCGACTCCTGCACCTGTAGGAGACCGAGCGCCTCCTGCACCGGTCAGGAGGCCGAACCGTCGAGTACCACCGTGAGGCCGCGCCCCGGACCATGTTCCGGGGCGCGGCCTCACCCGTTGACGGGGTCATCCGGCCCGGCGCTCGCGCCACTCCCGGACGATCTCGTCCACGTCGTACGGCTTGAGGCCGAGGGGAGGTCCCGGCGGCGGCTTGAACATGACCTCGCGGATCTTGGCGTTGATGTCCTCGACGATCCGGCGCACGACGCGCTCCGAGGGCGCCACCGAGGCCGCCGCGAGCGCGTCCTCGGCCTCCTTGCGCAGGGCCAGCGTCGGCGGCAGCACCGACAGCCCCTCGCGGGCCATCTTCCGCTTGATCCACCACAGTTCGTCGTACGGAGTGTCGGTCACGGCGGGCATGGGCTTGCCCGCACCGGGCAGGTCCGCGAACTCACCGCGGGCCTCCGCCTCACGGATCTGTCGGTCGACCCAGGTCTCGAAGCTGACCCCGGGTGGCTTCCGTTCGGTCATGCGTCCATTGTGCCGTACGACACACGATCGGACGATCGGGAGATCTATCATGCGGCGGCGGCGCGTCAACCACACTCGGTACCAGGAGGGTTGAAGCGCCGCGGACCGGATGAACGCTGGAACTCGAAGGAGCGCACGTGCTCGAACTCACCATGGCCTCGGTCACCGGGGCGGACGCTGGTGCGACGGCCGGAATGCTGATGGCCGACGCGCCGAGCGACCCCGGAGCCGTGCTGCGGGTGGGCCGGGACCGGGCCGTGTGCCGGCTCGCGACCCCCGACGACTGGCTGTTCGTCTCCCGCGTCCACCTGGAGTTCCTGTGCGGCCCGGACGGTACCTGGCAGGTCACCTGGCTGCACGGGTCACGCCCGGAGCCCTCCGCCGAGGTACGGCTGACACTGGCCGGACTGCCGACCCAGGCCGTCTCGTACGGTGGGACGGCGAAGCTCCCCGCGGGCGGTTCGGGGGAGATCGTCATCCTCGACCGCACAGGACCGAACAGCGTGAACGTGGGTTTCTATCACGAGGCCTGAGCTCCCCGGAGCGCGAGCCTGAGCGCCCCGGAGGGTGAAGCGGGTGTCAGGCCAGCACGCGCGCCAGCGCGAACCCGTCGTACCCCTTGCTGCCCACCGTCTGGATCGCCGTACCGCTCAACTTCGGGTGGGCGGCGATCAGTTCGAGGGCGGCCCGGGTGCCCCGCACGCTCGGTTCGGCGCTGCCCGCCTTGGTGACCCGCCCGCCGCGCACGACGTTGTCGACGACGATCAGGCTGCCGGGGCGGGTGAGCTTGAGGGCCCACTCGACGTAGTGCGGGTTGTTCACCTTGTCGGCGTCGATGAACACGAAGTCGAATGGCTCCGGATTCTCCTCGGCCAGCTTCGGCAGCGACTCCAGCGCGGGTCCGACCCGCACCTCGGCGATCTTGTCGAGGCCCGCGCGGGCGAGGTTGCGGCGGGCGACCTCGGCGTGCGTGGCGTCGTACTCGAAGGTGATCAGCCGGCCGTCGGCCGGGAGCGCGCGGCCCAGCCAGATGGTGCTGTAGCCGCCGAGGGTGCCGATCTCCAGGATGCGGCGGGCGCCCTGGATCTCGGCGAGCAGCTGGAGCAGCTTGCCCTGGTTCGGCGCGACGGCGATCTGCGGCAGCCCCGCGGCGTCGCTGTCGCGCAGGGCCGCCGTCAGGGCCTCGTCGGCGGGGGCGAGGAGGGTGGCGAAGTAGTCGTCGACTTCGTTCCAGAGCTGCGACTCGCTCATGAACCATGCCTTTCGTATGCCTAGTTAGATGTCCTAACTAGTCCCACGCCCAACCTACACGGCGGGTGCGGAGCCCGGCAGCGGGCGACCCGCGGACTCGGTCATGAACCACACGGCCACGCCACCGACGACGGCCGCGGCCATCATGTAGTAGGCGGGCATCATCATGTTCCCGGTCGCCCCGATGAGCGCCGTGGTCACCAGCGGGGTCGTACCGCCGAAGAGCGAGACGGAGACGTTGAAGCCGATGGACAGCGAGCCGTAGCGGACCTTCGTCGGGAAGAGCGCCGGGAGTGCGGCGGGCATCGCGGAGGTGAAGCAGACCAGCAGCAGGCCCAGTGCGCCCATGCCGAGCGCGACCGCGAGCAGACTGCCCTGGCGGATCAGCAGGAGTGCCGGGACGGACAGGGCGAGGAAGCCGACGCAGCCCGCGGCGATCACCGGGCGGCGGCCGATCCGGTCGGTCAGCGCGCCCGCGAAGGGCTGGACGATCATCATCAGCGCCATCACGCCGAGGACGACCAGCAGGCCGTGCGTCTCGTCGTACTTCAGCTCGCTCGTCAGGTAGCTCGGCATGTACGACAGCAGCATGTAGTCGGTGACGTTGAAGACCAGCACCAGGCCGACGCAGAGCAGTAGCGCGCGCCACTGGCCCGCGACCATCTCGCGCAGCCGCACCTTGGGGCGGTCCGCCTCCTTCTTCGAGGCCTTCGCCAGCTCCGCCGCGAACGCCGGGGTCTCCTCCAGGCGCATCCGCAGATACAGGCCGATGATCCCCATCGGGCCCGCGATCAGGAACGGCACACGCCAGCCCCAGGACAGCAGGTCCTCGGTGGACAGGAAGGCGGTCATGAGGGTGACCAGGCCGGCGCCGCCGATGTATCCGGCGAGGGTGCCGAACTCCAGCCAGCTCCCGAAGAAGCCACGCTTCTTGTCGGGCGCGTACTCGGCGATGAAGGTGGAGGCGCCCGCGTACTCGCCGCCGGTGGAGAAGCCCTGGACGAGCCGGGCCGCGAGCAGCAGCAGGGGAGCGCCGACGCCGATCGTGGCGTACGACGGGATCAGGCCGATCGCGAAGGTGCCCGCCGCCATCATGATCATGGTGAGGGCGAGGACCTTCTGGCGGCCGACGCGGTCGCCGAGCGGGCCGAAGACCATGCCGCCGAGCGGGCGGACCAGGAAGGCCGCGGCGAAGGCGCCGAAGGTGGACAGCAACTGCGCGGTGGGGTTGCCGGAGGGGAAGAAGACCTTGCCCAGCGTCACCGCGATGTAGCTGTAGACGCCGAAGTCGAACCACTCCATCGCGTTGCCGAGGGCCGCTGCCTTGACGGCCCGCCTGACCAGGGCCGGATCGGTGACGTAGGCCTCGGGCGGCGCGGGGGTCCGGGGTCGGGGCACGGCGGGGGCGACTGCTGTGGCGGACGGCAAGGGCATGCCCTTCGTAGGGGACGGGGACGTGGCTCACCCGGAAGTGGGCCGAAAAACGACCATAGGGGCACTCCTCCGCATCACGTGCCGTAGGCAACTCGATGCATACTGCAAGTAAATGTGCCGTACGCAGGGGTGTCGGCCTGGTCGCGCGCCGTTTTTCCGGGGCCCCTTTGTGAGCTAAGTCGCGAACGGAGGGGGGAACCGGAACCAGGTGCGCACTATCGTCATCCGGACAAAAGGTGGGAGGCCGTCAGGTGAAGAGGGGGTTGCCTGCGTCTCTCCATCGGGGCGTGCGAGCCTCGTATGGTCCGGGCCGGGTCCGGACGCACGGGGCACGCGGGACGAACGGGACAAACGGGGTGGGAGGGTCGGCGGGGCGTGGCGAACGTTGAGCACGGCGGGACAGCGGGCAATGCCTTCGGGGCGGGGGCGGCGGAATCGGCGAGAGCGAGACTGCGCGCGATCCGGATAGGGCTGTGGCTGATCGCCGCGGTCCTGGCGATACGGCAGGTCACCGTCGTGCTGAGCACCCCGAAAGGGCAACGGCTGACGGACCTGGAGACCTGGGTCGGACCCAACGGCGTCCTGCATGTGAAGGGATCGCTGTACGACTCGACGCAGTTCACCGGCACCCCCTTCGGAGGACTCGTCCTCAAACCCCTCACCCGCGCCGCCGAACAGGCGCTCGGCTGGGGCTGGACCTTCGGCAGTCTCTCGCTGGTCGTCGTGCTCGGCCTGGTCGTCGCACGCGCCCTGCCCCAGCCGGTGAGCCGGCGCACCGCCCTGCTCGCCGCGCCCGTCGCGATCAGCCTGCTGATGCTGTCGCTGCCGGTGCGCAACGCCCTCTACCTCGGCCAGACCAGCATCATCCCGGTGCTGCTCGTCCTGCTGGGCTGCTTCGCCGTCCGGGGCGAGCGCGCCGGCGGCCTGCTGATCGGCATCGCCGCCGCCCTCCAGCCCACCATGCTGCTCTTCGCGCCGCTGCTCTGGTTCACCGGCCGCCGCCGCGCCGTCGAGTCCACCGCGATCACCTTCGCCGGCCTCGGCGCGCTCGCCTGGGCCTGGATGCCGCACGACTCCACCACCTACTGGGTGCACCACCTGGCGGGCGTCGGCCTCGGCGGGGACGCCGACGCCCTCTCCAACCAGTCGCTGCACGGCGCGCTGCTGCGGCTCGGCCTCAACGGCCCGCTGGAGATCACCCTGTTCCTGCTGCTGGGCGCCGCGGTCGCCGCCCTCGGCCTGCGCCGCGCCATCCGCTACGCACGGGACGGGCAGCTGCTGCTGGCCGTGGCGGTCACCGGCTGTGTCGCCGTCGTCGTCTCGCCCACGTCCTGGCAGCACCAGCTGCTGTGGGTGCTGCTCGCGCTGGTCGGCAGGGTCGGCAAGAAGACCTCGGACCGCGCCATGTGGCCCGTCGCCGTCATCCTTGTCATGACGCTGCCCGCGAAGATGATGCTGCCGAACGTGGCGGAGCTCTTCCCGCTGCGCGACAACGTGGTGCTGCTCGCCGCGCTCGCCGCCGCCACGATCGTGCCGTTCCTCTCCCGCACCTCGGAGTACTACCGGGCGCCGATCCCCACCGACTACGCCCACTCCGTCCCCACGCGCTGGAAGCGGGTGCCGCTGCTCCCCTTCCTGGGCCGCGTGTTCACCCGCCCGAACCTGCTGCTCGAACTGCTCCTGATCCGCGTCGGCTACTCCGCCTACCAGCAGGTCAGGCTCGCCGCGACGGGCGGCACCAACGCGGGCGGCCGGACCACCGCCGAACACCACGGCGACCAGGTCCTCTCCATCGAGCGGTTCCTGCACATCGACATCGAGCACTGGGTCAACCACGCCGTGTTCAAGGTCGAGTGGCTGCGGGACTTCTTCGACTTCTATTACGAGTCGTTCCACTTCGTCGTCCCGCTCACCGTCCTCGGCGTGCTCTACGCCCGCCGCCCCGGCGACTACCGCTGGGCGCGCTCGGCGCTCGGCTTCGCCACCCTGATAGCGCTCCTCGGCTTCTGGCTCTTCCCGCTCGCCCCGCCGCGCCTGATGCCGGGCCTCGGCGTCATCGACACCGTGCACGGCGTGCAGGACTTCTCCAAGCCGGACTACGGCACGCTGACCGCGCTGACCAACCAGTACGCGGCGATGCCCTCGCTGCACTTCGGCTGGTCCCTGTGGTGCGGAGTCGTCATCGTGGTCCTGGCGCCCAAGTGGTGGATGAAGGCGCTCGGCCTGCTGCACCCGCTGTTCACGGTCTCCGCGATCGTGGCGACCGGCAACCACTGGGTGCTGGACGCGGTGGGCGGCGCGGCCGTCGTCGGCGCGGGCTTCGGCCTGACCCACCTCCTCCAGGGGCCGCGGCCGAGGCCGCTGATGAAGCCCGTGGAGGTCAGCATGAAGGATCCGGTCCCGGTGACGGGCCGTAGCCCGAGCTGATCCGGTACTCACCCGGCTCGGTCACCGTCAGCCGCGTGAACTCGCCGTCCCGGGTCAGGCAGCCGCCCGGCGCGCGCAGCCACGGCGAGTACGCGATCCGCACGGTCACCGGGCCGGGCACCGGCACCCGTACGTCCACCTCGGCGCTCGTCGTGCGCAGCACGGAGCCGGGCGCCGACACCAGCGGCACGGCGTCGCGCACCCGCAGCACCTGCCAGTTGGCGTCGCTCCACACCGGCTCCAGCCACGCGGGCCGGCTCCTCACCAGCCGCGCCTCCGCCTCGGCGAACCCGTCCGGCTTCCCCGCCGGCAGCACGACGAATCCCACCGCCCAGCGGTCCAGCCAGGCCCGATAGGTCGCCTCCGAGAACGTGCCGTCGTAGAAGAGCCGGCCCCGCTCCATGTCCAGCTGGCGGTTCCAGCCGCGCGCCAGGTTCACATGCGGGGCGAGCGTGGAGGCCTCGCGGTGGTTGCGGGCCGGGACCACCTCGACACGGCCGCGGCCGGCGCCGAGCCGCTCCAGCGTCCGTACGACGCCGTGCGTGTCGGCGGCCCAGGCGGGCACCGACGTGGACACCACCAGGTCGGCCACGGTCTTGTGCCCGACCCAGGCGACGGAGAGCACGAGTGTCACCGCCAGCGCGACGCGCCGCACCAGGTGCACCCCCGCGGGCGCGGTGAGCAGCGCCGCAAGGAGCGCGGCGGGCGCGAACAGCTCCGCGAACCGCTCGACGTTCGTCCCCACCGGGGAGTCGATCAGATACGTCAGCACGGTCCCGACCGCGTACACGACCCCGCACCAGCGGGCCACCCGCCAGCCGCGCGGGGCCAGCGTGGCGACGGTCAGCCCGAACAGCACGGGCGGCCAGATCCGGTCCAAGGACATCAACTGCTGTCCGTTGAAGGGGAACAGCAGCGTGGTCGCCCCGACGACGACCACCGGCGGCACCAGCAGCGCCCCGGCCCGCACCCGGTCCCGTACGGCGAGATGTCCGGCGCCCACCACCAGCAGGAACAGTCCGGCGACCGGGCTCGCCATGGTCGCCAGTGCCGCGTACGCCGCCGCCGGCAGCGTCCGCCGCTCGCCCGTCAGCAGCACACAGGCGGCGAGACCGAGGGCGACGCCCAGCGCGAAGGTGGTGCGCCCCGAGGCGACGTTGCACCACAGCGCGAGCGACGCCAGCAGCGCCGGGCCCACCGGCCGCCGTATCCCCGTGCGGGCGATCAGCACGGCGGCCAGCCAGGTGGCGGCGAGCCCGGAGACCACCGTCACCGGGCGCACGCCCAGCGCCGCCATCAGATACGGCGAGAGCAGGCTGTAGTTGGCGGTGTGCATCCCGCCGTACCAGAAGAGGTTGTACGCCGATCCGCCGTGCCGCGCCACGAACTCCGCCCACGCCACCTGAGCCGCGAGATCACCACCGCCGGTCGCGAGGAAGGCCCACCACACCGCGTACAGCGGCAGCACGGGGAGGGTGACGAGGAGGGGGAGACGGTGGCGGAGCCAGAGCGTGTGATGCGGGCGTCTTCGGCGTACGGCCGCGTGGTCGGGCCGGACGGGTATCAGTTCGGCAGAGACCACGGTGCACCGGTTCCGTTCGAGGCGTCGGTTGTCTTCGGAGGTGGGGGGATGGCTAGCCACCGTTGAAGACGTGAAACGGAACGGAGACGTTCATCGGAGATTCGTCTCGGGGGAGGCAGGGGCGGGGCGTAGGGGGGATGCCCCTGCCTCCCGCGGGACGGGCCGACGGACACCGGGAGTCCGTCGGCCCGAGCGTGCGGTGCGGTCAGCCGGCGTCGACCTGGAGTTCCTTGACGCCGTTGATCCAGGCGGAGCGCAGTCGGCGCGGGTCGCCGACCAGGCTGAGATTCGGCATCGCGTCGGCGATCGCGTTGAAGATGAGGTCGATCTCGAGGACGGCCAGGGACTTGCCGAGGCAGTAGTGGGGGCCTCCGCCGCCGAAGCCGAGGTGGGGGTTGGGGTCGCGGGTGATGTCGAAGGTGTCCGGGTTCCCGAAGACCTCGGGGTCGTGGTTGGCGGAGGCGTAGAAGATGCCGACGCGGTCGCCCTTCTTGATCTGCTTGCCGCCGAGTTCGGTGTCCTGGGTGGCGGTGCGCTGGAAGGAGACGACCGGGGTCGCCCACCGCACGATCTCCTCGGCCGTGGTCGCCGGGCGGGTGCTCTTGTACAGCTCCCACTGCTCGGGGTGGGTGAGGAAGGCGTGCATGCCGTGGGTGATGGCGTTACGTGTGGTCTCGTTGCCGGCGACCGACAGCATCAGCACGAAGAAGCCGAACTCGTCGGAACCGAGGTTGCCCTCGTCCTCGGCCGCCACCAGGGTGCTGACGATGTCCTTGGCCGGGCACTGCTTGCGTTCGGCGGCCATGTTCATGGCGTACGAGATGAGCTCGGCGGCCGACTCGGCGCCGACCTCCTCCGTGATGGCGTACTCCGGGTCGTCGTACGCGATCATCTTGTTGGACCACTCGAAGATCTTGATGCGGTCGTCCTGGGGGACGCCGATCAGCTCGGCTATCGCCTGGAGGGGCAGTTCGCAGGCGACCTCGGTGACGAAGTCGAAGGGTCCCGAGTGGGCACGGGCGCCCTCGACGATCGCGAGGGCACGGGAGCGGAGCCGTTCCTCCAGCGCCCGGATGGCCCTTGGCGTGAAACCGCGTTGCACGATCTGGCGGACGCGGGTGTGCTCGGGTGGGTCCATGTTGAGCAGGATCAGCCGCTGGGCGTCGATCGCGTCGCGCTGCATGTGCTCGTGGAAGCGGATGATCGCGGTGTTGAGGTAGGAGGAGTAGATCTCCGGGTGCGTGGAGACGTACTTGACGTCCGCGTGCCGGGTCACCGCCCAGTAGCCCTCGTCCTGGAAACCGGCCAGACCGGCCGGCTGGGGGATCCAGCGGACGGGTTCGGCCCGGCGCAGTTCGGCGAACTCCGGCAGGGGCACACGGTGGTGCAGCAGATCGGGGTCGGTGAAGTCGAACCCGTCGGGCAGCGCGGGACAGGGCATCGGCGACCACCCACCATTCTGACGGTCCATCAGGAATCCGGAATTGCCGTGAAGGTAGTAACGGGTTCTACAAGTCGCAAGAGGTACGGCGCCCCGAATTCCGTGGGGAGTTCGTGCAGATCACGACTTCGGGCGCTGCACGACCCTTGCGGCACGGGGGCTCCGATCCGCAGACTGCACACAGAACTGGTACGCGTTCTAGTTCTGCGCGGTGGGTGGGCCGGGACGCCCCGCGCTGCGCGGGTCAGCAGGGCCTGGCCGCCGGACAGGCCTGAGGAGAGGACGAGCCCCCATGGCCGCGGAACCCGTGATCGTCGAAGCCGTACGCACCCCCATCGGTAAGCGAGGTGGCGCGCTCGCCAACCTCCACCCCGCCTATCTCCTGGGCGAGACCTACCGTGAACTCCTCGGCCGCACCGGCATCCACGCCGACTGCGTCGAGCAGATCGTCGGCGGCACGGTGACGCACGCCGGCGAGCAGTCCATGAACCCCGCGCGTACGGCCTGGCTCGCCATGGGCCTGCCGTACGAGACGGCGGCGACGACCGTCGACTGCCAGTGCGGCTCCTCGCAGCAGGCCTCTCACATGGTGGCCAACATGGTCGCGGCGGGCGTCATCGACGTCGGCATCTCGTGCGGCGTCGAGGCGATGTCGAGGGTGCCGCTGGGCTCCGGCTCCAAGCACGGCCCCGGGAAGCCGTTCCCGGACGAATGGAACGTGGACCTGCCCAATCAGTTCGAGGCCGCGGAGCGCATCGCGCGCCATCGTGGCCTGACGCGCGAGAACGTCGACTCGCTCGGGCTCGTCTCCCAGGAGCGCGCCGCGAACGCCTGGGCGGAGGAACGCTTCAAGCGCGAGACCTTCGCTGTCCAGGTGCCGACCACCGAGGACGAACAACGGGCCGGACAGGGCATGTGGCGCCTCGTCGACCGCGACGAGGGGCTCCGCGACACGTCCATGGAGGCGCTGGCGGGCCTCAAGCCGGTGATGCCGACCGCCGTCCACACGGCGGGCAACTCCTCGCAGATCTCGGACGGTGCGGCGGCGATCCTCTGGGCGTCCAAGCGGATGGCTCGGGCGCTGAAGCTGCGCCCGAGGGCACGGATCGTGGCCCAGGCGCTGGTGGGTTCGGATCCGCACTTCCATCTGGACGGGCCGATCGACGCGACGCGCGCGGTGCTGGGCAAGGCGGGGATGTCTTTGAAGGACATCGACCTCGTGGAGATCAACGAGGCGTTCGCTTCCGTGGTGTTGAGCTGGGCGCAGGTCTTCGAACAGGATTTGGAGAAGGTCAACGTGAACGGCGGCGCGATCGCGCTCGGGCACCCGGTCGGAGCGACGGGTGCCCGGCTGATCACCACCGCCCTGCACGAACTGGAGCGACGGGACAAGGAGTTCGCGCTGATCACCATGTGCGCGGGCGGTGGACTGGCCACCGGGACGATCATCCAGCGGTTGTAGCCCACGAGACGAAGGTGGCGAAGGCGGCGGGGGCGATCGTGAGGATCGGTCCGGTGGGGTTTTTTGAGTCTCGTACGGCGATGGTGTCGGCCAGGGTTTCGGCGATCTCTATGCAGTCGCCGCCCTGGTCGCCGCTGTACGTGGACTTGCGCCAGGCCAGAGGGCCGAGGGGTGCGCACTCGACGCACGAGCCACCCTGGTCGCCGCTGTAACTGGACTTACGCCACTGGACCCTGGTCGGAACCGCGTTGCTCCCCATGGCGTTCCTCCATCACTCGCCGGATCAGCTCCGCCGATTCCTTGAGGGACAGCGCGGCGGCCTGAAGGTGATCGTAACGGAGCGAGCAGTCTTTGACGGTGTCCGGGTTGGCGGTCGGATGCCCGCTTCCATAGCCCTCCGTGTAGACGATGGCCGGGTCGCTTGCGAAGCGGAAGAGGTCGAACGAGCCTTGCAGCCCCGCATGCGCTCCGGCCGCGAACGGCAAGACCTGGATGTTGATTTGGGGCTTGCCCTCGAACGACAACAGGTGAGTCAGTTGCCCTCGCATGGTCTCCGCGTCGCCGATCTCCTGGTGCAGCGCGGCTTCGCTGATGATCGCCCAAAAAACCAGCGGTTCACCTTTCTCGAAGATGCGCTGACGCGCCAACCTCACAGCGGAACGGTCCTCAAGATCGGTCTGGTCCAGTGCGCCGAGCACGGCACGCGCGTACGCCTCGGTCTGCAGGAGACCGTGCACCAGGTGCGTATGAAAGGTGCAGATCTCGACCGCCCGCGCCTCCAACTCCGCCACCTGTTGGAACCAGGCCGGAAGTTGACTGCGCATCACCAGTGCGACCAGCCGGGAAAGCAACCCACCCGTTCCCAGCGCCGCGTCCACCCGCTCGCTGAACTCCGGCGTCGGCAGCTTCCTCGCCGTCTCGATCTGGCCGACCAGGGAACCGGTGTAGTTGACGATGTCGCCGAGCTGCCGCTGTGTCAGGCCTGCGGATTCACGATGGCGTCGCAACTCGAACCCGTAGTAGTCGAGCGGGGACGCGCCCGGGTCGAGGATGTTGATATGGGTCACGTACGGCCCCTCTCGCGCGCAACTCGGTCCACTCCGGGACCCGTTGTATTCGTTCCGTAGCCGAGCGTAGTCGCGCGAGGTCAGTCTCGTAACGTGAACGAACACATTCCCCCCACCCTCCTGGGCCCCCGCCCCGCCCAGTACGGGATGCGGATCACGGTCGGCGCGCACTCGGCCCGGCACATCCGGCGGATCGTCAGGTCGCTGCTGGACGAGTGGGACTTGGCCGAGCTGGCCGACTCCGTGGAGCTGGCCGTGACCGAGCTGGTCGCCAACGTCGTACGCCATGTCCCGGACCGGCACTGCGCGTTGCTGGTGCTGTGGCAGGCGGCCGGAGTGAGGGTGGAGGTCACGGACGGCTCCCCGCAACCACCCCGCGTGCCCTCCGAGTTGTCGCCGGAGGCGGAGGGTGGGCGCGGGCTCGTGCTGCTCGACGCGGTGGTCGACAAGTGGGGTGTGGGGCCGGGGCCCGGGGGCGGCAAGACGGTCTGGTTCGAGTGCCGACCGGCTCGGCCGCCGGGCCAAACCCGTGGGGCGGGGAATCACTCATGGTGATGATGATCGCGCGAGGGAACCCGAACATCCTTTTTTGTCCCCTGATGATGAGCCTCACATCCAAGCCGCACGACCCCGGGGCATATGCCCCCGGGGTCTTCGTGCGGCCCGAAGGAAGGGGATCAAGCGCAGTGAGCAATGAGAAGGCGGCCCGCGAGCAGCAGTACGTCGGTTCGATCGGGCTGATGGCCCCGCTGGACCAGCCGAAGCCGCCACCGGCCCCGGAGCCCGACGAGACGTGGCACTTCGGACGGCACCTGAACGCGGACGAGGAGGGCCAGGAAGGCTACGTGCCGGTCTACGACGGCACCGCCTGGGTGTACTACGGCAAGGACCACCGCGGTGTGGAGCGGCCGGTGCTGATGTCCGACGGCTTCAACATGGGGCCCAGCAGTCTGGACGAGCTCTACCACGGCTTCGAGCGGGGCGAGTACCCGCTGATGAGCCAGCTGTACGAGCGCGGCCGGGACGCGGTCATCTTCGGCTACGGGGAGCGCTCCGCGTCGATCCTCGACAACGCCGGGTATGTGATCGAGGCGATCACGAGGCTGATCGACGAGCGCCGGGGCGACGAGCCGCTGGTGGTCGGCGGGTTCAGCATGGGCGGTCTGGTCACCCGCTACGCCTTGGCGCGCATGGAGACCCAGAAGATGGACCACCAGACCGGGATGTACTTCTCCTACGACAGCCCCCACCGCGGCGCGTGGGTGCCGATCGGGCTTCAGGCGTTCGCGCACTACATCAAGCGCGGCAACCCGGCCAACAGCGCGCTGTCGGACCAGATCAACAGCCCGGCCTCCCGCGAGCTGATGTGGCGGCACATCGAGACGGTGGACGGCACTCCCGGGCAGGACAAGGCCCGTACCGAGTTCCTCGCCGCACTGGAGCGCGTCGGCGGCTGGCCGATGCGCCCGCGGAAGATCGGCGTCGCCAACGGCACCGGTAATGGCCAGGGCACGGGCATCGAGTCCGGCGCGGAGGCGTTCCGCGCCACCGGACTGCTGTTCCCGGGCACCACCATCTACACGCAGTCCGAGGGTGACGACGCCGTGGTCGCCGAACTGAAGGCGACCTTCGGGAAGGACGAGACGATCACCACCGACGGGTTCCCGGAGATCGACGGCGCTCCCGGCGGCACCCTGGAGTCCTTCGGCATCGCCGCCAACACCCTCAACAAGCTGATCCCCGGCAGCGCCGTGGCCCCGGTCCCCGAGATCTGCTTCGTGCCCTCGGTCAGCGCGGTGGCCGTCCGCGACCTGGACACCACCGCCCTGCTGCACACCGACATCAGTGCCCTCGACCCCGCCGAGAGCGAACTCGACGCGTTCCTGTGCGCCTCCCAGAACGAGGAGCACACCAAGATCACCGAAGAGCTGTGCACCTGGCTCCTCGACCGGCTGTAGCCCGGCCCGCTCGAAGGCCCCGGACTCCGTGACGGAGCCCGGGGCCTGTTCGCGCGTCGAGGGAGTCCGACCGTTCCTGTGGACTGAGCAGGTCCTCAGGCCGCGGGCTGCTGAGCGCGCACCTGCGCGAGCTGCCTGGCCTCCCTCGACGAACAGCGCTGTGGGCAGATCGGACAACGCCTGGATCTGCGCCTAACCGAGTGCCTGCGGGTGCTCGGCTGGACGGCGTCCCCAGGCCGAGATCAGCGGCGCGAGTGTCAGGTCGAGTTCGCCGGCGTCGATGGCGGCCAGGTGCGCGTCGATCTCGGCGTCGTCGGCCAGGCCGGCCGTGAGCAGTTCGCCGCGCACGTGCCGGATGGTCGCCGCCTCCAGCCGGTCGCAGGCCGGCCCGCCGACCGGGAATGCGCCCCCCGCGGCGACATCTACCAAGCCGGCCTCCCGCAATGCCCGCGGCAGTGTCCGGCCGTAGCGCAGGTCCGCGCCGCGGCGCGTCAGCAACTCCCGGACCGCGTCGCGCAGCTGGTTGGCCCGCCGCTGCGTAGGGCCGCTGTCGTCCAGGCAGGCCAGTGGCTGCAGAGCGGTATCGGCGTCCTCGACCAGCAGCCAGCCGCCGGGCCGTAGCGCTGCCACCATCGTGGCCAACGCCCGGGCCCGGTCGGGTACATGGATCAGCACGAGCCGGGCGTGCACCAGATCGAACGTCCCCGGCTCCGGGGGCGGATCAGCGGCGACGTCGTGCCGGCGCACCTCGTACCCGTCTCCTGTCTTCAGCCACGACGGGTCGATGTCCGTGACCAGCACGTGCCCGGTCGGACCGACGGCCGCCGCGAGTGCCTCCGGGATACTGGGGCCACCGGCGCCCACTTCCCAGCAGCGCGAGCCGGCCCTGACCCCCAGTCGATCGAAGTGCCCGCGCGTCACATCGTCGAACAGCTCGGCCAGCCAGACGAATCGCTCGCCCGCCTCGGCGCGTGCGTTGTCCAGCAGGTACCCGCGGGCGGGAGTGGACTCTCCACCGAGCGCGGTAGTCCCGTCTATCGGATCCGGTCGGCCACCGACGTGCGGCGGCCGGGGCGAGGTGGTCATCACCACATGGTCCACCTCCCCAGGCGGCCAGTGCCACGACGACGGGGGGAGAGGCATCTCACACAGCCGGCGAACCCCGCACGTCCGGATCGGACTGTCGGCTACGGCCGGTTCGGCCTCGTAATCCGACTTCGGCTCCGGCGACCACGTCAACCTGACCGAGCATGGCTACAACGCCATCAGCAACCGTCATGGTGGTCTTCGGGCGAGCCGGCCTTCGAGGCCGTTGTCACTCCTGCCCCGAAGTCGCGACCGCCAATACCCCCGCCAGTACTGCCGAGAGCAGCAGAGGGATGCCCAGGCCGTGGTGGATCACCAGCCATGCGCCGAGCGTCGCGCCCGCCAGCATGGCGAGGACGGACGCAGTGCGGCGGGGGGAGCGGTGGCCCGTGCCGTCGCCGGCCCGGGACTCGGAGGCGAGGCCGGTCAGGGTCATCGTCAGGACGGTGGTCGTGAGGTCCGGCACACCGAGTTTGCGGACCGTCGCGTTGCGCAGGCCCATGGCGAAGGCCGTGAGGGCGATCAGGGCGTAGACGGTCGCGGTGGCGCCCGGCGCGGCGAAGGCGACCACCGCGGACGCGCCCACGAACACCGCCTCCGCGGTGAGCGTGACCCGCGCCCAGGTCCGGCGTGAGCCGCCGCCGTACCGCACCGAGATCCGGCCTCCGGCCGCGGCGCCCGCCAGGAAGAAGGCCAGCGAGGTCGAGGTGTGCGGGACGGAGAAGCCGGGGGCGCCGGCCGCGGCGAAGCCGAGCACCACCACGTTGCCGGTCATGTTCGCCGTGAAGACGTGCCCGAGTCCGAGATAGCTCACCGCGTCGATCAGCCCGCTGACCACGGTCAGCGACAGCAGCACCACCACCAGACGCACCCCGCGCGCCTCGGGGTCGGCGGGCGGCGGCCCGGTGTTCTCCGCGCCCTCCGCGCCCTCTGCGCTCTGTTCGCTCACGGGGGCTCCGGTGGGAGTGACGGGCACGGTGTGCTCAAGTCCACCACGGACGCGGAGGACTCCCGGACACCAGGGCGCCCCGCGTGTCCGTCCGGTGCGCCGCGCCCCGGGGCAACCGTGCCCGTGAGGTCCCGCGTGCTGCCCCTTGTGTCCTTCCGTCCGGGTGCGCCCCGGAGTCACCATGACTCCTTATACCTCTGGGGACAACGGAAGCGGGCGCTCAGGCGTACGGCGGGAGCCCGGTGGATGAAGAGGTGGGTGGAGAGGCGTATGGACAGGCGGCAGTACGGCGAGGGCGGGCGCTCACGGGCGGGATCACCTGCACGTACCGCGCCCCTGCCACGCCCAGCCTCCCCGGGCCCCCACCAGGCCCGGACCGGGTCGGACGCCACGCCCAGGACGCCCGCCGAGATGGCGGCGATCCAGCGCACGGCCGGCAACCGGGCGGCGTCGTCCGTGACCGTGCAGAGGGTGGGGGAGTCGAGCACGGGCGCGCCTCCGGCCGCCGAGGAGTCCGGCAGGGAGGACCAGGGCGCGGCCGTGATCACACGGCTGAGCCGGTCGATCGAGGGCCATGTCGTCGTGGCGAAGATGAAGGTGAACCCCCTGGCGCCGGGCACGTGGTGGCCGGAACACTGGATGCCGGACGGGCCCGCGCGCCTGAAGCGCACCCTGGAACGGCGGGTGATCAGCGGCGAGCTGTTCGGCGCCCAGGACCTGGAGGACATCAGGACGCTCTCTCAGCTGAACCCCCAGTGGCTCGCGAAGGTGGGTATCGGCACCTTCAAGGAGTCCGAGGACTACATCAAGGGCGACCACAAGGACTGGCTGCGGAACCTTCCGGGCAAACGCATCCTCGCCGCGACCCTGGCCTTCCAGCAGAACGCGCCGGGCACGCGCGCGGCGGGCGCGCCCACCCCGATCGCCCCGGACTACACCCTCGGCCGTTTCATGACCACCAAGGCTCCCGGAGTCCCGGACGAGGAGAAGCAGCCCCTGCGGGCCGAGCGGGACGAGCAGATACGGCAGACCGCCGTCGACACCCTGCACCCGGCCGGACTCCCGCCCGAACGCCGCCACCCCGACGCGGACAGGCCCGAGACGGTGAAGCACGCGGCGAAGGACGCGAAGGCCCGTGACGTCTTCACCTCCGTCCTGCTCCTGCTGCAGCACGGGCTGAAGACCTACGACCCGGGGGAGGGTGTGGCCGCGCATGTCGACTACCGCGAGGGTGACGTCGTGCGGGCGCTCGCCCACGGCGGCCGCGTCAACATCCGCATCCCTGCCCTGCGCGCGGGCGAGTCGCCCCAGTCGTTGACGGACTTCCTGGGCGTCACGGACCAGGGCCGACGCGCGGGGTTCGTCGACAAGCGCGATTTCGCCACGCACCGCACCGCCATCGAGAAGAACAAGAAGGGGGGCGAGCCGGGCACGTTCCAGGAGAAGGGCGGCATCGGCGCGTCCATCACGAACTATCTGACGCCGGCCGTGCCCCATGTCGGGCCCGAGCGTCCGCAGCTCATGGGCATGGACATCTCCGGCGGCGGGTTCGGCTCGCGGGACTGGAACGGCGACGTGGTCCTGCCGAACGGCTCGTACGGCCACATGCTGCTGATTCTCACCCCGCCCACCGTCGCCAAGGACGGCTCCCTGCTGGTCGGCATCGAGACGATCAAGCCCCATGCCGAGAGCCCGGTCGGTTATGTGCACAACGCCCGGTCCACCGAGGCCACGGCCAACCCCGAGTCGGTCCTGCACGGTCACAAGGGGGACAAGGTCGGCAGCGGCGGGCTGAAACGGAACGAGCGCCTGGTGGAGCTGCGGGAGCTGGGGAAGGCCCAGGGAAGCGGGGACTGGCGCGCGTTCCTGGACCAGATCAGGCGGGAGTGGCTCGACGAGCTGGAGAAGAACAAGGACGACATCGCCGAGCAGCGGAAGATGTACGAGCGGCTCGTCGGCAGGCGGCAGCACTTCTACGAGCAGACCGAGCAGATCGAGTAGGCCGAGCAGATCGAGTAGGCCGATTCGTTCGATGTTCGGTGGGCATGGCGAAGGCGGCGGCCCCGGGGATCGGGGGGCCGCCGCCTTCGCGTCTGCGGGTGCCGTGGGGCGCCGGTGGTCACCGGTGGGCCGCTCAGTACCAGTTGTGGGCCTGCCAGAAGTTCCACGCGGCGACCGGGCTGCCGTAGCGGGAGTTCATGTAGTCGAGACCCCACTTGATCTGGGTGGCCGGGTTCGACTTCCAGTCTCCACCGGCGGCCGACATCTTCGAGCCGGGCAGGGCCTGGACCAGGCCGTAGGCGCCGGAGGAGGCGTTCGTGGCGCTGGGGTTCCAGCCGCTCTCGTGCTCGACGATCTTGCTGAAGGCGGTGAACTGCGCGGCGTCCGGGATCATCTGGTGCGCGATCGCCTGGGCGGAGGAGGCCTGGCCGGTGGCGGCCTGAGCGGGGCTCGCGGCGAGGACCATGCCGGTGGCGGCGGCAGCCACGGCGGCAGTGGTGAGGACCTTCTTCGGGGAAGCGGCGATGTTGCGGATGAAGGAGACGGACACGCGGAGAACCTCTCTTCGGAAACAGGGCGGTCGCGGTGCGCCGTGACCACACGACGTGTGGTGGGGGCGTACATCGGCGCCGCGACCCGGGTGGGTTCGTGGCGCCTTGCGACTGCTTCAGAGAAACAGGCTCAGGGGGGTGTCCGCAATGACCCCTTTTACTAGTGGTGGTCGCATCCGAGGGAAACGTCCCTCGTGTGACCTGGGTCTCAAACCCCAGGTCAGAGGGGTTGACGACGCGTGCATGCCACGCCTTTGGCGCTACTAGCGCGCGTCGTATGTGACGTGGGTCCTATGGGGTGCTTCACCCCGCGGCTGGCGGACGGTGTGCGGGTGACTACGAGGCGCGTCCGGGTGGTGTGACCTGGGCCGCACGTCACCGGGGTTCGAAGGTGACCGGGGTCTCAAAGGCGGCCCGCCGCGTCGCCCGGCGCAGCGCCTTGAGGAGGGTCGCGCCGAGCGCGAGGGTCAGGGCGACGGTGACGACGGCCCGGCCCAGGTCCCAGCCGAGGGAGGTGGCCAGGCAGTAGGCGAGGAAACGGGCCAGGTTGGCGGTCACGTCGGCATGCGGGTCGAAGGCGACGTTCGAGGCCAGCGCGCCCATGAAGGGCCAGCCGGCCAGGTTCATGACCGTGCCGTACGCGAACGCGGCGCAGAACCCGTACGCCGCGAGCAGGGCGAGTTCCCCGCGCCCGCGCAGCCGGTCGGGGCCCGGCAGCAGCCCGGCGCCCATCGTGAACCAGCCCATCGCGAGCATCTGGAACGGCAGCCACGGACCCACCCCGCCCGTGAGCAGCGCGGAGGAGAACATGGTCACGGACCCGAGCACGAACCCGAACCCCGGTCCGAGCACCCGGCCGCTCAGCACCATCAGGAAGAACATCGGCTCGATCCCGGCCGTCCCGGCGCCGATCGGCCGCAGCGCGGCGCCGGTCGCGGCCAGCACCCCGAGCATGGCCACCGCCTTCGGGCCGAGCCCGGACTCGGAGATCGTCGCCGTGACGACGGCGACGAGCAGCACCAGCAGCCCCGCGAACAGCCAGGGCGCGTCCTGCGCGTGCGCGGCGACCTGCGAGGTGGGATCGGCGAAGAGCGGCCAGCCGAACCCGGCGACCCCGACGGCGCTCACGAGGCAGAGCGCGGCGAGGGAGCGAGGTCCGAGGCGGACGGCTCTGGTCCGGACCTCCGGTGTCGTCATGCGAGGGCCTCCCTGACCTGGGTGACCGTGAGCCACGGCTGCGGCGCGAGCACCTTCGCGACCTGGGGGGCGAAGGACGGGGAGGCGACGACCACCTCGGCCGTGGGGCCGTCGGCGACGATCTCGCCGTCCGCGAGGACGACGACACGGTGCGCGAGCTCGGCGGCGAGTTCCACGTCGTGGGTGGCCAGGACGATCGCGTGACCCTCGGCGGCCAGGCCGCGCAGGACCGTGACCAGACGGGCCTTCGCCGCGTAGTCCAGGCCGCGGGTCGGTTCGTCGAGGAGCAGGAGCGGGGGGCGGGCCGTCAGGACGACGGCCAGCGCGAGCGCCAGCCGCTGCCCCTCCGACAGGTCACGGGGGTGGGTGTCGTCCCCGATGCCCGGCAGCAGCTCGGACACCAGGGCCCGGCAGGTACCGGGCTCGGCCCCCGCGTCCCCGTCGGCCGCCGCGCACTCGGCGGCGACCGTGTCGGCGTACAGCAGGTCGCGCGGTTCCTGCGGTACGAGACCCACCCGGCGTACGAGGTCCCGTGGTGCCGTCCGGTGCGGGACCGCGCCCCCGACCAGGACCGAACCGGCCGCCGGTTGGACCAGGCCGACCAGCGTGCCGAGCAGGGTGGACTTCCCGGCCCCGTTGCGGCCCATCAGCGCGATGATCTCGCCGGGGGCGGTGGTGAGGTCGACGCGCCGGAGCGCCTCGACGCGGCCGTGGCGGACGGCGAGGGCTTCGATCGAGGCCGGGGCCGTCGCCCGGGGAACCGTCGCCCGCGGGGCTGTCGGCCGCGGGGTCCTCGGTTGCCGGGTTGTCGGCCGCGGGGTCCTTGGCTCGGGGACGAGTTCCGTGAGCCGCTCCCGCAGGGACCCCGCCCTGCGCCGTGCGTCGCGCACCGTGAGGGGGAGCGGGGACCAGTCGGCCAGCCGGCCCAGGTCCACCACCGGCGGGTACACCGGGGAGACGGCCATGATCTCGGACGGGGTGCCGAGCACCGGCGCGGCGCCCGGGGACGGGAGCAGGGCGACCTGGTCGGCGTACTGGATGACCCGTTCGAGGCGGTGTTCGGCCATGAGGACGGTCGTGCCGAGGTCGTGGACGAGGCGTTGCAGGACGGCGAGGACCTCCTCGGCGGCGGCCGGGTCCAGGGCCGAGGTGGGCTCGTCGAGGACCAGGACGCGCGGGTGGGGGGTCAGGACCGAGCCGATGGCGACGCGCTGCTGCTGGCCGCCGGAGAGCGTGGCGATCGGGCGGTCGCGGAGGTCCGCCAGGCCCAGCAGGTCCAGGGTCTCCTCGACGCGGCGGCGCATCACGGCCGGCGCGAGGCCCAAGGACTCCATCCCGTAGGCGAGTTCGTCCTCGACCGTGTCCGTCACGAAGTGGGACAGCGGGTCCTGGCCCACCGTGCCGACCACGTCCGCGAGTTCGCGTGGCTTGTGGGTGCGGGTGTCCCGTCCGGCGACCGTGACCCGGCCGCGCAGGGTGCCGCCCGTGAAGTGCGGCACGAGACCGGAGACCGCGCCGAGCACGGTCGACTTGCCGACACCGGAGGGCCCCACCAGCAGGACGAGTTCACCCTCCGGGACCTCGAAGTCCACGCCCTGGACGGTGGGTTCGACAGCTCCGTCGTACGTCACGGAGACATCCTCGAAGCGGATCATGAGGGGTCCTTGGGGGTGGAGGATTCCCGCGCGTGGGGTGTCGGGGCCACGAAGGCGGGGAGCAGGCCGAGCAGGATCGCCGCCGCGGGCCAGAGGGGCAGGGCGGGGGCGGTCAGCGGGAGGACACCGGGGCTCAGGGCCGAGGCGTCGTACGCGGCGGAGACGATCAGTCCGGCGGCGACCGCGACTCCGGAGCCCGTCACCAGCCAGGCCCGTACGCCCCACACGTCCGGGCGGTAGCGCGTGCGGACCGAGCGGCGCCCGCCCAGCCACAGCCCGCCGAGCGCCGCGGCCACTCCGGCGAGCAGCACGGGCAGGCCGTAGGTGCCGCCCTCGGCGGTCAGCACTCCGTACGTCCCCGCGCAGACGCCGAGCAGACCGCCCAGCGTCAAGGCGGTGGTCGTACGGCGGACGGCGGGCGGTACCTCGGCGGTGCGGCCGTAGCCGCGGGCGTCCATCGCCGCCGCGAGGGCGACCGAACGCTCCAACGCGCCCTCCAGGACCGGGAGTCCGACGTGCAGCAGGCCACGCAGGCCACGGTCGGGGCGGCCACGCAGACGGCGGGCGGCGCGCAGCCGTTGGACGTCCGCGATCAGGTTCGGCGCGAAGGTGAGCGCGACGACCACCGCGACGCCCGCCTCGTACAGGGCGCCCGGGAGCGACTTCAGCAGCCGTGCCGGGTTCGCGAGGGCGTTCGCGGCGCCGACGCAGATGAGGAGCGCGGCCAGTTTCAGGCCGTCGTACAGCGCGAAGAGCAGGCCCTCGGCGGTGACCCGGCCGCCGACGCGGATGCCCTGGGCCCAGTGGGGGAGGGGGAGTTCGGGGAGGGTGACGAGGAGATGGGTGCCGGGGATGGGGGAGCCGAGGAAGACGGCGAACGCCAGCCGGATGCCGAGGACGGCGATGCCGAGTTTGACGAACGCGGTGTAGGAGCGGGCCCAGGGGGCGTCGGTCCGGCGGGCGGCCACCACATAGCCGGCCACGGCTATGAGGAGGGCGAGCAGGAGGGGGTTGGTGGTGCGGGAGGCGGCGGTTCCCAGGCCCAGGGCCCAGATCCACCAGGCTCCTGGGGGGAGGGCGTTGGAACGGTGTGCCTTCGGCGCGCGTGTCATCGTCGGTCGCCGTACTCAGGGCCGGCGGCGGCGGGTCTGCCAGACCGCTGCTCCGCCGAGCGCGGCGACCGCGACGACTCCCGCGAGCAGGCCGAGCGACGGGCCGTGCCGGTCCGGCTCGGACTTGGCGTCGGTGTTGGCCTTGGCATCGGTGCCGGCGCCGGCTTGCGCGGTGGCGGAAGGCGTGGTGCGTGACGTCGTGACCTGGTCGCCGCAGCCCTTGCCCGGGTAGCCAGCGATGGCGCACAGGAGGGCGTTGGTGTCGTAGCGGAGGGGCTTGGCGACCGTCGCGAGGGCCTCGGCCGTGGTCGCGTCGGCGGGGACGCGGGCGCAGACCGTCCGCGGTGCGGGCGGCGTCTCGCCGCCCGGGGCGTCCGCGGTCGTGCCGGAGTCGATGACGAGCGCCACCCGCTTGTGGCCCGCCTGGGCGGGCGTCTTCGCGCAGATGGACGCGAAGTCGGCGTGGCCGCGCGGCTTGGAGGCGTCCTGCGAGTCCGCGCTCACCGCGAAACGGAAGCCCTGTACGTCGCCGTCGGACGGTCGCGCGGTCGACGGGCCCTGCGTCGCGTACGTCCACTTCCCGCCGGTCAGGTCCCAGAACGACCAGTAGCGGTAGCCGACGGCTCGGGCCTGTCCCGCGCCGCCGAGTACGAGCAGGAGCAGGGACAGGACCAGCGCGCACGTCCGACGGCGGCTCACGGCTGCTGCTTCTTGTTGCGGGCGCTGATCAGGAAGCCGATGCCGATGCCGCCGACGAGACCGACGCCGATGATCCACCAGACGCTGACGCCGCCGTCGTCCTTCTTCTTCGCGGTTTCCGCGGCGGACGCGGAGACCGTGGGCTCGGCCGGGAGGGACGCGGGCGCGGGGCCGGTGGCGTCGAGCTGCTTGACGAGGTCCTGGCCGCCGAAGTCGCGCGGGTCGAACGTCGCCGCGTCGGCGGCGAGGACGAGCTGCGCGTACGCGGCGGGTCCGGACTGCTCGGCCCACTGCGCGGAGTGGGTCTCCAGCCAGCGCATCGTGCCGGCCGCCTTGTCGCCGTGCCCGGCGGTCGCGAGCGCGACGACCGCGTCCGCCGTGTTGCCGTAGTCGGGCTGGTTCTTGGCGCCGGGCATCACCGACGTGAGGTGCTGGTCCTTGGCGAGCGCCTTGACGAGGTACGCGGCACCGTTCTGGGCCGCCTTCTCGGGGCTGTCGGCGGTCCCGCAGGAGAGGGGGTCGGCCACGGGCTTCAGGGGCTCACCGGCGAGACCCTTGCCCAGGGCCCCGACCACGGCCGCCGCCGTCGCGTCCGCGTTGGCCGCGAGCTTGCCCTTCTTGTCCGGCTGGTAGGCGAACGCGCCCCCGTCGGCCCCGCCGCACGGGATCGACAGCTTCACGAGGGCGTCGTACGGCGACTTGCCGTCCTTGGAGACGTCCGCCGGCTTGATGCCCACCGCCGCCAGCGCCCCGATCACCACGGACGTGGAGTTCGCGTCGCTCGCGCCGCCCGCCGTGTAGCCCCAGCCGCCGTCCTTGTTCTGCACGGACTTCAGCCAGGCGACGGCCTTGCCCGTCTCGCCGCCGTGGCCGCCGAGCGCGGCGAGGGCCTGGACGGCCGCCGAGGTGCTGTTGGTGTCGGCCATCGTCTTGGCGTCGCACTTCGCCGACGCGTCGGCGCGGTACGCCGCGAACGCCCCGTTCGCGCACTGCTGCCCGGCCAGCCAGTCGACGGCCTTGGCCGCGGGCTTCACACCGACGGTGTGCTGGGCGAGCAGCGCGAGGGACTGCCGCCAGACACCGTCGTAGGTGGGGTCGGAGGTGCCGTAGAGGCCGGAGGGTATCGCCGGGGCGGGCGAAGGCGAGGCGCCCTCGGCCACGGCGGCCGGGGCCAGGGCCGTACCGATCACTACGGTGGCGGCCAGTACCGCGGCGCTGCGGCGAACAATCATGACTCTCCCTGCGGAAGCCGGGCAGCACCGGGCGCAGGCTTGGCCCCGAGCGGCTCCGGCCCCGTATCCCTCGACGGTGCCGGCCACCGGCAGGCTGCCGGTGGCACGAGCCGGTCACGTCCCGGACGAGGCGATCCGGCTCGCCACGCCTGTGGGTGGCTCACGGTTGCGGGTCAGCGCCGGAATTGCACCGGCTTCTCCGCGTACGGGTGTGATGACGACCTGCTTACTGTACCGGCCCGTAGGAATCGTCTGAGGAGTGGCTGTGGGCACCCGCTCGCGGGCCTATGCTGCGCTCTCGATGTGCTCTGTTCGAACACGTCGACATTCGCCGGTCCTTGGGGGGACCTGGAGTCCAGGGGGGACACGAAGATGCGCGGCACTGTGGACGAGAGGGTGCAGCCGTGCCCGGAATGCAGCACTGAGGTTCGCACCGACCCGCGGTTCACGGCGTGGTGTGCGGCCTGCGGATGGAATGTGGATCCCGGCGAGCCGGAAGAGAGACCGGGGCGGCTGGAGGGGCTGCGGCGGTCGCTGGCCAGGCAGCACGGGGAGACGCTGCTGGCCGAGGTGTCGGCCGACGGCGCGCCCCGTCCGCGTCGCGATACGGCCGCTGTCCTGGCGTACGCCGTCGCGCTGGCCATCCACGGTGCCACGATCGCCCTGCTCGGCACGGGGGTCCTGCTGGTGATACTCGGCTGGGGCACCGCTCTGCCGGTGGTCGGCGTGATCCTTCTGCTGCTGGCCTGGCTCCTTCGGCCCCGCTTCGGACGGCTGCCGGACGACGCGCCCGTGCTGCACCGGGCCGAGGCGCCCCAGTTGTTCGCCCTGGTCGACGAGATCGCCTCCGTCGTCGGTACGTCCGGGGTCCACGCCATCGCCCTGACGACCGACGTCAACGCGAGCGTGACCACCTACGGGGTGCGCCGGCGCCGCCTGTTGACCATCGGGTTCGGGCTCTGGGAGATCACCACCCCGCAACAGCGGATCGCGCTGCTCGGACACGAACTCGGTCACTACGCCAACGGGGACACCCGGCACGGACTGGTCATCGCCAACGCGCTCCAGTCCCTCGCCACATGGCGCTATCTGATGCGCCCGATCTCTCACCCCACCGTCCCCGAGATGGCGCTCAACGTGCTCTATCTGATGCCCTACGGAGCCGCCCAGGGCCTGCTGATGCTGCTCGACCAGCTGACGATGCGCGCGAAGCAGCGCGCCGAGTACCTGGCCGACGCCGCCGCGGCCCGGGCCGGTTCCAGCGAAGCCGCCGTGGCACTCATGGACCGCCTCCTCGTGACCGACTCGGCCGAGACCCTGCTGCTCCGCATGTCCAACGCAGGCCAGGTGATCCGGGCCCAGGACGCGGAGGGTCGCGAGCCGTGGCGTGATCTGTGGGACCAGTTGGCCGCTCACGTGGACTCGATCCCCGAGCACGAGTACGAGCGTCAGCGCCGCGCCGGAGTCCTGCGCGGACACAGCGTCGACTCGACCCACCCGCCGACCCACCTGCGCCGGGCCTGCCTGCTCGCCAGGCCCGCCGTGGCCGCCACGGTGGTCGCGGACGACGAGCGACGGCACGCGATCGACGCCGAGCTGGCCTCGTCCCGAGCCCGCCTCGCACGCCAAGTACTCGCCCGGTAGGAGCGGATGGCGGCGGTACCCGGATAGGTTCGGCGGCATGCGGACGGGGAGGCTGGTCGGTTCGGGGCGGGCGGCGGATGTTTTCGAGGTGGAGGGGGAGCCGGGCTGGGTGGTGCGGCGGGACCGGGACGGGTGGGGGGACGCGGCGGCCGAGACGGCGGTGATGGAGTACGTGCGGGGGCACGGGTATCCGGTGCCGGCCGTGCGGGCGGCCGGCCGGACCGAGATGGTGATGGAACGGCTGACGGGGCCGACCATGCTGGCGGCGTTCGAGTCGGGGGAGATCGGCGCGCGGGAGGGTGGTGGCGTGCTCGCCGGGCTGCTGCGCGCGCTGCACGCCGTGCCCGGTCGCAGTTCCGGTGACGCCGGCATCCGCGTACTGCACCTGGACCTGCACCCGGACAACGTGATGCTCACCCCGGACGGCCCGAAGGTCATCGACTGGTCCAACGCCGAGGACGGGCCGCCCGGCCTGGACTGGGGCATGTCCGCCGTGATCCTCGCGCAGGTCGCCGTCGGCGGTGAGGCCTACGCGGAGGTGGCCCGCGAGACGCTGGTCGCGATGCTCGACGGGAACACGGACCGGGTGACGCAGGAGGGGCTTGCGCAGGCGCGGGTGCGGCGGGCCGCCAATCCGACCATGAGCGCATGTGAGGTCCGACTCCTCGGTGATGCGGAGGAGTTGATCCGGGCGTTGCTTCACTGAGCGGTGCGGCGCCAGAAGTCCCGCATCAGCGGGGTCGGCGTCGGATTCTGCATGGCCACCTGCGTGAGGAGCAGGGTGACGGTGCCGGTAGCGGGGACGAGGTGGCCGGTGGTGCCGGTGCCGCCGGTCCATCCGTAGCGGCCCGGGACGTTCCAGGGGTCGGTGGGCGCGATGTCGACCTGGGCGCCGTAGCCCCAGCCCTGGCCCTCCATGAAGAGGGCGCCGATCTCGCGCTGCGGCCGGGTGAGGTGGTTGGTGGTCATCTGCCGTACCGAGGCGCGGGAGAGGAGCCGGCGGCCCTCGGCCGTGGTGCCGCCCGCGAGGAGCAGCCGGGCGAAGGCCAGCCAGTCGTCGGCGGTCGAGACGAGTCCACCCCCGCCGGAGGGGAACGGCGGCACGCTGCTCCACTGACCGTCGGGCGCGTCGGCCAGTTCGAGACCACGGCCGTCGGGCGCGATGCGGTAGGAGCTGGTGAAGCGGTCGCGCTTGGCGGCCGGTACCTCGAACGCCGTGTCGGTCATGCCGAGCGGCTCGAAGATCCGCTCGGCCAGGAACTCCGGCAGGGAACGGCCCGTGACCCGGGAGACCAGCACACCCTGGAGGTCGGAGCAGGTGCCGTACAGCCAGGCCTCGCCCGGCTGGTACAGCAACGGGATCCGGGACAGGCCCGCCAGCCACGCGTCCGGCGCCGGGAAGCCCTGCGGTTCGCGGCCGTCCTTCTGGACCTCGAACAGCGCCTGGACCTGAGGCAGCGTGAAGTCGGACGGGAAGCCCCAGCCCGCCCGGGAGGAGAGCAGGTCGGCGACGGTGAGGGGACGGGCGGCCGGGACCACGTCCTCGACCGGACTCGACGGGGTCCGTACGACCATCGGCTTCGCCAGCTCCGGGAGCCAGGTGTCGACCGGATCGTCCGACGCGATCTCGCCGTCGTCGATCAGCATCATCACCGCCGCCGCGGTGATCGGCTTGCTGATCGAGGCGATACGGAAGATCGAGTCCCTGGCCATCGGGGCGCTGCCCTCGACGTCGACGGTGCCGACGGCCCGGACCTCGACCGTGTCGCCGCGGGCCACCAGGCCCACGGCTCCCGGCACCTTGCCCTCGTCGACGTACGCCTTCAGGAGGTCGTGCAGGCCGCTCGCCGGCTTCGGGTTCGGGTTCGGGTTCGTGTCCGGATTCGGGTTCGGCAACGGGTTCGGGTTCGGCATCGGTTCGCCTTTCTGGGGGGGTGCTGCTTCGGTGTCTACGACTCCCGTCGCGTCGCGGATTCATCGGTCACAACACCGGTGCCGGAACCGTTGTCTCCATGGGCTGGCACAGGACCAGGGCGAGATCGTCGGCGAGAGCGGTGCCGGTGTGGGCGAGCAGGCGGGCGTGCAGGGCTCGCAGGGCGTCGTCGGGGAGCGCCTCGCGCAGGGCGAGCGCCGCCTCGCCGAGGAGGGGGAAGGGGGCGCCCTGCGCGTCACGGGCCTCGGTGAGGCCGTCGGTGTAGAGGAGCAGCCGGTCGCCGGGCTGGAGCCGTACGCGGTACTGGCGCGGATCGGGACCGAGGCCCAACGGCGGGGTGGGGACGAGAGGTTCGAGGAGTTCGATGCGGTGGCCGGAGTGCAGCGGGGGCGGATGCCCGCAGTTGACGAGCCGCACCTCGCCGGGCGCGAACTCGGCGAGCACCGCGGTGACGAAGTCCTCGGGGCCCAGTCCGGGCGTGAGAAGGGCGTCGAGTTCGGCGGTGAGGGTCGTCAGGTCGGGTGCGGCGTGGGCGAGTTCACGGAAGGCCGTGATGGTGTCGGCGGCCAGCCGCAGCCCCTCGACGCCGTGGCCGCGTACGTCGCCGACGAGGACCCGCAGGCCGTACGGCGTCACCGCGACGTCGTACAGGTCGCCGCCGACGGCCGATTCGTGCGAGACGCTGTGGTACCGGGTACAGACCCGGGTGCCGTCGAAGGTACGGGAGATGGGCCGCAGGACCGCCGTCTGGGTGACCCGGGCCACCTCGCGGGCCCGCGCCAGCCGGTCGTGGAGGCGGTCGCGCTGCCGGGCCGCGTACACGGTGAGCGCGCAGCCGACGAGGAGTCCGCCCCAGCGGACGCCGAAGCCGGCGCTCGGCACCGCGTCGTCGCCGATCCCCATGGCCAGGCCCAGGACCGCCGACCAGCAGCACACCAGCACGGTGTGCCGGACGCCGAGCCGGGCGCAGGCCAGCAGCGGGCCGATGAGCAGCAGGGTGATGAGCGGCGGTACCCGGTCGAAGAGCAGATCCGGGACGGCGATCAGCAGACAGATGACGAGCGGCGCGAGCAGCATCCGGTGTTCCCGCCGCTCCGGCCGATCCCACTGTTCTTGATGTCCTTGGTCGTGGTGGCGTTCTCGTCGATCTCGCTGCCCCTGCTCCCTCGTGCCCATCACCCGACGATCTCCGAACGGAGACCGTCGCATGCTCACCAACAGGGAGTTGATCGCATCTCGTCGAAAGGTGCCCGGAACTGTCGTCATGCCGACGCCTTTCTGTCCGAGTTCCCGGACAGTCGCCGGAGCCGGTCATGATCCGTCCAGACTGGTCGCTGTGTCCGACGAAACGACCGAGCCGACGCATCCGACCGGCGGCGGCCCCGGCAATCTCCCGCCCGAGACGCACAGCTTCGTCGGACGGCGAGAGGAACTCCACTGGCTGGAGACGGAGTTGGGCCCCTCGGTGGGCATACACCGGCTCCTGAGCGTCGTCGGCGTCGGCGGGGTCGGCAAGACCCGGCTCGCCCTGCGCGCCCTGGGCCGGGTCCAGGAGGCCTACCCCGACGGCGTCTGGCTGGTGGAACTCTCCCCCCTGCACACCGCGGGCCTGGTCGGCCTCGCCGTCGTGGAGGCGCTGCGGCTCACCGACCAGTCCACCGGCCCCGTCACCGAGGTGGTGGCCGAATGGGCCGACGGCAAACGGCTGTTGCTCGTGCTCGACTCCTGCGAACACGTCCTCGCGGACTGCGCCGTACTCGTCGAGACCCTGCTGCCCGCCCTCCCCGGCCTGCGTGTCCTCGTCACCAGCCGCGAACCGCTCGGACTGCCCGGCGAACTCGTACTGCCCCTGGACCCGCTGCCGGTCACCGATGACGCGGTCACCCTGTTCGCCGACCGCGCCGCCCTCACCGGGTTCACCCTCGACGACACCAACCGCCCCACCGTGGAGGCCGTCTGCCGCCGCCTCGACGGCATCCCGCTCGCCCTCGAACTCGCCGCCGCCCGCCTCTGCGAGCTGTCCCTGGCCCAGCTCCACGGCAAGCTCGGCGAACGCCTGCCGTCCCGGCTCGACCTGCTCAGCGCCCCGCGTGACGGCGCCGGACCGCCACGCCACCAGACACTGCGCACGGCGATCGGCTGGAGCCACGAACTGTGCGCACCGCTGGAGCGGCTGCTGTGGGCCCGGCTCTCGGTGTTCGCGGGCGGCTTCTGTCTGGGCGCCGCCGAGGAGGTCTGCGCGGGCGGCCCGCTGCCCGCCGGACGGATCGCCGCACTGCTGGCCCGGCTCGTCGAGCAGTCCATCGTGCAGCGCCACCGCACCGACCCGGCCCGCTTCCGACTCCTCGACACCGTCCGGGAGTTCGGCGCCGACTGGTTGCGCGCCCTCGGCGAGGAACACGCCGTACGGCTGCGCCACCGCGACCACTTCCGGCGGCTGGTCCGCCAGGGGTGGACCGAGTGGAACACCGGACGGCAGGTCGCCTGGTGCGAACGCACCCTCACCGAACACGCCAACCTGCGCGCCGCGATGGACTGCGCGCTCACCGACCCCGACCGCCGGATCGCCCTGGGGATGGCGGCCGACCTCGGCTTCCTGTGGCGGCACTGCGGGTCTCTGCGCGACGCCCAGCACTGCCTGGACCTCGCGCTGGCCGCCGACCCGCCGCCCGGACCCGACCGCACCCGCGCCCTGTGGGCACGCGGCGCGGTGGCGCTGCTCCAGGGCGACCTGGAGGTCGCGGCGGACTGGGCGGAGCGCTGCACGGACGCGGCGGACACCCAGGCCGACCCGGTGGCCGTGGTGGCCGCCGCGTATCTCACCGGGGGCCAGCTGGCGCTGAGCGGACGGCTCGGAGAGGCGATCGACGTACTGTCCGCCACGCCCCGACTGCCCATCAGGCAGGACGGGTTCGGGGCCGCCCAGCTCCAGGTCCGGGTGGCGCTGTCCTTCTCGCACCTGCTGCGCGGCGACCACGACCGGGCGCGGACGGTGGCCGAGGAGGTGCGCGAGGCCAGCGTGGAGTGCGGGGAGTCGTGGGCGGGCGCCTTCGCCGACGGGATCGTCGCCCAGACGGACCTGGCCCGCGGCGAGGTCCGCGCCGCCGTCGACAACGCCCGCACCGCGCTCGCCGGGCACGGCCTGCTGCACAACACCGTCGGCGCGGCCATGGCGCTGGACGTCCTGGCCGCCGCGGTCGTCGCGGCCGGCGACGGCCTGCGCGCCGCCCGTCTCCTCGGCATCGGCGAACGCGTCTGGGAACTCACCGGCCGCGCCCAGATGGACTCGCCCGACCTCCTCGCCACCCGCCGTTCCCACGAACTGCGCATCCGCGCCGAGATCGGCGACCGCGCCTACCGCGCGGCGTACGAGGAGGGGTTCGGGATGCCGTACGAGGAGGGGCTCGACTATGCGGCCGAGGGCCGCTGACGGGGCGTGGGGCCGCCGAAGGGCAGGAACAGGGTGCGGGTCGAGACCAGCCAGGTCCCGCGCGCCGACATACGCGCGCAGGGCCGCACGACCCTCGACGAGCCGGTCGCCCTCCAGGCGGGTTCACCGAGGTCGAGACGGTGGACGAAGTCGAGGACGAGACGCTCGCAGGCGCGCTCGGCGAGAAGTGCTTCCAGGGGGTCCATGAGCCGTCGCTGCCAGCTCGGCCCCCGCCGTCTCCACCGCATTACAACGCCACGTACGTCACCGGATCGCTCCCCGGCACCGCCTCCGCCCGGCCAAGTTTCACCAGGCGGCGCACATGGGCCTCGGCCTCCGACACCGCGATGTTGCGGGAGGTGAAGGGGATCTGGTCCCACGGGCGGTTCCACTCCATGCCCTCGGCGAGCTGCCAGGCGGTGAGCGGGGCCGACAGGAGGGCGAGCAGGCCGGTGAGCCGGTCCTCGTGGTGTGCGAGCAACTCCCGTACGCGGCCGGGCGCGTCGGTGAAGGCGTGCTGGTGGGCCGGGAGCACCTCGGCCGGGTTCAGCCGGCCGACGCGCTCCAGTGCGTCCAGATAGTCGCCGAGGGGATCGGCGACCGTGGCGTCGTCGGGATCCTCGTACAGGCCGATGTGCGGGGTGATCTTCGGGAGCAGGTGGTCGCCGGAGAAGAGGCGGCCGTTGCCGGGGAGAGCGGCCGGGTGGGTCTCCTCCAGGTGGAGGCAGACGTGGCCGGGCGTGTGGCCCGGGGTCCAGATCGCGCGCAGGCGGCGGCCCGCCAGGTCGAGGAGCTCGCCGGGGACGATCTCACGGTCGGGGAGCGCGGGGGCGAAGGCGGGCAGGCCGGTGGAGAGCCGGGCCGTGCGGGCCGCGCGCAGCTGGGCCACGTGCTCCTCGGGGGCGCCGGAGGACGCCAGCTTGTCCGCCATGTAGGAGAACCAGCGGTCGGGCCGGTTCTCCCGGGTCCGCCGCACGATCGCGGTGTCCAGCGCGTGCATCGCGATCCATGCCCCGGAGGCCTCCCGCACCTTGCCCGACAGACCGTGGTGGTCGGGGTGGTGGTGCGTGATCACCACGCCGTGCACCTCGGCGACGGAGACGCCGCAGGCGGTGAGCCCGGCGGC
Source organism: Streptomyces sp. NPDC111507 (assembly GCF_055638955.1). NCBI lineage: Bacteria > Bacillati > Actinomycetota > Actinomycetes > Kitasatosporales > Streptomycetaceae > Streptomyces > Streptomyces sp. NPDC111507. The sequence continues at coordinate 739,766 of NZ_JBVKBU010000001.1, read as the reverse complement.
GAGGGCGTCCCAGGAGGCCGGGTCGTCCCAGCCGGTGTCGATCAGCACGGGGCCCCGGTCGGTGTCGACGAGATGGACCAGCGTCGTGCCGAGCGGGTTGTCCGGGATGGGGACCCTGATCGACCGTACGCCCCCGCCGTGATCGGTCACCTGCGTCATGGGTTCCCACCAATCGCCGTGTTCTCGCCACTATAACTAGAACCGATTCCATTGGGTGCTCAAACCAACCGTTCTGTGGGCGGTGCGTGAGTCGGTGCGCGAGTCATGGGTCCGGCCCGTGGACTCCGTCGACCGGAGCTGGTATCAGTTCTCATATCTGATGAAGCGTCAGAAACCAGGGAGGCGGTCGGTCATGACCGAGCTCGTGGAGCACGGACAGCTGTTCATAGGCGGGGAGTTGACGGACCCCCTGGGCAAGGACGTCATCGAGGTGATCTCGCCGCACACCGAGGAGGTCATCGGACGCGTCCCGCACGCGTCGACCGAGGACGTGGACCGGGCGGTCGCGGTCGCGCGCCGGGCGTTCGACGAAGGGCCCTGGCCCCGGATGAGCCTCGACGAGCGGATCGAGGTCGTCACCCGGATCAAGGACGGGATCGCGGTACGGCACGAGGAGATCGCCCGGGTCATCTCCTCCGAGAACGGCTCCCCGTACTCCTGGAGCGTCCTCGCGCAGGCCCTCGGCGCGATGATGGTGTGGGACGCGGCGCTCACGGTCGCGCGGAACTTCACGTACGAGGAGACACGCGACGGCGTCCTCGGGCGGATCCTCGTGCGGCGCGAGCCGGTGGGCGTGGTCGCGGCCGTGGTGCCGTGGAACGTGCCGCAGTTCGTGGCGGCCGCCAAACTCGCGCCCGCGCTGCTGACCGGCTGCACGGTCGTACTGAAGCCGTCGCCCGAATCGCCGCTGGACGCCTATCTGCTGGGAGAGATCGCGAAGGAGGCCGGGCTGCCGGAGGGCGTCCTGTCGATCCTGCCCGCCGATCGCGAGGTCAGCGAGTACCTGGTCGGACACCCCGGCATCGACAAGGTCTCCTTCACCGGATCGGTCGCGGCCGGCCGGCGCGTGATGGAGGTCGCCTCGCGCAACCTCACCCGTGTGACGCTGGAGCTGGGCGGGAAGTCGGCGGCGGTGGTCCTGCCGGACGCGGACCTCGCCACCGCCGTCCCCGGAATCGTCTCGGCGGCCTGGATGAACAATGGGCAGGCGTGCGTCGCGCAGACCCGGATCCTGCTGCCGCGCTCGCGCTACGACGAGTTCGCGGACGCCTTCGCCGCGGCGGCGGGCGCGCTGGTCGTCGGGGACCCGCTGGACCCGGCCACCCAGGTCGGTCCGCTGGTCGCCAGGCGCCAGCAGCAGCGCAACCTCGACTACATCCGCATCGGCCAGGAGGAAGGCGCCAAGATCCTCACGGGCGGTGGCCGTCCGCACGGGCTCGACCGGGGCTGGTACGTCGAGCCGACCCTCTTCGGAGACGTCGACAACTCCATGCGGATCGCTCGGGAGGAGATCTTCGGGCCGGTGATCTGCCTTCTCCCGTACGGCGACGAGGACGAGGCCGTGAAGATCGCCAACGACTCCGACTACGGGCTGAGCGGCAGCGTCTGGACGGCGGACGTCGCGCACGGCATCGACGTCGCGCGGCAGGTCCGTACCGGCACGTACTCCGTGAACACCTTCAGCCTCGACATGCTCGGCCCCTTCGGCGGCTACAAGAACTCGGGGCTGGGGCGGGAGTTCGGGCCCGAAGGGTACGGCGAGTTCCTTGAGCACAAGATGATCCACCTGCCGGCCGGCTGGGAGACCTGAGGATGGGTGACCGCTGGGGGGTCGAGGTCGACCGCTCCGTCTGCATCGGCTCCGCCCAGTGCGTCCACCGCGCCCCGGAGGCCTTCCGGCTCGACACCGCCATGCAGTCGCATCCGGCCGAGGCGGAGACCGACGCGAACGAGAAGATCCTGGAGGCGGCGGAGAGCTGTCCGGTGGAGGCCATCATGATCACGCTGCTGGGCAGCGGGGAGCCGGTGTTTCCACCGGAGGACTGAGGTGGGGCGCGATGTCGAAAAAAAGTCCCTCTTTGGGTGGTTTCATTCGGCTGTAGGCGTTCTATGCTGGTAGTGGCCTACGAGGCGAGTGAGGGAGTTCAACCGGAGTAGCCGACTTTGGCGAGAGGCAGCAACTTCCGCCGGGGCCGACGTCGACGGTCGGGCTGAGAGGCCTGAAGGTAGTAGTCGGACCGGAAGGCGACCTCCATTACCTGATCCGGACCATGCCGGCGAAGGGAACCCGTCTCGTAGGTTTTCACGTGCCTTCGTGCACCGACCTTCGTGCACCCACAGCATGCCTAGGGCTTCTCGGTCGGCTCGGTCGGCTCCGTCAGATCGATCAGGCGGCACACCGTCTCGATGTCGATCTTGACCTGGGCGATGGAGGCGCGGCCGGAGAGCCAGGTGATCAGGGCCGAGTGCCAGGTGTGCTCGATGACCCGGACCGCGGAGAGCTGGGCGGGGCTCGGGTCGTCCAGCCCCATCGCGTCCAGGATGATCACCGTGGTCTGCCGGGACACCTGGTCGACCTCGGGGCTCACACTGCGGTCCGCGAAGGTCAGCGCGCGGACCATGGCGTCCGCGAGGTGCGGCTCGCGCTGCAGGGCGCGGAAGGCCCGCATCAGCGTCTCCGCCACCCGCTCCGCCGCCGTGTCCCCGGCCGGCGGCTTCTTGCGGAGGGTGCCGTGCATGTGCTCCAACTGGTCCTGCATGGTGGCGACCAGCAGATGGACCTTCGAGGGGAAGTAGCGGTACAGCGTGCCGAGGGCGACCTGCGAGGACTCCGCGACCTCGCGCATCTGCACCGCGTCGAAGCCGCCCCGGCTGGCCAACTGCGCGCTCGCGTGCAGGATCCGGCGGCGGCGTGCCTCCTGCCGCTCGGTGAGCGGGGGAGAGGCCGGCTGCGCGGCGGGTCGCGCGGACTTGGCTTCCACCTTGACTTCCGCAGGCATGGGTCCCGTTCCGTGGTTCAGCTGGAGGAGCGACGAGACAGCATGGCAGACACTTCCGTGGGTCAGAACACATCCGTCATGTCATCCGCTCCGACGCTTCCGTCGTGGCGCGGATCACCTGATCCACTGCTCACAGAGACGCTACCTGCCGGTAGATTCAGTGCTCCTCGAACGATCAAGTCTGAAACTTGTTCTAGATTAGCGTCCCGGCGTAATCTCGCGGGAAAGTGCAGGGAGAAGGGGGCCGTAAGTGACCGCTGAGGCCATGGAGGCGGGCCCCGGAGCGGGCGCGGCCACCAACGGTGACGGACCGTTGCGCATCGCGCTCCTCACGTACAAGGGGAACCCGTTCTGCGGCGGTCAGGGCGTGTACGTACGGCACCTCTCGCGCGAACTGGCCCGCCTCGGCCACCGGGTCGAGGTCATCGGATCCCAGCCGTACCCCGTGCTGGACGAGAACCTCCCCGAGCTGAGCCACAACCTCACCCTCACGGAACTGCCCAGCCTCGACCTGTACCGCCAGCCGGACCCCTTTCGCACCCCGAAGCGCGAGGAGTTCCGCGACTGGATCGACGCGGTCGAGGTCGGCACGATGTGGACCGGCGGCTTTCCCGAACCCCTGACCTTCTCCCTGCGCGCCCGCCGTCATCTGCGCGCCCGGCGCGGGGACTTCGACGTCGTGCACGACAACCAGACGCTCGGGTACGGGCTGCTGGGCGACGTCGGCGCGCCGCTGGTCACCACCATCCACCACCCCATCACCGTCGACCGCCAGTTGGAGCTCGACGCCGCCGAGGGGCGCAGACGCCGCGCGTCCGTGCGCCGCTGGTACGCCTTCACGCGCATGCAGAAGCGTGTCGCGCGCCGTCTGCCGTCCGTGCTCACCGTCTCCGGCAGCTCGCAGCAGGAGATCGTCGACCATCTGGGCGTCGCCCGGGACCGTGTCCACGTCGTGCACATCGGCGCGGACACCGACCTCTTCTCGCCCGATCCGTCCGTGCCGCAGGTGCCGGGCCGGATCGTCACCACGTCCAGCGCGGACGTGCCCCTCAAGGGGCTCATCCACCTCGTCGAGGCGCTCGCCAAGGTGCGCACCGAGCACCCCGGCGCGCATCTCGTCGTCGTGGGCAAGCGTGCCGAGGACGGGCCGGTCGCTCAGGCCATAGAGCGCTACGGCCTCGAACGCGCCGTCGAGTTCGTCAAGGGCATCTCGGACGCGGAGCTCGTCGACCTCGTACGGTCCGCCGAGGTCGCCTGCGTGCCCTCCCTGTACGAGGGGTTCTCCCTGCCCGCCGCCGAGGCGATGGCCACGGGGACGCCGCTGGTGGCCACCACCGGCGGGGCGATCCCGGAGGTCGCCGGACCCGACGGCGAGACCTGCCTCGCGGTTCCGCCCGGCGACTCGGGGGCGCTGGCCGCCGCGCTGAGTCGGGTGCTGGGCGACCCGGAACTCGGGGCACGGCTCGGCTCCGCCGGGCGCGCGCGGGTACTGGACCGCTTCACCTGGGCCCGTGCCGCCGAGGGCACGGTGGCCCACTACCGCGAGGCAATGGCCCACTCCCACGCTCGGCTCCGCTCGCGCGGGGGAAGCCACGTCGCGCCGGGTATCGCCCTGACGGACGCTGCGGCGCCGGACACGCAGGCGTCCGCCGTGGTGGCGGCCTCCGCCCGCGAGGCCGCCGTGGCGGGTGCCGTCGCGCCGGACGCTCCCGCCCCCGCCCCGGCAGCCGTCGCCACGGTCGGTGCGGGCGCTGTCTCCGCCCCCGGCGCCGGCTCCACCACCGGCCCCGCAGGGACCCCCGGCCCCGTAGATTTCGGCCCGGCGACGGGCGTCACCCCCACCTCCGATCGTGAAAGCAGGGCCACGTGCTGACCGTCGACTTCTCCCGGTTCCCGCTCGCCCCGGGCGACCGCGTACTGGACCTCGGATGCGGTGCCGGCCGGCACGCGTTCGAGTGCTACCGGCGCGGCGCCCAGGTCGTCGCGCTGGACCAGAACGGCGAGGAGATCCGCGAGGTCGCCAAGTGGTTCGCGGCGATGAAGGAGGCGGGCGAGGCCCCGGCCGGCGCCACCGCGACGGCGATGGAGGGCGACGCGCTCGCGCTGCCCTTCCCCGACGCGTCCTTCGACGTCGTGATCATCTCCGAGGTCATGGAGCACATCCCGGACGACAAGGGCGTCCTCGCCGAGATGGTGCGCGTGCTGAAGCCGGGCGGGCGCATAGCGATCACCGTGCCGCGCTACGGACCGGAGAAGGTCTGCTGGACCCTGTCCGACGCGTACCACGAGGTCGAGGGCGGCCACATCCGCATCTACAAGGCGGACGAACTGCTGGGCAAGATGAAGGAGGCCGGGCTCAAGCCGTACGGCACCCATCATGCTCACGCCCTGCACAGCCCCTACTGGTGGCTGAAGTGCGCGTTCGGCGTCGACAACGACAAGGTGCTGCCCGTGCGGGCGTACCACAAGCTGCTGGTCTGGGACATCATGAAGAAGCCCCTGGCCACCCGGGTCGCCGAGAACGCGCTGAACCCGCTGATCGGCAAGAGCTTCGTGGCGTACGCGACCAAGCCCCACCTGCCCCTCGACGCTGCCGCGGTGGACGCTTCGTGACCACGCCCCGGACAGAACACCTCGTCCTGCCCGGGGTCCTCACCGCCGAGGAGGCCGCCGCCACGGTGCGGGCCATCCTCGGGGTGCAGCGACCCGACGGCGCCATACCGTGGTTCCGCGGGCACCACCTCGACCCGTGGGACCACACCGAGGCGGCCATGGCACTGGACGCGGCGGGGGAGCACGAGGCGGCCGAGCGGGCGTACGACTGGCTGGCCCGGCACCAGAACCAGGACGGATCCTGGTACGCGGCCTACGCCGACGGGGACGCGGACGACGTCACCGACCGCGGTCGCGAGACCAACTTCTGCGCCTACATCGCGGTCGGCGTCTGGCACCACTACCTCGCGACCGGCGACGACACCTTCCTCGACCGGATGTGGCCCGCGGTCTACGCGGCCGTGGAGTTCGTGCTGCGCCTCCAGCAGCCCGGCGGGCAGATCGGCTGGAAGCGCGAGGACGACGGCACGGCGGTCGAGGACGGCCTGCTGACCGGGAGTTCGTCCATCCACCACGCGCTGCGCTGCGCGCTCGCCATCGCCGAGCAACGCGAAGAGCCGCAGCCCGACTGGGAGTTGGCGGTCGGCGCACTGCGGCACGCGATCCGCAGGCACCCCGAGCGGTTCCTCGACAAGGACCGCTACTCGATGGACTGGTACTACCCGGTGCTCGGCGGCGCGTTGACCGGCGCCGAGGCCGAGGCCCGGATAGCGGAGGGCTGGGACCGGTTCGTGGTCCCGGGGCTCGGCGTGCGCTGTGTGGTGCCCAACCCGTGGGTGACCGGCGGTGAGTCGGCCGAACTCGCCCTGGCGCTGTGGGCCGTGGGCGAGTCCGACCGTGCTCTGGAGATCCTCCAGTCCATCCAGCACCTGCGCGACCCGAAGACGGGCCTCTACTGGACGGGCTACGTCTTCGACGCCCGGACGATCTGGCCCGAGGAACTCACCAGCTGGACGGCCGGCTCGCTGCTCCTCGCCGTCGCCGCGCTCGGCGGCGACGAGGCGACCTGCGCGGTCTTCGGCGGCGAGCGCCTGCCGCTGGGTCTCGACGCGGAGTGCTGCTAGGACCTGTCCGGCCCCTGGGCTCGGTCCGGCCCCTGGGCCCGGTCCGGCCTGGGGCCTGGCGGCAGCGCGGCGGGGGCGGCTCAGTGGCGGTGCATGCGGTTGGCGATGGCGTGGCCGACGAAGAGGTACACGACGGCGGCCAGGCCGTAACCCGCGACCACGCGCGCCCACGCCCTGTCGAAGGTGAACAGGTCGCGGGACCAGCCGGCCAGCCAGCTCGCCACGTTGTGGACGAACTGGACCAGGTCGTTGGCCCGGTTCGCGTCCAGGAGGTACATCAGGATCCACAGGCCGAGGATGACGGCCATCACGTCGGCGACGATCGCGACGACCGTGCCCGCTTGGTTGGAACCGTTGCGATATCGAGGGGACATGACCTCCGGGTTGCCGCGTATTCGCGGATGAAACCCCTGGGGGACGGAACCCGAACGCCTCGCTCGAGTGGCGCGGCGGCCGGGTTCGGGTGAGCCTGCTGGAAGAGCCGTGTCTCCCGGAAACCGGGAGAACCGTTCCCTTCCCCGGAGGACACCGTGCCCGTACCGATACGGCGCCTCGTCGTGGCGCTCACCGTCTGTTGCGCCCTGCTTGCCGGCGCCACGGCCTGCGGCAGTGGCAGCAGTGCCACCAAGGACACCGCCGCCGTCGTGGCGGCCGCCACCCCGTCCAGCAGCAGCACCGTGGAGAAACAGAAGCTCTCCAAGACCCGCTTCGTGGCGAACGCGGGCCTGGCCGCCGGAGCCACCTACCAGTGGATCGTGAAGCCCTGGAAGGCCGGCAAGTTCAAGAAGGGCGCCAAGGGCCGCAGGACCGCCCTGATCAAGGCGGCCCTGGCCGGCACGTTCGCCTACAACCGGCTCAAGGCCGCGAGCAGGAACGCCCAGGGCGACCCCACGCTGTCCAAGGCCGTCGCCCCGCTCACCGCGGGCATCGACGCCCTCAAGAACCTGCCGTCCAAGCTCCGCAAGGGCGATGCGACGGACGCGACCGTGGGCTCGTTCGACGACATCATCAACAAGGTGAAGGACGCGGGCAAGAGCGCGGGCGCCCCGGTCACCGACAAGGTGCCGTCGGCCTCGCAGCTGTCCGGCGGCTGAGCCCCGCCCGCCCCGTCGCTCCTGGGCCCCGTCGTCAAACTCCCGTCCGGACCTACGAGTTGAGCTCGGCGAGGACCCGTAGCGTGTGAGGGTCCGGTGACAGGACCAGCAGGTCCGTCACCGGGCCCTTGCGCCACAACTCCAGCCGCTCGGCGATGCGTTCACGCGGTCCGACGAGGGAGATGTCGTCGGCGAACGCGTCCGGGACGGCGAGCACCGCCTCCTGGCGGCGTCCGGCGAGGAACAGCTCCTGGATGAGCCGGGCCTCCTCCTCGTACCCCATCCGTGCCATCAGATCGGCGTGGAAGTTGCGCGCCGCGTGCCCCATCCCGCCGATGTAGAAGCCGAGCATCGCCTTCACGGGCAGCAGCCCTTTGGCGACGTCGTCGCAGACGCGGACATGGGCCATGGGCGCGACGAGGAAGTCGGCGGGGAGATCGCTCAGCGCCGCCTCGTAGGCCCCTGGGCGGGTCGGCGACCAGTACAGCGGCAGCCAGCCGTCCGCGATCCGGGTCGTCTGCGCGATGTTCTTCGGCCCCTCGGCGCCGAGCAGGATCGGCAGGTCGGCGCGGAGCGGATGCGTGATCGGCTTCAGCGGTTTGCCGAGCCCGGTGCCGTCCTCGCCCCGGTAGGGGTGCTTGTGGAAGCGGCCGTCGAGCTCGACGGGCCCTTCGCGCCTGAGGACTTGGCGTACGACGTCGACGTATTCCCGGGTCGCGGTCAGCGGCGACTTCGGGAACGGACGGCCGTACCAGCCCTCCACGACTTGGGGCCCCGACAGCCCGAGGCCGAGCATCATGCGCCCGCCCGAGAGGTGGTCGAGGGTGAGCGCGTGCATCGCGGTGGTCGTGGGGGAGCGGGCGGCCATCTGCGCGACGGCCGTGCCGAGCCGGATACGGGTCGTGTGCGCGGCGATCCAGGTCAGCGGGGTGAAGACGTCCGAGCCCCAGGACTCGGCGGTCCACACGGAGTGGTAGCCGAGCCGCTCCGCCTCCTGGGCGAGCGGCAGATGGTCCGCGGAGGGGCCGCGCCCCCAGTAGCCGAGTGCGAGGCCGAGCCGCATGAACCCTCCAGGAGTTAGGTTCTGACGATGCGTCAGTCATGTGCGCGCGCCAGCCGACTGTACGGCAACGGCCCCCCGCCCGAAAGGACGAGGGGCCGTGGGTGGCCATAGCGGGAGCGGGCGCGGCAGGTCAGCCGCGCTGGATCCCGGAGGTGTCCTGCAGCACGCCGCGACGGCCGTCCTGCGTCTGCGCCACCAGGCTCGCACCGCGCTGTTCCACGGCCAGGTACCAGGTGCCCGGCGCGAGTTCGGCGATCGGCGCCTGCGAACCGTCCTCCGAGAACAGCGGACGCGGCACCGGCACGGCGAACCAGAACGGCGAGAAGTCACCGGCGGGCGGCTGCGGTTGCGGGGCCGGCGCCTGCTGCGGCTGGCTGGGCCCGCCGCCGAACGCCTGCCCCTGCTGCGGCTGCCCCTGCTGCGGTTGCCCCCCGAAGGGCTGACCCTGCTGCTGCGCGCCGGGGTAGCCGTAACCCCCGGGCGGCTGGGCGCCGTAGGGCTGGGGCGCGGCGGGCTTGGGAGCGGGCACGAGCGCGGCCTGCAGGGCCGGGACGAGGGGGGTGGCGATGGCGGCGCCGGCCAGGATCAGGGTGGCGATCAGGCCGAGGATGAGGCCGGAGCCCGAGCTGATGTTCGCGCTGCCGAAGCTGTCGCTGAAGGCGCCCAGAGGGTCGACGATGGTCCAGAAGGCGGTCCACGCGGCGAAGATCGACAGCGCTACCCCGAGCTGGCCGAGGTCGAGCCCGATGACCTTGCGCGGCTGCGGGAGCGAGCGGGAGACAATGATCAGAGCCGCACCGATGATGCCACCGACGTACATGCTCATCACGAGGCCCAGGTTGTCCCAGGCATTGGGGGCGTTGCTGCCGGAGCTGTCGTACGTGTGGAGGAACGACGCGATGAACAGCAACACCGCTGCTCCGATCACCACGCCGTCGCCTCGAGTGAGGGAGCGGATATTCACTTCAAGGTCCTTCGGTTCAGTCGTCTCGTCATCGGTGGAGGCGTCGCTGACACCGTGTTGTCGTCGGGCATGGAGCCCTCAGGCCGTGGTGTGAAGCGCGGGGGTGGCCCCTCATCGTAGGGACGACACTATCGCCCGTCCGATCAGGGTGTCCGTCGGGTTCGATCCGCCGATCACTACCCGCGCAGGAAACTCACGATTCCCTCAGAGATCCCACGCGCCGCCTTCTGCCGCCATGCGCCGCTGGTCAGCAACGCGGCGTCCTTGCTATCGCGCATGTTGCCGCATTCGATGAACACCTTCGGAACCGTTGACAGATTGAGACCGCCGAGATCACTGCGGACGTCGAGACCGGTGCCGCCGCCGATGTAGTTGGAGGGCGCGCTGCCGGTGTCACGGACGAAGTTGCCTGCGATGCGCTCGCCGAGATCGCGGGAGGGGGCGACGATCGCGCGAGTGTCGGCGGAGCCGGAGTGGACGGACGCCGGGAGGATGACGTGGAAGCCGCGGTTACCGGCCGCGGAGCCGTCCGCATGGATGGAGATGACCGCGTCGGCGTGCGCGTCGTTGCCGATGCGGGCCCGCTCGTCGACGCACGGGCCCCAGGAACGGTCGCCGTCCTGGGTGAACTTCACCGTGGCGCCCTCCTGTTGCAGGAGCGTGCGCAGCCGACGGGCGACGTCGAGCGTGAACCGGGCTTCCGTGTAACCCGCGTTGGTCGACGTGCCGGTCGTGTCGCACTCCTTCCAGTTCGTGCCGATGTTCACCTTGCGGTTGATGTCGGCCGAGTGCTGGAAGTTGCCGGGGTTGTGGCCCGGGTCGACGACGACGACCTTGCCCTTGAGGGGGCCCGCGGCGGCGGGCAGGTCCGAGACCGCGGGAGTGGCGGGGCCGGAGAAGGTCGAGCTCGGCGGCTTCCCGTCGTCCGTCCCGGACGCGCTCGGTGTCCGCGCCGCGGCGGAGGCGGATCCGGGTGCCGCGGAGGAAGCCCCGGGTGTGCCCGAGGAGGTCGTCGACGTGGCGGACGTACTGCCCCCGCCGCCCGAGTCACCCACCGCCTGCCACACCAGCCACCCCACCAGTGCCCCCGGCACCAGCGCGGCGACCGCCAGCGTCATCGGCCCACGCCGGGAGCGGCGGGGGTGGGGAGGATCGAAGTCAGGACCTACGTACGACACGTCTGCGACTCTAACCGCGCTCTCAGATCCCCGCTCCCGTTCGCCGCAGGACGCGCAGCGAGTCGGTCGCCGAGACCTCGGTGAACGCGCCGGACTCCAGGGCCCGGAGGTAGACGCGGTAGGGGGCCTGGCCGGTGAACTCGTCGGCCGGGTCGGGGAACACGTCGTGGATGAGGAGGAGGCCGCCCTCGGCGACGTGCGGCGCCCAGCCCTCGTAGTCGCCGGAGGCGTGCTCGTCCGTGTGGCCGCCGTCGATGAAGACGAGACCGAGGGGCGTGCGCCAGAAGGCGGCGATCTGCGGCGAGCGGCCGACCATCGCGACCACCTGGTCCTCCAGGCCTGCCTTGTGGAGGGTGCGGCGGAAGGTGGGAAGGGTGTCCATCCGGCCGATCTCGGGGTCGACCGTGGCCGGGTCGTGGTACTCCCACCCGGGCTGCTGTTCCTCGCTGCCCCGGTGGTGGTCGACGGTGATCGCCGTCACCCCGGCCGCGCGCGCCGCGTCCGCGAGCAGGATCGTGGAGCGCCCGCAGTACGTGCCGACCTCCAGGAGGGGCAGTCCGAGCCGGCCCGCATCGAGGGCGGCCTCGTACAGCGCGAGCCCCTCATGGAGCGGCATGAACCCCTTCGCGGCCTCGAAGGCGGCCAGGATCTCCGGCTTGGGTGCCGCGGGCATGGGGTCCTGCATCGGGGGTCCTCCATCGGGTGCGAACGGCAGCGTCGCACGTCTGCCTGTGCCTGTGCCTGTGCCTGTGCGAGTGCGGGTGCGGGTCCGCGTGTACGTGCCGGTGAGCGCCCCATGGTGCACCACACCCCCGTCGCAGCGGCGACGGGGGTGTGGGTGGGGATGGACAGACGGGAATTTGACGACAGGACCTAAGCGGGTCGGGCGAAGTCCGCTGCGGTTCGGCAGCGCCCTGAAGGGGCGCGGGGAACTGCGCGACCGGCCACGAGTGCGCCGCAGACGATCGACGGCACCTCCCCGCACTTCCAGCGGAGCGCTTAGGCGTGAACGGTCTCGCTCGGCAGCGCGAGGTCCAGCTCGACGGGACGGTCGTCGCCGGAGTGGGTCGCCGAGGAGGCGAGCGGGCCGTGGCCCGGTGCCCTGGCCGCGAGGACGTACGCGCCCTCGGCGGGCACGGCGAGCACGTAGCTGCCGTCCGCCTCGGAGAGCGTGGCGCCCGCCTGGCGGCCCCGCCGGTCGATCAGGGTGACCTTGGCACGGGCGACCGTGCCGCCGTCGGCGTCCAGCACCCGGCCGCGGAAGCCGCGGAGCACCTCCTGGGCGCGCTCCAGGGCCGCGTCCTCCTCGCTGCTCGCGCGCAGCTGCGGCTTGGTCGCCGGACGCCGGCCCGGCAGCAGCAGGGCGAAGAGCAGACCGACGGCGACCGCGCCGGTGGCGATCAGGAAGGAGACCCGGAAGCCGTGCATGGTGGGGACCTCGACGCCGCCGACGTTGTTCGCGGTGTTGGCGAGGACCATGCCGATGACGGCGCTGGAGACCGACGTGCCGATCGAGCGCATCAGGGTGTTGAGGCCATTGGCCGCGCCCGTCTCCGAGGCCGGGACGGAGCCGACGATCAGCGCCGGAAGCGAGGAGTAGGCGAGGCCGATGCCCGCGCCCAGGACCACCGAGATCACGATGGTCTGCCAGGCGGCGCTCATCAGGCCGAGGCCGGCGCCGTAGCCGATCGCGATGATCAGCATGCCGAGGATCAGGGTGACCTTGGGGCCGTACTTGGCGGAGATCCGGGCGTAGACCGGCGCGGTGAACATCATCGTCAGCCCGAGCGGTGCCACGCACAGACCCGCGACCACCATCGACTGGCCGAGGCCGTAGCCGGTGGCCTTCGGCAGCTGGAGCAGCTGCGGCAGGACGAGCGAGACGACGTAGAAGGAGACACCGACCATGATCGAGGCGAGGTTGGTGAAGAGCACCGAGCGGCGGGCGGTGGTGCGCAGGTCGACCAGCGGCGCCTTCACGCGCAGCTCCATCACGCCCCACAGGAGCAGGACGACGGCCGACGCGGCGAACAGGCCCAGCGTGGTGGTCGAGGTCCAGCCCCAGTCGCTGCCCTTGGTGATCGGCAGCAGGAAGAGGACGAGACCCGCGGAGAGCCCCGCCGCGCCCAGTCCGTCGAAGGTGCCCTCGGCGCGCATCGGGGACTCCGGTACGGCGACGAGGGTCAGGACGATCGCGACGGCGCCGAGACCGGCGGCGAGGAAGAAGAGGGCGTGCCAGTCGGCGTGCTGCGCGACCAGGGCCGCGACCGGCAGCGCGAGTCCGCCGCCGACGCCGATGGAGGAGCTCATGAGGGCCATCGCCTTGCCGAGCTTCTCGCGGGGCAGCATGTCGCGCATCAGGCCGATGCCGAGCGGGATCGCGCCCATGGCGAAGCCCTGCAGGGCGCGTCCGACGATCATCACCAGCAGTGCGCTGGTGAAACCGGCTATGAGCGAGCCCACGACCATCACGGACAGGCTCGCGAGCAGCATCCGCCGCTTGCCGTAGAGGTCACCGAGCCGGCCCATGATCGGTGTGGCCACGGCTCCCGCGAGCAGCGTCGAGGTCATCACCCAGGTGGCGTTGCTGGGTGCGGTGCCCAGCAGCTCCGGCAGGTCCTTGATGACCGGAACGAGCAGGGTCTGCATCACCGCGACAACGATGCCCGCGAAGGCCAGTACCGGCACGATCGCGCCGCCGGGCCTCCGGGTGGGCTGGGCGGTCGTCGTGTGCGTCATTGCGTGAGGCCTCCAGGCCAAAAGAGAGAAGGAAGAAGGAGGAGGAGAGCGGTGGGCGATCCGTGCGGGATTCCGGGCGGGATACGTGCAAGAGGAACCCGGTGCGCCCAGGCAACTATTCCGATGCTTCGGCGTACTAACAAAATCTTGACCTTCCCATGAAGAACTGACCCGGCATCAGACCTGGCGGGTAAGTGAAACGTGTTCTAGTCTGGCGCGCCATGAAGGCCTACGTCGCCGGGGTCGGGATGACCAGGTTCGAGAAGCCCGAGACCCGTGATTGGCAGTACTGGGACATGGTGCGGGAGGCAGGGAGTGCCGCGCTCACGGACGCCGGGATCACGTACGCCGAGGTGGAACAGGTTCCTGTCGGCTACTGCTTCCAGCCCTCGACCGCCGGCCAGCGCGCCGCGTACGAACTCGGTCTGACCGGCGTCCCCGTCTACAACGTCAACAACAACTGCGCCACCGGATCGAGCGCGCTGATGCTGGCCCGGCAGTTCGTCGAGGGCGGGATCGCGGACTGCGTGCTCGCGCTGGGCTTCGAGAAGATGAAGCGCGGGGCGCTGGGGGGCGGGGCGGACGGGGGAGACTTCTCGACGTCCCCGGTGGCCCGCCACTACGGCGTCATGGCCGCCCGGCACGGCTTCGAGATGTCGCCGCCCACCGCGCAGATCTTCGGCGACGCGGCGCGCGAGCACATGGAGAAGTACGGCACCACCGAGGCGCAGCTCGCCGCCGTCGGCGCCAAGAACCACCGCCACTCGGCGAACAATCCCTACGCCCAGTTCCAGGACGTGTACGGGGTCGACGAGATCCTCGCCGCCCGGGTCGTGCACCGGCCGCTGACGAAGCTCCAGTGCTCGCCCACCTCGGACGGGGCCGCCGCCGCGGTCGTCGTGTCCGAACGGTTCGTGGAGCGCCACGAGCTGGCGGACAAGGCCGTCGAGATCGTCGCGCAGGCCATGACCACCGACACCGAGGAGTCCTTCGCGTCCGGCTCCTGCCTCGACGTCGTCGGACAGCCGATGTCGCGGGAGGCCGCGCGCCAGGCGTACGAGCGGTCGGGGCTCGGCATCGACGACGTGGACGTCGTGGAACTGCACGACTGCTTCTCCATCAACGAGCTGCTGACGTACGAGGCGCTCGGGATGTGCGAGGAGGGGGAGTCAGGCAAGCTCGTCGAGTCGGGGGCCACGACGTACGGCGGGCGGTGGGTCGTGAACCCGTCCGGCGGGCTGATCTCCAAGGGGCATCCGCTGGGGGCGACCGGGATCGCCCAAGTGGCCGAGCTGGTGTGGCAGTTGAGGGGCGATGCGGGTCCCCGGCAGGTGGCGGGCGCGCGGGTCGGGCTCGCCCACAACATCGGGCTGGGCGGGGCGGCGGTGGTCACGCTGCTCCGGGCGGCGGGCTGATCACCAGGGGGTCCGCTCCAGACCGCCGCGATGTTCGAGGCTGCCTCGACGCCGGGTTCGAGGCTGTCTCGATGCCCGGTACGCGGGTGGCCCTAGGACCAGTGGCCCAGGGCGAGTGCGGCGAAATCCCGATGCAAGGACCGTAGGGCGGTTGAGAGCATGACACCCATGCTTCGAGCCGCGGAAGACACCCGAATACCAGCCCGCGTCGCGCCGCCCACCTGGCTGGTGGTGGCGCTCGCCTGCGCCGGACAGTTCCTCGTGGTGCTCGACGTGTCCGTCGTGAACGTGGCGCTGCCGTCCATGCGGACCGACCTGGGGCTGAGCGCGCCGGGACTGCAGTGGGTGGTCAACGCGTACGCGATCGCCTTCGCCGGGTTCATGCTGCTCGGCGGGCGGGCCGGTGATCTGTACGGGCGCAAGCGGATGTTCCTGGTCGGGCTCGCGCTGTTCACGGTGGCCTCGCTGGGCGGCGGGCTCGCCCAGGCGGGCTGGCAGCTGCTGCTCGCGCGGGCCGCGCAGGGGCTCGGAGCGGCGGTGCTCGCGCCCTCGACGCTGACGATCCTCACCTCGGCGGTCCCGGAGGGTGCCGCCCGCGCACGGGCCATCGCGACCTGGACGGCGGTCGGCGCCGGGGGCGGGGCGGTGGGTGGTCTGGTCGGCGGCCTGCTGGTGGACGGGCTGTCATGGCGATGGGTGCTGCTGATCAACGTGCCGGTGGGCGCGGTGGTGCTGGCGGGCGCCGCACGGTGGCTCGTGGAGAGCCGGGCCGGGGACGGGCGGCGGCTCGACCTGCCGGGCGCGCTGCTGGTGACGGCGGGGCTCGCGACCCTCGCGTACGGGATCGTGCAGACCGAGGCGCGGGGGTGGGCGGCGGCCGCGACCCTCGTGCCGTTGTGTGCCGGGATCGCGCTGATCGGCCTGTTCCTCCTGGTCGAGGCGCGGACGCGGGTGCCGCTGATGCCGCTGCGCCTGCTCGGTGTGCGGGCGGTGGCGTCGGCGAACGCGGCCATGTTCGTGTGCGGCTCCGCGATGTTCTGCATGTGGTTCTTCATGACGCTGTACGCGCAGAACGTGCTCGGCTACTCGCCGCTGGGCGCCGGGTTCGCGCTGGTGCCGAGCTCACTGGCGGTGGTCCTCGGCTCGAAGCTCGCGCCGCGGCTCATGCCGGTGGTCGGGGCGCGCAACGTCGCCGTCATCGGGTCGCTGGTCGCGGCGGCCGGCTTCGGCTGGCAGTCGACGATGACGGCCGACGGCTCGTACCTGACGGCGGTCATGTTCCCCGGGATCCTGATGATGGCGGGCGCGGGGCTGGCCGCCACCCCGCTCGCCTCGCTCGCGACCTCCGGCGCGGCGCCGGGAGACGCCGGTCTGGTGTCCGGGCTGGTCAACACCTCCCGCACGATGGGCGGTTCACTCGGACTCGCCGTCATGTCGACCATCGCGGCCTCCCGCACGGGGAGCGGCTCGTCGGCCCAGGCCTTGACGGCGGGGTACGCGCTGGTCTTCCGTACGGGCGGGTACGTACTGCTCGGCGGGGTGGTGCTGATGCTGCTGTGGCTGCCCTCGAAGATCTCCGCTCGCTGAGGCCACCGAAGATCTCCTGCCGTCGAGGCAACGAAATCCGGTCCTCGTGGACTCCTTTGTACATCTAGGAGGTGCCCATGGGGGATCGGAAGCAGGCTCGGGACGAGGAGTTCCAGCGCTTTGTCATCGGCCGCTGGCCGCGGTTGATGCGTACGGCATTTCTCCTTACGGGGGAGCAGCACGCCGCCGAGGACCTGGTCCAGACGACGCTGGAGCAGGTCTACGTGGCCTGGCGCAGGGTCGGCGCGGCCGACGACCCGGAGGCCTACGTACGGCGCGTGATGATCAACGCACACGCCCGGAAGCACCGCAGAAGGCTCAAGGAGTTCCTGGCGCCGAAGGACGACTCGGGGCTCACGCACGAGCTGCCCGACCAAGGTGACCGGATCGCCCAGGCCGACGACCGCAGCGCCCTGCTGACGGCGCTCGGCGAACTGCCGCCGCGCCAGCGCGAGGCGGTGGTCCTGCGGTACTGGGAGGACCTGAGCGAGAGCCAGGCGGCGGAGGCGATGGGCTGTTCGGTGGGCGCGGTGAAGAGCAACGCGGCGAAGGGGATCGCGAAGCTGCGCGCCATACCGGGCCTGGCGGACATGGTGACGCACGGAGGGCGGAAGTGATGAGCGCGGACCGGGAGACGAACCACGACATGACACACAGGGACATCGCCTTCCTGCTGGCCGACGCAGCGGACGAGGCGGACATCGGTATAGCCCCCTACCAGGCGGTGATCCGCGGTGGCCGCCGCCGCAAGGCCCGCCGCTGGGCACTGGCGGCAGCGGCGGCGCTGGTGATCGCCGGTTCGACGGGCACGCTGGCACTGGCCGGGGCGACGGGCGGCGACGCACGGCGGGTCGCGCCGGCGGCGACGCGCCCGCCGGTGGGCGACGAGCGGCATCTGTACGAACCGCAGCGCAGCGACCTGGCCAGGGGAACCGAGCACGGCAAGAAGTGGAAGGTCGTCATCGACGTCTGGGGAGCGCCCCGGAACAAGGCGGAGGCGCAGGGCCAGCTGGACGCGATGACCGGGTCCGGGCTCGGCAAGCCGTGGGTGAACGTGCGCGATGCCTCCGAACTCATCGGCAAGAGCTCGTACTTCGTCCGCCTCACCTTGGACGGCAGGACGTCGATCAAGTTGCTGGGGGCGTTCGAGAAGGGCGACACCATGACGGGTACGGACCTCAAGTCCGGCGCGATGCCCTTGGAAACCAGCAGGACGGCGACGAGCGGGACCGACCAGCGGCTCGTGGTCGGTCAGGTCGCCACGACCGCCCAGGAGGTCACCTGCACCTGGGACGACGGCACGACGACCGAGGCGTCGAGGCCCGCCCCGGGCACGGGCATCGTCGGGGACTTCGAGGATGCGATCCGCCCGGCGGACGGCTCCCGGTCCGACTGGTTCGTCTGCGTGGGACCTGAAGGAAGGAACTTCAAGGCGGTGGCGGTGACGAAGTAGGAGGTTCGCGCGCGGTGAGCCGGCCGGCGGTCAGAGCCAGCCCTGCTGGCGGGCCTCCCGCATCGCCTCCATGCGGTTGCGGGTGTTCGTCTTGCCGATCGCGGAGGAGAGGTAGTTGCGGACGGTCGACTCGGAGAGGTGGAGCTTGGAGGCGATGTCGGCGACGGTGGCGCCGTCCACCGAGGCCTTCAGCACGTCGCACTCACGGGCGGTGAGCGGATTGGGACCGGCGCTCAACGCGGCGGCGGCGAGCGCCGGGTCGATGACCGTCTCGCCGGTCAGCACCCGCCGGATCGCCTCGGCCAGGTCCTCCACGGGGCCGTCCTTGACCAGGAACCCGGCGGCGCCCGCCTCCATCGCGCGCCGCAGATACCCGGGTCGGCCGAAGGTGGTGAGGATCAACACGCGGCAGTCCGGCGCCTGTTCGCGCAGTACCGCGGCGGCGTCCAGGCCGCTCATCCCGGGCAGTTCGATGTCCAGTAGGGCCACGTCCGGGCGGTGTATCAGCGCCGCGTCCACGATGGCGTCGCCCGCCGCGACCTGGGCGACGACCTCGATGTCCGGCTCCAACCCCAGCAACAGGGCGAGCGCGCCCCGCATCATTCCCTGATCCTCGGCAAGCAGGACACGCACGGACTTCGTGGGCCGGTGGTCCCGGGGCATCTCGTTCACGGGGCCAAGCGTAAGGCGGGGGAAGGCGCGGGACCCGTCGTGGTGCGCACTTCGCCGGTCATTAAAAACTCTCCATGGTTCGACTCCGCGCATCTTGACGGCCCTTGACTCCGGGCAAACAATCGCCTCGACATTCCGCGATCGCCTTTGCCATTCCTGTGTCGGGCCGATATTCGCAAACGTTCGGCATTTCGACCGGGAATGGTTCGGTATTTCGATCGAACGATGTCCGGTATTTCGACCGGATACCCGCACTGTCCTACCAGGAACGGAAGAGGTGCATGGTGTTACCAAGATCGTCGCGCCCGAGAAGCGCCGTGCTGGCCGTGCTGTCGGTGCTGGCGGCCGTCGTCGCGCTCGCCGTCGGGACCCCGGCGGCCACCGCCGCGGGATCGCTGCCCTGTGACGTCTACGCCGCCGCGGGCACGCCCTGTGTCGCCGCGCACAGCCTCGTCAGAGCGCTCTACTCGTCGTACAACGGCTCGCTCTACCAGGTGCAGCGCGCCTCCGACAGCGCCACCGCGAACATCGGTCTCCTGGCGGCCGGCGGGTACGCGAACGCGGCGGCGCAGGACTCCTTCTGCTCCGGCACCACCTGCATCATCACCAAGATCTACGACCAGTCCGCGCGCCACAACGACCTCACCGTCGAGGGCGCGGGCGGGGCGGGCGCGGCCGACGTCGGGGCACCCGCGGACGCGCTGCCCGTGACCGTCGGCGGCCACCAGGTCTATGGCCTGGAGATCTCGGCCGGCATGGGCTACCGGGACAACTCCACCTCGGGCGTGGCCACCAACGGGGCGGCCGAGGGGATGTACATGGTGACCTCCGGAACCCATGTGAACGGCAGCTGCTGCTTCGACTACGGCAACGCCGAGACCAACAACAAGGACACCGGCAACGGCCACATGGACGCGATCAACTTCGGCACCGAGTGCTGGTTCTCGCCCTGTTACGGCCAGGGCCCCTGGGTGCAGGCCGACCTGGAGAACGGCCTGTTCCAGTCGGACTCCGGCTACAGCAAGAACACGTCGAACACCGGCACCGGGCCGATGCCGTTCGTGACCGCTTTGCTGAAGAACAACGGTCAGGACCATTTCGCGCTGAAATACGGCAACGCCCAATCGGGCGGTCTCACGACCACTTATTCCGGGGGCGAACCCACCACCAGTGGTTACTCGCCCATGCATCAGGAGGGCGCGATCGTCCTGGGCACCGGCGGCGACAACAGCAACGGCTCCATCGGGTCCTTCTTCGAGGGCGTCATGACCTCGGGCATCCCGACGGACGCCGCCGACAACTCCGTCCAGGCCAACATCGTCTCCGTCGGCTACGGCGGTGCGACCGGCAGCACCGGCTCACTGACGGCCGGGTCGGAGATCTCGCTGCGCGCGACCACCTCGTGCTGCAAGACCGACTACATCCGTCATCAGAACAACGCGGCGGTCATCTCGGCCATCACGTCGAGCAGTTCGACGCTCGACAAGGGTGACGCCACCTGGATCGTCCGCAGGGGCCTCGCCGACAGCTCCTGCTACTCCTTCGAGTCACGGAACTACCCGGGCGACTTCCTGCGGCACTACAACTACCAGCTCTACCGACAACCCATGGTCGGTACCGCCCAGTTCAGACAGGACGCCACGTTCTGCGCCGGGACCGGCAAGAGCGGGACGGGGACCTCGTTCGCTTCGTACAACTACCCGACGAGATACCTCCGGCACTACAACTACAACGTCTACATAGCGAGTGACGGCGGCTCGAACACCTTCGACAGCGCCACCTCGTGGACGGACGATGTGAGCTGGGCGGTCACGGCTCCCTGGGCGCCGTAGCCACCGAAGAGGACGCCAGGTCCGCCGCCTCCACCGGGAGTTCGGCGGTCACCGCGAAGCCGCCGCGCGGCGACGGGCCGGCCCTGAGCGACCCGCCCGCCGCCGCGAGGCGTTCCGTCAGGCCCTTCAGCCCGGTCCCGCCGACACCCTCGGCGGGACCGGTCGAGGCGCCCGTGCCGGTGCCGTCGTCCGTGACGGTCAGGCGGACATGGCCGCCCGGTACGCCCTCGACGGTGATCTCGCAGCGGGTCGCGCCGCTGTGCCGTACGACGTTCGTCACCGCCTCCCGGACCACCCAGCCCAGCAGGGCCTCGTTCTGCGGGGTCAGCGGTGCGCCGGACTGGCGGACCACGGGGTCGACGCTCGCCGCGGACAGGGCCGAGCGGGCCCGGTCCAGTTCCGTGGTGAGGCTGCCCTCGCGGTAGCCGGTCACCGCCTCGCGGATCTCGGTCAGCGCCTGCCGGCCCACGGACTCGATGTCCGTGATCTGCGTGAGGGCCGCGTCCAGGTCGCGCGGGGCCAGCCGGCGGGCCGCCTCCGACTTCACCACGATGACGGAGAGCGTGTGGCCGAGCAGGTCGTGCAGATCGCGGGAGAAGCGCAGGCGCTCCTTCTCCACGGCACGGCGGGCCAGCTCCTCGCGGGCGGCGCGCAGCTCTCGTACCGCCTCGGAGAGGGAGAGGATCGCCGCCGTCACCATGGTGGACAGGAAGGTGCCGTACGCGACGTTCACCGCGTCCCAGCCCGCCCGGACGAAGGAGACCACCGCCGCGAGCGCGGTCAGGCTGAGACCGATCTGACCGAGCCGCGGGCCCCGCAGCACCGCGCCGGTGGCCAGGCCGAGGAGCGGGAAGAAGTACAGCCAGCTGCCGCCGTATCCGAGGGCCAGCCCACAGGTGACCAGGCCCATCAAGGCGAGCGCCACCTTGGTGGAGCGGGCCTCGCGGGCCTCCTTCACGAAGGCGCGGAACGTCACGTAGATGTAGAGGGAGTTGAAGGTGAACAGACCCAGGCCGCCGATCCAGGGGTTCGCGGTCTTGCCCTGGAGGAGGTTGGAGAAGGCGCCCATCCCCATCAGCAGCCACGGCAGCAGCGCGAAGCCGGTGGGTGGCGGGCCCGGGTTCTCGGGCATCTTCCCGCCGCTCCTGCGGGCGGCCCGCTGCTCGGCCTTGAAGCGTTCCATGTCGGCCCGCCAGCGCGCCCGCGCCGCTCGCCACTCCTGCACCTGACAAGTGACCTCTCGTATCCAGGACATGTCCCCGCTCCCCCTTCGGACGGTCCGCTTCAGATGGTCCGCGCGGCCCTGCGGTACGAGACCACAGCGTACGAACCGAAGGCCAGTAGCCAAGCCGTGAGAACCGCCACCGCGCCGAGCGCCGGTGCGCCGCCCTCGGCGACGGACACGCCGAGCTGGGCGATGCGGTTCGTGGGGGTGAAGCCGGACAGGGACTGGAGCCAGCCCGGGAAGAGCGTGAGCGGGAACCACAGACCGCCGACCACCGAGAGCCCCAGGTTGCACACCATGTTCGCGACACCGGTCGTCTGCGCGGTGAGCCGGTAGCCGTTGCCGAGGCCGAGCAGGGTGAAGGGTATCGAGCCGAGCCACAGCAGCACCGCGACGGCGGCCCACTGCCAGACCTCCAGCCGTACGCCGTTGACCAGGCCGCCCGCCGCCAGCACCACGGCGATCGCGGGCAGCACCGTCACCGAGCCCGTCAGCGTCCGCCCGAGCACCACCTCGCGCGGGGTCATCGGGGTCACCCGCAGCTGCCGCAGCCAGCCGATCGACCTGTCCTCGGCGACCCCGCCGCCGGTGTTCAGGGCCGAGCCCACCGCCCCGTACGCGGCCATGCCGATCATCGAGCCGGTCTGCCAGCCGCCGTCACTGCCGTCACCGAGGTTGGTGAACAGGAGGTACATCATCACGGGCATCGCGATGCCGCCGATGACGAAGCCGGCGTCGCGCAGCGTCCGGCGCACTTCGAGGCGCAGATAGTCCAGCATCACACCGTCTCCAGAACATGTGAGGTGAGCGTCATGAACGCGTCGTCCAGGGATGCGGGGACGACCTCCAGGCCGCGGATCGCACCGAGCTCCGCCAGCGCGAGCACCGTCGCGTCCGAGTCGTCCGTGCGCAGCCGGGCCCGGTCTCCGCGCACCTCCACCGACACCACACCGGGCAGCAGGGTCAGCCCCTCGGTGCCCCGGCCCGCGAGGTCGAAGGAGACCAGGTTGCCGCCCACCGACCGCTTGAGCTGCTCGCCGGTCCCGTCGGCGACGAGCTGGCCGTGGTCGATGACGAGGATCCGGTCGGCATGCGCGTCGGCCTCCTCCAGGTAGTGCGTGGAGAACAGGACGGTGTGGCCACGCCGCGCATAGGACCGCATCGAGTCCCAGAACGCGCGCCGCGCCTCCACGTCCAGCGCGGCGGTCGGCTCGTCGAGCACGATCAGGTCGGGGTTCCCGGCGAGCGCCACCGCGAACCGCACCCGCTGCGCCTGTCCGCCGGAGAGCCGGTCGACGCGCCGTCCGGCCAGATCCGCGATCCCCGCGAGCTCCAGCGCGTCGGCGACCGGGAGCGGCGCGGGATAGCGGCCCGCGACGAAGGAGACCAGCTCACGGACGGTCACGCGGGGCACCGGCCGGGTCTCCTGAAGCATCGCGCCGACCCGCCCGGCGCGCACCGCCGCCTCCGGGGGGCCGCCGAAGAGCGAGACCGTCCCCTCGTCCGGCTCGTTCAGACCGAGCAGCAGGGAGATCGTGGTCGACTTCCCCGCCCCGTTGCGCCCCAGCAGCGCCACCGTCTCGCCGCGGCGGATCTCCAGATCCACTCCGTCCACGGCGCGCACCGCGCCGAACGCCTTGACCGCCCCCGTGAAGGACACGGCACGCTCTGTCCCACCTGTCTGTGTCATGTCTGAGACGGTACGAATCCGCGGCCCCTGCCCGGCAGATGCGCTTGTACGGACTCCGGCAGGACAAATGTCACGGCCGGGCGGACGGACCGTTGACCTGACAGGGCGTCAGGAGCCTTCACAACTGCCGAGTGCTGGGCTATACAAGGGTCGCCGGACTGGAACGCGTTCTAGATCGGCCAGTGTCGACCTCGGTGCGGCCGACGGTGCGGACGGCCGCACCGAGGTCTTTCGCGCTACTGATCAGGAGCCCCATGCCCATCGACGCCGCCAAGGCCCTCGCCGCCGAACCCCGCAGCGGTGAGATCACCTGGGACCGCAAGGACGTCCAGCTCTACCACCTCGGCCTCGGAGCGGGCGTCCCGGCGACGGATCCCGACGAACTGCGCTACACCCTCGAATCGAAGCTGCACGTCCTGCCGAGCTTCGCCACCGTCGCGGGCGCCGGTTCCCCCGGAGTGATCAGCGGTCTGTCCATGCCCGGCGTCGACGTCGACCTCGCCCGCGTCCTGCACGGCGGCCAGACCATCGAAGTGCACCGCCCGATCCCGGTCGAGGGCAAGGCCCTGGCCACCGGGCGGATCGCCGCCATATACGACAAGGGCAAGGCGGCCGTCCTGGTCATGCGCACCGAGGTCGCCGACGCCGAGGGACCGTTGTGGACGAACGACGCCCAGATCTTCGTACGGGGAGAGGGCGGCTGGGGCGGCGACCGTGGCCCCTCCACCCGCCTCGAGGAGCCCGCCGGTGCGCCGGACCGGACCGTCGAGCGCCCGGTCCGCGAGGAACAGGCGCTGCTCTACCGGCTGTCCGGCGACTGGAACCCGCTGCACGCCGACCCCGAGTTCGCCAAGCTCGCCGGGTTCGACCGGCCGATCCTGCACGGGCTGTGCACGTACGGGATGACGGTCAAGGCGGTCGTCGACACGCTGCTCGGCGGGGACGTGGCGCGCGTCCGCTCGTACACCACGCGCTTCGCCGGGGTCGTGTATCCGGGGGAGACCCTGCGCATCCGTATGTGGCGGCAGGAAGGCAGCGTCCGGGTGGCCGTGAGCGCCGCCGAGCGCGATGACGCGCCGGTCCTCGCCGACACCGTCGTCACACACTCCTGAGCCCAGCCCGTCAGTGATCAGCCCGTAGTCGAGGGGAGCCGCACCATGCGCGCAGCCGTACAGCACGAGATAGGCCAGGACAAGCTGGAAGTCCTCGACGACATCGAGGCGGTGGGCTTCGGGCCGGGCAAGGTGCGGATCCGGGTGCGGGCCACCGGGCTGTGCCACTCCGACCTGTCCGCGATGAGCGGCGTACTGCCGCAGCCCGCGCCGTTCGTACCCGGCCACGAGGGTGCCGGGGAGATCGTCGAGGTCGGCGAGGGCGTCACGCATCTCAAGCCCGGCGACCGGGTCGTCGTCTGCTGGCTGCCCGCCTGCGGCGTCTGTCCCGCCTGCAAGCGCGGCCAGAGCCAGCTGTGCCTGGCCGGCTTCATGAATGCCGGCACGCCCAACTTCAGGCGCCCGGGCGGAGACGTCTTCGGCTTCGCCGGGACCGGCACCTTCACCGAGGAGGTCGTGGTCGACGCGGGCTCCGCCGTACCGATCCCGGACGACGTGCCCTTCGACATCGCGGCCCTCATCGGCTGCGGAGTGACGACCGGCCTCGGCGCCGCCCTCAACACCGCGGACGTGGCGGCCGGTTCCTCGGTCGCCGTGATCGGCTGCGGTGGCGTCGGCATCTCCGCGATCCAGGGCGCGCGCCTCAAGGGCGCCGCCGAGATCGTCGCCGTCGACCCGGTCGCCTCACGCCGGGAGGCCGCTCTGCGGTTCGGCGCGACGAAGGCGGTCTCGCCCGACGAACTCCCGGGCGCGAAGCAGTCGGTGACCGGCGGCGAGGGCTTCGACTACGTCTTCGAGGTCGTCGGCCGCTCCGCCACCGCCCGCACCGCGTACGAGAACACCCGCCGCGGCGGCACCCTCGTCATCGTCGGCGCGGGCGCCATGGACGACTTCCTGCAGCTCAACATGTTCGAGCTGTTCTTCGACGAGAAGCGGATCCTGCCGTCCATGTACGGCGGCGGAGACGTTCTGCGGTCGTACGAGCGGACGGTCGCCCTGTGGCGCGCGGGCCGCATCGACCTGGAGAGCCTGATCACCCACCGGGTGCCGCTGGCCGGGATCAACGAGGCGCTGGACCAGATGCGGACGGGAACCGCGCTGCGTACGTGCATCGAGATCTGACCCCCACGGCCGCTGCCGGCTGACCCCCACGACCGCCCCCACGACCGCCGCCACGATTGCTGAGGACTTCGATGTCACTGCCACTTGAAGGGCTCGCCGCGATCGTCACCGGCGCGGGGCGCGGGCTCGGCCGGACCGAAGCGCTGGAACTGGCCCACCTGGGTGCCGCCGTCGTCGTCAACGACTACGGGCAGCCCGGACGGGACGGCTCCGGCGCGGCCTCGGCCACCCCCGCCGAAGAGGTCGCCGCCGAGATCCGCGCCGCGGGCGGCCACGCCCTCGCCCACACCGGGGACGTCTCCGACCGCGAACGGGCCCGTGAGCTGGTCGACCTGGCGATCGGCGAGTTCGGGAAGCTGGACATCCTCGTCAACAACGCGGGCATCCTGCGCGACCGGATGGTCTTCTCGATGTCCGAGGACGAGTGGGACTCCGTCATCCGCGTGCACCTGAAGGGCCACTTCAACACGACCCACTTCGCGTCCGTGCACTGGCGGGCGCGGTCCAAGGCGGCGGACGGGCCGGTGTACGGGCGGATCGTGAACACCTCCTCGGAGGCGTTCCTCGCGGGCTCGGCGGGACAGCCCAACTATGCGGCGGCCAAGGGCGGCATCGTCGGTCTGACGACCTCGACCGCGCTGGCGCTCGCGAAGTACGGCGTGACGGCCAACGTCATCTGCCCGCGTGCCCGGACCCGGATGACCGAGGACGTGTTCCACGGTTTCGAGGTGCCCGAGCAGGGCCTCGATCCTCTCGCCCCCGAGCATGTCGCGCCCCTCGTCGGCTACTTGGCCTCGCCCGCCGCCGCGCACGTCAACGGACAGCTGCTCGTCGTGCACGGTGGCATGGTCGCGGTCGTCGAACGGCCGCGGGTGGCAGCCAAGTTCGACACCAAGCAGGACGCCTTCACCTACGACGAACTCGACGCACTGCTCGGCCCGTACTACGCGGAGCGGCCAACGGGGGAGACGTTCGCGGCGGCGGAGGTACTGGGACTCAAGCACCTCTAAGCGCTCCGCTGGAAGTGCCGGGATGTGCCGTCGATCGTCTGCGGCGCCCTCGTGGCTGGTCGCGCGGTTCCCCGCGCCCCTTCAGGGCGCTGCCGAACCGCAGCGGACTTCACCCGACCCGCTTAGGTCCCGCAGTTCCCCCTGCTTCCCCCGGCCCGTCCGCCCCGTACGAAACGGCCCCGCTCGCGCCGGGCGCGGGCGGGGCCGTATCGCTGGTCCTGCTTACCGTCAGGCCGATGCGTTCTGCTGGTCGGACGGCTTGCGGTGGCGGCCGTGGGGGGTCGCCTCGTCGTCCCGGCCGGAGACCGGGCCGCGGTGCTTGCCGTGGCCTTCGTCCTGGACCGTCGCCTCGTGGGCGTCGGTGGCCGGCGGTTCCATGGTGCTGGTTTCGCTCATGTGGAAGTGTTCACCCCGTCAACAAGATCCTTCTTTGCAGCCGGGGGATTCTAACCGGTCGCTCACGCGGGAACGGGGGCGGGTGACCTGTTCTCTCCCCCGGGTCCCCCTTCGGGCCGGACGGCCTCGTCCTCGGGTGCCGGGCGGGCGGATAGGTGCCGCCTCTTCACGGGGGACTGCCCGCTCAGCGGTGCCTGTTGGAGGGGGACCGGGCGCGCCGCGGGCCGTTCCGGCGGAGGGGGCGCCTCCGCCGTCGTCGTTGCTGCGGCGGGTGCCGTCATCTTCGTCACCCCGCACGGCACCGACCCCGTCGCGTACGGCAGTTGGAGGACCCCCTCCCTGGTCCACAGGCCCGCGCCCGCCAACCAGCCTTCCGGCGCCGCGAGATGGTGGACCTGGCGTTCGACCGGCCGCCACACACCCACCCAGCTGCCGGCCGGCCCGTCGATGCACAGGGCCACCGCGCAGCGCTCCGGCGTCAGTACCTGCCCCGGCTGGATCGCGAACGGCGTCACCGCGCAGTCGGTGGCGCGCAGACAGTCGGGGAAGCGGATCGGCAGGGTGCTGCCGAGGACGCCCCAGCCGAGGCGGTCGTGGCCCGGGGACGGAGCGTCGGAGCGGACCAGCAGCAGTCCGCTGTCGGCGTCCGCGAGCAACAGCCGGTCGTCGCTGTCCTCGGCGATCTGCAGCAGTGGCGTTACTTCACCGCCGCGCCCCAGGTCGACGACCACCGTCTTGGTGCGGCCGTCCTGGTGGCGGTCCAGGGCCAGCAGGCGCCCCGTGCCGTCCAGCCAGACCCCGCCCGAACAGCGGCCCGGCACCTCGGCCAGGTGCTCGGGCCCGAACGCCCCGCCCGCCACCAGCCACACCGCCGTGGAGGCGCGGCCCGTGGAGAGGGCGTACGCGTGCTCCCCGTCCGGCGCGGGCGGCAGCAGCCGCAGCCGGGTGTCCTCGTCGTGGCACTCCACCGCGCCGAGGAGCAGCTCCCCGGTGCCGGGCCCGGTCGGGTACAGCAGGGAGAACGTGTGCCGCCCGTCCGCGACGCGGTGGATCAGCACCCGCCCGTCGGACATCGGCAGCACCTCGGTGCCGGGCTCCTCCGGCTGGTGGGACGGCAGCGGTACGGCGTAGGGCTCGGGGCCGTCCAGCGTCCAGCGCTCCGGGAACCAGCACGCGCCGTCGAGGGCGAGGCGGGCCGCGTAGGTTCCGTCCGCGGCGATCACACAGGTGGGGCGGGCGATCGGGTCCGCGGGGCGGACGATCGCATCCATGGGGCAGGCGGTCGCGTCCGCGGGGTGGGCGGTCGCATCCGTGGGGCGAGTGGCCCGCTCGTCCCCGGGTTCCGCCGCAGGTT
This sequence comes from Streptomyces sp. NPDC111507, assembly GCF_055638955.1. Classification (NCBI taxonomy): domain Bacteria; kingdom Bacillati; phylum Actinomycetota; class Actinomycetes; order Kitasatosporales; family Streptomycetaceae; genus Streptomyces; species Streptomyces sp. NPDC111507. The sequence goes on along the minus strand of NZ_JBVKBU010000001.1, from coordinate 711,184 downwards.
CGGTGGCACAGGCCGTCATCGTTCGGTCACCTCCGGCGACGAAGCTAGTTTTCGCACGCACAGACGTGGGACCGGCGGGCGGGCGCTTCACACATAAGGGTGGCCGTGCCGCGATTCGCCTGAGGGAACGGGGACGCGTGTGCTGAACGGTGCGGGGAGAAGGGGGCGGGACCCGGATCACCGGGGCCGCCCGCCGCCGGGATCCCTGGTCGCGCACCCCGGGACCGGCCCGCGACCGGTGGGACACCGGCCCGAGCCAGGTAGCCTTTTCCCCGTGCCCCGTCTGTCTGAAGTCATCGCCGCGCTCGACACCCTCTGGCCCCCCGAGAGGGCCGAGGGATGGGACGCGGTCGGCACCGTGTGCGGCGAGCCTGACCAGGAGATCACCCGCGTCCTGTTCGCCGTCGACCCCGTTCGGGAAATCGTCGACGAAGCGGTGAAGCTGGGCGCGAACCTGCTGGTCACCCACCATCCGCTCTATCTGCGCGGGACGACGACGGTCGCGGCCGACACCTTCAAGGGCCGGGTCGTGCACACCCTCATCAAGAACGACATCGCGCTGCACGTCGCCCACACCAACGCCGACCGCGCCGACCCGGGAGTCAGCGACGCCCTCGCCGGGGCGCTCGACCTCCGGGTCGTACGGCCGCTCGTGCCGGACCCCACCGACCCCGAGGGCCGCCGCGGCCTCGGCCGTGTCTGTGAGCTGGACCACCCGCTGACCGTCCGTGAACTCGCCGCGCGCGCCGCCGGGCGACTGCCCGCCACCGCGCAGGGCATCCGCGTCGCCGGTGACCCGGAAGCGGTCGTACGGACCGTCGCGGTCAGCGGCGGCTCCGGCGACAGCCTCTTCGACGACGTGCGCGCCGCGGGCGTCGACGCCTTCCTCACCGCGGACCTGCGCCACCACCCGGCATCAGAGGCCCGCGCCCACAGTCCTCTCGCGCTGCTCGACGCGGCGCACTGGGCCACCGAGTGGCCCTGGTGCGAGCTGGCCGCCGCCCAGCTCGACGAGATCTCCGACCGCGAGGGATGGGACCTGCGGGTCCACGTCTCCAAGACGGTCACCGACCCCTGGACCGCCCACGCGGCGTCCACCGAAACACCTAACGCAATGGGAGCCCCCAACTGAACGCCGCGCCCGCCGACCAGATCCGACTTCTCGACGTCCAGGCCCTCGACGTACGCCTGCAACAGCTCGCGCACAAGCGGAGGTCCCTTCCCGAGCACGCCGAGATCGAGTCGCTGAACAAGGACCTCACGCAGCTGCGCGACCTGCTCGTCGCCGCGCAGACCGAGGAGAGCGACTGCGCCCGCGAGCAGACCAAGGCCGAGCAGGACGTGGACCAGGTGCGCCAGCGCGCGGGCCGCGACCAGCAGCGCCTGGACTCCGGTGCCGTCACCTCCCCCAAGGACCTGGAGAACCTCCAGCGCGAGATCACCTCCCTCGCCAAGCGGCAGGGCGACCTGGAGGACGTCGTCCTCGAGGTCATGGAGCGCCGCGAGTCCGCGCAGGAGCGGGTCGCCGAGCTGACCGAGCGGACCTCCTCCGTGCAGTCGAAGATCGACGACGCGACCGGTCGCCGGGACGCCGCCTTCGAGTCCCTCGACGGCGAGAGCGCCTCGGTGACCAAGGAGCGCGAGGTCGTCGCGGCCTCCGTCCCCGCCGACCTGCTGAAGCTCTACGACAAGCTGCGCCAGCAGCAGGGCGGCGTCGGCGCCGCGCGGCTCTACCAGCGCCGTTGCGAGGGCTGCCGCCTGGAGCTCAACATCACCGAGGTCAACGACGTGAAGGCGGCCTCCCCGGACACCGTGCTGCGCTGCGAGAACTGCCGCCGCATCCTGGTGCGTACGTCCGAGTCCGGTCTGTAAGGGGCGCGGGGCGTGCGGGAGTTCATCGTCGAGGCCGACGGCGGGTCCCGGGGCAACCCGGGACCCGCGGGGTACGGCGCCGTGGTCATCGACGCGGCCACGGGGGAGACGCTGGCGGAGCGTGCCGAGTACATCGGCATCGCCACCAACAACGTCGCCGAGTACCGGGGCCTGGTGGCGGGCCTGCGCGCCGCCCACGAACTGGACCCGACCGCGCGCGTCCGGGTCCGGATGGACTCCAAGCTCGTCGTCGAGCAGTTGTCCGGCCGCTGGAAGATCAAGCACCCGGACATGAAGCCTCTGGCCGCGGAGGCGGCCCGCGTCTTCCCGCCCGACCGGATCACCTACGAGTGGATGCCGCGCGAACAGAACAAGCACGCGGACCGACTGGCCAACGAGGCGATGGACGCCGGCAAGCGGGGCGAACAGTGGTCGCCCGGTGAGGGGCGCGGGGCTGTGACATCTGCGGCTCCGCCGCGTGGGCGCGACCAGTCCCCACCGACCCGCGGCCGGACGACTCCCGGCGGCGAAGCCGCGAAGTCCGAGGACGACGCACGGGCCGCACGCAACGTGGCCACACCGGCGCCGTCGACCGGCTGGGGTGCGGCCCCCGACATGGGCGCCCCCACCACCTTCGTGCTCCTGCGTCACGGCGAGACCCCCCTCACCCCCCAGAAGCGTTTCTCCGGCAGCGGCGGCACCGACCCGTCGCTCTCGGACGTGGGCCGGGAACAGGCCGAGCGTGTCGCCGCCGCGCTGGCCGCACGCGGCACCGTCCAGGCGATCGTGGCGTCGCCACTCACCCGTACCCGCCAGACCGCCGCCGCCGTCGCCGCCCGCCTGGGACTGGACGTCGCCATCGAGGACGGCCTGCGCGAGACGGACTTCGGCGCCTGGGAGGGCCTCACCTTCGCCGAGGTGCAGGAGCGCCACCCCGAGGACCTGAAGACCTGGCTCGCCTCCCCGAAGGCCGAACCGACCGGCGGCGGCGAGAGCTTCGCGGCGACCGCCCGCCGTATCGCCACCACCCGCGACAAGCTCATCGCCTCCTACGCGGGCCGCACCGTCCTCCTCGTCAGCCATGTCACCCCGATCAAGAGCCTCGTACGGCTCGCGATCGGTGCCCCGCCGGAGTCCCTGTACCGGATGGAGCTGTCCGCGGCCTCCCTGTCGGCGGTGGCGTACTACGCGGACGGCAACGCCAGCCTGCGCCTCTTCAACGACACCTCGCACCTGCGCTGAGCGGCACGGGCCCGCAGGATCTCGGCGGTCTCCCGGTCCGCCGGCAGGAACGCCTCCAGATGGAGCTCGGCGAGCGTCACGTCGACCGCGGTCGCGAACGACGTCAGCGTGGTGAGCAGTCTCAACTCGCCCTCCGCGCACCGCAGTCGCAGCGGCACGGCGAAGCCGAGATAGTCGGCGCCGGGCTCACTCGCCGGTACGTGGTCCGCCAACTCCTCGGCCAGGGAGGCGAGTCGGGGATCGGGGCTGCGCACGGCACGGGCCCGCAGGTTCTCCACGATGTGCTGCCCCCACGCGTCCAGGTTCACCACCCGCGATCCCATCCCACGCGGATGCAGCGCGAGCCGCAGCACATTGACGGGCGGCGCGAGCAGCGCGGGGTCCGCGCCCTCGGTGAGCACGTCGAACGCCTCGTTCGCCGCGACGAGTTCACCCCGCGGCCCCGCCACCACCGCCGGATACGGCAGATGCCCTTCGAGGATGCTGTCCAACGCCTCCCGTACGGGCTTCAGGGCGACCGCGTCGAGCGGTGACTCCGTGAACGCGGGCGCGTAACCGGCCGCCAGCAGCAGCGAGTTGCGCTCCCGCAGCGTCAGGCCGAGCGACTCGGCGAGCCGTATCACGATCTCCCTGCCGGGCACCGACCGCCCGCGCTCGATGAAACTGACGTACCGCTGGGTCGTCCCCGCCCGCGAGGCGAGCTCCAGCTGACTGACCCGGCGCGCGGTGCGCCAGCGCAGCAGCTCCCGGGCGAAGGGCGGCGGTTCGGTCACCGAGGCGGCGGTGCTGAGGGTCATGGCTCAGTTGTACGTCACGGGTACGACAGTCCGGCCATACCTCACGGGGAATTGAGCGGCGTACCCCGTCCGAGCAGCATGGACGCATCCACGGAGCACACCCCAGGGAGCCGACATGCGCGCCTACCACCTCGAAACGCCCGGCACTGCCGACGGCATCGCACCGCGCGAGACGGACCGCCCCGAGCCAGGCCCCCGCGACATCCTCGTCCGCGTCCGCGCCGTCTCCCTCAACAAGCGCGATCTGCTGATCCTGAACGGTACCTATCCGCTGAAGGCCGTGCCGGACGTGATCCCGCTGAGTGACGGAGCGGGCGAAGTCGTCGCGGTGGGCGCGCAGGTGACCCGGTTCGCGGTCGGGGACCGGGTGGCGAGCACGTACTTCCCGCGGTGGATCGACGGCCGGATCACGCCCGCGCAGATCGACCAGCCCGGCGCAACCCTGCCCGGCATGCTCACGGAGTACGCGCGCCTCGACGAGAACGCGGCGGTGCGGGTGCCCGGCCACCTCGGCTGGGAGGAGGCCGCCTGCCTGCCCTGCGCGGGTGTCACGGCCTGGCACGCGCTGACCGGCGGTGACGCGCTCGCCCCCGGGCAGACCGTGCTCACACTCGGCACCGGTGCGCTGTCCCTCTTCGTGGTGCAGTTCGCCAAGATGCTGGGCGCCGAGGTCATCGCCACGACGTCCGGCGCCACCAAGGCCGGCCGTCTCAAGGCACTCGGCGCGGACCACGTCGTCAACTACTCCGAGAACCCCGAATGGGGCACGGCTGTGCGGGAGTCGACCGGCGGGCGCGGCGCCGATCTCGTCGTCGAGACCAACGGCCCCGACACCATCGAGCAGTCGATGCGCGCCGCCGCGCTCTACGGCCAGATCGTGCTCCTGACCACCGGCAACCCACGCCGACCCGGTATCGAGATCTCCAACGCGGTGTACGCGGCGAGTCTGGCGACGATCCGTCGGGTGTTCGTGGGCAGCCGGGCCCACTTCGAGTCCATGAACCGGGCCCTCACCCTGCACGGCACCCGCCCGGTCATCGACCGGGTCTTCGGCTTCGACGAGGTCCACGAGGCGTTCCGCCACTACGCGTCCGGCGTGGCCTTCGGCAAGGTCGTCATCCGCGTGGCCTGAGCGCGGCGGCCTCGCGCGCCAGGCTCTCCACACGCCCCCAGTCCTTCGCGGCGATCGCGTCCTCGGGAAGCATCCATGTCCCGCCCACGCAGCCGACGTTGGGGAGGGCGAGGTAGTCCGGCGCGTAGGTGGGGCCGATACCGCCCGTCGGGCAGAACCTGGCCTGCGGCAGCGGTCCGGCGAGCGACCTGAGGTACGCCGTGCCGCCGGCCGCCTGCGCCGGGAAGAACTTCATCTCCCGCACTCCGCGCTCCAGCAGCGCCACCACCTCCGAGGTCGTGGACACCCCCGGCAGGAACGGCACTCCGGACGCCTTCATGGCATCGAGCAGTACGTCGGTCCAGCCGGGACTGACCAGGAAGCGGGCGCCCGCGGCCACGGACTGCGTCACCTGAGCCGGCGTGATGACGGTGCCCGCGCCGACCACCGCGCCCGCAACCCCGTCCGCGATCGCCCGGATGGCGTCGAGCGCGCACGGCGTCCGCAGGGTCACCTCTATCGCGGGCAGCCCACCCGCGACGAGTGCCGTGGCCAGGGGTACGGCGTCCGCGACCTCGTTCACCACGACGACGGGAACCACGGGGGCGAGATCCAGCACGGAGGCCGCGGGAACCGAGGGCAGCGGTGAGCTCATGGGCTCATCGTGCCCTCGTCGCGCAACATGCGCAAAGAGCGTTGCATATGTTGCAACAGCTCCCGCTCGGTGCGCCTGGGCCGCTCCAAGCAGGCCGTGCGAAGTCCGCCGCGGTTCGGCAGCGCCCTGAAGGGGCGCGGGGAACTGGGCGACCAGCCACCACGGCGCCGCGGCAAAACGACGGCACGTCACGGCACTTCCAGCGGAGCGCTCAGTGCACCTCGTTCACCAGCACGTCCAGCGCCCAGGCCGTCCCCGCCCGCGCGGGCGCCTGCACCTCCACCTCGTACCCCAGGTCCCGCAAGGCCTCCACCAGCTCCGCCGGACCGGCGGGCGCGGCCCCCGCCGAAAGCAGACTCCGCACGATCCGCCCCTTCGTCGCCTTGTTGAAGTGGCTGACCACCTTCCGGGTGGGCGCGTGCAGCACCCGGACCGTCGCCGTCCGCCCGGCCACCTCGCCCTTCGGCTTCCACGCGCCCGTGTACGCCGAGGACCGCAGGTCGAGCACCAGCCCGTCGCCGGCCGCCTCGGGGAGCGCGGCGGCCATCGGCGTACGCCAGTGCGCGCCCAGCGCCCCGAGCCCCGGCAGCCTCACCCCCATCGAGCAGCGGTACGACGGGATCCTGTCCGTCACCCGGACCGCGCCCCACAGCCCGGAGAAGACCAGCAGCGAGCGGCTCGCGCGCCGCTTGGCCGCCGTGTCCAGCGAGGCCAGGTCCAGGGCGTCGTACAGCACCCCCGTGTAGATCTCCCCGGCCGGGCGCGCGCCCGCGCTGCGCAGCTCCGTGTTCTTGGCGATCTCGCCACGCAGGCCCTCGCTCAGTCCGAGCACCTCGCGGGCCTTCTCCTCGTCGCCGGCGCACAGCTCGGCCAGCTCGTCGAGGACCGCCCGACGCGCCTCGGTGAGCCCGGGCAGGGACAGCGACTCCAGCTTCAGCGCGGTTCCCCGGCGGGAGGGTGCCTTGCCCTCGGAAGGCGGCAGCAGCACGAGCACGGTGGTGTTCTCCTAACGGTGGGTGTGGCCCGGCGCCAGCCTAAGGGGTGCGGTCGGGGTGCCCGCCGCGTGCGCGCGACCTACGCTCGACCCATGCCGTGCCGCCACATCCGCGCCACCTGCGTACCGGGGGCTCCTCTGCAGGCCGCCCTGTCCGCCCTGCGGACCGGTCTCGGTGTGCCCGGGGGCTTCCCGCCCGGTGTGCTGGAGGAGGCCGCCCGGCCACCCCGCCTGCCTCCCCACGACGCGACGGACATCCCCTTCCTCACCATCGACCCACCGACGTCCGCCGACCTCGACCAGGCGATGCACCTGTCCCGCCGCGAGAACGGCCGCGGCTACCGCGTCCGGTACGCGATCGCCGACGTCGCCGCCTTCGTCGCCCCCGGCGGCGCCCTGGACGCCGAGGCGCACCGCCGCGTGACGACCCTCTACTTCCCGGACGAGAAGGTCCCCCTCCATCCGACCCGGCTCTCCGAAGGCACCGCGAGCCTCCTGCCCGACCAGACCTGCCCGGCCGTGCTCTGGACGATCGACCTGGACGCGGACGGCCGCACGGAGGGCGTCGACGTACGCCGTGCCCTCGTCCGCAGCCGCGCCAAGCTCGACTACGCGCACGTACAGAAGAGGATCGACGACGGCACGGCGGAGGAGCCGCTCGCCCTTCTCAAGGAGATCGGGACGCTGCGCGAGCGTCTGGAGGTGGAGCGCGGCGGGATCTCCCTCAACGTCCCCGAGCAGGAGATCGTCGAGAAGGACGGGACGTACGAACTCGTCTACCGCGCCCCGCTTCCCGCCGACGCCTGGAACGCGCAGATCTCCCTGCTCACCGGGATGGCGGCGGCCGACCTGATGCTCGCGCACGGCACCGGCGTCCTGCGCACGCTGCCCGCCGCCCCCGACGGCGCGGTCGGCCGCCTTCGCCGCACGGCCAGGGCCCTGCACATCGACTGGCCGCACCACGTCTCGTACGCGCGGCTCGTCCGCTCCCTCGACCCGCACCTGCCACGCCACGCGGCCTTCCTCCAGGAGTGCACGACGCTGCTGCGCGGCGCAGGCTACACGGTGTTCCGGGGCGGCGCCCTCCCGGACGTCACCTCGCACGCCGCCGTGGCCGCGCCCTACGCCCACTGCACGGCCCCCCTGCGCCGTCTCGTCGACCGCTACGCCTCGGAACTCTGCCTGGCCGCCGCCGCGGACGAACCGCCCCCCGACTGGGTGCTCACCGCCCTCGACACCCTCCCCAAGGAGATGGCCGAGGGCTCCCGGCGCGCGGGCACCGTGGAACGCGAGTGCGTCGACATCGTCGAGGCCGCGCTCCTCAAGGACCGGGTCGGGGACATCTTCGACGGATGCGTGGTGGATGTGATGGAGCGTCAGCCCACGGTCGGCACCGTCCAGTTGGAGTCCCCCGCGGTCGTCGCCCGCATCGAGGGCGGCACCGGGACGCTGCCGCTGGGGGAGCGGTTGCGGGTCCGCCTCACCCAGGCCGACCCGGGGACGGCGAAGGTACGGTTCGCGCCCGCGTGAGGGCCCGTGCGAGCCCGAGTCCCAGCTCGGTCAGCCGCCGGATCCGGGCGAGCACGACGGCGTGCCGCAGCGTGTAGTCCCGGTAGCCGTTGGGGCGCCGCTCGGGCTCCGGCAACAGCCCGAGATGGTGGTAGTGCCGTACCGTCCGCGTGGTGACACCGACGGTGACGGCGAGTTCTCCGATCCGCATGCCCTCAGTAGAAACGTTGACGCTGCGGCAAGGTCAAGCGAGAAGATCCTTGGCGGCATGAAAACGCGGGCCGCCGGCGTTGCACCCCTGACGGGGGCGACCGGGGAGGCGGCCATGGGTGCACGACGTGAAGAGGCCCGCTGGACCCGGGCCACGCTCGGCCATGACGGTCCGCCCCTCGACCTGCTGACCGCACACTTCGACCAGCACCGCTACGCACCGCACGCCCACGACGAGTTCACCATCGGCGTCTGCGTCGGCGGCTCCGAGATCATCGACTACCGGGGCGGCCGCATCCACACCGGCCCCGGCTCGATCGTCGTCCTGGCTCCGGGCGAGATGCACACCGGCGGCCCGGCCGCTTCCGACGGCTACGCCTACCGGGCGCTGTACGCCGAGCCCTCCCTGCTCACCGAGGGAATCCTGGGCAGCCTCCCGCACTTCCGGGACCCCGTCCTCGACGACCCCGAACTGGCCGCCGCCCTGCGCACCGCCCACGCGGACCTGAGCGCCTGCCCCGACCCCCTGGAGGCCGAGTCCCGCCTCCCCTGGCTGCTGGCCGCCCTCGCCCGTCGCCACTCCACGGCCCGCCCGGCGTGCGACACGGTCCCGGGAGCGGCCCCCATAGCCCACGCCGTACGCGACCGTCTCGCCGACGAACTCCAGGCTCCCCCGTCACTCGCCTCCCTCGCCACCGACCTGGGCCTCTCCCGCTACCAGCTCCTGCGCGCCTTCCGTACGACGATGGGGATACCGCCGTACGCCTGGCTGGCCCAGTACCGCGTGAACCGGGCCCGCGCCCTGCTGGAGAGCGGCCTGCGCCCCGCGGAGGTCGCCCCGCTCGTGGGCTTCGCGGACCAGGCGCACCTGACGCGCTGGTTCCGCAGAGTGCTGGGGGTGACCCCGGCGGCGTACCGCAACAGCGTTCAAGACATCTGACCGCGCGGCGGCCGAAACTCCCCCCATGACTGCACGCGGTTGGTTCCTGTTCTCCCTGATGGGAGTGGTCTGGGGCATCCCCTACCTGATGATCAAAGTGGCGGTGGACGGTGTGTCCCCGTCGACGGTGGTGTTCACGCGCTGCGCGGTGGGCGCCGCGCTGCTGCTCCCCTTCGCGATCCGCCAAGGGGGCCTTGCTCGGACCGTACGAACGTACTGGCGCCCGATGCTGGCCTTCGCGTGCATCGAGATAATGATCCCTTGGTGGACCCTCACGGACGCCGAGCGCCACCTGTCCAGCTCCACGGCGGGCCTGCTGATCGCGGGCGTACCGATCGTGGGCGTGGCCGCGGCCCGCCTCTTCGGCGACACGGAACGCCTCGGCGCCCGCAGGATGACCGGCCTGACCCTCGGCCTGTCCGGCGTCGCGGTCCTCACCGTCCCGCACCTGACCGGCGGCGACGCCCGCTCGCTGGCCGAGGTACTGCTGACGGTCATCGGCTACGCGACCGCGCCCGTCATAGTGGCCCGCCACCTCAAGAACGTCCCCTCGCTCCATCTCACGGCCGCCTGCCTGACCCTGGCGGCCCTGGTCTACGCCCCCGCGGCAGCCGCCACCTGGCCCTCCTCGTCCCCCTCCCCGCAGGTCCTGGCCTCCCTCGCGGGCCTCGGCGTCATCTGCACCGCGGTCGCCTTCGTGGCCTTCCTGGAACTGATCAAGGAGGCGGGCCCGACACGGGCGACGGTGATCACGTACGTCAACCCGGCCGTGGCGGTGGCGGCGGGAGCCGCCTTCCTGGACGAACGCCTGACGCCGGGCACCCTCGCGGCCTTCGCCCTGATCCTCGCGGGCTCGGTCCTGGCGACGGCGACGGCGACATCGCCGTCAGCGGCCGGACCAAGGCGCACCCCACGCCCGGTACCATGGTCCACACGGCAGACGAGCCGGGCGGACGGCCGCGTGGAGGTCCTTGTGGACCTTCCCGAGGAACGTCCGGGCTCCACAGGGCAAGGTGGTGGCTAACGGCCACCCGGGGTGACCCGCGGGACAGTGCCACAGAAAACAGACCGCCGGGGACCTCGGTCCTCGGTAAGGGTGAAACGGTGGTGTAAGAGACCACCAGCGCCTGAGGTGACTCAGGCGGCTAGGTAAACCCCACCTGGAGCAAGGTCAAAAGGAAACACCTCGGTGTTTCTGCGAGGACGTTCGAGGGCTGCCCGCCCGAGTCCCCGGGTAGACCGCACGAGACCGGCGGCAACGCCGGTCCTAGATGGATGGCCGTCTCCCCGGCCGCCGCGAGGCGACCGGGCGACAGAACCCGGCGTATAGCCCGACTCGTCTGCCGCTTCAGCCCTGACCAGGGAAAACAACCTGGCCGGGGCCTTTCCGCGTCCGGCTGGAGTGCCCACCTCTACCTGAGGTTTCCTGGGAGTTCTCGGGCGGTTGTGCACCGGATGTGCCTGAGGTGGGGTGCTAATTGGGTGGTGCTGCGGGCTATGAAGGGCGCGCGGGCAGGAGCCCTCGGCAGGACTTGAACTTGCGGTCAAGCGCTCGGCGGCCAGCCTCCGCAGCTCTTCACGCTTGGTCGTCAGCTCTCCCGGTGCCCCCTGCCCACGGTCGATCGTGTCCTGCTTGACCCAGTTCCGCAGTCTCGCGGCACTGACCCGAGCTCCCGGGCCACCTCGGTGACGGGCTTCCCGGACGAGCGCACGAACGCGACCGCATTCCGTTCGAACTCCTCCGTGTACCGCCTGCTGTGGTTGCTCTTGCTTCCCACCCGGCACTACTTCCTCTGGAAGCTCACGTCCCAATCTCCAGGTGTCCTGGGTCAGGGGGAAGGTTCAGGGGTGCCTGGCGACTTTGTCTGTCCGGTCCTGATCGGAATTGGGTGGAATGGCTGCTGTGCTGCTACGGCCGGGAGCGGTGGCCTGATTAGTTCGTTTGTTGCTGGAGGAACGAGGGTGTCACCCGCTGCAGTGGCGCACACGGCACACGGCGTCCGTGCTGATACCTCTCGCGGGTACGTCGCGGCTGATCGTGTCTGGTCTGGATTTCCTCCTTGCCGATGGGGTCATGGTCAGTCCCGGCGAACTCAAGGTAGTAAGGACTGCCGCGTTCGATTCGGCGGTCTGGCTGCTGCGGCCGAACAGCGATGTCGCCAGCCGCCCGCGCACACTGGATCCTGATCAAGCCAGGGTCTTCGCCCCCTACTGTCACCGGCGATCTCGCGGGTAGGGTTGTTCGGGCGGGCTCAAGGGTGGGTGGTCGTGCGGTTGTGATCAGCCGGACGCAAGAGCAGCGGTACCGCGAGATACGAGTCGTGCATGAGGGGGATTGGCAACGCCATGGATGTGTTTGGCGCGCATGAGCGGCTCATCGAAGACTACGACGAGTTCACGCGTTCCCTGGTCTGGGTGAGGGATCCTTCCATTCGTGCGCACCTCAAGGTGGAGCGAGACAGAAAGTCCAGGTGGCCTGATCCATGGATCTCGCTCAACCCCACATTCCGCAAGGGCGGAACGGTCGCGGAACTGACCGAGCCGGGATCCGATGACACCAGGCTCCTGCATCCGCTGTGCGCGCAGTACTTCCGTAACAAGAACCGCGTGGGTGATACGGCTGCGGACGAAGACATCACCCTTACTCTGCACTACCACCAGCGCCAGGCGATCGAGATCGCCGCGTCGAAGAGTTCGTACGTTCTCACCACCGGAACCGGGTCTGGAAAGAGCCTCTGTTATCTGATTCCGATCGTGAATGAGGTCCTTGAGAACCCGAACCCCGACGGCATCTCCGCGATCATCGTGTATCCGATGAATGCCTTGGCCAACAGCCAGATGGACGAGCTCAAGCACTATCTCGAGAACGGGGTGGCTTCCGAGGACCGCCGCGTCACCTTCGCCCGTTACACAGGGCAGGAGAAGCGCAAGGAGAAGGAGTCCGTACTCAACAGCAAGCCGGACATCCTGCTCACGAACTACATGATGCTCGAGTACCTCCTCACCCGCCCCGATGAGCGCAAGGAGCTGATCAAGGCGGCGAAGGGCCTGCGCTTCCTCGTCCTGGATGAGCTGCATACTTACCGGGGCCGCCAGGGGGCCGACGTGAGCATCCTGGTGCGCAGGCTCAGAGAGGCTTGCGAGGCGACGGATCTGCGGTGCGTTGGGACGTCCGCGACCATGGCCACGACGGAGACGTTCGCCGAGGCCCAGGAGACGGTGGCCGAGGTCGCCACTCGGCTCTTCGGTACTCCTGTCGATCCGGACCGGGTGATCGGAGAGACGCTTGAGCGGGCCACTGATCCCGGCCGGCCACTCGCGCCCGAGGCGCATGCGGTCGCCCTCGCTACCGCCGTGCGCCGTGCGGTCTCCGGTCCTGATGCCCTGCCGTCCTCGTATCAGGTCCTCAGCCGTGATCCGCTTGCTGTCTGGGTCGAGCATGCCTTCGGCCTCGAGCTGGAGCCGGGCCCCACGGATGGAGCCCCGCGGCGCTTCCGCCGCCGCAGTCCCACCACGATTCCGCGGGCTGCCGTCGAACTGCGCCGGGCGTGCGGCGAACAGACCGTGTCGGAGGCTGACTGCAGGGAAGCGATCAAGGCGATGCTGGAGGCCGGCGCACGGGTGAAGGATTCCGGCACCCGCCGCCCCCTGTTCGCGTTTAGGCTCCACCAGTTCCTCTCCAAGGGCGACACTGTCTACGCCAGCCTTGAGGCACCCGCCGCCCCTCGCCATCTCACGAGTCAGTACCAGCTGCGGGTACCCGGACACCAGGATCGGCCGCTGGTCCCGCTCCACTTCTGCCGTGAATGCGGTCACGACTACCTGGCTGTGACCCACGACGGGCGGCAGGAGCGTTATTTCGCCCGCAAGGACCCCGAGGCCCCGGCCGAGACAGGTGACGGCTACCTCTACGTGGACAAGGAACGTCCCTGGCCCAGCGACCCCGAGGAGATCCTGGACCGGCTTCCGGCAAGCTGGATCGAGACGGACGACCAAGGACAGCGCACGGTCGTCAAAGCCCGCAAGGACGACCTTCCCGAACAGGTGTGGATCAGCCCCGACGGGCGGCGGGCGCAGCCCGGCACCGGACTGCGCGCCTGGTGGATCAGAGCACCGTTCCGCTTCTGCCCCCGCTGCCGCGTCGGATATGAGCAGCTGCGCGTCCGGGACTTCGCCAAGCTCGCCACCTTCTCGGCCGAAGGGCGCAGTTCCGCAGTGTCCCTGGTCAGCGCGAGCGTAGTGCGGTCACTGCGTGGCCAAGCCGACCTCGGCAAGCGCGCTCAGAAGCTGCTGACGTTCGTCGACAACCGTCAGGACGCCAGTCTCCAGGCCGGCCACTTCAACGACTTCGTCCAGGTCACCCAGATCAGGGGCGCTCTGTACCGTGCCCTGGACAAGGCGGGTACGGCGGGGCTGCGCCACGATGCGCTGCCTCAGGCCGTCGCCGAGGCGCTGAACCTGCCGCTGACGGCCTACGCCCGAAACGCCCAGGTCAAGTACGGGCCGCTGGAGGACACCCAGGCGGCCCTGCGTTCCGCACTGGCCTACCGCATCTACGCGGACCTGGAGCGCGGCTGGCGGCTGACCATGCCCAACCTCTCCCAGACCGGCCTGCTGCGCTTCGACTACACCTCGCTCGCCGACATCGCCGCCGACGCCGACCTGTGGCGCGGCACCCACTGGGCTCTGGAGAACGACGACCCCGCTCACCGGCAGGAGATCGCGCGCACCCTGCTCGACGAACTGCGCCGGGCTCTCGCCGTCAACGAGAAGTGGCTGACCCAGCTGGGACACGAGCAACTGGTCGCTCTCAGCAAGGAACACCTCGCCGGTATCTGGGCCGTGCCGGACACGGATCCGCGCACACCAGCCCGGATCGCGTACGCCGGGCCGCGGCCGAAGCGCTCCTCGACAGCGGACACCGTGTACTTCAGCGCCCGCGGTGGTTACGGCCGCTATCTGCGCAGGCCGGGAGAGTTCGGAGCGCTGCCGCAGCTCGCGGGCAAACGTCTCGGTGAGGCTGACGCCGACATCATCATTGGCGATCTCCTCCGGGCACTCCGCACCGCCGGTCTGCTTCAGGTTGTGGATGAGCGGTCCGACGGCAGCCTCGGCCACCAGCTCAAGGTCTCCTCCCTGATCTGGCTGCCCGGTGACGGTGAGACCGGCGAGCCGGACCTTGTACGCAAGACGTTCGACTCCGGCGCGGGAGCCCGGGTGAATCCGTTCTTCCGGGACCTGTACCGGGACGCGGCCGACGAACTGCGAGGGCTGGAGGCCAGGGAGCACACCGCTCAGGTGGACTCGGAGATGAGACGGGAGCGCGAGCGGGGCTTCCGGGACGGGGATCTTCCGCTGTTGTTCTGCTCACCCACCATGGAGTTGGGCGTCGACATCGCGGAGCTCAACGCGGTCACCATGCGCAACGTCCCGCCGACCCCGGCCAACTACGCGCAGCGCTCGGGCCGTGCCGGACGGTCGGGTCAGCCGGCCCTGGTGACGACGTACTGCTCGACGGGCAGCGCCCATGACCAGTACTACTTCCGCCGTCCTGAACTCATGGTGTCCGGCAGTGTGGTGCCTCCGCGTATCGACCTCACCAACGAGGATCTGCTGCGCTCCCATGTACAGGCGGTGTGGCTGGCCGAGACGGGAGCGAGCCTGGGCCACCGTATGACGGAGGTACTCGACGTCGCCGCGCCCGCGAGCGAGGCGAGCGGCCCTCTGCCGCTGCCGCTCGACAAGGAACTACGCAAGACCCTGGAGACCGACGCCTACCGCCGCAACGCCATCGCACGCTGCGTACGGATCCTCGCCCCGCTGGAGGGAGATCTCGCCGACACGGCCTGGTGGTACGACGGCTGGATCGAGGACCAGGTACGAGACGCGCTGCGCACCTTCGACCGGGCCTGTGACCGCTGGCGTCGGCTGTACCGCAACGCGCACGACGAACGTGACGAGCAGGACCGCCTTGCCAACGATTCCTCGATTGGTGCTCGGGACCGCAGGCAGGCGAGGGCCCGCCGTATTCAGGCCGAGCAGCAGCTCGACCTGCTGCGCAACGACTCGGACGACAACGAGGGCGCCCGCTCCGACTTCTACACCTACCGTTACTTCGCTTCCGAGGGGTTCCTGCCTGGCTACTCGTTCCCGAGGCTGCCGCTCGCCGCATACGTTCCCGGAGAGCCCGGCGAGAGCAAGTACGGTCAGAAGCGCGGTGCCTATATTCAGCGGCCGCGGTTCATCGCCATCGGCGAATTCGGTCCTGGGGCTCTGATCTACCACGAGGGCCGCCGTTACACCGTCTCCAACGTCCAGGTCCCGATGGGGGAGACCCCTGGCCGGATCGCCACGGTGGACGCCAAGGTGTGCGGCGACTGCGGCTACTGGCATGACACCCGGGAAAAGCGTGACGACTGCCTCGGCTGCGGAGCCCGCCTCGTACCGGTCCTGCGCCGGTTGATGCAGCTGACCACCGTGTACGCGGAACCCCGACGCCGTATCTCCTCCGACGAGGAAGAGCGCCTGCGGGAGCCCTTTCACCTGAAGACCGCCTACCGCTTCCACCACGGCAAACTCACGGCCCGGTTCTGCCTTCCCGGTACCGTGGACGCCGAGCGCGCGATCGCCGAACTCACCTATGGCGACGCGGCGGTGCAGGTCATCAACCTGGGGCGGCGGACCCGTCGCCCCCCTGGTGACGAGGGCTTCTGGCTCGACCCCGTCTCGGGGCGCTGGCTGAGCGACACCAAGGCCGCCGAGCGCGCCGAGACCTCGGCGGAGCAGGAGGCGCTCGGCACCTTCCGGCTCACCACACGGACTGAGAAGGTCGTGCCCTACGCGGAGGACAGCAAGAACATCGCCGTGCTGCGGCTGTCCACCCCGGTCGACCACTACACGCGCGTGACGCTCCGCTACGCCCTGGAGCGCGGCATCGAAGCGCACTTCCAGTTGGAGGACGCCGAGCTGCACAGCGAGGACCTGCCCGATCCGGAGGACAGGGCCCGCATGCTGTTCGTCGAGGGCGCGGAGGGCGGCGCCGGAGTGCTGAGGCTGCTGCACGACGACCACGAGACGATCGCCAAGATCGCCGCCAAAGCCCTGGAAATCATTCACTACGAGTGGGAGGACGGGCAGTGGCACGACCGGAAGCACGCCAAGGGAGCCCGCGAGACCTGTGAGTTCGGCTGCTACGACTGCCTGCTCACCTACCACAACCAGCTCTTCCACCCCATGATCCGCAGGCAGACGGCAGTCGAGGTGCTGAAAGAACTTGCTCAGTGTCGGGCGGTCAGGGACCAGCCCCAGGCGGCGAGCCCCGTCGAGCACGCGGCGGCACTGGCGCTGCGTTCGTCGCACGACAGCGGCGGTGGATTCGTGGAGTGGCTGCGCGGTCACGGCTACCGGCTGCCGGACGAGACCGGCGAGGAGACGGCCTCGGCACGGGCCGTGCCCGATTTCGTCTACCGTCTACCCGACGCCGACGTCGCGGTCTTCCTGGACCTGCCCGGCCATGGCGTCCCCGACGAGTCACGCGATACCAAGGCCAGAACCTGGCTGGAGAACCGCGGCTGGCTCGTGATCGAGATGAGCGACGACAGCGAAGAGGAGTGGCACAACACCGTGCGCGCGTACCCGAACGTCTTCGGCCCGGGACGGGCGCCGCGATGACCGGCCTCTACACGCCCGGTTCACTGGTCCGCGCCCGCGACCGGGACTGGGTGGTGTTGCCCGGCACCACGGCGGACTTCGTGCTGGCCCGCCCACTCGACGGCGACAGCGAATTCGACACCCTGCTGTTCCCCGAAGAGACCGGTGACCCGCACTTCTCCGCCCCTGGGCTGCTGGTCAAGGATGACGGAACGGGTCGGTCCCAGGCTGTCGACAGCGACGACATCGGCGACTTCGCCGCCGCGTCCTTGTTGCGTACGGCCCTTCGGGTATCGGCGTCCAGCGGTGCGGGCCCGTTCCGCTGCCTGTCCGGAATCGCCGTTCAGCCACGTCAGTACCAGCTGGTGCCGTTGATGGCCGCTCTGCGTATGGACACCGTACGGCTGCTGATCGGAGACGATGTCGGCATCGGCAAGACCGTCGAGGCGTCGCTGATCGCCAAGGAACTCATCGAGCAGGGCTCCGCGACGAAGATGGCCGTGCTGTGCTCCCCGGCGCTGGCCGAGCAGTGGCAGCGCGAGCTGCACGACAAGTTCAGCCTCGATGCGGAACTCGTGCTGCCGTCCACGGCCGGCAAGCTGGAACGGTCGATCATCGAGACCGATCAGACGATCTTCGACCGGTATCCGTACACCGTCGTGTCCACGGACTTCATCAAGCAACGCGATCGCCGCGACGCCTTCCTGCGTACCTGCCCGGACCTGCTGATCGTGGACGAGGCCCACACCTGCATCGGAGCCGGTGCGGGCCGCCAGCAGCGCTACGAGCTGCTGAAGGACCTGGCTGCCGATCGTGACCGCCATCTGATCCTGATCACCGCGACCCCACACAGCGGGGACCGCGACGCCTTCGCCAAACTCACCGGCCTGCTCGACGAGAGTCTCGCCCAGCTGGATCCGACTGTACCCGCGCACCGCGACCGGATCGCCCGTCACCTGGTGCAGCGCCGTCGCCGCGACATCCGTCACTTCCTCGACGAGGACACTCCCTTCCCGGCCGATCGCATGCTGCGGGAGGTGCCGTACCGGCTCGATTCCTCGTACGCCGAGTTCGTCTCCGACGTGATCACGTACGCCCGTGAGCAGATCCGTCGGCCCGACGGCGAGCTGCGCCAGCGCATGAGCTGGTGGTCCGTCCTTGCGCTGTTGCGCTGTGTGCTGTCCTCCCCCGCGGCGGGCCGGGCGACCCTGACCACCCGCTCCGCGGTCGGCGCCGCACGCACCCCTCAGGAGGCCGACCGCATCGGCCGCGACGCGGTCCTGGAAGCCCCGGATGCGGAGGCGTCGGAGGGCCTGGACGCCGTTCCCGGCACACTCCTCGACGGAGGGGAACCGCCCGTCGCTGACGCGAAGACCGATGACGCGCGGAGCACGGGGGCGCCCGAGGAGGCCACCCGTCCTCGCAAGGCGGACCGTCGGCTGAAGGAGTTCGCCCAGCGTGCCGCCGAACTTGCGGGCCCCGAGCACGACGCGAAGCTGCGCCTGCTGATCGACGAGGTCAAGGCACTCATCGCTGACGGCCACGATCCCATCGTGTTCTGCCGCTACATCCCCACCGCAGACTACGTCCGTACCCACCTCCACGATGCTCTCGGTGGCCGGGCGCACGTCGAGGCGATCACCGGCAACCTGCCCCCCGAGGCGCGGGAGGCACGCGTCGCGGAGCTCACAGTACGGTCCGGACGCCAGGTCCTGGTGGCCACCGACTGCCTGTCCGAGGGCGTCAACCTCCAGGAGCGCTTCAGCGCCGTCCTCCACTACGACCTGTCGTGGAACCCGACCCGCCACGAGCAGCGCGAGGGTCGGGTCGACCGGTTCGGCCAGCGCAGTGAACGTGTCATGGCCGTCACGCTCTATGAGACCGACACCGGTATCGACGGACTCGTCCTGGACGTCCTGATCCGCAAACACCGCGACATCGCCCAGCAGACCGGTGTCGCCCTGCCTGTGCCCAGGGCGGGGGAGCGGGTCCTGGAGGCGCTCACCAACAGTCTGCTGCTGCGCGGTCGGCCCGAGGCGGCGGCCGCCGGTCAGATGTCCTTCGACTTTGGGGCGGACGAGCAGATCGGGGCGGCCCGCGACGCGCTGCACCGCGAATGGGAGAGCGCCGCGGAAAGGGAGTCACGGATTCCGACCAAGTTCTCCCACTCCGGTATGCGGCCGCAGGATGTCGAGGACGAGCTGACCGCGCTGCGGCAGGTCCTCGGCGTACCCGGCGACATCGTCGAGTTCACCCGGGAATCCCTCGCCGCGTTGCGCGCCCCGGTGCGGAGTCTCCTGCATGCTCCGGGCTTCGCCGCCCAGCCCGGCCCGCTCCCCGCCGGCCTGCGCCATGCCCTCGGCGTGTACGAGACCGAGGACCAGGCGGCGGCTGCCGCCGGCACCGGAAGGACCACACGCCGAACGACGGCGAAGGCCCCTCGGAGCACCAAGTCCCCGAAAAAGACCGCCGGTTCCGCGTCCGGCCCCCGCGACCTGGTCTTCCACCGGGACCTGCCCGTTCCGCCGAACGAGCACGCGCTGGTACGCACCGACCCCGCGGTCCGCGCCATCGCCCGCTACGTCCTGGACTCCGCACTCGACCCCGCCGTATCGACCGAGGACCGACCCGCCCGCCGCCTCGGCGTGATCCGTACCGAATCCGTCGACACCTACACCGTGCTCCTGCTGGCCCGCTACCGCCTCCAGCTCAAACTGCCCCTCAAGCGCAGTGGCGAGTCCAAGGAACTGGTCGCCGAGGACGCCCGTGTGCTGGGCTGGCGCCCTGACGACGACGGCGGTATCGAATGGCTCACCGACGAGGAGACCGCCCGTCTCCTCGCCGCCGAACCCAAGGGCAGCGTCATCACCGAGCAACGCGTGCGCGCCGTCAGCCGTGCCCTGGGCGAGCTGAGGCTTCCCGAGGTGCGCGACCATGTGCACGCCTACGGGGATCAGCTCGCCGCGCAGCTCACCACCGCGCATCTGCGGGTGCGCGAGGCCGCGGGCGAGCGTGGTCGTGCGCTCGGTGCCGCCGCGGCCCGCCGTATCACCGTCACCCCTGCCGGGCCGCCCGACGAGCTCGGCGTCTACGCCTTCGTACCCGCCGGAGTCCGCCGTTGACCGCCGTACTGCCCGACCCGCGGGCCGCCGTCCCCTCCGTGTCCACGTCCGCCGTTCGGGTCGAGGGCCGACTCTTCACGGCTGATCTGCTCGCCCGGGTCACCGCGGGGGACCGCGAGCTGCCCGGCTGCGCCCCCGCCGACTACGGCCTGTACCGCGGCGAACGCATCGGCGACGCGGCGGGCCGCGCTTGGACGGCGCTCACCGGCGCCTACCGGGCCTTCCGTGACGATCTCGACCGACTGCCCGGGGAGAAGTCCGCGACCACGCTCACCCGCAGGGCGTGGTTGCTGCGTCTGTTCACGGAGCTCGGCTACGGGCCGCTGGCCGCCGACGGCGTCACCGTCGAGCACCCTGGCCGGGGCGAGCGGCTGCACACGAGCCATCGCTGGCAGGACCACCTTCCGGTGCACCTGCTGGCTTGGGACAAACCGCTCGACCGCAAGGTGGGCAGCCGGCGCGCCCCGCAGTCTGTCCTCCAGGAGCTTCTCAACGTCTCGCCCGGCCACCTCTGGGGCATCCTCTCCAACGGCCAACTCCTACGCGTCCTGCGGGACTCGACCTCCCTCGTCGGCTCCGCGTATTTGGAGTTCGACCTCGAAGCGATCTTCGACAACGACCAGTACGCCGACTTTGTCCTCCTGTACTCCCTGCTGCACGCATCCCGTTTCGAGCTGGTGGCCAAGCCGCGCAAACGCGGTCGTGGGCGGGCCGGCGCGGATGCGGGAGAAGAACCAGACGGTGACACCGCCGAAGAACCGGAGTCGGCGGAGACGTCTGAGGGCAACGAAGGGGACAGCGAGGAGGACGAGGGCGAGTACGACTCCCGTAGCGACGCGGTCGGCGGGGCAGCGCAACTGACGCTTGACGAGACCGGGGACCCCGACGCCCCCGCCCTCACCCCGGCCGACTGCCGCATCGAGTGGCTGCGCACCCACTCCGTCGAGACCGGCCTGCGCGCCCGCGACCACCTCCGTGACCAGGTCGCCGACGCCCTCGGCGTGCTCGGCACCGGCTTCCTGGGCACCAACGAGCATCTGCGGGACGCCGTCGCACGCGGCGGCCAGGAGGCCCTGGAGGAGTTCCATCACGAACTGCTGCGCCTCGCCTACCAGTTGATCTTCCTGTTCGTGGCCGAGGACCGAGGCATTCTCCTCGACCCGGAGGAGTCCGAGGAGGTGGCAGGCGCTCGTAAGCGGTATATGGCCTACTTCTCCACCAGACGCCTGCGCCGTATCGCCTTCCGCCGTCCGGGAGACCGCAACACCGACCTTTGGACCACCCTGTGCAGAGTGCTCGACGCCCTCGGCACTGACGGTGGGGCACCCGCTCTCGCCCTGCCCGAACTCGGCGGCCTGTACTTCCGGGACGTCCGGGACGAGGACGACGTCGCCGCCACCCGGCTCGGCTCGGCCGAACCACTGCGTACCGCCAGGCTGCCCAACGACCGCCTCCTGGAGGCCGTACGGCTGCTGTGCCAGGTCCAGGACACGCACCGCCGCTGGCAGCGCGTCGACTACCGCCACCTCGGCGCCGACGAACTCGGCAGCGTCTACGAGTCCCTGCTGGAACTACGGCCCCGGCGCAGCGCCCAGCCGGAACGCTTCTGGCTCCAGACCCTCGCGGGCAACAAACGCAAGACGACCGGCGCCTACTACACGCCCGTAAGCGTCATCGAGAAACTCCTGGACGAGGCACTCGACCCGGTCATAGAGGGCTTCGCGACGACGGACCCACGCCGTCTCCTCGACCTGAGGTTCATCGATCCCGCCTGCGGTTCGGGCCACGTCCTGGTCGCTGCTGCGCGCCGCGTCGCCCTCCGCTACGCCCAACTCGACACCGGGGACCCCGAACCGGCCCCGGAGCGGGTGCGAGCCGCGCTCGCCGAGGTCGTACGCCACTGCGTGCATGGCGTGGATATCAACCCGATGGCGGTGGAGATCGCCAAGGTCTCCCTGTGGCTGGAGTCCCTGGAGCCCGGTCGGCCCCTCGCCTTCCTCGACGACCGCGTCAAGGTGGGCAACGCCCTGCTCGGTACGACGCCGAAGCTTGTTGCGGAGGCGATCCCGGACGGCGCGTTCAAGAAGCTCGCGGGCGACGACGGCAAGATCCTCACGCGGCTCAAGGCGACCAACAAGAAGGAGCGCGCCGGCGGCGACGGAATCCAGACGGCCTTGGGGCGCAGCCCGCTACGGGTCGGGACGGCCGAACTCCGCCAGGAGGCGGAAGAGCTGGCCAAGCTGCCGGACCGCAGTCTGTCCCAGGTACGTGAACAGGCCCGCCGCTACGAGGAGTTCGTACGGGAGTCCGAGGAACGCCAACGCCATCAGCGCGTCGCGGACGCCTGGTGCGCGGCTTTCCTGTGGCCCAAGTACGAGGGCGCTCCCTCGGCGATCACGAGCACCACGCTGCTGTATCTGGCAGACGGCGGCACCCTGGACGAAGAGGAGACCGAGACCCTCCAGAACATCGCCTCCCGAAACCAGTTCTTCCACTGGCACCTGGAGTTCCCGCGCGTCTTCCGCGTCGAGAACGACGAGGACGACGACCACAACCCGGACACCGGCTGGCAGGGCGGCTTCGACTGCATCCTCGGCAACCCGCCGTGGGAGCGTGTCAAGATCCAGGAGAAGGAGTGGTTCGCCTCCCGCGACGAGACCGTCGCCGACGCGCTGAACGCCCACGAGCGCAAGAAGCTCATCGCGGCGCTTCAGCAGAGCGAGGACGCCGTAGACCGCGAGCACTACGACGACTTCCAGGTGGCGCTGCGAGAGGCGGCGGGTACGACACTGATGCTCCGAAACTCCGGCATCTTCCCGCTCACCGGACACGGCGACGTCAACACTTACGCGGTGTTCGCCGAGCGAGCTCGGATGCTGCTCGCCCCGAAGGGGATGTCGGGGCTTGTGCTGCCGACGGGGATCGCGACGGACATGACGACGTCGCGGTTCTTCGGGGATCTAGTAGAGCGGCGGCAGTTGGTGACGGTGTTGGACATGGAGAACGAGGAGAAGGTCTTTCCCGACGTCCACAACCAGTACCGCTTCTGCCTGTTCACGGTCTGCGGACCGGACGGGCGTCACGAGCGGGCGCGGCTTGCGTTCCGGGCTCGCAGGCCCGACCAGTTGGATGCCCGCACCTTCGAGTTGGACGCGCAGGGCTTCCGCGACATCAACCCCAACACGCGAACCTCACCCGTGTGCGAGAGCCCGGAGCACCTGAGCGTGCTGCGGGGGATTCATGAGCGGGTGCCGGTGCTGTGGGCGGACAAGGGGATGGGGGGTGAGCGGAATGCTTGGGGGCTGCGGTTCATGCGTATGTTCGACATGGCCAGCGACTCGAAGCGGTTCCTGACGGACGAGACTCTGCTCAACGACGGCTGGACTCGCGCGGGCACTACGTTCGTGCGCGAGGACGAGCGTGCCCTGCCGCTCTACGAGGGCAAGTTCGTCCACCACTATGACTCGCGCTTCGCGACGTACGAGAACGCGACGCAGGCGCAGAAGAACAAGGGGACGCTGCCCCGGCTGGACACGGGGGCGCATGAGGATCCGTATGCGGTGCCGCTGCCCCGGTACTGGGTGTCGGAGAGGCTGGTCGACGCCCGTCTCGCAGCGGAGCCGCTGAAGCCGGAGACGGAGTGGCCGTACGACTGGCTGATGGGCTGGCGCGATGTGTGCCGGGCGTCGGACGAGCGGACGGTGATCGCTTCGGTGGTGCCTCGGACGGCGGTGGGGCATACGACTCCGTTGCTGCTCCCTGTTCATCATCAGCTGCCGCTTGAGGGGCTCCTCGCCAACCTGTGCACGTTCGTCGTGGACTTCACTGCGCGCCAGAAGATCTCGGGTGCCCACTTGACGTACACGTATCTGGAGCAACTTCCCGTCCTGAGCCCCGATGCCTACTCCCGCCCCACCCCCTGGCTTGCGAACGAGCCCCCGGCCCCCTGGATCCGCGATCGAGTCCTCGAACTCACCTATACCTCCCACGAACTGGCCCCCTTCGCCAGCCACCTGGGCGACGAGGGGTATCCGTTCGTCTGGGACGAAGAGCGCCGCTTTCTGATGCGGGCGGAGTTGGACGCCGCGTATTTCCACCTGTACGGCGTGTCCGAGGGAGAGGCAGCCCTCGTGCTGGACAGCTTCCGAGCGTTCCGCAACAAGAAGCCGGAGCTGTTCCAGCATACGAAGGACGAGATCCTGGCGATCTACCGTGAGATGGCGAAGGCGGCGGAGCATGGCACGCGGTACGTCCACGCCGAGCTGAGCCCGGCCCCCGGCCGGGGCCGTCGGCACGGGCCCGGTACGAGTCCGCTCACTCGGTCGATGCCCCCGGCCCCGGAGCCGCCGGACTCGGACGGGCACATGGTCGCCGACGCGGGTCGGCCTGACGCGGTGGACGTCCTGTTCGGCATGGCGGACATCGGGGAGGACGAGCAGCTCGGCTTCTGGAGTTGAGGCGCAGCAGGGGAAGATCAGCGCCGGTCACAGTTCGCCGGCGATGACCCCTTCCCGGAAGGCGGCCCACTCCGAGGCGGTGAACCGCAGGGGTTCCCGTCCGGGGTTCTTGGAATCCCGGACGGCCCTGGCGCCGCCGAGGAGTTGGGCGACCTCTACGCAGTCGTGCTCCGCGCCGCTGGCTGATGCCTTGTGCCATATCGCGCCGGTGAGGTCACATGCGTACAGCTCAGCCTTCGGGTCGTTCACTCCTGTGGCCTTCTTCCAGTTCGGCGATCTTCGCGAGCGAGTCCTCCACAGAAAGGGCCGTCGCGCGGATGCGTTCGAAGGCTTTGGCGAAGGGCGTCGCGTCCTCGCCTTCAACGTACGTCGCGCCGCTGACGTTTTCCAAGAGCACTACTGAGGGCATGGGATGCGGGAACCCGGTCAGGGTGAAGCCACCGACAACGCCGGGATGCGCAGTGGCGGCCAGCGGCATCAACTGCACGGTGACATTGGGCATTTCTGAGACGTCGAGCAGCCGACGGAGTTGCTCACGCATGGTCGTGGGACGCACAGCGAAGCGCTGATGCAGCGCCGCCTCGTGCACGATGGCCCACAGCTCCGGCGCTGTACCTGGACGGGACAGCACCGATTGCCGGGCCATCCGCACCTCGGCCAGAGCGGCCACTTCCTCCGGCGTGCGAGATGTCGTGACGCCCGAGATCGTCTCCCGTGCGTAGGGGGCTGTCTGCAGCAGACCGGGGATGACCAGCGGAGACCAGGCACAGATCATCTCGGCGTCCGCTTCGAGCGAGATGTAGTCGGCGTAAGAGGGCGACACGATCGCGCTGTACGTCTGCCACCAGCCCTTCTTCCCCGCATCCCGCGCGAGGTTCTCCAACGCATCGATCACGGAGGGGTCTTCGACCCCGTACACCGCCAGTAGGACACTCACATCGGCGTGCCGGATCGCCTGGGTGGCGCCTTCGATCTTCGAGAGCTTCGGCCCCCTCCAGCCCATGGCAGTGGCGGCGGCGTCAAGTGTCATTCCGGCTTCGGCGCGAAGGCGTCGCAGCGTCGCACCAAGGCGTCGACGTCGAACCGTGGGGACCAGTGGTGAGTTGGGCATGCGTGAAGTCTGACAAGCCCCACACGTCGATCGCACACCGTCGCGAGCACTTCACCCTTTTGGGTTGGAAGTTTTCTACCTAAGGGAGAATCTTCTCGGCGTGGCTGAAGCTATCGGCAACGGAACGTAAGCGCGAGGAGGCGCCATGCACCCCACCCCCGCCGAGGCCACGCCCGCCCATGCCACCCCCCATCCTCCCGAACTCGCCCTCTCCATCCCCGGCTACTACCTCCGCCCCCGCCCCCAGGGCTTCGCCGCCCATATCTGTGCCTCCCCTGAAAACCTTTACGGGGTAAGGACGTTGGCTCGCTCCGCCCTGCTCGCGCACGGCGTGGGGCCCGACGTCGTCGACGCCGTGCAGCTCGTCGTCTCCGAACTGGTCGGCAACTCGGTGCGGGCATGCGGAGACCACGTACCGCTTGTCGTGGAGGTGTACGTGACGTCGTACGGCATCGCGGTGAATGTGCACGACCCGGACCCCGGGGTCCTGCCACGGCGAAGGGCGACACCGCTGGACAGCGTCGAGGCGGAGACGGGGCGGGGGCTCGGCCTGGTCGATCTGCTCGCGCCGGACTGGCAGGTACGACGGTCAACGATCGGGAAGCAAGTGCGCTGCCGGGTGCCTGTGCCCGCTCAGCCCATGCTGAACTGAACTGCGGTGGCAGCGTGGTAAGGCGTGCGGCGCGACCCGGAAGCACACCGCTCCTGCCGGAGTGGCATCGTCACCGGCGATCGCGCCCGGATGCAGGCACCCGCTGTCCAGTACCCCGCCAGGCCGGATCGTGCCTTGGCTTGAACACCGTCCCATCGCCGGATTGTCAGTGGTCGCCGCTATGTTGGTGGCGCTGGAGTTGATCGGCCTGTGACCGGGGCGTATGCGCCGGGATGGGGCGAGTACGGAGAGGCTGGGGGATGTCATGACCGTGGTCTTCGAGTTGAACGCGCGTGCGGTGCACGGCGCCATGCTGGTGCTCGCCAAGCTGCCGAAAGGCCACGGGCTGGCGTTCCGAGAGGTGTGGGAGCGGGTGCAGGAGCTGGACCCGTCGCTGAAGGCGGACTGGGAGGAGGCCTTTCCGGACCTGTCGACCACGATCAGGACCAAGCTGCGGTACGAGAGCATCAACCTCGGCAAGGCGGGCTGGCTGCGCAAGACGGGCCGGACGTGGAGGCTGACCGGCCCGGGGCGTCAGGCGTTCCTGGCGTACGAGGGCGATCCGGCGGCGCTCCTGACCCGCGCGTACGAGCGATACGGATACTGGAGTACCGAGCGCGCGGCCTTCGACCGGGCGGCGGAGATCCTGGAGACGTTGCCGGACGCCAACCAGTGGGTGGAGATCGCCGACCTGGCGCGGGCTGTCGGTCTGGAGGAGGAGCCGTTGCGGGCGTGGCTCCAGAGTCATCGCCCGACCGGCTGGCATCTCGCTCTGGGAGCGGACGGGGAAGTTCCCGAGCAACTCGGTCTGGCAGAGGGCGAGTACGACGACTGGCGCACGCTCCTTGAGGAGAGTCGGGTCTATGACCCGGCGGCCTCCGGGGCGCATGCGGTGCGCGCACTGCTCACGAAGAGAATTCGGGGGGAGGAGCTTCAGGACCTCGTGCCTCAGGAGCTCAAGGCCGCGGCCCCGGAGGACAAGCCGCGCCGGCGGGCCTGGCTCATCCGCGGAACCGATGGGAGGGGAGCGACGCTGATCCGCTCGCTGTGGCGGGAGAAGGGCGTCTGCACGCTCTCGGCGGACCGGCTTCCCGGACTGGCCGAGGGGGATGAACCGGAGCACGTGCGCCAGGTCGTCGACCTGTACTACACCGATCTCAGCCAGTCCCGGCGCACCGAAACGGCCACCGCCTTCCATGCCTTCCTGTCCCGGATGAGGGAGGGCGACATCGTGGTCACCACCGATGGCGACCAGATCTACCTCGGCGAGGTCAGGGGCCCGGCCGTGTCGACCGTCACGGGAGACGGGACCGTTCTGCAGAGGGCGGTTGACTGGAGGAATCTGGACAGCCCGCTCACCATGGACGACCTGCCCGAGGCACTCACCGGCCCGCTGGGCAGCCCGAACTCCGGCCTGCTCGAACTCTCCGAGTTCACCGGCGACCTCGAAGTCTTTCTCGACGAGGACCCCGAGCAAACCCCCACGGGTGCGGTCGACGCCGCCGAACTGCCCGACGCCACACCGGAGCTGGCCGACGAACTGACCATGCGCGACACCGAATGGCTCCAGGACTGCGTGGAACTGCTTCGTGACCGGCCCCAGCTGATCCTGCACGGACCGCCGGGCACCGGAAAGACCTTCGCGGCCCTCGCCCTGGCCCGCCACCTCACGGCGGGCCGGTCGGCCAACGTCCAGCTGGTGCAGTTCCATCCGGCCTATTCGTACGAGGACTTCTTCGAGGGCTTCCGCCCGCGCGCGGTCCCTCTCGCACCGGAGGAAACCCGGGGCGGGAGCGGCCCGAAGGCCGTGACGGGAGGACCTGCTGGAAAGGGTCTCTCAGATGCCGGATCCGGCATCGTTTTCGATCTGGTCCCGGGCCCCCTCAAGAACCTCGCCGAGAAGGCCGATGACAACCCCGGGGAGAACTTCGTCCTGGTCATTGATGAGATCAACCGTGGCCATCTCGCCAAAGTCTTCGGCGAGCTGTACTTCCTCCTCGAATACCGCCGTGAGTTCGTGCACTTGCTGTACGGCTCCGACAAGGGGCGCCGCTTCAGGCTGCCGCGCAACCTGGTCATCCTCGGCACGATGAACACGACGGACCGTTCGATCGCTCTCATGGACGCGGCAATGCGCCGGCGTTTCTCCTTCATGGAACTGCACCCGTCCGAGAGGCCGGTGGATACCGTTCTCGCCGACTGGCTGGCGAAGAAGCAGTTCCCGCAGGACGCCGCTCGTCTTCTCGACGCCCTCAACAGCCGCATCGAGCGGTCCCGGCTCGACGACCGCGACTTCAGGATTGGCCCGTCCTACTTCATGCGCACGCCGGTGCACACCCACCCCAAAGGTCTGGATCGGGTCTGGCGCCACCAGATCCTGCCCCTGCTCAAGGAGCTCCACTGGGGGGACGATGTCGACGTGTCGTCCGAGTACGGCCTGGAGGGGCTGCGGGAGGAGCTCGGACTCGGCGCACCAACCGCTGCCCCGGCCGCTGAGGAGGGGCCGGGCGAGGGTGTTCCGGCGGCGCGAGGGGCCGCTGAGTGATGGAGGCCAGCGGGCGGCAGCGGCCCTTCACCGCGGTGCGGGCCGTTCCCACAGCGTCTGTCGGCGCCCCCGTCCAGGCCGTGCCACGCACCGCTGGTGTGACAACGGCTCGGCGCGGTCGGGTCCCCTTCCCCATCGATGTGGCGGAGGGCGGCGGATGGAGTGCCTGGGCCCTGACCGCCGCACAGGTGGACACGCTCAGCTCCGAGGATGCCCGCAAACTCATCGAGGTTCGTCCAGCCGTCCGGGGCGCAGACCGTTCCCGCTGGGAGCTGAGGGCCAGACGGACGGTCGGTGCGGTCCGACTCGGCACGGCCGAGGGCGCCGTCCAGCTGCGTATCGCCCCGAAGGTCACGGTGGACCGGCTCCTGTATTTGCTGGCCTACGCGCCGCGCTGGGCGCGCTGGCAGCCCGACCCGGTCGACGCGGCCGTACGGAACGAACTGTTCCCGGCGATCGCCCACACTTTCGCCCGAGCAGCCGAACAGGCACTCCGTCGCGGCCCGCTGTCCGGATACCGGGGCCGCGAGGACACCTCGATGATGCTGCGCGGGCGGCTACGCGCAGCCGCCCAGCTCCGCAGCCGCCCGGGTCTCGCCCTTCCGCTGGAGATCTCGTACGACGAACACACCCCTGACATCCCCGAGAACCAACTGCTGCTTGGTGCGGCCCGTCGCCTCACCAGGCTTCCGGAAGTGCAGCCGCAGGACCGTGCCAGACTCCGGCGGTTGGACGCCCTGTTGGACGGCGTGACCGCACCGGTGCTCGGAGCTCCCGTATCGGCCTGGACCGCCAGCAGACTCAACGCCCACTACATCCCGGCGCTGCGCCTCGCCGAGATCATCCTCAAGGGCGCTTCATTCGAATACATCGATGGCCGGCCGGTCAGGGTGGACGGCCTCCTCCTCAACATGGAGAAAGCCTTCGAGGAGTTCCTCGCGAAGGCCCTCGGGTCCGCTCTGGAACGGCAGATTGGAGGGCGCTTCCAGGCCCAGGCGAACACACACTTCCTGGACGACCGGAGCGAGTACCCCCTCCTGCCCGACCTCGTGCACAAACTGCCTGGCGAGGACGGGTCCCTGCACCCGGCCATCCTCGTGGACGCCAAGTACCAGGACGGCGTCAAGCGGGCCAATCTCTACCAGATGTTGGCGTACTGCACCTGCTTCGGGCTGTCCGAAGGACATCTCGTATCCGTCGCGGGGCACGAGGACGGCACGGGGATACGCGTCCCGGTTCCTGGCGGTGCGATCATGCTGTACCAGCATGTGGTGGACCTGTCTCTGCCGCCCCAGGCGCTCACGGCACGCATCGACAACCTCGCGAGGACGATCGCGGCAGCTCGGACCACAACTCCACGGCCCCGTACGAGGGCTGGAATGTGAGCGTGGGAACAGACCCTATGCAGTGACTCCTTCGGGCATGGCACCCTGCCGGATTCGGACACGACATAGTGGCGGTACCTGCCAGACGGGGAGTATGAGCGGATGATGACGTCCGATCCTTCCGGCCCCGAGCGCGCCGATCAGGCCCATCGCCGTTGAGTCAGCCTTGGGCCAGGTCGTAGAGCTTGCAAGCGGCGTAGCGCACCGCGTCGCCACCGCCGGGGCTGTTGTTCACCAGCTTCGTGCGACGCAGCATCAGTCGTAGATGGCGTGCCGCATCGCTGCTGTTGTCAGGGCCTGCGTCAAAAGCACCGCGGTCGCGTTACCGTCGAGTTCTGCACGGTCGCATCTACGGAGTGTCCGTTGGCCGGCTGACCGAGCGTGACGCTGCCGCCCGGTTTCTTGGCCAGTTCCTGATAGAGCAGTTTGAGTAGCCCGGTCGAGGACGTGGCATCGCCCCTCTGGGCGGTCCCATCGGCTGCCAGCAGGTCGGTGGCGATGCTCTTCCGGGGCCGCCAGTAGGTGGCGTCGCCCGTCGCGCTGCTGCGCGCGGCGAGCGCGTGGGCTGGTGGCTTGAACGGAGACGCAACTGCGTGCCTTTCCGTTCAACCTGTACACCACCGACTCCCACCAGGGCGAGTAGCCGCCCCTTCAGGAAGAACAGCACCAGGCGTCGGCGTACGCGGAAAGCGCTGTGGTCTCACGGGGCACCTGGTGCTGGAAGGGCCCCTGTGCCGCGATGGACTGCTCCACGACGCGCAACCTTCCGGAAGGCCGCCGGTCTAAACAGGCACACACCTACGCGAGCTACTGGGGGGTAGTCATGCGACGGATAGGTACTGCACTGGCCGCGATGATGCTGGCGGGCGGCGGCCTGTTGGCCGGCACGGTTCCGGCGGTGGCCGCGCCGACGGCCGTGGACTGTGCCGTGACGTGGGGGAGCCTGGACAAGACCGGTGACTCCGTTGCCTCCAGGCGACTGGCCGACGTGAGGACCGGACAGCACGAGTGCTTCGACCGTCTGGTCTTCGACGCCCAGGGCACGGCGGCCGACCCCATCGGCTACACCGTCCGCTATGTCGACGTACTGCACCAGGACCCGAGCGACGTCGTGGTTCCGATCAAGGGCGGAGCCATTCTGGAGATCTCGCTGTTCTCCCCGCGCTACGACCCGGCGACCGGGAAGCCCTACCCGCCGCTTCCGTCCGTCAACGTCACCGGGTACCGGACGTTCCGGGAGTTCAAGTTCACTGGTGGCTCCGAGGGCTACACCCAAGCGGGACTGGGCGTCCGCGCCCGGCTGCCGTTCCGGGTCTTCCAGACGGCCAACCATCTCGTAGTGGACGTGGCTCACACCTGGTGACCCCGTGCGGCCGGGCGCGCGTTTCGCTGATGTGCCCCCGGCCCTGCTCCACCCGGCACGATGAAACAGGTCGGCCGGCAGCAAGGATCGCCGGTAGCGCACCTGGCTGCCTCCGTGGGGATCGCGGTGTTCGGACTCCTTGACAACTTTGAAAGACCCCACCTCTTGCTCGCGGGTTCCCGGAGATGCCCGCGTTCGCTCCCCGCCCTCCCGGGTGGGGGCGTGGCTGGGCGTGTCAACGAGTCGGTTCTCCCAGGGCCTTGAACGAGACCAGACCGGCCTCGATGAGCCTGGCCGCGCGGCGGACGTCGGCGGTCACCGCCTTGTGCACCTGCTCAGGTGCGCGGACGCCCTCCAGGTGCTTGCCCAGACTCCGGAACTGGATGGGCCACAGCCCGAGCAGGGCCGTTGCCGCGATCTGCGGCTCGGGATCATCGGGGCTCATCCCGGTGCGCTGGGCCAGCGCACCGGCCGCGACGCGGATGAGTCGGTCGGTCATGTCGTGGTGATAGGCCCGCAGCGAGGGCGTGGACCGGGTCAGTTCGCGGAAGCGTCTGATCATGGCGGCGGCCTGGACCGGGTCGTCCTGTGCGGCGATCCAGGACACCAGGCCGCGCAGTTCGCCGGAGAGGATCCCCAGCACCGCTTCGACCGGAGAGCGGCCGGGGAGGGCCAGGTCGGTACGCAGGGCGGTCATCGTGTTCTCACCGAGGTCCAGGACGAGCGATTCCTTGGTGGGGAAGTAGTTGAAGACCGTCTTCTCCGAGACACCGCACGCCTCGGCGATCTCTGCTACGCGAACGCCGTCGAAACCGTGCTCCAGGAACATCTCGGTCGCGGTGTCCGACAGGCGCTGCCGCATCAGCCGCTTCTTCCGCTCCCGCAACCCCTCGGCCTTGGGCTCCCCGACCTGTCTGCGCCATCCCGTCCAGTCCACCGTGCTCACGCGGGACAGCGTAGTCCAGCGAAGAGATTCTTACTGCTACTGTATCTTTTCAGTCGCTGTAAAATTATTCTCCGGCCAGACGTCCACACCACCCTGGGAGCCCCGTGAGCGCCATCCATATCGTCCGCGACTACCCGCATTCCCCCGCGAAGGTCTGGCGCGCCGTCACCAACCCGGCGCTCATCCCCCTGTGGACCGCGACCGGCGCCGGGGCGCGACCGGAAGGATTCGCCACCACCGTCGGCACCGAGTTCCGGTTCGTCGCGAAGCCGAAGCCGGGCTGGAGCGGCATCGTCGACTGCGTCGTGCTGGAGTTGGACGAGCCGCGACTGTTGCGTTATTCGTGGACCGACCGCGGCGGCGGTGAGACCACGGAGGTCGCCTACCTGATCGAGCCCCATGCCACGGGAACGCGCTTCACTTACGACCATACGGGCTTCACAGGAACCGGCGGGTTCTTCATGGCCCAGATCCTGGGCCACGTCCGGCGCAAGATGCTGCGCGTCGGATTGCCCGCGGTGCTCAACGACCTCGACGAAGCAGGCAGGCTCCACCCCGGCAGCAGTCCCAGGCGAAAGAACTGACGGCTGCCGACCACAAGGCAGATCGAGCAGATCATCCGACCCCAGGAGCGACGAAGTCCCGTCCGGACCGCCGCAGGGTGCGATGTTGTCGCACGTAGCCATCGGGTAGCCGCAGAAGCGCCCTCCCTGTGCGTTTGCGCAGGTCATGGTGTTGCGGTGGCTCTCCCCGGTGTACAGCCCGACTCGTCTGCCGCTACCTGCGGCTTTCCTGAGAAAGAGCCTCTGACCTGCGTCGGATGTCGCCGCTGCGGGAGGAAAGCTTCAGCCTGCAGGCCAACGCAAGAAAGCCGCCACCCCCGCTGTCTGCCCGTATGCCCCGCTGACGGGCTTCTCAGACGCCCTCTACCGCCGAGGCAGGCGACGGCGTCGCCGCCGGGCAAAAGCCCTACTTGTCCTGGATGGATCTCAGTCCGTCCGGCCCAAGGGCGTGTGTCGCCGTGGTCAGGAAGTCGTGCACGTGCCCGTCGCGGCGGCCGTCGAGTACGGCGAGGCAGGTCTCGGTCGGTGGGACGTCGGTCACCGGGCGGTGTACGAGGTCGGGGCGTGAGTAGGAGCGGGCGACGCTGCGTGGGAGTAGGGCGATGCCCTGTCCGGCCGCGATGAGTTCGAGTTTCTCCTCCACCGTCGCGGTGCGGCGCGCGTGGAAGTCGAGGATCGTCTCGCCGTCTAGGGCGGCCAGGGTCAGTCGGCGGCGGGACGCCAGGGGGTGCGTGGTGGGCAGGCATACGACCTTCGGTTCGCTGCCCAGCGGGACGGTGCGGAGCCCGTTCGTGTCGAAGGGGTGGCGCAGGAAGCCGATGTCGGCCCGGCCGTCCCGGAGCGCCTCGCCCTTCTCGTACCAGTTCAGGTGGAGCAGTTCGATCTCGACGTCGGGGTGGGTCCGGGTGAACGCGCGGACCGCGAGGGAGACGCTGAGGCCGGGGGCGAAGCCGACGACCAGACGGTCGGCGCGGGCGGCGCCGTGCACCCGGCGGGTCGCGGCCTGCGCGGCGGCGAGTACGCCCGGCGCGTCTTCGTAGAGTTGCCGGCCGGCCGGGGTCAGACGCACGCTGCGGGTCGTACGCACCAGCAGCGTGCAGCCCAACTCCTGTTCCAGTGCGCGGATCTGACGGCTCAACACCGGCTGTGCGATGTGCAGTTGCGCGGCGGCGCGGCCGAAGTGCTCGTGCTGCGCGACGGCCGTGAAGTACCGCAGTTTGCGCAGGTCCAGATCCATGCCCTGAGGGTATCAATGTGCCCGAAGAGGTATTGGACGCGTGACGTCGGGCGAGCGCAGAGTGACGGGGCACGGTGTTCGGGCAGCCCGTTCGCCGGTTGTCAGGAGGTTCCTTTCGTGATCGTCATTACTGCGCCCACCGGACAGATCGGCCGCCAGGTCCTCGACATCGTCCTGGCCGACTCCCTCGGCGGCGGTGAACCGGTCCGGGTGATCGCGCGCGATCCCGCCCGGCTCTCGCCGCGGGTACGCGAGCGGGTCGAGGTCGTGACCGGCTCGCACGGCGACCCCGATGTCGTCGAGGCGGCGTTCGCCGGAGCGGACAGCGTCTTCTGGCTGGTGCCGCCCAACCCGCGGGCCGAGCGGGTCGAGGACGTCTATGTGGAGTTCAGCCGGCCCGCGTGCGAGGCCTTCAAGAGGCAGGGGGTCGAGCGGGTCGTGGGGATCTCGGCCCTGGGGCGTGGGGTGCCCGGGAACGCCGGGCTGGTGTCGGCGTCCCTGGCGATGGACGACCTGATCGCGGGTACGGGCGTGGGTTACCGGGCGCTGACGCTGCCCTCGTTCATGGACAACCTGCTGCGTCAGGCCGAGGCCATCAAGGACCAGGGTGTGTTCTTCCAGCCTGTCGCCGGGGACCTCAAGGCGCCGACCTGTGCCACCCGTGACATCGCCGCCGTGGCCGCCGGGCTGTTGCTCGACCACTCCTGGAGCGGGCAGGGCGAGGTCCCGGTGCTCGGGCCCGAGGACCTGTCCTTCGAGGACATGGCGCGGATCATGTCCGAGGTGCTGGGGAAGCCGGTGCGGTTCCAGTACGTCCCCGTCGAGTCGTTCAGGAACTCGCTGACGCAGCGGGGGATGTCCGAGGCGATGGCGCAGGGCATGGCGGACATGGCGACGGCCAAGGACCGTGGCCTCGACAACGCCGAACCACGCACCCCGGGGGCCACCACCCCCACCACCTTCCGTCAGTGGTGCGAGGAGATCCTCAAGCCGGCCGTTCTCGCCTGACGGCCGCGACGCACGAGGGCCGCGACGCACGACGGCCGCAACGCACGACGGCCGCAACGCACGAGGGCCGGACGGCGGCCCCGAATCTTCGGGCGCGCCGTCCGGCCCTGCCGCGTCCGGCGGTCAGGCCTCGCGTACCTCCTCCAGGCGTACGGGACGGTGCTCGGCCAGTGAAAGGGCGCAGGCCTCGGCGATCCAGCCGGCCTCGATGGCGTCGGCGACCGTGCACGGCGAGGTGGCGCGGCCCGCGACGACCTCCGTGAAGGCGGTGAGTTCGGCGCGGTAGGCGGGCGCGAACCGGTCCATGAAGAAGTCGTGCGGCGGCCCCGCCGGGAAGGTGGCGCCCGGCTCGACGGAACGCAGCGGCAGCTTGTCCTCCAGGCCCACGGCGATGCTGTCGCGCATGCCGTGCAGCTCCAGACGGACGTCGTAACCCCGCGCGTTGTGGCGGGAGTTGGAGACCAGGGCGATGGTGCCGTCGTCGAGGGTGAGGATCGCGGACGCCGTGTCGACGTCACCCGCCTCGGCGATGTACTCGGCACCCCGGTTGCCACCGGCCGCGTACACCTCGACCACCTCGCGGCCCGTGACCCACCGCACGATGTCGAAGTCGTGGACGCTACAGTCACGGAAGATGCCCCCGGAGACCGCGACGTACGCGGCGGGCGGCGGCGCCGGGTCCAGCGTGGTGGACCGTACGGTGTGCAGCTTGCCGAGTTCGCCGCTCACCACGGCCTTGCGGGCGGCCACACAGCCCGCGTCGAAACGCCGGTTGTAGCCGATCTGCACCTCGACACCGCTGTCCCGGACGCTTTCCAGCACGTCGAGGCTCTCCTCGACGGTCCGCGCCACCGGCTTCTCGCAGAAGACCGGGATACCCGCCTTGACCGCGGCGAGGATGAGCGCGGGGTGCGCGTCGGTGGCGGCCGCGATGACGATGCCGTCGACCCCGGCGGCGAGCACCGCTTCGGGGGAGTCCACCGCCGTCGCCCCGAACCGCTCCACCGCCGCCGCGGTGGCCGCCGCCACCGGGTCGCTGACGACCAGGGTGTCCACCGCGTCGAGCCCGGCGAGGGTCGCCGCGTGGAAGGCGCCGATCCGGCCCAGTCCCAGGATGCCGATACGCATGAGATTGCTCCTAAAGCCAGTGAGGGTGTGCCCGCCGAGGGAGGGGCGAGGGAGGGAGAAGGGAGGAGGGGGGTGCGGTGAGGGGCAGGGGGTCAGGGGGTCAGTCGAGGCCGCCGAAGACGATCTGGTCCCAGTCGATGACCGAGCCCGTGACCACGCCACTGCGGTCGGAGAGCAGGAAGACGACGAAGTCGGCGATCTCGTCGACCTGGCCCAGCTTGCCCATCGGCTGGGTCTTCGCCGCCTTCTCCCGCCAGTCGTCGCCCGCGCCGTGGAAGGC
Source organism: Streptomyces sp. NPDC111507 (assembly GCF_055638955.1). NCBI lineage: Bacteria > Bacillati > Actinomycetota > Actinomycetes > Kitasatosporales > Streptomycetaceae > Streptomyces > Streptomyces sp. NPDC111507. The sequence continues at coordinate 674,407 of NZ_JBVKBU010000001.1, read as the reverse complement.
GCGCTGGATCTCCTCCTCGCCCTCGGTGTCCGTCCAGCCGATGTTGAGGCCGTTGATCCGGACCCGGTCCCAGCGGTGCGCGTGGGCGGCGTTGCGGGTGAGGCCCATGAGCCCGGCCTTGGCGGCGACGTACGGGGCGAGGAAGGACTGCCCGCCGTGCGCGGAGGACGTGATGATGTTGACGACGGTGCCCGGCGCCCCGCGGTCCACCAGATGCTGGACGGCGGCCTGCATCGCGAAGAACGGTGCCCGCAGGTTGATCGCCATGTGCGCGTCGAACAGTTCCGGCGTGGTGTCCAGGAGCGTGCCGCGTGACGTCAGCCCGGCCGCGTTCACCAGGCAGTCGATCCGCCCGTGGGCGGCCACGACCTGCTCGACACTGCCACGCGCCTGCGCGGGATCGGTCAGATCGGCCCGTACGAACGTGGCGCCGGTCCGAGCGGCGAACCTCTCGCCGAGCTCGGTGCGGCGCCCCGTGAAGGCGACCGTGGCGCCCTCGCGCACCGCCGCGCGCACGATGCCCGCGCCGACGCCCTGGCTGCCGCCGTTGACGAGGACGACCTTGTCCTCGAGCAGTTGGTTCATGAGAGTGCTGCCGCCTTCCGGCGCGGTGACATTTCTGCCAGTCTCATGAGACCCGGACCGTCAATCAATCCGCAGAGAACCATCAAAAACCCCTCATTGATCTCCTCGATCACGGGACGCAGCGAAGGAAGCCATGGGACATCCGTACACGATCCGCGAGATCGCCCGGCAGGCCGGCCTGAGCGAGGCGACGGTCGACCGGGTCCTCAACCATCGAGGCGGCGTGCGCGAGAGCACGGCGCGGGAGGTGCAGCAGGCCATCAAGGACCTGGACCGGCAGCGCACCCAGGTCCGCATCGGCGGCCGCACCTTCATGATCGACATCGTGATGCAGACCCCGGAGCGGTTCTCCTCGGCGGTACGCGACGCCCTGGAGGCCGAACTGCCGTCCCTGCACCCGGCGATCGTCCGCTCACGGTTCCACTTCCGCGAGACGGACCCCGCGGCGGAGCTGGTGAAGGACCTGGACAGGATCGCCGCGCGCGGTTCTCAGGGAGTGATCCTCAAGGCCCCGGAGGTCCCCGAGGTCACCGCCGCGGTCGGCCGGCTGGTGGCGGCCGGCATCCCGGTGGTCACGCTGGTGACGGATCTGCCCAGCAGCCCGCGGCTGGCGTACGTCGGCATCGACAACCGGGCCGCCGGAGCCACCGCCGCCTACCTGATACGCCAGTGGCTGGCCGACCGTCCGGGGCATGTGCTCGTCACGATCAGCCGGGGGTCCTTCCGCAACGAGGAGGAGCGCGAGATGGGTTTCCGCAGCGGGATGCGCGGCGGCGGGCCCGTACGCCGACTGGTCGAGGTCACGGACAGCGACGGGCTGGACTCCACCCAGCGGGCCCTGGTCCTGGCGGCTCTGGAGCGGGATCCGGAGATCAACGCCGTCTACTCCATCGGCGGCGGCAACACCGCGACCATCGACGCCTTCGCGGCGCTCGGCCGGGGGGTGCTGGCCTTCGTCGCGCACGACCTGGACCACGACAACACCCGGCTGCTGGCGGAGGGGAAGCTGTCCGCGGTGCTCCACCACGACCTGCGCCAGGACATGCGGCGCGCCTGCCAGACCATCATGCGGGCCCAGCAGGCGCTGCCGGACGAGGGTCCGTTCCTGCCGTCGGCGATCCAGGTGGTGACGCCGTACAACATGCCGCCGTACAACGTGCCGTCGGTGTGAGCATCCCGTACCCGCGGGGACGGATCTCGCATCCCCGGGGACGGATCCCGTACCTGCGGGGGGACGGATCCCGTGCCCGCGGGGGACAGGCGGACGTCTATGCGGTCGGGCCCAACGGCTGTCCCGCGGGGCCGCTCTCCCGCGCGTGCGCCGCGCCGCCGATGTCCGTGCCCGCCCAGGACAGCGCCGTCCAGCCCTCCTCGGGTGAGCCCTCCAGGATCACGATGTCGGTGTTGTCCAGCCGGTGCTCGGTCGCGAAGGACATGTCGACGTTGTGCGCCCGAGCCGCCGTCCACACCCGGATCGCGGCGCCGTGGCTGACCATGGCGACGCTGCCCGCGCCGGTCGCCGCGGCCTCCGCGACCACCGCGTCGAACCGGCCCAGCGCCTCGGTGCCGTTCTCGCCGCCCGGCATCCGCAGCCCGGTGTCCCCGGCCACCCAGGCGAACGCCGTCGTGAAGTACGTCCTGGCCGCCTCGGTGTCGCCGCGCATCATCTCCAGGTCGCCGGCCTCCAGCTCACGGATGCCGTCGCGTACGACCACCTCGAGGCCGCGGGCGGCCGCCAGCGGGGCGGCCGTCAGCTGAGTGCGGGTCAGCGTGGAGACGTACAGCAGGTCGATGTCCACGTCCGCGAGCGTCTGGGGCAGCGCGGCGGCCTGCTTCTCGCCGAGGTCGGTCAGACCCGGTCCGGGGACGGCGGTGTCCAGGAGGAACGCCACGTTGGACGGGGTCTGGCCGTGGCGGATGAGGATCAGGCGCATACGGTCACCTTCTCAGACGGCGCTACGACGGATGCGGCGGCCCGGGCGGTCGGGGCCGCCCCCTGGAGGGCAGACCCGCCCGGCGGGGAAGAGCTGCCCCGCAGGAAAGAGCCGCCTCCGCAGGACGGAGTAGCCCCCGCAGGACGGAGTAGCCCCCGCAGGACGGAGCAGCCTCCGCAGGACGGAGTGGCCCCGTGCCCCGGCCGCCCGCCCCGTGCCTCAGCTGCCGACCGTGAACCAGGTCGCCCGGGACTTCTTCCACTCGGGGTGGGTGAGGTCCTTGGCCTCCGTGCCGTCGCCGTACAGGTCGGCGGAGCCGTCGTCGGTGATCAGCTGGGCGCGGGCGCCGGGAACGGTGAGATCCGGGACGTCGACGACCGACTCCCAGCCGCCCGGGTCCGAGGTGGGCAGGTCGAGCCGCTTGACCGGGGCGTGCGCCGGGTCGCCGTCCCAGGAGTACAGGGCGTACGGGTCGGAGTTGTCGTCGGCGGCCCAGGAGCCCGCGACGATCAGGTACTGGTTCGCGGCGTTCTTGCGCAGGTCGCGCACGGAGAGGCCGCCGAGGTCCAGCTCGATCGGCGTCCCGAAGACGGCCTTGGCGCCGCTGCCCACCACCTTGTCCATGTTCGTGACGGGCACGAGGAACGCCTTGCCGCCGGCGACCGCCGGGGCGAGCGGCGCGCGGAAGCCGAGGTACGCGGTCGTCGTCGACCCCGGCGCGAACTCCAGCCCCTCCACGTTGAACCCGTCGATCTGCTTGGGGACCTGGCCGTCGGCGGTGCCCGCCGCGAAGCCGTAGCGGTCGCCGTGGGCCTCGTCCCAGGCCACGAGGTCGTCGCGGAGCTTGCCGTACGAGCCGCCGTACGACAGCGCGGTCGCCGCGCCCGAGCCGCTGACCTTGGTGGTGAAGACGGTGTTGCGGGCGGACTTGTACTCGCCGTCCTTGTTGTTGCCCAGCGAGCCCGTCCAGTAGATCGTGTCGCCGACGCGCGTGCCGGCCTCGATGTCGATCTCCTTCGAGACACCGATGTTCGAGCTGAAGTCCCAGGTCTTCACGGGCGCGCCCGAGGCCGAACGGTCGTACAGCCGCAGGGTGTTGGACTCGTCGTCCGCCACCACCGCATAGCCGCCCCCGACGTCCACGGCGGCGGAGGCGTCGCTGGACCCCGTGAAGTACCGGCTGTCCGCGGCCTGTTGGACGGCGGCCGACGCGGCGTAGTGCAGGGTCTTGGTGGCGGTCGTGCCGTCCACGCCGGTGACCTTCACGGTCAGGTCGGTGTAGCCCCGGCCGCGCGCGGCGATGGCGACCTGGCGGGTGGCGCCGGTGCCGGTGACCGTGACGTCGGCGGTGGTCGCCACGGAGGTCTTGCTGCTCTTGGTCACCGTGACCGTGAGCGCTCCGGCGTCCGCGCCGCTCTGTGCGACCGTCACCTTCACGACCGGATCCCCGCTCGCCCCCACCGCGCCGGACAGATAGGACGCCGACAGCGACAGCGTCGGAGTCCCGTAACTCGCCGCTCGGGCCTGGCTTCCCAGCCCCAGGACGGCGAGCGCGAGCACCCCACTGGCGACGGCGAGCGTCCTGCGGCCACGGGGGAGAAGGTAGTCCTGCACGGGGACCCTTTCGTCGGCGTGATGTCGACGAGAAGGCTCGGCCGTCCCCACCAACTGCCGACGGCCCGCACACGTCCACGGGGTGAACAAGTGCGGGCGCGGCTCACGTAGTTGGATCCGTCCCGAGCGACCGCCGCGTGACGCCCGTCAGATGGGCCATGAAGACCTCGCGCGCGTCCGGCGTCAGCGTGCGCAGCGCGATCAGCGCCGTGATGACGACGTCGCAGAGCTCGGACCGTACGTCGTCCCAGGTGTGGCTGGCGCCCTTGCGCGGGTTCTGGCCGGTCGCGCCGATCACCGCCTCGGCGACCTCGCCGACCTCCTCCGACAGTTTCAGGATGCGCAGCAGCAGGCCCTCCTGGCCGCCGTGCGCGCGGTGGGCGTCCAGCCAGGAGTGCAGGCGGTCGATGGATTCCCAGACGTCGTCATCAGCCATGGGGCAAGCTTCCCGCACCGGCCGTGCGCCCCGGCCCACACGTACCCCCGCTCCCGCGCCTACTCCTCGAACAGGGCCTCCTGCTTGCCCTCGGCCGCCTCGCGCACCCTCTTGTTCCGGGCGCCCACCACGGCCAGCGTGGCCGCCGCCGTCACGCCGAGTGCCACGGGGACCATCCAGCCGCGGTTCACGGTGTGGCCGAGGGCGTGGTCCAGCGAGAGGCGGCCGGGGCCCGCCACCGCGAGGCCCGCCGCCGTCAGGGCCAGCGACGCCGCGTGCTCGTAGCCGCCGTTCATCGCGAAGAACCCGTTGGGCAGATGCACCGCGGCCGCGCCCACCATCCCCCCGGCCGCCGCCGCACCCGCCGCGGGGGTCGCGAGGCCCAGCGCCAGCAGGGTGCCCCCGCCGGCCTCGGCCAGCCCCGCCGCCACCGCGCTCGCCTTGCCGGGCGTGTAGCCCATGGCCTCCATGGCGGTCCCGGTCCCCTCGAGGCCGCCCCCGCCGAACCAGCCGAACAGCTTTTGCGTCCCGTGCGCGGCCAGCACTCCGCCCGTGCCCAGACGGAGCAACAGCAGTCCCAGATCGCTTCGGTCGTAACAGGTCACGGTGGCTCCCAGAGCAGACGGACGGCGGTAATGGTCAACGGTCCCTCCCGTGGCTCCACCGTCGCACCGATGGCGCGTGACCGACGTGTTCGGGGTGTCGTTCGGGTGGCGGGCGCCCGGGACCGGTGTGAGGGTGACTCCCATGACGATTCAGGTAGCGAAACTCAGCGACCCGGCCGTCCGGGCCTTCGTCACCGCTGTGAACGCCCATGACCGTGACGCCTTCCAGGCCCTCCTCGCACCCGGCGCGACCATGTCCGACGACGGTGCCGACCGCGACCTCGCCGACTGGACCGATCGGGAGATCTTCTCCTCCCGCGGCCACATGGAGGTCGACAACGAGTCGAAGGGCGGCCGTGCCCTCATCGCCCGCTACAGCAACGACACTTGGGGCGAGATGAAGACGAGGTGGAGCTTCGTCGTCGACGACGGCGGCAGGATCATCCGCTTCGAGACCGGCCAGGCGTAGCCCGACCGTCCCGGGGTCTTTCGCCAGCGGCGGCGCGAACGTGCGAGGGCCGCTCACCGCCGCGCGGTCGGCCGAGGCCGACCGCGTGCTGGGACGGTGAGCGGCCCCGGGACGCGCCTACTACTGGGCGTACTGCTGGGACAGCGGGCGTCGGCCCCCCTGCTCGGTCAGGGTGATCTGCCCGGCCTTGATGGTCGCGAGGCGCGGCGCCCGGCGGGCGATCGACGAGTCGTGGGTGACCATGATGAAGGTCAGCCCGTACTCGTGCCACAGCCCTTCCAGCAGGCCCATGATGTCGTCGCGGGTGCCCTCGTCGAGGTTTCCGGTCGGCTCGTCGGCGAGGAGCACCTTCGGCTTCTTGACCAGCGCGCGGGCGATGGCGACACGCTGCTGCTGACCGCCCGACAGCTCGGACGGCGCATGCGTCAGCCGCTCGCCGAGACCGACCGAACGCAGCGCCTCGGCGGCCCGCTCGCGCCGCTCCGCGGGCTTCACCCCGAGCGGTACGAGCGCGGTCTCGACGTTCTCCTGCGCGGTCAGCGTCGGGATGAGGTTGAACGACTGGAAGATGATGCCGATCTTCTCGGCGCGCAGCCGGGTCAGCTTGGCCTCGCTGATGGAGGCGAGGTCGACACCGTCCAGCTCGACGCTGCCGGCGGAGGGACGGTCCAGGCCGCCGATCATCTGGAGCAGGGTGGACTTGCCGCCGCCCGTGGGGCCCTGGATGACGAGCTGGTCGCCGTCCTCGATGGTGAGGTCGATGCCACGCAGCGCCTCCACCGTGTCCTTGCCCCGCGTGTAGCGCTTGGTGACGCCGGTGAGCTTGTACATGAGGTTCTCCGAAGATGAAGCAGGCGTTGAAGTGGGAGAGGAGGGGATGAGGAGAGGGGGCGAGAGGGAAGGGGATCGCCTGCAGGGGCTACGAGACGCTGCGCAGCGCGTCCGCCGGACGCATCCGCGAGGCGCGCCAGCCGCCCATCGCACCGGCGATCAGACCGCCCGCGATGGCCAGGCCCGCGGCGAGGGCGATGGTGGTCACCGAGACCGGCGCGGAGAGCGCGATCTCCATGGTGTTCTTGACCGCCTGCTGCCCGGGACCGCCGCCGCCGGGGCCGCCGCCCATGCCGCCACCGCCGCCACCACCGGTGTTGCCGAGCTCCGCGGTCAGCTTCGGGCTGATCGCCGTCACCGCGTACGCCGCGCCGAGGCCGATGGCGATGCCGAGCGCGCCGCCGATCAGACCGTTCACGATGGACTCGCCGACGACCTGCCGGGTGACCTTGCGGGAGGGCCAGCCGAGTGCCTTGAGGGTGCCGAACTCACGCACCCGGCGGGACACGGCGGAGGAGGTCAGCAGCGCCGCCACCAGGAACGCGGCCACGAGCACCGCGATGGACAGCCACTTGCCGACGCTGGTCGCCAGGTTCGAGGCGGTCGACAGGGAGCCGGAGACGGTGGAGGCGAGGTCGGCGGAGGTGGTGACCGTCGTACCCGAGATGTTCTTCTGGATGGTCGTCTTGACCGTGGTGATCTGCTTGGAGTCGGTCGCCTTGACGTAGATCGTGGTGACCTTGTTCTTCGCGTCGCCCAGCGTCTGCGCCTGCTTCAGCGGCAGGTAGACGTCGGTCGTCGACTCACTGCTGTCCGGCGTCGCGATCCCGATGACCGTGTACTTGGTGCCGGAGATCTTGAAGGTCTTGCCGACCGTGTACTTGTTCTCCTTGGCGTACGACTTGCTGACCACCGCGACCTTCGCGTCGGTCTGCGCCGACGTGAAGGTCTTGCCCGAGGTGATCTTCGAGGTGGCGAGCGGGCCGAGGTCCTGGTTGGTGACGTCGACGCCCGCGACGGAGTAGGAGTTCACGTCGAAGGAGGCGCCGCCGCCCTGCACCTGGGGCGCTCCCGTGCTGCCGCTGCCCTGGCCGCCGCCGGGGCCGCCCTGCTGGGAGGAGCCGCCGGACCCCGAGGACGTCGTGGACTTCGCGGTGCCCTGGGTGAAGGAGCCATCGACCTTGGTGACGTTCAGGCTCAGCGCGCCCACCGCGCTCGCCACGCCCTTCTGCGCGGAGACCTTGGTGACCAGGGAGGAGGCCAGGGACTGTCCGCCCTGCGTCATCACGCGGTCCGAGCTCTGCTTGGTGGAGCTGCTCGACTTGGCGTTGAAGTCGAACTTCGGTCTGCCGGACGAGTTGCTCGAAGGCGCCGCCTGGGCCTTGGTCACCGTCATGTCGGTGCCGAGCCCGTACAGCGACTTCAGGACCTTGTCCTGTGCCTGCTGCATACCGGCCGACACCGAGTTGACGGTGATGACCAGCGCGATACCGAGCGCCAGACCCATGGCGATCACCAGGGCCGCCTTCTTGCGCCGGCTCAGCTCACGCTTGAGATAGATGCCAAACATCCCGTTCCCCAAAGGTTCTTGGCGCCCGCTGTGGGCGCGGCCACAAGCTATGGAGAAACCTTTGAGCGGGGCTGAGTAAGAGATGTGTGAGAGCTGAGAAAGTAGGGTCCGGAATCAATATTCCGTAAGACAGCTGATTCCTAAGGTCCGGAGGGGCTATTGCCAGGAAACCCCTGTTGGGTGGGGTGCTGAGGGCAGGAGTCGGCCGGACGTAGGGGCGGGGGTGTTCCTTCGCGCCGCCTTCGGGTGCGCTGTGGCCTTTCTTTGAGACCCCGACGCGTGGCGACTTCGAGACCCCGGCGTACAGATGCGCGAACTTCTTTTGTACGGTCCCGGGATGCGCGATTCCTCTCCTGTCCCCCCGCGTGACGCTCGGCTGTCCCGCCGTGCCGCCCTCGGCCTCGCCGCGGCCGTCCCGCTGGCCGCGGCCTCCCCGGCGTCGGCCGCCACGCCCGTGATCGGCGGTGAGCGGCTCGCCCGCGCCGGCGTCCAGGTGAGCGGCGCCACGGGACTGCCCAAGCGGCTCACCGCCCGCTCCTGGCTCGTGGCCGACCACCAGAGCGGCGAGGTGCTGGCCTCGTACGACGCGCACACGCACCTGGCGCCCGCCTCCACGCTGAAGATGCTCTTCGCGGACACCGTGCTGAAGAACTTCGAGCGGACCGAGCGACACCGGGTGACCGACGCCGACCTCGCCGACATCCCCTCGGGCTCCAGCATGGTCGGCGTCAAGCCCGGCATCACCTACACGGTCGAGCAGTTGTGGCTCGGCGTCTTCCTGCGCTCCGGCAACGACGCGGTGCATGTCCTCAGCCACATGAACGGCGGCCTCGCCAGGACGGTCGCCCAGATGCAGGCCAAGGCCCAGGACCTGCAGGCCCTGGACACCCATGTGGTCAGCCCCGACGGCTTCGACCACAAGGGGCAGGTGTCGTCCGCCTACGACCTGACGCTCTTCGCCCGCCACGGCCTCGCCGACGCCGACTTCCGCGCCTACTGCCACACGAAGACCGCGAACTTCCCGGCGGGCGGCAAGAAGACCTTCCAGATCCAGAACACCGACCGCCTGCTGACGGGCGCGTGGGGTGTGCCGACGTACGACGGACTCATCGGCGTGAAGAACGGCTACACCAGCAACGCCGGCAACACCTTCACCGGCGCCGCGACCCGTGGCGGGCGGACCCTTCTCGTCACCGTGATGCACCCCAAGAGCGGCGGCAGCGGCGTCTACGAGGAGACGGCCGCGCTGCTCGACTGGGGGTTCAAGGAGGGCGCGAAGGCCCGGTCCGTGGGCGCCCTCGTCGATCCGCTCAGCGAGGGCGGCGCCTCCGCGGCTCCCACCCGGAAGGCGGGCAAGGCGGCGGCCGGAGCTCCCGCGGCGGCCGCGGGCGACGGCGGCTCGTCGTCGTGGGGGCTGGTCGGCGGAGCCGGGGGAGTGGTCGCGCTGCTCGCGGGCGGGGCGTACGCGTGGCGCAGGCGGCGGCGTGTGGCGGGGGACGAGGCTCCGGGGGGACGCCAGGAAGGTCAGGACCGCCAGGACGGTCAGGGACGTCACCAGGGCTGACCGCGGTGGCCGCTGGGGGTCGGCCGTTGTTGGGACAGCCGTTCCGAGGCCCGGAGCTCACCTCGCGGTCCCGCGCGAGGTCCGCCCCCACCCGGGCCGCGGAACGGCTGCCACCACCCCCCTCGGTGTGGACCGTGGTCGTACCGAAGTCCTCCACTCCAAGTGTGAAGCTCTGGTGGAGAAGCCACGAGCATAAGCCCGCCACCGGCCCGAACGGTACGGACGTTCAGCTTCCGTTTGTGTAGGTTGAGCCGTTGACGAGCCGTCGAGCTGTCCGGGGTCCGTCAGCCGCGCCCGACATACGGCATCGCGGTGGCCAGTACCGTCGCGAACTGCACATTCGCCTCCAGCGGCAGCTCGGCCATGTGCCGCACCGTGCGTGCCACGTCCGCCACGTCCATCACCGGCTCGACCGCCGTTTCCCCGTTCGCCTGCAACGCTCCCGTCCGCATGCGCTCGGTCATGTCGGTCGCCGCGTTGCCGATGTCGATCTGGCCGCAGGCGATCCGGTGCGGACGCCCGTCCAGGGACAGTGACTTGGTCAGCCCCGTCAGCGCGTGCTTGGTCGCCGTGTACGCCACCGACAGCGGGCGGGGCGTGTGCGCCGAGATCGAGCCGTTGTTGATGATCCGGCCGCCCTGCGGGTCCTGCTCCTTCATCTGCCGGTACGCGGCCTGCGCGCACAGGAACGCGCCGTTGAGGTTCGTGTTCACGACGTGCAGCCATGCCTCGTACGGCAGTTCCTCGACCGGGACGCCGCCGGGCCCGAACGTCCCCGCGTTGTTGAAGAGCAGGTCCAGCCGCCCGAAGCGCTCGCGCGCCGCGTCGAACAGGGCCGTCACGTCGTCGGGGCGCGAGACGTCGGTGCATACGACGAGGGAGGGCGCCTCGGGGGCGAGGGCGGCCGTCTCCTCCAGCGTCTGCGGCTTGCGTCCGGCGAGCGCCACCGACCAGCCGGTGCGCAGCAGTTCGACGGCCACCGCACGGCCGATGCCGGAGCCCGCGCCGGTCACCACCGCGATCTTCGCCTGCGAGGCGGGCAGGGCGTTCGAGTCGTTGAGGGCATTCATGGGCCCGCAGCGTAATCGGGAGGAGCTGCCGTGCGGTGTCGGCGACCTGGTCGTGACCGTCCTGGTCGGAACGTTCTGGTGGGACCGTCCTAGTCGGTCTCTCCGGGGTAGCGGACGCCGATCTGGGCGCGGATCGTGTCGAGCGTGCGCATCACGGCGAGGCTGCCGTCCAGGGGGACGAGCCGTGACTCCCTCTCGCCGGCCCGCAGGGCGCGCATCACCTCGGCGGCCTCGTGCTTGAGGCTGGTGCGCGGGCCGTGCGCCGGGTCGGCCGTGAACTCCTCGGGGTCGCGGCCGTCGCGGTGCAGCACGAGCCGGTCCGGGAAGAAGAAACCGCCCGGGATGTCGATGCGCCCCTGGGAACCGGTGACGGAGGCCGAGACAGGGGTGCCGCCGTTGACGGAGCAGTGCACCGAAGCGAGAGCGCCGCTCTCCCAGGTGAGCAGTGCTCCGGTCTGGAGATCGACGCCCTCGTCGGAGAGCACCGCTCTCGCGGTGATGCCCGAGGGCTCCCCCAGCAACAACTGCGCGAACGACACCGGATAGACGCCGAGATCGAGCAGCGCGCCACCGCCCTGCGCGGGGTCCCGCAGCCGGTGCGACGGCGGGAACGGGCCGTTGATCCCGAAGTCGGCCTGAATCGTGCGGACTTCACCGATCACACCGTCGTCGACGAGGCCCTTGAGCCGCCGGACCAGCGGATTGCAGTACATCCACATGGCCTCCATCAGGAAGCGGTCGTGCTCCTTGGCGAGCGCGACCAGTTCCTCCGCCTCGCGCACGTTCAGCGTGAGCGCCTTCTCGCACAGCACATGGCGCCCCGCCTCCAGACACATCCCGGCGGCGGCCCGGTGCGCCGAGTGCGGAGTGGCGACGTACACGACGTCGACGTCCTCGTCCGCCGCGAGCGAGGCCCAGTCCCCGTACGCCCTCGAAATCCCGAACCGCTCGGCGAACGCCTTCGCCGAGGCATCCGTCCGCGAGGCCACGGCCACGACCTCGGCGTCCGGCATGTCCACCAGATCCGCCGTGAAGGCCGCCGCGATCCCGCCGGTCGCCAGAATCCCCCACCGCACCCGCTCGCCCACGCCCGTCATTCCCGGCCTTTCGCTCTGCCACTTGAAGTTCTGTGACCCCGAACACTCCGTTCGAACTGAGAGCATAGGTGGCGGATTACTCGAAGAGGGAGGGGCTCATGCCCGAGCGCGGGCACACCAGGCGGGACCCGAAGGGCCCGGAAGCCCCGCAGGGGCACATACCGAACACGGTGGTGGCCGACGCGCCGGCGGTGGCCGACGCACCGCAGGCGCCCGAAGCGCCGGACCCCGGTGCCCTCCGTCGCACCGGACTCCTCGTCACCCTGATCCTCGGCGGACTCACCGCCACGCCCCCGCTGTCGATGGACATGTACCTCCCGGCCCTGCCGGAGGTCACCCGCGCACTGCACGCCCCCGCCGCCACCGTCCAGCTCACGCTGACCGCCTGCCTCGCCGGGATGGCGCTCGGCCAGCTCGTCGTCGGACCGATGAGCGACAAGTGGGGCCGCAGACGCCCGCTCCTCGTCGGCCTCGTCGTCTACGTCCTCGCCACCGCCCTGTGCGCCCTCGCCCCGAACGTCGAACTCCTCGTCGCCTTCCGCCTCGCCCAGGGCCTCGCGGGCGCGGCCGGCATCGTGATCGCGCGAGCCGTCGTCCGCGACCTGTACGACGGCATGGCCATGGCCCGCTTCTTCTCCACCCTCATGCTGATCTCCGGCGTCGCCCCCGTCGTCGCGCCCCTCATCGGCGGCCAGATCCTGCGTACCACCGACTGGCGGGGCGTGTTCGTCCTCCTCACGGCGGTCGGCATCGCACTCACCGCGCTCGTCTGGACGAGGCTCCCCGAGACCCTCGCGCCCGCGCAGCGCCACGGCGGCGGCGTCGGTGAGGCGCTGCACGCCATGCGCGGACTGCTCGCCGACCGCGTCTTCACCGGCTACACGCTGGCGGGCGGCTTCGCCTTCGCGGCACTGTTCGCCTACATAAGTGCCTCTCCTTTTGTGATCCAGGAGATCTACGGCGCGTCCCCGCAGACCTTCAGCCTGCTCTTCGGGATCAACTCCGTCGGCCTGGTGGTCGTCGGCCAGATCAACGGCAAGGTCCTCGTCGGCCGGGTGAGCCTCGACAAGGTCCTCGCGGTCGGCCTCGCCCTCATCGCCCTCGCCGCGACGGCGCTGCTCCTGCTCGCCACCGGCGTCTTCGGCAAGGCAGGCCTCGTCCCGGTGGCCGCGGCTCTCTTCGTCCTCATGTCCGCCATGGGCCTCGCCATGCCCAACACCCAGGCGCTGGCCCTGATGCGGGTACGGCACGCGGCCGGTTCCGCGTCCGCGCTGCTCGGCACCTCCTCCTTCCTCATCGGCGCGATCGCCTCCCCGCTCGTCGGCATCGCCGGGGAGCACACCGCGGTCCCGATGGCCGTCGTCCAACTGGCGGCGGTACTGGTGGCCATCGCCTTCTTCGTGGGACTGTGCCGTCCCTGGCGGACGGGACACACCGTGGACGGAAAGGCGGCGGGCAGCTGAGCGCACCGAGACTGCGCGTGGACACCCCGGAACGGGCCGGACTCGACCCGACGGAACTGCGCCACCTCGTACGGGACGTCCGCACCCTCACCCGTGGGCCGCGCCCCTGGACGGCGGGCGTCGTGCTGGTCGCCGGCCGTGGCCCCGTCATCGCCGTCGAGGAAGCGGCGGGCTGGGCCGTGCGCTACTCCTCGTACGACGAGAAGACCGACATCGGGGTCGAACTACCGCCCGGGGACCGGCGGCCGATGACCGTCCACACCCCCTTCGACCTGGCCTCCCTCACCAAGCTGTTCACGGCGGTCGCCGCGGTGCAGCAGCTGGAGCGGGGCACGCTGGGGATCGACGCGCGGGTGGGGGCGTATCTGCCGGAGTTCCGCGCGGCCTCCGCCCACGACATCACCGTACGACAGCTGCTCACGCACACCTCCGGGCTGCGCCCCGAACTCCCGCTGTACGACTGCCCGGACGACGCGGCGCGCCTCGCCCTGCTGCGGGCCGAGGCCCCTTCGTCCCCGCCGGGCGAGTACGTGTACTCCGACCTGAACCTGCTCCTCCTCCAACACGTCCTGGAACGCGTCACCGGCCGCACGCTCGACGTCCTCGTCCGCGACGGGATCACCCGGCCGCTCGGGATGACCGCCACGTCCTTCGGGCCGTGCGCGGGGGCGGCGGCGACCGAGGACCAGCGGCGGCCGTGGGGCAAGGCGGACCGGGGGATGCTGCGGGGGGTCGTGCACGACGAGAACGCGTGGGCGCTCGGTGGGGTGGCCGGGCACGCGGGCCTCTTCTCCACGGCCCACGACCTGGCGATCTTCTGCCGGACCCTCCTCGCGGGCGGTTCCTACGGCCCCGCCCGCATCCTCGGCCCCGACTTCGTCGAGCTGATGCTCACCCCGCCGGGCCTCGGCTTCGCCGTCGACCAGCCCTGGTTCATGGGTGCGCTCGCCGGGCGGGGCGCCGCGGGGCACACCGGTTTCACCGGTACGTCCCTTGTACTGGACCCCGCGACGGACACGTTCCTGGTGCTCCTCGCGAACACGGTGCATCCCCGCCGCCGGCCGCCGGACAGCGCGCCCCGGGCAGAGGCGGCGACGCGGCTCGCGAGGGCGGTACGGGGCGCGTGAGCCGGGGGTTGTGTTCACTGCGGTGAAGGGGCACTGCGCGCATCTTGGCGGGGCCGGAGGGGCGGAGCCCCTGGGGACGGGACGGGTAGGGGCGGCGGGGGCGAGGACCTCCTGGCGGCGACCGTAGAATCGGCGGGTGAACGTCCCCGTACATCCCGCCGAGACCCTGCGTACCGCCCTCGCCGGACTCCTCGACGGCCTCCCGCCGAAGGCGGCCACACAGGCGGTCGACCGGCTGATCGCGAACTACCGGGGAACGACCCCCACCCACACCCCGGTCCTCCGCGACCGCTCCGACGTGGTCGCGTACGCCGCCTACCGCATGCCGGCGACCTTCGAGGCGGTGCGATCGGCGCTGGAGGCGTTCGCGGACGCGGTCGGGCAGTGGACGCCGGCGAGCCACGTGGACGTCGGCGGCGGCACGGGCGCCGCGACCTGGGCGGTGAACGCGACCTGGGCGGGCACCCGCCCCGTGACCGTGCTCGACTGGGCCGAGCCCGCCCTCGCGCTGGGCCGCGAGATCGCCGCGGCGAACCCGGAGCTGAAGTCCGCCGAATGGCACCGCTCTCGTATCGGATCGGCGCTCACCATCGAGAGCACTGATCTCGTCACCGTCTCCTACGTCCTCGGCGAGCTCACCGACGCCGACCGCGCCTCCGTCGTGACCGCCGCCGCGACCGCCGCTCAGGCCGTCGTGATCATCGAGCCCGGTACGCCCGACGGCTACGCGCGTGTCATCGAGGCGCGCAGCCGTCTGATCACCGCCGGGTTCCACGTCGCCGCCCCCTGCCCGCACAGCGCGGCCTGCCCGATCGTCCCCGGCGAGGACTGGTGCCACTTCTCCGCCCGGGTCGCGCGTTCCTCCCTGCACCGTCAGGTCAAGGGCGGCTCCCTGCCCTACGAGGACGAGAAGTTCAGCTACGTCGCCGCCACCCGCTTCCCGCCGGCCCCGGCCCCCTCCCGCGTCGTACGCAAGCCGCAGATCCGCAAGGGCCAGGTACTCCTGGACCTGTGCGGCCCCGACGAGGCCCTGCACCGCGAGACGGTGACCAAGCGTCACGGGTCGCTGTACCGGGCGGCCCGCGACGCGGACTGGGGCGACGCCTGGCCACCGCCGCCCGCCGAGGACTGACAGCCAGGGCTCAGCACCTCAACAGCGCGGCTCCTCAGCACCTCAGCTCCTGTGTGCAGCACTTCACGCTGCCGCCGCCCTTGAGGAGCTCGCTCAGGTCGATGCCGACGGGCTCGAAGCCACGTTCCCGCAGCGGACCGAGGAGCCCCGTCGCGGCCTGCGGCAGCAGCACGTGCAGGCCGTCCGAGACCGCGTTGAGGCCGAACACGGCGGCATCCTCGGCACCGGCGATCAGCGCGTCGGGGAACAGCCGCCGCAGCACCTCCCGGCTACCGGGGGAGAAGGCGGGCGGGTGGTACATGACCTCGTCCGTGGTGTCGTCGAGGACGGCGAGGGCGGTGTCGAGGTGGTAGTAGCGGGGGTCGACCAGGTCGAGCCCGATCACCGGTCGCGCGAAGAACTCCTGGGCCTCGCCGTGTGAGAGGGGGCTCGCGCGAAAGCCCCGGCCGGCGAGTACGTAGGAGGCGGTGACCGCGAAGTCGCCCTCGCCCTCGTTGACGTGGACCGGCTCGTGGACGTCCGGGAAGCCGTGCGCGCGGAACCACTCCAGGTGGGCCGCCGACTCCGGTTCGCGCTCGCGGTGCGCGAACCGGGCGCCCAGTACTCGGCCGTCGACGACCGTCGCCCCGTTCGCGGCGAAGACCATGTCCGGCAGGCCGGGGCGCGGGGTGAGTTCCTCGACCGTGTGGCCGAGCGCGCGGTAACGGCTGCGCAGGTCCTCCCACTGGGCGACGGCGAGCGGCACGTCGACCGGCTTGGCGGGGTTCATCCACGGGTTGATGGCGTAGGTGACGTCGAAGTGTGCGGGTGGGCACATCAGATAGCGCCGGGGTGTGGCGCGGCGGGGAGGCTGCAAGGAGGGCTCCTCACGTACCGCAGGGGCAGGTGATGCCCATGGTGCGGTCCGCGGGGCCCGTCGGCCCCTTGGCGAACGGGTGGACTTCGCAGGGCCACGACGGTTCTCGCCCCCCGTCGCTCCTACCCGTCCCATCCCCCAGGGGCTTCGCCCCTTCGACCCCACTGGGGGCTGCGCCCGCAGACCCCCTATCGGCCTGAACGGCCTCGTCCTCAAACGCCGGACGGGCTGAAAGATGTGCGCCAGCGCTCTTGAGGGGCGCGGGGAACTGCGCGACCAGCCCCCACCGGCCGTCAGCCCGGTCGCGAGACGCCCCGTCTTGTCAGCCTGTTAAATTCGCCCCATGGCCCACACGCCCCGCCCCTCCGCCAAATCCACCCCCGACTCCACCCGCCGCAGCGAGAAGTCCCGGCGCGCGATCTTCGACGCCGCCCTTGCCCTCGTCGGAGAGGTCGGCTACCCCAAGACCACCATCGAGGGCATCGCCGCCCGCGCGGGCGTCGGCAAGCAGACGATCTATCGGTGGTGGGCGTCGAAGGCGGACGTCCTGCTGGAGGCGTTCATCGATCTGAGCGCCCAGGCGGCGGAGGCGGCGGACCGGCCGGAGGTGCTGGGGGAACGCGCGGAGTACGCCATCCCGGACACCGGTGACCTCGCGGCCGACCTCAAGCTGGTCCTGCGCGCGACCGTCGACGAACTCCAGAACCCCAAGTTCGAGATCCCCTCGCGCGCCCTGGCCGCGGAGGGACTCGTGAACGAGGCGCTCGGCGTCGAGTTCGTGAGCAAGCTCCTCGAACCCCAGCTCCAGCTCTACGTGAAGCGGCTGCGGTCCGCCCAGGCCAAGGGCGACGTGCGGCCCGACATCGACCCCCGCATCGCCCTGGAACTCTTCGTCTCCCCGCTCGCGCAGCGCTGGCTCCAGCACACCGGCCCCATCTCGTACGCGTATACGGACACCCTCGTCGACTACGCGCTGTACGGCCTCACTCCACGGGGATGAATCATGCCAAAGCGCCCCGGATGGGGGGCTCTGTCCATTCGGGGCGCGGGAGAGTGGGACCATAGAGGTTGTTGAAGGCGTTCGTCGGCACGATGGACTGACGTGAACGTGAGCGTGAACGACGTGAACGTGACTGTCGTGAACGTGAGGGACGTGGACGCCGCGACACGACCGCTGTCGGCACAACTGCTTGGCGAGGGGATTGATGAGCGCAGAGTTCGGCCGCCGCTCCGGCGCGCAGGGCAGGATCTCCCAGTGGCTGCGTGGTCGCCGTCCGAAGGGTGCGACGGAGATCGCTGCCGACGGCGGGCGCGAGGCCCTGCTGATCGCCGCCGCCGCCGCGGGGCTGCCGCTCGCGCAGGCCGCGTACCCCTCCGGCTACCGCTGTTCCTGTGACCGCGTCGGCTGCCCCACCCCCGCGCGCCACCCCGTCTCCTTCGCCTGGCAGACCCAGTCCACGACCGACCGCGCCCAGATCGAGCGGTGGGTCAGGCACCAGCCGCAGGCCAACTTCATCACCGCGACCGGCATGGTGCACGACGTCCTCGACGTGCCCGTCGACGCGGGCCGCGAGGCGCTGGAGCGGCTGCTCGCCTCCGGTGTGGAGGTGGGGCCCGTCGCACAGAGCGGCGACGGCCGCATGTTCTTCTTCACGCTCACCCGCGGTACGCCCGAGGACGAGGACGAGTGGTGGCCGTGCGAGCTGGACTCGCACCCCGAGACGACGGACGAGCACCCCGGTCTGCGCTGGCACTGCCGAGGCTCGTACGTCCTGGTGCCGCCGGCCCAGCTCCCCGGCGGCCTGACGGTCGACTGGGTACGGGGCCCGGAACACCCCCTCCCCGACCCCCTGAGCCTGCTCGAGGCCCTGACGGACGCCTGCGCCCGTTACGCGGGCGAGAACGAGTCGGACGACCAGCTGGCAGCCTGGCCCCACCGCAACTAGCCGACCGGAACAGGCTTCACCGGAAACCGGCTTCACCGGAACCGGCCGAGCCCCCGGCTATCCGCCCTTCGCCCCCGTGAGCCCCTCGATCCGCCCCAGCACCGCCACCCGTTGCTTCTGCGCGCTCTTCCCGGGGTCCAGGACCGCCTGGTTGGAGACGAACTCCAGGGTGAGGGACTGCTTGATGTCACCGGTCGTCAGAGCCTTGACGTCCGCGCTGGGGGCCGGGATCTCGGTGCCCTGCGCGGCGGTCTGCTTCTCGAAGCGGCGGGTGGTGAAGAAGACCAGCGCGCCGCCGTCCGCGGTGCGCAGCCCCACCGGGGCGTAGTCGCCGGAGGCCAGCGGCTCGTCGATGTACTGCCGGGCGAGACCGGGCTTGGTGGCGTTCTTGGCGCGCTGGGTCCGCCACTGCGAGGTGTGCAGGCCCGGTGCGAAGGTGTCGCCGCCGCTCTTCAGATACGTGGTGTACGACTGGCTCAGCCTGTCCGGCGCGACGGCCAGAGCCGTGTCGTTCCCGGTGACGGGCTGCGCCCAACCGTCCTTGTCCTGCTGGAACTTCGGTACGTCGGTGGCGGCGAGGACCGTCAGGTACGAGGCCTGCCACACGTCGTTCGCGCTGCCCCGGGTGAAGACGAGCAGCCAACGGTAGCCCGCCACACCCTTGTTGGCCTCGGCGTCGGCCACGAACCAGCGCGGCCAGCCCGCCTTCGCCGGTATCGAGAACTTCGCGTCGCTCAGCGACAGCGGCGAATAGGACGGGTTGCCGCCCGGATTGTTCTTCTGCCCGGCCGTCAGCTTCGCCCCGTCGATGGCACCCAGGGCGCCGGTGACGCGATCCGCGTCCAGGGAGCTGTCGTTCGCCTTGTCCGCCTTGTTGTAGGCGGCGGTGAAGTCCTTGAGCGCACGGGCGGCCTCGGTCCGGGTCGCCGTCGGTACGACCTCCCGCTCCCCGTGCACCACCACGCAGCCGCTCGCCGTCAAGGACAGAACGGTCACCGCCCCCGTTGTCAGGGCGAACCGGTTGAGACTACGAAGCCTTCGTGGGCTGCGACCCGCGCGATCCCTGCTCATCAGGTACCTTCACCTTCCCCTTCCCGGAGGCGAACCCTACCGGGGCGAGGAAGATCGCGAGTGTCGGGACCAGGTACAGCGCCCACACCGTGACCTGAAGGACCGTCGGGTCGGGCTGGAAGTTCAACACGCCCTTGAGGAGCGTGCCGTACCAGCTGTCCGGCGGGATCGTGCCACTGATGTCGAAGGCGAGATTCCGCAGCCCCGGGATCCAGTCGGCCTCCTGCAGGTCGTGGACGCCGTACGCGAGCACACCCGCCGCGACCACGACCAGCATGCCGCCGGTCCAGGTGAAGAACTTCGCGAGGTTGATCTTCAGGGCGCCCCGGTAGAAGAGCCAGCCGAGGAAGACCGCGGTGGCCAGGCCCAGGGCGACACCGATCAGCGGGCGCGGGGTGCCGTCGCTCGCCGCGTGCACGGACGCCCACACGAACAGCGCCGTCTCCAGGCCCTCCCGGCCGACGGCCAGGAACGCGGTCGCGACCAGCGCGCCCGTGCCCATCGCCAGCGCCGCGTCCAGCTTGCCGTGCAGTTCGGACTTCAGATGCCGGGCGGTGCGCCGCATCCAGAAGACCATCCACGTCACCAGGCCGACCGCGACGATCGACAGCGAACCGCCGAGCGCCTCCTGCGCCTCGAACGTCAGCTCCTGGGAGCCGAATTCGAGCGCGCAGCCGAAGCCGAGCGCGAGCGCGATCGCGACGCCGATGCCCATCCAGATGGGCTTCAGGGCGTCCTTGCGGTCGGTCTTCACCAGGTAGGCGATGAGGATGCAGACGACGAGACTGGCTTCCAGTCCCTCGCGCAGGCCGATCAGATAGTTGCCGAACACGGGCTACGCCTCCTTGGAGAACAGCGCGCGCCCCCACCAGTCGTCCTTGTCGAGGACGCCGGGCGGGACGGCGAAGACCGCCGAACTCACGTGCTGGATGTACTCGTTGAGCGCGTCGGAGCGCGCGAGGCTGCGCTGTACCGGGATGAACCCCTTGCGCACGTCACGCTGGTAGGCGAGGAAGAACAGCCCGGCCTCCAGCCTGCCGAGGCCGTCCGTGCCGTCCGTGAAGGAGTAGCCGCGGCGCAGCAGGGTGATCCCGTCGTTGGAGTCGGGATGCGCGAGCCGTACGTGGGCGTCGGGCTTCATCGCCTTCAGGAACGGCTCGTCGCGCTCCTTGGCCTTGCCGACCGGCGCGCCCTCGCCCTTGTCCCGGCCGAAGACGTCCTCCTGCTCCTGCAGCGAGGTCCGGTCCCAGGTCTCGATGTTCATCCGGATGCGGCGCGCCACGAGGTACGAGCCGCCGGTCATCCAGGCGGGACCCTCGTCCTCGCCCACCCACACGAACTTCTTCAGGCGGTCCGGCTCGGTGCCCGCGATGTTGCGGGTGCCGTCCTTGAACCCCATGAGGTTGCGGGGGGTCTGGGCGTCGGGAGTCGTCGAGGAGGTCTTGCCGAAGCCGAGCTGCGACCAGCGGATGGCGACCTTGCCGAAGCCGATCCGGGCCAGGTTGCGGATCGCGTGCACCGCGACCTGCGGGTCGTCCGCGCAGGCCTGGACGCACAGGTCGCCGTCGCTGCGCGTCTTCTCCAGGTTGTCGCCGGGGAACGACGGCAGGTCGACGAGGGCCTCCGGCCGCTGCCCCGCCAGCCCGAACTTCTCGCCGTACTTCTCGAACAGCGAGGGCCCGAAACCGATGGTCAGCGTCAGCCGGGACGGCTTGAGGCCCAGGGCCTCGCCGGTGTCGTCCGGCGGTGCCTCGGCCAGTCCGCCGTACGCGCCCTCGCCGACCGCGTGCCCCGCGGTCATCCGGCGCGCGGCGGCCGTCCAGTCCTTCAGCATCTGGACGAACTCGGCGCGGTCCTCCGTCTTCACGTCGAACGAGGCGAAGTGCAACCGGTCCTGCACCGGCGTCGCGATGCCCGCCTGGTGCGCGCCGTGGAAGGCGATCGCGGCGCCGGTCTCGGCACCCGCCGGGTCCACGTCGTTGCCGGTGCGGGTCATCGCCACCGCGCCGCCGGCCGCGGCGGCCCCGAGCGCGAGCCCGGCACCGCCCCAGCCGATCAGCGAACGCCGGGAGGGCGAAGGTCCGCCCGCTGCTTGTGTGGTGTCGTTCGTCATGATGTGCCCCGCCTACTTCACAACAACCGCGGCGAGCTTGGACAGCGGCTCGGCGAGCGCGTTCACCGCGTCCGAGAGCTCCTTGCGCTGCTCCTTGGTGACCTTGTCGTACGACACGAAGCCGTTCTGCGCCTTCTCCTGCGGATCGTCCGTGCGGTACTTGTCGAGCAGCGTGTTCAGCGCCGAGAACTGCTTGTCGAGCTCCGTGGTCAGCGCCTTGTCGTTCTGCTGTGCGACCGGCTTGAGCAGCTCGTACGACTTCTGCGCGCCCTCGACGTTGCCCTTGAAGTCGCTGAGGTCGGTGTGCGAGTAGCGGTCCTCCTCGCCGGTGACCTTGCCGGTGGCGACCTCGTCGAGGAGTTCCTTGGCGCCGTTGGCCATGGAGGTCGGGGTGATCTCGGCCTTGCCGACCCGCTTCTGCCAGTCCTTCAGGTCGGTGACCAGCTCATCGGCGAGGGTCTTCTGCTCCGCGCCGATCTTCTTGTCCTGCCAGAGGGCCTTCTCCAGGGCGTGCCAGCCGGTCCACTTCTGGCCCTTCTCCAGGTCGTTGACGCGGGTGTCGGTCTTGGGGTCGATGTCCCCGAAGGACTCGGCGATCGGCTCGGTGCTCTCCCAGCCGAAGCGGGAGGGGGCGTAGGCCTGCTGGGCGGCCTCGATGTCGCCGGCCTTGATGGCGTCGGCGAACGTCTGCACCTTCGGGATCGTCGCGTCGGCCTGCTCCTGCGCGTATTCGCGGTAGGCGGCGACGGCCTTGTCGAGGCGCGGGTCGCGCTTGGCGACCGTGCCACCGGTCACGGCGAGCTTCTGGCGGACGCCGAGGCCCTTCATGCCGGGGCGGCAGGCTATCTCGTACGAACCGGCCTTGACCTCGGCGGTCAGCGTGTACTTCGTGCCCGGGCCGATGTTCTCCTTCTCGGAGACGATCCGGTCGTCCGGGAAGAGGATCTCGACCTCGGTGGCCTTCGAGCCCTTGTTCTCGATGTTCAGGGTGACCTGGCCGGCCGGGACGGACTTCGAGGAGGTCTCGCACTTGGAGTCGGCGGCGGTCACCTGAATCGCGTCGCCGGACCCGGCGTCGCTCTTCTCGGTGCAGCCCGTGACGGCGGCCAGAGCGGCCGCGGTCGCGGCGGCGGTGACAACTGAGAGTCGGACGGCTCGCATTCAGGCTCCAAGAGAACGACGGACAAACCAGGCGGAAGATCCCCGCTGGCATGGTGAGGCTGGCCTAACTTACCTGAGGCTTACCTCAGTCCTACCCACCCCTACGGTGATTCAGCTCTCACGGTTGACGCACAGGCACGGCCTGATCACGGTGGCTCAAACTGGACCCCAAGGGAAGGTCAAGTGATGGTCAAGCGTCTCGTTCGGCGGCCACGGCGCCCCGTTCGGGAGTCACCAGGACGGCACCCGTCCGGGGGTGCGGGAACACTTCAACGGGCTGGCGGTAGACCTCACTCGGCAACTCGCCCGCGAAAACCTCGGCCGGCGGCCCCTCGGCGGCGACACGACCGGCGCACAGAATCGCCACCCGGTGCGCGTACGCGGCCGCGAGCCCCGGATCGTGCAACACCACGACCACCGCGTCACCGGCGTGCGCCCTTGCCCGGCACACCCGCAGCACCAACTCCTGGTGCCTGAGGTCGCGACGGCCACGTCGTCGTCCTCCCGGCTCGTGCCCGCCCAGGGCGAGTTCGGGCGCCGGCCACTCCGGGGCGGGGCGACCGTGGATCCGTACCACGCGTGGACTTTCCCGCCCCGTTGGGACCGACCAGCGCCAGCACCTCGTCCCCGTCGACGGCACACTCGGCTGGGGCGTGAAGCGGTCCTTCTGGACGTACGTCGTGGACGGCGTCGCCCAGGGGAAGATCACCGCGTCCGGCGGCGTGACCCAGGCCACCGGCAACGGTGCCTTCACCTTCCCGGACGCCTCCGGCACCTATGACGCCGACACCCTCTCCGCCTCCTTCGCGGGCGTCGTGAACTTCAAGGGCCCCGAGGACAAGGGCAGTTACGGCCTCGACCTCACCCTCAGCGACCTCAGGGCGGAACTCGACGACGTCACGGCCACCCTGGCCATACGCAGGCGGCGCACGGCGTGGAACGGGTGATGTTTGAATGCTCGGGTGACTGATTTCGACGTACTGCGCGTCTTCTGCGGGCCCGGTGGTGGACACGGCAACGAGCTCGGTGTGGTGCGCGAGGGTTCCGTGATGCCGGATCCGGAGGAGCGGCAGGCGTTCGCCGCGAAGCTCGGGTTCAGCGAGACCGTGTTCGTCGACGACCCCGAGCGCGGTGTCGTCGACATCTACACCCCGACCCTGCGGCTGCCGTTCGCCGGGCATCCCTGTGTCGGGGTGGGGTGGCTGCTCGACATCCCCGAACTGGTCACGCCCGCCGGGATGGTGGGGGTACGGCTGGACGGGGAGTTCAGCTGGATCGAGGCGCGGGCGGAGTGGGCGCCGGGGCGTACGTTGCGGCAGTACGGGTCCGCCGACGAGGTCGACGCGCTGGCCGTGCCGGAGCCGGGGGAGTGGGTGTACGCCTGGGCCTGGGAGGACGAGTCGGCCGGGCGCGTGCGGGCCCGGGGCTTCCCCGGACGGGACGACGGCATCGTGGAGGACGAGGCGACGGGGGCGGCGGCGCTGCTGCTCACCGACCGGCTGGGCCGGGCCCTGAACATCGTCCAGGGCGCCGGCTCCCAGATCCTCACCGCGCCGCAGCCGGGTGGGTGGGTGGAGGTGGGGGGCCGCGTACGACTGCTCCGAGCCTGAACGCCCCCAGGTGCGGTTGCCGACTGCGGCCCGGTGGGGGCTGGTCGCGCAGTTCCCCGCGCCCCTTGAGAGCGCCGGCGCGCATCTTTCAGCCCGTCCGGGGGTTTGGGGGCGGAGCCCCCAAGTGAGGATGGGACGGGTAGGGGCGGCGGGGGCGAAGGAAGTCGTCGGTGGCGGGTCAGGCGGTGAGGGGGAACTCCTCGGCCAGGGCGTGGAAGACCGTTGTGTTGAGGGCGAACGCCCGCCTGCACTCGGCGACGATCCGCTGCCGCTCCAGCTCGTCCGCCCGCACCCCGTCCAGCAACTCGCGATACCCCCGCTTGAACGCGGCCGGATTCCCGATGTCCTCGAAGACGTAGAACCGGACGCCGTCACCCTTCCGAGCGAAGCCCCAGGTCTGTTCCGCCTTGCCCCGGATGATCTGACCGCCGGAGAGGTCGCCGAGGTAGCGGGTGTAGTGGTGGGCGACGTACCCGCCGGGCCACTCGCGCGCACACTCGGCGACCCGCGCCGCGTACGCCTCGGTGGCGGGCAGCGCGGTGAGCGTCGCCCGCCAGTCCGCACCCCGCAGATGCGTGAGGTCACGCTCCAGCGCACCGCGACGCAGCAACTCCCGCAGGATGAACGGCCCGGCCACCGGATCGGACGCCAGTCGCCCGGCGTCCGCCTCCAGCGCCTCGTACACGAACCACAACTGCTCGGTGTAGCGCGCGTACGCCTCGATGCCGAGCCTGCCGCCGAGCAGGTCGCTCATGAACGTCGAGGTCTCAGCCTCCATGTGCTGCTCGTGCGACGCGGTGCGGATCAGCGTCGAGAACGCCGTACTCATGGGACCTCCGGTGCCGAAGAGGACGAGAACCAGCGAGAACCTTGTATGGTTAGGCTTACCTAAGTCAATAGGTTCTCGGCAGGTTACCGACATCCTGTCGGTAAAAACGTACCCCGTCGGGCGACAAAAAATGCCCGCCCTGTGATCAGGGCGGGCGAGGTGTGAGCTACGAGCACGCGGCTACGGCAGCGTGAGGATCTCCGTACCGCTCTCCGTGACGACCAGCGTGTGCTCGAACTGCGCCGTCCGCCTGCGGTCCTTCGTCACGACCGTCCACCCGTCGTCCCACATGTCGTAGTCGTGCGTACCGAGCGTGAGCATCGGCTCGATCGTGAAGGTCATCCCGGGCTGGATGACGGTCGTCGCGTGCGGGCTGTCGTAGTGCGGGATGATCAGTCCTGAGTGGAACGAGGAGTTGATCCCGTGCCCCGTGAAGTCCCGCACGACCCCGTATCCGAACCGCTTGGCGTACGACTCGATCACGCGGCCGATGACGTTGATCTGGCGGCCCGGCTTGACCGCCTTGATCGCGCGGTCGAGGGATTCACGGGTCCGCTCGACGAGGAGCCTCGACTCGTCGTCCACGTCCCCGACCAGGTACGTCGCGTTGTTGTCGCCGTGGACGCCACCGATGTACGCCGTCACGTCGAGGTTGATGATGTCGCCGTCCCGCAGCACCGTGGAGTCGGGGATGCCGTGGCAGATGACCTCGTTGACCGAGGTGCACAGGGACTTGGGGAAACCGCGGTAACCGAGGGTGGACGGGTAGGCGCCGTGGTCGCACATGTACGCGTGCGCGACCCGGTCCAGCTCGTCCGTCGTCACGCCCGGCGCGATGAGCTTCGCCGCTTCGGCCATCGCCTGCGCGGCGATCCGCCCGGCGATCCGCATCGCCTCGATGGTCTCGGGGGTCTGTACCTCCGGACCGGTGTACGGCGTGGGGGCGGGCTTGCCCACGTACTCGGGGCGCCTGATGTTTCCCGGAACGGGACGGGTGGGAGAGAGCTCTCCTGGTACGAGCAGCGACTGGCCAGACATGCCAGCGAGTCTAACCAGCGGGCATGGGGGCACTATGTCCGTGGCGAAAGGAGCAGGTCATGGCCCTCTTCAAGAAGCGGACCGTAGGGAAGCCGGGCGAGTGGTACTACTGCCTCGTCCACCAGAAGGTGGAGGAGGGCCCCGAGTGCCCCGCGAAGGACCGCTTCGGCCCGTACACCACCCGTGAGGAGGCCGAACACGCGATGGAGACCGCCCAGGAGCGCAACCTCGAGTGGGAAACGGACCCCAAGTGGCACGACACGACGGGCCCGACCCCGGAAGACGACTGACGAGCCCCGAGCCACCGGGACGCCAGGCGGCTGAGCCATGTGGTGGCGCGCGGACCCGCGGGCGCCGAGGGTGGCCGGCCCCCGCGGGCGGCCCGCACCATCCGGGCGACCGTCACGGGTGGTGGGGGTGGGAGAGCATGGTCTGGCCCCGAGCGGAGCGCATCCGTACCGCGTGCTCATTCGTCCGTACGTCGTACTTCATCAGCTGCGGCAGGCACCACGCCAACACCCCCACCGCTCCCACGCAGATCACACCCCCGGCCCAGATCGACGCCCGTACCCCCGTCCAGGCCGCCATCCCGCCCGCGCGTACCTGCCCCAGCTGGGGCCCGACGGAGTACGAGAGCAGCTCGATCCCGGCGAGTCGCCCCCGTAGCTCGTCCGGAATCGTCTGGTCCCACATCGCGCCCCGGAAGATCCCGCTCACCATGTCGCAACAGCCGCCGAGGACCAGGAACAGCAGCACCAGCCACACGTTGTGCACGGCGCCCGCCCCCACCATCGCAAGCCCCCAGCACGCCGCCGCGAACGCCACCGTCCGCCCGTGCCGGTGCACACGCGAGGTCCACCCGCTCGTCAGCGTCACCAGCAGCGCCCCGGCGGGCAGTGCGGCGTACATCAGCCCGAGCGACCACGCGGCGTGCAGCTCGTCGGCGAGGAACGGCAGCACCGCGAGCGGCATCGCGAAGAACATCGCGGCCAGGTCGATCACGTACGTGCCGAGGAGTTCCTTGCGGTTCCACGCGTACCGCGCGCCCTGGGCGATGGAGGCGAGCGACGGCTTCGCGGCCTCGTGCGCGGCCGGTGACGCGGCGAGTCCGACGATCAGTACGACCGACACCACGAACGTCACCAGGTCCACGGCGTACGCCCAGCCGAGCCCGGCGTACGCGACCACGACGCCCGCGAGCGCCGGCCCCGCGACCCCGCCGACCGACCAGCGCAGGGAGTTGAGGGAGGCCGCGGCGGGCAGGTGCTCGTGCGCCACGATCCGGGGGACGAGCGAGTCGAGCGCGGGCCGCTGCACCGACCCGAGCGCGGAGGACAGCGCGGCGACCACGTACAGCGGCCACACCGCCGGACGCGGCATCAGCGCGTTGACCAGCAGTCCGCCGCACAGCAGCCCCTGACCGGCCTCCGTGTAGAGGATCAGTTTCCGTTTGTCGAGGGCGTCGGCGAGGGCCCCGCCGTACAGCCCGAACACGATCAGCGGTACGAGTTCCACGGCCCCGATCGCCCCCACGGCCACCGCCGACCCGGTCAGCACCTTCATCTGCACCGGCAGCGCGACGAAGGTCAGGAAGCTGCCGAAATTGGTGATCAGCCCGGCCAGCCACAGCCGCCGGAAGTCGGCCGACGCCCGCCAGGGCGCGAGATCGGGCAACAGCGACCGCAGCCGCGCACCGGCACCGGCACCGGCGGCGGGTTCGGCGTGCGCGGGCAGCGCGGCGGGGGATACGGGGGCGTCGTCGGTCACGACGGCTCATGCTGAGCGGCCGCCCACCGCGGCGGCAACTGCTTTTCCGCCGCTCAGCCGCCCCTCCGCCCGCCGCGGTCTACCACCGTGCCGCGGGCGGAGCCGTCAGCTGGTCCGCGAGGCGGGAGAGCCGGTCGCGGAACCGGCGCCGCCCCCGCGGTGAGGGCAGGGAGTTCTCCCCGGCCGCCGCGCTGACGAGGTGCTGCACGGTGTCGAGGTCGAGTTCCTGATCCGGCGGCACGGTCAGCGACTCGTGTGCCATCGCCCCCAGCTCCCGGTCACCGGCGTCGAGCGCGAGCACGGTCGCCCCGGCCCGCCGCGCGTCGTGGACCCGCTCCAGGAGCGGCGCCCCGGGTGCGGCGGGCGACACCACGAGCAGCGTCTCACCGCGCCGCGCCGCCTCGATACGGCCGAGGCCGACCGCGAGATGGGCCGGGTCCGAAGCCCGCGCCCCGTGCCGCACCAGCGTCGGCGACAGCTCCGGCGTCCCCGACCAGGCCGCCTCGTCCACCAGATGTGCGGCCAGGTGCCACGGCTCGTACTCGGCCGTGCCCACGAGGAGCAGGCCGCCCCCGTACGACACCACGGACCCTCGCAGGCCCTCCGCGAACCGCCGCGTGGCACCCAACCACTCGGTCCCGGCGAGGACTTCGCGCAGCAATGCGACCCGTACGGCATCCATGCGCAGGCATCCTGCCCCAATCGGCAACTGATCAGGCGGAGTTCACCATGAATTCGCCCAAGTGGGGCAGATCCCGGCGCATGACGGAAACAACCGGAACCACCACGGCAACAACCGCGGTCACCAGCACCCCCTTCCACGCGGGCCGCGAAGGCTACGCGAGCTTCCGGATCCCCGCTGTCGTCACCACCCGTGCACCCACCCTGCTCGCCTTCTGCGAGGGCCGGGTCGACTCCGCCGCCGACCACGGCCGCATCGACATCGTCCTGAAGCGGTCGACGGACGGCGGCCGCACCTGGGGCCCGCTCCAGGCCGTCGCCCGGAACGGGAACGACCTCGCGGGCAACCCCGCCCCCGTCGTCCTCGACACCGGCCGGATCCTGCTCGTGCACGTCCGCGCCGCCGCCGGCGCGACCGAGGACGCCATCCTGCGCGGCGGGGTGAAGCCCGCCGACGGGCGCCGCGTCTGGGTGCAGCACAGCGACGACGACGGCGTCACCTGGTCCGCCCCGAAGGAGATCACCGGGCAGGTGAAGAAGGCGGACTGGCGGTGGTACGCGACCACGCCCGGGCACGCCATCCAGCTCGGCACCGGCCGGGTCGTCGTCCCCGGCAACCACACCCTGCCGCCCACCGGCACGGACACCGGCACCGAGGCGAAGTACAACAGCGGCCACTGCCTGCTCAGCGACGACCGCGGCGAGACCTGGTCCCTCGGGTACGTCGACGAGAACACCGACGGATACGTCAACGCCAACGAGACGACCGCCGCCGAACTCCCCGACGGGCGCGTCTACTTCAACACCCGCAACGAAACGCGAAGTTCCCGCCCGTCCGCCCCGTCCGCCCCGTCCGCCCCGTCCGCCCCGTCCCCCGGCAACCGTGCCGACGCCCACTCCACGGACGGTGGCAGGACCCTGGTCGGTCCCTTCCGGCCGCAGGCGGGCCTGGTCACCCCCGTCGTCCAGGGCAGCGTGCTCCAGCTCCGCGACCCGGACCTGCTGCTGTACTCGGGGCCCGCCGACCCCGCCGCCCGCGCCCTCATGACCGTCCGGGCCTCCGCCGACGGCGGCACCACCTGGCGGCCCGCGCACACCGTCGACGCACTGCCCGCCGCCTACTCCGACCTCGTCCGCGTCGACGGGGCGACCGTGGGGCTCCTCTACGAGACGGGCGACTTCGGGCCGTACGAGACGATCACCTTCCGCCGAATCCCCGTGACGGCCCTCACCTGAGCCCCCGAAGCCTCCGAGGCGGGAACCGTGACACGTAAAGTCGGCCCATGACCTCTACTGACAGTGCACAGAAGGCCCCCGCGAAGGACCCCTGGGACCTTCCCGACGTGTCCGGGCTCGTCGTCGGCGTGCTCGGCGGCACCGGCCCCCAGGGCAAGGGCCTGGCCTACCGGCTCGCCAGGGCCGGCCAGAAGGTGATCATCGGCTCGCGTGCCGCGGAACGCGCGCAGACCGCCGCCGAGGAGCTGGGCCACGGTGTCGAGGGCGCCGACAACGCCGAGTGCGCGCGGCGCAGCGACATCGTGATCGTCGCCGTACCGTGGGAGGGGCACGGCAAGACTCTGGAATCGCTGCGCGAGGAGCTGGCCGGCAAGCTCGTCGTCGACTGTGTCAACCCGCTCGGATTCGACAAGAAGGGCGCCTACGCCCTGAAGCCGGAGGAGGGCAGCGCCGCCGAGCAGGCCGCCGCCCTGCTGCCGGACTCGCGGGTCGCGGCCGCCTTCCACCACTTGTCGGCCGTCCTCCTCCAGGACCCGGAGGTCGACGAGATCGACACCGACGTGATGGTCCTCGGCGAGGAGCGCGCGGACGTCGAGATCGTGCAGGCGCTGGCCGGCCGGATCCCCGGCATGCGCGGTGTCTTCGCCGGCCGACTGCGCAACGCCCACCAGGTCGAGGCACTGGTGGCGAACCTGATCTCCGTGAACCGCCGCTACAAGGCCCAC
This sequence comes from Streptomyces sp. NPDC111507, assembly GCF_055638955.1. NCBI lineage: Bacteria > Bacillati > Actinomycetota > Actinomycetes > Kitasatosporales > Streptomycetaceae > Streptomyces > Streptomyces sp. NPDC111507. The sequence goes on along the minus strand of NZ_JBVKBU010000001.1, from coordinate 643,877 downwards.
GCCGGCCTCCGGGTGACGGACGTATAGCGGGCGTACGGGCATGGGGGACATGAGGGACACTGGACGCCGTACGACCTCGTAGATCTCGTACGACCTCGTCCGAACCGTCCCGACAGGAGCCGACCCCCATGCCCCGCCTCGCCCTCTATGCCCTGACTGTCTGCGTCCTGTCGGTCGCCGCGGCCGTCGTCTCCTTCGTCCAGGGCAGCTGGCTGGGGATCGTGTGGGTGCTGCTGGCCGGACTGTCGTCCAACATGACGTGGTACTACGCGCGGCGCGGCAGGTCCGTCAGCTGACCGAGCAGAACTCGTTGGTGCCCTGCCAGAAGCGGTAGAACTCCTGACCGCAGTACGTCTGGATCTCGTCGATCCCCAGGCTGTTCAGGATCGAGTGGATCACGTCGAAGAAAGCCGTGTTCACCGACGGGATCCACAGCACCGCGAACACGAACAGCAGGCCGAACGGGGCGAACGGCTCCACCTGGCGCTTGACGTTGTACGACAGCCAGGGCTCGATCACGCCGTAGCCGTCCAGGCCCGGGACCGGCAGGAAGTTCAGGATCGCGGCCGTGACCTGGAGCAGTGCGAGGAACGCCAGCGCGAACTGGAAGTCCCGCGGCACGCCGTCCAGGGCGTGCAGCCAGAACGGCGCCGTGCACACGACGGCGAACAGCACGTTCGTCAGCGGGCCCGCCGCCGAGATCAGGCTGTGCTTCCAGCGGCCCTGGATCCTGTTGCGCTCGATGAAGACCGCCCCGCCCGGCAGACCGATCCCGCCCATGATCACGAAGATCACCGGCAGCACGATGCTCAGCAGCGCATGCGTGTACTTCAGCGGGTTGAGCGTCAGATAGCCCTTCGCGCCGATCGAGATGTCGCCGCTGTGCAGGGCGGTGCGCGCGTGCGCGTACTCGTGCAGGCACAGGGAGACGATCCAGGCGGCCGTCACGAAGAGGAACACGGCCACACCGGGCTCCTCGGCGAACCCGGTCCATGTCGCCCACCCGGTCACCGCCATCACGGCCACGATCCCGACGAAGACGGGGCTGATCCTCCGGTCGCTGCTGCGACGGGAAGCGGCGGTGGTCATGGGGCTCCTCGGACTGGTGCGCATGGTGCTGGGCCTGCCCGACCGTACCGGGCTCACGGGGAAAACGTCTCGCGGTCGGTCATTGGTTCCGGAGAAGGTAGGGGCTGAGATCGTCACGTCACCGGAGACAATGGACCCCGTGCGCTACCGGATCCTTGGCACCACCCAGGCACTCCGCCCCGACGGCACGCCCGTCGTGCTCGGCGGGGCGCGGCTGCGCGCCCTCTTGACCGTGCTCGCGCTGCGGCCCGGACGGACCGTGCCCGCGGCCGTTCTGGTGGACGAGGTGTGGGACGGCGATCCGCCCGCCGATGCACCGGGTGCGCTCCAGGCCCTGGTGGGGCGGCTGCGCAGGGCGCTCGGTCCGCAGGCGGTGGACTCGGGGGACGGCGGCTACCGGCTGGCCGCGGGCGCCGACGACATCGACCTGCACCGTTTCGAGCGGCTCGCGGGGGAGGGCGTACGCGCGCTCGCCGACGGCGACCCCACGAAGGCGGCCGAGGCCCTCGACGACGCCCTCGCCCTGTGGCGCGGGCCGGCCCTCGCGGACCTCCCGGACCGGGCCGCCGAGTCGGCCCGCTGGGAGACCCGCCGTCTCGACGTACGGCGCGCCCGGTTCGCGGCGGCCCTCGCCCTCGGCCACGCCGAACAGTCCCTGCCCGAGCTCACCGCCCTGTGTGACCTCCACCCCCTGGACGAGCCCCTGCACCTCCTGCGTCTGCGCGCCCTGCGCGACGCCGGCCGGCCCGCCGAGGCCCTCGCCGCCTACGAGTCCGTACGGGAGCTGCTGGCGGACCGCCTCGGCTCCGACCCCGGCCCCGAACTGCGCGCCCTGCACAAGGAGTTGCTCAGCCCGGCCGACGACGGCGGCAGGTCGCACGCCCAGGGCCCGCGACCCCGCTCCACGGACCGGACCGAGAACCGGACCGAGCACCGGACCGGGACCGAGACCGGGACCGGGATCCGGACCGCACCGGCCGGGCGTGGCCGCTCCGCATCGCCGCCGCCCGGCAACCTCCGCGCCCGGCTGACCTCCTTCGTCGGGCGGGCGGCGGACATCGACACGATCCGGGAGGATCTGGCGACGGCCCGGCTCGTGACGTTGCTCGGGCCCGGAGGGGCCGGCAAGACGCGGCTGTCGCAGGAGGCGGCGGAGACCGTGGCGGACACCGCGCCGGACGGGGTGTGGCTGGCCGAACTCGCGCCGGTCGAGGACCCGAAGGCCGTGCCCGAGGCGGTGCTCACCGCCGTCGGAGCCCGCGAGACCGTGCTGCGCGGCGCCGGTGCGGAGGAGTTGCGGGCCGCCGCCGACCGGCACGACGACCTCCATCGGCTCGCCGAGTACTGCGCCAAGCGCCGCATGCTGATCGTCCTCGACAACTGCGAGCACGTCGTGGACGCCGCCGCGCGTCTCGTCGAGGAGCTGCTCGAGCGATGCCCGGGCCTGACGGTGCTGGCCACCAGCCGCGAACCCCTCGGCGTACCGGGGGAGTTGCTGCGCCCCGTGGAGCCGCTGCCGGAGCCGTTCGCGCTGCGGCTGCTGGCCGACCGGGGGGCCGCCGCCCGCCCGGGTTTCCGGGTCGAGGACGACCCCGCGGCCACCGCCGAGATCTGCCGCCGCCTCGACGGACTGCCGCTCGCCATCGAACTCGCCGCCGCCCGGCTGCGGATGCTCACCCCGCGTCAGATCGCCGACCGGCTCGACGACCGGTTCCGGCTGCTGACCTCCGGCAGCCGTACCGTCCTGCCGCGCCAGCAGACCCTGCGCGCCGTGGTCGACTGGTCCTGGGACCTCCTCGACGAGGACGAACGGGACGTGCTGCGGCGGCTGTCCGTCTTCGCGGGCGGCTGCGACCTCGCCGCCGCCGAGGCCGTCTGCGGACCGGCCGCCCTGGAGACGCTCGGCTCGCTCGTCGACAAGTCCCTCGTCGTGGCCGCCCCATGGGGGGACGGCGAGATGCGCTACCGGCTCCTGGAGACCGTCGGCGAGTACGCGGGCGAGCGGCTCGACGAGTCGGGGCAGCGCCCCGCCGCCGAGCGCGCCCACCTCACGCACTACCGCGAAGTGGCCCGCACCACCGACCCCCGGCTGCGCGGCCCGGGCCAGCGCGCCGCCATCGAACGGCTGGAGACCGAGTCGGAGAACATCCGCGCCGCCCTCCAGCACGCCGTCGCCGCCCGCGACGAGCAGGAAGCGCTCTGCCTGGTCCTCTCCCTGGCCTGGTACTGGCAGATGCGCGATCTGCGGCAGATGACCCGCCACTGGTCCCGCGAGGTCATGGCCCTCGGCCCCGACCCCTTCGCCGAGCCCGCGCGGCCGGCCGCCCCGCTGCTGGAGAGCTGCACGGATACCCCGCCGCCGATGCGCCCCGAGGCCCTCGAAGAGGCCCGCCGCGGTGTCCACCTCGTCCATCTCGCCTGCATGGACATGGACATGGCGGCCTGGGACACCCCGCAGGCCAAGCGGAAACTGCGCGTCATCAGCGAGACCTACCGCCCGGGCCAGCCGCAGACCTGCCGCAGCCCCGGCAACCTCTGGTTCTACGCCGTGATCCTGACCGGCGACATCGAGCGGATGCGCTCCGTCATCGACGCGACCGTCCAGACCTGCCGCGAACTCGGCTACGAGTGGGAACTCGCCGTCGCCCTCCAGATGCGTGCCAACATCCTCGCCAACCGGGCCACCTGGGCGGGCGACGCGACCCGGGACGCCGACGAGGCACTGGAACTCTTCACCCGGCTCGGGGACGCCTGGGGCGCGGCCGAGGCGCTCTCCGCACGCGGTGAGGCCCACGAGCGCCGGGGCGAGTTCACGCTCGCCGCCGCGGACTACACGGAGGCCATGACCCACGCCGAAGGGCTCGGCGCGCACGCCCAGACGGCCGTCCTCAACACCCGGCTCGGCGGTGTGCTCATCGAGTCCGGCGACACCGAACGCGGCGAGCGGTTGCTGCGGGAGGTCCTGGAGAGCGGCGACGGCGCCTACAACGAGGCCATGCCCGCCTCCCGGCTGTTCCTGGCGATGTGGCTGGCCCGCAGTGGCCGGGTCGCCGAGGCACGCGAACACATGCGGATACTGCGCGAGAACTTCGAAGCGGTCACCTTCGTGGTCTTCGACGGGTTCGTGGTGGGCGTCGAGGCCTGGCTGGACGCGCTCGAGGGGCTGCACGAGTCCGCCCTGGAGAAGGTGCGGGAGGCGCTGACGCGGGCGGGCGACCCGTTGTCGCAGATCATCGCCCCGCACATGCCCTCCGCGCATCTGACCACCGCCGCCATCGCCCTCACGGGCCTGGACGGCGGCCGCCGCGTCCGCGACGCGGCCGTGCTGCTCGGGGCCGCCGACCATCTGCTGCCGCCCGGGCACTTCGTGGGCCCGATGGAGGAGCAGGTGCGCATACAGGCGGAGGCCGACCTGCGGGCCGTGCTGGACGACGCGACGTACGAGGCCGCGTACGCCGAGGGCGGCGGGCTCTCCCTGGAGGAGGCCGCCGCCCTCGTGTGACGCGGACCGGGGGTGACGCGGACCGGGGTTTCCGTGGTCCTGTGCGCGAACGTCAGCTCTTGGTGCGGAACTTGTGGATCGCGATCGGCGCCATGACCAAGGTGAGCCCTGCTGTCCAGGCGAGGGTCACCCACAGGCTGTGCGTGACCGGGCCGCTCACCATCAGGCCGCGCGTGGTGTCCGCGAGCGCGGACAGCGGGTTGTAGTCGGTGAAGGCCTGCAGCCAGCCGGGCATGGTCCCGGTCGGCGAGAAGATCGACGAACCGAACTGCAGGGGCATCAGCACCAGGAATCCCATCGCCTGCACGGACTGCGCGTTCTTCATCGTCACTCCGAGGACCAGGAAGATCCACATCAGGGACGAGCCGAAGAGGACGGCGAGCCCCACGGAGGCGAACAGACCCGGCCAGTTCGTGATGTCGAATCCGACCAGCACGCCGACGACCAGCAGGATCGTCGTCGCGACCAGCATCCGCATCAGCTCCACCACGATCTTGGCGAAGAGCACGGAGCCCTGGCCGATCGGCAGGGTGCGGAAGCGGTCCATCACCCCCTTCTGGAAGTCCTCGTTGAAGCCGGTGCCGACGGCTGTGGCGATGTTCATCGCCGTCATCGCCATCAGACCGGGCACCACGTACTGGACGTAGGCGTCCTGTCCGCCGCCCAGCGACTGCCCGATGGAGCCGCCGAAGACGTACACGAACAGCAGGGTGAAGACGACCGGCATCAGGACGGCGTCGAACATCGACTCCGGGTCCTGGCGGATCCACAGCAGGTTGCGGCGGACGAGCGCGCCGATGTGGCGCGCGTGCGCGCGGGGCGAGATACGGGGGTCGCCCTTCGCGGCGACGGGGGCTTCGACAACGGCGGTACTCATGCGGAGACCTCCTCGTAGGCGCGGGCGGGGGCGGCGTCCTGCGGGACACCGGCCTTGTGGCCGGTGAGGGACAGGAACACCTCGTCCAGGCTGGGCAGTTCGGTGGAGATGGAGCCGATCGTGATGCCGCGCGCGGTGACCGCGCCGACCACGGCGGTGAGTTGTTCGTCGCTGAGGATCGGGACCAGCACGGTGCCGGTCTCGGTGTCCACGACCGAGGCGGCGAGACCGGTGAGCCCCAGCTCGTCGAAGAGGGAGGCCAGCGGGCGCAGCTCCAGCGGGTCCACCGGGCGGATGCGCAGCGTGCGGCCGCCGACCCGGGCCTTCAGCTCGTCGATCCGGCCGCTGGCGATGACCTTGCCGCGGTCGATGACCGTCAGCTCGGAGGCCAGCTGCTCCGCCTCCTCCATGTACTGGGTGGTGAGCAGCACGGTGGCGCCGTCCGCGACCATCCGCTTGACCTCCTTCCACACCTCGTTGCGGGTGCGCGGGTCGAGCCCGGTGGTCGGCTCGTCCAGATAGAGGACGGAGGGGTGGCCGATCATGGAGGCGGCGAGGTCGAGACGGCGGCGCATACCGCCGGAGTACGTCGATGCCGGGCGCTTGGCCGCCTCGGTGAGCGAGAAGCGCTCCAGGAGCTCGTCGGCGCGCCGGCGGGCGTCCTTGCGGGGCAGGTCGAGCAGCCGCCCGATCATGTACAGGTTCTCCCAGCCGGGGAGCTTCTCGTCGACCGAGGCGTACTGACCGGTCAGGCCTATCACGCGGCGCAGCTGGCGGGGCTGGGTGAGCACGTCGTAGCCGGCGACGGTGGCCCGGCCGGCGTCGGGGGTGACGAGGGTGGAAAGGATACGGACGAGGGTGGTCTTGCCGGCACCGTTGGGACCGAGCACCCCGAGGACGGTTCCCTCGCGGACGTCCAGGTCCACGCCGTCCAGAGCCTTGGTCTCGCCGTAGTGCTTGACCAGCCCCCGCACGGAGACGGCGCTGCGGGCGCCGCTGTCGGGGTTCTTGTCGATTCGCGTCATGCCCATCAAGGTGCCAGCGCCCACCGACAAACCACCTACAGCTCGCCTACAGCGCCGTACGCTCACCGATATATCGCCGACAGACGTTCGCGCCTCTCACCGTGGTGCGTGCCCTTCACGTACGGCGACAGCCCGCCGACGGGGGAAATCGGCGGGCTGTCCTGGTGCCGCAGTGGCTCAGTGGGTCCAGGTAGTCCTGGGCGGTCCTGGGCCCCAGATGCTCAGTGGACCGAGTGCTCCTCGAGAGGGAACGTTCCGCCGACGACGTCGTCAGCGAACGCGCGCACCGCGTTGCCCATGACCTCGCGCAGATCGGCGTACTTCTTCACGAACTTCGGCACCCTGCCGCCGGTGAGGCCGAGCATGTCGGTCCACACCAGGACCTGCGCGTCGGTCTCCGGACCCGCACCGATGCCGACGGTAGGGATGTGCAGGGTGCGCGTGACCTCGGCGGCGAGCTCCGCCGGGACCAGCTCCAGGACGACCGCGAACGCGCCCGCGTCCTGGACCGCCTTGGCGTCGCGCAGCAGCTGCTGGGCGGCCTCCTCGCCGCGGCCCTGGACGCGGTAGCCCATGGAGTTCACGGACTGCGGGGTCAGGCCGATGTGCGCCATCACGGGGATGCCGGACTCCACGAGCAGCTCGATCTGGCGGTGCGAGCGCTCGCCGCCCTCCAGCTTCACCGCGCCGACCCCGGCCTCCTTGACCAGGCGGGTGGCGGAGCGCAGGGCCTGGACGGGGCCCTCCTGGTACGACCCGAAGGGCAGGTCGCCGACGATCAGGGCGCGGCTGGTGCCGCGCACGACCGCGGCGGACAGCATCGTCATCTCGTCGAGGGTGACGGGGACGGTCGTCTCGTACCCCAGGTGGCAGTTGCCCGCCGAGTCGCCGACGAGCATGACCGGGATGCCGGCCTCGTCGAAGACGGACGCGGTCATCGCGTCGTAGGCGGTGAGCATCGGCCACTTCTCGCCGCGTTCCTTGGCTGTGGTGATGTCGCGGACCGTGATACGGCGGGTGCTCTTGCCCCCGTACAGCGCCTTGCTGCTGTCGGTGGTCGCCCGCACGCCCTCCACGGGCTGCTTCGGGGCAGCCGAAAGCTGCGTCATCGCAACGGCTCCTTCTGTCATCTCGAGGCGCCCTGACGGCGTCCCCGGACCTCCTACATGGTGGCACCTCGTGCCACCGGGGGCCAGACCGGGGCGAGCGATGTACGTCTCGGGTCCACCCGCGATGTAGGTCGCGGGTGGACCGTAGACCCATCTCTTCGTAAGGTCTCTGTAAAGGATTTACGATACGAGACGGTCCCGTATCGAAAATCGCTAGGCTCGGCCCCATGACAACTCCCGCAGCCCACGTCGAACGGCGCGTGCCCGAGGCGGTCCATCGGCGCCGCTGGGCCATTCTCGGCGTGCTCATGCTCAGCCTGTTGATAGTGGTGCTGGACAACTCCATCCTCAACGTCGCGATCAAGACGATCTCGACGCCGGCGCCCACTGGACTCGGCGCCACCCAGAGCGAGCTGGAGTGGGCCATCAACGCCTACACGCTCGTCTTCGCGGGGCTGCTGTTCACCGCAGGCCTCTTCGGCGACCGGTTCGGCCGCAAGAAGGTCCTGCTCGCCGGACTCGCCGTCTTCGGCACCGGCTCCGCGCTGGCCGCGGAGGCCGGCTCGCCCGTCCAGCTCATCGTCTTCCGCGCGCTGATGGGCTTCGGCGCCGCCTTCGTGATGCCCGCCACCCTTGCCGTCCTCATGAACGTCTTCGAGCGCGAGGAGCAGCCCAAGGCCATCGGCATCTGGGCCGGCGGTGTCGGTATCGCCATCGCCATCGGCCCGATCACCGGCGGCGTGCTCCTCGCCCACTTCTGGTGGGGCTCGGTCTTCCTGATCAACGTGCCGATCGTGCTGCTGGCGCTCGGCCTGATGTTCTGGCTGGTCCCGGACTCCCGCGACCCGAGCCCCGGCCGCATCGACCTCGTCGGCGTCGTCCTCTCGGTCATAGGGCTCGTCCTGCTCGTCTACGGCATCATCAAGGGCGGCCAGCTCGCCTCCTTCACCGACGCGGCGGTTCTCGCGACCATCGGCGCCGGAGTCGCCGTGCTCGCCTGCTTCGTCCTCTACGAGAAGCGCAGCGACCATCCGTCCATCGACATCACCTACTTCAAGAACAAGGTCTTCTCGGCCGCCATCGCCGCGATCGCGCTCGTGTTCTTCGCGATGATGGGCGTGACCTTCTTCTCCGTCTTCTACACCCAGAGCGTGCGGGGCTACTCGCCGCTGAAGACCGGTGTGCTGCTGCTGCCGCTCGCCGCGGCCCAGCTCTTCTTCGCGCCGCGCGCCCGCCTCGTCGTCGACCGCTTCGGCAACCGGGCCACGTGCACCGCGGGCCTGGTGCTGCTCGCCGCGATGCTCGGCGCCTTCGCGACCCTGGACGCGGACACGCCGATCTGGCTCCTCGAGGTCATCTTCTTCCTCATGGGCACCGGCATGGCGCACATCATGACCCCGACGAGCGTCGTCATCATGCAGGCCCTGCCGCGTGAGAAGGCCGGCTCCGCCTCCGCCCTGAGCAACGTCTTCCGTCAGGTCGGCGGCGCCCTCGGCATCGCGGTCCTCGGCTCGGTCCTCTCCTCGGCCTACCGCAGCGGCATCGAGGACAAGCTCACCCTCCTGCCGGCCGGCCTGCGGCACACCGCGGGCGAGTCCATCGAGGCCACCCTCGGCGTCGCCGCCAAGCTCGGCCCCCGGGGCGACGCCCTCATCACCCCGGCCAACGACGCCTTCCTGCACGCCATGCACGTCACCGCCCTGTGCGGTGCGAGCATCGCGCTGGTCGGCGCCGTGATCGTGGCCCTGTTCCTGCCGGGCCGCAGTTCGACCCCGCAACAGGGCAAGGAGGAGACGGAGTTGGTGGCCGCCGAGCACTGACGGGGCGCTGCAGGGAGAATTGCGCCAGCACCACCAAGGAAAGGAGCGACACGTGAGCCTCGCGGACAGCCGAGCCAGGCAAGAGGGGTCCCCCCGGGGGCGTCCCCGCAGCGAGGCCGTGGAGCGCTCCATCATCGAGGGCGCGATAAAACTCCTGGAGGACGGCGTCCCCCTCGCGGAGATCTCCATCGAACGCCTGGCCAGGACCGCGGGCGTCGGCAAGGCGACCATCTACCGCCGCTGGAGCGACAAGGAGGAACTCTTCGTCGACGTCATGCGCGCCACCGAGCCCCCGGACACCGAACTCCCGGGCACCTCGATGCGCGACGACCTGATAGCCCTTCTGGAGCCGCTGCGCCAGCGGGGCCTGGCCAGCCGCTCCTCGGCGCTCCTGCACAACGTCTACGCCCAGATCAAGTCCAGCCCCAAGATCTGGGCCGCGTACCAGGCGATCGTCATCGAACCGCGGCGCCTGACCACCTTCGAGGTCCTGCGCCGCGGACAGCGGGACGGCGAGCTCCGCGACGACGTGGACATCGAGGTCATCAACGACCTCTTCGTCGGCCCCATGCTGGTACGCGCCGTCATGCGCCCGGACGCCGAACTCCCCGAGGACCTGGCCGAACAGATCGTCGACACGGTACTCGCGGGACTGCGTCCCGACCGGCCCTAGTTCGTCCTCTCACCCATCCTCGCATTCATCCTCTCGGCCGATGCGCCGAATGTGCGCGTTTCGTCACAGAGGCCGCGCTCCGCCCCGTATTCGGAACTCCGGACGCCGAGTTGTTCGTCCTCGTGCCCGTACGGCCGTCCCCGGACGGCGAGATCGACGCCGATCATCCCCTAGGGTCGTAGCCGAGGGGCTGACGGTGTGCACGGCAGGTTGTGAGGCGACGGTATGGCGCAGGCGTACGTGACGGAGACGGGCAGCGACGGCTCGGGGCCCGAGCGTCGAGGTCCCCGGCTTCGGCGCCTGCTGGACAAGCTCAGGCGCGCGCTGGGTTCATGGCGCGGCGACCGCGGCGTCTGGCGCCGCGGACTGATCCTGGCCGCGCTCGCCCTGATCCTCGCCCTGGTGATGCTGCTGCACGCGCAGATCCCCAACAGGATCGGCAACCTCGGCAGTCTCACCGAGACGTTCCTGCCGTGGCTCGGCATCCTCATCCCTGTCCTGCTGGTCCTCGGCCTCGTGCGGAAGTCCGCGACCGCCCTGATCGCCGTCGTGCTGCCCGCGACCGTCTGGCTGAACCTGTTCGGCGGACTGCTCACCGACCGGACCGGTGCCGGCGGCGACCTGACCGTCGCCACGCACAACGTCAACGCGGAGAACCCGGACCCTTCCGGTACCGCCCGTGACGTGGCCGCGTCCGGCGCCGACGTGGTGGCCTTGGAGGAGCTGAAGGCCACGGCGGTCCCCACGTACGAGAAGGCGCTCGCCCCGACGTACAAGTACCACTCGGTGGAGGGCACCGTCGGGCTGTGGAGCAAGTACCCGATGAGCGGCACCAAGCCCGTCGACATCAAGCTCGGCTGGGTTCGCGCGATGCGCGCCACGGTGACGACCCCGAACGGCCAGGTCGCGGTGTACGTCGCCCATCTGCCCTCGGTCCGGGTGAAGCTGCAGGCCGGGTTCACCGCCCGCCAGCGCGACCGGAGCGCCGACGCGCTCGGCGAGGCGATCGCCGACGAGTCACTGCAGCAGGTCATCCTGCTCGGCGACCTCAACGGCACGATGAACGACCGCGCGCTGAACGGTGTCACCTCGCAGATGCGCTCCACCCAGGGCGCGGCGGGCAGCGGCTTCGGGTTCAGCTGGCCCGCGTCGTTCCCGATGGCCCGGATCGACCAGATCATGGTCAAGGGCGTCGAGCCGGTGACCTCCTGGACCCTGCCCAGGACCGGCAGCGATCACCTCCCGATCGCAGCCCGGGTCAAGCTCGCGGCAACCGGATCTTAACCTCCTGGAATACTGGGCCTGCGAGACTTTGTTCCACAGGTGAACTTACAGAGCCCGTGCACACCGGTGTGCACGGGCGTGTCCGTGTGCGCGTGTGCCCCAGGCCACTGGGGCGCACGCCCACGAACCCGGTCCCGTCCCCGCCCGTCTTGTTCTCCTCTTTGCATTCCGCTCCTCTGAAAGGCCCTTCATGCCTCTGGCCCTGCTCGCCCTAGCCGTGGGCGCCTTCGGCATCGGTACCACCGAGTTCGTGATGATGGGCCTGCTGCCCGACGTCGCGGACGACCTCCACATATCCATCCCCAGCGCCGGACACCTCGTCTCGGCCTACGCCCTCGGCGTGGTGATCGGCGCCCCGCTGCTCGCCGCGGCCACCGCCCGGATGTCCCGCCGCAAGGTCCTCATCGCCCTGATGGGGCTCTTCGTGGCCGGCAACGCGCTCTCCGCCTTCGCCCCCGACTACCACTGGCTGCTCGCCGCCCGCTTCGTCAGCGGTCTGCCGCACGGCGCCTTCTTCGGCGTCGGCGCCGTCGTCGCCACCAACCTCGTCGCCCCCGAGCGCAAGGCGCGCTCCGTCTCGCTGATGTTCCTCGGCCTGACCGTCGCGAACATCGCGGGCGTCCCCGTCGCCACCTTCATCGGACAGCACTTCGGCTGGCGGGCCACCTTCCTCGGCGTGAGCGCGATCGGTCTGGCGGCGATAGCCTCACTCGCGTTCCTCATCCCGCGCGACCACACGCACGGCCCCACGGGCGGTCTGCGCGGCGAGCTGGCCGCCCTGCGGTCGCTCCCCGTCTGGCTGGCCCTCGGCACGACGGTCGCGGGCTTCGGCGCCCTCTTCTCCGCGTACAGCTACATCACGCCGATGCTCACGGACGCCGCCGGGTACGCCGACTCCAGCGTCACGCTGCTGCTCGCGCTGTTCGGCGTCGGAGCGACGGTCGGCAACCTCGTGGGCGGCCGCCTCGCGGACCACTCCCTGCGCGGCACCCTCTTCGGCGGACTCGTCTCGATGGTCACGGTCCTCGCCCTCTTCCCCGTCCTCATGAGCGCCCAGTGGAGTGCGGCCGTCGCGGTCACCCTCCTCGGTGCCGCCGCCTTCATCACCGGCTCGCCCCTCCAGCTGATGGTCATGGAGAAGGCCTCCGCGGCGCCGTCCCTGGCGTCCTCCGCCAACCAGGCCGCGTTCAACCTCGCGAACGCCGGCGGTGCGTGGATCGGCGGCATCGCGCTGGCCGCCGGCTTCGGTACGACGTCGCCCGCGCTGGCGGGGGCTCTGCTCGCCGTCCTCGGCCTCGCGGTCGCCGCGACGGCGTACGCCGTGGACCGCCGCCGCGCCGAGGCCGCCGCCCCCACGCCGGGCCGCCTGGTCGCAACCCACGTCCCCCCACACCCGGAACACGCCCACCACTGACGCAAGACCCCACGCCCAGCCCCCACCGCCCGTCGGCCGCACGCCGACGGGCGGACGGCGGCTTTCAGGGGCGCGGGGAACTGCGCGCCCAGCCCCCGCCGTCCGTCGGCCGAACGTGGACGGGTGGGCGGCGGTTTTTAGGGGCGCGGGGAACTGCGCGCCCAGCCCCGGTCGTCCGTCGGTCGAACGCGGACGGGCGGATGGCGGTTTTTAGGGGCGCGGGGAACTGCGCGCCCAGCCCCCGCCGTCCGTCGGCCGAACGCGGACGGGCGGATGGCGGCTTTTAGGGGCGCGAGGAACCGCGCGCCCAGCCCCCACCCACCCGCACAACCCCGCTGCCGCCCCCCGGCAAGGTCACGCGTGCTCGCGCCACCGATTGGTGATCGGAAGCCGCCGGTCCTTCCCGAACCCCTTGGCGGAGATCTTGGTGCCCGGCGGATACTGTCGGCGCTTGTACTCCGCCGTGTCCACCATCCGCAGCGTCTTCACCACCAGCTCCCGGTCGAACCCCGCCGCGACGATCCCGTCCGCCCCCTCGTCCCGGTCCACATACCGCTCGAGGATCGCGTCCAGCACGGGATAGTCCGGGAGGGAGTCCGTGTCGACCTGGCCGGGACGGAGCTCCGCGCTCGGCGGCTTGGTGATCGAGTTCTCGGGGATCGGCGGGGTCTGCCCCCGCTCGGCCGCCGCCCGGTTCCGCCACTCCGCCAGCCGGAAGATCGACGTCTTGTACACGTCCTTGATGGGCCCGTACGCGCCCACGGAGTCGCCGTACAGCGTCGAATACCCCACCGCCAGCTCGGACTTGTTCCCCGGTGCCAGCACGATGTGCCCCTCCTGGTTGGAGATGGCCATCAGCATCGTGCCCCGCAGACGCGACTGGAGGTTCTCCTCGGCCAGCCCGGTCAGCCCCAGTGACGACATATACGCGTCGAACATCGGCTCGATCGCCACCGTCCGGAAGTTCAGCCCCGTCCGCCGCGCCAGCTCCGCCGCGTCCCCCTTGGAGTGGTCGGAGGAGTACTTCGACGGCATCGACACCCCGTACACGTTCTGCGCGCCCAGCGCGTCGCACGCGATCGCCGCGACCAGCGCCGAGTCGATGCCGCCGGACAGGCCGATCAGCACGGAACGGAACCCGTTCTTCGCGACGTACGCCCGCAGTCCGACGACCAGCGCCGAGTAGACCTCCTCGTCGGCGTCGAGCCGCTCCGCGTACCCGCCGGCGAGCTCCGCCTCGTACGCGGGCAGCGGCTCCTGCGACAGCACCAGCCGCTCGATGCGCAGCCCGTCGTCCACCACACCCGTCACCGGCTCGGCGGCGCCCGCCGGCAGCTCCAGGTCCAGTACGACGCACCCTTCCGCGAACTGCGGCGCGCGTGCGACGACCTCCCCGTCCCGGTCGACCACGATGGAGTCGCCGTCGAAGACCAGCTCGTCCTGCCCGCCGATCATGGCGAGGTAGGCGGTGGTGCAGCCGGCCTCCTGGGCCCGCTTGCGCACCAGTTCGAGGCGAGTGTCGTCCTTGTCGCGCTCGTACGGCGAGGCGTTGATGGACAGCAGCAGCCCGGCCCCGGCGGAGCGGGCCGCCGGCACGCGCCCGCCGTCCTGCCAGAGGTCCTCGCAGATGGCGAGGGCCACGTCGACCCCGTGCACCCGTACGACCGGCATGGTGTCGCCGGGCACGAAGTAGCGGAACTCGTCGAACACGCCGTAGTTCGGGAGGTGGTGCTTGGCGAAGGTCAGCGCCACCCGGCCCCCGTGCAGCACGGCGGCGGCGTTCTGCGGGGCGCCGGCCGGCTGCCCGTACTTCGGCTGGGCGGTCTCGGACCGGTCGAGGTAGCCGACGATCACCGGCAGCTCCCCGAAGCCCTCGTCGGCCAGCCGCGCGGCCAGCGCGCGCAGCGCGGCGCGGGAGGCCTCGACGAAGGACGACCGCAGGGCCAGGTCCTCGACGGGATACCCGGTCAGCACCATCTCGGGGAACGCCACCAGATGCGCTCCCTGCTCGGCGGAGTGCCGGGTCCAACGGACGATCGCCTCGGCGTTGGCGGCGAGATCGCCGACGGTCGAGTCGATCTGATTCAGGGCGAGGCGTAGTTGAGGCACGGGCCCAGTGTAATCGTCAGAGCGACACAATGGGGTGTGGGGCGCCCCACCCGGGCAACCTACCCCTACGGGGTATCCGGCACGGCTGGGCCGCCGGTCCGCCCGGAAACGCGGACGCCCGCCCCTCGACGAGGGGCGGGCGCGGCGGAGAGGTGACGGAGGACCGTCAGTGACCGTGGTGCGAGCGGTACGACTCGACGTAGCCCGAGGTGGGCGTGCCCACACCGGTGACGTCGTCGTAGCCGCGCACGGCCTTCAGGGAGCTGTCCTTGCCGAGGCTGCGGACGGAGGTGAGCAGACCGCCCGACGCGTCGATGGAGTTGGCGAAGTCCACGCGCGCCACGGCGAGTTCGGAGCCCGTGGGGGTGTCCGTCACGTCGTGGTACGCCTTGGAGCCGTACTTCGCGTAGATCGACGGGTTGGCGAAACCGATCGCCTTGCCGCCGCGCGCCTCCTGGGCCAGGGCCTGGACGGCCGCGATCACCGGCGCGGCGAGCGAGGTGCCGCCGATCCGGTACTCGCTGTACTGCTGGGACCCGTCCGGGAAGGTCTGCGTCTGGCCGACCTTGAAACCGGTGTTGGGGTCGGCGACCGCCGCGATGTCCGGCACGGTGCGCATGGCCGTCGTGCCGTTGGCCGTGGCGAGCGCGCTGGGCACGACACCCTTCTGGTAGAAGGGCTGCGCCACGGTCTTGCTGGTGCCGCCGCCCGCGCCCGAGGTGAACGCGCCCGGGAAGCCGGTCCAGCTCTTGCCGTCGGCCGCGAGGGCGGCCTTCTCGGTGCCCCAGCCGGTCTCGAACTGGTACTTGTCGCCCTTGCCGACCGCCAGCGACGTACCGCCGACCGCCGTCACCCACGCCGAGTTGGCCGGGGTGTCGACCTGCTTCGTGCCGGTGTTGGCGACCTCGTCACCGTTGTCACCGGAGGAGAAGTAGAAGCCGATGCCCTCGACCGCGCCGAACTGGAACGTCTGGTCGTAGGCGGCCGCGAGGTCCGGCGTCTGGTTGGCCTCGATGTCGCCCCACGAGTTGGAGACGATGTCGGCCAGGTGGTTGTCGACGATCTTGTTCAGCGAGTCGAGCAGATCGTTGTCGAGGCAGGACGCGGCACCCACGTACGTGATGTTCGCGTCCGGCGCGACGGCGTGCACGGCCTCGACGTCGAGGGTCTCCTCGCCGTACCAGCCGGCCGCCCCGCACTCCTCGGTCTGCGTGTAGGTGCCGGGCAGCACCTGACGCAGCTGGCTGCTGCTGTACGCCGAGTCACCGTGCTTCTTGGCGTACGTGGCCGCGTCGAACGCGATGGTCGGCGAGGCGTACGCGTCGGTGATGGCGACCCGCACGCCCTTGCCGGTGCGCTTGCCCGCGCCGTAGGCGGCGCGCAGCTGCTTGCCCGTGTAGCCCTCGATCGCGTACGGAATCTTCTTGCCGTACGCGTCCGGCAGGGTGCTCGCGGTGTTCGAGCCGAAGTACGAGGAGAACGGCCCGGAGTTCTTGAACACCGCGTCCGGGGGCGGCAGCGTGTCGTCGTGCGTCGCCTTGTGCGGGGCGTTGTCCAGGCCGGTGACGGTCAGGACGGCGCCGTTGAGGGCGGCCGGCGCGGAAGCCGTCTTCGACGGCGCCCGGTAGGTCTTCTTGCCCTTGGCGTAGTTGTGCAGCTGAGTGCCGAACGCCTTCTCGGCGGCGGCCACGTCACCGGTGACGGAGACGTAGTGCTGCGTGGTGCCGGTGACCTTCAGGCCCGCCGACTTCAGCCACGAGGTCACCGCGGCGACCTGCGCCTTGGTGGCACCGAAGCGGGCCTGCGTCTGCTTGGCGCTGAGGTACTTGCCGTACGAGGCCGAGTTCGGGTCGGACACGGCCTTGGCATACGCGGCCAGACCGGCAGCGTTCCGGCCGGCCAGGTAGACCCGGGCGGAGACCTGGGAGTTGTCGGACGCGGCCCCCTTGTCCGCCTTCGCCGTGGCCCACGCGGGCTTGGTGCCCGTGAGGGTGTCCCGGCTGGGACCGTCCGCGGCGTTGGCCGTGGGTATACCGAGCGCCAGCGCGCCGGCGAGCAGCGGCAGTGTCGCTGCCATGCTCACTCCGGCGCGCATGGTGGCGCGATTGGATCTCATAAAACCCCCTGCGATGCGGTTCGTCGCATGTGTGGTCGTTCGTGATGTGCGAAACCGTGTGCCGTAATTGCGGACACAGGGAATGGATCACGCTGGGGTCACTCTGGCGATGAACCGTTCATGCCAGGGGAATGAGAAGGCCAAGGAAACACCAAGTGGCCGCGAATAAAGGGTATTTGCGACGGTATGACGCCACCCTCGCCCCGGATGTAGGGATATCCCTCGTTTTCTTGTAAAGGGGTTCCCAACTTCTGTGAGCGTATTGCGACATCGGCAGGTTCGTGGTTCGCCCCGGCGACGGGAAGGCACCCCGGGGCCGATCGCGTCCTGAAGGCCGGGTCGACGCCTGACGAGGACGGCCGGGGTGGCAGGGGTGTCGAGGGCGGCGTGGCCGTGCACCCGGCGGAGAGGGGCGGACGGGTCCGGGGTTCGACACCCCGGACCCGTTCACACACAGCCGTTCACACACAGCCGTTCACGCGCAGTCGTTCACACTCGGCCGTCCTCGGCCTAAGCGGGTCGGGTGAAGTCCGCTGCCGTTCGGCAGCGCCCTGAAGGGGCGCGGGGAACTGCGCGACCAGCCACGAGGGCGCCGCAGACGATCGACGGCACATCCCGGCACTTCCAGCGGAGCGCTTAGTCGCGGGCCTTCGCGCCCCGCTCCTTGAGCATGTCCGCCATCAGCTGGATCTCCGACTGCTGCGCGTCGACCATGCCCTGCGCGAGCTTCTTCTCCACGCCGACCGTGCACTTCGCGACGCAGCCCTCGGCCATGTGGATGCCGCCCTTGTGGTGGTCGGTCATCAACTGCAGGTAGAAGACCTCCGCCTGCTTGCCGCTCAGCGTGTTCAGCTTCTTCATCTCGGTGTTGGTCGCCATGCCGGGCATCAGCGCGCCGTCCTTGCCGGACGCCATGTCGCCCATGCCCATCCACGTCATGGGCGCGTCCGCCGACACCTTCGGCAGCTCCCACAGGTCGAGCCAGCCCAGCAGCATGCCGCGCTGATTGGCCTGCGTCTGCGCGATGTCGTACGCGAGCCGCCGTACCTCCACGTTGTCCGTATGGTCGCGCACGATGTACGACATCTCGACGGCCTGCTGGTGATGGACCGCCATGTCCCGCGCGAAACCCGCGTCCGCCGAGTCGGCCGACGGCACCTTCGTCCCCGAGGACCCCGAGCCGTCGCTCTCGGCGACCGCGTACGTGATCGCCCCGGCGGCCACCAGCACCGCCGCCGTGGTGCCCGCGATCCAGCCCACCTGGCGCATCTGGCTCACTGCGACAGACCGTTGGTGCAGGCGGCGCCCGGCTCGGGCGTCTGCTTGCCCTGCACGAACTCCGAGAAGAACTTGTCGACGTTCGGGTCGCTCGCGCTCGTCACCGTGCGCTGCTTCCCCCACGCGCTCAGCATGATCGGATCCTTCTGGTCCTCGACGGGGCTCATCAAGGTGTACGGCGTCTTCTTGACCTTCGCTTCGAGCGCCTTCACGTCGGCGTCGGAGGCCTTGCCGTTGTACGTCACCCACACCGCGCCGTGCTCCAGCGAGTGCACGGCGTTCATGTTGTTGATCGCCTTGCCGTAGACGTCGCCGTTGCAGTTCATCCACACGGGGTTGTGGTTGCCGCCGACCGGGGGCTCCATCGGGTACTTCACGGTCTTGGTGACGTGGTTGCGGGACAGCGTCCCCGACCAGGTCTCCACGCCGTCCTTGCCCGCGACGAAGTGCCCCGAGCCGCCCTTCGAGTCGCTCGCCGAGGTGCTGCTGTCGTCGGACTGCGACTTGACCAGGACGACACCGCCGACGACAAGACCGGCGACTATGACCGTGCTGGCCGTGATCGTGAGGATCCGGTTACGACGCTCCCGGGCACGCTCGGCCTTGCGCATCTCTTCTATGCGCGCCTTGCGCTGCGCGGAGGTGGTGTTCTTGGCGGAACCCATGGCGAGTCCTTATGGGGATGGGACGGTCGGGTCCGCTGATCGTAATGGGACGAGGGCGCTCAGTACGAAGGGAGGTCACGGAATGTCCAAAGGAGACACCCTGTGGCGCAGCCCCGCAAAGGGGGGAGGCGGCCCTGTTCGGATGATCCGCGGATAATTTGAGCGACAGATGCGTATTAACTACGCTGGCGGTATGAGGCTGCTGCGCTCCACCGATCTGGCCCTGCGTGTCCTGATGCGGCTCGCCGTCGCCGACGGGTCGACCCCCACCACCCGCGAGGTCGCCGCGGACATGGACGTCCCCTATACCCATGCCGCGAAGGTCGTCGCCG
The DNA here is from genome assembly GCF_055638955.1 of Streptomyces sp. NPDC111507. Classification (NCBI taxonomy): domain Bacteria; kingdom Bacillati; phylum Actinomycetota; class Actinomycetes; order Kitasatosporales; family Streptomycetaceae; genus Streptomyces; species Streptomyces sp. NPDC111507. Next base: position 624,584 of record NZ_JBVKBU010000001.1, on the reverse strand, counting down.
AGCTCCAGCACCTGGGACTGCTCGCGGCCCGCCGCGGCCGAGGCGGCGGCCTCGGCCTCACCGAAGCGGGGCGTACGGCTTCGGTCGGCGCGATCGTCCGCACCTTCGAGGGCGACGGTGACGTGGTCGACTGCGAGGGGGCCACGCCGTGCCCCCTCAACTCCGGGTGCCGGCTGCGGGGTGCGCTCCGGCGGGCTCAGGAGGCGTTCTTCGCCTCGCTGGACCCACTGACGGTGGCGGACGTGGTCGCCGCGCCTACGGGGCCGCTGCTGCTGGGGATCTCTGGCAGGCCGACCTCGGCTCTGACATCGGAATGACGGGCTGACACTTGACGAAATCTGTCATCTGTCATCTGTCATCTGTTACCTGTTACCTGATACCGGATACGGGATACCTGAAGTCCGCCGCTTGCCGTCAGGTATCCGTTATCCGTCAACCACCTCAGTCCTGCGCGAGCCAGAGATCCGGTCCGAACACCTCGTAGTGAATGTCGGCCGGAGCCACCCCCTTGTCGATGAGCTGCCCCCGCACCGCCCGCATGAAGGGGAGCGGCCCGCACAGGTACGCGCGCGTGCCCGACGCGACGGCCACGGAGGAGAGGTCCGCGCGCCCGGGGCGGCCGGCGCCCTCGGCGTCCTGCTCGTACCAGAAGTGGACGGCCGCGTCCGCGAGCTTCCCCGCGTACGCCTCATGGTCGGCGCGCAGCGCGTGGTCGGCGGGGGAGCGGTCGGCGTGGACGACCGTGACGGGGGCGTGGTGTCCGGTGAGCGCGAGCTGTTCCAGCATGGCGATCATCGGGGTGACGCCGATGCCGGCAGAGGCGAGCAGCACCGGCGCGTCCGTGTCGTCGAGCACCAGATCGCCGTACGGAGCGGAGAGCTCGAGCGTGCTGCCGACGTGCACACGCGCGTGGAGGTGGTTGGACACCTCGCCGTCGGGGCCCGAGGCCTCGCCCTGCACCCGCTTGACGCCGATCTGCCGTACGGGGGAGCCGGGGGCGCTGGAGAGGCTGTACTGGCGTATCTGGTGGGCGCCGTCCGGCAGCTCGACGCGTACGGACACGTACTGGCCCGCCCGGAAGTCCGGCAGCGGCCCCCCGTCGGCCGGGCGGAGCCGGAAGGTGGCGACGTCGGCGGTCTCCTCGACGCGTTCCACGACCTCCCAGACCCGCCACCCGCCCCTCCCGTCGCCGTGCTGCGCGTACAGCCGCCGCTCGATGGCGATGAGGGCGTTCGCCATCAGCCAGTAGACCTCGTCCCAGGCGGCCTCGACCTCGGGTGTGACCGCGTCGCCGAGGACCTCGGCGATCGCCGCGAAGAGGTGCTCGCGCACGATCGCGTACTGCTCGGGGGCGATCCCCAAGGAGGCGTGTTTGTGCGCGATGCGGTTCAGCAGCACGTCGGGGCGCTCGTCCGGCCGCTCGACGAGGTGGGTGGCGAAGGCGGCGATGGATCCCGCGAGGGCCTGGCGCTGGATGCCGGAGGCCTGGTTGCCGCGGTTGAAGAGGTCGCGGAGCAGTTCCGGGTGGGCGGCGAAAAGCCTTTCGTAGAAGCGGTCGGCGATCTCGCCGATGGCGGCGCCGACGGCGGGGAGGGTGGCGTGCACCGTGGCGGTGGACTGCTCGGACAGCATGGGGGGCTCCTCGAATGCCTGGGGCGGAACGGGGGTTGCGGTCCCCGTTTCTGCCCCGCACAGTAATAAAACTTGCATCTAAGATGCAAATTAAAGCTCACGAGGCGAGAGTCTCGGAGTCGGCCATTACAGACAGGCGGATGAGCAGGCAGTATGGGCACCAGAGCAGGACACCTGCCGTACGTGAGGCGTTCAGACCGCGGTCGCCCGGGCGATCATGGTCCGCAACGCGTACGAAATGGTGTTGTGGTGGGATGCTCAGGTGCCCCGACCGTCTCCGAGGCGTGGGAGCAGGCGACCTGACCAGCAAGGATGGGTGGAAGCGGAAGATGGACAAGCAGCAGGAGTTCGTGCTCCGGACACTGGAGGAGCGGGACATCCGGTTCGTTCGGCTGTGGTTCACGGACGTGCTGGGCTTCCTCAAGTCGGTGGCCGTGGCTCCGGCCGAGCTGGAGCAGGCCTTCGACGAGGGCATCGGCTTCGACGGCTCGGCCATCGAGGGCTTCGCCCGTGTGTACGAGTCCGACATGATCGCCAAGCCGGACCCGTCGACGTTCCAGGTGCTGCCGTGGCGTGCGGAGGCCCCCGGTACGGCCCGCATGTTCTGCGACATCCTGATGCCGGACGGCTCCCCGTCCTTCGCGGACCCGCGCTACGTCCTCAAGCGCGCCCTCGCGAAGACCTCCGACCTGGGCTTCACCTTCTACACCCACCCGGAGATCGAGTTCTTCCTGCTGAAGGACCGCCCGCTGGACGGCTCGCGCCCGACCCCGGCCGACAACTCCGGCTACTTCGATCACACCCCGCAGAACGTCGGCATGGACTTCCGCCGCCAGGCGATCACCATGCTGGAGTCGATGGGCATCTCGGTCGAGTTCTCCCACCACGAGGGCGCCCCCGGCCAGCAGGAGATCGACCTGCGCTACGCCGACGCGCTCTCCACGGCCGACAACATCATGACGTTCCGCCTGGTCATGAAGCAGGTCGCGCTGGAGCAGGGCGTCCAGGCGACGTTCATGCCCAAGCCCTTCTCCGAGCACCCCGGCTCCGGCATGCACACGCACCTCTCCCTCTTCGAGGGCGACCGCAACGCGTTCTACGAGTCGGGCTCGGAGTACCAGCTTTCGAAGGTCGGCCGTTCCTTCATCGCGGGCCTGCTGAAGCACGCGGCGGAGATCTCCGCCGTCACCAACCAGTGGGTCAACTCCTACAAGCGCATCTGGGGCGGCTCGGAGCGCACCGCGGGTGCCGGCGGCGAGGCCCCCTCGTACATCTGCTGGGGCCACAACAACCGCTCCGCGCTCGTCCGCGTCCCGATGTACAAGCCCGGCAAGACCGGCTCCGCACGCGTCGAGGTCCGCTCGATCGACTCGGGCGCGAACCCGTACCTGGCCTACGCCCTGCTCCTGGCCGCCGGCCTGAAGGGCATCGAGGAGGGCTACGAGCTCCCGCCCGGCGCCGACGACGACGTGTGGGCCCTCTCCGACGCCGAGCGCCGCGCGATGGGCATCGAGCCCCTGCCCCAGAACCTCGGCGAGGCTCTCACCCTCATGCAGCGCAGCGAACTGGTCGCCGAGACCCTCGGCGAACACGTCTTCGACTTCTTCCTGCGCAACAAGAAGTCGGAGTGGGAGGAGTACCGCTCCGAGGTCACCGCCTTCGAGCTCCGCAAGAACCTGCCGGTGCTGTAAGCGCTGGTCGGGGCGGGTTTCCCGCCGACGCGACGAACGGGGCCGACGGTCATGGACCGCCGGCCCCGCCGCGTCTCACCGACCCCGACCGTCCGAGGTCCAGATCATACGTTTGGAACGCGAGTCGGAGCGGGGACCGCCGGCGCACGGCTGGACGGATCAGCGGTGGACGCCAGCCCGGGTGAAGACGTTGATCGGCCGGCTGTCCCACGTCTCGTACACCGTGGAGGGCACCTGGCGACCGCTGAAGCGGCACGACTGGTCGTGGCAGCAGCCGACGCGGCGGGCCGTCGTTCACACCGACGGCGATCTCTTCCAGACCGTGACGCGAGGCCCGCGAACCTCGGACCGAACCCGGCAGACGGTTCGCTTCGACGATCTGTTGGAGATCCCGAGCGACTGCTTCATCGACAGGACGCTCGCGATCGACACGGTATCGCTGTGGATGACCGAGGACGCGCTGCTACCGGCCGCAGGCTTCTCCGACGACCTGTTCGGCTAGGTCCGTGCTGGTGGAGGAATCACCACCGGCCGAGGAGTGTCCCGACATCACCCATTCAAGTTCAGCAGCCGTGGGGAAAGCTCGGGATTGTATAGGCGCCCACCGGCAACGCGGGAAGTAGGAGCAGGGTATTCCGGGGGTTCGCCAGGCACGGAGTGGTGATTACGGGGGCACGCCCACTAATTCTTATCAGAGAAGCGTTTCGTCGGGCCATTGCGAGACGCTGACCTGACCTGACCTGACCTGACCTGACCTGACCTGACCTGACCTGACCTGACCTGACCTGACCAGCAGGCTCGGCGAGCCCATCGTCTTCGAGAGCACCCGCGTATTCTGACCGCTTGGACCAAGGGATAGCTTCTAGCAGGACGCGGTGCATCCCGAACCGGTTATGACGGGATCCCGCTGAGTTACTCCTTCAGGCTGTCGTCATCGTCCTCAATTGGCGTGTCGGGAAAAACCGCATGATCGCCCCGTTACCGTGCGGGGGTCGACCACAAAGGACTACCCGGCGGCTGGTGGGTAAAGGCTCCCTCAGCCGCATAGCGGCGTAGTCCGATCGAGAGGATCTGGACCTTGAGCGATTTTTCCCGCCGCTACCTGCTCAGGGCGTCAGCGGCCGCCGGCGCCGGGGCGGTCGTCGTCCCGGGCCTTACGGCCGCAGGCGCGCCGGACATCGCGGCCGCGAGCACCTTGGACCTTCTGGCCGCGAGCGACCCGACCAATGGGTCGTCGGGATGTCGGCCGGCGAAGCTGACCGGTCACATCGTCCGCCCCGGTGACGCTTCGTACACGGATGATCGCATCGACTACGACCAGCTGTTCTCCCACTACCCGCTGGTCATCGTCTTCGCCCAGAAGACCCAGGACGTGGTGAACGCCCTCACCTGGGCGCGGCAGCACAACGTCGCACTGCGGGTACGCAGCGGCCGCCACGCCCTGGAGGGCTGGTCGAACATCGACAACGGCATCGTGATCGACGTCAGCCAGCTCAAGTCGGTCCACATCGACGCCGACGCTCGTATCGCGACGGTCGGCGCCGGCCTGACCCAGCAGGAAGCGGTGACGGCGCTCGCCAAGCGGGACCTCGCGGTCACGACCGGAAGCGAGGGCAGCGTCGGCTTGGTCGGCGCGACGGTCGGCGGCGGCCTTGGCCCCCTCAACCGCTATCTCGGCATGGCCTGCGACAGCCTGATCGGGACCGAAATCGTCGTCCCGTCGGGTCGCGACTGCGCCAAGGTGATCCATGCCGACCTGAAGGACCACTCGGACCTCCTTTGGGCGCTCCGTGGGGCGGGAAACGGCAACTTCGGAATCGTCACGCAACTCACCTACAAGGTGCACCCGCTCAAGCGCATCGCCTACGTGACGGCGACCTGGGACGGCCTTACGGACCTGCATGGGATCTTCGATGCCTGGCAGCGCACGGTACCGTTCGCCGACAACCGCCTCGGATCCGAAGTCGAGATCCACAAGTCCCAGATCCTGCTGTTCGCGTGGCTCGCGGAGGGCACGGAGGCAGAGGCCAAAAGGCTGCTGGCCCCGATCCTGTCGATCGGCTCGCCCGATGTGACAGTGCAGGTCGGCAACTGGGGCCCCATCTTCGCCGGAGCGCAGGTCCCGCGCTCGCAGGAACCCGCCAACGTCAAGTTCTTCTCGCAGTTCGCCAAGAAGCTGTTCTCGAAGAAGGCGATCGACGTCATCGGCTACTACATGAAAAACGCTCCCACGGAGGACAGCAACTACTTCGTCGATGCCTTCCGCGGGGCGATCAAGAAGGAGCCCCGCGGCGGCACCGCGTTCGTGCACCGCGACGCGATCTTCTACGGCGAGATCGGCGCAGCCTGGGGAACTCCTTCAACGACACCAGGCGTCTGCGACCCGCTCACCTCGACGTGCCAGGCCTGGACCGCCGAATTCAGCCAGGCGATGCGCGGCTTCGTGGACGGCGCCTACGTCAACGTGCCGAACGTCGGCATGCAGGAGTGGGAGACCGCCTACTGGGGGAGGCGCAACTTCGAGCGGCTGCGCGGGATCAAGGCGAAGTACGACCCCTGCAACGTCTTCCAGTACGAGCAGAGCATCCCGCCCGCGTCACGCTGATTGACAGTTCGCCGTCGGGGCCCCGCCCCGGTCAGGCTCGGGCCGTCTGTGGGCCGTCGAAGGATGGCCCACAGCAGCCACCAACGACCATTGACGGCCGCCCGACCGCAGGTCGGCGTTACGCCGACGTCGGTCGCATGAGGTCGCTCCGGACCGACGTCACTTCCTGCGCAACAAGAAGTCGGAGTGGGAGGAGTACCGCTCCGAGGTCACCGCCTTCGAGCTCCGCAAGAACCTGCCGGTGCTGTAGGCGCAGGTCAGAGCGGATTTCCCGGCAGAACTGCACGTAGGGCCGACGGTCACCGACCGTCGGCCCTACGGCGTTCACGGCGCCGTACGGGAGATCTCAGCAGGTCGGGTGACGTGCGAGGTGAGAAATCAGACCGGGACGGTGGGGAGGGGCTGTTCGGTCCAGATGGACTTGCCGGTGCGGGTGTGGCGGGTGCCCCAGCGCTGGCAGAGTGCGGAGATGAGCTGCAGGCCGCGGCCGCCCTCGTCGGTGGCGGAGGTGTGACGGATGTGCGGCGTGGTCAGGCTGGCGTCGGCGACCTCGCAGATCAGTGCGCGGCTGCGGAGCATGCGCAGCCGGATGGGGCCGCAAGCGTGCCGGATGACGTTCCCGACCAACTCGCTGACCACGAGTTCAGTGGTCATGATCAGGTCCTCATCGGCCAGGTCCCAGTCGGCGAGCTGAGCGCGGACCAGGCCGCGGGCCTCGCCCGCCGCCACCGGGTCCTCCGGCAACGACCACTCGGCGACGTTCTCCGCGGCCAGCGGGTGGGTGCGGGCCAGCAGCAGGGCGGCGTCGTCGATCAGCGCGCCGTGGGCGGGGAGGAGAGCGGAGGTGATGGTGGCGCAGAGGGCGTCCAGGTCGGACGCATCCGCCGGTGAGGTCGACGTGGCGTTCACGGACTGGGAGAGGAGCTCGGCGAGGCGGTTCATGCCGGTGGTGACATCCCTGTCCTTGCTCTCGACCAGGCCGTCGCTGTAGAGGGCGAGCAGGCTGCCGGCGGGCAGTAGGGTCTCGAGGGTTTCGAAGGGGGGAGTGGCCACCCCCAGCGGCGGGTCCGGGGTCATGGACAGGAAGGTGACGGTGCCATCGGGGTGGGCCACCGCCGGGGGCGGCTGACCGGCACTGGCGTACGACAGACGCCGGGTCACCGGGTCGTAGATGCCGTACAGGCAGGTCGCGAAGGCATCGTTGCCCGGCTCGCCGACGATGTCGTTGAGGTGGCCGAGGATTTCGTCGGGCGTCAGCTCCAGCTCCGAGAGGGTGCGGACGGCCGTGCGGAGTCCGCCCATGGTGGCGGCCTCGGCCATGCCGTGGCCCATGACGTCGCCGATCACGAGCGCCACCCGGGCCGCGGAGAGCGGGATCACGTCGTACCAGTCGCCGCCGACGTCGGCTCCCTGCTTGGCCGGCTGGTAACGCGCTGCCGCCGTTACCTCGGGCAGTTCGGGAAGTGCCTGCGGCAGCAGGCTGCGTTGGAGGGTACGGGCCCGGGTCGTCGCCTCGTCGTAGAGTCCGGCCCGCTCCAGGGCCTGCGCGATCAGTCCGCTGAGCGCGGTCAGCAGCGTTTGTTCGTCCTCGTCCAGCACCCGCGGTCGATCGAAGCAGATCGCCGCCGCGCCGATCCCCCGTCCCGATACCGCCAGCGGCAGAAAGGTCCACGCCTGCTTGCCGCCCTCCCGGACCAAGGTCTCGGTCCCCGGGTAACGCTTCAGGAACTCCTCCGGGGAGGAGATGTGGAGGGGTGCGCGGGTGCGCAGGGCGTCCCCCACGGGGTTCGTGGTGTCCCTGACCGTCCACTCCCCGTCCAGCAGTCGGGTGAAGCGCTCCGAATACCCCCGGGAGCCGACCACTGTCAGCCGGTCGCCGACCACGCCGAGCATGACGAGTCCGGTGGACCCGAGGGGTGTCATCACACCGTCGGCCACCGCCGCCATCACATCCTGGGTCGTGACAGCCTCGGCCAGCTCCCGCGTGATCCGCTGCACCAGGGCCGCCCGCTCCGCGGCCGCCCGCTCCGCGGCGGCGCGCTCGACCTCCCGCAGATGCCGTTCGGTGGTGTCGGTGATGTAGAGCGTGAGGCCTTCCGGCACCGGCACCAGCCGCAGGTGGTACCAGGACGTCCCGTCCGGCCACGGTACGTCGAATCCGGCCGGCCGGCCCTGGGCCGCCGTGGCCCGGCACTGTTGCTCCAGCCCTGGCACGGCACGTACCGCGGGAACGTTCCAGAGCAGGGCTCCGGCCACATCTCCCGCGGCGCCGAAGAGCCGCTCGGCGGCCTGATTGAGAAATCCGATGCGCCAGTCCGTGTCCAAGGAGACGAAGCCGTCTCTCATGTGTTGCAGCGCCCGCCCCACCGACTCGGCGGCGGTGTGCGTTTCGCTGCTGTCCTGGAGGGCGCCGATCACCTTCACCGGTGTCCCCTCTTCGTCCGTGATCGTCCGGGCACGGGCCTCGATCCAGAGGTATGTGCCGTCCTGGCGCCGGATCCGGTACTCGTTCTGGAAGCCGCCGCGCAGCCGGATGCCCGTGTCGAAGCCGGCTACCGCCCCTGGCAGGTCGTCCGGGTGGATCAGCGCTGCCCACGCCTCGATGCCGCCGCTCATCACCTCCGGATCGATGCCGGCCAGCACCTCCTCAACCGGTCCGTCGGAGGTCAGCTCGCCGGTGCGCAGGTCCCAGGTGTACGTGATGGAGGGCACCCCTTTCACGTCCCACGGGGGGGCCTCCTGCGGTCCTGGCCCGTGCTCCAGGGCGCGCAGCAGAGTAAGGGACGGATTGAGGATCCCGGACGACCTGAGCCTCCCGGACATCCAGGCCGCCACCTCGTTCAGAAACGCGCGCTCCGCCGTGCCGGGCTCGGCGCCCGGAGCGAAGAGGACGGAGAGCGCGCCGCGTCGCCGGCCATCGCCCGGAATCGGCGCGGCCAGGTGACCGATGCCGACGGGGAGCCGGGAAGGCCACAGGGCGGCGGGGTCCCGCCCGGGCACCGGGTCAGGCGGGGCCAGGTCGGGCTGCCAGGTGATGGTGTCGGTGCGGGCGGCGCTGCTGGGCGGCGCCGTGCCCCGTGCTGGGATGATCAGCCAGGGTCGGGTCATCGACTCCGGCAGACCACTGCTGGCGACCAGGTAGAGGATGCCGCTCATGCCGCCGCCCGGGAGATGCACCATGCCGCCCAGGCCGTGCACCTCGGCCACCGCCTGCTGGAGCGCGGTGAGCAGCACCTCGACATCGTGCCGGTCCTCGTCCACGGCATCGAGCAGCAGCATCCGCACGCGGTGGCCCTCCAAGGGCTGCACGGTCTGCACGGTCCGCAGCCCCCGCGGCTGGTGCAGCGGATGGAGGGTGCGGGGCATGGACGGACCGCTGCTGTCGGCATCGCCGCCTCTGGAATTAACCACGGCCGACTGTCGCCTCCGCTCACCGCTTGGGTACCCGCTGGGCCGCATGTGATCGGGACCTGCGGCGATCTACATCCCTTGACCCACTCTAATCCGAATAATCTAGGTCATTTCATCCGTTTTGGGGAATCTTTCGCGTCCGATCAACCCCCTCGGCTCACCCTCGGCAGGCGCTGTGCGGGATTCTGTTGGTGGGGTGTGGGTGTGTGTACGGGGCGTTCACCCGCGTTCATGGGCGGCTCGCCACCGGATGGAGATGCCGTGCCGAGCGTCGCGAGCGTCAAAGGTCTTCGACCTGTGATCATGGAGCGTTCATGGAAAGTGGTCGACGAGGAGCTCCAGGCCGCGGGCCCGATGCGCCGCCGCCGTGTGGCGCTCGCGGGAACGCGCTGTAGGTGATGTGGTGAACTGGTTGACCTCGCTGCCGGCGGTGGTGCTGGTTGTGGGCGGACTCCTCCTTGCCTTACTGGTCGCGGCCGTGGCGCGGGTCGGCGTCCGGGCGCTCGTACCGGTCGGGGAACAGGACCGGGTGCCGCAGATCGCCACGCCCCTGATGCCGACACTCGGCGCTGCCTTCGCGATCTTCGCGGCGCTCTCACTGGCCAGCGAGGCCGGCTACCTGCGCGCAGCAGAGGGATTGGTGAGCGACGAGGCGGCCGCGGCCTCCCGCCTGGCATGGGCGGCGACAAGTCCGCGAGTCCAGTCGGAGCCGATCCATGCGGCACTGATGGACTACTTGCAGACCACGCGTGCCAGGGAGTGGGAGGGGTCAGCAGCGGCGTCCGGTGACGACCCGGCCACCGCTCGCGCGATCGCACGGCTGGAGCGGAGTGTGCGCGCCGAGGCGGCCCGGCCCGATGTGGGAACCCCGACAGGCACGGAGCTGGTGGCTTCCCTGGACGGTGTCACCAGCAGTCGTCGCGCCCGCGTTGCGGCCGCCTCGCGCGATGTTCCCGCGCTCTACGTCGTCACGCTTGTGGTCAGCGGGCTGGCCTTGATCGTGAACTCCGGCGCACTGGTCTTCCGCAACAGTCTGCGAACTTCGCTGCTCATCGTAGGGGTTGCGAGTGTGGTCGGACTGAGCCTGGCGTTGCTCTTCGCACTCAGCGGGCCCTGGAGCGGAGCGTTCATCGTCAGTGGGCATCCGCTCGACGCCATCATCGGGGACCTGAAGTCCGGCTTCTTCGGCCACGGGCCGTAGCCGACCGGCGCGATCAGTATGCCGACGACTGATCACCGGCTGCCGTGACGCTCGCACGGTGCGTGCGTGTGAACTTGTGGACTTCGGGCGTCGGGCAGCAGGGGAACGGTTTGGTGTCCGCCGGCGTCGTCCCTCTCCGGGGCACGATGGCCGTGTCCGGGAGAGGGGACACCGGGTGCGTACGGGCGGCTTCGCCAAGTGGACAAGGCGGTTCGAGGACGAGCGGGAGCGCAGGCGCGCCCTGGGTGACCCGGACTGGGGGCAAGGTGCGACGCTGCATCCGGCGGTGTGGGCCAGCATCCAGCGCTTCCAGGTCGGCGAGGACGGTGACGGCGCCAACCTCGTCGGCAAAGCGGACCAGGCCGGCGACGTCGACTACGCGCAGGCGGTCCGGCTCTTCATCGCCGAGGAACAGAACCACGCCCGTCTACTTGCTCGGCTCCTGGCTGCGGGTGGCACACCGACGTTGAACGGCCACTGGACCGACACGGTCTTCGTACGGCTGCGGCGTCTGATGGGCCTGCGCATGGAACTGCTGGTGCTGATGATCGCGGAAGTGGTGGCGCTGCGTTATTACCGGGCCCTGCGCGACGGCACGGACGACTCGCTCACTTCGGATGTGGCGGGGCGGATCCTGTCGGACGAGCAGCGCCACGTCCCGTTCCACTGCGAGCGACTGCATGCCTCTCTGGCGGAGCTGCCCCGCGCCACGCGCCGCCCGGTGATGATCCTGTGGCGACTTCTTCTGCTCGCGGTCTCCCTCGTCGTCGCCGCCGATCGCGGTCCGGCACTGCGCCGACTCGCCATCGGACGCCTGCGATTCGTGGTCGATGTCATGACCTCGTCCGGCGCGGTGGTCTCCGCGGTGCTGGTGCCCCGCCCAGATGCATGGACGAGCGCGGGGTGACAACAGACAGCTCCACCGCGTCTTACGGCCTCTTCGGGAGAGAGGCGGGGGAGTCCTGCCGGTGACCTGCGACTTCGCTGGTCGAGCTGGCGGACACGGTTGCGCCCGCCAAGGGCTTGCAGATCATTAACACGTCGTCTTGATCTTGCTGTTGGGGCTGTCGCTCTGGGCTCGAACCCGGGCCTGGAGGGTTGTGTCATTGGGTTGGCTGTGGGTGCCGCATACGTGTGTCACGGAACACCACTCTTCGTGCCAGCCGTAATCGTCGCGATCTGCTCCTTCTGGTCCAACGGCGTCATGTCCAACTTCCGTCGCACGCACGAGGTCCCGCGCCTTGCAACAGCAGTGAGCCTGATCTGCTTCGTCCTCACGCTCGTCTTCGGCATCACGGGCCTGGTCATCAGCTGAGCACGGGGCGCCGGCATCGAGGCTCGCGCCCTCAGCTTGGGAAGCTGCGGGCGCGAGGGGCGGGTTTCCGAGGGCCGACCTGGGCGAACGCCCGGAGCCCGGCTCCGACGGGCCTGGTTCCTTTCACCGTCTGCGCTGTTTCCCGCTCCGTCTGGTGCGGATGTGGTGCGCGTCCTAGTCAGCGGGTAGGACCCGGTCGGCAGGACTGTGCGGGCACGCTGGCTGAGTGCGTCAGAGACGCTGCTTTGCCGCGCGCACCAAGTGAGTGATGCCATCACGGGTGTGCGCTCGGCGCTCGTCGAGTTCGCTTCGACTATCCGTCTTGTAGAGGCCGGTCACGTCAGTGAGTACAGCTTCTGCGGACCGACTCAGAGACTCGTCATCCGTGAGCATCTGCACACGGAACAGGGCCTCTTGGGCACTTGATCGGAGGTCGTAGGCGCGTATTCGAACCTCGTCTGCATCCTCGGGCGGCGGTTGCTCATGGATGCAGAACCACAGATGGACGAGACACCGCCGGTAGTTGACCAGGGCGCCGGCGTAGGCCGAGTAGGCATCGAGTCGTTCCTGTCGGAGCTTCTCGCGGCGTGTGAACTCGTGGCTTCTCTCGGCTGTGCGTCGCTGAAATGCAAGGGTGATCCCTGAGCCAAGCAGGGTGCCTAGGACGGCTACGGCGCTGGCGATGACGGCTTCCACAGAACAAGCTGATCACGTCTCGCCTACGTCGGGAGGCTGTTGGCCCAAGTCCGGCGCCGCCAACACGCTTTCCAACTGTGTTGGTGGGGCGCTGGACGGTGTGCAGAGGTGTTCACCTGCGTTCATGAGCGGACGGCCGGTGAGGCGGGCTCCGTCCTGGGCCCGTTCTGAACGACCCTGAACGGTGCTGAATGAGACGGAAACTGAGACGGTTACCCATCCCGTCGGCGGCTGCCGGCCACAGGAACAAGAGCGTTGTCAGTGGGGGCTGTTAGCTTCCGTGGCAGAGATGAGCCGGTTCGATGTTCTCGCCGAAGAACACGGCGGCCAAGGGGGGTGGCCGGATAGGGGTCCCCGGACCACTGGGTCCCGGGATGCCGAATGGCTCCGCACCCACCCCCCTCACAACCTTCTGATCCGTAGCTCTAGCCGGATTGGTCAGTGACGGCCAGTCCGGCCGCTACCAAGCCCCGGAGGTGCGCTACCGGACGCGGGAGACTACTGGGGTTGCGGTACCTGGCTGCGGTACCGCAGGATCCAGGCGGGGGTGACCATGGAACGACACGTGCTGGAATCGCTGTTGACCGGCGACGACGAGGCGTCTGTGATAGCTCTGGCCTCCCTCCGCAGCGGCGCCACCTACAGCGTGGGAGAAAGGGCACATCCCGCAGACCGGCATGCCGGCGTCTTCAAGCAACGACTTCAGCGCATGCGGATGCACGGACTCGAACCTCCTGGGCTGGAACGAGCAGTGCAACTCCTCAGCGAACATGGCCGACCGGTACGCGTAGGGCTGGTCAATTCCGCCGATCGGACGTGGACCTCCCTGCTCTTCCTCACCGAGGACGGCAGTGCACTGGTGGCCAGCGCCAGCTGGCAGCTGGTTGCCAATGAATCACCTGAATCACCGCTTTAGGAGAGAGTCGGGGGAATCGTGCCGCTGAACTGGGGCTTCAATAAGCGAAGATGCCCCCGCGCCGATCCGCACGCGCACGGCGATTTCGGCGGCCGCGACTCAACAGCGGGGGCGAGACCAGTCGATCGGCGGTTCTCATCGTCGCGATTGGGGCCATCAGGCTTTATCCTGTGCTGCGTTGCCTCCTCCATACATGCGGAGAGACGGCAGTCATGGCTGTTCGAGAAGCAGTTGTCAGCCGGCGGCTGCCGACGCGGTAAAAAAAGCTACCTAGACATCAGTGGCGTCTCGAAAAAAGGCTTGCCATGAATTCTTGAGAGTTCCATAAAGTCGCGCAGATCCAACTTCTGAAACTTCGATTGAGAAACTATTCCACCGAGGCGCCCGATATGGACGGAATTCGAGTTGGATTTTTCCTGGAGAGGTATCCGCGTCAATCAGAATTACAGCCGCCTGTGGCAAAGTTGCGGATGTCTTGATGTGTAGATTGCGCTTGCCGTTTTCAGAGAGCGTAAGTTTCAGCTCGCCAAGGGCGCTCAACCCGTGATTCACATGGTGTCGAATTGCATCTGCTGACATCTCTAGATCTTTACTCAACGCTTCTGGCAAAACGCTGGTAGGGCTGATCATGGCAATCTCTACAACTACGCCCCTCTCAGCCAACTCCGCGAACACTCGAGGAATCCCCTCAAGGGTCCCCTGTGCCATCCAGTAGCAAGCAATTTGCACAGAGCCTCTGGCTTGTCTCAGGTAGTCGGCGAGTCTGGATGGAGTTCGATAGCGAAGCCACTCATCACGACCCACGTAGAAATTAGAAACTCCTTCTGAAAACATTCGCAAGCTAAAACGGTGCGCTTGCCTCAAGGCGAGTTGACGGCGCACTCGTGATGTAATCCGAACTCGCGTTCGAGCCACAATGAATCCGAGGACACTCAGAACAGCGGCGGATACGATCCCGATCACTAGCTCGTTGAGCATCCGAGGTCAGTCCCCTATTTAGCGTTTTGGTTTCTAAAAGTGACTAGTGATCAACTCGACTGCTTCGCGTGCGGACCAAGGAGAAGACAGCTCGATTACATTCTCTGTGTCGGTAACGAATTCGTCAATCAGGTTATTTTCGTAACGCTCTACAGTTCGGTAGAAAATCAATGCTTCATATGGTGTCGTGCGCTTTTCGGTGACTCTCTCCAGAAAGTCATGATCGGGCAAGCGGAGCTTTACTATGTGTGGTGTGAAAATCTCCAGCTGGCGCATTAGTGCATCTCGGTATCGAGCCACCGTTTTATCTGAGCCACGGGCCATGGCGAATGCAATGTTCCCGATGTGCCAACTTTCGATGACTGGCAGACGCTTTTCTCGGGCAATCTTCGCGTCACGCTCAAGTTCAATTTGCATGACCTGGGTATCAAATGATTCAACCGGTACGGTAACTCCGTAATCAACAGCCGCACGCAATGTAGTGCCTATCTGCGGGAAGAAGGCGAATTTGTCACTGGGCAGCGCGGACCCTAGCGTAGTCTTCCCCGCACCGTGGACCCCTAGCAGTACCACCACGCGCATGTCTCGCCCCTCAAAGCCCTTCTAGGTAATTCTTCACGGATTCAACAGAAGGGCTCGATGTGAGGTCGAAGGAGTTATCCTCGCGCACTATGCACGGCTGCAATTTCCCAATCGGTGTAATGCGGAGAGCGAAGATCCCCTCCTTGCATATTTCCTTCACTTGGCACGTCCGGCAAGCCAAGAATTTCTGCTGTGCGCCTATTTCAAGATGCTTAACCTCGATCTCGCCACCGCCTTCGAGCTTCATTACTTTGACGGGGAGAGAGTATGGGTCTATTTCCTCTGTAACGCTTTCAATCGGCAATGTGGCCAATTTTTCCAGAAGTTGAGATATTGGCATCCCGTCCCGGGAAGACAGTGATGGAATTCTGTTCAGTACATTCACGCGGACTGACCGCTCGCGCGCGAATGCCAATATGTCATGCAATGTGGCCATGTCTTGGAAGACGTGATTAATCTTTCCAAGAATCCCGAGAGATGCCGTGCGATCTATCCCGGAGACGACACGGCTCATGAGACTTGCTGGGCCCACGTTTTCTCTAAAGAACTCTGGGTTTAGGCTAAATAGGGAAACGTTGACCCTATCGATTCCGGCCTCTTTATACGCCTCGCCCAGACTTGCCAGTCGGCTTCCGTTCGTCACCATGGACAGATCAAGCGCAGGGTCGATCTGTCGAAGCCCACTGAGTATCTCTGGTAGATCTTGTCGGAGAGTTGGCTCTCCTCCCACGATTTTGAACTTGCGAACCCCTGTCTCGTAAAGGATTCGAGAAAATGAGACGATTTGTGCTGGCGTCAGCATAGGTCCAGGGCTCGTGCGTTGCATGCCCTCCTCATGGCACCAAACGCAGTGCATGTTGCATGTCTTGCTATGATTTACAACTATTCGAAGGTAAGGGTGAAGATTCGATTTCATGCCTTTGGCCTCGCAAAGTCGGGCTCTTCGAACCAGAGTTGCGACAGCTCTCTGTTTAGCGTGAGAGTGATGGCCTTCCTTATGTACGGAATCGTCTCATGGGGCAGGGAGTGGACATTGAACCAGCGCACATCGTCACATTTATTGGGCTCATTGTTGGTTATGTTGCCCCTCCATGATCGTCCGGTAAGGAAGAACTCAATCCTCTCCTCATCCGACAAGCGATGCATGACCCCAACCAGGCTCAAGTCCAAAGGGGATATGGATACATCAATCTCTTCTGCTGCTTCGCGGCAGGTGGCTTCTATTATGTCTTCCTGGCCCTTGAGGTGGCCGGCGACAACACCGTAGAGGCCGTCGCAATAGCCGGTATTGTATCGACGCGTGAGAAGTATCTGATCATTAGAGAAAAGGAGGAGATGTACTGCGACTGGGAAACGCATGTGCTGCCCGCCCATGGGACCTCCCCGGCTGGACAAAGGGAAATCACCCCTCGGTCACGTTACTCAGCGGTGACTCGTTCCAGGTTCTTGGGTGCGCCGTGCTCCGTAGCGGAGTCTAGGCGCTAGCGATGAGCCATGCCATATGTCGGTTCGGCTGGGGTAAGCCGTAACCGTCGGCCCGGGCGGGGGCCGGGCCGCACTTGAACCAGTAGGGAAAGTTGTAGATCAGTCGGTCGCGTGGGGCTTGAAGTCGTATGCACAGGAGGGGAGTTCAACGCTTCGTCGGCGTGCCAGGGGCAGGAAAAGTACTGGTCGGGCCGTCCAAGAGATGCGTGTGCCGCCCTGGTTGATCGTGACTGTGCAGGGCTCCGAGCGCAGGAGAGCTCTCCTCGTCTGGATGCGGTCCTCGTACAGCCATTCCCATGCTTCGTCGGAAACCCTGGGATCCAGTGCTGGTGTGATGGTGCGCAGTGCGATCGCTATCCAGCGGTCTGCCTGGCCGGCCGAGTGGGCGTCGAACGAGCTGTGAAAGGCCGGCGTCTCTGTCCTGGTGAGGTCTTCGGTCCAGCATTCGCAAGGTGACCGACGGGCCTCCGGTGACCAAGCGACTGATCTTTACCGGGCCGCGCGGCGGGTACGTCTGGCGGACATCCCTCAACGAAGGAGCGTGGAAGCGGGCGCTGGCCTCGGCCGGTGTCATCCCCGAGCGGAAGCCGGGCGAACCGTACGCCGAATCACGCGAGAACGGCATGCACGCCCTCCGTCACTTCTACGCCTCGGTGCTCCTGGGCGCCGGAGAGAACATCCAGGCCCTCGCCGAGTACCTCGGCCACTCGGACCCGGGCTTGACGCTCCGCGTGTACGCGCACCTCATGCCATCTAGCCAGGAGCGCACCCGCAAGGCCCTGGCCGCCGTCCTCCGGGCCACTTGAGGAAGTCCGGAAGGAGCCGAGTTCCAGGCCCTTCCCCCAGGCCGGGGCCTGAGTACGCGTACTCAGGCCCCGGCCGTCACGACCGGAGAGAATTTTGTCATGGACGCTACTGCGGCACAGCGGTACGACGAGCCTGCGGCGCCATCCGGTGGGGCTCTGGCCGTGCGCAGCACGGGCGCTGCCGCAACCGGTGCCGCTCTCACTTACCTGTCGATCCATCTTGTGCAGGAGGCGTACGCCTACGACGCCCGCTTGTGCGCCGATGAGACGAGTGTGTGCCTGACGCCGTGGCCGGTCCTCTCGTTCCCCGCCTCGTTCGCCATCGCACTCGTCGGGCTGATCGTGGCGTACAGGCTGCTGGGCATCCGCCCCCGGCTGACAGTCATCCCGCCGACGCTCCTGCTGGCACCCTTCCCGCTCCATGCCGCACTGAGCACACTCGGCACGTGGCCGGCCGTCGTGGTGGGAGCGGTATGGGCCGCCGCCGTGGCACTGACGGCATGGCGCCCCTACCGGATCCTGGGGCTGTCCGCCGCGGCCGCGCTGCTCCTGGCCTCGCTCATCGTTGTCTACCACTGACCTTCACCGCCATCGCAGCAACCCTCATATGCCACTGCGGACTTACCAAATGAAATGACGTCTAAATCGACGCGACGCGACGCTTAAGGGCTCGTACGCTTCGCACCCCGGGTGGCTGTGTAGGTCTCAACCGAAGGCGTTTGTTGCTCACTTCGGGAGGCACTTATCGGCCTGCGGGCCGGGAAGTTTTGTCGAGAAATGAAGTCGCACGCCCGTGCGGAGTCGGTATTCGCGGACGCCCCCACTTGGCGAAGGGGAGCCGGCGCGTGTGTGCCTCACCCTGGGTGTCCGGGCAGAGAACGCCGTCGAACCGGCTGGTTCATACCTCCTTGGCGAACATGCGGTCCAGGAAGCGGTCAGGGTGATTGACGAACGCGCGGGTCAAAGCGACAGGCTCGGCCTGGTCGTATTCCACCTGCTCGATGGTGCCGTCGGATTCGATCTGCAGGATCCGTGCGCCTGGCATGGCAAGCAGGATCGGCGAATGGGTAGCCACCACGAACTGGCACCCTTGCTGGAGGAGTTCCCGGATCCGGACGATCATCGCCAGGCATCCGTGCACCGACAGGGCTGCCTCCGGTTCGTCCAGCACGTAGAGACCGTTCGGGCCGAAACGGTGGTGGACCAGGTCCAGGAACGACTGGCCGTGGGAGCGTTCGTGTAGAGACCGGCCGCCGTAGGCGCGCAACAGTTCCCCCGAGTCTTCGTCCAGCCGCTCGATCTCGGTAGCCACGTTGTAGAAGCTTTCGGTACGCAGGAAGAAACCCGTGCGAGGCCTGCGGTTCCAGCAGACAGTCAGGTGATCACCCAGATCGGACTCGGTGGACCGGCTGGCGAACCGGAAGGACCTGGAACCGCCCTCGGCGTTGAACCCGACGGCCGTGGCCAGCGCCTCGATCAAGGTTGACTTGCCCGAGCCGTTGTCGCCGACCAGGAATGTCACAGCGGGGTCCAGATCAAGCCTGTCCATGCTGGCGAGATGGGTGACGACCGGCAGGCTGAAGGGGTAGTGGTCGGCGCCCACAGGCGAATCGAGCGCGACATAGCGAACAAATCCCCGATTGTAGCGGGTCATCGGCTGCCCGTTCTGGTCCGGTCCAATGTCACAGGGCCTGTCGGAGTCATGCTCTGACCATAGATCCAGGCACTGACAGCCCGCCTACTACGGGTCCCCATCCCAGCCGATGGGCTCAGCCTGCAGTGTTCTGCTCGGCGCGGCCCCTGGTCTGGGCGAGCCGGTAGGCGGCTGACCGGGCTGAGTCTCTGGCGCAGCAAGGTCCTGGCAACGCAGGTACCCGCCATGATTCTCGAGGGCGTACCTGAAGAAGACGCTGAGGCAGCAGTCACGGCCCTACGCGCTCTGGGAGCACAGGCAGAGGCGAGGGAACAGCCCGAGCCGGACTTCCTGAAGTCCTGAGGACGGCCCGATCAACTGGCTAACGACCCAGGGACGGCCCCAGCACAACTCGCAGAATCACTCGTACCGGAGACGTCACCTCGTCCGGGCCCGCAGTGTGGGGTCCGCACTACCTCTGACGGGTCAGCATCCTCGGTCGTAGATCGCCCGCAGCCACGGTTCCCTGACGGCGGGTGTCCGCGCGAGCGTGTACCGGAACGCCTCCTTGGACGGCTGAAACGGGTACCACGGGTGCGGCGGCAGCGGATCGTCCCGCTCCACGCCTGTCGGCAGCCCGCCGACCGCCGGAAGCCGGGTCCGATGGGGAGGGAAGGCGAGCTCGGCCCAGAGGGCGGCATCCATAGGTACCGGCACCGCCCCGGCGCGCGGCTGCCACGCGTCTCCGGTCTGCGGATGGACCGGCACTAGCACCAGATCACTGGACGGCTCGCCGAACCCCGGTCCCGCCAGGTCCAGCCGCTTCGCACCTTCCCCGGCGGGCAGCAGCGCGCCGAGTGCCCGGCCGAGGAGCTCAGCGACCGGCCCGGGCGCCACCTCGACCGGCTCGCCCCCGGCGGCCACCACCACCTGGGCGAGAGCCACGCCCGCCGGGATGTCCCGGTACTTGCTCAGCCGGTGCCACAGCGCGCCGGTGGCCAGCAGCTCTGCCCAGCCCATGACCGGCCGCTCCGGCGGGCCGGGCAGCCGCACTACTGCCTGCGGGACGAGCCGGACGACCTGCCAGCACCCGCAGTCGTCCATCCTCGTTCCGACCGGCAGATCGCAGCCAAGGCAGGCAAGGTTCGGCCCGTCCCTCCCGTCGATCCCCATGCAGTAGCCCCCAGCCTGCTCGAGGATCAGCTTGGTGCCGCGCATGTCGCCGGGCGCGAGGAGGACGGTGTTCGACGGTCCGTTGGACAGCGCGCCGAACGGTGCGAAGCGCCCCCGCTCTGCCGCCTCGTGCGCCTCGACCTCGTCCCACTGCCGCCACGGCGGCCCGTACCGTGCGGGGTCGACGGCGTAGGACCCGGCCTCCAGCAGCGGCGGGTGCAGCGTCTCCCAGTGGGTATCCGCCAGGTGGATCGGCAATGCCACCTCCGACACCGCCGCCGTCAGGACCGCACCGCAGCCCGCACACCCGAACACCGCCAAGCTGTCCCCTCCCACCGTCGAAGCCCCTGTATCCCACCAAGCAGACGGACCGGGGGCAAGGAGATTTCAGACGACGCCAAACGCCCGACCGATAGGCGGAGCGGGCCTCGACGTCCCGGTCGCAGTCTCAGGAAGCCGGAAGCCGCGCCGGACTGAGCCGTACTGGATCTGCCTGAGGCGCGCACGGGAGCCCTCTGCATGCGCCCAAGGCTGCGGCGTGCGTGGTCGTTGATGTCAGCGTGGGATGTTAGTAACTCCACCAGACGTGCCGACTGGCACAGCTCCACAGCGAGCGACACGTCCGCCGGCCGTCATCCTTCCGCTCCGCTAGCACGAGGCCACCAGACTTCATAGGCCGGCCGCATTCAGGACAGGCCGGAACGTCGCTGGTCACGCGCCACACCCCAACGGAAGACGACTACGGAGCCGCGCCGAATTGCAGCCCGCCCGCTCTGGACCGAAAGCCCTCGCACAGCCCAGGGACAACCCGAACGTAATCACCTGAGCGCCGTCCCTGACGCGTGCAGCATCGACCCGGATGAAGACGCCGAAGGGCTGGCGCCAGATCACCTCTCCTGCCACGGCCTCCCCCGGGGGGAGAGCGCCGAGGAGCCCGCGACCGGGTTCGGTGAGGGCCCAGCTCGGCGGTGCCTCTCGACTGCGGCGAACCGTCGTTGACCGTGATAGACCGCACGATGTGGCACGGCTGTGGCACGTGCCACAGCCGTGCCAGTCAGCGTCCATCGGATGCAGGAGCAACACCTCACTGATGACCTGTCGTTCCAAGGAAAAGGCGCTCATTTAGCTAGGATTCCTTGAGGCCCTGCGTGCTCACCCGCGTCTCGTCAGTTGGCGACCGGCTCGCGCGGTTCGGTCTCTGGCCGGCGAGGCGGCGAAACTGCCACTGTTCGCCCGCCGGGCGGGTCCTGCCGCAGCCACCGCTGCGGCGTGTGCCGTCGCCACCACTTCTCCGCGGGCTCCTCCACCGCGGAGTACAACGCCCAGGCCAGCACGACGACGACCAGGCCCATGCCGATCAGCGCGAACAGCGTGCCGTTGTTGTCGGGCATGCGGCCCCACTGGTAGATGGCCAGCCGGCTGATCGAGTGGTGCAGGAGGTAGAAGCAGTACGACCACAGGCCGAGCTGAACCATCAGCTTGGCGTTGAGTACCCCGCGCAGTCCGCGGACCTCGCGCTGGACGAAGGCGAGGATGATCAGTGCGGCCAGGACCGCGACCACCGGCCGCATCAGATAGTCGAGCTGCGAGGCGGCCCCGGCCGGCAATCGGGCCTGGCCCTGGTAGTAGCAGTAGACGTAGGCCGCCAGCAGCACCACCGGCAGCGAGGGGTGCAGCGGCAGTCGCCAGCCGCGTTTGACCGCGAGCGCGAGCGTCATGCCGAGCAGGAACTCCGGCAGGTAGATCACAGGGTGGCGCATCACCCAGGCCGCGTGGGCGGGCGAGTAGTGGGTGGTGGCGAACCAGTCGACGGCCCACATTCCCACCAGTCCGCCTGCCGTGACCGCCCCGAGCCAGCGGGTGCGCAGCCTGACCGCGATCCGGCCCAGCAGCGGGAAGAGGGCGTAGAAGAGCAGTTCGACGCTGAGCGTCCAGGTGACCTCGTTCCCGGGGAGGGCCGGGGTGACGTTCGGGGACCAGGTCTGCACCAGGAAGGCGGAGGAGATCAGGCTGGGCCAGCTGATCGCGAGGTGCGCCGCCGTGTAGTAAGCGTAGGTGCCCAGCAGCAGGGCGACCAGGTGGGCGGGCCATATCCGGCCTACCCGGCGCCAGTAGAAGGCGCCTGGGTGCTCGTTCGGTTTGAAGACCCAGGTCATCAGGAAGCCGGACAGAACGAAGAAGAGGCTGACGCCGTTTCCGCCGAACTGCGCGTAAGGGAAGATCAACGGCGCCCGTCCCAGTCCGGTCTTGCCGCCGCTCCCGGTGAAATGGGTGGTGAAGACCGCGCAGGCCGCGAAGAAGCGCAGGCTCGTGAGGGAGTCGAGGCGTTTGGGGAGAGGTGTCACCACTGCCCGTATGCCTGGCAAAGACATGGGGTTTCGCCGTAGCCCTTCGAGGGTCCGCCAGTATCCGGCGCATTATATGACCACTGACGTAAGGCTAAGTAAGCGCCAGGTTTCGGCGGACAGTGATGGAGTGTCGTGTCTTTCCCTGACCGGGTGGAGCTCAGCTGACACCCGGAGCACCCCAGGAACGCGATCAGGGCCGGTCTTCCTTGGTGGGAAACCGGCCCTGACCTGCTGCTTTCCGAGTCGGAATGGCGGGATTCGAACCCACGACCTCTTCGTTTCCCCTTAGGCCGGACTGCCTCGCACCCTCGCACCTGCTGCGATGGTCCACACGCGTACGTGCTTGTCCGCCGCTGTGCGTGGCCGTTGTCACGCAGTTAGACACTCACCTTGTCTGGCGCTCGGCCGGGCGCGGCCATCTGATCCGTAGCTCTGGACAGATCGGTCAGTGGCGGCCATACCTCCGCACTTCGGGTCTACAAGGACGCTACGGGGCGGGGCCGGTTGCTGTGGTTGCTGTACTTCGCTGCCGTATGGCTAAGGGGTGGGCTTCCCGGTCCAACCGCGTAAGCGTGATCAACAGCCGCCGCGTAGCCTCATCGGGGTGTACGACGACTGGTTCGAAGACGACGAACTGAACAGCCATCAGAGAGCCTTCGTGGACGTCGTGAGGGATTCCGCCCGTTCCTGGCCCCAATGCCCACCCAGCTCCACCGTCGTGCTCGTCTTCGAGCCGGATGAAGACGATGAAGAGGACGGATGCGCCGTCGCACAGGAGCCCCCATGGGAGCCCCCGGTCGAACACGCGGCTTACCACACTGCACTGGACGGGGCGTTGTCCCGAGGGGAAGAAGTCCTCACCCTGATCGCAGACCTGCTCGATCTGGAGATAAATCTGATCTTCAGGACGCTGGGCGCGACTGTCATCGGTGACAGGCTCTTCTGCAGCGAGCGGCACAGCCAGAACTACCAGAGTCCGGAACCCATCAGGGACGTGGAACCGCTCTATGCCGCCGGACCTCCCGAACATCTCGGTCGGATCGCAGCCGCCTGGTTCGAGGAGATCATGAGCCGCCCCGTCATCTCCCCTCTTTCGGTGGGGGGACACTCGTTCGTCTCTCCTGGCACCGCGCTTCCTCCGAGGCATCGTTGGGTCCGCAACGCACCCCGCACCTAGTGATGAAGCCTGCCTCGGAGCAACCTTGCAGAACCCGAACTGCTGTGGCTGTGGTCAGTAGCCGAAGAAATGACGGGCCGAGTCTCTGACCTGTGGCCGTGCTGTCGATCAACGTTGCGACCTACGGTTCAGCTGTCAGTGGTTGTCAGTGGTTGTCAGTGTTGGTCGTCATTGAACACCTTTGACGGCCCCGAGACGGCCCAAGGGCTACCCCCGGAACCGCTGGCGCTTTCCGTTGGCCAGCCCCGGCTGGCTTGTGTCGTGACGGTTGCGCTACTTCCCTGCTGTACTGCAGCCGGGGGCACAAGGGCCTAGGATTCCGCGATGATCACGGCCCAGGCGATGCAGCACACCCAGCCGGGCCCCACATGGGTCCGGCAGCTGTTCGTTGTCGGGGCGTCATCGGTGGCGCTGTCTTCCTGTACGGCGCGGCGACTGTCTTGGTCGAATTGACAGCTGGCTGACCTCGGCAGTGTCCCGACTGGCGGCACCCGCTTCAGGAGAGCGGTTGAGGTGCCTGGCCGGTGGCTCGCGGCTTCGACGGACCGACCAGGAGGCATGGACAGTCCTGCCCAACCACCCTTGTAGACCGGGGCTGCCCCCTGCATCGGGCACGGCTGTGGCAAGTTCACTGGCTTGAGCTCCGAGGCGGCCTCAGCAGTTCCGTATTCGGCAGGCGGTAGCCCGCCGGCTCTCTGCTGTCTGCTGTCTGCTGTCGGGTCTTTGGTCGGGGGATGGTGCTTGCCCCAGACACCTCAGCCGTGGTGCACGGCCACCTCCTCTGATCCGTAGCCGTGCCCTGCCCCGTGCCGTCTCCACCTCCGGGGGCCGGCGGTATGCGGGCCGCGGATCATGGTGGACGAGGTGCTGAAGGGTGCGCGGGTGCATACGTGACTGAATCTGCACAGCGAATGCGCAACTGCGGCACGGGTGCGTTCTGTTGGTGCGGAGTTGTCCTGGCCGGAGCTGCCGCGGCAATAGTTGTCGGGTTCCTGTGCGGGGCTACATGTAGAGAAGCTGCCCTCAATTCGTGTGCGTGCGTGCATGGATGAGTAGCCGACTGACTCAACTGACCTGCTGGGAGCAGCGACCGACTGGATGCCGGGCACGCTCCGTGATTTGATCCTTCGCGCCGCCGGGATCGCGCCAAGGCGTCCGGAAACGGATGGCACGCGCCTGCGGTCGCGGCCCACCGTCCATCCCCAGCTTGGCCGTTCCCCCTTGTGGAACATCCATACGAAGGGAAGTTTCATCATGAACTCCGCTCCCCAGGTTCAGACCCTTGAAATCTCTGACGCCGAGCTCGACACCGTCTCCGGCGGTCTGAGCCCGCAGGTCGGCATCGCCGCAGGCCCCACGGCGATCAGCAGCTCGGGCCTTGTGGCTCAGTTCGGCGCGGTGAAGGACGAGGTCCTGGGCACCGTCGGCCAGTACCACCAGGCCGGCGTCACTGTCTCCTTCTGATCGTCAGATCGCGGGACTTCCTCATCGCGGGATCGCTGATATCGGCAGCCTGACCGCCGATCGGCGTCCACGGCGACAAGCCCCCTACCTGCGGGTCTTCGCTGGTAGGGGGCTTGATCGTTAGAGGCTGCTTCTTCTTTCCCCGGGTCTTGTCGGGGATCTCGATGAGCTGTGTTTTCGCAGCTCAGGGGCGGTGCCCTGTTTTGGTGGTGACCCGGGCGCGTAGTGTCTCGCGGACGGTCGGCCATTCTTCGGCGAGCAGGCTGTAGTACAGGGAGTCGCGGCGGGTGCCGTCCGGGCGGCGCATATGGCTGCGCAGGGTTCCTTCGTGGACCAGGCCGAGGCGGATCAGGGCCTGCTGAGACCGCACGTTGAGGTTGTCGGTGCGCAGGGCGAGCCGGGCCAGGCGCAGGTCTTCGAAGGCGTGGGTGAACAGCAGCAGTTTGGACTCGACGTTGTAGGGGCCGCCCCAGCAGGAACGGTCGAACCAGGTCGCGCCGATCTCGGTGCGGCTCTCGGCCAGGTCGAGGTCGTACATGCTGGTTGAACCGATCACGGTGCCGTCGTCACAGCGCTGCACCGCGAAGCAGCGCCGCGTCGGGTCGGCGGTCATCTCGCCGAGCCACTCGCGCAGTTGGTCCACGGTCTCGGGTCGTGCCCGGGGCATCCACCGCCAGACCTCGGGGTCGGCCGCCGACGGGAAGAGGGCCTCGGCGTGGTCGGGAGACAGGCGGACGAGGCGGACGACGGTGCCCTCAAGCGGCTGGTTGGTCACCGGAGCAGAATAGATCCGGTGGCCAGTGGCGATCTTCCGCGCACGGGCCTTTTCGCGAGCCCTCTTACGGGCCTCCTCGCTGGAGCGCGCCAGGGGCCGTACGGCGTCAGGCCGTCACCTTCGTGAGGAACGCCGCCAGGTTCGTCACCGTCCGTTGGATCTTTTCCTCCAGCGTGAGTGACTCGTGGAGGCGGGCGCCGGGGCCCGCGTCCTTCTTGCCTCGTACATACAGGGAGCAGGAGAGGTCGGTGCATATGTAGGCGCCGACCGAGTTGCCCTGCTGGCCGGCCTTGCCCGCCTTCGGGGCGACCCTCAGGGAGACGCCGCCGGTGTGGGTGGTCAGGCACATCGAGCACATGCTGCGCCGGGTCTGCCAGGAGGTGGGGCTGGGGCTGCGCAGGGCCAGGGCCTTCGGGTGGCCGTTCAGCTCGAGGACGAGGTAGGCGCGTTCGGGGGACTGGGGGTCTCGCCAGCCGAGATAGTCCAGGTCGTCCCAGGGGCGGTTGGCCAGGTCGCGTGGGACGGACAGGCGCTTCGCCTCGCCCTTGGTGCAGTTCACGAACGCGGCGCGGATCTCTTGTTCGGTCAGCGGTTTCATGAGAGGCATGGTAAATTGCCTAAAGGTGTTAGGCAAACGTATTAGATGTTGTGGTGAATGGGGGCAAGGTTATGGCGCGCGTCGGGCTGACCACGGAACGTCTGGTCCTCGCGGGGGCGGAGCTGGCCGACGAGGTCGGCTTCGATCAGGTGACCGTCTCGGAGCTCGCCCGACGCTTCGACGTGAAGGTCGCGAGCCTGTACTCGCACGTGAAGAACTCCCAGGACCTCAAGACCCGGATCGCCCTGCTCGCCCTGGAGGAACTCGCCGACCGGGGCGCCGCCGCGCTGGCCGGACGGGCCGGCAAGGACGCCCTGGCCGCTCTCGCGAACGTCTACCGCGACTACGCCCGGGAGCATCCGGGCCGGTATGCCGCCGCCCAGTTCAGACTCGATCCGGCAACGGCCGCCGCCAGCGCCGGTGGGCGGCACGCGCAGATGACGCGGGCGATCCTGCGTGGCTACGCGCTGACGGAGCCGGACCAGACACACGCCGTTCGGTTGCTGGGCAGCTTCTTCCACGGCTACGTCAGTCTGGAGATGGGGGGAGGGTTCAGCCACAGCGCCCCCGACACGCAGGAGACCTGGGTGCGGATGCTGGACGCCCTCGACGCGCTGCTGCGGAACTGGCCCGCGGGTGCGACAGAAACAGCTACCGCGCCCGCATCCGCCCCCTGATCGTCCCGCCGGAATCGTCCCGCAGGAATCGTTTCGCCGGTCGATTCCGGCACCCGAGAGTTCCGAGGGAGACACCGAGGCCATGACCACCGACCACGACCGGATCACCACACCCATCACCACGCCCATCACCGCCGGCCTCCTGCGCGGTGCCCTCGACCTGGAGCCCACCGAACACGGTCTCCTCCCGCACCGGCTGCCCGCACGGGCTCGCAGGCAGATCCCCGACGGACAGCTCACCATGGCCGAGGCCCAGCCCTCCGGCGTACGGCTGGTCTTCCGTACCCGGGCCACCGCCGTCGAACTGGACACGTTGCCGACCAAGCTCGTCTACGTGGGTGCGCCGCCGCGTCCGGACGGGGTGTACGAGTTGGTCGTCGATGGCCGGCCGGCCGGGCAGGGGAGTGTCACCGGCGGCAACGCGAAGGTCATCGACATGACCTCCGGAGCTGTCGAGACCCGATCCGGAGCGGTCGGGACCCTCCGTTTCGACGGTCTGTCCGACGGCGTCAAGGACGTCGAGATCTGGCTGCCGCACAACGAGATCACCGAACTCGTCGCCCTGCGCACCGACGCCCCCGTCGAGCCCGCGCCGGACCGGGGACGCAAGGTGTGGCTGCATCACGGCAGCTCGATCAGTCACGGTTCCGACGCCGCCGGGCCCACCTCCACCTGGCCCGCGCTCGCCGCCTCCCTCGCCGGTGTGGAACTGATCAACCTGGGGCTGGGCGGGAGCGCTCTGCTCGATCCGTTCACCGCGCGGGCCATGAGGGACACCGCCGCCGATCTGATCAGCGTCAAGATCGGGATCAACCTGGTCAACGCCGACGCGATGCGGTTGCGTGCCTTCGGCCCGGCGGTGCACGGCTTTCTCGACACCGTCCGTGACGGGCATCCCACCACGCCGCTGTTGGTCGTCTCGCCTCTTCTCTGTCCCATCCATGAGGACACGCCCGGGCCCACCGCCCCGGACTTCTCCGATCTCGGCGCGGGGCGGCTGCGGTTCGTGGCCATGGGGGATCCGGCGGAGCGCGCGAGCGGGAAACTGACGTTGCGTGTCATCCGCGACGAGCTGGCCCGGATCGTGGAGCAGCGAGCGGCCGAGGATCCGAACCTGCACCACCTGGACGGCCGGGGCCTCTACGGCGAGGCCGACTTCGCCGAGTTGCCGCTGCCCGACCAGCTCCACCCGGACGCCGCCACCCACCGCCGTATCGGCGCACGCTTCGCCGAGCTGGCCTTCAACGCCCAGGGTGCCTTCGCCTAGTTCACCTACGCCTTCGCATGGTTCACGGACGCCGTCGCCCGGTTCACGGACGCCGTCGGCTAGTTCACGTACGCGGGTGACACCGCCGCGGTGCTGATGCGGCGCGGCTTTCCCGTGCCGTCGGACGGGACGGTGTAGAGGTCGGCTCCATAGTCGCCGGGGAGGGCGTAGACGATCGTGCGGTCGTCGCGCCAGACCACCTGGTCGTCGACGCTGCGGGGCTCGGCCAGCGGGGTTTCGCGCATCGTGCGCAGGTCGAGGACGTACAGGTGCCAGGGGGCGTCCTTCGACAGGCCCGGCACGCGCTTCTTGTAGGCGACGCGCGTGCCGTCGGGGGAGAGGGACGGGCATTCGACGTTGGTGTGGAGGGTCGTGAGGGTGCGGGCCCGGAGGTCCCCTCGGACCAGGTACGTCCTGCCCTTCGTCGCCAGCGTCGCGTAGAACGTGCGGTCGTCGGCCGCGAACGTGACGCCCCAGAAGTTGACGTCCGCCGCGTGATACGTCCTGCCGTCCTTCACGACGCGGAACGCCTCCAAGGAGGAGGTGAGTTTCCCTGTTCTCGTGTCCACGATCGCCGCGCGCGTGGAGAAGTTCGTACCCGCGTACGAGTCGCCGCCGACGAAGGCCGTCCACGCGGCGTACCGGCCGCTGGGGGAGACGCGGGCGCGGGACGGGATGCCGGGGACGTCGTAGCGGGCCGTCTCGCGCAGGTGCGTGTCGAGGATGACGGCCCGGTAGGTGTCCTGGACCGGGCCGTGCACCGACTGGAGGCAGACGCCGGTGCCCGCGGCCGTGTAGAAGCGGAGGCATTTGACCTTCGACGCCGTGCGGGGCCCCGAGGGGTTCGACGCCGGGACCGTCGTCAGTTCGTCGCGGTGCGGGCCCCAGGCCATGTTCCGGAAGATCATGCGGCTCCCGGACCCGGTGGCCAGCGCGACCGTGCCCGTGGTGATCCTCGGGCCGCCGGGCTGGGTCTGGTTCTTGCGGTCCGCGCGGGCCGAGGCGTGCAGGACGGAGGCCGTGGCCACGCCCGCCAGGACGACCAGCGCCGAGATCAGGACCAGGATGCGGGTACGGAGGGTCATGCGAGGCCTTCTGAAGGGGCGGAGGGGGTGGGACGGCGGAGTGTCAGCGCGAACAGGGCGCAGAGCGCCAGCGCCACCGTCGACGCCGTGAGCGCCGTACGGTCGCCCCAAGCCGTCCATGCCGCGCCGAAGCCGAGCGAGCAGACGAAACGGGCCAGGGCCTGGCCCGTCTGGACGAGGGCGAGACCGGACGAGCGCAGTTCCTCGGGCACGCTCTCCGAGGCCACTGCCATCAGTACGCCGTCGGTGGCGGCGTAGAAGCAGCCGTGCAGGAGCAGGACGGCGTACGGCAGTGCCGTTCCGTGCCAGGAGGTGAGCAGGAGGGCGTACGCGAGGAGCAGGGCGCCGTGACCGGCCAGGAACACCCGCCAGCGGCCGACCCGGTCCGCGAGGCGGCCGAGCGGGACGGCCAGGAGCAGGAAGGCCGCCGCCGTGCCGAGGGGCAGCAGCGCGAACCACCGGTCCGGTACGCCCAGGCGCCGCTGGAGGAGCAGGTAGACGAAGGAGTCGCTGACCGTCGCGAGGCCCAGCAGGAGCGCGCACAGGGTGACGCGGCGCAGGTCGGGGCGGGCGAGGAGGGCGATGGCCGCGCGCAGGGTGGGGCGGGGTGCGGTGTCCCCGGAGATTCCCTGCGGTGCCGTCCCTGTCGCCCGCGAACGAGCGCCGTCCGCACCCGACTTCGTACCAGTGCCGTCAGCACCCGATTTCGTACCAGTGCTGTTCGCACCGTTCGGCACGAACAGCACCAGGACCAGTACGCCCACCACCGCCACGCAGAAGCTCACCGTGAACACCGCGTCGTACCCGTCGACCGTGGCCCGCAGGATCAGGAAGGCCACGAGGGGACCGAACAGCGCGCCCGCGGTGTCCATCGCCCGGTGCACGCCGAACGCGCGCCCCCGTGTCTCCGGCGTGCTCGACAGCGAGATCAGCGCGTCGCGCGGGGCCGTGCGCAGGCCCTTGCCGGTGCGGTCCGCGGCCAGGATCAGGCCGATCGGGGTGAGCGTGTGGGCCAGGAGCAGCAGGGGCTTGCAGGCCGCCGAGAGGGCGTAGCCGAAGCCCGCCACCCATTTGTGGCGGCCGCCGCCGCGGTCGGCCAGGTGGCCCCCGATCAGCCGGACGAGTGCCGAGAAGCCGTTGTAGATGCCGTCCAGGAGGCCGAAACCCAGCGGGGACAGGCCGAGGCCCGTCACCAGGTACAGGGGCAGTACCGCCGTGACCATCTCCGAGGAGACGTCGGTGATGAGACTGACCGCGCCGAGCGCCAGCACCGTGGGCGCGACCGCGGCACGGCGCCGTCCGGCACGAGGCCGGACGGCGCCTTCCGCGGACGCCGCACTCGTGGAGGCGCGGCTGTCCGCCACGTACATCTCAGGACGTCCAGATGCCGGTGATGTCCTTGCCGGAGGCGGCGTTGCCCGCGTGTGTCGACAGACCCTGCGAGTCCTCCAGGGTGCGCAGCAGGTCGTAGTGGTTGTAGGTGGTCGAGCTGGTGGATCCCGCGGTCACCTGCTGGCCGTAGAACACGGTCGGGATCTTGTTGCCGCTGAGCCGGTTGTCCTCGTCGAAGGTGACGACGAGGAGGCTGTTGTGGGTCTTGGCCCAGGTCGCGTACGCGCCCAGCTTGTTCTTCAGCCAGGTGTCACCGGTCGACACCGAGCAGTCGTGCATGTCGCTGCACAGGTTGGGGACCACGAAGGAGACCTGCGGAAGCGTCGTGTAGTCCGTCGGGAACTGGGTGAAGGTCTTCGCGGTCGACGTCGGTACGTTGCTGAAGCCGAACCACGGGTTGTGCTTCTGCGCGTAGTTGCCGCTGCTGCACGTCGTGGAGCCCTGGCTGGGCAGCGTCTCGTTGTAGCTCGCCCAGGTCCTGCCCGCCCCGATCACCTCGGAGGCGAGGTTCGCGGCGGAGGAGAAGCCGGGGGTGACGCAGCTGTCGTCCGTGACGCCCTGGGTGGAGCCGGAGAAGAGGGCGTAGTAGTTGGGCTGGCTCGGGTGCGTCTCGGCGTACGACGAGGTGAGGTTGGCGCCGCCGGTCTTGAGCGAGTTGATGTACGGGGCGCTGGAAGAGCCGATCACCTGGCTGTACGCGTGGTTCTCGAAGACCACGACGACCACGTGGTCCGGGGTCGGTACCCCGGCCGCGGCGTGCGCGGTCGTGGAGCCGCCGAGGCCGGTCCACAGGCCCACCGCGGCTGCGGTGAAGGCGAGGGCGGACGCCACGACGGCACGACTGCGGCGGTACACGTTTCTGCCGGACACTTCAGACCTCCGGTGGGGGGGAAGGCGACGGTGGCGGTGCGGACAGAGCATGCACACGCCAACATTCCCCTGCGCCAAGCCGCCCAACCGGCGGGGTGAAGACCTGATGAACTGCTTACTTCCCGGCCTGCGCGGTCGTCGCCACCCCGCTCGCCTTCTTACTTTTCTTACCTTCCTCGCCGCTCGCACGGGCCACATCCGAGGACACCTTCCACGGAAGCCGATTCCGGCGCGGGGCGCCACCGTGGGGACCGGGGTTAGGCTCGGGCTCGTACGACCTTGATCGGACCGGTCGTGCGACCTGATCCGACGGGAGGGCCCAGGATGATGGCGCCGGGGCGCAGGAGCAGTACCTTCACGCGGCTGCTGCGACACGGCTTCACCGATCCGTCGGCCGCCGAGCGGCTCCTGGACGGTGCGGAGCTCGAGCCCGTACGGTCCGATCCGGTGCTCCTCGACGCGCTCGGCGCCACCGCCGATCCCGATCTCGCGCTGCTCGGGCTCGTCCGGCTCGTCGAGGCGCAGGACGGCCACATCGCCGAGCGGGAACTCCTCGACACCCTGATCGCGGCCAAGCCACTGCGTGACCGGCTACTTGGCGTCCTCGGTGCCTCCGCCGCCCTCGCCGACCACCTCGCCCGGCACCCGCGCGACTGGCAGGAGCTCGTGACGTACGAGCCGCAGGACCTCCACCCCGGGGTACGGGAGTTCGAGCGGGGGCTGGCGCAGGCGACCGATCCCGTCGCCCTGCGCGTCGCCTACCGGCGCTGCCTGCTGTCCATCGCCGCACGCGACGTGTGCGGCACCACCGACCTCGCCCAGACCGCCGCCGAACTCGCCGACCTCGCCACGGCCACCTTGCGCGCCGCGCTCGCCATCGCCGGCAGAGCCGCGCCCGACGACGCCGCGCTGTGCCGGCTCGCGGTGGTCGCGATGGGGAAGTGCGGGGGGCACGAGCTGAACTACGTGTCCGACGTCGATGTCATCTTCGTCGGGGAGGCGGTGGAAGGGGCTGACGAGCGCAAGGCGCTGCAGGCCGCCACCCGGCTCGCCTCCCACATGATGCGGATCTGTTCCGAGACCACCGTCGAGGGCAGTATCTGGCCGGTCGACGCGAATCTGCGGCCCGAGGGGCGGAACGGGCCGCTGGTGCGGACGCTGAGCAGTCACCTCGCCTACTACCAGCGGTGGGCCAAGACCTGGGAGTTCCAGGCCCTGTTGAAGGCGCGGCCGGTGGCCGGGGACCTTGGACTCGGCGAGGAGTACGTGGCCACGCTGGCGCCCCTGGTGTGGCACGCCGCCGAGCGGGAGAACTTCGTCGCCGACGTACAGAAGATGCGGCGGCGGGTCGTGGAGAACATCCCCGTCGCCGAGATCGACCGCGAGCTGAAGCTCGGACCGGGAGGACTGCGCGATGTCGAATTCGCCGTGCAGCTCCTCCAGTTGGTGCACGGGCGGGCCGACACCTCACTGCGCAGCGGGACCACGCTGGACGCGTTGAAGGCACTCGCGGCCGGTGGGTATGTCGGGCGGGCCGACGCCGTGCAGCTCGACGACGCCTATCGGTTCCTGCGGTCCATGGAGCACCGCATACAGCTCTACCGGCTGCGGCGGACTCATCTGGTGCCCGAAGACGATGCCGATCTGCGGCGCATCGGGCGGTCGCTCGGCCTTCGGGCCGATCCCGTCGTCGAGCTGAACCGTGAGTGGAAGCGGCACGCGGCTGTCGTACGGCGGCTGCACGAGAAGTTGTTCTACCGGCCGCTGCTGGACGCCGTGGCCCAACTCGCCCCGGGCGAGAGCCGGCTGAGTCCGGACGCGGCGCGGGAGCGGCTCGTCGCCCTCGGGTACGCCGATCCGGCCGCGGCGCTGAGGCATTTGGAGGCGCTGGCTTCCGGGGTCTCGCGGAAGGCCGCGATCCAGCGGACCCTGCTGCCCGTGCTGTTGGGGTGGTTCGCGGATTCCGCCGACCCCGACGCCGGGTTGCTGAACTTCCGCAAGGTGTCGGACGCCCTGGGCAAGACCCCTTGGTATCTACGGCTGTTGAGGGACGAAGGGGCCGCGGCGGAGAACCTGGCGCGGGTGCTGTCGGCCGGGCGGCTCGCCCCGGACCTGCTGATGCGGGCGCCGGAGGCCGTCGCGCTGCTCGGCGACGGGGACGGGGGCGGGCTCGAACCGCGCAGCCGTGCCCATCTGGAACAGGAGATCCTCGCCGCGGTGAGGCGGGCCGACGGGGGCGAGCAGGCGGTGACCGCCGCGCGTGGTGTGCGGCGGCGGGAGCTGTTCCGTACGGCCGCCGCGGACATCGTCGCCTCGTACGGCACCGAGGAGACGCCGGCCGTCGCCGATCAGGGCGCGCTGGTGGATCAGGTGGGCGGTGCCGTGTCCGACCTGACGGCGGCGACGCTGGCGGGGACCCTGCGGGCCGTGGTGCGGGACAAGTGGGGGGACACGCTGCCCACGCGGTTCGCCGTCATCGGGATGGGGCGGTTCGGGGGGCACGAGCTCGGTTACGGGTCCGATGCGGATGTGCTGTTCGTGCATGAGCCCCAGGAGGGTGTCGACGAGCAGGAGGCATCCCGGGCGGCCAACGCGGTCGTCTCGGAGATGCGGCGGTTGCTTCAGGTGTCCAGTGCGGATCCACCGTTGCTGATCGACGCCGATCTGCGGCCCGAGGGGAAGTCCGGGCCTTTGGTGCGGACGCTGCACTCCTATGCGGCCTACTACCGGCGATGGTCGTTGGTGTGGGAGTCGCAGGCCCTCTTGCGGGCCGAGTTCGTCGCCGGGGACGAGGACCTGGGGCGGCGGTTCATCGAGCTGGTCGATCCGTTGCGGTATCCCGCGGAGGGGCTCGGTGACGACGCGGTACGGGAGATCCGACGGCTGAAGGCCCGGATGGAGTCGGAGCGGATGCCCCGCGGAGCCGATCCGACGCTGCACACCAAGCTGGGGCGGGGCGGACTGTCCGACGTGGAGTGGACGGTGCAGCTGTTCCAGTTGCAGCACGGGTGGGTGGAGCCGGGGCTGCGGACCACTCGCACACGGGAGGCGCTGGGCGCGGCGTGCGCGGCGGGGCTGGTGTCCGGGGAGGACGCGGCCATCCTGGACGAGGCGTGGGTGCTGGCCACGCGGGTGCGCAACGCGGTGATGATGGTGCGGGGGCGGGCCGGGGACACGTTTCCCTCCGACGGCCGTGAACTCGCCGCGGTCGGGCGGTACTTGGGGTACGGGCCCGGTCATGTCGGCGACATGCTCGAGGACTACCGGCGGATCACTCGGCGGGCGCGGGCCGTGGTGGAGGTGCTGTTCTACGGGGCGTGAGCGTGGGGGGCCTGCCGCGCGTGAGGCTTGAGGGCCTTCCGCGCGGTGGGCGGGTTTCCTTCCGTTCGGGGCGGGTGCGGGTGGCCGCCACTCCGGCCAGGACCACCGCCATGCCCACCAGGGTGCGGGGGCCGAGCGCCTCGTTCAGGACCAGGGCGCCGAGCGTCACCGAGACCACGGGGAGCAGGTAGCCGACCGTGGCCGCGCTGGTGGGGCCCTCTTCGGCGATCATGCGGTAGTTGAGGTAGAAGGTCAGGCCGGTGGAGAAGACGCCGAGGACGGTGACCGCCAGCAGGGCCGTGCCGTCGGGGTGGCTGGGGGCCGCCGTGGGGAGGGCCGGCGTCGTCCACGCCGTGGCCATGAGGAGTTGGGCCGCCGATACGGCCAGGGGGGCGCCGCGGGGGGTGAGGTGGCGGGCCATGTAGGTGAAGGCGATCGCATAGCTGGCCGCGGCGGCCAGGAGGGCTCCGGCGCCCCAGCCGGCCAGGCCGCCGTGCCGCCAGGGAGCGAAGATCAGCAGGACGCCCGCGAAGCCGAGGAACAGGCCGGTCAGGCGGAGGGGGTGGAGGGCGCGGTCCGTGCCGAGGACCGCGCCCAGCAGGAGCGACCAGAGGGGAGTGGTCGCGTTCATGACGCCCGCGATCCCCGAGTCGACCGTCTGCTCGCCGAGCGCGAAGAGGGCGAAGGGGATCGCGTTGCAGAACAGCGCCGCGACGGTGACATGGAGCCAGAGGGCGCGGGAGCGGGGGAGGCGCTGTTGCGCTCCGCGGGCCAGGAGCAGGAGGACCGCCGTGCCCAGGGCGCAGCGCGCGAGGGTGAGGTGGGCGGGGGACAGGCCGTGGTCGAGGGCCACCTTGATCCAGAGGAAGCCGGAGCCCCAGAGGAGCGCCAGGGTGGCCATGCGGAGAGAGGAGCGGAAGGAGGAGCGGCGGGAGGAGGGCGAGGCGGTGACGGGGCTTGCCATGCGTCCTACCGTCCGTGGTTTTTGGATTGAGGACAAGTGAAGTGTTTTGCATGCACTGTTAAGGTGTGCTTCATGCTTGATGTGCGGCGTATGCAGGTGCTGCGGGCTGTGGTCAGCAGCGGGTCGGTGACGGCGGCCGCGGCGGATCTGGGGTACACGCCGTCCGCCGTCAGTCAGCAGATCGGGGCGCTGGAGAAGCAGGCGGGGACCGAGCTGCTGGAGCGGGTCGGGCGCGGGGTGCGGCCCACCGCGGCGGGGCTGCTGCTGACCGAGTACGCGGACGCCATCGGGCGGCAGGTCGCCGAGGCGGAGACCGCCCTCGCGGATCTGCGGGCGGGGCGGACGGGGCGGCTCGCGATGCGGTACTTCGCCACGGCCGGGGCCGCGCTGGTCGCTCCCGCCGTTGCGCGGTTTCGGCGTGAGCACCCCGGCGTACGGGTGGAGCTGAAGCTGATCGACGTGGAGGATCCGCTGCCCGACGTGAAGGAGGGGCGGGCCGATCTCGCCCTGGTGGTGCGGGCCGACGGTGCCGGTCCCGAGGGCATCCGGCTTGTACGTCTGCTCGATGATCCGTACCGGGTCGTGCTGCCCAGGGGGCATCGGCTCGCGGGGCGGCGGCTGCTCGAACTGGCGGAGCTGGCGGATGAGCCGTGGGTCGGGAGCGAGTGGCCGGGGCCCTGTCTCGACGCTCAGTTGGACGCCTGTGCGACGGCCGGGTTCCGGCCCTCGTTCGCGGTGCAGAGCGAGGACTACGCCACCGCTCAGGGATTCGTGGCGGCCGGGCTCGGAGTGAGTCTGATTCCCCGGCTCGGGCTGGGGAGCCGGCACCCCGGTGTGGTGGTGCGGAAGGTGCGCGCTCCTGAGCCCGTGCGGGTCCTTTACGCGGCGGTGCGGGAGGCGGGTCTCGGCGCGGCCGAACGGACGGCGCTGCGCGGACTGCTGGACGCGCTCCGGGGCGCGGCCCACCCCGACCGGTGACGGCTCATGACGGCTCCGGCTCCAGGTGCTGGAGGGGCGCGAGACGGGACGTATCGCTCCGGTGGACGGCGAACGGGCCCGTCGGTCACCGACGGGCCCGTTCGACGACAGCTCCGGGTGTCAGGCCTCCAGCGGTACCAGGGGCGCGCCACGCGTCCCTGGTACCCAGCGGGGCAGGGCGTAGGGCAGAGCCCCGTACCAGAGGCGGGCGACCGTGAAGCCGAAGGCCAGGCACAGCATGCCGCCCACCGCGTCCAGCCAGAAGTGGTTGGCGGTGGAGACGATGACCAGCAGCGTGGCCGCCGGATAGAGCAGACCCAGGACGCGTACCCACGGCACCGAGGCCAGGGCGAAGATGGTCAGACCGCACCACAGGGACCAGCCGATGTGCATCGACGGCATCGCGGCGTACTGGTTCGACATGTGCTTGAGGTCCCCGGAGGCCATGGAACCCCACGTGTGGTGGACGACCACCGTGTCGACGAAGTCGCCGCCGTTCATCAGGCGGGGCGGGGCCAGCGGGAAGAAGTAGTAGCCGAGCAGGGCCACCGCAGTGGTGGCGAAGAGCGCGAGGCGCGCCGCCGCGTACCGGCCGGGGTGGCTGCGATAGAGCCACACCAGGACCCCGAGCGTCACGACGAAGTGCAGCGTCGCGTAGTAGTAGTTCATCCCGATGATCAGCCATGTCACCGAGTTCACGGCGTGGTTGACCGACTGCTCGACGGCGATCCCGAGGTGGTGCTCCATGCGCCACAGCCAGTCGGCGTTGCGCAGCGCCTCCTGCTTCTGCTCGGGCACGGCGTTGCGGATCAGTGAGTACGTCCAGTAACTCACGGCGATGAGCAGGATCTCGAACCAGAAGCGGGGGCGACGCGGGGTGCGCAGCCGGCGCAGGAACGCCTTCCCCGCGTTCTCCTCCGCGACGGGGCGTGGAGCGGCCCGGTCCTGGCCTTCCAGTGTCGTCACGGTCGTCTCACCCATAGGCGCAAAGTCTGCCAGAAAAGCGTTCCGCGACCGATCATCCCTTGGTCGGGTCCTGGCCGCACGTTCTACGACAGGAGGAGTCCTCCGCGCAACGTATGCGCTCCTCCTTAGGGACGATTCCGGTCCCCAGGGGCCGAAGCGGTCGAACCGCGCACCACCAGCTCCGGCATGAACACGAATTCACTGTGCGGTGCCGGAGTTCCGCCGATCTCCTCCAGCAACGTCCGCACGGCAGCCTGTCCCATGGCCGGGACCGGCTTGCGGATCGTCGTCAGGGGTGGGTCGGTGAAGGCGATCAGGGGGGAGTCGTCGAAGCCGACGACCGATATGTCCTTCGGCACCTCCAGACCCCGCTGGCGCGCCGCCCTTATCGCGCCGAGGGCCATCATGTCGCTCGCGCAGACCACCGCCGTGCACCCCCGGTCCATGAGGGCGGTGGCCGCGGCCTGGCCGCCCTCCAGGGTGTACAGCGAGTGCTGGACCAGTCGCTCCTCGATGTCGGCCGGGCTCAGCCCCAACTGCTCCTGCATCGTGCGCACGAAGCCCTCGATCTTCCGCTGCACGGGCACGAACCGCTTCGGACCCAGGGCGAGTCCGATGCTGGTGTGCCCGAGCGAGACGAGGTGCGTGACCGCGAGGGCCATCGCCGCGCGGTCGTCCGGGGAGATGAAGGGCGCCTGGACCTTCGGCGAGAAACCGTCGACCAGGACGAACGGGACGCCCTGGGCGCGCAGCTGCTCGTAGCGCTGCATGTCCGCCGAGGTGTCGGCGTGCAGACCGGAGACGAAGATGATGCCGGCGACGCCCCGGTCCACCAGCATCTCCGTCAGCTCGTCCTCGGTGGAGCCGCCCGGCGTCTGGGTGGCGAGGACCGGGGTGTAGCCCTGGCGGGTCAGGGCCTGGCCGATGACTTGCGCCAGGGCCGGAAATATGGGGTTCTCCAGCTCCGGGGTGATCAGGCCCACCAGGCCCTCGCTGCGCTGCCGCAACCGGACCGGGCGCTCGTAGC
The DNA here is from genome assembly GCF_055638955.1 of Streptomyces sp. NPDC111507. Classification (NCBI taxonomy): domain Bacteria; kingdom Bacillati; phylum Actinomycetota; class Actinomycetes; order Kitasatosporales; family Streptomycetaceae; genus Streptomyces; species Streptomyces sp. NPDC111507. Next base: position 585,551 of record NZ_JBVKBU010000001.1, on the reverse strand, counting down.
CCAGGACGTCGAGCGCGGCCAGGACGGACTGGCGGGTGGTCGCGGCGACGCCCGGCTTCCCGTTCAGGACGCGGCTGACAGTCGCCTCGCTGACCCCCGCCTGGGCTGCGATGTCGGCAAGCCGTGTGGTCACAGGATTGGACTGTACCGGTCGCATCTCAGACTGCCCACCAGACCGTTGAATCTGCGGGCAGTTCGGTCGTTTCGGTACCCGGCTCGACGTCCGCGCTGGCGAGCAGCAGGGTGCCCGGGGTGGGCAGCGAGAGCGGGGCCGCGGTGAGGTTCACCGTGCAGACGAACGAGCCCTCGGCGGTGTCCCGGCGGAAGGCGAGGACCCCGTCGGGCGTCGGCAGCCAGGTCACCTGGCGGCCCGCGCCGAGCGCCGGGTGCTCGCGGCGCACGGCGAGCGCGCTGCGGTAGAACTCCAGCGTCGAGGTGGGGTCGCCCTCCTGCGCCTCGACCGTGAGGTTCTTCCAGGAGGCCGGCTGCGGCAGCCAGCTCGGGCCGCCCTCGACCGGGCCGAAGCCGAACGGCGCGACCTCGCCGGACCACGGCAGCGGCACCCGGCAGCCGTCGCGGGTGCCGTCCTGGCCCGCGCTGCGGAAGAACGCCGGGTCCTGGCGGACCTCGTCGGGCAGGTCGACGACCTCGGGCAGCCCGAGCTCCTCGCCCTGGTAGAGGTACGCCGAGCCGGGCAGCGCCAGCATGAGCAGGGTCGCCGCCCGTGCCCGGCGCAGACCACGCGCCTCGTCCCCTTCCGCGAGACGCGTGGAGTGCCGGACCACGTCGTGGTTGGAGAGGACCCAGGTCGCGGGCGCGTGCACGGCGTTCATGGCGCCGAGCGAGCGGTCGATGACCTCGCGCAGGTCCGCCGCGTTCCAACCGGTGGTCAGATAGGAGAAGTTGAAGGCCTGGTGCAGCTCGTCCGGGCGCAGGTAGAGGGCGCTGCGCTCGACGGTCGGCGTCCATGCCTCGGCGACCGCGATGCGCTCACCCGCGTACTCCTCCAGGATGCGCCGCCAGCTGCGGTAGATCTCGTGCACGCCGTCCTGGTCGAAGTACGGCACGGCCTCGGTGCCCAGCAGCTTGACTTGCTCGTCGTGGCCGATGTCCGGCAGACCCGCCGCCTTGACGAGACCGTGGGCGACGTCGATGCGGAAGCCGTCGATGCCGAGGTCCAGCCAGAAGCGCAGGATGGAGCGGAACTCGTCGTGGACGGCCGGGTGGTCCCAGTTGAAGTCGGGCTGCTCCGGCGCGAACAGGTGCAGGTACCACTCGCCGTCCTCGACGCGGGTCCAGGCAGGCCCGCCGAAGATGGACTCCCAGTCGTTGGGGGGCAGTTCGCCGTCCTCCCCCTTGCCGGGACGGAAGTGGAAGCGCTCCCGGATCGGCGAACCCGGGCCCTCGCGCAGCGCCTGCTTGAACCACTCGTGATGGTCCGAGCAGTGGTTGGGCACCAGGTCGACGATCACCCGCAGCCCCAGCCCGTGCGCGTCCCGCACCAGGTCGTCGGCGTCCGTGAGGTTGCCGAACATCGGGTCCACCGCGCGGTAGTCGGCCACGTCGTAGCCCGCGTCCGCCTGCGGGGAGGCGTAGAAGGGGGACAGCCACACCGCGTCGACGCCGAGTTCCTTCAGGTACGGGAGCCGGGCCCGGACGCCCGGCAGGTCACCCATGCCGTCGCCGTTGCCGTCCGCGAAGCTGCGCGGATAGACCTGGTAGATGACCGCGTCGCGCCACCACTCCCGGCGCCCGGAGGCGGCGGAGGAGGCGTCGGTGGGGAGTGCGTCGGTGACGTGCTGGGTCATGGATTCCCTTAGGGGTGCGGGGGGAACGACGGAGGCGCTTGCTGAGTACGAGGGGGCCGCTAAGTGCGGGCGGGCCGTCAGGATTTCGTGCCTCCGGCCGTCAGACCGGAGACCAGGCTGCGCTGCACCAGCATGAAGACGAGGGCCGCCGGAAGGGTGATGATGATCGCCGTGGCCGAGGTCCACGCCCAGTCGGGCCGCTGGTCCTGCGCGAAGGTGCGGATGCCGACGGCGAGCGTGTAGTGGTCGGACTGCATGAACTGCGTGGCGTACGCGACCTCGCCCCAGGCGGTGAGGAAGCTGTAGAACGCGGTCACCGCGAGGCCCGGCTTGGCCAGCGGCACGATCAGCCGCCAGAACGTGCCGAACGGGGTGAGCCCGTCGACCCGGCCCGCCTCGTCTATCTCCTTGGGAATGGTGTCGAAGTACCCCTTCATCATCCAGGCGCAGAACGGCACCGCCGTCGTCGCGTACGCCAGGATCAGACCGAGGTAGTTGTCCAGCAGGTTCAGCTCGGACATAAGCAGGTAAAGCGGCACGATCAGCACGATACTGGGGAACATCTGCGTGACCAGGAAGGTCCACATCAGCTGCCTGCTGCCGGGGAACTTCATCCGGGACACGGCGTATCCGGCGGTCGCCGCGAGGAAGACGCCGAGCACGGTGGTGCCGCCCGCCACGACGACGGTGTTCAGGAACCACTTCGGCAGGTCCGTCTGGGACAGCACATCGCTGTAGTTGTGCAGGCTGAGGTGCGAGAACACCTCGCTCGGCTGCTGCCAGGCGTTCTTCGGGCCGAGCGAGATGAACAGGATCCACATCACCGGGAAGGCCGCGATCACCGTGGCGACGATCAGCGTGCCGTGCAGGGCGATCGAGGAGCCGAGGCTGCGTTCCTCGCGGCCGCGCACCTTGCGGGGGGTGGCCACGGCGGACCGGCCGGCGGGGGCGGTCGCGGAGGACTCGTGGGTTGCTGCGGTCATGGCGAGGGCTCCTTACGCCTGCTCGGACTTCAGGGTGCTGCGGCGGTAGAAGGTCGAGAAGGCCAGCAGGAGGGCGAGGATGATGATCCCGTACGTCGCCGCGCCCGCGTAGTCCGAGACGCCGGTGAACGCCTTGCGGAAGGCGAAGGTGACGAGGATGTCGGCGTCGCCGCTCGTGTTGTTGCCCAGCAGCAGGTAGATGATGTTGAACATGTTGAACGTCCAGATGCAGCCCAGCAGGATCACGGTGTTGGTCACCGGACGCAGGCCGGGCAAGGTGACGTTCACGAATCGCTGCCAGGGGGAGGCGCCGTCCATCTCGGCGGCCTCGTACAGCTCCTTGGGGATGGACTGCAGACCGCCCAGGATCGCGACCATGTTGAAGGGGACGCCGACCCACACGTTCACCATGATGACGGCGACCTTCTGGGCGAGCGGGGTGCCGAGCCAGTCCTGGGCCGGCAGGCCGAACGCGGTGATGATCTCGTTGAAGACGCCGTACTGGGAGTTGAGCATCAGCCGCCAGGCGAAGACGCCGATGAACGACGGAACCGCCCACGGCAGGATCAGCATCGCGCGGTAGAAGCCCCGGAAGCGGACCTTGCGGTTGAGGAGCACCGCGAGGCCCATGCCGAGGCCGACCATCACCCCCACGCCGACCACGGTCCAGATGATCGTCCACCACAGGCGCGGGTAGAAGTCGCTGTCCGCGCCCGACAGCACGTGCCAGTAGTTGTCGAGGCCCACGAACTTGTACGTGGCCGGGCGGTGGAAGGCGCCGATGGTGGACGCCACGTTCGACTCGTTGGCGTCGGTCAGCGACTGGTAGACGCCGTACCCGAGCGGATACAGGACGAGGACGGTGAGGACGATGGCGACCGGGGTCACCATGGCCCAGGCGTACCAGTACTTGTCCCAGGACCGCCGGAGCGCCGAAACGCGTGGGGGGCGCGCGGCGTTCTCGCCGGGCGCTGGCTGATCGGTCTTCTCGGTGCTCGCTGCGGTCGTCATCCTCATCGGCTCTTTCGCGGCGGAAATGCGGAGGTCTGGGGCGGGGGAGATCTGGTGCCCCGGGGTCTGGCGACCCCGGTGGCCCCGTGGCCCCGTGGACCCGGGGCTCGGTGGGCCCAGGCCCCGGAGTCCGGGGGGCCGTGGGTCCGGGGGCCGGTGGGTCCGTGGTTGTCCGGGGGTTGGTGGGTCCGTGGGCCTGGGGTCCGGGGTCCGGTGGATCCGAGGTCTGGGGGCTGGTGGGTCCTGGGTCCAGAGGTCCGTGGGCCGGGGTCTGGTGGTCTGGTGGATCAGGGGTCCAGGGGCGGGTGGACCCGGGATCCGGGGAGTGTGAGGGGCTGGGGGTCTGGTCAACCCGGGTCCAGGGGCCCGGGATCCGGTGGGCCCAGGCCCAGGCCCAGGCCCCGGAGTACGGGGGCCGTGGGTCCGGGGTTGTCCGGGGGCCGGTGGGCCCGGGATCCGGTGGGTCCGGGGTCCGGAGTCCGGGCCTGATGGATCCAGGGATCCGGCGGGCCCAAGGTCCAGAGTCCCGGGCCTGCGGATCCGGGATCCGGGACTCGGTCGACCGCGGGGCCAGGGCCCTGGGGGTCTGGTGGATCCGGGGTCCAGGGTCCGGTGGGTCCGGGATCCGGGACTCGGGGTCTGGTCAACCCCTGGGGCCCTGGTGGACCCGGGGTCCGGGGATCCGGGTCCGGGTCCTGGTGGGTCCGGGATCCGGGGTTCCGGGGCCTGGTGGGTCCGGGGGCCGGTGGGGCCGGTGGTCCTGAGGGAACCGGTGACCGCAGCCCCGGGGGAGCCCCATTCGGGGCGGCAGCGGGGAAAACGTTCCCCGGGGCTGCGCGTTCTTCGGTTACCGGTGGATCAGGGGTTGCCCGGTCAGCCGATGGTGTAGCCGGGCAGGAGCTTCTGGAACTCCTTGGCGGTGGCGTCGAGACCGGTCTTGACGTCCTCGCCGCCCTGGAGGATCTTCACGTAGTTCTGCGCGAGCGGCGTGAAGAGCGAGCCGACCTGCGGCAGCGCGACGCGCGGACGGGCGGTCTGCTCCAGGATCGGCTTGAAGCCGGCGATCTTGGCGTCCGCCGTGACCTCGGCCGTGTACGCCGACTTGCGGGTCGGCAGCGTGCCGGTGCCCTTGGCGATCTCGACCTGGCTGTCGGTCGAGGTCATGAACTGGGTGAAGAGGTACCCGGCGTCCAGGTTCTTGGAGCCCTGGTAGACCGCGAGGTTGTGACCGCCGGTCGGCGCCTGGGCCTTGCCACCGGGGCCGGCCGGGACGGGCGCGTAGCCGAGGTTGGTCTCCTTGCCCTTGAAGGCGCTGCCGCTCAGGTCCTCGCTGACCGACCAGGGACCCTGGACCAGCATGGCGACCTTGCCGGTCTTGAACGCCGTCTGCATGTTCTGGTAGGCGTTGGCGTAGTCGACCTTCATCGACGCCTCGTCCTGGATCTTCTTCGCCGTGGTGATCGCGGTGACGGCGTTGGCGTCGGAGATGGTGATCTTCTTGGCCGAGGTGTCGGCCATGTCCGCGTTGTTGCTGTAGAGCAGCGGGAGCAGGAAGTACGAGTCCGGGTTGAGGTAGGTGCCGTACGCCCCGGTCTTCTTCTTGATGGTCTTCGAGTCGGAGATGAACTCGTCCCAGGTGGTCGGCGGCTGCGCGATGCCGGCCTTCTTCAGGAGGTCCTTGTTGTAGAGGAGACCCAGGGTGTCGGTGACCGAGGGGACGCCGTACGTCTTGCCGTTGTACTTGGTGGTGTTCAGCGGGCCCGAGTTGAAGTCCGAGGTGTCCTTCAGCGCGATCGTGCCGTCGAGGGGGGCGATGTAACCGAGCGAGGCGTACTCGGCCATCAGGCCGACGTCGGTGCGGACGACGTCCGGGGCGCCCTTGCCACTCTTCGCCGCCGACTTGAACTTCTGCTCGACGTCGCTGAACGGGACGCTCTGGTAGTTCACCTTGATCTTCGGGTACTTGGCCTCGAACTTCTTGATGAGAGCCTTGTACGTCGGGGCTTCGGTCGCCGCGTCCGATGTGTCCCAGTACGTGATCGTCCCGGAAATGTCGCCTGCGGCCTTCGGCTTGCTCGACGAGTTGTCGTCGGAACCACCACAGGCGGTCGCGGTCAGCGCGATGACGGTCACCGCGGCGGCGATCGATATGCCACGTCGCATATGAACTCCTAGAAGAGGGTTTGCCCGGATCTTCCCTTGGGAGGACCGCGGGTGCCGTCTGTCCCATCGACGGCCGCCGGGCTGGGGAGGAAACTAACAGCGCTGCAAGTCCTTGCGAAAGACGTTGCAAGGAAATTTCCGCAAGATCCCGCAAGCGTGACGTTCCCGTTACCGCAAGGTGTCGCAAAGAGGTCGCAAAGAGGAAAGCGCCGTATCGGGTATGTCCGATACGGCGCTTTCGGTGCGGGCTCTCGTACGGCCTTCCGCACGGCTCGCGGAGGCCGGTCAGCAGCTGGTCTTGCCCGCGTAGAGCGCCAGCGCCGTGTTCGCGCCGAGGGTCGCCGTGAACTGCCCGGAGCCGTTCACCGTGACGCTGGTGTTGTTCTGGACATTGCAGTAAGTCCCCGACGCGAGGGATGTCTGATAGGTCCGGGTCAGCGAGCCCGACTCGTGGTTGATGGCCACGTACCCCTTGGCGCCGCGGCCGAAGGCGATCGCGTCGTTGCCGTCGTCCCACCAGTCGGTGACCGACTGGCCCCGGGTGGCGTTGCGGAAGGCGACCATCGACTTGATCTCCGGCCAGGCGTGCTGGCACTTCCAGCCGTCCTGCCAACAGGCGTTGACCGTGCCGCCGTTGGGCGGGCCGGCGTCCACGTCCGACCACTCGTAGCCGGAGTTGATGTCCGGGGCGCCGTACGGGTAGGCGAGCATGAAGACGTTCGCGAGGGTGTAGTTCGCCCCGTCCTTGTAGTTCAGCGTCGAACCGTTGCGCTCGGTGTCGTGGTTGTCGACGAAGACGCCCGCGACGGAACTGCTCATATAGCCCCAGCCCTCGCCGTAGTTCTTCAGGTAGGCGAGGTTCTCGTTGTTGAAGACGCGCTTGAGGTCGTAGGCGTACCGGAACTCCTGCACGTCGCCGTTGCCGGTGTACTCGGTCGGCTGGACCGCCTCCCCGGCGCCGTAGATGACCTCCTGCTTCCAGTACACCGACGGATTGGTCAGCCGCGACTTGATGTTGGCGAGGTCGGTCGCCGGGATGTGCTTGGCCGCGTCGATGCGGAAGCCGTCCACGCCGTACCCGAGCAGGCTGTTCATGTATCCGGCGATGGTCTTGCGGACGTACTCCTCGCCGGTGTCCAGGTCGGCGAGCCCGACGAGCTCGCAGTTCTGGACGTTGGCGCGATTGGTGTAGTCGCTGACCGTCGCCGTGCAGTCGTCCATGTCGTACGAGGAGTACAGGCCCGGGTAGTTGTACTTCGTGTAGGAAGAGCCGCCGGTGCCGGTGCCGGAACCCGCCGCCATGTGGTTGACGACCGTGTCCGCCACGACCTTCACGCCTGCCGCGTGACAGGTGTTGATCATGTTCTGGAAGGCGGTCGCGTCACCGAGCCGCCCCGCGATCCGGTAGCTCACGGGCTGGTACGAGGTCCACCACTGCGAGCCCTGTATGTGCTCGGCGGGTGGCGAGACCTGGACGTAGCCGTAACCGGCCGGCCCCAGCGTGTTGGTGCATTCCTTGGCGACCGAGTCGAACTTCCACTCGAACAGAACGGCGGTGACGTCCTTCGTGCCCGGCGGGGAAGCCGCCGCGACACCTGGGGGGAGGGCCACCGAGACCGCCAGGCCCGCCGCGAGGGCGAACGAGGCGGCAAGTGTTTTCCTGGCCATGTTTCCTGCCATGCGGGTGCTCCTGCACTTCGTCGTGCGGGTGGGGGAAACGGAAGCTATCCGTTGGTTCGGGTTTCAGCAAGATGTCGAAAGAACTTCCAACGCGTGTATTGACGCGACCACTTGGCCGCGCTCACTCTCGCATCGCGGTCAACTTGACTCCCCAGGACCCCAGTTGCCCGCGTTCCCGCACCTCCCTCCCCCGCAAGGAGTTGCCGTCATGCGCTGGATCAGATCACGGGCGTTACCCCTGGCCACAGCCGGACTGCTGGCCCTCGGCGGAGCCGCCGCGCTGCCCGCCCCGGCTGCCCACGCCGCCGTCTCCGACACCGGTATCCCCAACGGCGATGTGATCGCCAACCTGTGGGAGTGGAACTGGAAGTCGGTCGCCGCCGAGTGCACGAACGTGCTCGACCCGGCCGGCTACGGGGCGGTCCAGGTCGCCCCGCCCGCGGAGTCGCTGAAGCAGACGAACTACTACTGGTGGGACGTCTACCAGCCCTACGCCTACAACCTGAACAGCCGCTTCGGCACCGCGGCCCAGTTCAAGACCATGGTCGACACGTGTCACGCGGCCGGCATCAAGGTCTACACGGACGCCGTGATCAACCACACCGCCGCCCAGACGGGCACCGGTTACAACGGCACGGTCATCACCAACAAGTACGACACCCCCGACTACGACCCCGCCGACAGCGACGACTGCACGAAAACCATCTCCAACTGGTCCGACCGGTACGAGGTCCAGCACTGCGAACTGCTCGGCCTGCCCGACCTGGACACCGCCGAGAGCGGCGTCCGCACGAAGATCATCGGCTTCCTCAACCAGCAGATCGACCTGGGTGTCGACGGCTTCCGTGTCGACGCGGCCAAGCACATCGACGCCGCCGACCTGAGCGCCATCGTCGCAGGACTGCACACCACGACCTCCGGCACGGCGCCCTACATCACCCAGGAGATCTACCCCGGCACCCCGCCCGCGCAGGACGAGTACTACGGCACCGGTGACGTCCTCGACTTCACCTTCGCCGCGCAGATGAAGTCCCAGTTCCAGGGCGACATCGCCAACCTGTCCAGCTTCGGGAGCAGTTGGGGCCTGACGGCCGAGGCCAACTCCAACACCTTCGTCACCAACCACGACACCGAGCGCAACGGATACTCGCTCAGCTACAAGGACGGCGACACCGCGGTCCTCGCCAACGTCTTCCAGCTGGCCCGGGGCTACGGCCGCCCGTCCGTCTACTCCGGCTGGACCTTCAGCCAGAGCGACGAGGCCCCGCCGAACTCCGCCGGTTTCGTCACCGACACCACCTGCGCGAGCGGCTGGTACTGCCTCGACCGCAACACCGCGGTCTCCGGCATGATCGGCTGGCACAACGCGGCGAGCGGCTACGCGGTCGCCAACTGGCAGTCCCCGTCCTCGAACGTCATCGGCTTCGGCAGGGGTGGCGCGGGCTTCGTCGCCCTCAACAACAGCACCGGCGCCAGCACGTACACGTACACGACGGGCCTGGCCGACGGGACGTACCCGAACGTGATCGACGGTGGCGCGACCACCGTCACCGTCACGGGCGGCAAGGCCTCCCTGACCGTGCCCGCGAAGTCGGCGGTCGCCTTCTACGACCCGGACTACGTCTGCACGGTGAACTGCGGCGGAGACGGTGGGGGCGGAGGCGGCGGTGGTTCCACCAGCGTCACCGCGACCTTCGACGAGTACGCCTCCACCACCACCGGCACCGATGTGTACGTGGTCGGTTCGGTCGCCGCGCTGGGCAGCTGGAACACGGCGAACGCGGTGAAGCTGTCGTCGTCGGGCTACCCGATCTGGAAGGCCGACGTCTCCGTCCCGGCGAGCACGAGCATCGAGTACAAGTACATAAAGAAGGACTCGTCCGGAAACGTCACCTGGGAGTCCAACGCCAACCGGGCTCTCACGACGGGTACTTCGGCGGTCCAGGTCGACAACTCCTGGAACGTGGCCGACGCCGACGCCACGGACGTGACCTTCGGAGTCAACGCCACCACCGACTACGGCACCAACGTGTACGTCGTCGGTTCCCTCCCCTCCCTCGGCTCCTGGAACACCGCCGACGCGATCCCGCTGTCCTCGGCGTCGTACCCGTACTGGGGCCGACTGGTCATCGTGCCCAAGTCGACGTCGTTCGCGTACAAGTACATCAAGAAGGACTCCTCCGGAAACGTGACGTGGGAGTCCGGCGCCAACCGCGCCTACAGCACCGGCTCGGGAACGGGTTACAGCGTCAGCGACACCTGGCACTGAAAGTTCTTGCTCAGAGTTTCAAGACTCTTGCTGTAAAGCTTGCGTGGGCGATACCGTCGCGCCGGTCGCCCGGCATCGAGGCCGTGTCTCGGTCAAGCCGGTCCCAAACGAGCCGTTTTGAGCCGTATTCACTAGGAGTTCACGCCTGTGGCCCTGATACCGAGATGGCCGACGCCCGGGGCGCGCCGCCGCACCCCACCCCGGCGAAGAATCGCCGCCGTCGCCGTGACCGCACTCGCGGCAGCGTTCCTCCAGCCGATCGCGGCGCGGGCGCAGACCCCGCCCGCGCCGCCCTCGGACGCGAAGCTCGCCGCCGAGCCGGCCCGGCACGACGACACCCGCGAGCAGTTCTACTTCGTGATGCCGGATCGTTTCGCCAATGGCGACACGTCCAACGACCGGGGCGGGCTGACCGGTTCGCGCCTCGCCACCGGGTACGACCCCACGGACAAGGGCTTCTACCAGGGCGGCGACCTGAAGGGGCTGACCAGCAAGCTCGACTACATCAAGAAGCTCGGCACCACCGCCATCTGGATGGCGCCGATCTTCAAGAACCAGCCCGTGCAGGGCGAGGGCAGCAACGCCTCGGCCGGGTACCACGGTTACTGGATCACGGACTTCACCCAGGTCGACCCGCACTTCGGCACCAACAAGGACCTCGCGACCCTCATCTCCAAGGCGCATGCCAAGGGTATGAAGGTCTTCTTCGACGTCATCACCAACCACACCGCCGACGTCGTCGACTATGAGCAGAAGTCCTACGACTACCTCTCCAAGGGTGCCTTCCCGTATCTGACCAAGGACGGGAAGCCCTTCGACGACGCCGACTACGCGGCGGCAGGCGCCGGGTTCCCGTCCGTGGGCGCCGGGTCCTTCCCCCGTACGCCCGTCGTGCCCGCCGCCAAGAAGAACGCCAAGGTGCCGTCCTGGCTCAACGACCCGACGATGTACCACAACCGCGGCGACTCCACCTATGCCGGCGAGTCCACCACCTACGGCGACTTCTCCGGCCTGGACGACCTGTGGACCGAGCGTCCCGAGGTCGTCAGCGGCATGGAGAAGATCTACGAGAAGTGGGTCAGGGACTTCGGCGTCGACGGCTTCCGGATCGACACCGTGAAGCACGTGGACATGGAGTTCTGGACGCAGTGGGCCACCGCGCTCGACGCGTACGCGGCCGAGCGGGGCCGGAAGAACTTCTTCATGTTCGGCGAGGTCTACTCCGCCGACACGTCGATCACCTCCCCGTACGTCACCCAGGGCCGGCTCGACGCCACCCTCGACTTCCCCTTCCAGGACGCGGCACGCTCGTACGCCTCCCAGGGCGGCAGCGCCAAGAAGCTCGCCTCGGTCTTCGATGACGACTACAAGTACACGACCGACAAGGCCAACGCGTACGAGCAGGTCACCTTCCTCGGCAACCACGACATGGGCCGCATCGGATACTTCCTGAACCAGGACAACCCGAAGGCCACCGATGCCGAGCTGGTGAAGAAGGACGAGCTCGCCAACGAACTGATGTTCCTCAGCCGCGGCAACCCGGTCGTCTACTACGGCGACGAGCAGGGCTTCACCGGTGCGGGCGGCGACAAGGACGCCCGCCAGACGATGTTCGCCTCCAAGGTCGCCGACTACCTCGACGACGACGAGCTCGGCACCGACCGCACGCACGCGAGCGACGCCTACGACACGAGTGCGCCGCTCTACAAGGAGATCGCCGCTCTCTCGAAGCTGCGCAAGGACAACCCGGCCCTCGCGGACGGGGTGCAGACAGAGCGGTACGCGGCCGACGGGGCGGGCATCTACGCCTTCTCCCGTACGGGCGGCAACAAGACCGAGTACCTCGTCGCCCTCAACAACGCGGGCGAGGCGAAGACGGCGACCTTCGCGACCGGCTCCGCCGACATGACCTTCCAGGGGATCTACGGGACCTCGTCCCGGCTGACGAGTGACGCCGGCAAGAACGTCACCGTCACTGTCCCGGCGGGTTCCGCGGTCGTCCTCAAGGCGGCCCGCCCGCTCGGCGCCCCCGCCGCGAAGCCCTCGCTCACCCTGAAGGCGCCGGACGCGGGCGCCACCGGCACCGTCGAGCTCGGCGCCGACGTCACCGGCGGCTCGCTCGACCGTGTCGTCTTCGCCGCCCAGGTCGGAGACGGGAAGTGGCGGACGCTCGGCTCCGCCGACCACGCCCCGTACAAGGTCACCCAGGTCATCGGCAAGGACGTACCCGCTGGAACCGCCCTGCGCTACAAGGCGGTGGTCGTCGACTCGGCCGGGCGGACCGCGAGTGCGACGGCCACGAGCACCACCGGGACCCCGCCCGCCCCCGAAGTCCCCACCGCCTCCTCGCGCGACTACGCGGTCGTCCACTACAAGCGCACCGACGGCGACTACACCGACTGGCGGCTGTACGCCTGGGGCGACCTCGCCGACGGCGAGTCGACGACCTGGCCCGCCGGCCACGACTTCATCGGCCGGGACGCCTACGGTGCCTTCGCCTACGTCAAGTTGAAGCCAGGCGCCTCCAGTGTCGGCTTCCTCGTCATCGACAAGGACGGCAACAAGGACGTCGCCACCGACCGCACGATCGACGTCACCAAGACGGGCGAGGTCTGGGTCGAGCAGGGCAAGGACGCCGTACAGACCCAGCGGCCCGACTACCCGGCGCAGGACACGACCAAGGCCGTACTGCACTACCACCGCGCCGACGGCGACTACACCGGCTGGGGACTGCACGTCTGGACCGGAGCCGCGACACCCACGGACTGGTCCAAGCCCCTCGAACCGGTCAAGACCGACGCCTATGGCGCCGTCTTCGAGGTGCCGCTCACCGCGGGTGCCACCAGCCTCAGTTACATCCTCCACAAGGGCGACGAGAAGGACCTCCCGACCGACCAGTCGCTCGACCTCACCGCGAACGGCCACGAGGTGTGGCTGGTGAACGGGCAGGAGAAGTATCTGCTCCCGCAGCCCGCGGGCAGCGCGGCCGCGCTCGACCTGACCACCTCCAAGGCGGTCTGGATCGACCGGAACACGGTCGCCTGGAACGGCTCCGAGGCCGCGGCCTCCACCCAGTTGCTGTACTCCCACGACGGCTCGATCGCGGTCAAGGACGGGACGCTGACCAGCGACGACGAGCGCTGGCTCCGGCTTTCCAAGACGACCCTCACCGACGCCCAGAAAGCCGCGTTCCCGCACCTCAAGGACTACACCGCCTGGTCCGTCGACCCGCGCGACCGGGGCCGGGTGAAGGAGGCCCTGAACGGTCAGATCGTCGCCTCCCAGCGGGCCGCGAACGGCGCCGTGCTCGCGGCGACCGGCGTCCAGATCGCCGGCGTACTGGACGATCTGTACGACGCGACCGAGGCACAGCTGGGTCCGACGTTCCGTGACGGTCGTCCCACGCTGGCCGTGTGGGCGCCGACCGCGCAGAGCGTGGCGCTGGAGCTCGACGGCTCCACGGTCGCCATGAGGAGGAACGACACGACCGGCGTCTGGTCCGTCACCGGCGCGAAGTCCTGGCGGAACAAGCCCTACCAGTACGTCGTGAAGGTGTGGGCGCCCACCGTCCGCAAGGTCGTCACCAACAAGGTCACCGACCCGTACTCGCTCGCCCTCACCGCCGACTCCGAGCGCAGTCTCGTCGTCGACCTGAAGGACAAGTCCCTCGCCCCGAGCGGCTGGTCCTCCCTGAAGAAGCCCAAGGCCGTGCCGCTGCGGGACGCCCAGATCCAGGAGCTGCACATCCGGGACTTCTCGGTGGCGGACAAGACCGTCCCGGCGAAGGACCAGGGCACCTACCTCGCCTTCACCGACAAGAACAGCGACGGGTCCAGGCACCTGCGGGCCCTCGCCGCGTCCGGCACCTCGTACGTCCACCTCCTGCCCGCCTTCGACATCGCCACCGTCCCCGAGAAGAAGTCCGAGCAGGCGACCACCGGCTGCGACCTCGCCTCCTACCCCGCCGACTCCCAGAAGCAGCAGGAGTGCGTCGCCGCGATCGCCGCGAAGGACGCCTACAACTGGGGCTACGACCCGTACCACTACACGGTCCCGGAGGGCTCGTACGCGAGCGACCCGGACGGCACCGGCCGAACGGTCGAGTTCCGCCAGATGGTCAAGTCGCTGAACGAGGACGGTCTTCGGGTCGTCATGGACGTCGTCTACAACCACACGGCCGCCAGCGGTCAGGCCGACACCTCCGTGCTCGACAGGATCGTGCCCGGCTACTACCAGCGGCTCCTCGCGGACGGGTCCGTCGCCAACTCCACCTGCTGTGCGAACACGGCCACCGAGAACTCCATGATGGGCAAGCTGGTGGTGGACTCGATCGTCACCTGGGCCAAGGAGTACAAGGTCGACGGCTTCCGCTTCGACCTCATGGGGCACCACCCCAAGGCCAACATCCTGGCGGTCCGCAAGGCCCTGGACGCGCTGAGCCTCGCGAAGGACGGGGTCGACGGAAAGAAGATCATCCTGTACGGGGAGGGCTGGAACTTCGGCGAGGTCGCCGACGACGCCCGCTTCGTGCAGGCCACCCAGAAGAACATGGCCGGCACGGGCATCGCGACCTTCTCCGACCGGGCGCGTGACGCGGTGCGCGGCGGCAGCCCCTTCGACTCCGACCCCGGCGTCCAGGGCTTCGCCTCGGGGTTGTACACCGACCCCAACTCCTCTACGGCCAACGGCACTTCGGCCGAACAGAAGGCCCGGCTGCTGCACTACCAGGACCTCATCAAGATCGGGCTCAGCGGCAACCTCGCCACCTACCGTTTCACCGACACCGACGGCAAGGAGGTCAAGGGCTCCGAGGTCGACTACAACGGTCAGCCCGCCGGATACGCGGCGGCACCGGGTGACGCCCTCGCGTACGCCGACGCGCACGACAACGAGTCCCTGTACGACGCCCTCACCTACAAGCTGCCCGCCACGACCGGCGCGGACGACCGGGCGCGGATGCAGGTCCTCGCCATGGCGACCGCCGCCCTCTCCCAGGGCCCGTCGCTCTCCCAGGCGGGCTCCGACCTGCTGCGCTCCAAGTCCCTCGACCGCAACTCGTTCGACAGCGGCGACTGGTTCAACGCCATCCACTGGGACTGCCGGGACGGCAACGGCTTCGGACGCGGACTGCCGATGGCGGCCGACAACGCGTCCAAGTGGCCCTACGCCACACCCCTGTTGAGCACCGTCAAGGTGGGATGCCCGCAGATCGAGGGCAGCTCGGCCGCGTACCAGGACCTGGAGCGGATCCGTACGACCGAGAGCGTCTTCTCGCTGTCCACCGCCGGGCAGGTGCAGTCGAAGCTCTCCTTCCCGCTGTCCGGCAAGGACGAGACGCCCGGCGTGATCACGATGGAACTCGGCGACCTCGTCGTCGTCTTCAACGCGACTCCCAAGGCACAGGAGCAGACGGTCGGCGCCCTGGCCGGGACGGCGTACGCGCTGCACCCGGTGCAGGCGGCGGGCGCCGACCCTATCGTCAAATCCTCCTCTTACGAGGGGAAAACGGGCACGTTCGCCGTTCCGGGGCGCACTGTGGCGGTATTCTCCCGGACCTCCTGAAAGGGCATTACCTTGGTGGGGCAGACCTCGAACCCGGTCTGCCCCACCGGCGTGTCCAAGGGCTGGCAGATGGAAGTCAACGGCAAGCGGACAGACACGACCGTGCTGGTCGTGGACGATGTGGCGGCCAGTCGGTACGCCATGAGCGCCGTGCTGCGCCGCGCCGGTCACCAGGTGATCCCGGTCGCCAGCGGCTCCGAGGCGCTCGTCGAACTCGACGTACGGCTGCGCAAGGGCACCCTGCCCGACGTGGCGCTCGTCGATGTGGACCTGCCGGACATGAGCGGCTTCGAACTGTGCCGTCGGCTCAAGGCCCGGCCCCACATGGCCGGCCTGCCCGTCGTGCACTTCTCGGCCGCCGCCGTGGACGCGGGTGACCGCTGCCGGGGCCTCGACGTGGGCGGCGAGGCGTATCTGACGGTGCCCGCCGAGCCCGAGGAGATCGACGCGGTGGTCCGGGCCGCGGTGCGCGCCGCCCGTCTCAGGGCCGACGACCAGGCGCTGGCACGGCGGCTGACCCGGCTGGCGGAGACGGTCGTCGCCATCCAGACGGCGCGCTCCCCGCAGGAACTCGCCGACGCCGCCGCCGACGGCGCCGCGCGGCTCACCGGCTCTCCCGCCGCCGTCTTCGTCCTCGGCCCGGACGACGAGCTGTACCGCGGCACCTCACGGGACCGCACCTCGCTCGCGATGCCCGACGAGGGCGCCCACCGGTCCGTGGCCGGACTGCTCCGACGGCTCACCCGGGGGCAGTCGGGCGTCCAGATCACCACGGTGCCCGCGCCGCTGTGGCCGGCCGGGTTCTTCCGGCCGGGCGTGCAGCACGACGCCCGCCTGGCGCTGATCCCCATCCAGGAAGGCCGGGCCTCCGTGTGCCTCGCCACGCCCACCCGCGGGATGCGCCGGGTCAGTCCCGAGGACGAGGCCCTGCTGGCCCGGCTCGCCGAGGCCACCGCGCTCGCCGCCGAACCGCTGCTCATGTACCAGGTCGAACGGCACGTCGCGCTCACCCTCCAGCACAGCTTCCTGCCCCAGCCGCACCGGCTGCCCGAACTGCCGGGCGTCGACGTCGTGGTCCGGTATGTGCCCGCGTCCGCGGAGACCGAGATCGGCGGCGACTTCTACGCGGCCCTGCGCACCGGCGAGGGCGTGCTCACCGCGGTCGGCGACGTCGTCGGGCACTCGCTGGAGGCGGCCACCGTCATGGTGGAGATCAGGCACGCGCTGCGCGCCTACAGCGTCGAGGAGAGCGACCCGGCCGTGCTCGCCGAGCGCCTCGACCGGATGCTCCAGCGCTACCACCCCGGCATCACCACGACCGTCTGCCTGGTCCTGGTCGACCCCGCCACCGGACGCACCCGCATCGCCAACGCCGGCCACATCCCGCCGCTGATCATCCGGGACAACGGGGGCGCCGACTACTCCAAGGCCGCCGGCCCGCTGCTCGGTGTGGGCCTGCCCCACCCGTCGCCCACGGAGCTGTTCCTCGAACCCACCGACCGGCTCCTCATGGTCACCGACGGCCTGATCGAGACCCGGGGCACCGATCTGGCGGTCTCGATGGAGCACCTCCGCGCCGCCGCCACCGGCGCCCTGCCCAGCCTGGACGCCCTCTGCGACACCCTGCTCGACTGCTTCGGCCGGGACCGCGAGGACGACATCGCACTGCTGGCGCTGCGGCTAGGGTGACCGGGAAACCCTAGAACAGGAGTGCCCATGCCGAACATCACCGTCGAGCATTCCCCGGCTCTCGACCACGTCGACTGGCGCGCCTTCGCCCTCGCGCTGCACCCGGTGGTCGTCGAGACCGCCGCCGCGAAGATCGAGGCGTGCAAGACGCGGACGCTGCGCACCGAGGACGAGGTGGTGGGAGCGGAGGCGGACCCGGACGCGCACGCCATCGTGCATGTCACGCTCGCCCTGCTGGCCGGCCGCACCGAGGAGACCAAGGCGAAGCTCACCGAGGCCACCCTTGAGCTGCTGCGCAAGCACGTCGAACCCACCGACGGGCGCACGCTGCACGTGTCCGCCGAGGTGCGCGAGCTCGACCCGTCGTACCGGAAGTACGTGCAGTAACCGCTATGCGGCGGCCGGGGGTGAGGCCAGCGCGATCAACCGGACGGCGAGGTCGGTGAACGGCCCGTCGCCCGGGTCGCCCTTGAGCGCCCGGCGCAGCAGCTCGCCCAGCTCCTTGTCCTGCGTGGCGCTCACCGCGGCCAGCGCCGCGAAGTCCTGCACGAGCTGCACCTCCAGCTCGCCGCGCGGAATCCGCCGCCCGTCCAGCCAGATCAGCGCCGTCGACTCGACGAGCGAGATCCAGGAGCGGATCACCAGCTCCAGGCGGGCGGGCGGGTCCTCGACCTTCAGATGCGACAGGATCTGGACGTAGGCGGCCTGCCGCACCGCGTCGACAAGCGCGTTGGTCTTGGAAGAGCCGACCGCGGGACCGCCGCGCATCAACGCCGAGAAACCGGGCCCGTGGTCGTCCACGAAGTCGAAGAAGCGGCGCATGACCCGCAGCAGCCGCGAGCCCAGGGGGCCCTCGTGCGGCTCCACGAAACGGCTCGCGAGATCGTCCGAGGCGCGCTGCAACGCCGCCTCGTACAGGCTGAGTTTGCCGGGGAAGTAGTGGTAGACCAACGGCCGTGAGATACCCGCGGCCGAGGCTATCTCGTCGATGGAGACCTCGTCGGGTGAGCGTCGGCTGAAGAGGTCGAGGGCCACGCCGATCAACTGCTGCCGCCGCTCCTCGACACCCATCCTGCGGCGTACCCCGGTTGTCATACGAACACCTTACCGATCGGATCCGGCCCCGAACGGGCCGGTCCGGCCATGGTCGTTCACATGTCCAACACGAGGCGATCACCGAGCGCCCGCGACACACAGATCAGCATCGAGTCACCACGCTCCGTGTCGGTGAGCAGTTCGTCGCGGTGCTCGATCTCCCCTTCCAGCACGCGCTGTTGGCAGGTTCCGCAGAATCCCTGCTCGCAGGAGTAGGCGGTGTCGGGCAGTTCGGCGCGTACGGCGGCGAGCACGGTGGTGTCGGCGGCGACGCTCACCGTACGTCCGCTGCGGCGCAGTTCGACCTCGAAGGCGCCGTTGCCCTCGGCGGAGGTGCCCGGCGTGAACCGCTCCAGGTGCAGCGCCGCACCGTCGGGCAGTCGGCGTCCGACCGCCTCCATCAGCCCCTCGGGGCCACAGCAGTGGACGGCCGCGCCCGCCGGCACGTCCGCGAACAGCGCGTCGAGATCGGGCCGTCCGTCCTCGTCCTCGGCCACGACGGTGACCCGGCCGCCGCGCAGCTTCCCGATCTCCTCCAGGAACGGCATCGACGCGCGCGACCGGCCGCCGTACAGCAGCCGCCACTCCGCGTGGTCCTGGACCGCCCGCAGCATCGGCAGGATCGGTGTGATCCCGATGCCGCCCGCGACGAAGACGTACGCGGGCGCCGGCGCGAGGGGGAACCGGTTGCGCGGCCCCCGCACCTCGACCTCCATGCCTTCCCCGAGCTGTTCGTGGACCTCGCGCGACCCGCCCCGCCCGTCCTCGACCAGCCGGGCCGCGACGGTGTACGACGAGGTGTCCTCCGGGTCCCCGCACAGCGAGTACTGCCGTACGAGCCCCGAGGGCAGGACGAGGTCGAGGTGGGCGCCGGGCTCCCAGCGCGGCAGACCGTGCCCTTCCAGGCGCAGTTGTACGACCCCGTCGGCGACCCGCTCGTGCCGGGTGACCAGCAGCCGCAGCGCCCGGGAGCGCGGCCGGCCGGAGATCGGCTCCTCCAGGGCGGGCAGCGGCCACAGCGGCGAGACCTCGATCCGGCGGCGCAGCGCCCGCCGGACGAGCAGGGCCGCACCGGCGACGGCGGCGACGGTCCGCAGCCGGGGCGTCATCCCGCTCTCCTCTCGGCCGCCGTCGCCGCCGGTGACGAGGCGAGATAGGCGACCGCCTGCTCGGTCGAACCCTCCTGGGAGGGGTGGTAGGTGCGGCTGAGGTAGCGGGGAATGGACTTGAGCATGTCGCCGGTCGACGGCAGTACACCCCGCTTCCCGCTCAGGTAGAAGTCCTTGAAGCTCGCCCTGCCCGCCGTGAGGGTCGGGTCGTTCTCCATGAAGAACCGCGCCCCGCGCTGCCACAGGAAGACCAGGGCGGT
Source organism: Streptomyces sp. NPDC111507 (assembly GCF_055638955.1). Lineage (NCBI taxonomy): Bacteria > Bacillati > Actinomycetota > Actinomycetes > Kitasatosporales > Streptomycetaceae > Streptomyces > Streptomyces sp. NPDC111507. The sequence goes on along the minus strand of NZ_JBVKBU010000001.1, from coordinate 565,922 downwards.
GAAGGCCGTGGCCCAGGTCCGGGCGCGGCGCCGGTAGCTCCCGTCGACGTGGAGGAAGAGTTCGAAGGCCACGGACCGGTGCTCGACCTCCTCCGCGCCGTGCCAGCGCATCAGGTCCAGCATGGTGGGATCGGCGCCGCGCCGGTCCAGCTCCTCGGCGTTCAGGATCCAGTCGCCGAGGAATGCGGTGTAGTGCTCGATCGCGGCGATGATCGCGACGCGCTCCATCAGCCACCATCTGCGGGCCCTGCCCGGCGGCAGGGTGCGGTCGCCGAGCAGCTTCTCGAAGAACCAGTCGACCTGGGCGGTGTACGGCGTCGGGTCGAGCCCGAGTTCCCTGAGGTGGGGGAGTACCTCGTCGTGGGCCTGCGAGTGCATCGCCTCCTGCCCGATGAACCCGATGACGTCCGCGCGCAGCCGCTCGTCCCGGATGTAGGGCAGTACCTGCTTGTACACGTGCACGAACCAGCGCTCACCGGCCGGCAGCAGCAGGTGCAGCACGTTCATGGTGTGCGTGGCGAACGGCTCCCCCGGCACCCAGTGCAGCGGTGTGTCCTCCCAGGAGAACGACACCTTCCGCGCCTTGAGCGGTATCCGCTCGGACTCGACCGGCCGGGGCAGCCGGGCGGCATGCTTGTTAGACATGCCGTCAATGTACTGACGGGTAGGTGTCGGGAGAACCCCTGTGCGCCCACTTGTTGACGCGAGGGCCGGACGACCGACCTCACATCCCGGCACTTCCGGCGGAGCGCTCAGCGCAGTCCGTCGACCGCTCGTCCGTCCGTCAGGGTGCCCTTCAGTCCGGCCTGATCCCCCTGCTTCGTCCGTACGGCGAGCAGCGCGCCCCGGGCCGTCCCGCTCACCCCGCCCGTCGTGCTGATCGAGGCGGTGTCCTTGCTGCCCGCCGCGAGGAGGTACCAGTCGCCCGTGCCCGACTTCCACAGCACGCCCGCCAGCACATGGGGGTCACGGCTGCCGCACGCGGGCGAGTTCTCGGCCTTCGCCGCGATGGCGCCGTACGCCCCGTCCGGGGTGTGGAACTGGGCCAGGACACGGGTGCCGTCGCCCCGCCAGGTGTCGGCCCGGGTGCACACCCAGGCGGCCTGCCCGCTCGCGTCGGGCAGCGGCTGCTGTGCGTACTGCCAGGCGTTCACGGCCCGCACGCCCTGGGAGCGCACGGCGGCCAGGGAGCAGGCGAACGGCGCCCAGTTCCGCAGCGCCGCCGGGCCCGCGGCCTCGTGGGGTGCCGCGGGCGGCCCCGAGGTGAGATGGGCCGGGATCAGCTCGCCGAGATCGGTCAGCAGGTGCGGGCCCGAGGTGTCGGTCACCTCCATGACGTTCCACGAGGTGCAGGTGCCGGCCGGGGCGGCGGGGGCCAGCGGCGTGCTGACACCCTCGGCCGAGAGGGTGAGGGGCGTCGGGCCCGCGGTCGGCTTCATCAGGTCGCGCTCGGCGGCCCTGGTCACCCAGGGGGCGGTCAGATAGCGGACGTTGCCGTCGGCCCGGTCCAGGACCAGCGCCTCCGCCTCGGCCCCGGTCGCGCCGTCGACCCGGGCGAAGTCGAGGGCCGCGCCGCCCGTGCCGGCGCGCGACTCGGCGTACCGGGCGATGCGCAGTCCGTCGTAGAAGAGCACCACGCGCGCCTGGTCCACATCACCGGCGTACAGCAGTTGCGGCGGTCCGGCCGGGGCACCCGAGGGAGTGCCGGGCGTAGCCGAGACCTGCACGGACTCGCCGGGCCTGGCCCAGACCGCGAGCGCGCGGCGCAGCAGCCCGGTGTCCCCGGCGAGGTTGCCGCGCGCGGGCCACACGGAGAAGTCGGTGCGCGCGGACGACCGCCACGCCGTCGGGGCGACCCGCGTCACCTTCCCGGGGTCGAGGGCGGCCTCGGCGGCCGGGTTCTGCGCGTACGACGGGGCGGCGGCGCCGTCGGGTCCCCAGCCGCCGCTGGGCAGGGCGAGCAGCGCGCCGCAGACGGCCGCCGCGACGCCGGCGGCGAGCGCGGCCTTCATGTGCTGTCTGCGCCGCATCAGGTCGGTGGGCCGGGCGTGCAGCGAACAGGGGTCGAACTCGGGGGACAGGAGCAGGGCGTCCCTGGCCTCGACACCGCCCGCCTCCTTGAGCGCCGCGCCCGGGTCGTCGACGCCCGCGGCCGTCAGTGCCTTGCGCACGTCGGGGTCGGGCAGCTTCTCCAGGCCGCGCAGGACATACGCCGCGCGGGCGGGACCGGACAGGGCCGACAGTCGCTGGTCCAGGGCGAGTTCGTCGGCGCCGCCCGAGCGCGGGAAGAGCCTCAGGCCCCACACCTGGGGCAGCAACGGAGGCAGTTGGGACCGCTTGGGCCAGGCCGCGCGCCGCAGCGGCACCCCCGCCTCCAGCGCCGTACGTACGACCTTGAGGCGGACGAGGGCGTAGCCGGGGTCGCCGTCACGGCCGGTGGCCTGGGCCGGGATCAGGGTGGCGGTCGTGCGCCCCCGGGGCAGGGCGCGCTGGGTGAGGGCGTGCGCGGTCAGCACCCGTCGGTTGCGGCCGAGGCTCGGCGGCAGCACCAGATAGGCGAGCCGGACGAGCCGCGGGTAGTGCTCGACGAGAGCGGCCTCGGCCTGCTCGACGTCGACGACCGGTCCTGGGGAGGCTGCGGAGCGCTGGGCTACATCCTGTGACTGCACGTTCAGCAAAACGAGCGAATCGGTGGATGGTCACCTGGCTCCGGAGAGTTACTCCCCGGGTTGTACGAGCAGCCGCGCGTAGTTCGCCATGGACCGCTGGTAGCGCGGCAGATGGGGCGCGAGGGCGGCGATCACCAGCGAGAGGCCCTCGCGTTCGCGGCCCAGGTCGGCGAGGCAGAGCGCGAGGGTGGCACGTACGGCATCGTCCAACTCGTCGGAAGAGGCATCGAGTTCGGGAGTGAGGAGCTTGACGCCCTCCTCGGCCTGCCCGATGTTCCGCAGGGAACTGGAGAGTTGGATCTTGGTGCGGCGGGCGCGGTAGCCGCCGAGGCCGCGGGCGAGCGCCTCCCGGTACAGCGGTACCGCCTGGTCCGAGTGGCCGGTGGAGTCCCAGGCGCAGGCCCGCTCGAAGGGGCCGACCGGGCTGTCCGCGGGCAGTTCGGCGACCAGCGCGTCGATCACCGCGCGGAAGTCCGCCGCGTCCGCTTCTTCATAGTCGTCGAACGTGGCCCAGGCCGCCGCCGTACGCTCTTCCCAGTCTTCGGTCACGGCCACACCTTCGCACACACGTGCCCGTTGCGGCATCGGCATTCCCACCGGATGTCTTTCCGTCCGTATCGGGGGAGATTGAGCACTTGGCGCGCCGCAGCCGTATCGAAGACCAGGGCCCTCGCCGGGGCTCTCGACGGCGTGGGCGCCGACAGGCACCGGAGGAACGTATGAGGTTGACACGCGAAAAGCTGAGCGGGCACGGCCTTGTGGTCGTCGCGGCCGCGGCCCTGCTGGCGCTGACCGGCTGCGGTGGGTCGGGCGGGGGAGGAACCAAGAGCGACTCGGCCGACCGGGTCCCTGCCACCGCGACCGGCAGTCTGGAGGATCTGGCGGCCGAGGTGAAGTGCAAGCCGGACATACAGACGGATGCCGACGAGATCCGGCAGGCGATCTGCAAGAACACCGACGGCAAGTTCGTGCTCGCGACCTTCGCCACCGACCGCGGCCAGCGCGAGTGGATCAACGACGCGAAGGACTACGGCGGGTTCTACCTCGTCGGCGCCAAGTGGGTCGCCGTCGCCGACCAGAAGGTGGTCACGGAGCTGCGCGGCACGCTCGGCGGTGACATGGAGGTCGGGACCGACCACCACCAGCATTCCCACAGCGGCTGAGCCGCACGTACGGCACACACGCAGAAGGCCGGTGGCGGGATCTGTCGCCACCGGCCTTCTCACTGCCGTGCCTAGCTCTTCGGTGAGGCGACTACTGCCTTCGGTGAAGGGCTACTGCGTCAGTGAAGGGACTACCTGCACTGCTTGCCGGTGTTGATGCAGTTGGCGATCTTGTTCGCCAGGCCACCGGTGGTGACGCTGATGAAGTCGTCGTGGTCGGTCGCCGACTTGTGGAGCTGCTCCGGGAAGCCGTCCACCGCGAACGCGTTCTTCACCACGCCGTTCTGGAGGACCGGCGGCGCGATCTTGTAGACCAGGCGCATCGTCAGCTGCGGGATCGCCTTGAAGCCGTTGCCGCAGACGCCGCTCGCCGGATCGGCGAAGGCCACGTGCGTGCGGTGGTTGGCGCTGTCGATGTTCTGGCCGTCCCAGCAGCTCTGGAAGGCGAACGTGCGGACCACGTTGCTGCCCTGCGGGCAGATCGGGTACTGCGTCGTCAGCTGGACCTTGTTCTCGAAGCCGGTGCAGCTCCAGTGCGCGTTGGCGTTCGCCAGACCGTTGGTGGTGGTCTTGGCGTCACCGGTGATGATGCGCAGGAACTGCGGCATCGCGACGACCTTGCTGGCCGGGCTGCCGACGTACTTGATCTGTGCCTGTACGGGCGTCAGGATCTTGCCGACGTTGCCTTCCTTGCCACCGCCGTCCGCGTTCTGGTCGAAGTCCTGCGTGCCGTTCTGGAGACGGACCACCGGCCAGTAGTACGACGACAGGTCGCTCTTGTTCTGGCAGCTGGTCCCGCCCTGCAGGAACGTCTGGTTGCTGGAGAACGCGTTGACCTTCTGGTTGCCGACGTAGTCGTGCAGGTGGTGCGCGCCGTTGGTCACGCCGGGCGCCACGATCACGTTGTCCGTGTTGTGGTTCTTGTTCGCGTTCACGCCGCACTGGGTGGTGAACGTACCGCTCGAGGCGTTGGCGCCCTTCTGCGGCTTGCCCTGGACGTTCGCCGCGACCTTCGTGATGTCCACGAAGTCGGCGGCGACGGGACCGTTTCCGGCCTGACCGCCGATGTTGGCCGGCGCGCTCGCGCTCGGAGCCGCGCTGGCCCCGGCGCCGCCGTTGTTCTGCTGGCCGCCGTTGTTCTGGCCGCCGTTCTGCTGGCCACCGTTGTTCTGTTGGCCGCCGTTGTTCTGCTGGCCGTTGTTCTGGCCACCAGCGGTGGTCTGGGCCTGGTCGGCGGTGGTGCCGGTGCAGGCGGCGAGACCGTCCAGCGAGCCCGGCGCGGCGGCGCCCACCCGAGTGAAGTCGATCTTGATTCGGCCGATGACCGCGGTCCGCTTGTCCTTGAGCGGCGACAGGATCGCGTTCTGGACGAAGCCCGCGTCATTGGCCTGAGCCTGACGCGACGAGGCCAGCCGGGCGTAAGCCTCGGTGATCTGCTTGTCGAGCGTGGCCAGCTCCGTGTCGACGTTCGACTTGGCGTTGGCGGGCACGCTGGTCAGTTTCTGCCCGACATCGGGGCAGGAGATGGTGGCGACCTGGGCGGCGGCTGCCTTGGTGGTGTTCGGGCTCGAGTTGGTCTCGTGCGCCGAGGCGTAGAAATTCGCCCAGATCAATCCGCCCCCACCGATCGCGAGCGCCGCGGATGCGGCAACGGCGCGAACAGCCAGCGGCGAACGTCGTTTGCGAGTGTTGCGTCCCATGGAACTCCTCTGACTTCCTTGCGGGGCATCGAGGCGCCCGACAGGAGTGAAGCGGCGTCCATCAGTACGCAGGTGACTCCTGAGGCGTTCAGAAACCCTGGAAAATCTTAGAAGTTCGTGAGGTCATTTCCGGCGCAATGGTCTCAGAAGCGCATGTTTTTCGAGGAGTTGATCTCGGAAAACAGGTTTGAATGATATTCAACGGCGTCGGCGGGTCCTTCGTCATCCCTGGCCGCCGTGATCCAAATACGCCAGTACGGCGAGTACGCGCCGGTTGTCGTCGTCGGAGACCTCCAGCCCCAGTTTGGTGAAGATGTTGGAGGTGTGTTTGGCGATCGCCCGTTCTGTGACCACGAGTTGGGCAGCGATCGCCGCGTTCGAGCGTCCCTGGGCCATCAGTTCGAGCACCTCCAGCTCACGTGGGGTCAGCCGCCCGAGGGGCTGCGCGGTGTGTGAACGCCGCGCCAGCAACTGCTGGATCACCTGCGGATCCATCGCGGTCCCACCCGCGGCGACCCGTCGTACGGCGTCGATGAACTGCTCCGCGTCGAACACCCGGTCCTTGAGCAGATAACCGACCCCGCCCGTGCCGTCTGCGAGCAACTCCCGTGCGTACAGCTGCTCCACGTGCTGGGAGAGCACGAGCACCGGCAGCCCCGGCCGCTCCCGACGGGCCTGGAGCGCGCACTGCAGGCCCTCGTCCGTGTGCGAGGGCGGCAGCCGTACGTCGACCACGGCGACGTCCGGCGCCAACTCGGCCAACGCCCGGGTGAGTTCGGGCCCGCTCTCGACGGCGGCGGCGATCTCGAAGTCGTACGCCTCGAGCATCCGGACCAGTCCGTCGCGCAGCAGGAACAGGTCTTCGGCTAGGACAACGCGCAAGGGATCTCCATGGTGACCATGGTGGGACCGCCCGCGGGGCTGCTGACGGCCAGGACGCCGTCGAATGTACCGAGCCGCCGCTCGACGCCGGTGAGCCCCGAGCCCGCGCCGACCCGGGCGCCGCCCTCTCCGTCGTCGGTGACGGTGATGCGGAGCGTTCCGTCCCTGTGCTGGAGGTCGACCCAGAGGCGCTCGGCTCCGGAGTGCTTGACCGCGTTGGTCAGCACCTCGCTGACGGCGAAGTACGCGGCGGACTCGACGGGGGCGTCGGCGCGGCCGTCCATGTCGACGTCCACCTCGCTCACGAGAGGCAGCCGCAACACCAACGCCCTTACCGCGTCGCCGAGTCCACGCTCGGCGAGCACGGGAGGATGAATACCCCGTACGAGGTCGCGCAGCTCGGTGAGCGCCTCCGCGGAGGATCGGCGGGCCTGGGCGAGCAGTTGCCGGGCTTTGGCCGGGTCCTTCTCGATGAGGACCTCGACGGTCCCCAGGTCCATCCCCATGGCGACCAGTCGCGCCTGCGCCCCGTCGTGCAAGTCCCTCTCGATGCGCCGGAGTTCGGCCGCCGACGTGTCCACGGCGGTACGCCGGGTCTCGGTGAGGACGCGGACCCGTTCGGCGAGTTCGCCGTCACCGGAGGCGAGGACGGAGCGGGTGAGGAGGAAATGGACCCGCAGGAGGGCGGGGGAGAGGGCGTAGGAGGCGACGAGGAGCGCCGCGCCCAGTGCCCCCGCGAGGAGGGCGGTGCCCTGCCCCGACACCGGCACGAAGCCGTACCACCATCCCACGTGCGTGCCGTCCGTGAAGACCCGCCACAGGCCGGCCGCCAGTGCGAAGCCCTCCAGGGGGTAGAAGAGGAGGCCGGCGGGCAGCAGCGCGGTCACGAACCCGGCGGTCATGTCGACCACCAGCCAGCCGAGATCGCGCCAGGTCGCCGGGTCCCCCAGCATGCGGAAGCAGCGCGTCCACAGGGTCGTGTCCGTCGGCAGGCTCCGGTACGTGGACGGAATCCGTATTCCGCACCACTCGGCGGCGATGATCCGTCGCCGGTCCGCGAAGGCCCGTACGCCGGTCAGGACCCAAGGGGTCGTGACGATCCCCACCCCCACCGGGACGAGCAGGATCGACACGACGGACAGTACGAAGAGGACGACTGCTCCGCTGAACCCCCCGACGGCCAGCATCAGCCCTCGTCCCCCGGCGACCAGTACCTCCGGCCCGCGCGTCCGTATGCCCCACCCGCTCCGCATCTCCATACCGCCAGTCTCACCGACCCGCCCCGCGGGGTCACTGGGCCGAGCACCAGGGTGGGGGTGGTGCCAGGTGCACCCCGGGGGGCTTTCGGCTACGGACCGGTGGGGGCTGGTCGCGCGGTTCCCAGGGATGGGACGGGCGGGGGCGGCGAGGGCGAGAACCAGGGGTGCGCTACCGGGTGAGTACCTTGGTCTCCAGGTCCGGCGGGAGGCCCACCGGGGGGCGGCCCGGGCGTTGGGGGGCCACCCCGCCGATGCCCCGGAGCCAGGTCCACGTGTCCGCGACCGTTTCCGAGACGGGCCGGCACCGCAGACCCGCCGCCACCGCCCGCGACACGTCCGCCCGATGAAGGGCGTCATGCATGTCGGACCCCACCGGCACCCACACCGGCAACTGCGTCCACGGCTGAATCCCGGCGTCGAGGACCACGGAAGGCTCGGTCCAACGGAGCTCCGCCCGCGCCCCGGTGACCCGGACGCACGCGTCGAGCAGCTCGCCCATCGTCGTATGCCCCTGCGGACTCATCAGGTTGTACGCCCCGCTCACCCCCGCATCCGCCGCCCCGAGGATCCACTCCGCGAGATCACGCACATCGACGTACTGGAGGGGGAGGGACCGGGGGCCGGGCGCGAGTACGGGACCGCCCCGGGCGATCCGGTTCAACCACCACGGCAGGCGCCCGATGTTCTCGTACGGCCCGAGGATCAGCCCGGACCGCACGAGCACCGAGCGCTCCGCGCCGAACGCGGAGACGGCGGCCAGCTCGCCGCCCAGTTTGTCCTGCGCGTAGTCGGTCTGTTCCGCGTCCTCGGACGCCCCTTCCACGAGCGGCGCGTCCTCGGCGTAGTCGGCGGGCGGAGCCCACGCGTAGACCGAGCAGCTCGACACGTACACATACCGCCCGGCCCGCCCGGCCAACAGCCGTGCCGTGTCGCGAACGGCCCGCGGCGCCGCCGACCAGGTGTCGACGACGACATCCCACTCACCGTCGGTGGACGCGTCGGCGAGCGCCGCGAGCCCGTCGGGGGCGGTCCGGTCACCCAGCAAGGACCGCGCCCCGGCGGGCGGCTCGCGGCGCCCGCGGTGGAAGACGGTCACCTCCCAGCCACGGCCGAGCGCCGCCTCCACCACGGCCCGCCCCGCGAAGTCCGTACCGCCCAGCATCAGCAGTTTCTTGGGTGTCATACGCAGGACTCTGCCCGCACGGTCCGCCGGACGGAACGGGAATCTGCTGACAGAAGATTTCCTGAGCCGCGTGCTGGGTCAACGCCCCGTCGGGGGCGCGTACTTGTACCCCACCCGCCGCACCGTCTGGATCGCCTGCCGGTGCTGCGCCCCCAGCTTGCGCCGCAACCGCGCGACGTGGACGTCGACGGTCCGCCCGTCGCCCACGTGCCCGTAGCCCCACACGGTGGTGACCAGTTGGTCGCGGGTGTGCACCCGGTGCGGTTGCGAGACGAGGTGCGCGAGCAGCTCGAACTCCAGGTAGGTGAGGTCGAGCGGCCGCCCGTCGACCTCGGCGGTGCGCTGCACGGGGTCGATGCGGACGAGCGTGTCGTCCGTCACGGCGGCGTCGGCGGGGGCCGGGGAGTCCGGGACGGCGACCGGCAGCAGGGGCTGCTGGTCGGCCGGTACGAGGACCAGGTAGCCGATCATCGGCGGCTGGCCGGGGAGTACGGGCAGGGTGTGCGGGGGAGCGGGCAGCCAGGTGGCGCCCGGCGGCAGGAAGTCCGCGACGTCGACCGCCTCGTCCCGGTGGACGGCACGGAGTCGGTGCCGCGCGGGGACGGGTGCCGGTGCGGAGGTGGTCGCGACGGACGAGAAGGAACGAGTGGTCGCCATGAGAGGTCAGCTCTTTCGCGCGAGGAGTTCGTCGGGAAGGTCGACGACCGCGAGTTCGTGGTCGGGGCCGTCGAGGACGTACGTCGTGCGCGCTGGCCGAAGGCCGGGGTGTACGGCTTTAGAGGGCCGGCGCGTTCGTCGCGCGGCAACACACCCGGTCGAAGTCGTGATGCTGACGGGAAGGCCAGAAGGGCTCCAGGTCGGGGCGACCCGTCGCGGTGTACTTCTGGAAACCGGCCATGCCCCCATTGAAGCAGAAGCCGGAGCCGCGCAGGAGACTCCTCTCACAGGTCGGACGCGCCCTTGGCGTGAACGTGACGCCGTACGAGGCCGATGTCGCGTAACGCGAGGAGGCGCCCACCATGACGGTGGGCGCCTCCTCGCGTGTGTGCGGGGCGGATCAGACCTGGTCGGCCTTCTCCAGGGCGGTGCAGCAGGTGTCGACGAGCAGGCGCGTGACGACGTACGGGTCGACGTTGGCGTTCGGGCGGCGGTCCTCGATGTAGCCCTTGCCGTCCTTCTCGACCTGCCACGGGATGCGGACCGAGGCGCCACGGTTGGAGACACCGTAGGAGTACTCGTTCCACGGGGCGGTCTCGTGCAGGCCGGTCAGGCGGTCGTCGATGCCGGCGCCGTAGTTCTTGACGTGGTCGAGCGGCTTGGAGCCCTCGCCCAGTGACTCGCAGGCGGTGATGATCGCGTCGTAGCCCTCGCGCATCGCCTTGGTGGAGAAGTTGGTGTGCGCGCCGGCGCCGTTCCAGTCGCCCTTGACCGGCTTGGGGTCGAGGGTCGCGGAGATGTTGAAGTCCTCGGCGGTGCGGTAGAGCAGCCAGCGGGCCACCCACAGCTGGTCGGAGACCTCCAGCGGCGCCAGCGGGCCGACCTGGAACTCCCACTGGCCGGGCATGACCTCGGCGTTGATGCCGGAGATGCCGAGGCCCGCCTCGAGGCAGTTCTCGAGGTGCGCCTCGACGACGTCACGGCCGAAGATCTCGTCCGCGCCGACGCCGCAGTAGTAGCCGCCCTGCGGGGCCGGGAAGCCGCCGACGGGGAAGCCGAGCGGGCGCTCCCCGTCGAAGAAGGTGTACTCCTGCTCGATACCGAAGATCGGCTCCTGCGCGGCGAACCTCTCCGCCACCTCGGCCAGCGCGGCACGGGTGTTGGACGCGTGCGGCGTCATGTCGATGTTCAGGACCTCGCACATCACGAGGACGTCGTCGCCGCCGCGGATCGGGTCCGGGAAGGTGGCGACGGGCTTGAGTACGCGGTCCGAGGCGTGACCCTCGGCCTGGTTCGTGGAAGACCCGTCGAAGCCCCAGATCGGCAGCTCGGCGCCCTTGGCGTCGTCGCCCAGTATCTTCGTCTTGGAACGGAGCTTGGCCGTCGGCTCGGTGCCGTCGATCCAGATGTACTCAGCCTTGAAGGTCACGGGCCACATCCTTCGGGGTGTGTCTACGGGCGCACTGCGGGTGCTGCGGCGCTGCGGCACTGGGGCGCCGCGGTACTGCCCGGCAGCCTGTCAACAGGCGATTTCCCGATCATTGCTCGAATGTGAACCCCGTGTTACCGGGTGTCTCTGTGCTGCGACTCACTCGCCGAGAGCGATGCGTGACCGCTGTCGGCGGCCCGCTCGCGAAGCCCGCCGGGACACGCCTCGGGCCACCGTGGCCCTCCCGGTCCCGGTGGCGGCGGCTCGTATGCGATGGGTTTGCGGACACGCACCGGGCTCTGCGCCCGGTGAACTCGCCCGACGTGCCGGTCCTGCTGTTCGTGGCCGCGAACAGCAGGACGCACGACCCGCACCGGGCGGCGGTCCGGGCCGCGGGGCTGCTGCCGCACGCGGCCCGGCCGGTACCGCCGTCCGATCGGCGGAGTTCCTCAGTCGTCAGATGGAGGCGCTCACCCCACCTTCTCGATCCGGGCCCGGCGGATCAGGAACTTGCCCGGCTCCCGGACCTGCTCGAACGCCGCGTTGTTGAGCAGCACGCAGCTGCCCGACACCGAGGTGACCTGCACGGTCGTGGACTTGTTGTTGTCCAGGTTCGTGACCTTGAGCTTGGTCCCGGCCGGGAACTGGTTGCTGGACGCGGCCGGGGCGCCCGCCTCGCCCGAGAGGGTGACGGTCGAACCGTTGCAGACCTGCTGTCCGGCGGCGGCGCCACCACCACCCGTCCCCTGCGCGGGTGCGGTGGTCTGCTGCTGCGCGGGTGTGGTCGTCGCCGGCTGGGCGGACTGCGCGGGCTGCGTGGTCTGGGAGCCCTGAGCCGACTCCCCAACCGCGCAACCGGACGCCTTCTGCTGCACCTTGATCTGAGCGATGACCGCCTCGCGGTTGGCGATCCGCGCCGCCGACTGCGCGTCGGGATTGGCCCGTTGGCCGTCGATGAACTTCTGGTTGTTGCCGAGGGCGGTGGTGAGCCCCTGGCAGACCGTCGAGTCCGCGGCGGACAGCGTCCGGCCGTTCTCGGTCTGCGCCGCGTTCGAGGTGGCCGCCATGGCGAACGCGCCACCTCCGGCCACGGCCGCGGCACTGACCAGCAGTGCGAGTTTCTTCTTGGGACTGAGAGTCCTTCTACGCGACATGCACGCCTCCTGTCCGTGGCCGCCTCGTGCGGCGACCGGATGCGATCCGTGTGCCGCTATGTACGAGATCCCGAACAGGGTTACTCAATGGTTAACACGAGTCAGCGAAGTGGTCTGGGTCACATGCGGGTCAAGGCGTCCCGAACCGCTTCCTCCGTGCGTCCCACGACGGCCGTCCCGTCCTCCGCCGTGATGATCGGACGCTGGATGAGCTTCGGGTGCTCGGCCAGCGCCTTGATCCACCGTCCGCGCGAACCGTCGTCACGCGCCCACGACTTCAGGTCGAGCTCCTTGGCGACGGCCTCCTGTGTCCGGGTGATGTCCCACGGCTCGAGGCCCAGCCGCTCCAGTACGTCCCGGATCTCGTCCTCCGTGGGGACGTCCTCCAGGTAGCGGCGGACGGTGTACTGCGCACCCTCCGCGTCGAGCAGGCTGATGGCGCTGCGGCACTTCGAACAGGCCGGATTGATCCAGATCTCCATGCCGCACACGTTACGTGAGCCCTCTTTTTCCACCGGCGTCACGCCACCCCTGAAAGCCCCGTGGCCAGGGGCCGGTTCATCACAAGATCATCACTCCCTCTCCATGCCTCTGTCATATGCCATGGCCGGGAACTACCGTCATCCCACCCGAAAGCGCAACCAGGGGGGACGAGATGACTGACCCGTACGCAAGGCCGCCTGTTCCGCGACCGCCGGACACGCGGCCTTGGCGCAAGCGCAAGCGCGTGTGGGCGGCCGGGATCCTCCTGTTCGGCCTGGGGGCCATGGGGGGCACCCAGAGCGCGCAGGACGAGGTGAACGCGGCGAAGGCCGCGGCCGCCAGCCCCCGTCCGACGGTCACGGTGACCGCCACCGCCACCGCCACCGTCACCGTCACCGCGACGCCGAAGCCGCGGGCGACCGTCACCAAGACGGTGCGGACGCCGGGCCCGACCAAAACGGTCACCGAGGCCGCGCGGGACACTGGGGCGGACACGAGCGGGAGCAGCGACACCGGCACCTGCTCGATCGTCTCCAACTCGGGCAACTGCTATGCGGCGGGGCAGTACTGCCGGAACAGGGACCATGGCGCTTCGACGACGGATGCCGGCGGTGCGGGCATCACGTGCGCCTATCGCAACGGGTGGCGCTGGACCTACTCCTGACGGCGCGAGCCGTGTCTTTCCCGGTGGGTGACGGATGGGTCCACGTCGTGCCGCCGGAGGGCCTGTTCGAATTTGCCGCCGCCTCACGCACCTCTCGCAGAACTGCTGTGACACGGCGGTAATTCCCTTGCCCACCTGGAGGTTTGCCGGGCTCTGTGGACTCCCTGGATGTCAGTGCCGGGCAGTAAACTAGAGGCAGTGTTCGAGGGTGTCGCCGGGGGGTCCGGATGGCGCCCTGACCGCGACAGGAGGATGCCTGTGCCCGCTGCCGCACTGAAGCCGCTGCCCACTCAGTCCACGTCCAAGAGGGCGGTCCTGATGGACCTGCCGTACGAGCCCGTGGCGAAGCGACCGTTGCCGCCGGGGCGGCCTCGCGAGTGGTACGTCACGCACAACCGCCGGCTCAAGGCGATGCGTCTCGCGATCGCCCTGCTCGACTCCGGTGTGTACGTTCCGAATCAGGCCCGCAACGAGAAGATCCGCAGTACTGCGGAGGCGATCGGTGTTCATCCGCCGTCGGACACCACGTGCCACATGGTGCGCGCGCTGATGCGTTACGCGCGCTGAGCGCAGCGGGGCGGCCGGGGCAAGGTCTCTCGCCCCCGCCGCCCCTACCCGTCCCATCCCGGGGGCTCCGCCCCCAAACCCCCGTCAGCCTGAACGGCCTCGTCCTCAAACGCCGGACGGGCTGAAAGACGCGGCCCGGGGTGGGTGGGGCTGCGGCCTCTGGCCTCGTCCTCAGTCGCTGGACGGGCTGAAGATGTGGGCCGGGGTGGGCGGGGTGTGGGCTCCGGGCGGGCCGAAACCTGTGGCCCGGGGTGGGTGGGGGCGGTCTCCGGGCTTGTCCTGGGACGCCGGACGACCCCGGGCCTTCAGGGGCGCGGGGAACTGCGCGCCTAGCCCCCACCGGGCCCGCAGTCGAACGAATCGGCGGGCGGGGAATGCGGGGCGAAGCCCCCGCTTTGGGGGCGCGGGGAACTGCGCGAGCAACCCCTACCGGTCCGCGGTCGAAGGGCCACCGGGATCCGGAGCGAAGCCCCGGCCGAGGGGCGCGGGGAACTGCGCGACCCGCCCCCTCCCACCCGCGGTTGAACGCACCTCCGGCGGCCGGGGCCGCGCCACCCCGTTTCCTCCGTCACCGCCCCGTCGTCAGTTCCTTCTCCAGGGGGGTCCGGAAGCGTGGCGTGATCCGGGTCGGGCCCAGCCAGGCCCGTAGACGGGCGGCCTCCGTCTCGATGGCCGCCAGTGCCTCCCGCCCCACCCCGCCAGGATCCAGCACCCGCCACACCAGAGCCCCATCGCTCCGCTGCGCCCACCCCCCGACCACCCGCCCGTCCCACCACACCGTCGGCCCGACATTCCCACTGCCGTCGAATAGGGCGGTGCGGAGAGAGGGGGAGAGGTACCAGTCCTGTTCCTGCCATCCCATGGCCGTGGGATCGAGCCCGGGAAGGAGCGCGGCCCACGGCGCGGCGGGGCCGGGGACGGGGGCGACGTCGTCGGCGGTCACATATCCGGTGGCTCCGTCGTCGAGCGACACGGCCACCGCCCCGATCGCGGCCAGCGCCCGCCGCACATCGGTGACCTTCCACCCCGTCCACCACTTGAGGTCGGCCTCGGTGGCGGGCCCGCACACCGCGAGCCAGCGGCGCAGCAGCTCGGGCTGGGCCTCGGCGGGCGGGAGTTCGGGATGCGGCGGCGCCACGGCCCAGCGGAACTGGGTCGACGTCCAGGACCCCAGCGGGCGCCCCCGCACCACCCGCCCCTCGACCCCGAGCACCCGCATCAGCCGGGACGACACGGTCTGCGCGCTCTCGTAACTCCGCCCCGTGCCGTACGTGAACTGCTCCCTCAACCGCGGTTCGTCCTGGACGAGTTCGTTCACCGTGGCCTGCCCGCGCCGCGCCAGCGCGGCGAGCGCGGACGTCTCCACCTCGGCGAGCCACTCCTCGGTCAGCCGCCCGTCGCTGCCGCTCACCATGTTCTTGATCAGCCCGGCCCGGGCCTTCGCGGCGATCGCGAGCCCCGTAGAGGCGTGCACCACCGCGGCCAGCTCGGTGGGGAACACGAACACGGTGTGCCGCATGCCGTGCATCCGCACCAGCGTCCGGTCCTCGTACAGCGCCCGGTCGAGCTCCGCCACCGTCTTCCCGGCGTCCGCGAGCCGCGCGCCCACCGCCAGGTACACCGTCGCCGGATCGGTTCCGTGCAGTGCGACCAGGGACCCGGCGACCTCCTCGGGGCTCGCCGCGCGCGCCGTCCCCGCGAGCCGGTGCCGCAGGGCGAGCCGGGCCCGCCGCTCCGCCCCTGCGATGTGCCGCCGCTCCTCGCCCACGCCGCCTCCTTCTCGTAGCTGCCGTCCCCGCATCCTCTCGCGCCTCACCCGATCGGCGCCCCCGCCATGCGTACGCCCTGCTCACGGCCTTGACTGAAGCGGGAATCCGCAGCGGAACGTCGGGAGACGACATGGCGCGGCACGCGCGGCAAGGGATACGTGGGATACGAGCGCCCGGTGTACGACGGACCGGCCCGGGGGCCGTGGCTGTGGTGCTCCTGCTGGCCCTCGGCGCCTGCCTGGCCGGCTGTTCCCACGGCGCCGGCCCGTCCGACGTGGCCTCCGCCGCCTCCTCCCTCGCGTCCCAGGCCGGCGATTCGCTCGCCTCCGCGACCGCCGAGGCCGGGCGGAAGTTCGACGAGTTCAGGAACGGCCTGAACGCCAAGGACGAGGTGAAGCTCGGCGACCGGGTGAGCATCGACTCCGCGGGCCGCGCCACCGTCGAGGCCACCGCCACCAACCCGACGTCCGCGGCGAAGACGTACGCGGTCCAGGTCGACTTCCGCGACAAGGGCGGCAACCTCCTCGACACGGTCGTCGTCACCCTGAACGACGTCCCGGCGGGCGCCGCCAAGGACGCCGCCGCCCGCAGCCACCGCACCCTCTCCGGAGACGTCACCGCCGACGTGGCCCGCGCCGTACGGACCTGACACCCATGAACGGGCTTCCCGCGACGGCGACCATCCCGCCGTCGCCGTCGCCGTCGCCGTCGCCTCAGCCGTACAGCTCGAACAGCCCGGTCACATACGCCGTCAGCCGTTCGCCCAGCAGTTCGGGGGTCAGGTCCGCGCGCCCCAGTTCCCGCCACGGCACCGCGAGCTTCTCGGCGTCGGGGGAGTAGGCCAGCGCGTCCAGCAGCCGCCAGTACAAGTGCTCCTCGGCGCCGGCCGGCCGGCGCCCGCCGTGTGCCTCGTACCGCGCGCGGAACCCCAGGCCGTACGCCTCCCCGTGGAGCAGCGCGAGAGCCGTGGAGCAGTGGGCCACGTCCAGGTCGGCGGGCCCCCACGAGGTCTCCACCCAGTCGACCACCCCGCTGATCCGCAGTGTGTCGCCCGCGCCGGTGAAGAGCACGTTGCCGGGATGGAAGTCCCGGTGCAGGAAACATCCTTCGTACGCCGGAGGGTCGCGCCGGATCACGTCCACGGCCCGCTCCCACAGCGTCCCCCGGGGCGCACGGACGCGTTCGGGCGAGGTCCATGCCTGGTACGGGCGCGGGCGGTCGGTCGGAACCACCGCGTGGATACGGGCCAGTTGGCGGGCCAGCAGGTCGATGCGCCGGTCCAGGTCCTCCTCGTCGACCCGTACCCCGCCCGGCAGCAAGGACATCAACAGGGAGGGGTGGTCGCAGTGTTCGGCGGTGGCGTCGACGGCGTGCAGCTCGGGCGTGGGTACGTCCTCGTACGGGGCGAGCAGGGTGAGGACGGACGCCTCGCGGGCCAGCAGACCGGCCGCGTGACGGCGGTAGAAGGGCTTCACGAACGACCGCAGCACCAGACCCGTACCCTCGTCGAGGGTGAGCCGGCGCATCTGGGAGCTCCAGCCGCCGCGCAGGGCCGTGGACTCCCGTACGCTCCTGCCGGCCGGAAGCTGTTTGGCCACCCAGCCGCGGGTCGCGGTCCACCCCCGCTCGCCCAGTCCCACGAGTACGGCGTCCACGAACCGCGCCCGGTCGGCGGGATGTTCGCGCAGCCACAGGCCCAGCATGTGGTCGGCGTCGGGGAATTCGAGCCGGGTGAACTGGGCGCGGGCGGTGAGCGCGTCCGTCACGGCCTCGGTGACGGCGGGCGGGATGACGGCGTCCGTACCGGGTACAGCGAGGACCGCACGGCCGTCGTACCCGCGCAGCACGTCGAGCGCGGGGGCCTGCCGCCAGCTGTCCGGCGCCCGGATGATCTCGCTGAAGCGCCCGTCGCCCTCCCCGAAGGGAACCTGCCAGGCCTCGGCGCCGTACACGGCGGGCGCGCACAGGCCCAGCGCCACCACGCGCCGCCCGTAGTGCCCGGCGAGATCGGCCACCGTCTGGCCGCTCATGCTGAACCCGACGAGGATCAGCGGACCCTCCGCCGGGACCGACGCGTCGATGACGGAGACGGCCTGCTCGAAACGTCGGCGCAGGCTCAGGTGCTTGAGTTCGCCCGAGCTCTCCCCGTGTCCGGAGAAGTCGAGGGCGAGGCCTCGGCAGCCGCGTGCCACGAACTCCTCCAGCAGCGGGAGCAGGCGCTCCTTGTTGCCCAGGCCCGCGCCGTGCAGCAGGACGACGGTGGCCGCGCCGCCGGGGCCACCGTCACCGCCGCCGCTGACGCAGCTCAGTCGTTCACCGTCATGGTCGTGTGCGAAGGGGGCGAGCATCCCCCCATTTACCCACGGCCGCTTTTCCCCTCTCTACGTACCGACGGCCCCCGGCCAGGTCACAGACCCGGGGCGCCCCAGATCGGGAACCAGCGGCTGAGATCCTGCTCGATCCGCAGATCGTCCGCGAGCGCGGCCTTGACCTGCAGTTCCAGCGCGTTGTCGCGCCGTTGGGCCTCGCCGGCCAGCGGCGCGAACGGATAGAAGGTGCCGCGCTTGTAGAGATAGACGAGTCCGAGCCGCCGCTGCCCGGTGTCCTGGAAGCCGGCCACGGAGCAGAGCAGCTGCGGTCCGAAGCCGCTGCCTTCCAGCGCGCTGTTGACCGCGTGCAGATCACTGACCAGTGCGGGCAGATCGTCCGGTTCCCGCCGTGAGACCAGCCACGAGTATCCGTACTCGTCCCGGCTGACCTCCACCGGCGGACCCGTGCGGTCGGCATCCGCGTCGAGCAGTTCCTGCACCTCCTGGTGCGCCTGGGCGAAGGCCCCGCCCTCGACGCTCGCGAAACACACCGCTCCCGTCCCGGTCGGGGTGAACCCGGCGGCGGCCTGCAGGGTCAGGGCCGCCGACGGCAGCCCGAAGAGCTGGTCGAGATCGGGCGCGACGGCCTTGGTGCGCCCGAGCAGGATGTCCAGGAACCCCATGCGGTCGGCTGCCTTTCCGGAACGGACGAGGGCCATGGCCCAGGATGAGCGGGGTGGGTTCGGAAAAGGGCGGGAAGAAGAGTCAGACGCTGCTCTCCGGAGTCGCCGCCTCACCCAGCTCCGCCGAGATCCTGCCCAGTTGTTCGAGCCGCTGCTCCAGGCTGGGGTGGGTCGAGAAGAGCTTCGCGATCCCCGGTTCGGCACCGAAGGCCGGCGTGAAGTAGAACGCGTTGAACGCCTGCGCCGTCCGCAGGTCCTTGGTCGGGATCCGCGCGATGTCCCCGGAGACCTTCGTCAGCGCGGACGCCAGCGCCGAGGGCCGGCCGGTGAGCAGGGCGGCGGACCGGTCGGCGGCCAGCTCGCGGTACCGGGACAGGGCCCGGATGAGCACGAAGCTGATCGCGTACACGGCCGCGGAGACCGCCATCACCGCCATGAAGATCGCCACGGTGTTCTGGTCCTTGCGGCCGCGCCCGCCGAAGAGCTGGGAGTAGAAGGCGAACCGCACGATCAGCCCGGCGATCACCCCGAGGAACGAGGCCACGGTGATCACGGCGACGTCCTTGTGCGCCACGTGCGACAGCTCGTGCGCGAGCACGCCCTCCAGCTCGTCGGGCTCCAGCCGCCGCAGCAGCCCGCTGGTCACGCAGAGGACCGCGTGATCGGCGTTTCGCCCGGTCGCGAACGCGTTCGGCATGTCGATGTCCGACACGGCGACCAGCGGCTTCGGCATGTCGGCGACGGCACACAGCCGGTCGACGACCCCGTGCAGCTGCGGATACTCCTCGCGCTCCACGATCCGGCCGTGCATCGCGTAGAGCGCGATCCGGTCCGAGAACCAGTACTGCGCGCCGAGCAGCAGGGCCGCGAGGACCACGACCAGCACCCAGGACTTCAGCAGCACGATCAACGCGGCGACGAAGGCCACGTACAGCAATCCGAGCAGGAACAGCGTGACCGTCATGCGTACGGTCAACCGCGGATCGCTCCGGAACCGGCTCTGCATCTGCATCACCCCCGCAGTAAGGCACTCGTCCCGCTGTCCAGTGTGCACCTGCGGACGCCCATGAAGCGGTTCCGAACAGCCCTAGGAGGTGCAAAGGCGACCTGTGGGATTCCGGGCGGGATCTGAGGGATTCCGTCCAAGATGCTGAGTGGTCGATCGCCGACTAGCCTTTATTCGCGAGCAGCTCTTCATGAAAAGAGCCGCCATCGGAGTACGCCCGCTGCACGCGTCGGCGGTCTGAACGTACTCCTCGTACTCGGGCGAGCATCGCGCCGGACCCGCTCCGCCGCGGTCACGGCCATCTGCCATCCGTCTCGTGCCTCCGAAAGACCGCACGAGGGGTGCAAGGAGGATTCATCCATGAAGGCACAACGTGCGAGGCGCTTCTTCGCGGTATCCGCCATCGGCGTTCTGATGGCCGGAGGCGCGGCGATCGGCGCAGCAGGTACGGCCTCGGCAGCTGCCCCGGCCCAGGCCCAGACCCACGCCAGCACCTACGGCTGTTCCAACTGGGGCGGCCGTGGATTCGGCAACTGCGGGTTCGGCTTCAACAACGGCTTCAACAGCGGCTTCAACCGTTTCGGCTTCAACAACGGTTTCGGCTTCAACAACGGCTTCGGCTTCAACAACGGCTTCAGCAACGGCTTCGGTGGTGGAGTCGTGGTCGTCGTGGTGCCCTGACGGACCACGGCCGAGGGCCGCCACCTGTACGCACAGGTGGCGGCCCTCAGTTTTTCAGCCGTCTTGTCAGGCGTCGTGATCTTTAGACGTCGTAGTACAGCTCGAACTCGTGCGGGTGCGGACGCAGCTGCAGCGGCGCGATCTCGTTCGTGCGCTTGTAGTCGATCCACGTCTCGATCAGGTCGGACGTGAAGACGTCGCCCGCGAGCAGGAACTCGTGGTCGGCCTCGAGGCGGTCGAGGACGGCCGGGAGGGAGGTCGGGACCTGGGCGACGCCCGCGTGCTCCTCGGGGGCGAGCTCGTAGAGGTCCTTGTCGATCGGCTCGGCCGGCTCGACCTTGTTCTTGATGCCGTCGAGGCCCGCGAGCAGCAGCGCCGAGAAGGCCAGGTACGGGTTGCCGGAGGAGTCGGGCGCACGGAACTCGACGCGCTTGGCCTTCGGGTTCGAACCCGTGATCGGGATACGCATGGCCGCGGAGCGGTTGCGCTGCGAGTACACCAGGTTGACCGGGGCCTCGAAGCCGGGGACCAGACGGTGGTACGAGTTCACCGTCGGGTTCGTGAAGGCGAGGAGCGACGGGGCGTGCTTGAGGATGCCGCCGATGTAGTAGCGGGCGGTGTCCGAGAGGCCCGCGTAACCGGCCTCGTCGTAGAACAGCGGGTCGCCGTTGGCCCACAGCGACTGGTGGACGTGCATGCCCGAGCCGTTGTCACCGAAGATCGGCTTCGGCATGAAGGTCGCGGTCTTGCCGTTGCGCCAGGCGACATTCTTCACGATGTACTTGAAGAGCTGGAGGTCGTCGGCCGCGGCGAGCAGCGTGTTGAACTTGTAGTTGATCTCGGCCTGGCCGGCGGTGCCCACCTCGTGGTGCTGGCGCTCGACCTGGAGGCCGGACTTGGCCAGCTCCAGGGAGATCTCGGCACGCAGGTCGGCGAAGTGGTCGACCGGCGGGGTCGGGAAGTAGCCGCCCTTGTAACGGACCTTGTAACCACGGTTGTCCTCGAGGGCGCCGGTGTTCCAGGCGCCGGCCTCGGAGTCGATGTGGTAGAAGGCCTCGTTCGACTTGGTGTCGAAGCGCACGCTGTCGAACACGTAGAACTCGGCCTCGGGGCCGAAGAACGCGGTGTCGGCGATGCCGGTGGACGCGAGGTAGGCCTCGGCCTTCTTCGCCACGTTGCGCGGGTCACGGGAGTACTGCTCGCCCGTGATCGGGTCGTGGATGAAGAAGTTGATGTTGACCGTCTTGTCGCGGCGGAACGGGTCGACGCGCGCGGTGGACAGGTCGGCGCGGAGCGCCATGTCGGACTCGTGGATGGCCTGGAAACCGCGGATCGAGGAACCGTCGAACGCGAGCTCCTCGGCCGGGTCGAAGGCCTCGGCCGGGATCGTGAAGTGCTGCATCACGCCCGGCAGGTCGCAGAAGCGGACGTCGACGAACTTGACGTCCTCGTCCGCGATGAACTTCTTGGCCTCGTCGGCGTTCTGGAACATCCAGCTCCTCCTACTCCCGCCCACAGTGGACCGGGGTGGTAGTTCGTTCGTGCGGCCAGTGCGGTGGCACACGCTGGTGCCGACCATAGGGATGGGGGATTTCTCCAGCGTGACCCATTTGTTTCGCCCAAGTTAACCGACCCAGGGTCGCCAGGCCCCTCGTGTCCGCATGCCAAAACGGGCGCAGTACCGTGGACGGGTGGACAACAGGCAAGCAATCGGATCGTGGCTCTCCGGACCCCGTGCGGCCCTGGAGGACGCAGGTGCCGACCTCGGATACCGGGGTGAACAGCTGGGTCTGCCGGAACAGGGCCCCGGCTCCATCGCCCGCCCCGGCCGCAGGCTGGGCGCCCTCGCCATCGACTGGGCCCTGTGCCTGTTGATCGCATACGGACTGCTCACCCACGGCTACAAGCCGGGGTCGACGGGCAACTGGGCCCTGCTCGTCTTCTTCGTCCTGGGCGTCCTGACCGTCGGCACGGTCGGCTTCACCCCGGGCAAGCGCCTCCTGGGCCTGCGGATCGTCCCCGAGGGCGGCGGCCGTCTCAACCCGCTGCGCGTCCTGCTGCGCACCGCCCTGCTGTGCGTGGCCATCCCCGCCCTGATCTGGGACCGCGACGGCCGCGGCCTGCACGACCGCCTGGCCCGCACGATCGAGGTCCGGGCCTAGGGCCCGTCCGGCGGATCATGCCCTGGCAACCGGGCACCAGGCCGTACGACGAGTGGTACGACGATGGGGGCGCCCGGAGTGATCCGGGCGCCCCCATCGTCGTAACTCTGCTCAGAGGAGTGTCAGCGGGCCTTCGGTCCGCCGCGCGGCATCCGCATGCCCTTGGGCATCGGACCCTTCGGAAGGGGCATGTTGCTCATCAGGTCGCCCATCGCGCGCAGCCGGTCGTTGGTGGCCGTCACCTGCGGGCCGGTCAGGACGCGGGGGAACTTCAGCATCGTCGTGCGGAGCTTCTTGAGCCCCACCTGACCCTCGCCGGAGCCCACGAGCACGTCGTGCACGGGCACATCGGCGACGATTCGCGCCATCTTCTTCTTCTCGGCCGCCAGCAGGCTCTTCACCCGGTTCGGGTTGCCCTCGGCCACCAGCACGATGCCGGCCTTGCCGACCGCGCGGTGCACCACGTCCTGGCTGCGGTTCATCGCCACCGCCGGAGTCGTGGTCCAGCCACGGCCGATGTTGTCCAGTACGGCCGCTGCTGCGCCGGGCTGGCCCTCCATCTGTCCGAACGCGGCTCGCTCGGCCCTGCGCCCGAAGACGATCGCCGTCGCGAGGAAGGCGAGCAGAAGGCCGAGAATGCCCAGGTAGTACGGGTGGTCGATCAAGAGGCCGATCGCGAGGAAGACACCGAAGGTGACGATTCCGACTGCCGCGAGTACAAGACCGATCTTGGAGTCGGCCTTGCGAGTCATCTTGTAGGTCAGGGCGATCTGCTTGAGTCGCCCGGGGTTAGCAGCGTCCGCTGCAGTTTCCTTCCTCGCCATGCCACGAAGTCTACGTGGCCCGACAAGCGCCGACGACGGCAGTGTCCGGGCAGGCGGCGGCAGCGCCCGCACGGGGAGTCCGGCGACGGCTAGGAACGCGTCGCCACGGACTCCAGCACGCGCTGCGCCTCGACCCGGTCCTTGGCGCGGCGGCGGTCCTCCAGGACGGAGGTCCAGGCGTTGCGGCGGGCGGTGCGCTGGCCGCTGCTCATGAGCAGCGACTCGACGGCACGGAGTGCATCGGTGAACGACGGGATGGCTGTGGCGCGTACGGGCGCGGCCTGCATGATGGAGGTCCCCCCTCGGGATGGCGGCTCTGGACGGGGCGGTACGTGGAGTAAGACCAGGGTCACTGATTGGTGTTACCAGGGCGTGACCGACCGGTCAAACACCAATGAAGCCTTGATGCGGCGGGCCTCCAGCATGGCGCTGTCCTGACGCCTGTCCCCATCTGCGCGGACGGTCCGCAGCGCGGTGAATTGGCCACATTGTGGGGGGAGTTGGTTGTGCGCCGATTCACATGCGAGCGGTGGCACTGAGTGCCACCGCTCGCGTTGTACGGCGTTTTAAATTGTGTCGCCCGCGTTGCTCCGTACGGGTGTTCAGACCGCCTGCGAGGCGATGTACGCGCCGCGCTTCTCGATGGCCATCTGGTACAGCCGACCGGCGCGGTACGAGGAGCGCACGAGCGGGCCCGACATGACACCGGAGAAGCCGATCTGCTCGGCCTCCTCCTTCAGCTCCACGAACTCGTGCGGCTTGACCCAGCGCTCCACGGGGTGGTGGCGCACGGAGGGACGCAGGTACTGCGTGATGGTCACCAGCTCGCAGCCCGCCTCGTGCAGCTGCGTGAGAGCCTCGCTGACCTCCTCGCGGGTCTCGCCCATGCCGAGGATGAGGTTCGACTTCGTGACCAGACCGTAGTCGCGCGCCTCGGTGATGACCTTCAGCGAGCGCTCGTAGCGGAAGCCCGGGCGGATGCGCTTGAAGATCCGGGGGACCGTCTCGACGTTGTGCGCGAAGACCTCGGGGCGGGACGAGAAGACCTCGGCGAGCTGAGCGGGCTCGGCGTTGAAGTCGGGGGCGAGGAGCTCGACCTTGGTGCGGCCGGCCTCGCGCTCCGCCGTCTGCCGGTGGATCTGGCGGACCGTCTCGGCGTACAGCCAGGCCCCGCCGTCCTCCAGGTCGTCGCGGGCGACGCCGGTGATGGTGGCGTAGTTCAGGTCCATCGTGACCACGGACTCGCCCACGCGACGGGGCTCGTCGCGGTCGAGTGCCTCCGGCTTGCCCGTGTCGATCTGGCAGAAGTCGCAGCGCCGGGTGCACTGGTCGCCGCCGATCAGGAACGTGGCCTCGCGGTCTTCCCAGCACTCGTAGATGTTGGGGCAGCCCGCCTCCTGGCAGACCGTGTGCAGGCCCTCGCTCTTCACGAGGTTCTGCATCTTCGTGTACTCGGGGCCCATTTTCGCCCGGGTCTTGATCCACTCGGGCTTGCGCTCGATGGGGGTCTGGGCGTTCCGGACCTCCAGGCGCAGCATTTTGCGTCCGTCGGGTGCGACTGCGGACACATCGGCTCCCTGTAGCTTCGATTCTTCGGCGTACACCAGGGTACGCCCGTACGGTTCTCGGCCCCCGGGGTGGGCAACCTTGCGGACCGGGGGTGCATTCCCGGGGGTTTCCTCGCCCCCGCCGCCCTACCCGTCCCATCCCCGCTGGGGGGGCTCCGCCCCCGAACGAACCGGGCGGGCGGGGGACGCGGGGTGAAGCCATCCGTCAGGCCGAGGCCTGTTCGACCTCGCGCGGGCGCAGGTCGGCGTTCTCCAGGACGTCGCGGAGGTGCTTCTCCGCGACCGGCAACACCTCGGCGATGGTGACCTCGCGCCCCAGCTCGTACGCCAGGGACGTCACCCCCGCGTCCCGGATCCCGCACGGGATGATCTTGTCGAAGGAAGAGGTGTCCGGATTCACGTTCAGGGCGAAGCCGTGCATCGTGACGCCCTTGGCGACCCGGATCCCCATGGCGCAGATCTTCCGGTCCTCGCGCCGCTGCCCGGCGTTGGAGGGCGCGTACTCGGGCCCGTTCAGACGGGGGTCGAACTCCTCGTCCGTCAGCCGCGGGTCGAAGTCGAGGGAGAGCCCGCCGAGGGAGGGGCGCGAGGCGACGGGGTCGCCCAGGACCCAGACGCCCGCCCGGCCCTCCACCCGGCTGGTCTCGACGCCGAACTCGGCGCAGACCCGGATCATGGCCTCTTCGAGCCGCCGCAGGTGCGCCACCACGTCCACCGGACGCGGCAGCTTCTGGATCGGGTAGCCCACGAGCTGCCCGGGCCCGTGCCAGGTGATCTTGCCGCCGCGGTCCACGTCGACCACGGGCGTGCCGTCGAGGGGCCGTTCGCTGTCCGCCGTACGCCGGCCCGCCGTGTAGACCGGCGGGTGCTCCAGGAGCAGACAGGTGTCGGGGGCCTCGTCCAGGAAACGGGCGGCATGCACGCGGCGCTGCTCGTCCCAGGCCTCTTGGTACTCCACGGCCTCGGCACCGAATCCCATGCGGACGAACCGCAACTCACTCACGGCAAGCGCCTCCCTAGAAGCCTCAGAACCTTCAGAACCGGTGGTGTGGCAACCGGCGGGCCCGTTGCGCGGCAGGCGAAAGAACCTTTCGTCAGGTACGTAACGCGCCCACGCCACTGTACGTCCGGGCCGCGCGCGTCAGCCCAGCGGTCAATCCTCACACGATCGGATGAATGTATGTCGATGTTCGCGATCGGGTGCTTACTCTCCGCTACATTCGCGCCGTCCATGAGGCCATAAGGGCTGCTCACAGGCAATCCGGGCACCCAGTGATGCCCGGAAGGCAGGAGACCGCACCGCAGATGACGGAACGACCCGCGCAGCGCACTCCCAATCGCCAGCTCGCCGCGCTCATCGCAGAAGCGGGGTTCTCCAACGCAGGTCTCGCCCGTCGCGTGGACCAGCTCGGCCTCGAACACGGACTTGACCTGAGATATGACAAGACATCGGTGACGCGGTGGCTGCGCGGGCAGCAGCCCCGCGGCACCACGCCCGCCCTCATCGCCGAGGTGTTCACACGGCGCCTCGGCCGCCGCCTCACCGCGCAGGACCTCGGGCTCGACGCCTGCGCACCGGTCTACGCGGGCCTCGAGTTCGCCGCGACCCCCGAGGAGGCCGTCGACATCGTCAGCGGCCTGTGGCGCAAGGACTCCGGCAGCCACGCCGAGCTCCGCAAGATCGCCTTCACCCCGGCGGGACTCGTCGTCCCCAGCCGCGACTGGCTGATCGGACGGGCCGACGACCGGGTGAGCCGCGGCGACCCGGCCGCCACGCGCATCCCCGCCCAGGGGCGCCCCGCGGTCCCCCGCCAGCGCAGCCAGACCGAACGCGGCCCCGGCCAGAAGGTCACCGGCGGGGACATCGCCGCCCTGCGCTCGGTGGGCGAACTGTTCCGCGCCCTCGACCACGCCTACGGCGGCGGCCACGCCCGCCAGGCCCTGGTCCGCTACCTGGAGCACGAGGCCGAGCCCATGCTGCGCGGCGCGTACGGCGAGCAGACCGGGCGGCGCCTGTTCGCGGCCGCCGCCGACCTCACCCGCCTCGCCGGCTGGACCTCGTACGACATCGCCGCGCACGGGCTCGCGCAGCGCTACTTCGTGCAGGCGCTGCGGCTGTCGCAGGCGGCCGGCGACCGGGCGTACGGCTCGTACGTCCTGGTCACCATGAGCCGGCAGGCGGTCTACCTCGGCCACGGGCGCGAGGCCGTGCAGCTCGCCCGGGTCGCGCAGCAGGGCGTCGGCTCGTCCGTGCCGCCCGTCGTCCAGGCGCTGCTGCACTCCGTGGAGGCGCGCGGGCACGGCGTACTCGGGGAGGTGCGGGCCTGCACGGCGTCGCTGGTGCGTGCCGAGCGGGCCCTCGAATCCGCTCGGCCGGGGGACGAGGCCCCGCACTGGGCGCGGTTCTTCGACGAGGCGCAGCTCGCCGACGAGTTCGGGCACTGCCACCGGGACCTGCAGCAGTACCGGGCCGCGGCGCAGCACGCCGAGCGCTCGCTGCAGTTGCGGGCGCCCGGCTTCGCGCGCAGTCGGCTGTTCTGCCGGGTGGTGCTCGCCTCGGCACGGCTCGGGCTCGGGGAGCTCGACCAGGCCTGCCAGTTGGGCGCCGAGGCCGCGGGGCAGGCGGTGGAGATGCGGTCGGTCCGGGCCGTCGAGTACGTACGGGACTTCGAGCGACGGCTCGAACCGTACCGGGACGCGGCACCCGTTCGGGGCTACCGGGATCGGGTGGCGGCCCTGGGCTGACTCAGGCCGCCGTTTCCAGACGCTCCTCCGTCGCGGCCGGACGGGCGCCCAGGTCCATCAGGAGGGCGTGGGCGGCCCGGCGGCCCGAATGCAGGGCGCCCTGGACCGTGCCGGTGTCCCGGTGGTCCCCGCAGACGTACAGGCCCGCCAGGAGGCGTACAGGGCGGCGCAGGTCGTGCGGCGGGGGCATCGCGGGGACCGCGTCACGGGTGTGGTGGACCGCGAGGAGTTCCCAGCGGGTCGTCGACGTGCCGTAGAGGCGGGCCAGTTGGGCGCGGACCGCGGTGTCCAGATGGGCGGCGGCCGGGGGAGTGCCCAGCACCGTCGAGGAGACGAGCGCTCGTCCGTCGGGGGCGCGGGACGGGTCGACCTGGCTGATGACCGCTGTCTGCGCCACCGGCCCGCTCCGGTCGGCGTCCAGCAGCAGGGCAGGGTCGGTCAACGGGGGCTCGTCCGTGGTGTGGTGCAGGACCGTCACCGGATGGAAGGCCGGGACGCGCAGACCGGGCAGCAGCCGGGCCGCGGCGCGGGCTCCGGTCGCCAGCAGGATGGCCCGGCAGCCGAGTTCGCCGTGGTCCTTCGTCGTCACGGTGGTCGTGGAGACCGCGGTGACCTCGACGCCGGTGTGGACGGTGCCCGGGGGCAGGGAGGCCGCCAGGAGTTCCGGCAGGGTGTCCGCGCCGCCCTCCGGCAGGCAGAGCCGGCCCGACGCGAACGAATGCAGGGCCAGGTCGGCGGCGCGGCTGGAGGTGGTGAGGTCCGGGTCGCACAGGAGTGCGGCGAGCAGGGGGCGCAGGAAGCCGTTGACCGTACGGGGCGGCAGACCACGGGTGGTCAGCGCCTGTGCGGCGGGGAGGTCGGGGCGGGTGAGGAGGCCTTCGGGTGGTGTGGCGGCGAGGCGGGCGAGCGCGGTGGCCAGGCGGGTCTGGTCGAGGTGGCCGCCGAGGGGGCCGGGGCGGGAGGACTGGCTCCGGGGGAGCCGGGGGGCGCTTGCGAGGGCGCGTGCGGCGGTGAGTGCGCCCCTTGCGCTCCGGGGGGTGGGGGCGGCGACGCGATGGTGGCGGCCGTCGCTGTGCAGCAGCACGCCCGGGGAGAACGGGCGCAGGGCCAGGGTGTTCAGGCCCGGGGTGCGGTGCAGTTCGGGGTACGAGGTGGACAGGAGCCGGCCGATGCGGTCGAGCCGGAAGCCGTCCACCTTCTCCGTCGTCATGCGGCCGCCCACGGTGGGGCCGGCCTCCAGAACCTTCGTCGTGAGGCCCGCCCTGGTCAGGTGCTGGGCGGCCGCGAGTCCCGCGGCTCCGGCCCCGACGATGACGACGTCCACATCCGCCTTGCATACGGGCTCTAGCACGTACCCCTCCTCGAGGTTGCGCGGCCGGTGGGAACGTCATGCCCCCAACGTGCCCTGGGGATACCCGAGTTCGGGTCGAGGGTAGGTGCGTCCGGAGCCGTGGACAGTCGCGCGTCGGGCGTGCACGGTCGCATGGGGGTGCACGGAATCCTTGTCCGCGGGTGAGCGGGGGCGGGGCGCGCAGTTCCCCGCGCCCCTGAGGCGGGGCTCCGCCCCGCATCCCCGCGCCCCCGAAAGCCTCCGCCCGCCCTCGTTCTCAGCCCGTCCGGCGTTTGAGAACGAGGAACGTTCGTCAGCGCAGGGCCGCTCGCAATGCGCCCTCGATCGACGGGAAGGTGAAGGTGAAGCCGGAGGACAGCAGGCGGGTGGGGTGGACGCGTTGGCTGCCCAGGATGTCGCCGGACATGTCGCCGAGGGCGAGGCGCAGGAGGGGAGCCGGGGTGGGGAAGACGGTGGGCCGGTGCAGGACGCGCCCCATCACCTCGGTGATCTCCCGGTTGGTCAGGGGTGTCGGCGCGGTGAGGTTCACCGGCCCGGACAGCGACGACGTGTCGATGAGATGCCGGATCGCGGCCACCTCGTCCTGCAGCGAGATGTAACTCCAGTACTGGCGGCCGTCCCCCATCCGCCCACCGAGCCCCGCCTTGAAGAGCGGGAACAGCTTCCCCCACGCCCCACCCTCACGGGCCACCACCAGCCCCGTACGGGCGAAGACGGTACGGACACCCGCCTCCCGCGCCGGCTCCGCCGCCCCTTCCCACGCCACGCACACGGAGGGAAGGAATCCCTCCCCGGGCGGCGCCGACTCGTCCACCACCCGGTCGCCCGTCTCGCCGTAGAACCCGATCGCACTCCCGTTGACGAACACCCCCGGCCGCTCGTCGAGAGAGGCCACCGCCGCCGCCAGCGTCGCCGTCCCCCGCACCCGGCTGTCCAGGATCTTCCGCTTGTACGCCTCCGTCCACCGCCGCGAAGCGACCCCCGCACCCGCGAGATTGACGACCGCCGTGCACCCGGCGAGGCCCGCGGCGTCCATCCGCCGCCCGTCCGGATCCCACCGCACCTCGTCCTGCCCGCGGGGCGCACGCCGTACGAGGCGGACCACCTCGTGTCCGTCCGCGATCAGGGAGCGCGTCAGCGCCGAGCCGATCAGACCGGACGCGCCGGCGATCGCGATACGGGACCTGCGGGAATCCGGAGCGAGCGGTGAGTCGTTCATGCGCCCATCCTGCCGCGCGCGCCGGGAAAGTACGGGACGGGACCGCGCGCGGCCGCCGTAAGGTGACCTTCATGCCGGTACCGCACATACGCATCGCCACCCTCGACGACGAGGACGCGCTCGGCCGTCTCGACCGTGTCACCTGGTCGACCCTGCACGCCGTCATGCCGCGCCCTCAGCCGCCGTACGAACCCTTCTACAACGAGCGGTTCGGCCCCCGGGACCATCACGTCGCCGAGCTCGACGGCGTGCTCGTCGGCTACATCCGGCTGGGCTATCCCACGCCCCTCGCCTGCAACTCCCACGTCCGGCAGATCCAGGGACTTGTCGTCGCCGAGGAGGCGCGCCGCGCGGGCGTCGGACGAGGGCTGCTGCGGGCCGTGCTGGACGGGGCCCGACGGCAGGGCGCCCGGCGGATCACGCTGCGCGTCCTCGGGCACAACGCCCCGGCACGGAAGCTGTACGAGTCCGAGGGCTTCGAGGTGGAGGGTGTCCTGCCCGAGGAGTTCCTGCTCGACGGCGATTACGTCGACGACGTGTTCATGGGCCGCTTTCTCTGAGCTACGAGGTGATCAGGTCGCCCGTGTCCACCGGTGTCGTCGCGGCCGCGGCGCGCTGGGCGTCGCCCGCGACCTCGTCGGCCGTCAGGACGTAACCCGTCTCGTTGTCCGAGGTCGAGCGGGCGAACACGACGCCGTACACCCTGCCGCCGGTGGTGAGCAGCGGGCCGCCGGAGTTGCCGGGGCGGACGGTGGATCGGATCGAGTAGATCTCCCGGGTGACCATGCTCGAGCTGTAGATGTTCTGGCCCCGCGCGTTGATCCGGCTCGCGACCGTGGCCGCCTGGAGATCCAGACCGCCGTCCTGCGGATAGCCCGCGACGACCGCCGAGTCGCCGCGCTTGGCGCTGTCGTCGAAACGCAGGAGCGGGACCTTGAGGTCCGGTACGTACAGGACCGCGACGTCCTTGCGCGGGTCGAAGAACACCACCCGCGCCGAGTACACCCGGCCCACACCGCCGACGCGTACGGTCGGGTTGTCGATGCCCGCCACCACATGGGCGTTGGTCATCACGTGCTGCGCCGCGTACGCGAACCCGCTGCCCTCCCGGCCCTGGTTGCCCGCGGCGCCCTCGATCTTCACCGTGCTGCGCTTGGCGGCGCTCGTCGCCGCCGCGGTGACGCTGTCGCCGGAGGGCTTCGCGACACCCGCCGTCGGCTCGTTCTCGAACGGGTTGAAGACCTGCGGGAAGCCCGCCTCCGTCAGCGCCGAGGTGGCCCGCGAGAACCAGGTGGGCGTGGTGTCCGGCATCGCCGTCTGTACGGCGCCCAGCAGCGCGGAGTTGCGGATCGACTGGGTGATGAGGGTGGACGAGGAGGCTCCCAGGACGCTCGCGGCTACCCAGGCCACCAGCAGCACCGCCACCGTGTTCGCCGCCGCCCCGCCGACCCCGTCGGCCACCCGCAGCGGCCCCTGGTCCAGCTCGCGGCGCAGCTTCAGCGCCAGCCGGCCCGCCAGCTCGTGGCCCACCACGGCGGGCACCAGCACCGTCAGCACGGCCGTCACCGTCGCCGCCGACGTCCCCGCCGTCACCAGGTCCATCATCCACGGCAGCACCCATACGCCGATGACGGCGCCGCCCACGAACCCGGCCAGCGAGACACAGCCGGCGACCAGACCGCGCCGGTAGCCGGACGCCGCGTAGGCAAGGATCACCAGCAACAGCAGGATGTCGAGCAGGTCCACGGAGCCGCCTTTCTCTTGGGCCCCTTAGTACGCGTGGGGCAGGCCCAGTGATCAGGCACGCGCGCGTGGAGCCGGGAAACGGCCACGTGTGCGTGGACCTGTAGAAACGTCCCGGACCAGGACGATGGTTCCACCAGGTGGCACAGCACACATCGCGGGGGGATCGGAACCGGGCCAGGGTGGCCCCATGCGTGTCTTCCGAACGGCGCGAGGGGCATGGACGCGGCTCGCACGGAGGGTGTGGACGCGGCGTGCCGCCGTCGTCGTGCTCGGGTGCGTGCCCGGTCTGCTCGCCGTGCTCGCGCTGGTGGTGTGTGCGGTGGGGGTCGACCGGAGGGTCGTCGAGCGCGAGCGGCCGGTGGCCGCGCCGCTGCCCGCGGGTCCGCATCGCGCGGCGCGGCCGGTCATCATGCCGCGGTCGCGGTGGCTGGACGCCGGGAGCACGCACACGCAGCCGCCGGCCCGCTACGACGATCACGTCGTCGCGGTCTTCGTGCACCACACCGACTCGCCGAACGCGTACAAGTGCGCCGATGCGCCCCGCGTCATCCGCTCCCTGTACGCCGGTCAGACGGGTGTCCGGCGGTGGGACGACATCGGGTACAACTTCCTCGTCGACCGCTGCGGCACGATCTACGAGGGGCGGGCGGGTGGGGTCGACCGGGCCGTCACCGGCGCGCATACGCAGGGGTTCAACCATGGCACCGCGGGGATCGCGGCCATCGGTACGTTCGGGGCGGGGACGCCGGTGCCGCGGGCGATGACCGAGGCGATCGCCGCGTTGGCGGCGTGGAAGCTGGGGCTGTCCGACGTGGATCCCCGTGCCAAGGTGCGGCTCGTCTCCAGCAACGACCTCAGCCGTTACACCGCCGGTACGAGTGCGGTGCTGCCCACGCTGGCCGGCCACGACGCGGGCTTCATGACCAACTGCCCCGGCGCCGCGCTGACGTCCCAACTCCCCCGAATCCGCTCCCGAGCCGCCCACCTCCAGGGCCGCTGACCGGCGAGGAACGCGTTCACAGACAGCCCACAGTCGAGTCAACGGTGTCTCAGATCGCCGCTCTCTAGTGTCCTTCTCGTAACAGCCGACTGGAGGTGGGGAAGATGAGCAGCAGGCGTACCGAGAAGACGGGCAAGGCGAACAAGGCGGCCGGCGCGGGGGGTTGGAACACCGCATTGCGGACCCCGTGGACCGTGGCCTGCGCCGTGGTGACGGTCCTCGTGGGACCCGCCGCGGCCACTGCCTCGGCACTGGACCGAGCCAACGCCGCACCCCCGTACCACGCCCACGAGAACCACGAACACCACAAGAACCACGAGGCACACCTTCCGTACGTCACCCCGTACGCCACGTTGCCTCAGTCCCTGAAGCGCTCCCACAGCTTGGGATAGCGCTCGGCCAGCACGGACTCGTTCTCGAAGTCGAGCGGCGTCCCCTCCGGCTCGGGCGACGCGGGCGGAATGCCCAGGTCGGGCGCGACGACTCCGGTCAGCTGCTCGTACGCCTCGTCCGCGGCGTACCCGAGCTCCTCACCGTCCCCGTCGAGGTCCTCGTCGAAGTCGTCCAGGAGGTCGGCGAGCGTGTCGGGATCGTGCATCGCGCCCTCGAAGACCTCCCGGCCCTGGCCGATCAGCCAGCACCGGAAGAAGTCGAAGGCGTCGTCGCTCACCCCGTCGAGCAGGACCCACGCCGCGCCCCACAGATCCCAGCGGTAGGCGCGGTTGTAGCGGGCCTCGAAGTGACGGGCGAAGTCGAGCACGGCGTCCGGGTCCAGCTGGACGAGCCGTTCGACGAGCAGATCGGCGTGGTCCTCGGGGTCGCCCTCGACGGCCTCGCGGGTCGTGTCCACCAGCTCCCAGAACTCCGTCTCGTCCATCACGGGTCCAGCATCGGGCCTGAACGGGAGTGACGCACGCGGAGTGCCGCAGATTGTTATGCGCGCACATGCCGACGGTAAAACCGCCAGCTACGAGGCGTCTTCCCGCTCACTGGTACAGCGCCGCCAGCCGCGCCGCGTCCCTCGCGAGCCGGTCCCGCAGTGCCGCGGGGGAGAGCACCTCCACCTCGGGCCCGAGCCCCGTCAGTTGCCCATGGGCGACCTCCTCGGACTCGACGGGGAGGGTGACCGTCACCCAGCCCCGCCCGTCGGGGTCACCGCACTCGCCCAGCGCCTGTCTCGCGGACGCGGGGTCGACGACGTACGCAAGTCTCCGCACGCCCTCCGGAGACAGCCGTACGACGGCCTCCGCCCGCAGGAGGGACCGTGCGAACTGCTCGGCCCGCTCCGCCCAGAACCCGGGCAGGTCGAACCCGTCCTCGCGGGTGAAGCACTCCGTGGCGGGCCGCACCTCCGTGAAGCGGTCGATCCGATAGACCCGGAAGGGGCCGGATCCGGCCGCCCCGGGCTCGGGCACCCGCGCGCACAGGTACCAGACGCCCGCCTTCAGTACGAGCCCGTACGGTTCGAGGACCCGCTCCACCTCGGCCGTCCCGCGCCGGTACCCCGCGGTGATCCGACGGTCGTCCCAGACCGCCTCCGCGACCGCGGGCAGCAGCTCGGGCGTCTCGGGCTCGTTGAACCACGCGGGCGCGTCCAGATGGAACCGCGCTCCCGCCGCTCGCGAGGCGTCCCGCAGGGAGGGGAGGAGGGCGGCGGAGACCTTCAGGCGCGCGGCGGAGGCGGCGTCCTGCAGGCCCATGTCCCGCAGGGCCCCCGGCACCCCGCTCAGGAACAGCGCCTCCGCCTCTGTACGCGCCAGGCCCGTCAGCCGGGTGCGGTAGCCGCCGATCAGGCGGTAGCCCCCGGCCCTGCCCCGGTCCGCGTACACCGGAATCCCCGCCTCCGACAGTGCCTGCGCGTCTCGCGTGATCGTCCGTTCGGACACCTCGAGCTCCCGCGCCAGCTCGGCGGCGGTCATCGACGGCCGTGACTGGAGCAGCAGCACCATCTTGATCAGGCGGGCAGCACGCATACGGCCATGATGCCGGGCCCCACTGACAGCGAAGGGGCGCGCGGGAACGCCGAAGGGCGCGGCGGCCGTAGCCACCGCGCCCCTCGCGAAACACCGGAAACAGGCGGACCGTCAGAGTCCGTAGCGCTCCCGCGCTTCCTTCACCGCGGACGCCTTGACCTCGCCCCGCCGTGCCAGCTGCGCCAGCGCCGCGACGACGATCGACTGCGCGTCGACGCCGAAGTGGCGACGGGCTGCCTCACGGGTGTCGGAGAGGCCGAAGCCGTCGGCACCGAGCGAGGAGTAGTCCTGCTCGACCCACTGCGCGATCTGGTCCGGGACCTGGCGCATGTAGTCGGAGACCGCGAGCACCGGACCCTCGGCGCCCTGCAGCGCCTGGCGGACGAACGGCACCCGCTCCTCGCCGCGCAGCAGGGCCGCGTCCGCCTCCAGCGCGTCGCGCCGCAGCTCCGTCCAGGAGGTCGCGGACCACACGTCGGCGGCCACGCCCCACTCCTCGGCGAGCAGCTTCTGCGCCTGGAGGGTCCAGTGGATCGCCGTGCCGGAGCCAAGGAGCTGGATGCGCGGGGCGTTGGCGACGGGGGACAGGCCCGCCGACTCGGCCGTGTTGAAGCGGTAGAGGCCCTTGACGATGCCCTCGTCGATACCGAGGCCGCCCGGCTTGGCGGGCTGCGGCATCGGCTCGTTGTAGACCGTCAGGTAGTAGAAGACGTTCGAGTCCTCGCCCGGAGCCGCCTCGCCGTACATCCGGCGCAGACCTTCCTTGACGATCGTCGCGATCTCGTACGCGAACGCCGGGTCGTAGGACAGCGCGGCCGGGTTGGTCGCCGCGATGACCGGGGAGTGGCCGTCGGCGTGCTGGAGGCCCTCGCCCGTCAGCGTCGTACGGCCGGCCGTGGCGCCGACCAGGAAGCCGCGGCCGAGTTGGTCGCCGAGCTGCCACATCTGGTCGGCCGTGCGCTGCCAGCCGAACATCGAGTAGAAGATGTAGAAGGGGATCATCGCCTCGCCGTGCGTGGCGTACGCGGTGGACGCGGCGATGAAGTCCGCCATGGAGCCGGCCTCGGTGATCCCCTCGTTGAGGATCTGGCCGTCCTTGGCCTCCTTGTAGTACATCAGCTGGTCGCGGTCGACCGGCTCGTACGTCTGGCCCTTGGGCGAGTAGATGCCGAGGGAGGGGAAGAGGCTCTCCATGCCGAAGGTGCGCGCCTCGTCGGGGACGATCGGCACCCAGCGCTTCCCGGTCTCCTTGTCACGGACGAGGTCCTTGACCAGGCGGACGAAGGCCATCGTGGTCGCCAGGTTCTGCGAGCCGGAGCCCTTGTCGAAGGACGCGAACGCCTTGTCGGCGGGGGCGGGCAGCGGGGCGAGCGCGTGCGTACGGCGGGCCGGGGCCGGACCGCCGAGGGCCGCGCGGCGCTCCTGGAGGTAACGGACCTCGGGGGAGTCGGCGCCCGGGTGGCCGTAGGGGACCACGCCGTCGACGAACTGGCTGTCGGAGATGGGCAGCTCGAGCAGGTCACGCATCTGCTTGAACTCGTCCGTCGACAGCTTCTTCATCTGGTGGTTGGCGTTCTTGGACGCGAAGCCCTGGCCGAGCGTGAAGCCCTTGACCGTCTGGGCCAGGATCACCGTCGGCGCGCCCTTGTGGGCGAGGGCGGCGCGGTAGGCCGCGTACACCTTGCGGGACTCGTGACCGCCGCGGGAGAGGTGGAAGCACTCGGTGATCTTGTCGTCACTGAGCAGCTTCGCCATCTCGACGAGCGCCGGGTCGGAGCCGAAGAAGTCCTGGCGGATGTAGGCGGCGTCGCGGGTCTGGTACGTCTGCACCTGCGCGTCGGGTACCTCGCGCAGGCGGCGTACGAGCGCGCCCGTGGTGTCGAGCTGGAACAGCTCGTCCCAGGCCGAGCCCCACAGCGACTTCACGACGTTCCAGCCGGCGCCGCGGAACTGGGCCTCCAGCTCCTGCACGATCTTGAAGTTGGCGCGGACCGGGCCGTCGAGGCGCTGCAGGTTGCAGTTGATGACGAAGGTCAGGTTGTCCAGGCCCTCGCGGGAGGCGAGTGCGAGTGCCGCGGTCGACTCGGGCTCGTCCATCTCGCCGTCGCCGAGGAACGCCCACACGTGGGACTGCGAGACGTCCTTGATGCCGCGGCTGGTCAGATAGCGGTTGAAGCGCGCCTGGTAGATCGCCGACAGCGGGCCGAGGCCCATGGAGACGGTCGGGAACTCCCAGAGCCAGGGCAGGCGCCGCGGGTGCGGGTACGACGGGAGGCCGTTGCCGCCCGCCTCCTGGCGGAAGTGGTCGAGGTGCTGCTCGGTGAGCCGGCCGTCGAGGAAGGCGCGGGCGTAGATGCCGGGGGAGGCGTGGCCCTGGATGTAGAGCTGGTCTCCGGAGCCGGGAGCCTCCTGGGACTCCTTGCCCTTGAAGAAGTGGTTGAAGCCGGTCTCGTAGAGCCAGGCCGCGGAGGCGAAGGTGGCGATGTGGCCGCCGACGCCGTGTTTCGCGCCCCGGGTCACCATCGCGGCCGCGTTCCAGCGGTTCCAGGCGGTGATCCGGGCTTCCATCGCCTCGTCGCCGTCCACGACGGGCTCGGCGGCGGTGGGGATGGTGTTGACGTAGTCGGTCTCAAGCAGCTTGGGCAGCGCGAGACCGTTGCCCTCGGCGCGCTCCAGCGTGCGGCGCATCAGGTACGCGGCACGGTGCGGCCCGGCCGCCTGGGTGACGGCGTCCAGGGAGGCCTGCCATTCGGCGGTCTCCTCGGGGTCGCGGTCCGGGAGCTGGTCGAGCTCGCTCGGCTGGATTGCGGTGAGGTCGGTCATTGCGCCGCCTTCCGGATGCGGAGGGGGGTTCCCTCATCGGCAAGGGGTTTTCGGGGGTGCCCTTATGTCTTTGGCAGGACAGGGCGGCGGGCTCTGGTGGGAGCCCAGCGATGACTGTAACTCCCTGATCGATGATCGATCAAAGGGTTGAAGGTGAAAACCTCTTCGTATCGCGAAAGTCGGCACGGGGTGCCTTGACAACAGGCACGCGGTGCCTTGGATTCCCAGGGTTTCCCCAGGTGAGCGTGGGTGCGCTCGGCTGTGTCACGGGCGCGGCGCGCAGCCCAGCACATGCGCCTTCACCAGGTCGGCGATCAGCGGATCCCGGCGCCGGAACGCGTCCACGAGTGCCTCGTGCTCCTCCGCGTACGACTGCTGGACGGTTCCCAGCCAGCGGATGGACAGGGCGGTGAAGACCTCGATGCCCAGGCCCTCCCAGGTGTGCAGGAGGACGGAGTTGCCGGCGGCGCGCACGAGTTCGCGGTGGAAGGCGACGGTGTGACGGACCTGGCCGGTGCCGTCCGACAGCCGGTCGGCCTCGTACAGTGCCGTGACGTGCGGCTCCAGGGCCGAGCAGTCGTGGGCGAGCCGCTCGGCCGCCAGCTCGGCCGCGATGGCCTCCAGACCGGCCCGTACGGGGTAGCTCTCCTCCAGGTCGGCGGCCGTCAGGTTGCGCACGCGCACACCCTTGTTGGGCGCCGACTCGATCAGCCGCAGCGACTCCAGCTCGCGCAGTGCCTCCCGCACCGGGGTCTGGCTGACCTCCAGCTCGGTCGCGATCCGCCGCTCGACGATCCGCTCACCCGGCTTCCAGCGCCCGCTGACGATCCCCTCCACGATGTGCTCGCGGATCTGTTCGCGCAGCGAGTGGACGACGGGCGCGGTCATGAGGGGCTCCTTCGCGGGGGGCGGGCCGGACCCAAGGGCGTTTGACCTTTAGACAATAAGGCCGCAGCGCCGTCGGAGAGAGGCGTACGGGGGCGCTTTCATGCAGGTGAGACGAGACTTACACGCTGTCAGAGCGGCCGCGGACGTAAAGACCCGTACCGGGTGGGGTCCGGAGGCGTCACGTCCGTGTCACCCGGAGAACCCGCGGGCCCCGCACGGTGTGTGGGTCGGCACAGGGGTTTCGGCGCGGGGGTTTCCACGGGGCTCCCGCGAACGCAAGGGG
Organism: Streptomyces sp. NPDC111507; assembly: GCF_055638955.1. Taxonomy (NCBI): domain Bacteria; kingdom Bacillati; phylum Actinomycetota; class Actinomycetes; order Kitasatosporales; family Streptomycetaceae; genus Streptomyces; species Streptomyces sp. NPDC111507. Next base: position 527,082 of record NZ_JBVKBU010000001.1, on the reverse strand, counting down.
GTCGGCATGGGCGGACGGGGACGGAAGCGGGGGCTGCGCTGGGCCGCGGCGGCCGGGGCGGTCGCGGCCGCCGCGGCCTGCGGGCCCGTGGACACGGGGGCGGCCGTGCGGCCGAGTGCGACGCGGGCCCACGGCACCTCGGCCGCCTCCGGCGGGGCGTGTGTCTTCGTCAAGCCGGACGGCGCGCAGAAGTTCGGGCACGTCGGCTGGGGCTTGCGGATCACCGGCACCGGCCGCTGGGTGTACGGCGCGGTGGAGAACCCGTCGAACGCGCTCTACACCGCGCCCGGCGGCGACATCGGCGCCTGGCACGCGGAGGGCACGTACGCGCGGATGCTCAGCGACATGTCCCGGGACGCGCACTATCCGGGCAGGTCCACCCACCCGTACAGCCGCTACCGCTGCACGGACTCCTCGACCAGTGACGTGAACTCCGCCCGCGCCATGATCCGTACGGTCGAGAAGCGGGGCTTCCTCGTCGGCGTCGACCCGCGGACGGGGGACCTCGGCTCGCGCGACTGCCTGGACGCCACGTACGACGTCCTCAGGGCGTACCGGACGCGGCACCTGGCACCCGCGTACCCGACGGAGATCCCCAACCTGTGGGTGGAGACGCTGGTGCTGTGGTCGGACCACGTGCTGAAGCCGCGGTGACCCGCGGCGGAAACGCGAAGCCCCCGTCCGGAAGGTTCCGGACGGGGGCTTCGCGCGAGCGGGGGTGGTTACAGGCCGAGCTCGACCTCGAACTCGCCCGCCTCCAGGATCGCCTTGACCGCGGTCAGGTAACGGGCCGCGTCGGCGCCGTCCACCAGACGGTGGTCGTAGGAGAGCGTCAGGTAGGTCATGTCGCGGACGCCGATGACCGTACCCTCCTCCGTCTCGATGACGGCCGGACGCTTGACCGTGGCACCGATGCCGAGGATCGCGACCTGGTTCGGCGGCACGATGATCGTGTCGAAGAGCGCGCCGCGCGAGCCGGTGTTGGAGATGGTGAAGGTCCCGCCGGACAGCTCGTCCGGAGTGATCTTGTTCGCCCGGACCTTGCCCGCCAGCTCGGCGGTGGCCTTGGCGATGCCGGCGATGTTCAGGTCGCCCGCGTGCTTGATGACCGGGGTCATCAGGCCCTTCTCCGAATCCACCGCGATACCGATGTTCTCGGTGTCGAAGTAGGTGATCGTGCCCTCGTCCACGTTGATCCGGGCGTTGACGGCCGGGTGGGCCTTCAGCGCCTGGGCCGCGGCCTTCACGAAGAACGGCATCGGGGAGAGCTTGACGCCCTCACGTGCCGCGAAGGAGTCCTTCGCCTGCGCGCGCAGCCGCATCAGGCGGGTGACGTCGACCTCGACGACCGAGGACAACTGGGCCTGCTCGTGCAGGGCCTTCACCATGTTGTCGCCGATGACCTTGCGGATGCGGGGCATCTTGACGGTCTGACCGCGCAGCGGGGAGACCTCCAGGGCCGGCGCCTTCTTGGCGGCATGGCCACCGGCAGTCACAGCGGCAGCGGCCGGAGCCGGGGCAGCGGCGGCGGCCTTCGCGGCCTCGGCGGCGGCGAGGACGTCCTGCTTGCGGATACGGCCGCCGACGCCGGTGCCCTTGACGGAGGCCAGGTCGACGTAGTTCTCCGCGGCGAGCTTGCGCACCAGCGGGGTCACGTACGCGCCGTCGTCACCGGCGAGCGCGGCGGGCGCGGGAGCCGGGGTGACGGGAGCGGCAACCGGCGCGGCGGGCGCGACCGGGGCGGCGGCCTGGACCGGAGCCGGGGGCGCGACCGGGGCGGCCGGAGCCACCGGGGCCGGGGCGGGCGCCGGAGCCGCGGGGGCGGCCGGAGCCGGGGCGGCAGCGGCGGGGGCCGGAGCCGCGGGAGCCGGAGCGGCGGCCGGAGCCGCGCCCGGGGCACCGATGACGGCGAGCTTCGCGCCGACCTCGGCGGTCTCGTCCTCGCCGACCACGATCTCCAGCAGCACGCCGGCGACCGGCGCGGGGATCTCGGTGTCGACCTTGTCCGTGGAGACCTCGAGCAGCGGCTCGTCCTCCGCGACCTCCTCGCCGACCTCCTTCAGCCAGCGGGTGACGGTGCCCTCGGTGACCGACTCGCCCAGCGCGGGCAGCACGACGTCGGTACCGGAGGCGCCACCGGCCGGAGCGGCGGCGGGGGCCGGGGCGGCCGGGGCCGCGGGGGCCTCGGCGACCGGGGCGGGAGCGGCCGGAGCCGGGGCGGCCACGGGCTCGGCCGCCGGAGCCGGGGCGGCGGCGGGCGCGCCCGTGCCGTCGTCGATGACGGCCAGCTCGGCGCCGACCTCGACCGTCTCGTCCTCGGCGACCTTGATGGAGGCGAGGACACCGGCGGCGGGGGAGGGGATCTCGGTGTCGACCTTGTCGGTCGACACCTCGAGCAGCGGCTCGTCGGCCTCGACGCGCTCGCCCTCGGCCTTCAGCCAGCGAGTGACAGTGCCCTCGGTGACGCTCTCACCGAGCGCCGGAAGGGTTACGGAAACCGCCATGGTTTCTGTTGCTCCTTACGAATGGTGCGGAAGTCTGTGGTCGTCGTCGCGCCCAGGGGCGACGCGATGACTGAATTCAGCCGGGGACTGGATCAGTCGTGCGAGTGCAGCGGCTTGCCCGCGAGGGCCAGGTGGGCCTCGCCGAGCGCCTCGTTCTGCGTCGGGTGGGCGTGGATGAGCTGGGCGACCTCGGCGGGCAGCGCCTCCCAGTTGTAGATCAGCTGGGCTTCGCCGACCTGCTCACCCATGCGGTCGCCGACCATGTGGACGCCGACCACGGCACCGTCCTTCACCTGGACGAGCTTGATCTCGCCCGCGGTGTTGAGGATCTTGCTCTTGCCGTTGCCCGCGAGGTTGTACTTCAGGGCGACGACCTTGTCCGCGCCGTAGATCTCCTTGGCCTTGGCCTCGGTGATGCCCACGGAGGCGACCTCGGGGTGGCAGTACGTCACCCGGGGGACACCGTCGTAGTCGATCGGAACGGTCTTGAGACCGGCCAGACGCTCCGCCACCAGGATGCCCTCGGCGAAGCCGACGTGCGCGAGCTGGAGCGTCGGGACCAGGTCACCGACCGCGGAGATGGTCGGGACGTTCGTCCGCATGTACTCGTCGACCAGGACATAGCCGCGGTCCATCGCGACGCCCTGCTCCTCGTAGCCGAGACCGGCCGAGACCGGGCCGCGGCCGACGGCGACGAGCAGGACCTCGGCCTCGAACTCCTTGCCGTCGGCGAGGGTGACCTTGACACCGTTCTGGGTGTACTCGGCCTTCGAGAAGAAGGTGCCCAGGTTGAACTTGATGCCGCGCTTGCGGAACGCGCGCTCAAGAAGCTTGGAGGAGTTCTCGTCCTCGACCGGGACGAGGTGCTTGAGGCCCTCGATCACCGTCACGTCGGTGCCGAAGGACTTCCACGCGGAGGCGAACTCGACGCCGATGACGCCGCCGCCGAGCACGATCGCGGACTGCGGGACGCGGTCCAGGACCAGCGCGTGGTCGGAGGAGATGATCCGGTTGCCGTCGATCACCAGGCCCGGCAGCGACTTCGGCACGGAGCCGGTCGCGAGCAGCACGTGGCGGCCCTGGATGCGCTGGCCGTTCACGTCGACCGAGGTGGGGGAGGACAGTCGGCCCTCGCCCTCGATGTACGTCACCTTGCGGGACGCGATGAGACCCTGCAGGCCCTTGTACAGGCCCGAGATGACCCCGTCCTTGTACTTGTGGACGGCCGGGACGTCGATGCCCTCGAAGGTGGCCTTGACGCCGAACTGCTCGCTCTCGCGGGCCTGGTCGGCGATCTCGCCCGCGTGGAGCAGGGCCTTGGTGGGGATGCATCCCCGGTGCAGGCAGGTGCCTCCGACCTTGTCCTTCTCGATCAGGGCGACGTCCAGGCCCAGCTGCGCCCCGCGGAGCGCCGCGGCGTAACCGCCACTGCCACCGCCGAGGATCACTAGGTCGAAAACGGTGCTGGCGTCGTTCGCCACGTCACGTCCTCCATGCATGTGCGCCACGCCGGTCTCCAGTGACCGGTCGGCGGCTGGTGTCCGGCCGCTCTTCTTCGGCCCTGTGGTGGGGGCCCTGTCCTGCCGAGAACCCATCTTCGCACTTGTCGGGAGCGTTCGAGACGCCGGGCCCGTGTGTGAGACGTCGCACTGTCCGAATACGGCGGTACCCCCGTGCCCTTGGCAGGGCGCGGGGGTACCGCGCGTCGGCCGTCAATCACCCGCGGCCGCGGAACTTCCTCAGCCGAGATCGCCCGCGGCGGTCAGCTCGGCGAGCCGCACCAGCGTCCGCACCGCGGACCCCGTGCCACCCTTCGGCGTGTAGCCGAACGGGCCGGACTCGTTGAACGCCGGCCCGGCGATGTCCAGGTGCGCCCACGTGATGCCTTCGCCCACGAACTCCTTCAGGAACAGACCGGCGACCAGCCCGCCGCCCATCCGCTCACCCATGTTGGCGATGTCGGCGGTCGGGGAGTCCATCCCCTTGCGCAGGTGCTCCGGCAGCGGCATCGGCCAGGACTCCTCGCCGACCTCCTCCGCGGCCTCGACGATCGCCGTACGGAACGAGTCGTCGTTGGCCATCACGCCGAAGGTGCGGTTGCCGAGCGCGAGCACCATCGCGCCGGTCAGCGTCGCCACGTCGATGATCGCGTCCGGCTTCTCCTCGGACGCCTTCCACAGCGCGTCGGCGAGTACGAGACGGCCCTCGGCGTCGGTGTTGAGGACCTCGACGGTCTTGCCGCTGTACATGCGCAGCACGTCACCGGGGCGGGTGGCGGAACCGGAGGGCATGTTCTCGGCGAGCGCCAGCCAGCCGGTGACGTTGACCTCGAGGCCGAGGCGCGCCGCGGTGACCACGGCGGCGAAGACCGCCGCCGCGCCGCTCATGTCGCACTTCATCGTCTCGTTGTGCCCGGCGGGCTTGAGGGAGATGCCGCCCGAGTCGTAGGTGATGCCCTTGCCGACGAACGCGAGGTGCTTGGCCGCCTTCGGCGAGGTGTACGACAGCTTCACCAGGCGGGGAGCGGCGGCCGAGCCCGCGCCGACGCCGAGGATGCCGCCGTAGCCGCCCTTCGCCAGTGCCTTCTCGTCGAGCACCTGCACCTTGATGCCGTGCTCCTTGCCGGCGGCGGTGGCGACGGCGGCGAAGGCCTCGGGGTAGAGGTCGTTCGGCGGGGTGTTGATGAGGTCGCGGGCGCGGTTGAGCTCCTCGGTCACGGCGGTGGCGCGCGCGAGGGCCGCCTTGTACGCCGCGTCCCGGGGCTTGCCGCCGAGCAGCGTGACCTCGGCGAGCGGGGCCTTGCCGTTCTTCGCGTCCTTGCCGTTCTTGCCGTTCTCCTTGTAGGCGTCGAAGGCGTACGCGCCGAGCGCCGCGCCCTCCGCCAGGACGCCCGCGTCGGCGGCGTCGGTGATCGGCAGGGCGAAGACGGCCTTCTTGGCACCGGCGAGCGCGCGGGCCGCGGCACCGGCCGCGCGGCGCAGCGCCTCGGCACTGAACGTGTCGTCCTTCTCCGGGACGGCTCCCAGTCCGACGGCCACGACGACGGGCGCCTTGAAGCCGGTCGGCGCGGGCAGCTTCGTCACCTCGCCCTCGCCGCCGGATGCGCCGAGGGTCTCCAGGATCCCGGCGAGTGCGCCGTCGTACGCGTTGTCCACGGCCTCGGCACCCGGTGCGACGACCGGGCCCTTGGCGCCCTTCGCGACACCGACGACGATCGCGTCGGCCCGCAGGCCGGACGCCGCGGCGGTGCTGAGAGTCAGAGCAGTCACTGTGGTGAGATCTCGCTTCCATTGTTTTGCTGCGGCCGAGTAGGGATGGGTCGACCGGGCCCTGACGAATGACCCTAGATCCGGCCTCAGGGAGTGTCTTTACCTGGGTGGCACATACTCGGGACGAGCCTACGCGCGCCGCCGGGTTTCGCTCATTCCTACGCTCGCTGGAAGTTCAGCCGAGGGAGAGCGCCACGAGGGCGGTGGTCGCCGCCGTCTCGGCGAGGCCGCCGAAGACATCGCCCGTGATGCCGCCGAAGCGGCGTGTGCAGTGGCGCAGGAGCAGTTCGGCGGTCGCGCAGGCGGCGAGGACGGCCAGGATGGCGCGTACGAGGTCGTACGTGCCCAGGAGCGCGCCGGCGCCGGCCGCCGCGACGGTGACGGCGAGGGTCACCAGCAGGGCGCCGCGCACGGGCACGGTGCCCGCGACCGCGGCACCCAGGCCCTCGGGGCGGGCCGGGGGCACCCCGGTGCGCGCGGCCAGGGTGAGGGCGAGTCGGGCCGCGGTCGCCGAGACGACGGCCGCGAGCACGCCCCGCGCCCACGAGGCCTCGTAGGCCTGGAAGAGCGCGGCGACCTGCGCCAGCAGCACGAAGAGCAGGGTGATCACGCCGAACGGGCCGATGTCGGACTGCTTCATGACGCGCAGCGCGTCCTCGGCGGGCTTGCCGCTGCCGAGGCCGTCCGCGGTGTCGGCCAGTCCGTCGAGATGCAGACCACGGGTGAGCGCGGCCGGTACGGCGGCGGTGGCGACGGCGGCCAGCAGCGGGCCCGCGCCCATGGCGAGCAGGGTCACGCCCACCAGGGCCGCGCCCGCCCCGACGACCAGCCCGGCGACGGGGGCGCACAGCATTCCGCCGCGCGCCGCCTCACGGTCCCAGCGGGTGACCGTGACCGGGAGCACGGTCAGGGTGCCGAAGGCGAAGCGGAGGCCGTGGGGGAGAGGGGTCCTGGACACCGGCGCAGGGTACCCGGGGAGGTGGCGGGCCGGTCGAGGACGGGTGCGGCGGCCGGGCGCGAGAGCCGCGGATAAAGTGCGCATTATGGGTCATTGGTTGCAGAGGAACATCATCGAACCGGGAAAGCTGCCGCTTCTGCTGGCACTCGCCTCCTTCGTGCTGACCTTTGTGATCACCCGTGTCGTCGTCCGCCTCATCCGCGCGGGCAAGGGTCCGTTCGGCAACGTCAAGGCGGGCGGTCTGCACATCCACCACGTCGTACCCGGTGTCGTCCTGACGGTGATCGGTGGCTTCGGCGCGGTGGCCAGTTCCCGGCACGGCTTCGGCGCCGCCCTGTTCGCGGTGGTGTTCGGGATGGGCGCCGGGCTGGTGCTCGACGAGTTCGCGCTGATCCTGCACCTCGACGACGTGTACTGGAGCGAGGAGGGTCGCAAGAGCGTCGAGGTCGTCCTGGTCACGGCGGCCCTCGTCGGCCTGGTGCTCGGCGGGTTCCTGCCGTTCGGGGTCAACGACATGACCCAGGAGGAACTCCACGACCGGGGCGGGGTCGTCCTGAGCGTCGCCGTGAACTTCCTCTTCGCCCTGGTCGCCCTGAGCAAGGGCAAGGCCCGCATGGCGATCTTCGGCGTGATCGTCCCGTTCGTCGCTCTCATCGGCGCCGTCCGGCTGGCCCGGCCCTTCTCTCCGTGGGCCAGGCGCTTCTACCGCCGCAGGCCGCGCGCCCGGGCCAGGTCGATGCTGCGCGCCTACCACCGCGACCGCCGCTGGTTCGGTCCGCGCCGCAGGCTTCAGGACTGGATCGGCGGGAAACCGGATCCCGTCCGGTCCCTGCCCGACCGCCGGTGAAAGTGACGGCGGCGGTGGCGGTGGCGGTGGCGGTGACGCAGGATCGAGATCCCGTACAGCACGAAGACCGCGGCGAGCGCGGCGATGTGCTCCTTGCCCGCGAGGTTCCCCTTGAACGCCACCTCGATCACCATCGCCGCGACCACCCCCCACCCCGTCCAGTAGGCGCGATAGCGCCAGGCGACGAAGACGGCGAGGCCGACCACGGCCGCCGAGGGCCCGGTGTCCACGACCTGTGCGTCCGTCACGGGCAGCCCCAGCGGGTTGCCCGGGCTCAGTGAGATCGCCTCGCGCGCGTAGAGCGTGCCGGCCAGCGTGGCGGCGTACGCGATGACGAGCATCCGCCACCAGCCCAGACAGATCTCGGCGATCCCGAACACGATGAGAAGTTGCAGCAGCGCGCCCCACACCGGCAGGTCGAGGGCCGGCACGAACAGGGAGAGCGGGGTGCGCAGCAGGGCCAGCCACAGTGGCTCCTCGGCCCGCACGGAGCCGATGTCCTGCACGAACTGGAAGCCCCAGGGCTGGTTCTGCACGAACTGGAGGACGGCCGTCAGACAGACGGCCCCGAGCGTCACCGGCATCGCCCGCCATCGCTGTCTCGCGAGTGCCTCGCGCACGGTGACGTACAGCAGTCCCCATTCGGCGCGGGCGAGGCGGGCGAGGGTGTTCATGCAGCGGTTCCCATCCGTCCTGCGGTCCCGGTCCCGGGCCGGCAGGTTTTCCCTGTCTGTCCGGCTGTCCTCATCGGTGCGACTCCAGGTGCCTGCGGTGCAGCCACTTCGGCAGTCCGGGCGCTTCGAGAAACCCTTCGGCGCGCGCGGCCGCGAGGCCGATGCGCAGCAGGTCCGCGCTCTTCTCGAAGAGCAGGAACCGGGGTTCCCAGATCGGCCGGTACTTGGCGTTGGCCCGGTACAGCGACTCGATCTGCCACCAGCGCGAGAAGAAGCTGAGCAGCGAACGCCACAGCCTCAGCACCGGCCCGGCACCGAGGCGTCCACCTCGTTCGAAGACGGAACGGAACATGGCGAAGTTGAGTGAGACCTGGGTGATCCCGATCTCCTGGGCGCGGCGCAGGAGTTCGATCACCATGAACTCCATCAGCCCGTTCTCGGCGTCCCGGTCACGCCGCATGAGATCGAGCGAGAGCCCCTGCGGCCCCCACGGCACGAAGGACAGCAGCGCCCGCAACTCCCCCTCGCCGTCGGTGCATTCCAGCATCACGCACCGCCCGTCGCCCGGATCGCCGAGCCGTCCGAGCGCCATGCTGAACCCGCGCTCGGTGGCCCCGTCCCGCCAGTCGTCGGCACGCTTCAGGAGGTATGCCATCTCGTCGGCCGGGATGTCCTCGTGCCGCCGGATGCGCACCTCGTACCCGGCCCGCTTGACCCGGTTGTAGGCCTGCCTGACCGTGCGCATGGCGCGTCCCTCGAGGGTGAACTCGGCGGTCTCGACGATCGCCTCGTCACCGAGTTCGAGGGCGTCGAGCCCGTGCCGTGAGTAGACGGTCCCCGCCTCCTCGCTCGCTCCCATCACCGCCGGGATCCAGCCGTGCGCGCGGGCCTCGGCGAGCCAGGGTTCGATGGCGCCGGGCCACGCCTCCGGGTCGCCGATCGGGTCGCCGGAGGCCAGCGAGACCCCGCCGACGACGCGGTACGCGACCGCGGCCTTGCCGGTCGGCGACCAGATCACGCTCTTCTCCGGGCGCAGCGCGAAGTAGCCCAGCGAGTCGCGGTCGCCGTGCCGGTCGAGCAGGGTGCGCAGCCGTTGCTCGTCGTCCTCGGTGAGCGGGTCGACGGCTCGGCGGGAGCGGAAGGCGGCGTAGAACACGGCGAGGACCAGCAGGGTGCTGAGCACGTTGATGGTGACGTTGACCCAGTTGGCGATCTCCAGACCGCGGAAGCGGGAGTCGTCGGCCGCGACGGAGACCAGTCGCAGGGCGCCGTAGCGCCAGCGGTCCCAGAAGGTCGAACGGTACGCGTCCGGCGCGCTGTTGGTGACCGTCACCAGCAGCGCGGCGAGCAGGGAGGCGACGAGCAGTCCGCCGACGGCGACGGCCGCGGCGAGTTTGGGGTTCGAGCGGTCGCCCTTCGCGTAGAACTCCCGGCGGCCGACGACGAGCGAGACGACGAAGGCGGCGGTCAGGACGATCGAGACCCAGTTCTGGGCGTACTGGCGGATCTCCGGGAACGTCATCGCGACGGCGAACAGCATCAGGAACAGTCCGCTGAGCACGAAGTTCAGGATCCACGCGGCCCGCTTGCGGCGGCGCATCGTGATGGCCAGGAACATGGTGAACACACCCGACGCGAATCCTGCCGTCAGCAGGTACGGGGTGAAGAAGTTCTCGGTGTTGTGGCGCCGTACGTCCTGCCCGAGCGACACCCACGCGGCGCTCAGGAAGTTGATGAACGCGACGGCCCGCAGGTACCAGACCGCGAAGGCGGCGGCTCTGCGCGACGCGCCCGTGGACAGGTGGTCCCCTTCACCCCGACGGGCCGGGACCCGCTCCTGGTCAGCGGCAATTCGGGCATCTCCCATAAAGGGCGATGATATGGGGCGGGGCGCGTCGTGCGGGGGAGGGGCGGTACGGGTGATGCGGTCCGGGGTTTTGTTGCGGGGTGGGTTTTCGCCCGTAGTTCCTCGGCCGCGGGCCGGTGGGGCTGGTCGCGCGGTTCCCCGCCCCTGAAAGCCTCGGGGTGGACGGTGTTCGCGGGCAAGGCCGGAGGCTGCCCCACCCGCCCCGGCCCGCGTCCTTCAGCCCGTCCGACGTTCGTGGGCGAGGCCGTTCACTCGTTCTGGTCGGAGACCTCGGGCTCGGGGTCGGGCTCGGGGGCCGGAGTTTCCGGGAGTTCGGCGGAGAGGGCGGCGGCGGCCTGGACGAGGGGGAGCGCGAGGAGGGCTCCCGCGCCCTCGCCGACCGTGACGCCGTGGTCGAGAAGGGGTTCGAGGGCCATGCGGTCCAGGGCCTTCGCCTGGGCCGGCTCGCCGCTGTTCTGGCCGGCCAACCACCAGTCCGGCGCCCGGAAGGCGACCCGCTGCCCCACGAGGGCGCACGCGGCCGAGACGACGCCGTCGAGGATCACCGGCATCTTCCGCACCGCGCTCTGCAACAAGAACCCCGTCATCGCCGCGAGATCGGCACCGCCCACCACCGCGAGCAGCTGCAGCTGATCCCCGAGCACCGGCCGGGCCCGCCGCAAGGCGTCCCGCACGGCCGCGCACTTGCGCATCCACGCGAGGTCGTCGATGGGCCGCCCGCCCCGCCCGGTGACCACGGACGCGTCGGTCCCGCACAACGCCGCGACCAGCACGGCCGCCGCGGTGGTCCCGCCGACGCTCACATCGCCGAGCACCACCAGATCCGTACCGGAGTCCGCCTCCTCGTCCGCGACGGCGACCCCCGCCCGGAAAGCGGCCTCGGCCTCCTCCAGGGTCAGCGCGTCCTCGACGTCGATCCGCCCCGACCCGCGCCGCACCCGATGCCCTGCGACCTCCGCGGGCAGCTCCTGCGGATCGCAGTCCAGCGCCATGTCGACGACCCGTACCGGCACACCGAGCCGGCGCGCCAGCACCGCTGCGGGGCTCGCGCCCTCCAGGACCGCCCGCACCAACCGGTCGGCGGTGCCCGCGGGCCGCGCCGACACACCGAGTCCGGCGACCCCGTGGTCCCCCGCGAACAGCACCACACGCGGGTGCTCGATCGGCCGCACCGGCACCGCGGACTGCGCCGCCGCCAGCCACTCACCCAGTTCGTCGAGGCGGCCGAGCGCCCCGGGCGGCACGATCTGACGCTCCCGGCGCGCCTCGGCGTCCCGGCGCACGCCTCCGTCGGGGCGCTCGATCAGATCGGTGAAGTCGTCGAGATTAAGCGAGCTCATTCGCCGAACAGTACCGGCAGCGATCGAACACGTCCGCGCCACGTCGTTGCACCCCGGATCACGATCCGCTCCGTACCGTTTGTGTCGGATTGTCGTACGGCTCGCTCGCACGCCCCGCCGTCCCCCCACCCTGCCGTCCCCAGGAGCGTCCATGCCCCCCACGCCACCCCCGAGCGCCGAGCGCCGCGCCGCCTACGCGGCCGAACTCGCCCAAGGCACCGACCGGTTCCACGAACCGCGCCGGGAAGACTGTCCCTGGTGCGGCTCGAAGCGGCTGCGCACCCGGCTGCGGACGCCGGACCAGGTGCAGCGCAAGCCCGGCACGTTCGTCGTCGACGAGTGCGCCGACTGCTCCCACGCCTTCCAGAACCCCCGGCTCAGCGCGGAGGGGCTGGCCTTCTACCACCGGGACTTCCACGAGGGACTCGACGGCCTCACCGACCGGCTCCTGGGCGCCCGGGGCAGCAGAGGGCGCCACCGGGCCGCCGCCCGCGCGCTGCTGCGCCACGCCGAGCCGGAGAGCTGGCTCGACGTCGGCACCGGGCACGGGCATTTCCCGGCCGTCGCCCGGGAGGTCCACCCGTACACGTCCTTCGACGGCCTCGACCCCACCCGGCGGGTCGAGAAGGCACGGGCGGCCGGGCACATCGAGGAGGCCCACCGCGGCCGGCTCACCGACCCCCGGATCATCGGGCGGCTGAGCGCCCGCTACGACGTCGTGAGCATGTTCCACCATCTGGAGCACACCCGAGACCCGCGCGAGGAACTGCGCGCCGCCCTGACGGTCCTGCGGCCCGGCGGCCACCTCCTCGTCGAAGTGCCGGACCCCGACTGCGCGTTCGGCGCACTGCTGGGCAGGTGGTGGGTGTCGTACGGCCAGCCGCGCCATCTGCACCTGATGCCGCTGTCCAACCTGCTGGGCGAACTGGAGTCCCTCGGCTGCGAGATCGTCGCGACGGACCGCCGTGAACCGCACATCCCGTACGACCTCGCCGGCGCCCTCGCGCTGGCCCTCGGCCGCGTCCTGCCCGACCTCGACGCCCCCTGGCGCCCCACCCCGCCGACCCCGCTCCAGCGCACCCTGCACACGGTCCTGGCCCGGGCGAGCGTCCCGCTGCTCGCCTCGGCCTCCGCCCTGGACCATGCGATGGCCCCGGTCTTCCGCCGCACCCGCTTCTCGAACGCCTTCCGGATCATCGCCCGCAGACACTCCTGATCCCTGATCAGCCCCGCAATGCCAGCGCCTGCCCCGCCACCACCAGCAGCACGTGCTCGCACTCCGCCGCGAACCCCGCGTTCAGGCGGCCGAGTTCGTCGCGGTAGCGGCGCCCGGAGGCGGTGGCGGGGACGATGCCGGAGCCGACCTCGTTGGAGACGGCGACGACGGTGCGGCGCGTGGTGCGGACGGCGGAGGTGAGTTCCTCGACGCGGGCGCGCAGCGCGCGTTCGCCGCCGCCGGCCCACTCCGCGTCGTCCCACGCGTTCACGGAGTCCATCGCGTCCGTGAGCCAGAGGGAGAGGCAGTCGACGAGGAGGGCAGGCCCGGAGTCCTCCAGGAGCGGCACCAGGTCGCAGGTCTCCACCGTGCGCCAGGAGCCGGGCCGCCGCTCTCGGTGGGCGTGCACGCGCGACGCCCACTCGTTGTCCCCGCTCCGGGACCCGCCCGTCGCCACGTACAGCACCCCCGGGAAGGACTCCAGACGCCGTTCCGCCTCCACCGACTTGCCCGAGCGCGCCCCGCCGAGCACGAGGGTGCGGCGCGGTACGTCGGGTACGTCCTCGTAGACGCCCACGTCCAGCGTCGTCCCGTCCGGCACCGCCCGCGCGCCCGCCGCCGCGAGCTGCCGCCGCAGTTCGGGGCCCGGCGGCACGTCGTGGTCGAGGTGGACCGCGATCACGTCCGTCGTCGGCCCGACGGCCCCGACCGCGCGCAGCTTCGCCAGGGCGTCCGGCCGCCCCACCACATCGGCGACCACCATGGCGTACGAGTCGCCGTTCTCGTCGAGTCCCGCGGGCGCCGCGCCCGGTGGCAGATACAGCAGCCGCTGTCCGTCCGGTCCGGTCACCGCGTACCCCGTGCCGGGCGAGTCCATCGGCACCGCCCGCACCCGGTGTCCGGTCAGCAGCGCGAGTTCGCTGCCGTCGGGAACCCGTACGGGCTGCGGGAGCCCGGCCGGCACCTCGACGGCGGGCCCGTCGTGCGGATGCGAGAGCAGGACCTGCCGTACGCCGCCCAGCGAGTGCCCGGCGCGGGCCGCGGCGAACGCGGCGCCGGGCGTGAGGTCGAGCAGCAGGGTGCCGTCCACGAGCAGCGCGGTGGCCGCCCGCGCGTCCTCGCCGAGCGCACTCGCACAGGCCGCACAGGGACAGTCGGGACGGGGCAGGCCTTCGGGGGCGCCGGTGCCGAGCAGAGTCAGTTCCACGCCCTGATTTTCCCGTGCCACCGTGGGTGGCGCGCGTTCGGGTACAGCACCTGTAGGCGCGCGGGGCCGTTCGCGACCCGCGACGCGTGCCGCGACTCGCGATCTTCTGTTCCGCGCCCGGCTCAGCGCCTAAGCGGGTCGGGCGAAGTCCGCTGCGGTTCGGCAGCGCCCTTAAGGGGCGCGGGGAACTGCGCGACCGGCCACGATGGAGCCGCAGACGATCGACGGCACCTCCCCGCACTTCCAGCGGAGCGCTTAGGCTTCGGACGGGAGCCGGATCTTGTGCGGCTTCCGCTGTGCAGTGTGCTCACACCTGGGAGGCGTACATGGCGGCATGGACGTGGCGGTTCGAGAAGTCCGACGGGACAGAGGTCCAACCCGCGGTACAGCCCGAGGAGTTCACCACACAGGGGGATGCGGAGTCCTGGATCGGCGAGGTCTGGAAGGACCTCCTGGAGGGCGGCGCGGACCAGGTGTTCCTCTTCGAGGACAGCACGAAGATCTACGGGCCGATGAGCCTGCACGCCGAACCGGAGTAGGCCGGCCGGGGTTGCCGGGACGGCTCCCGGCAGCCCCGTTCGCCGTGCGTCAACCCCTCGCCGCCGCCTTCACCCCTATCTACTGCTCACCCAGCCGCACACTGACCGTCCGCTCGGCCCCGTCCCGGACGAACGTCACCCGCGTCCGCTGGCCCGGCTTGTCGGAGGCGAGCGTCTCGGCGAGCGAGGTGAGGGTGGTGATGTCGTCGGTGCCGATCCGGGTGATGATGTCGCCGGGCCGGATGCCCGCCGTGTCGGCCGCACTGCCGGGCTTCACCTCGACCACGGCGACACCCGCGGGCGTATAGGTCACGTCGAGCACGGTACGGCCGGTGATGCCGAGCGCGGCCCGTCCCGAGTCGGTGACCGTGCCGGTCCTGATGATCTGGTCGGCGATCGTCCGCACCATCGAGGCGGGGATCGCGAATCCGATACCGGGCGCCGTGGCGCCCCCGAGGCTCGGGTCCGTCGCGGCCAGCGTGGGAATGCCGATGACCTGCCCGTTCAGGCCGACGAGTGCGCCGCCGCTGTTGCCCGGGTTGATCGCGGCCGACGTCTGCACCATGTTGGCGATGGTGGCCCCCGTCCCGCCGTCGGTGCTGCTCTCGCTGACGGTGCGCCCGGTCGCCGACACGATGCCCTGGGTCACGCTGGACGACAGCCCGAGCGGCGAGCCCATCGCCAGGACGATCTGGCCGACCTCGACCTTCTCCGAGTTCCCGATGGTGGCCGCCTTCAGCCCGCTCGGCACCTTGTCCAGCTTGATGACGGCGAGGTCCTGGCCCGGGTAGGTGTACACGAGCTTGGCCGTCAGCACGTTCTGGCTGTTGGCCGTCGTCACCCTGAACGTCTTCTCGTTCCCGACCACGTGCGCGTTGGTGACGATGTGTCCCTTGTCGTCGTACACCACCCCCGAGCCCAGTTCGTCGCTCGCCTGGATCTGCACCACCGAGGGCAGGACGTTCTTGATCACCTTCAGGTACGCGTTCTGCAGGTCGTCGGCCGCGAGCGGGACGACGGCCTGCGTCGTCCCGTCCTTCGTCCTGTCCTTCCTGGCGGGCGGTCCGGCGTCGGAACAGCCGGAGAGCAGGGCGGTGGCGCAGGCGAGGGCGGTGATGACGAGGGCGGTTATGGGGAGCAGCGGACGCGACACGGGGGCACGGGTGGCAGCCATGTCCCGAGTGTCCCTTTCGCGGCTCCGCTCCGGCTCGCGGTGCAGGGCCGAACAGGGGGCGATCGGGAAGCGACCGGACAGCGATCGGTCCTGTACGCCGCAGGGATCGATCAGCCGCGTACGCCGCAGAGATGCAGCAGGGCCGCCACCTGGCGATAGGGGTCCGTCCGCCCGGCCCGCTCCTCCGCGGCCAGGAGAGTCTCCACGTCCTCGGGGACGGGGGTCCCGTCGGGCGCTGTGTCCGTGAAGACCCGCACGCCGTACCAGGCGTGCAACGCCGCCCCGATCCCCGCGAGCGTCGACGTCAGGGTGGCGAGCCGGTCCGCGCGGACGGCGAGGCCGAGCCGGTTGACGTAGGCGTCCGTGTCGAACGCGGCCAGGGTCGCCGTCCAGTCGCCGGACAGGCCCGGCCGCATGGCCAGCGCGTCGGCGTTGCGCACCAGCAGCGAGAGCAGCCCGCCCGGGGCCAGCATGCGCGCCAGCCCCGCGAGGAGCGGGTCCGGCTCCTCGACGTACATGAGCACGCCGTGGCACAGCACCACGTCGAAGCTGCCGGGCAGGAAGTGCACGCCCGTCTCGCGGCCGTCGCCCTCGATGAGCCGCACCCGGCTCCGGATGCCCTCGGGCTCGGCGGCCAGTGCCTCCCGGGCCACGGCGAGCATCTTCGCGTCCTGTTCGAGGCCGGTCACCTGGTGCCCGGCCCTGGCCAGCCGCAGCGCCTGCGTGCCCTGGCCCATACCGACGTCGAGCACCCGCAACCGCTGTCCGACGGGGAACCGGCCGGCTATCTGCTCGTCGAGCTGCCGGGCCACCAGCTCCTGTCGTACGACATCACGCAGCCCGCCCAGCTTGCTCAGCCAGGCATCCGCCGCGCCCCCGGAGAACGATGTCGCGCTCAGGGCCGCTCTCCGCGCTTGACCTGCGGCTTCGGCAGCCGGAGGCGACGCATCTGGAGAGTACGCATCAGCGCGTAGGCGACCGCGCCCTTCTTGGGCACGTCGGGGAAGCGGGCGGCCAGCTGCTTCTTCAGGCGGATCGCGATGCCGATCGAGTCGACCACGATCATCACGATCACCACGAGCCACAGCAGCAGCGCGATGTTCTGCAGCGAGCCCACCCGCACCATGCTCAGCACGAGGATGACCACGGCCATCGGCAGGAAGAACTCCGCGACACAGAAGCGCGAGTCCACGAAGTCGCGTGCGAACTTCCGCACCGCCCCCTTGTCACGGGCGGGCAGATAGCGCTCGTCGCCGTTGGCCAGGGCCTGGCGCTGCTTCTCCATCTGGACACGACGCTCGTCGCGCTGCCGCTTGGCCGCCTCCTTACGCGTCGACGGCGTCTGGGCGACGCTCCGACGCTGGGTCTGGGCCTCACTGCGCTTGGGCGTGGGGCGGCCCTTGGGGGCCTGCGGGTCACGGGTCTGCTTGGAGTCGGTCACCTGCGCCTTGTCGGCGGGGGCCTTCTCTTCCTTGGCACGGCTACGGAACACAAAACCCAAGGGTACGGGGTGCGGCGGCATGGACGTCGTTCGAGTGGGGAACGATCCGGCAACACCGTGCGTCTGTAGTGGGACAGAGGGGACGTTGTGTACGGGTGGACCCCGAGTCCCACCTACTCCCTACGCCGGAGCGGTGCCGTACGCAGTCGTCCTTGGGGATGAGCGCATCCGTCCCCGAACAGTGCGGTAATGGATGCAGGGCCCGTACTGTGGGTTCTGTTGCAGTACCTGGAGCTGGAGTCCGTCAGAAGGGGGCGCGCGAAGCCCATGAGCGGTGTCATGAAGCGTATGGGGATGATCTTCCGCGCGAAGGCGAACAAGGCCCTTGACCGGGCCGAGGACCCGCGCGAAACCCTCGATTACTCGTACCAGAAGCAGCTGGAGCTGCTGCAGAAGGTGCGCCGCGGCGTCGCGGACGTGGCGACCAGCCGCAAGCGCCTCGAACTTCAGCTGAACCAGCTCCAGAACCAGTCCACCAAGCTGGAGGACCAGGGCCGCAAGGCGCTCGCGCTCGGCCGGGAGGACCTGGCCCGTGAGGCGCTCTCCCGCCGTGCCGCGCTCCAGCAGCAGGTGACGGATCTGGAGACGCAGCACCAGACCCTCCAGGGCGAGGAGGAGAAGCTCACCCTCGCGGCGCAGCGGCTCCAGGCCAAGGTGGACGCCTTCCGCACCAAGAAGGAGACCATCAAGGCGACCTACACGGCGGCCCAGGCGCAGACCCGCATCGGAGAGGCCTTCTCCGGCATCTCCGAGGAGATGGGCGACGTCGGCATGGCCATCCAGCGCGCCGAGGACAAGACCGCGCAGCTGCAGGCCCGGGCCGGCGCCATCGACGAGCTGCTCGCCTCCGGCGCGCTCGACGACCAGTCCGGTCTGGCCAAGGACGACATCCAGAGCGAGCTGGACCGGCTCTCCGGTGGTACGGATGTAGAGCTGGAACTGCAGCGCATGAAGGCCGAGCTCGCCGGTGGTTCGCCGCAGCAGGCGATCGAGGGCGGCACGGGACAGTCCACGTCGCAGTCCCAGCCGCAGGACACCCCGCGCTTCGACAAGCAGTGACCCACACCTAGGGCGCCTGAGGAGGGCGACATGATCGTACGGATCATGGGGGAGGGGCAGGTGAGGTTGGACGACAGCCGCCTCACCGAACTGAACAAGCTGGACGACGAGCTGCTCGCCGAGATGGAGAGCGGTGACGAGGCCGGCTTCCGCCGTACCCTGACCACTCTTCTGGACCAGGTCCGCCGCCTCGGCGCTCCGCTTCCCGACGAGGCCCTCGAACCCTCCGACCTCATCCTGCCGTCCCCCGACGCGACCCTCGAAGAGGTCCGCGCCATGCTGACCGACGAGGGCCTGATCCCCGGCTGACGGTTCCCTCCGAGGGGTGAGCGGGGTGAACTCCTCAGCTCCGGGTCCGCCCGGCTCGCCCACGTTCCCGGCGCCCCTGACCGGGGCTGCGCCCCGAATCCCGGCTCAGCGGAAGTGCTTTGTCCGCGGGCCGGTGGGGGCTGGTCGCGCAGTTCCCCGCGCCCCTAAGCGGGGCTTCGCCCCGTTTCTCCGTCGGTCGGAAGTGGCGTGGCCGCGGGCCGGTGGGGGTTGGTCGCGCGGTTCCTCGCGCCCCTAAGCGGGGCTTCGTCCCGTTTCTCCGTCGGTCGGAAGTGGCGTGGTCGCGGGGCGGTGGGGGGTGGTCGTGCAGTTCCTCGCGCCCCCGAGCGGGGCTTCGTCCCGTTTCTTCGTCGGTCGGAAGTGGCGTGGCTGCGGGGCGGTGGGGGGTGGTCGCGCGGTTCCTCGCGCCCCTAAGCGGGGCTTCGTCCCGTTTCTTCGTCGGTCGGAAGTGGCGTGGTCGCGGGGCGGTGGGGGTTGGTCGCGCGGTTCCTCGCGCGTCTGAAAGGGCGTTGCGCGCGTCTTCAGGTCGTCCGGCGTTTGCGGACGCGGTGGCGACCGTTCCGCCCCCTGCAAGGGCGCCGTACCGTAAACCGGGTGAGCACCCTAGAGCGCACGAGGTACAGACTCCGCGCGCACCCGATGGCCCTGGACGCCACCCTGGCGACCGGCGTACTCGTGACGATGATGGCCAGCTCCTTCATCGACCCCCACGGGGAGAACGGAGAGGCCTGGGGCACGCACACTCCGAACGTCCTCAGCCTCACCCTCATGGTGCTCAGCGCCGCCGCCCTCGTGTTCCGCCGCCGCGCCCCCAGAACGGTCCTCGCCGCGACCGGCGCCTTCTCCGCCGTGGAACTGGTGGCCAGCGACCCCAGAGCCCCGGTGGTGATGTCCGCCGTCGTCGCTCTCTTCACCGTCGCGTCGGCCACGGACCGCCCCACCACCTGGCGCGTCGGCCTGCTCACGATGACGGTGCTGACGGCCTGCGCGATGCTGGTCGGCCCCCTGCCCTGGTATGCGCAGGAGAACCTCGCGATCTTCGCCTGGACGGGCATGGCCGCCGCCGCGGGCGACGCCGTACGCAGCCGCCTCGCCTTCGTGCACGCCATCCGCGAACGCGCCGACCGCGCCGAGCGAACCCGCGACGAGGAGGCCCGCCGCCGGGTCGCCGAGGAGCGGCTGCGCATCGCCCGCGACCTGCACGACGTCGTCGCCCACCACATCGCCCTCGTCAACGTGCAGGCCGGAGTCGCGGCCCATGTGATGGACAAGCGCCCCGACCAGGCCAAGGAAGCCCTCGCGCACGTCCGCGAGGCCAGCCGCTCGGCCCTCAACGAACTGCGCGCCACCGTCGGCCTGCTGCGCCAGTCCGGCGACCCCGAGGCCCCCACGGAACCCGCCCCGGGCCTCGCCCGCCTCGACGAACTCGCCGACACCTTCCGCAACGCCGGACTCCCCGTCGAAGTCGCCCGCGCCGACCACGGCACCACCCTCCCCGCCGCCGTCGACCTCGCCGCGTACCGCGTCATCCAGGAAGCCCTCACCAATGTGCAGAAACACGCGGGCCCGGAGGCGAAGGCCGAGATCAGCGTCGTACGCGTGGGACCGAACGTGGAAGTGACCGTCCTCGACAACGGACCCGGCCAGGACGACGGCCCCGAGGAGGGCGGCGGGCACGGGCTGCTGGGGATGCGCGAGCGGGTCACCGCGCTCGGCGGCACCTGCACGACCGGTCCCCGCTACGGAGGCGGCTTCCGGGTCCATGCGATCCTTCCGGTCAAGAACCGCACCGCGCCCGCCCTGGGGGACTCCGCATGACCATCCGTGTCCTGCTCGCCGACGACCAGGCGCTGCTGCGCAGCGCGTTCCGTGTCCTCGTCGACTCCGAGCCCGACATGGAGGTGGTCGGCGAGGCGTCCGACGGCGCGGAGGCGCTGCGGCTCACCCGGGAGGTCCGCGCCGACGTGGTGCTGATGGACATCCGGATGCCGGGCACCGACGGCCTCGCCGCCACCCGGCTGATCAGCGCCGACCCGGGACTCGCCCATGTACGGGTGGTCATGCTGACGACCTTCGAGGTCGACGAGTACGTGGTGCAGTCGCTGCGGGCCGGCGCCTCGGGCTTCCTCGGCAAGGGCGCGGAGCCGGAGGAGCTGCTGAACGCCATCCGGATCGCGGCGGGCGGCGAGGCACTGCTGTCCCCGGCGGCCACCAAGGGACTGATCGCCAAGTTCCTCGCCCAGGGGGACGGTTCGGACGAGGGCCGGGACTCCGCCCGGGCCGAGCGGCTCCAGGCGCTCACCGGGCGCGAGCGCGAGGTGCTCGTCCAGGTCGCGGGAGGCCACTCCAACGACGAGATCGCCGAGCGGCTGGAGGTCAGCCCGCTCACAGTGAAGACGCACGTCAACCGGGCCATGGCCAAGCTCGGCGCCCGCGACCGGGCCCAACTCGTCGTCATCGCCTACGAGTCGGGCCTGGTACGGCCGAGGGTGGAGTGATCCTGCTCCGCCCCGGGGCGGAGTGATCTCCGCGTTACGGCAGCGCCAGCATCCGCTCCAGCGCCAGCTTCGCGAACGCCTCCGTCTCCTTGTCCACCGCGATGCGGTTGACCAGGTTGCCCTCGGCGAGGGACTCCAGGGTCCACACCAGGTGGGGGAGGTCGATGCGGTTCATGGTGGAGCAGAAGCAGACCGTCTTGTCGAGGAAGACGATCTCCTTGTCGTCGGCCGCGAAACGGTTCGCCAGGCGGCGGACCAGGTTCAGCTCCGTGCCGATCGCCCACTTGGAGCCGGCCGGGGCGGCCTCCAGGGCCTTGATGATGTACTCCGTGGAGCCGACGTAGTCCGCCGCCGACACGACCTCGTGCTTGCACTCGGGGTGGACGAGGACGTTCACGCCGGGGATGCGCTCGCGGACGTCGTTCACCGAGTCCAGCGAGAAGCGGCCGTGGACCGAGCAGTGGCCGCGCCACAGGATCATCTTGGCGTCGCGCAGCTGCTCCGCGGTGAGGCCGCCGTTCGGCTTGTGCGGGTTGTAGAGGACGCAGTCCTCCAGGCTCATCCCCATGTCGCGGACGGCGGTGTTGCGGCCGAGGTGCTGGTCGGGGAGGAAGAGGACCTTCTCACCCTGCTCGAACGCCCACTCCAGGGCCCGCTGGGCGTTGGAGGAGGTGCAGATCGTGCCGCCGTGCTTGCCGGTGAACGCCTTGATGTCGGCGGACGAGTTCATGTACGAGACGGGCACGACCTGCTCGGCGATGCCCGCCTCGGTCAGCACGTCCCAGCACTCGGCGACCTGCTCGGCCGTCGCCATGTCGGCCATGGAGCAGCCGGCGGCGAGGTCGGGGAGGACCACCTTCTGGTCGTCGGACGTCAGGATGTCCGCGGACTCCGCCATGAAGTGCACACCGCAGAAGACGATGTACTCGGCCTCCGGGCGCGCGGCGGCGTCGCGGGCCAGCTTGAAGGAGTCGCCCGTGACGTCGGCGAACTGGATGACCTCGTCGCGCTGGTAGTGGTGGCCGAGCACGAAGACCTTGTCCCCGAGTTTCTCCTTGGCCGCGCGGGCCCGCTCCACGAGGTCCGGGTCGGAGGGCGAGGGCAGGTCTCCGGGACACTCCACGCCGCGCTCGCTCCTCGGGTCGGCCTCACGGCCGAGCAGCAGCAGGGCGAGGGGCGTCGGCTGTACGTCGAGCTCCTGGGTCTGGGCGGTGGTCACGACACGCACCCTTTCTGTTCTGCGGCTCGCTTGGATCACGGGGGCGATCCAGCGGGACATTCGGACTAGCCTTTTCGTCGAAATGACGCTATCTATCATAACCGCTTCACGTCATGTTGACGATGCCCATAGTGTCGATGTGACGTGAATCCCGGAGGTTGTCCACAGGCCGCTGTCCGCTCTCCGGCACGTGTGCGAGCATGGGAGGCGAGAACGGAAAGACCACGGAAAAGACAGACTCTCGGCCCGGAATGAATCCGCGGCCCCGACGGTTGCAGACGTCGGCAAGCAGTCTCCGTACAACCCGGGAGAGAAGCAGATGTCCGTATCGGACGAGAAGACCACCGTGAGCGACGGCATCGTACTGTCCGACTCCGCCGCGTCCAAGGTCAAGGCCCTGCTCGACCAGGAAGGCCGCGACGATCTGGCGCTGCGCGTCGCCGTTCAGCCCGGCGGCTGCTCCGGTCTGCGCTACCAGCTCTTCTTCGACGAGCGTTCCCTCGACGGCGATGTCGTCAAGGACTTCGGTGGCGTCAAGGTCGTCACCGACCGCATGAGCGCTCCGTACCTGGGCGGCGCGTCCATCGACTTCGTGGACACCATCGAGAAGCAGGGCTTCACGATCGACAACCCGAACGCGACGGGCTCCTGCGCCTGTGGCGACTCCTTCAGCTGAGCCCCGGCCGACTGCCGAACGCGTGACGCGTACGAAGGCGGCGTCCCCCTCCGACAGGGACGCCGCCTTCGCGTATCCGGGGCCATGAGCGGAGCCGCTCCGACCGCTCCCGTGGCTACCGTGCCTGAGGCGTCTTCACCGAGGCGCCGGCCGCCTTGCCCTCCGGGATCGGCGTGCCGTCCGACCCGACGACCTTCCGGTCGCCGAGCGGCTGGTCGAGGTGCACCGTCTTCTCGTACACCTTGGCGATGAGGATGCAGATCTTGCCCTGCCACGGTGTCTCGGTCACCTTGACGGTCACCTTGTCCGCGCTCTCGCTCGCGGAGACGGAGTAGTCCGCGCACACCCCGCCCGTGAAGCTCACGGTCAGGTCCTTGCCGTCGGCCGTGTAGCCCTGCACCTTGACGTCACGGGACGTCGGCGCCGCGGTCGGCCGCGGGCTGGGGGTGGCCGTCGGCGTCGGTGCCGCGGTCGGCTCCGGCGAGGTCAGGTACTTCGGGGCGACCGCCGGATGCGTCACCGTGAAGGCGGAGCCCGTGCCCGTCGGCCGTACCTCGAACAGCCAGGACGGCACCAGTGTCTGGTGCCCGGACACGAAGTGCGAGGCCAGCCCGAAGACGGCCTTCTCGACGGCCACCGACTCCCGCTTCGGCACCGCCGTCGACGCGCGGCACGGTGTCTCGTCACGGTCCTTCAGCGGTACGGCACTGGCGCAGCCGCCGGGTCCCATGCGCCCGCCGTCCCGGGTCGCGAGAGAGGCCGGGCCGTTCATCAGATCCAGGGCCTTGCTCGCGCTGATCACGGGATAGGTGTCCCCCTTGACCGGCGTCTTCAGCTGGCCGTTGCCGCCGACCACCTGGCCGTCCGGGCCGACCTGGACGCCGGTCGTCCAGCCGTACGTGGGCAGGCCCCCGACCTTCGGGTCCGCGTTCACCACCCGTTTGGCGCCCATGAGCTCGCTCGCGTCCAGCTTGGCGTCGTCCTGGCCCAGTGCCTTCAGGACGGGCACGGCGGCCTTCTTCGCGGTGGCCTCGGTCACCGCGTGGCTGCTCGGGGAGCCGGGGTCGCTCCTGCACACGGCGCCCTTGCAGTTGTCGGTTCCGGGCGCGTACCGGCTGAACGTCCAGGTCCCGGGGGCCCGCTGGTTGACCTGGAGGCTGGGTCCCGAGCCGTCCTTGTCCTGGCCGACCTTCCAGGTCTCGCCGGTGAGCGTCGGGGTGCCCGCGATGTCCAGGGCCTTCGCGAGGCGCGCCACCTCGGCCGCCGTGACCTCGCCCTTCGCCGCGTAGACGGGCGCGGAGTCCGGGCCGGCGGGCAGGGTGCCGTCCGCGTGGTAGGTCGCGCCGTAGGGATTGGGCTCACCGGGCGCGATGTCGCCCGTGCCACCCGTACCGCCCTCGGTGTAGCCGTCGAGGACCAGCGGCGGGGGAGTGCCGTCGGCGCCGGGGGTCGCGGAGTGGTCGCGCGCGCCGCCGGACGCGGTCGCGGCGAAATAGGCTCCGCCGCCGCCGACGAGCAGCACCGCGGCCGCGACGGAGGCGACGGCCGCCGGGGAATGGCGGCGGCGCGGCTTCGCCGGCTCGCTGCCGTCCTCGGGGGGCTCGGGCGCTTCGGTCTCGGGTCGCTCGGTGCTCACCGCATCGCTCCTTCTGGTCGTACACCGCATCCCCTTTACGGGGGACAGCGATGGGACGCAGCGGGGGAGCGCACGGTTCCCTGCGGGCGCCGTCCTGGGCCGCCCTTTTCGAGGACCTTTCGGGTCCTGTCAGTCGCCGTAGTCGGACATCGCGTCCAGCAGGCGGGCGGACGCGGGAGGCACGGTCACCCCGTGGATGCGCGACGGGGACACGGGAAGGTCGGGACGGGAGACGACCGGGTCCGGTGCCGCCCAGTGCCGGGCCACAGCGCCGTCGCCGCGCAGCGACGCCAGGTCGCCTTCGAGGTCGTGAGGAGCGGAGCCGTGGACCTTGAGGTTCGTCATAACGGAACCGTATGCATGTCGGCGTCACGAAGAAAGATCTACTATCGGGTAGTTTTGACCGCTTCTGAGGGCACGTGTCGACCGGGTAGCGTGAACTGTCAATCCCCTTCCGTCGCAGGAGCGTGTCCTCGCCGTGCGTATCGCAGTCACCGGCTCCATCGCCACTGACCACCTCATGACCTTCCCCGGCCGTTTCGCCGACCAGTTCGTCGCGGACCAGCTGCACACGGTCTCCCTGTCCTTCCTGGTCGACAACCTCGACGTACGCCGGGGTGGCGTCGGCGCGAACATCGCGTTCGGCATGGGACAGCTGGGCACCCGGCCGATCCTGGTCGGGGCCGCGGGCTCCGACTTCGACGACTACCGGGCGTGGCTCGACCGCCACGGCGTCGACACCGACTCGGTCCGGATCTCCGAGGTGCTGCACACCGCGCGCTTCGTGTGCACCACGGACTCCGACCACAACCAGATCGGCTCCTTCTACACGGGAGCGATGAGCGAGGCCCGGCTGATCGAGCTCAAGTCGGTCGCGGACCGGGTCGGCGGCCTCGATCTCGTCCTGATCGGCGCCGACGACCCGGAGGCGATGCTCCGCCACACGGAGGAGTGCCGCTCCCGCACGATCGCCTTCGCCGCCGACTTCTCGCAGCAGATCGCCCGTATGAACGGCGACGAGATCCGGATACTGCTGGACGGTGCGACCTACCTCTTCTCCAACGAGTACGAGAAGGGGCTCATCGAGTCCAAGACCGGCTGGAGCGACGAGGAGATCCTGTCGAAGGTCGGTCACCGTGTGACGACGCTCGGCGCACGGGGCGTACGCATCGAGCGGGCCGGTGAGGACCCGATCGAGGTCGGCTGCCCGGACGAGGAGCGCAAGGCGGACCCGACGGGCGTCGGCGACGCGTTCCGCGCCGGCTTCCTCTCCGGCCTCGCCTGGGGAGTCTCCCTGGAGCGCGCCGCCCAGGTCGGCTGCATGCTCGCGACGCTGGTCATCGAGACGGTCGGCACCCAGGAGTACCAGCTCCGCCGCGCCCACTTCATGGACCGCTTCACCAAGGCGTACGGCGACGACGCGGCCATCGAGGTCAGGGCCCACCTGGCCTGATCGCCGAGGTCCGGGCCCACCTGGCCTGATCAGGACACTCCTCCGGCCGACCGTCTAGGACACCCGGCGGACCACATAGGCGAACCCGTGGTCCGCCGGCTCCTCCCCGACGTACTCCTGCCCCCGCATCTCGCACCACGCCGGGATGTCCAGCCGGGCGGCCTCGTCGTCCGAGAGGACGCGCACCGTGCCGCCCACCGGCACGTCCCCGATGACCTTGGCCAGTTCGATGACCGGGATGGGGCAGAGCTTGCCGAGGGAGTCCACCACGAGCGCGTCGGAGGCTGAGGGGGAGCGGGAGGGGGGCGCCGACGCCGTCGGGGCGCCGAGTTTCTCGCGTACGTCCGCGACCGCGTCCGGCAGCACCGACAGGAACCGGTCGATGTCCTCGGACGGCGTACCCGGTGGCAGCGAGATCCGGACGTTGCCCTCGCTCAGGACGCCCATCGCCTTCAGGACATGGCTCGGGGTCAGCGTGCTGCTCGTGCAGGAGGAGCCGGAGGAGACGGAGAAACCCGCCCGGTCCAGTTCGTGCAGGAGCGTCTCCCCGTCGACGTACAGGCAGGAGAAGGTGACGATCCCCGGGAGACGGTGAACCGCGTCGCCGACCACCTCGACGTCCGGGACCAGTTCGGGCACCCGTACGCGGATCCGTTCCGTCAGTTCCCGCAGGCGCGCGGCCTCCGCGACCGCCTCCGCCCGTACCGCGCGCAGCGACGCCGCCGCGGCCACGACGGCCGGGATGTTCTCGAAGCCCGCCGCCCGCCCCGACTCCCGCTCGTCCACGGGCCCTTGGGGAGCGAACCGCACCCCCTTGCGCACGACGAGCAGTCCGACCCCCGAAGGGCCGCCCCATTTGTGGGCACTTGCCGTCAGCAGGGACCAGTCGCCCTCCACCCGGCGCCAGGGCAGTGACTGCGCCGCGTCCACCAACAGCGGCACCCCCGCCGCCCGGCACGCCTCCGCGACCTCCCGCACCGGCTGCTCCGTGCCCACCTCGTGGTTGGCGGACTGGAGGCACGCGAGCGCGGTGTCGGGGCGCAGGGCGGCGGCGTAAGAAGAGAGGGAGACAGTGCCCGCGCGGTCGACGGGCACCGTCGTCACCGAGCCGCCCGCCGCCTCGTGGACCTCCGCCGAATGGAGTACCGACGAGTGTTCGACAGCTGACACGATCAGGTGGCGTCCGACGCGCCGGCGGCCCGCCAACGCACCCTCGATCCCGGAGTGCACCGCCCGGGTGCCGGACGAGGTGAAGGTCAGCTCGTCCGGGCGGCACCCCACCGCCTCGGCGGCCGCCTCGCGCGCCGCGTCGAGCAACAGCCGGGCCCGCCGCCCCTCCCGGTAGAGCCGCGCGGGATCGGCCCACCCCTCGTCGAGCGAGGCCTGCAGGGCCTGCCGGGCGACGGGATGGAGAGGAGCAGCGGAAGCAGCATCGAAGTAGGCCACACCCCCACGCTAAAGCCCCGGTCGGACCAGCGCCCCAAAGGGGCGCGGGGCTGTGACCTCCGCGGCTCCGCCGGGGGGCGCGACAAGCCGCAACGAGCCCGCTGCCGCCGAAGGACCTGGTCGACCGGGTCATGAGGCGCCCGAACCCCCGTCAGAAAGTGACCCAGGGCGGGGCATCCCACCCCTTCAGAGTGACCCGCGGCGCGTTGGGCACCCTCCCCGCGCGACCCCAAATAGCGTCCAGTAGGGTTTGGTCCGCATAAACATCCAAACCCCTGCCCGACGCAGGGCGGCGACCGACCAGCGAGAAGGCCGCAGCCAACCGCGCGGGCGAGACTCTCGGGAAGGCGCTACGTGAGTCCCAACGGCTCCGACCGCTCGCCGCGGCGCCCGATGCGGCGGAAGCTGCTGCAGGCACTGACTGCGGGCCTGGTCCTGGCGACCGCCACCGGTTGCACATACAAGGACTTCCCCCGCCTTGGTATGCCCACCCCGACCACAGAAGAGGGTCCGCGGATCCTCTCCCTGTGGCAGGGGTCCTGGGCGGCCGCGCTCGCCGTCGGCGTGCTGGTGTGGGGCCTGATCCTGTGGAGTGTGTTCTTCCACCGGCGCAGTCGCACCAAGGTCGAAGTTCCTCCGCAGACCCGGTACAACATGCCCATCGAGGCGCTGTACACGGTGGTCCCGCTCATCATCGTCTCGGTGCTGTTCTACTTCACCGCCCGCGACGAGACGAAGCTCCTCAGCCTCAAGCAGAAGCCGGACGTCACGGTCAACGTGGTCGGCTATCAGTGGAGCTGGGGCTTCAACTACATCGAGGACGTTCCCGGTGTCACCGGGAACGCCAAGATCGACCCGAACCTGGCCGCCATTCCGGACCGGTTCAAGAAGGACTTCCCGGCGAACGCCGGCGGTGTCTACGAGGTCGGTACGCCGGGTGAGCGGAACCCGCAGACGGGCAACCCCGGTCCGACCCTCTGGCTGCCCAAGGGCAAGACGGTCCGCTTCGTCCTCACTTCACGCGACGTCATCCACTCCTTCTGGGTGGTGCCGTTCCTGATGAAGATGGACGTCATCCCGGGCCACACCAACTCCTTCCAGGTGACCCCCAACAAGGAGGGCACCTTCCTGGGCAAGTGCGCCGAGCTGTGCGGCGTCGACCACTCCCGGATGCTCTTCAACGTGAAGGTCGTCTCCCCCGAGCGCTACGAGGCCCACCTCAAGCAGCTCGCGGCGCAGGGACAGACCGGTTACGTCCCGGCCGGCATTGAGCAGACGGGCCACGAGAAGAACCGGGAGACGAACAACCTGTGAGCATCCTCAACGAACCTCAGGGTGCCGGGGCAGCCGAAGACTCGTACGCGAACGAGCTGCCCGTGCGGCGCAAGCAGCCGGGCAACGTCGTGATCAAGTGGCTCACCACCACTGACCACAAGACGATCGGCACGCTCTACCTCGTCACGTCGTTCGCGTTCTTCTGCATCGGTGGCGTCATGGCGCTGCTGATGCGTGCCGAACTGGCGCGCCCCGGCACGCAGATCATGTCGAACGAGCAGTTCAACCAGGCGTTCACGATGCACGGCACGATCATGCTGCTGATGTTCGCGACGCCGCTGTTCGCCGGTTTCACGAACTGGATCATGCCGCTGCAGATCGGCGCGCCCGACGTGGCGTTCCCGCGGCTGAACATGTTCGCCTACTGGCTCTACCTGTTCGGCTCGCTCATCGCGGTCGGTGGCTTCCTCACCCCGCAGGGCGCGGCCGACTTCGGCTGGTTCGCCTACAGCCCGCTGTCGGACGCGGTCCGCTCGCCGGGTGTCGGCGCCGACATGTGGATCATGGGTCTGGCCTTCTCCGGCTTCGGCACGATCCTCGGTGCGGTCAACTTCATCACCACCATCATCTGCATGCGCGCCCCCGGCATGACGATGTTCCGCATGCCGATCTTCGTGTGGAACGTGCTGCTCACCGCGGTGCTGGTGCTGCTGGCCTTCCCCGTGCTCGCGGCGGCGCTGTTCGCGCTGGAGGCGGACCGAAAATTCGGTGCGCATGTGTTCGACGCCGCCAATGGCGGAGCCTTGCTATGGCAACACCTCTTCTGGTTCTTCGGCCATCCAGAGGTGTACATCATCGCTCTACCATTCTTCGGCATCATCTCCGAAGTCATCCCGGTGTTCTCCCGCAAGCCCATGTTCGGCTACATGGGCCTGATCGCCGCGACGATCTCCATCGCCGGTCTGTCCGTGACCGTGTGGGCGCACCACATGTACGTCACCGGTGGCGTGCTGCTCCCGTTCTTCTCCTTCATGACGTTCCTCATCGCCGTGCCAACAGGCGTGAAGTTCTTCAACTGGATCGGAACGATGTGGAAGGGGTCCTTGAGTTTCGAGACCCCGATGCTCTGGGCGGTCGGCTTCCTGATCACCTTCACCTTCGGTGGTCTGACCGGTGTCATCCTGGCCTCGCCGCCGATGGACTTCCACGTCTCGGACTCGTACTTCGTGGTGGCGCACTTCCACTACGTGATCTTCGGTACGGTCGTGTTCGCGATGTTCTCCGGATTCCACTTCTGGTGGCCGAAGTTCACCGGCAAGATGCTCGACGAGCGCCTCGGAAAGATCACCTTCTGGACGCTGTTCGTGGGCTTCCACGGCACGTTCCTGGTGCAGCACTGGCTGGGTGTCGAGGGCATGCCGCGTCGCTACGCGGACTACCTCGCCGCCGACGGCTTCACCGCGCTGAACACGATCTCGACGATCAGCTCGTTCCTGCTCGGCCTGTCGATCCTGCCGTTCTTCTACAACGTGTGGAAGACCGCCAAGTACGGCAAGAAGGTCGAGGTCGACGACCCGTGGGGCTACGGCCGCTCGCTGGAGTGGGCCACGTCCTGCCCGCCGCCGCGCCACAACTTCCTCACGTTGCCGCGGATCCGTTCCGAATCCCCGGCCTTCGACCTGCACCACCCGGAGATCGCCGCTCTCGACCAGCTCGAGAACGCCGGTCACGGTGAGAAGGCCCTCACTGGTGGCAAGGAGGCCGGCAAGTGAAGGTCCAAGGCAAGATGTTCCTCTGGCTGGCTGCCTTCATCCTCGTCATCGCCATCGTCTATGGCGTGTGGTCGAAGGAGCCGGCCGGCACCACGGCGCTCTTCCTGGCCTTCGGCCTGAGCGTGATGATCGGCTACTACCTGGCCTTCACGGCCCGGCGGGTCGACCAGCTGGCGCAGGACAACGATGAGGCCGATGTCGCGGACGAGGCCGGCGAGGTGGGCTTCTTCAGCCCGCACAGCTGGCAGCCGCTCGCGCTCGGTGTCGGCGGTGCGCTCGCCTTCATGGCCGTCGTCTTCGGCTGGTGGCTGCTGTACTTCGGGTTCCCGATCATCCTGATCGGCCTGTGGGGCTGGGTCTTCGAGTACTACCACGGTGAGAACCGCACCCAGTAGCACGCACGCGGTCCCGTAGCGATCGCTGGACACCCCGGAAGCCCGGATTCTCCTGACGGAGAGTCCGGGCTTCCTCTTTTGCCACACATCACATCCCCCACACGGCTCACTCGCCGCGCCAGGGTTGACGGGTGTTCATAGCGTGAGTCCATGAATCACGCACCGCGAATCCGCACGGTCGTCAGCCGCACCACGCTGGTGGTCGCCCTCGGCGCGGCAGCCGCTGCCTGCGGCGGAAGCGGCCACCCGCTCTCCGCCAGGCCGTACAACGCGGCGGGTCAGCTCTCCTTCACCGACGTGGTCGGCGACAGCCGCAAGGTCGACCCGGACAAGCCCCTGGAAATCACCTCCAAGGGCGACGACGAGCGCATCACCGATGTGACGGCCGTCGACGCGTCGGGGCGCTTCGTGGCGGGCGAACTCGCCGCCGACGGCTCCCGTTGGCACAGCACCTCACCACTGGCCGCGGGCGCCCACTACACGGTGCACGTGAGCACGGAGGACGGGGCCGGCGCACCCGGCCGCCAGATCGTCGACTTCGAGACCACCGCGCCCACCACGAACAAGCCCCTGGGCGTGACTCTGGGGCCCGCTTCGGGCGAGTACGGCGTCGGTCAGCCCATCACCGCCGAACTCAGTGCCCCGGTCAAGGACAAGGCCGCTCGCGCGATCGTCGAGGGCGCCCTGAAGGTCGACTCCGTGCCCGCCGTGGAGGGCGCCTGGCACTGGGTGGACGACAAGACGCTGCACTACCGGCCCAAGGAGTACTGGCCCATCCACGCCACCATCCAGGCCCACAGCAACCTCAAGGGCATCAAGGTCGCCGACCGGCTCTGGGGCGGCGACGCGAAGCCCCTGACGCTCACCACCGGGGACCGCTTCGTCGCCGTCACGGACGCCGCCGCGCACTCCATGACGATCTACAAGAACGACCAGGTGATCAACCAGATCCCCGTCACCACCGGCAAGCCGGGCTACGAGACCCGCAACGGCGTCAAGGTCGTACTGAGCAAGGAACCCTACGTACGCATGCGCGGTACCACCGTCGGCATCGCCGAGGGCAGCGCGGACTCCTACGACCTGCCCGTCTACTGGGCGACCCGGGTCACCTGGAGCGGCGAGTACGTGCACGCCGCGCCCTGGTCGGTGGGGGAGCAGGGGTCCGCCAACGTCAGCCACGGCTGCACCGGGATGAGCACCAGCAACGCGGAGTGGTTCTTCAAGAACGTCCGGCCGGGCGACATCGTGAAGGTCCAGAACTCCAACGGTGACGAGATGACCCCGTTCAACAACGGCTTCGGCGACTGGAACGTCGACTGGAAGGCCTGGCGCAACGGCAGCGCCCTGACAGCGGGCACCCCGGAGGGCCCGAAGCTGACGGACCGGGCCCGCCTACGCCCTGAGTCCGTGTGACCCAGACCCCCGCCGCCGCGCCCCGAAAGGGGCGCGGGGCTGTGTTCCTCCGCGGCTCCGCCGCGGGGCGCGTTCAGCCGCCGTCGACCCGCGGCCGCCGAACCACAGGTCCCTCCGGGCTCTCAGGCGCCCTGCAAAGCCTTACGACGCAGCAGCGAGGCCAGTGCGGAGGCGAACTCGACCGGATCCACCGGAAGGGTCACCGCCGCGTCCGCACGGCTCCACGTGGCCAGCCAGGCGTCCTGAGGCCGCCCGATGAGCACCAGCACGGGCGGGCAGTTGAAGATCTCGTCCTTGATCTGCCGGCAGACGCCCATGCCGCCCATCGGAACCGCCTCGCCGTCCAGCACACAGACGTCGATCCCGCCCTTGTCCAGCTCCGTCAGGACGGCGGCGGGCGTGGCGCACTCGATGAACTCGACCTGGGGGACGTCGGGGGCCGGTCTGCGACCGGTCGCCAGCCGCACCTGCCCCCGGGTGTTGGAGTCGTCGCTGTAGACCAGCACCGTGGCGGTCGGCTGCATTGTTCCTCCACGCATCTAAGAAGCACGGCATTGCTCGGGAACTCCTGGTACCGATGGCGCGGATGCTACCCCCTCGAACACCCCGTCAACACCGGTTCGGACAGGGCTTCGATGGGCCATACGGGCTGGACACACCCCATCAACACCCCGAACGGCACCCCCGGGCGTGAGGGCGGGATAAGCGACCGACATAATGTCGGTCGTGGCGACAGCAACGACAGTAGAAACCGGGCACGCGCACCCGTCGGTCAATCGACCGAACCTCACCAGCGTCGGAACCATCATCTGGCTGAGTTCCGAGCTGATGTTCTTCGCGGCCCTCTTCGCGATGTACTTCACCCTGCGATCGGTGACCGGGCCGGACCACTGGAAAGAGATGGCGAGCCATCTCAACATCCCGTTCTCGGCCTCCAACACCACGATCCTGGTGCTCTCCTCCCTGACCTGCCAGCTCGGCGTGTTCGCCGCCGAGCGCGGGGACGTGAAGAAGCTCCGGATGTGGTTCAGCGTCACGTTCGTGATGGGTGCCATCTTCATCGGTGGTCAGATCTTCGAGTACACCGAGCTGGTCAAGAAGGACGGGCTCTCGCTCTCCTCCGACCCGTACGGCTCGGTGTTCTACCTGACCACCGGCTTCCACGGCCTGCACGTGACGGGTGGCCTCATCGCCTTCCTGTTCGTCCTCGGCCGCACCTACGCGGCCAAGAGGTTCACTCACGAGCAGGCGACCGCCGCCATCGTCGTGTCCTACTACTGGCACTTCGTCGATGTCGTGTGGATCGGCCTCTTCGCCACGATCTACTTGATCAAGTAACCGGGCGGCGTCCGCGGCGAACCGATCGCACGCGACGAACCGATCCATTTCCCGAAGCATCGACGCAGAAGATCCTGACACCGGGGTAATCCGTGAAAAAGCTCTCCGCACGACGACGCCATCCGCTGGCGGCGGTCGTCGTCCTACTCCTCGCGCTGGCGGCCACCGGGGGGCTGTACGCCGCGTTCGCACCCGCGAGCAAGGCGCAGGCCGATACGACCGCCCAGTCCCTTGCCATCGACGAGGGCAAGAAGCTCTACTCCGTGGGCTGCGCCAGCTGCCACGGAACCGGCGGTCAGGGGTCCTCCGACGGGCCGAGCCTGGTGGGCGTGGGCGCCGCGGCGGTCGACTTCCAGGTCGGCACCGGCCGTATGCCGGCCCAGCAGCCGGGCGCTCAGATCCCGCGCAAGAAGGTCATCTACTCGCAGGCCGAGATCGACCAGCTCGCGGCGTACATCGCCTCGCTCGGCGCCGGTCCCACGATTCCGACGAAGAGCCAGGTCAGCCCCGAGGGTGCGGACATCGCCAAGGGCGGCGAGCTCTTCCGTACGAACTGCGCGCAGTGCCACAACTTCACCGGCAAGGGCGGCGCCCTGACGCACGGCAAGTACGCGCCGAGCCTTGAAGGTGTCGACCCCAAGCACATCTACGAGGCCATGCAGACGGGCCCGCAGAACATGCCGTCCTTCCCCGACACCACGCTGTCGGAGAAGAACAAGAAGGACATCATCGCGTACCTCAACGCGGTCAACGGTGACGACACCGAGAGCCCCGGCGGTCTGGAGCTGGGTGGCCTCGGGCCGGTCAGTGAAGGCCTCTTCGGCTGGATCTTCGGTCTTGGCGCCCTGGTCGCCGTCGCCGTCTGGGTCGCCGCTCGGACCGCAAAGGCCAAGAAGTCATGAGTAGCCAAGACATTCCAGAAGAGAACCTGCCCGCTGAGCAGGTCGACGAGCACGGTCACGGCGCGGTAGCCCTCGCGGACGAGACCAACCCGTTCGCGGACCCGGGCCTGCCGCCCCACGAGCACCGCGTCCAGGACATCGACGAGCGGGCCGCCAAGCGGTCCGAGCGCGTCGTCGCCATGCTGTTCACGCTGTCGATGCTGGCCACCGTCGGGTTCATCGCCTCGTACGTGGCGATCCCGAGGGACCAGTCGATCTTCGTCTTCCCGCTCGGGCACATCAGCGCGCTGAACTTCGCGCTGGGTATGACCCTCGGTGTGGCGCTGTTCTCGATCGGCGCGGGCGCGGTCCACTGGGCCCGCACCCTGATGTCCGACGTGGAGATCGCCGACCAGCGTCACCCGATCGAGGCGGAGCCCGAGGTCAAGGCCAAGGTCCTGGCCGACTTCAAGCAGGGCGCCAAGGAGTCCGCGCTCGGCCGCCGCAAGCTGATCCGCAACACGATGTTCGGCGCGCTGGCCCTGTTCCCGCTCTCCGGCGTCATGCTGCTGCGCGACCTGGGTCCGCTGCCCGGCACCAAGCTGCGCCACACGCTCTGGTCCAAGGGCAAGCTGCTCGTCAACATGAACACGAACGAGCCGCTGCGCGCCTCCGACGTCGCCGTCGGCTCGCTCACCTTCGCCAAGCCCGAGGGCCTGGAGGAGCACGACGAGGACTTCCAGCTCCAGATCGCCAAGGCGGCCCTGATGATCGTCCGGCTCCAGCCGGAGAACATCAAGGACAAGCGCGAGCTCGCCTGGTCGCACGAGGGCATCGTGGCGTACTCGAAGATCTGCACCCACGTCGGTTGCCCGATCTCCCTGTACGAGCAGCAGACGCACCACGTGCTCTGCCCCTGCCACCAGTCCACCTTCGACCTCTCCGACGGTGCCCGAGTGATCTTCGGCCCGGCCGGTCACGCCCTGCCGCAGCTGCGCATCGGTGTGAACGAACAGGGCTACCTCGAAGCGCTCGGCGACTTCGAAGAGCCCGTCGGTCCTGCCTTCTGGGAGCGCGGATGAGCACTACCACCACTTCCGACTCGCGCCCTTCGCGCGAGAAGGCCCCGGCCGGCGAGAAAGTCGCCGACTGGGCCGATGGACGGCTCGGGATCTACTCCCTGGCCAAGTCCAACATGCGCAAGATCTTCCCCGACCACTGGTCGTTCATGCTGGGTGAGATCTGCCTCTACAGCTTCATCATCATCATCCTCACGGGTGTGTACCTGACGCTGTTCTTCCACCCGTCGATGAACGAGGTCACGTACCACGGCAGCTATGTCCCCCTGCAGGGACAGCTGATGTCCGAGGCGTTCAACTCGACCATGCACATCTCCTTCGAGGTGCGCGGTGGTCTGCTGGTCCGGCAGATCCACCACTGGGCGGCGCTGGTCTTCCTCGCCGGCATGTTCGTGCACATGATGCGCGTGTTCTTCACGGGTGCGTTCCGCAAGCCGCGTGAGGTCAACTGGCTGTTCGGCTTCCTGCTGTTCGTCCTGGGCATGTTCACCGGCTTCACCGGTTACTCGCTCCCGGACGACCTGCTCTCCGGCACCGGTGTCCGCTTCATGGAGGGCGCGGTCCTGTCCGTGCCGGTCGTCGGCACGTACCTGGCGTTCTTCCTCTTCGGCGGCCAGTTCCCGGGCGGCGACTTCGTCGCGCGGTTCTACTCGGTCCACATCCTGCTGCTGCCGGGCATCATGCTCGGGCTGGTGGTCGGCCACCTGATCCTGGTCTTCTACCACAAGCACACGCAGTTCGCGGGCCCCGGAAAGACGAACAACAACGTCGTCGGCATGCCGCTGCTGCCGGTCTACATGGCCAAGGCCGGAGGCTTCTTCTTCCTGGTCTTCGGTGTCATCGCGGCCATCGCGGCGATCGCCTCGATCAACCCGATCTGGTCCATGGGCCCCTACCGTCCGGACATGGTGTCCACGGGCGCCCAGCCCGACTGGTACATGGGCTTCTCCGAGGGTCTGATCCGTGTCATGCCGGGCTGGGAGATCAACCTCTGGGGTCACACGCTCGTGCTGGGCGTGTTCATCCCGCTGGTGATCTTCCCGCTGGTCCTGGTCGCGATCGCGGTCTACCCGTTCATCGAGTCCTGGGTCACCGGCGACAAGCGTGAGCACCACATCCTGGACCGCCCGCGCAACGTCCCGACCCGGACCGCGTTCGGTGCCGCCTGGATCAGCTGGTACTTCGTCCTGCTCGTCGGTGGTGGCAACGACATCTGGGCCACGCACTTCCACCTGTCGATCAACTCGATCACCTGGTTCGTGCGCATCGGCTTCTTCGTCGTGCCGGTGATCGTGTTCGTCATCACCAAGCGGGTCTGCCTCGGCCTCCAGCGCCGCGACAAGGACAAGGTGCTGCACGGCCGCGAGTCGGGCATCATCAAGCGCCTGCCGCACGGTGAGTTCATCGAGGTGCACGAGCCGCTCAGCCAGGAGGCCCTGCACACGCTCACCGCTCACGAGCAGTACCAGCCCGCCGAGATCGGCGCGACGGTCGACGAGAACGGTGTCGAGCGCAAGGTGAAGGGCTCGGAGAGGCTGCGCTCCAAGCTCAGCGAGGGCTTCTACGGGGAGGACAGCCAGATCCCCAAGCCCACGGTCGAGGAGTACAAGGAGATCACGAGCGGCCACGGCCACCACTGATCCTGCGACCGGTTGACCGGTCTTCACTGATCGCCACGGCGAGAGCCTCCGTCCATTGCCTGGACGGGGGCTCTTTGCCGTCTCCGGGCCTGGATAGGGTGTTCCCATCTACACAAGACGTCCCTTGGCCGGGACGACGGACCCAGGAGCGGCTTATGAGCGCTGTGAACCCCGCTGGAGGCAACACCGCGGCGGGCCGTTCCTGGCCCGTGGTGCTGAACGGCCTGCTCGAGGGCCGCGACCAGAGCGCGGACGACACGGCCTGGGCGATGGACCGGATCATGAGCGGCGAGGCGACGGACGCGCAGATCGCCGGGTTCGCGGTGGCGCTGCGGGCCAAGGGCGAGACGGTCGAGGAGATCTCCGGTCTCGTCCGGACGATGTACGAGCACGCCAATGTGATCGAGGTGCCGGGGGACACCGTCGACATCGTCGGTACGGGCGGTGACGGCGCGAAGACGGTGAACATCTCCACGATGTCGTCGATCGTCGTGGCCGGGACCGGCGCCAAGGTCGTCAAGCACGGCAACCGGGCCGCGTCCTCCGCGTCCGGTGCCTCGGACGTCCTGGAGAAGCTCGGCGTCAATCTGGACCTGACGACCAAGCGGGTGGCCGAGGTCGCGGAGGAGGCCGGGATCACCTTCTGCTTCGCGGTGAAGTTCCACCCGGCGCTGCGTCATGTCGCGGCGGCGCGGGGGCAGTTGGGGATCCGGACCACGTTCAACGTGCTGGGTCCGCTGACGAACCCGGCGCGGGTGAAGGCACAGGCCGTCGGAGTCGCGGACCTGCGCATGGCGCCGATCGTGGCGGGCGTGTTCGCCGAGCGCGGCAACTCCTCGCTCGTTTTCCGCGGCGACGACGGCCTGGACGAGCTGACCACCACCGCGACGTCCCGGGTCTGGATCGTCCGCGACGGCAAGGTCACCGAGGAGCGCTTCGACCCGCGTGACGTCGGCCTCGAACTCGTCCCCGTGGAGGCCCTGCGCGGCGCCGACGCGTCCTACAACGCGGACGTCGCCCGTCGCCTGCTGGGCGGCGAGACGGGGCCCGTACGGGACGCTGTGCTGCTGAACTCCGCCGCGGCCCTCGTCGCCCTGTCGCCGACCGACGCGCCGCTCGCGGACCAGCTCCGTGCCGGGATGGTGAAGGCGGCGCAGGCGATCGACTCGGGGGCGGCGAAGCGCACGCTGGAACGCTGGGTGGCGGCGAGCCAGTCGTAGTCCGCGGGCCGGTGGGGGTTGCCCGCGCAGTTCCCCGAGCCTCTTCAGGGGTGCGGGGAACTGCGCGATCTTTGGGCCCACTCGGCGTCCCGGTATACGGACGCCGGGTTGCGGGTGGAAGATCTTGTGGCAGGATGCCGTATCAGGTCATGAGCGACAGCCATCAGGCCCCGGCCGGCTGTCCGGCAACCCTCCGTCCGTGGCGGGGTGCCCCGGGTGAAGACCAGGCCGTAGGCAGCGAGGTCTACGGCAAGCGCGGACCCCTCGAGAATCCCAGGGGTCCTGGTCGTTCGAGGGAGCCTTCTGTGAGCAAGCGAATGCGATAGGGCGTAGAGCCCCGCCTCCGCACACCCCTTTTGCCTTTCCTCCCTGCGCCGAGCCGTGCAGTCGCACACCCGTACCCCCGTGCGCCCGGCCCGCGCAGCGATTCCGCCTGCCTCTCACAGGAGCTCGCCATGTCTGTCTCCACCGCTGCCGCCGACCAGACCGTTTGTGCCCCTCTGCCCGTTCTGGGGCGAGATGTCACCGTCCCGCTCGTGACCGGCGGTGAGGTCACCTACGCCGCGCTCGACTACGCCGCCAGCGCCCCCGCCCTCCAGCGGGTGTGGGACGACGTCGCCGCGTACGCCCCGTACTACGGCAGCGTGCACCGCGGCGCCGGGTACCTCTCCCAGCTGTCCACCGACCTCTTCGAGAACGCCCGCAGGACCGTCGCGGAGTTCCTCGACTGCCGGGGCGACG
The DNA here is from genome assembly GCF_055638955.1 of Streptomyces sp. NPDC111507. Taxonomy (NCBI): domain Bacteria; kingdom Bacillati; phylum Actinomycetota; class Actinomycetes; order Kitasatosporales; family Streptomycetaceae; genus Streptomyces; species Streptomyces sp. NPDC111507. The sequence goes on along the minus strand of NZ_JBVKBU010000001.1, from coordinate 487,918 downwards.
ACCAGGTCGTCTTCACCCGCTCCACCACCGACTCCCTCAACCTGCTGGCCGCCACCCTTCCGGCCGACTGCCAGGTGTTCGTCTTCGAGACGGAACACCACGCCTCGCTGCTGCCGTGGAAGGACGCCCAGGTCACCTACCTCAACGCGCCCCGCACCCCGCAGGAGGCCGTGACGGCCCTGGAGCGGGCTCTCGCCGTCCGAGACCCCCACGGCCCGGCCTTGGTCTGCGTCACCGGCGCCTCGAACGTCACCGGCGAGCTGTGGCCGGTGCGCGAGCTGGCCGCCGCCGCGCACGCGCACGGTGCCCGGATCGTCCTGGACGCCGCCCAGCTCGCCCCGCACCACCCGGTGTCCGTGCGGGACCTCGACGTCGACTGGGTCGCCTTCTCCGGGCACAAGCTGTACGCGCCGTTCGGCTCCGGCGTGCTCGCGGGCCGCGCCGACTGGCTGCGCGAGGCCGAGCCGTACCTCGCGGGCGGCGGCGCCAGCCGCAAGGTCACGCGGCGGGTGGACGGCGGCGTGGACGTGGAGTGGCATGAGAGCGCGGCCCGGCACGAGGCCGGTTCGCCGAACGTGATCGGCGCCTACTCCATCGCCTCCGCCTGCAAGGCGCTGACCGAGGCCGGTTTCGACACGCTCGTCGCCCGCGAAGAGCAGCTGATCGGGGCCGTCCGCGCCGGTCTGGCCGAGGTGCCCGAGGTCCGCGTCCTGTCGCTCTTCGGCGACGACGCCCCGCGCGTCGGCGTCATCTCGTTCGTCGTCGAGGGCTGGAACAGCTCGCACTTCGCGGCCGCGCTGTCCGCCGAGTACGGGATCGGGGTGCGGGACGGTCTCTTCTGCGCCCACCCGCTGGTGCGGACGCTGCTCGGCAGTGATCCGCAGACGCAGGGGGAGTGCGGGGCGCCCGAGGCGGCGCCCGGGGAGAAGTCCCTCAACGCGATCCGCGTCAGCTTCGGGGCCGGTACGCCCGACGAGCATGTGGAGCGGTTCGTGCGCGCGGTGCGGGAACTGGTGCGGGACGGGGCGAAGTGGAACTACCGCACGGAGGACGGCCGCTGCGTCCCGGCGGCCTGAGGTCGGCCGGGGGTACGTGGGGGCGCCGCCCCCACATCCCCGAATGAACCCCGCGCCTGTGCCTAGCTGTCGAGGCCGATGGCGAACGCCGCTTCCAGGTCGTGCTGGGAGTACGTGCGGAACGCGACGTGGGTGTCCGTCCCCTCGACGCCGGGGATCTTGCTGATCTTGCCGGGGATGACGTCCGCCAGGTCGTCGTGGGCCTTCACCCGGACCATGGCGATCAGGTCGTACGTACCGGTGACGGAGAAGACCTCGCTGACACTGTCCAGCGCGGCGATCGACTCGGCGATCTCGGGGATCCGGTCCACGCTGGTCTTGATGAGCACGATCGCGGTGATCACGGCTGGTTTTCTCCCTCGGGTGCTGCTGCTGGGGTTTTCACTCTAGTCGGCCGCCCGAACCGCACCCACGCGTAGACGAACCCCAGCGAGAAGCCCACCAGGTGGGCCAGATAGGCGACCCCGGGGCCCGAGGGGCTGCGGCCCGCCGCCAGCCATTGCAGGGTCACCCAGAAGGGCAGCACGACCCAGGCGGGGAAGCGCAGCGGCAAGAAGAAGAGGAACGGGAAGAGACTGGTCACCCGGGCCCTGGGGAACAGGTACAGGAACGCTCCGAGGACCGCGGAGATCGCCCCCGAGGCGCCGACCAGGGTCTGCTCGGAGCCCGAGTTGGCGATCGCGTAACCCAGCAGAGCGAGGTAGCCGCAGACCACGTAGAAGACGACGAACTGGACGTGGCCCATGCGCTCCTCGGTCATCGCTCCGAAGACGTAGAAGAAGAGCATGTTGCCCAGGAGGTGGAGCCAGCTGCCGTGGATGAACAGGGCCGTGGCCGGGGTGAGCCAGGCGCTCGGGGTCCCGTCGAAGAGCTCGGCGGGGATCACGCCCCAGCGCCGGAAGTAGGCCCGCTGGGCGACCACCAGCGCGTCCCCGGTGCCGAACGACGGATTGAGTCCCGAGGCGGGACCGATCAGGAAGATCAGGCAGCACAGGAAGATCAGCCCGTACGTCACCGGCGCGGACTGACCGCGCATCGTCCTGCCGACCGCCGTACCCCAGGTGCTGATCATGGGACAGAGCATGACGTAACCGGACCGATGCACGCAGAGTGCCTCGCCGCCGTGGACGGCCGAGCGTCGAGTACCCGCCAGGCCGTAGGGTAACGAGCCACACGCGCCGGAGACCGGCGCTGGACGGACACTAGAAGGAAAGCGACTGCCACATGACGGTTCCCCTCCCGACCGCCGAGACTCGCTGGCGCTGCACACTCTGCGGCAACCTCACGCGATTCGACGTGACCCGCTCGTCCAAGGTCGTCGAGTATGTGCACCTCGACCTGGCCGGTGAGCCGAACGTCGAGGAGCGCAAGGTGGTCAGTGAGACCATCGAGTCGGTGCGCTGCCGGTGGTGCAACGCGGTGGACCAGGTGGAACTGGTGGACAGGCCGGGCGCCGGCTCCTGAGGGAGCGGGCCCCGCACAGACATTGGGGTGACGGATGGTGGAGACCACAGGCGGGGAGCCGGACGACGGCGCCGCTGAGGTGCTCGACCGTCCGCTGCCCGACGGGGTGCGCCGACGGGTCGTACAGATCGTGTCGGACGGCTTCGGCGGGTTGACCGTCGCCGAACTGCCCGCCCCATTGCGGCAGTATGCGCGGTTCGCCCCCAACCGGCGCGCGAAGTTCGCCGGCAACGCCATGGCCACCGCGCTGGAGACGGATCCGCTGTTCCGGCAGCGCATCGCCGAGAAGCTCAGAGAGGCGCAGTCGGAGCTCGCCGACGCCCTCGACTCGGGCGCGCCGCCGCCGGCCGCGGATCCGCTGGACGTGGCGGCCGCGGCCTATGTGCTGCGCCCCACGGGCTGGGTGAAGCTGGTGACCGCCGCGGGCGAGGAGGCCCTGCGGGCGGACGCCGAGCGCGCCGACGAGGAGAGCCGGGCGGAGCTGGAGCGACTGCGCGAGGAGCTCGCGCAGGCACGTGGTCAGACCAAGGCCGAAACCGAGCGGTTGCGCACGGAGTTGGAGTCCGCGAAGAGGGAAGCGGAATCGCTTCACCGCAAGTTGCGCGGCGCTCTCAGCGACGTCAAGCGGGGCGAGGCCGCGCTGCGCAAGCTGCAGGGCGAGATGGACACCGCGCGGGCGGACGGGCAGGCCCAGGTGTCCGCCGCCGAGAGCGAGACCCGGCGGCTCAAGGCACGGCTCTCCGAGGCCGAGGCGGCCCTGGAGGCCACCCGCAAGGCGGCGCGCGAGGGTCGCAGCGTCGAGGACATGCGCGTACGGCTGTTGCTCGACACCGTGCTGGAGGCGGCCCAGGGGCTGCGCCGGGAGCTCGCGCTGCCCCCCGTGTCCGTACGGCCGGCGGAGACCGTGGACGCGGTCGAACCGGGGCGCATGACGCCCAAGGACATCGCGACCCGTGCCCTGTCCGAAAATGATCCCGCGATCCTTGACCAGCTGCTCGCGCTGCCACAGGCGCATCTGGTCGTCGACGGCTACAACGTCACCAAGACCGGCTATCCGCAGATGCCGCTGGAGAAGCAGCGCCTCAGGCTGTTGGGGCAGCTCTCGCAGCTCGCCGCGCAGACCGGGGCCGAGGTGACGTGTGTCTTCGACGGGGCCGAGCTGGCGGCGCCCGTGCTGCTCGCGCCGCCGCGCGGGGTGCGGGTGCTGTTCTCCAAGGCGGGTGTCACGGCGGACGAGTTGATCCGCCAGCTGGTGCGCGCCGAGCCGCCCGGGCGGCCCGTCATCGTGGTCTCCACCGACCGTGAGGTGGCCGACGGGATCGCCAAGGCCGGCGCTCGCCCGGTGGCCTCCGTGGTGCTTCTCAAGCGCTTCTCGCGCGGCTGAGACGGTCGTCGGCGATCTGCGCCGTACGCACCAAAGGGCCCGTACGTCCCATCCGTAACATCCAGGCGTTGTGCCCGAATTGGCGAAACCTTCACGCAACGTAGCGTCAGCCCCACATCACTGCACGTGAGTTGAGTGCAAAGAATGCGCTGGGTGACGAAGAATTTTCAGGTTTGGATTTGAACTGATCACAGGAGGGTCACTAGGGTCGGGGCTCGAACCTCCACTCGGGTGATCACTCATTGGGAGTGACGGTGGGGGGACACCGCCCGTCGGCGTCTCGGCAGGCGGCTGGAGGAAGAAGGAGCTCGCCTTCGTGGCGTCCCACCGTCGACCCAAGCAGCCGAGCCGCACCCGTGTGACCGTGCTCACCACCGTCGCCGCCGCTGCCGTGGCCCTCAGCGCCAACGCCGCCAACGCCGCGCCCAGCGAGAAGCCGAGCAAGGACGAGGTCAAGAGCAAGGTCGACAAGCTTTACGAGGAGACCGAGCAGGCCACCGAGAAGCTCGACGGGGCCAAGGAGAAGCAGGACAAGCTGGAGAAGGAAATCAGCACCCTGCAGGACAACGTGGCCCGCGGCCAGGACGAGCTGAACGCCCTGCGCGACGGGCTCGGTTCGATGGCCAGCGCCCAGTACCGCACCGGCGGCATCGACCCCTCCGTGGCGCTGTTCCTCTCCTCGAACCCGGACGACTACCTGGACAAGGCGTCCGCGATGGACCAGCTGAGCAGTCAGCAGGTCGAGGCGCTGAAGAAGGTCCAGGAGAAGCAGCGTTCGCTCGCCCAGCAGCGGCAGGAAGCCTCCGCGAAGCTCAAGGACCTCGCCGACACCCGTACGGAACTGGCCAAGCAGAAGAAGACGGTCCAGACCAAGCTCGCCGCGGCGCAGAAGCTCCTCAACTCCCTGACGGCCAAGGAGAAGGCGGCTCTCGACGCGCAGCAGTCCCGCGCCACCCGCGCCAGCGAGCGCACCGTTCTCGGTAACCCCGGTACACCCGCGTCCGGGCGCGCCGGAGCCGCCTTCTCCGCCGGACAGACCAAGATAGGCACGCCCTACCAATACGGCGCCGTCGGCCCCAGCTACTTCGACTGCTCCGGCTTCACCTCCTGGTCCTACGCCCAGGCCGGTGTCTCCATCCCGCGCACCTCGGAGTCGCAGGCGACCATCGGCACCCGCATCTACTCGCAGAGCGATCTGCAGGTCGGCGACCTGGTCTTCTTCTTCGGCGACCTGCATCACGTCGGTCTCTACGCGGGCAACGGCCAGGTGCTGCACGCCCCGCGCACCGGAACCGTCGTGCGCTACGAGTCGATGAGCACCATCGGTGGAGCCTTCCAGTTCGGCGTCCGGGTCTGATCCGGCTCTTCGAACCCTCCGAGATCCTTTCGAGGCCCCCTCGGCATGCCGCCCGAACGGGCGAATCGCGGTAACTCCCGCTGACCCCACGCCCCGTCGGTGACCTGCGTCTCCGGCGGGGCGCCGCGTTGTGCGCCCCTGGAGGTCTTTGGCCGGTGCGTAGTCGCACGGCTACTGTCTGGCGCGTTTCCCCCAACTCCGGGGGACCGTCAGCGGAAGGGAGAGCGGCTACTCGTGGGGTCCCATCGCCGCCGTCCACCGTCCGGGTTCGACCGGGGCGTCAGTGCCGCGGGCGTCGCCGGCATCGCCGTGACCATGATGTCCGTCGCGGCCGCCGCCCTCGGGGCCGTACCGGCCGCCGCAGCACCGAAGGACGACACCCGGGCCGAGGTGGACCGCCTGTACACCCAGGCGGAGAAGGCAACCGAGGCGTTCAACAAGGCCGACGAGCGCGCGGGAACCCTGCGCGAAGAGGTGAGCACGGCACAGGACCGCATCGCCCGGCAGCAGGAGCGCATCAACACCATGCGGGACGCGCTCGGTTCGCTCGCCGGGGCGCAGTACCGCGCCGGCGGCCTCGACCCCTCCCTGGCACTGCTCTTCTCCGACAACCCCGCCGAGTACCTCGACAAGGCCGCCGCGCTCGACCGGATCAACGCCCACCAGGCGGGCGAACTCAAGGACCTCCAGCTCGCCATGCGCGACCTCGCCCAGGAACGCGAGGAGGCGACTGCCAAACTCGCCGAGCTGGAGAAGAGCACCAAGGCCGTCGCCCAGCACAAGCGGACCGTCGAACAGAAGCTCGCCAAGGCGCGCATACTGCTCAACTCGCTGCCGTCCGCCGAGCGCGCCGCCTACGACCGGGCCTCCCGCTCCGGACGCTCCGACCTGCCCGGACCCGGCGGTCTCACGCCCGCCTCGGGGCGCGCCGCCGCCGCCCTCGCCGCGGCCCGCTCCGCACTCGGCCGCCCCTACGTGTGGGGCGCCAACGGGCCCGGCGGATTCGACTGTTCGGGCCTCATGCAGTGGTCGTACCGGCAGGCGGGCGTCGGTCTGCCGCGTACCTCCCAGGAACAGCGCTACGCCGGACGGCAGGTGCCGCTCTCCCAGGCGCAGCCCGGCGACCTCGTCACCTACCGCTCCGACGCGAGTCATGTCGCGATGTACGTCGGCAACGGCCAGGTGATCCACGCGCCCTACCCGGGTGCGCCGGTGCGCTACGACCCGGTGGGCATGATGCCCATCTCGTCCGTGACGCGGGTCTGACCCCCGCGCCCGGGCGCCGTACGATCGGGAACGTGGCTGGTCGAAGGCGTGCGTCGCGGGCGGGGTGCTCCCTGGTGCTGCTGCTCGCCGTGCTGGTGGGCTGCGGCGGCGGGCCGTCCCCGGACACCGCGTCCGCCGATGTGCAGCGGGTCCTCGACCGGCGGGCGGCCGCGGTCCTGGACCGGAACGAGTCGGCGTACCGGGCCACGGAGGAACCGTCCGGCTCGACCGCGGAGTTCACCCGGCTGCGCGCGGTCCCGCTGGCCGCCTGGTCGTACCGCCTGACGGACCTGCACCGCTCCGGCGACCACGCCACCGCGGGCGCCGAGCTGCGCTACCGCATCGAGGGCTATGACAGGGCGCCCGTCACGGCGGCCCGCACGCTGCGCCTGGTCCGCGACGGCGGGACCTGGCGGGTCGCCTCCGACGTGCCCGCCGAGCGGGCCAGTCAGCAGCTGTGGGAGCAGGGGGCGGTGACGGTGGTACGGGGCGCGCACAGCCTCGTCCTGGGGGTCGGGCAGTCCGGTGAGCGGCTGCGGGCGTACGCCGGCCTCGCGGACCGTGCGGTGCCCGCCGTGACGGACGCCTGGGGCGCGGACTGGACGGGGCACGTCGTCGTCCTCGTACCGAAGTCGCTGGAGGGTATGGCGGGGCTGCTCGGGGCGCCCGCGTCCGGGTACCGGGGGATCGCGGCGGTCACCACGGGAGAGGTGAGCGAAGCGAAATGGGGGTCCCCCCGGTCGAAGACTGGGGGAGGGACGGCCAGGGCGCCCGCGGACCGGATCATCGTCAACCCCGATGCGTACGGCCTCCTCGGCGACTTCGGCAAGCAGGTCGTGCTCACCCACGAGACGACGCACGTGGCCACCCGCGCCCACACCACCGCCGCCACACCCCTGTGGCTCTCCGAGGGCTTCGCGGACTGGGTCGGCTACCGCGGCAGCGGCCGTACGGCGACGCAGGCGGCGCCGGAGCTGAAGCGGGCGGTGCTGGACGGGCACGTACCGGCCGCGCTGCCGGACGACAAGGACTTCGGGTTCGCCGGGGACGCGGCGCGGCTGGCGCGGGCGTACGAGGGCGGCTGGATGGCCTGCAGGCTGATCGCCGACCACTGGGGCGAGGTCCGGCTGAACGAGTTCTACCGGGCCGTCGGCGACCACGAGAAGCGGGCGGGGGCCGTCGAGGGCGCGCTGCGGGACGTACTGCACACGACGCCGGAGAAGTTCACGCAGCAGTGGCGGGCGTATCTGGAGGCGCAGCTCGGCTGAATCGGCTCCGCCGAATCAGCGCGTCGCCGTGTCCAGTCGGGCGATGGCCTCGGCGAGCCACTCCCGCTCCGCCTCGCCCGTCGCCCGCGCCACCCGCAGCATCCCCTGCCGGAACGGGTCGCCGGCCTCCTCCGCCCGTACGGGCGCGCCGTCCCGGTAGAAGAAGCTCGCGGGCGTCAGAAGGAACTCCTGGCGGCGACGCAGGACCGCGGCCTGCTCCCGCGGGTCCGGGAGGTGGCGCAGGAACGCCAGCAGGGTGTTGAAGCGGACGTGGTCGGTGATCTCGGCCTGCTTGGGGTGGCGCAGCCGCTCCAGGAGCTCCGCACGGCCCTTCTCGGTGAGCGACAGGATGCGCCGCGGGGCGGCGCCGCTGCCGGGCTCCGTGTGCTGGTCCAGCTGTCCTGCGGCCACCAGGCGGGTGATCGCCGGGTAGAGCGCGCCGTCGCTGACCGGGCGGACGTGGCCGCTGAGCGCCTTGATGCGCTCCTTCAACTCATAGCCGTGCAAGGGCTCTTCGAACAGAAATCCGAGGATCGACAGCTCCAGCATGCGGGGGCGCTCCTTGCTTGCGGGTGTCGGACGCCCATGGTACCTCTTATCGAGCTATCTCTAAACGAGATAGCTCGATAAGAGGTAACTAAGAGAAATCAAGGGAACCCAAGGGAATCGAGGGACTCATCGGTGAACGCCCACCGGAAGCGGCTCATATCGCTCGCCCACCCCGTGTACCTCTCCCTGCTCGCCTCCGTCGCCGCCGGGATCATCAACACCGTCTGGGTCTCCCGGCTCGGCGGTCCCGCCGTGGCCGCCGTCGCCGTCGCGACCAACACCGAGAACGTGCTCCTCGGCGTCGCCCTGGTCTTCGCCTCCGGTACGACCGTCCTCGTCGCCCATGCCAGAGGGGCCCGGGATCCGGGCGCGCTCCGGGCGGCCGTACGCGGCGGAGGGGCCCTGTGCGCGGTCGTGACGCCCGTGGTCGCCGTGGGCGGATACCTGCTGCGCGAGCCGCTGGCCCGGCTGGTCCTGGACGGCGACGGGCGCGCCCTCGCCCTGGCGGTCGCCTACTTCGGGATCTCCCTGCCGGGCATCGCCGTCTTCTTCGCGCAGAACCTCGTCGACGGCATCCTGAAGGGCGCCGGTGACACCCGCACCCCGATGCGCCTCGCCCTGCTGGCCAACGGGCTGATTCTCGGCCTCGACCCGCTGTTCATCCACGCGTACGGCGTCAGGGGCGCCGCCGTCTCCACGGTCCTGTGCCGCTGCGTGGCCCTCACCGCCGGCCTGCGCGCCCTGCGCCGCAACGCGCCGCTGCGCGAGGCGGCGGCCGTCCGCCCCGCCGAGCCCACCGGCCCCGCGCTGCGCCGCACCCTGCGGACCGGACTGCCCATGTCCGCCGACTTCACCGTGCGCCAGGGCGGGGCGCTGGTCCTGGTCGCGATCGTGGCCCGGATCGGGGTGACGGCCGTGGCCGCGTACTCCATCGCCTACAAGGTCATGTACGTCGCGACCATGGCCTTCTACGCGGTGCGGCAGGCCGCCTCGATCCACACCGCGCACACCCGGGGCACCGGCCGGGACGAGCGGGGAGCGATCGGGCGGCAGGCGGTGATCGTCTCCGGGGCGGTGGGCCTGGTGGCGGCCGTCCCGCTCGGCGCGTTCGCCCCCTGGATCATGCGGGCCTTCGGAGCCGGGGAGGCGGTCGCCCACGACGGCGCGCTGTTCCTGCGCTGCGTCGGCCCGTATCTGCTGCTGATGGCCTGCTTCATCGCGCTGGGCGGGGTCTTCGAGGGGAGTGGGGGAGCCCCGTTGTTGCTGCGGGTGACCCTGCTCGGCACCGCGGTCCAGCTGCCCCTGGCGTACGCCCTGTCGGGGCTCGGGCTGCCCGGGATCTGCCTGGCGCTGGCGCTGTCCATGGCGGTGCAGTGCACGGCCGTCGGACTTCTTCTCGCCCGCGCCCGCCGCCGTCAGGAGGAGCTCAGGCGTTCCTTGCTGCGGGTGGCCTGAGCGGGCAGGGTCGGGGTCGGGTCGGACACGGTGCTCCACCACAGTTCGAGGGCGGCGAGCAGGGCCGCGATCACCAGCAGGCCGTTGCGCAGGAAGAGCAGGGTGATGCCCAGCCGGTCGCTGCCCACGACGTGCGAGAACCAGATCGGGAACTCCAGGACGGTCACGAAGCACGCGGCCAGCACCAGCCCGACCGGCAGCGTCATCCGGCTGCCCCGGAAGCACAGGCAGACCGCGCCGATCCCGACCAGCCACACCATGTACTGCGGGCTGATGACCCGGCTGGTGGCCGTGAACATCAGCACCGCCACGAACGCGGCGTCGGCGAGCGTGTGCGGCCGGAAGCGCTGGACGCGCAGCCGCCACAGCAGCAGCCACGCGAAGGCGATCGCGGTGAGCGCCAGGGCCAGCCTGCTCACCACGTCGACGTACGGGCCGAGGAACTCCACCGAGCCGTAGTTGAGCAGTACCTGACCGTCCCAGCCGAAGTGCCGGCCCACATGGAAGACGAGGGAGCCCAGCGACTCCACCTCGGTGCCCCGGTCGCGCTGGAAGGTCAGGAAGGAGAAGGCGCCGGGCATCGACAGCCCGAACAGCACCGCGATCCCGCCCGCGGTCACCGCCGCCGCGGCCCACGCGCGCCGCTTCACGGCCCCCAGGAGCAGGAGCGCCGGCCATACCTTCACCAGCGCCCCGAAGCCCACGAGAGCGCCCATCACCCGCGGATGGCGGGCGCCCGCGAGGAGCGCCGCGACCGCCAGGGCCGTCACCATCACGTCGTAGCGGGCGTAGACGGTCGGTCCGAGCAGCGGTACGCCGATCACCCACACCCAGGCGCCGCGCAGCGTCTTGCCGGGGCGCCGGCCGGCGTAGTGGAGCAGCGCGTACACCACCACGTCGGCGACGAAGGCCAGCAGGAAGAAGGCGTGCGCGTAGTCGAGGAAGGGCAGCAGCCCGGGGGAGAGGATCGCGAGCGCGGCGGCCGGCGGGTACTGCCAGGTCACGTCGTCGAGCGGGAAGGTACCGGTGCGCAGGATCTCGTACCAGCCCTGGTAGATCACCGAGACGTCACTCGTGACGTCCGGGCCCGGGAAGACGAACACCTTGAAGACGAAGAGCAGGAGCAGAAGCCTGGTCAGGCCCCAGGTTCCCAGCAACGCGTACGGAAACCCCGCCCCCCGTGTGCCCTTCATGCTCACCTGGCCCTCGTTCGTCGGCTGTCTTTGCGGTCGTGCGGTCGTGTGGTGGTGCGGTCGTGACATGGTGCGGTGGTGCGGTTGTGCGGAAACATGATGACGTGCGGGGCTGTGCGAGGCCCATGAAGCGCGGCCGTACGGAGCTGTGACCACCGATGGAATACAGCTTCGCCGCTGTGGACCGCTCGCGTGGGGATTCGAAGGTTTCGGTAGTGTCGAACGCGATGCACAAGACCTTGATCGTGACCAACGACTTCCCGCCCCGCCCCGGCGGCATCCAGGCGTTCCTGCACAACATGGCGCTACGACTGGACCCGGAGCGGTTCGTAGTCTACGCATCCACGTGGAAGCGGAGCCGGGAGGGCGTCGAGGCGACGGCCGCCTTCGACGCCGAGCAGCCCTTCACCGTCGTCCGGGACCGTACGACGATGCTGCTGCCCACACCGGGTGCCACCAGGCGCGCCGTCGGGCTGCTGCGCGAGCACGGCTGTACGTCGGTGTGGTTCGGGGCGGCGGCCCCGCTCGGCCTGATGGCGCCCGCGCTGCGCAGGGCGGGCGCCGAGCGACTGGTGGCCACCACGCACGGCCACGAGGCGGGCTGGGCCCAGCTGCCCGCCGCACGGCAGCTGCTGCGCCGTATCGGCGAGTCCACGGACACGATCACCTACCTCGGCGAGTACACGCGCTCGCGCATCGCGTCCGCGCTGACACCCGAGGCCGCCTCCCGCATGGTCCAGCTGCCTCCGGGGGTCGACGAGAAGACCTTCCACCCCGGCTCGGGCGGTGACGGGGTCCGCGCCCGCCTCGGCCTCACCGACCGCCCGGTGGTGGTCTGTGTCTCCCGTCTGGTCCCGCGCAAGGGCCAGGACACGCTGATCCTCGCCATGCCCCGCATCCTCGCCAAGGAGCCGGAGGCGGTGCTGCTGATCGTCGGCGGCGGGCCGTACGAGCAGGACCTGCGCAAGCTGGCGTACGACACCGGAGTCGCCGCCGCGGTCCGCTTCACCGGCGCGGTCCCCTGGTCGGAGCTGCCGGCCCACTACGGCGCGGGCGACGTCTTCGCGATGCCCTGCCGCACCCGCCGGGGCGGCCTCGACGTCGAGGGCCTGGGCATCGTCTACCTGGAGGCCTCCGCGACGGGCCTGCCGGTCGTCGCGGGCGACTCGGGCGGCGCCCCCGACGCGGTCCTCGACGGCGAAACGGGCTGGGTCGTGCGAGGCGACTGCCCGGACGACTCCGCCGACCGCATCATCACCCTCCTCGCCGACTCCGAACTCCGCCGCCACATGGGCGAACGGGGACGGGAGTGGGTGGAGCGGAAATGGCGCTGGGACCTGCTGGCGGAGAGCCTCAAGGAGTTGCTCTAGGTACGTGGCCGGTCACAAACCACCGGCACTCTCCCCATTCATCGCGACGCCCCCTGAAATCCCGGCAAAAACCCTAGGCGGAAGCAAATAATCCGCCGATGCTGCGCTCATGACAGAAAAACTGACTCATCATCAGATGAGTAACCGTCAGCTGACAAACCGTCACCTGACGAGACGCCAGATCCTGGGCATGGTCGCCCTCCAGACGGCCGCCGCCGCCGGCCTCACCCGCGTAGGCCTCCAGTCCGCTCACGCGGCAGAGCCCGCCGCGGTCGACACCGCGCCCGCCATCGTCATCGGATCGGGCTACGGCGCCGCCGTGGCCGCCCTCCGCCTCGGCCAGGCCGGCATCCGCACCCTCGTCATAGAGATGGGCAAGCTCTGGAACACCGCCGGCTCCGACGGCAAGGTCTTCTGTTCCACCGCCGCCCCCGACGAGCGCTCGATGTGGTTCCGCACCCGCACCGAGGCCCCGCTCGCCACCTTCCTGTGGCTGGACGTCGTCAACAAGGACATCGGCCTCTACCCGGGAGTCCTGGACCGGGTCCACTACGACAACATGTCGGTCTACGTCGGCCGAGGCGTCGGCGGCGGCTCACTGGTCAACGGCGGAATGGCCGTCACGCCCCTCCAGTCCTACTTCTCCGAGCAGTTCCCCACGGTCGACGCCACCGAGATGTACAACACCTACTTCCCGCGCGCCCGCACCATGCTCGGCGTCAACACGGTCGACCCCACCTGGTTCGAGTCCACGGAGTGGTACCAGTTCACCCGCACCTCCCGTAAGGCCGCCGCCAACGCCGGCCTGAAGACGACCTTCGTCCCGAACGTCTACGACTTCGCCTACATGCAGCGCGAGGCGGCCGGAACCGCCACCAAGTCCGCACTCGCGGCCGAGGTCATCTACGGCAACAACTACGGCAAGAAGAGCCTCGACAAGACCTACCTCGCGGCAGCGCTCGGCACCGGCAACGTCACCATCCACACCCTGGAGAAGGTCCGGGCGATCAGCAGGGCCACGGACGGCACGTACACCCTGACCGCCGACCGGATCGACACCACCGGCGCGGTCGTGGAGACCAAGCAGTACAGCTGTACGTACCTCTTCCTGGGCGGCGGCAGCCTCGGCACCACCGAACTCCTCGTCCGGGCCCGGGAGACGGGCACCCTGCCGTCCCTGGACGCGAGCGTCGGCAGCGGCTGGGGCACGAACGGCAACGTGATGACGGGCCGCGCCAACCACATCTGGGACACGGTCGGGGCGAACCAGTCGACGATGCCGGTCATGGGCATCGACGACTGGGCCAACACCGCCAACCCCGTCTTCGCCGAAATCGCCCCGATACCCACCGGGTTGGAGACCTGGATCAGCCTCTACCTCGCGATCACCAAGAACCCGGAGCGCGCGTCCTTCACGTACGACGCGGCGACGGACTCCGCCAAGCTCGGCTGGACCGCCGCCCAGAGCGCGGTCTCCGTGAGCATGGCCAAGAAGCTCTTCGACCGGATCAACTCGGCCAACGCGACGATCTACCGCTACGACCTCTTCGGCAACAACAAGACCTTCGCCGACGACTTCTGCTACCACCCACTGGGCGGCTGCGTGCTGGGCAAGGCGACGGACGGCTACGGCCGGGTGAAGGGCTACCCGCACCTGTACATCACCGACGGCTCGCTCGTGCCGGGCTCGATCGGGGTGAACCCGTTCCTCACGATCACCGCGCTCGCGGAACGCGGAATGGCGCGGATCCTCGCCGAGGACACCGCGCCATGAGAACCGCTCGACCGGGCCGTCAGCCCCGGTAGATGGCCTCGATCTCGTCCGCGTAGTCCTTCGCCACCACGTTGCGCTTGAGCTTCAGGGACGGCGTGAGGTGGCCCGACTCCTCCGAGAACTGGGAGGACAGAATGCGGAACTTCCGCACCGATTCCGCCTTCGACACCGCGGCGTTGCCGTCGTCGACCGCGTCCTGGATCGCAGCGATCAGATCCGGGTCCTGGCGCAGCGACGCCGCGGTGGAACCCGCCGGCTTGCCGTGCTCATCGGCCCAGCGGCCCAGGAACTCCTCGTCGACGGTGACCAGCGCGCCGATGAACGGGCGCCCGTCGCCGACCACCATGCACTCCGCGACCAGCGCGTGCGCGCGGATGCGGTCCTCGATCACGGCCGGGGCGACGTTCTTGCCGCCCGCGGTGACGATGATCTCCTTCTTGCGGCCGGTGATACGGAGGTAGCCGTCCTCGTCGAGGGTGCCGATGTCACCCGTGTGGAACCAGCCGTCCGCGAGCGCCTCGGCGGTCGCGGCCTCGTTGTTCCAGTACCCCTTGAACAGATGCTCGCCGTGCAGCAGCACCTCGCCGTCGTCGGCGATGCGGATCACGGAGCCGGGCAGCGGCTGGCCGACCGTACCGATCTTCGTACGGTCCCAGGGGTTGAAGGCGGTGGCCGCGCAGGACTCCGTCAGGCCGTAGCCCTCCAGGACCGTGAAGCCGATGCCGCGGAAGAAGTGGCCCAGACGCTCGCCGAGCGGGGCGCCGCCGGAGATCGCGTACTCACCACGACCGCCCAGCACCGCGCGCAGCTTGCTGTAGACGAGCTTGTCGAAGGTCTTGTACTTGATCTTCAGGCCGAGCGACGGGCCGGAGGGCGTGTCCAGGGCGCGGCTGTAGGCGATCGCCGTGTCCGCCGCCTTGTCGAAGATCTTGCCCTTGCCGTCCGCCTGCGCCTTGGCGCGCGCCGAGTTGTAGACCTTCTCGAAGACACGCGGCACACCGAGGATCAGCGTCGGCCGGAACGCGGCCAGCTCGTCGGTGAGGTTCTTGATGTCCGGGACGCAGCCCAGCTTGATCGGCGCCATCATCGGCGCGACCTGCACCAGCCGTCCGAAGACGTGCGCGAGCGGCAGGAAGAGGAGGACGGAACACTCGCCCGTACGGAACAGGGGGCGCAGCCGCTCCACGATGTTGCCGCACTCCGCGAAGAAGGCGCGGTGGGTGAGGACGCAGCCCTTGGGGCGGCCGGTCGTACCGCTCGTGTAGACGATGGTCGCCGGGTCGTCCGCCTTGGCGAGCGAGCTGCGCTCCTCGACGGTGGCGTCGCTGACGTCCCTGCCCGCGCGCCCCAGTTCCTCCACCCCGCCGGCCTCGATCTGCCAGACGTGCTTGAGGGCGGGCAGCCGGTCGCGCACCGACTCCACGCAGGCCGCGTGCGTGTCCAGCTCGACGATGCAGGCGCTCGCGCCCGAGTCGCCGAGTATCCACTGCACCTGCTCGGCCGAGCTGGTCTCGTACACCGGCACGGTGATCGCGCCCGCGCTCCAGATCGCGAAGTCGAGCAGCGTCCACTCGTAGCGGGTACGGGACATCAGGGCGACCCGGTCGCCGGGCTGTACGCCCGAGGCGATCAGGCCCTTGGCCGCGGACCGCACCTCGGCGAGGAAGGTGGTGGCGGTGACGTCCGTCCACGTGCCGCCCACCTTGCGGGCGATGACGGCGACGTCGGGATGCTGCGCGGCGTTTCTGCGGACGATGTCGGTCAGATTTCCGTCCGCAGGGACCTCGTACAAAGCCGGAAGGCTGAACTCGCGCAAGACTGCTGCTCCTCATAGGGCGCCGACGCCACGACGGTGTGTGATGCGACGGAGCGGTCCAAGGCTCGGGCAGGTACCCAGGAACATCATTGTTGAAATCCTGAGTACGACTGGACTGCCCGGACGTTACCCACCGGTACGGCTTTTTCGATAGGGGGTCCTGCCGAGATGTTCCCTGCGTCACACAGGTTGGTGCGTCGCACCCGATGGCGTTCCTTCACGCACAGTAGTCCACGCTCTTCTTGCCATGCCAGTAACCGCAGGTCCGACCGCCTCTATTCACGTTTGCCCCACACGCCTACGCTTGATCGTCATGGCACCCACACCAGGCGGTAACCGCAGAACGCGCATTCATGTGGTCAGTGACGTGCACGGCAACGCGCGCGACCTGGCCCGGGCCGGCCAGGGCGCGGACGCTCTGCTGTGCCTCGGTGACCTGGTGCTCTTCCTCGACTACGCCGACCACGCGCGCGGCATCTTCCCCGACCTCTTCGGCACCGAGAACGCCGACCGGATCGTCGAGCTGCGCACCGCCCGCCGCTTCGCCGAGGCGCGGGAGTTCGGGCGGCGGCTGTGGGACGAGATCGGGATGGACCATTCCGTGGCCATCGAGAAGGCGGTGCGCAAGCAGTACGCCGAGCTGTTCGCCGCGTTCCCGACACCGACGTACGCGACCTACGGCAATGTCGACATGCCCCCGTTGTGGGCGGAGTACGCCGGACCCGGCACGACGGTCCTCGACGGTGAGCGGGTGGAGATCGGCGGCCGGGTCTTCGGCTTCGTCGGCGGGGGACTGCGCAGCCCCATGCGGACGCCCTACGAGATCGACGACGAGGAGTACGCGGCGAAGATCGAGGCGGTCGGCGAGGTCGACGTGCTGTGCACGCACATCCCGCCGGACGTACCGGAACTGGTCTACGACACGGTGGCGCGCCGCTTCGAACGCGGCTCCCGTGCCCTCCTGGACGCGATCCGCCGCATCCGTCCCCGTTACTCCCTCTTCGGCCATGTCCACCAGCCGCTCGCGAGCCGGATGCGGATCGGGACGACCGAGTGCGTGAACGTCGGACATTTCGCGGCGTCGGGCCGCCCGTGGGTCCTGGAGTGGTGAACACCAGGTGGGGTGGCGATGGTTCGGCGGGCGCGCGGTAGCCTTCACGCTGCACACACGTGCGTACCACCCTCCCTCACCGGACCGCATCTGGAGGAGCCACCGCGATGGCGGAACACACCAGCTCGAGCATCACGATCGAGGCGGCACCGGCTGATGTCATGGCGGTCATCGCCGACTTCGCCCGCTACCCGGACTGGACGGGAGAGGTGAAGGAGGCGGAGGTACTCGCCACGGACGGGCAGGGCCGCGCCGAGCAGGTGCGCCTCGTCATGGACGCCGGTGCGATCAAGGACGACCAGACCCTGGGGTACACCTGGACCGGCGACCACGAGGTCTCCTGGACCCTGGTCAAGTCCCAGATGCTCCGTTCCCTGGACGGCTCGTACATCCTCAAGCCCGCGGGCGCCGGCGCCACCGAGGTCACCTACCGGCTCACGGTCGACGTCAAGATCCCCATGCTGGGCATGATCAAGCGCAAGGCCGAGAAGGTCATCATCGACCGGGCGCTGGCGGGTCTGAAGAAGCGGGTGGAGTCGGGCGAGGCGGGCTGATCCCGCTCCGCCCCGCCCTCGGGAGCCCCCAGGCCGAGGAGGGGACGGGGCAGGGGCGGCGGGGGCGCTCGACGCAGGTAGCGTTCATGCAATGCGCACCATCCTGATCACAGGCCAGGGCGGCACGGGCCGTACGACGGTCGCGGCGGCCACCGCGCTGAAGGCCGCCCGCGAGGGCACCCGCACCCTCCTGCTCACCGCCGACCGCACCGACACCCTCGGTACCGTCCTCGGCGTACCCACCGGCGCGGAACCCACCGGCACCGCGCCCCGCCTCACGACCTGGCGCCCCGACGCGAACGCCCGCTTCCGTGAGGACCTCACCGCCTTCCAGGACCGCGCGACCACCGCCCTGGACCTGCTCGGCGCCGCCCGCCTGGACGCCGAGGAACTCACCCCCCTGCCCGGCGCCGAGGAACTCGCCCTGCTGCGCGCCCTGCGCGACGCGGCGACCTCGCAGACGTACGACCTGCTGGTCGTGGACCTCCCGCCGACCCCACAGGCCCTCGCCCTCCTCGCCCTCCCGGAGGAACTGCGCCGCTACCTGCGCCGGCTGCTCCCGCCGGAGCGCCAGGCGGCCCGCGCCCTGCGCCCCGTCCTCGGCCGTCTCGCGGGTGTCCCGATGCCCGCCGAGTGGCTGTACGAGACGGCGGCACGCTGGGACATCGAGCTGGCCGCCGTCGCGGCGGTCGTCGAGGACCGCGCCACGACCGTACGGCTGGTCGCCGAACCGGGCCCGGCCGGCACCGACGCCGTGCACGCCGCCACCACCGCCCTCGCCCTGTACGGGCTGCGCGTCGACGCGCTGGTCGCGAACCGGGTACTGCCGGCCGCCAGCGCGGACGCCTGGCTGGGCGCCCTCGCCGCCCAGCAGCGCAAGGCGCTGGACGAGTGGCAGGAGACGTACACCGTCCACGAGGTCCCGCACCTCGGCCGCGACCCGCGCGGCACCGACGACCTCGGCGCGCTCCCCGTGCCCGGCGTCAACCGGACGCCGACCCCGGTCGAGTGGCCCGTTCTCGACCACCTCGCCGAAGACGGCGTCCTCGTATGGCACATCCCGCTGCCCGGCGCGATACGCGAGGAACTGGACCTGATCCGCCGGGGCGACGAACTCGTCGTCACCGTGGGCCAGTTCCGCAGGATCGTGCCGCTGCCGTCCGCGCTGCGCCGCTGCACCGTGGCCGGCGCCGCCCTGCGCGAGGGGGAACTCAGGGTGCGTTTCGCGCCGGACCCGGATCTCTGGCCCCGGACACGGTGAACGGCGTACCCCCGTTCGGGTACCGTCGAAAGGAAGAACCATAGGCAGGAGTCCGCCATGAGCGAAGAGCGCCCCACGTCCGACGCCGCTCAGGAGGCGAGCGACGAAGCGCGCGCGAGCGACGCCGACGCCTGGGCGAAGGCGTGCGCCGAGGACCTCGCGGCGGAGAAGGCCCGCCGCCGCGCCCAGTACGGTCCGCCGCCCGGCTCGGCCGCGGAGGAACTGCGCAAGCTGGTCGACGCGGTCGCCGACAAGCTGTCCGGACTGAACTCGCCGCTGTTCGGCGTGGTCGCCTCCGGCACCGCCCAGCAGATGGTCAACCAGGTCGTACAGCAGGCCAAGGCCGCCGTCGAACCGGTCATAGAGCGCAACCCTGACGTTTTCGATCACCTCGCGGCCGCGGGCAGCGAGCTGCTCGCCGCCTACCGTTCGGCCGTCGAGGCCCAGGAACGACGCTGGACCACCCGGGAGCGTGGCCCCCGTGACGAGGGGACCGGTCCGGGGGAGCGGATTGACTTGGACTAAAGGCTGCTCGGGTACGGTTGGCCGTAGCGGGGCTCGACCGAAACTGAGGGATTCATGGGACTCACCATCGGCGTCGATATCGGCGGCACGAAGATCGCGGCCGGTGTGGTCGACGAGGAAGGCAACATCCTCTCGACGCACAAGGTGCCGACCCCCACCACGCCGCAGGCCATCGTGGACGCCATCGCCGCCGCGGTGGAGGGCGCGCGCGCAGGTCACGACATCGTCGGCGTGGGTATCGGTGCCGCCGGATACGTGAACCGCCAGCGCTCGACCGTGTACTTCGCGCCCAACATCGACTGGCGGCAGGAACCGCTCAAGGCCGAGGTCGAGGCACGCGTGGGGCTGCCCGTCGTCGTCGAGAACGACGCGAACGCGGCGGCGTGGGGCGAGTACAAGTTCGGCGCGGGCAAGGGTCACCGGAACGTCATCTGCATCACCCTGGGCACGGGCCTGGGCGGCGGCATCATCATCGGCAACAAGCTGCGCCGCGGGCACTTCGGTGTGGCCGCCGAGTTCGGCCACATCCGCATGGTGCCGGACGGTCTGCTGTGCGGCTGCGGCTCGCAGGGCTGCTGGGAGCAGTACGCCTCCGGGCGCGCCCTCGTCCGCTACGCCAAGCAGCGGGCCAACGCCACCCCCGAGAACGCGGAGATCCTGCTCGCGCTGGGCAACGGCACCCCCGACGGCATCGAGGGCAAGCACATCTCGGTGGCCGCACGCCAGGGCGACCCGGTGGCGGTGGACTCCTACCGCGAGCTGGCCCGCTGGGCCGGCGCCGGCCTCGCCGACCTGGCCTCGCTCTTCGACCCCTCCGCCTTCATCGTCGGCGGCGGCCTCTCGGACGAGGGCGAGCTGGTGCTCGACCCCATCCGCAAGTCGTACAAGCGCTGGCTCGTGGGCGGCAACTGGCGCCCGGTGGCCGAGGTGATCGCCGCCCAGCTCGGCAACGAGG
Source organism: Streptomyces sp. NPDC111507 (assembly GCF_055638955.1). Lineage (NCBI taxonomy): Bacteria > Bacillati > Actinomycetota > Actinomycetes > Kitasatosporales > Streptomycetaceae > Streptomyces > Streptomyces sp. NPDC111507. The sequence goes on along the minus strand of NZ_JBVKBU010000001.1, from coordinate 467,540 downwards.
CGGGCCTGGTGGGCGCGGCGGACCTGGCCAGGGAGCCCGACCCGATCATGTAACCGACTTGATCACGCAGTACGCACACCTCGCCCGCCGCGCCCTTCAGGGGTACGGCGGGCGATGTCGTACCGTGCCCCTTTCGGCGGGGGCGCGGATGGCGCCCCTCAGGGGCGCGGGGCTGTGACGTCATGCGGCTCCGCCGCGTGGGCGCGACCGGCCCCCACCGTCCCGCAGCCGACAAACCACCGCAGCGTTCTGGCTCCCCCGAGCAGCGCATCCACGTATGTTGATCCACATGGCGACGACCCCGCTGCCCCGCTCCCACACCGAATCCGACGGCTCCGCCGTCATCCGCGTCCTCAGCTACAACATCCGCTCGATGCGCGACGACACCACCGCCCTCGCCCGCGTCATCCACGCCTGCGCCCCCGACCTGGTCCTCGTCCAGGAAGCCCCCCGCTTCTTCCGCTGGCGCAAGAAGCTGGCCCGGCTCGCGGCCGCGTCCGGGCAGACGATCCTGTCCGGCGGCGCGACCGCCGCGGGCCCCGCGCTCCTCTGCTCGATGCGGGCCACCGTCGAACGCACCGAGGACGTCCTGCTGCCCCTCACCCCCGGCCTGCACCGCCGCGGCCTCGCCACCGCCGTCGTGCGCTTCGGCGGCGCCCGGCTCGGCGTGGTGAGCTGCCATCTCTCGCTCCAGAAGGACGAGCGCTACACGCAGAGCGGCCTGCTTCTCGACCGCCTCGCAGCTCTCGGCACCCCGCACGCCCTCGTCGGCGGCGATCTGAACGAACGCCCCGACGGCCCCACCTTCACCCGCCTCGCCGACGGCCTCCAGGACTGCTGGGCCACCGCACCCTGGGGCACGGAGTACACCTCGACGCCCACCGACCCCCACCAGCGCATCGACGCGATCTTCGCCACCCGCGGCATCGAGATCCTCGGCTGCGGGGTCCCGTACGGCCATCCCGGAGTCACGGAGACAGACCTGAGGGCGGCCACGGACCATCTGCCCGTGCTGGCCGCCCTCAGAGTTCCCGCCGCGTAACCGGCCGCGTCAGACCACCGCGCCCCGCCCGGGATCGTCCTCGTCCTCGTCGTCGGGCTTCATACGCGCCACGAGGGTGGCGAAGCCGCCCAGGAAACCGCCGATGCCGACCGTGGCGAGCCACCACGTCATGTCCCAGCCGAGCAGGATGGCCAGCAGGAGCACGATCGGGCCGCCGACGACGGCGAGCCAGGCGAACTTGGCCGTGGTGTCCGCGGTGGGCAGCGGGGGCGGCTCCGGGGGGACGAAATGGCCCTCGTCGTCCCCGTCGAAGTCGTCCTCGGAGGGCTCGGGCGCCTGGTAGTCGCGCGGACCGCCGACGCCGGGCGCGAAGGAGACGGAGCCGCCGAGGGGCTTCGCTGCGGCGGGCGGCTCCCCGGTTTCGTCGCCGGCCGCGTCCTTCTCGCTCGTCCCGACGGTCCCGTTCTTCTTGCCCTTCTCGGGCCTCTCGGACGCGTCCTCGCCACCCGGGGCGTCGTTCGTCACCGGGTCGAGGAGCGCCAGGTCCTCGATCGACTTGAACGGCTTCGCGCCGGGCGGATCCGGCGGTTCCTCGCCGTACCCCGCCACGATCGCCTGCCACGCGGCGTCCTCGTCGAACGGCACCCCCTGCTCGTCACCGAGAGGCTCGCCGACCGGTACGCCCTTCTCGTCGGGCTCGCCGCGCTCCGCGTCGTGCTCAGCCACCAGTGGCCGTCCCTTCCTGCTGACCCACCTGACCCGTGCCGGACCGCTTGCCGACACCGGGCGCGAGCCGGGCGATGAACGCGTAGCTCTCCTCGAAGATCCGGTCCGCGTCATGGTCCAACGTCGCCACGTGGTAGCTCTGTTCCAGCAGGATCTCCGTCACGTCGGTGGACGACACCCGGCTCAGGATCCGGGCCGAGTCGACGGGCGGCACCACATGGTCCTGAGGGCTGTGCAGCAGCAGCATCGGCTGGGTGACCTGGGGCAGTTCACCGTCGACCATCCGGTAGAAGTTCCGCATGGAGTGGGCGGCCTGCAGGGGCACCCGGTCGTATCCCACCTCCGTGACGCCCTCCTTGGCGATGTCGCTGGTGATGCCGCTCACCGTCCGGACGAGGTGGCGGAGCACCGGGAGGGCGTGGGCCGCCGCCCCGTGCACCTTGTTCGCCGGATTGACGACGACGATGCCGCTCACCTCGTCCCCGTGCTTCGCGGCGAGCCGCAGGGTCAGCGCGGCGCCCATGGACAGGCCGAAGACGAACACCTGGGCGCAGCGCTCCCGCAGCGCACGCAGCTCGCGGTCCACCTCCGCGTACCAGTCCTGCCAGCCCGTGAGCTGCATGTCCTCCCAGCGCGTGCCGTGCCCGGGCAGCAGGGGCAGCGCGACGGTCAGACCGCGCTCGGCGAGATACTCCGCCCAGGGGCGCAGCGACTGCGGGGAACCGGTGAAGCCGTGACAGAGAAGGACACCGACCTCTCCGCCCTCGTGGCGGAACGGCTCGGCTCCAGGAAGGACCGGCACCTTCGGTCTCCTGTTCATCAGACGGGCGGAATGCGAGGCGTACTTCACCGTACGCGACGGCACTGACACCGACCAGGGTCGTCGAGGCCTTTGACAGTGCTCCGGGATAAGGTCTGACCGACGACACAGGAGGCATTCGGTTGATCTACGGCGCCATGAAGTTTTCCATCGGAGGGCCGCTGAAGCTTGCCTTCAGGCCCTGGGTGGAAGGCCTCGAGAACATTCCCGCCGAGGGCCCCGCCATCCTGGCAAGCAATCATCTGTCGTTCTCGGACTCGTTCTTCCTGCCCGCGGTCCTCGACCGCAAGGTGACTTTCATCGCGAAGGCCGAGTACTTCACGACGCCCGGCGTCAAGGGCCGGATGACCGCCGCCTTCTTCAAGGGCGTAGGCCAGCTCCCGGTGGACCGCTCCGGCGCGCGCGGCGCGGGCGAGGCGGCCGTCAAGAGCGGCATCGATGTCATCGAGCGCGGTGAGCTGTTCGGCATCTACCCGGAGGGCACGCGCTCGCCCGACGGGCGGCTGTACCGCGGCAAGCCGGGCGGCCTCGCGCGCGTGGCGCTCGCGACCGGCGCCCCGGTCATCCCGGTCGCCATGATCGACACCGAGAAGATCCAGCCGCCGGGCAAGGTGATGCCCAAGCTGATGCGCCCGGGCATCCGCATCGGCAAGCCGCTCGACTTCACCCGCTACAACGGCATGGAGCACGACCGCTTCGTGCTGCGCGCGGTGACCGACGAGGTCATGTACGAGATCATGAAGCTCTCCGGCCAGGAGTACGTCGACATCTACGCGACGGCCGCCAAGCGGCAGATAGCGGACGCGGCGAAGGCCGAGAAGCAGGCGCTCAAGGAAGCCGAACAGGCGCAGAAGGAGGCCGCGAAGGCGGCCGAAGCCGAAACCGAAGAAGGACGGGCCGGCACCTAGACGCTTGCGTCGGGGGACGGTGGGGGTGGGGGACATGGCCAAGCGCGAGAGAGTCATGAGGATGTCGGTCGAGCAGCCGCTGTGGCGTGCGCTCACCGCCTACCGCGTGCTGACGATGCTGTACGCGATCGGGCTCTTCGCCACCGCGTTCCGCAAGTTCGCCCACCCCTGGGTGGCCATCGGGTACTACGCGGTCCTGTTCGTCTGGACGCTCGCCACCCTGCCCAGGGTGGCGAACGCGGCCAGCTGCACCAAGCGCTTCCTCGCCGTCGACCTGACCGTCGCACTCACCGGCATCATGCTCACGCCCGTCGCGGACACCCACCACCGCGTGGTGACCGGCGGTCCCACCCTCCCGTCGATATGGACCGCGGGCTCCGTCCTCGCCTTCGCCATCAAGGGCGGCTGGCGCTGGGCGGCGTTCGCCTCGACGCTCGTGGCGGCCGCCAACCTCGTCGAGCGCGGCGCCCCCACCCGCGACACGGTCCACAACGTGATCCTGGTCTGGGTCGCCTCCATCGCCATCGGATACGTCGTCGAGGTCGCCCGCGCCTCCGAGCTCACCCTCGCCCGCGCACTGGAGATCGAGGCCGCGACCCGCGAGCGCGAGCGCCTCGCCCGTGACATCCACGACGGTGTCCTACAGGTCCTCGCCATGGTGCAGCGACGGGCCTCCGCGCTCGGCGGCGAGGCCGCGGAGCTGGGCCGGATGGCCGGCGAGCAGGAGGTCGCGCTGCGCACCCTGGTCTCGGGCGGCCTGGTGCCCGTCTCGCGGGTGTCCGAGGACGCCGCGCTCGGCGCGGTCGTACGGGCCGTCGAGGAACCGGACGACGACCAGGACTCCCGGGGCCCTGTCGACCTGCGCGCCCTGCTCGCCCCGTACGCGAGCGCGCGCGTGACCTTCTCCGAGCCCGGCGCCCCGGTTCCTCTCCCCCCGGCCGCCGCCCGGGAGTTGGCCGCCGCTGTCGGTGCCGCCCTGGACAATGTCCGCAAGCACGTCGGCGAGGACGCCCGGGCCTGGATCCTCGTCGAGGACGAGCCGGACGAGGTGATCGTGACGGTACGCGACGAGGGCCCGGGCATCCCGGCGGGGCGGCTCGCCCAGGCCGAGGGGGAGGGGCGGCTCGGTGTGGCCCTGTCGATCCGGGGCCGGCTGCGCGACCTCGGCGGCGCGGCCGAACTGATCTCGGTGCCCGGCCAGGGCACGGAGGTCGAGCTGAAGATACCGAAGGTTTCCAGGGTTTCACGGGGGAAGGCGGAGCAGCGATGACGGAGGTCACCGACGTGGTGGGGCAGGGTCCGATCAAGGTCATGGTGGTGGACGACCACCCCATGTGGCGCGACGCGGTCGCCCGCGACCTGGACGCGTCCGGTTTCGCCGTGGTCGCCACCGCGGGCGACGGCGAGCAGGCGGTGCGCCGTGCCCGGGCCGCCGCGCCCGACGTCCTGGTGCTCGACCTGAACCTGCCCGCCAAGCCCGGCGTCCAGGTCTGCAAGGAACTGGTCGGCAGCAACCCGGCGCTGCGCGTCCTCGTCCTGTCGGCCAGCGGCGAGCACGCGGACGTCCTGGAGGCGGTGAAGTCCGGTGCCACCGGCTATCTGCTGAAGTCGGCGTCCACGGAGGAGCTGATCGACGCCGTGCGCCGTACGGCCGTCGGTGACCCGGTGTTCACGCCGGGCCTCGCGGGCCTGGTCCTCGGCGAGTACCGCCGGCTGGCCTCCGAGCCCGCCCCCGCCGCGGGCGCCGACGAGCCCAAGGCCCCGCAGCTCACCGACCGCGAGACCGAGGTGTTGCGCCTGGTCGCCAAGGGACTGAGCTACAAGCAGATCGCCGAGCGCCTGGTCATCTCCCACCGCACGGTCCAGAACCATGTGCAGAACACCCTGGGCAAGCTCCAACTCCACAACCGGGTCGAGCTGGTGCGCTATGCCATAGAGCGCGGTCTCGACGAGGCGTAGACCCCGACGAGTGGGCGGCGTAAACCCTGGTTGACCCACCATCGAGTGAAGGCGAGTGATCAACACCCGCACAATTCACCGGAATTGCCCTTCCGCCCCATGCCGAAGTGACCTGGATCACTATTAGCGTGAGTCCCCTCAGGCAATCGCGGCGAAGGGACTTTTCCATGCGGGTCGGAGTACTGACCGGAGGCGGCGACTGCCCCGGACTCAACGCCGTCATCCGGGGCATCGTCCGCAAGGGCGTGCAGGAGTACGGATACGACTTCGTCGGCTTCCGGGACGGCTGGCGCGGACCTCTCGAGAACGACACCGTCCGGCTGGACATCCCCGCCGTGCGCGGCATCCTGCCGCGCGGTGGCACCATCCTCGGCTCCTCGCGGACGAACCCGCTCAAGCAGGAGAACGGCATCCGCCGCATCAAGGAGAACCTCGCCAAGCAGGAGGTCGAGGCACTCATCGCGATCGGCGGCGAGGACACGCTCGGCGTCGCCGCGCGCCTCACCGACGAGTACGGCGTGCCCGTCGTCGGCGTACCGAAGACCATCGACAACGACCTGTCCGCCACCGACTACACCTTCGGCTTCGACACCGCCGTCGGCATCGCCACCGAGGCGATCGACCGGCTGCACACCACCGCCGAGTCGCACATGCGCGTCCTCGTCTGCGAGGTGATGGGCCGTCACGCGGGCTGGATCGCCATCCACTCGGGCCTGGCCGGCGGCGCCAACGTCATCCTCATCCCCGAGCAGCGCTTCGACGTCGACCAGGTGTGCGCCTATGTGACCTCGCGGTTCAAGGCCTCGTACGCGCCGATCGTGGTCGTCGCCGAGGGCGCGATGCCCAAGGACGGCCAGATGGTCCTGAAGGACGAGTCCCTCGACTCCTTCGGTCATGTACGCCTCTCCGGGGTCGGCGAGTGGCTGGCCAAGGAGATCGAGAAGCGCACCGGCAAGGAGGCCCGCACCACGGTCCTCGGGCACATCCAGCGCGGCGGCACCCCCAGTGCCTTCGACCGCTGGCTCGCCACCCGCTTCGGACTGCACGCCGTCGAGGCCGTCCGTGACGGCGACTTCGGCAAGATGGTCGCCCTGCGCGGCACGGACATCGTCCGGGTCCCGATCGCGGAGGCCACGGCCAAGCTGAAGACGGTCGACCCGAAGCTGTACGAGGAGGTCGGGGTCTTCTTCGGCTGACGCGCCCCCTCCCCGTGATCCCGTCGGCCGCACGGGCCACCCGACACCCGTGCGGCCGGCGTCCTCGGCCACGGCTGCCACGACTACACGGAGGGCCGCCGCTCCGAGGGCGTGCCGGCGCCCCGCAGCCGACCGACCAGCTCCCGCACGACGGCCGTCCCGTTCAGCGTCAGTACCGACTCCGGGTGAAACTGCACACCCGCGAACCCGGGCCCGCGCAGCGCGTGCACCTCACCGCTCTCGGTGCGGCTGACCTCGATGCCGTGGGCCGACAGCTCGGCCGCCGTCTCCTCGTCGCAGTGCGCCACGAAGCTGTTGTAGAAACCGACGGTCTCGGCCCGCCCGAAGAGATCGATCTCCGTCTGCGCGCCCTGGTACGGGACCTCCTTGCGTACGATCTTCAGGCCCAGCTCCGCCGCGATCAGCTCGTGCCCGAGACAGACGCCGAGCACGCCGTGCCCGTGCCCCCCGATCACCTCGGCGGTCAGCTCCCGCAGGAACCGCATCTTGGGATCGTCCAGGTCCAAGGGGTCGCCCGGGCCGGGGCCCAGGACCAACGGCCCCTCGTGCGCCCGCACCGCCGCCCGCAGCCCCGGCTCGTCGTAGCGCCGCACGGTCACCTCGAGTCCCGAGGACCGCAGCACATGCGCGAGCATCGCCGTGAAGGTGTCCTCGGCGTCCACGACCAGCGCATGGCCCTCCAACTCACGCGCCTGCTCCTGCATCCGCAGCCAGAACGGCGCGAGCGAGGTCCGCCGCCCGTCCAGCGCCGCCCGCACCCGCGGATCGTCGGCCAGCCTCGGCCGTACGCCCTCCACGCGGGCCCCGGCCTCCACGACCCCCAGCGCCGCCAGCACCCCCGCGGCCTTCGCGTGCGTCTCGGCGACCTCGCCCGCCGGATCCGATCCCCGCACGAGGGTGGCGCCGACCGGCACCCGCAGCCGCCCGTCCGCGTCGATGTCGGCGGTCCGGATGAGGATGGGCGAATCGAGGGTCTGGGCACCGCCCGCGTCGCGGCCGATCAGGGCCAGCGCCCCCGCGTAGTAGCCCCGCCCGACGCCGTCCCGCCCGAGGGGCTCGTACCGCTCGATCACCCGGCACGCGTTCTGCACCGGCGACCCGGTGACGGTCGCCGCGAACATGGTCTCCTTCAGGACCTCGCGCACATCCAGCGAGGACCGGCCCCGCAGCTCGTACTCGGTGTGCGCGAGGTGGGCCATCTCCTTGAGCCGCGGACCGATCACCACGCCCCCCATGTCACCGACCGTGCACATCATCTTGAGCTCCTCGTCGACGACCATGGAGAGCTCCTCGATCTCCTTGCCGTCGGCGAGGAAGCCGAGCAGGTCGTCCGCGGAGGGCCCCTCGGCCGGATAGCGGTACGTGCCGCTGATCGGGTTCATCACGACGGTTCCGCCCGACATCCGCACGTGCACCTCGGGGCTCGCGCCCACCAGCGTGCGCCCACCCGTCTCCCGCCCCCGCCCGTCCAAGGAAGGCCCTTCGGGCCCTTGCCCATTTCCGGTGTGCACGACGAACGTCCAGTACGCGCCCCGCTCGCCGACCAGCAGCCGCCGGAACAGGGCCAGCGCGTCGGCCCGCCCGAACCCCGGGATCGCGCCCTCGTACGTGCGCCGGATCACGAAGTTCGCGCCCTCGCCGCGCCCGATCTCCTCCTCCAGTACGCGCCCGACGATCCCCGCGTACTCCTCGTCGGCGACGTCGAAGCCCCCGCCCGTGACACGCACCTCGTGCGCCGGCAGCTCCGCCAGCGCCCGCTCCAGCGGCAGGACGTGCGTCTCCTCGGGGGTCAGCACCGCGAGTGGCGTGCCGTCGTCGCGGACGTCGAAGCCGCGCTCCCTGATCTGGCGGAAGGGAACGAGCGCGAGTCCCTCGTCGGGGAGGTCGGCGAGGCGGTCGCAGGTGCTGACCGGTCCGAGCAGCAGCTCGACGGTGTCGTGGTCGTGACCGGGGGTGCGACGGCGCAGCAGGGCGAACGGACGGGGATCGTCCAGCAGGTCGAGCAGGTGCATCGGTCCTGTTCCTTCTCTCGGATTCTCGGATTCCCGAAAACTCGGAGAGGAACGGCCCGTGTCCGCAAACACCGAAGGCCGCCCCTCGGGCGGCCTTCGCGAAGTCTTGCGTACGCGCAGTCAGTGGGCCGCCGGATGAGCGGTCCACCACCAGTTCTGGGTCGAGTGCGCGAACATGCGCCGCACCTTACCCGACGTCAGGGGGCGGGCAACAGCGTGAACCGTCCACGCCCTGCGTTCCTACCGCTCGGTCACCGGCCATGGATGGCATGGCCCAGGAAGCCCGACCGAGGAGACGACCATGTCCGCAGCCCGTTCACCCCGGCCCCGCCGAGGCGGTGTCCGAACCCTCACCGTGTGCGCCGCCGCCGCGGCCCTCGCCGCCGGCCCGCTCGGCAGCGCACGCGCCGCGGGGACCGACGACACCGTCAAGGTCACCTACCGCGGCCACGAGTTCACCGTCCCCGCCTCCTGGCCGATCGTGGACCTGGAGAAACATCCGGACGTCTGTGTCCGCTTCGACCGGCACGCCGTGTACCTCGGCACGCCCGGCGACCAGCAGCAGTGTCCGGCGGGGGCGAGGGGACGTACCGAGGCGTTCCTGGTCCAGCCGTCCGCCGTCAAGGGCCGCACCGCCAGCGAGAACCGCACGGCCCGCACGTTCCGGGTCACCGCCGACCGGATCGCCGTGACCGCCGCGTACGCGGAGGACCGCACGAGGATCCAGGACATCCTGCGCGACGCCGGCCTGCCGGCCGCCGCCGCGGGGACCGACGCGACCGCGGGCGCGCCCGCCGCGGCGCCGCTGCCCGCAGATGCGACGTCCTTCCGCGGCGAGGGCTTCGACGCCTGCACCGCGCCGGGCCAGACGGCGATGGACGCCTGGCGGGACGACTCCGACTACCGGGCCGTCGGGGTCTACATCGGCGGGATCAACCGCGCCTGCGTCCAGAGCAGACTCACCGCCGCCTGGCTGCGGACGCAGTACGCCAACGGCTGGCGGTTCATCCCGCTCTACGTCGGCCGCCAGCCCACCTCCGGCGGGAGCAGCTGCGCGGGCGGCTGCGAGACGATCACCGATCCCGTGCGGCAGGGCACCGAGGCCGGCGACGACGCGGTCCAGCAGGCGACCACACTGGGCTTCCCCAAGGGCACGGTGATCTACAGCGACCTGGAGCACTACACACCCGGCTCCACCGTCACCAGCCTGGTGCTGTCCTACCTCGACGCCTACACCGAGCGCGTGCACGCACTGGGCTACCGCTCCGGCGTCTACGGCAACACCTCGTCCCTGGTCACCGACCTCGTGGCCAACAAGAGCCGCGTCACCCTGCCCGACGTGCTCCACTTCGCCCACTGGAACGGCAAGTCGACGACCACCGACTCGACGATCCCCGCGAACCTGTGGGCCGACCACCAGCGCATCCACCAGTACAAGGGCGACACGACCGAGACGCACGGCGGCGTGACGATCTCCATCGACCGCGACCGGCTCGACGTGGACTAGGCCCTGCCCGCCCGCTCCGGGCGGCCGCGGTGACCTGCCGTACGGCCGTCCGGAGCGCGTCCCGATCGAGCGCGGTTCGTCTCAATTGATGGGCATGGGGAGGGACGCCCGACACGACCCCGTAATGTTGTCAGGGTGACCGTGAACGCTAAGCCCAGCGCAAGCGCTGGCAACACCTGGCGAGACCTGCCCGCGGCGCAGCAGCCCGAGTACCCCGATGCCGAGGCTCTGCGCGATGTGATCGCGGACCTCGAGTCGTATCCGCCGCTCGTCTTCGCGGGCGAGTGCGACCAGCTGCGCGCCCGGATGGCGTCCGTCGCCAAGGGAGAGGCGTTCCTTCTCCAGGGTGGCGACTGCGCCGAGGCCTTCGACGCGGTGTCGGCCGACCACATCCGCAACAAGCTCAAGACCCTGCTCCAGATGGGCGCCGTGCTCACGTACGCCGCCTCCGTGCCGGTCGTGAAGGTCGGCCGCATCGCCGGCCAGTACTCCAAGCCGCGCTCCAAGGGGACCGAGACCCGCGACGGCGTGACCCTGCCGACGTACCGCGGTGACTCGGTCAACGGCTTCGACTTCGACGAGAAGGCCCGCATCCCGGATCCCGAGCGCCTGAAGCGGATGTACAACGCCTCCGCCTCCACGCTCAACCTGGTGCGCGCCTTCACCACCGGCGGCTACGCCGACCTGCGCCAGGTGCACGCCTGGAACCAGGACTTCGTGAAGTCCTCCCCGTCCGGGCAGCGCTATGAGCAGCTGGCGCGGGAGATCGACAACGCGATGAACTTCATGCGGGCCTGCGGGACCGACCCGGAGGAGTTCAAGACCGTCGAGTTCTACGCCTCCCACGAGGCGCTGCTCCTCGACTACGAGGCAGCGCTGACCAGGGTCGACTCGCGTACGGGCCAGCTGTACGACGTCTCGGGCCACATGGTGTGGATCGGTGAGCGCACCCGGCAGCTGGACGGCGCGCACATCGAGTTCGCCTCGCGGATCCGCAACCCGATCGGCATCAAGCTCGGCCCGACGACGACGGCCGAGGAGGCACTCCAGTACATCGACCGCCTCGACCCGGACCGCGAGCCCGGCCGGCTGACCTTCATCGTGCGGATGGGCGCCGACAAGGTCCGCGACAAGCTCCCCGAGCTGGTCGAGAAGGTCACGGCCTCGGGCGCGGTGGTGGCCTGGGTGACCGACCCGATGCACGGCAACACCTTCGAGGCGGCCTCCGGTCACAAGACCCGCCGCTTCGACGACGTGCTCGACGAGGTCAAGGGCTTCTTCGAGGTCCACAAGGGTCTGGGCACGCACCCGGGCGGCATCCACGTCGAGCTCACCGGTGACGACGTCACCGAGTGCGTGGGCGGCGGCGACGAGATCTTCGTCGACGACCTCCACCAGCGCTACGAGACGGCCTGCGACCCGCGTCTGAACCGCAGCCAGTCCCTCGACCTGGCCTTCCTGGTCGCGGAGATGTACAGGGACCAGTGACGGGTTCGCCTGTTACAGCTGAGTGAAGTGGGGCGCGGATCACATACGATCCGCGCCCCCTCCCACTTTTGCGGTTCCTGGGTGATGGGTAAGGTTAGGTTAGCCTCACCGATTAACGGGACGGCACCAGACTTCAACCCCGCCGGGAGGTGAACCGCGTGTACGTATGCAGTTGCTTCGGGGTCACCGAACAGCAGGTCAAGCAGCACGCGGAGAACGGCGCCTGCACGCCCCGCCAGATAGCCTCCGCCTCCAAGGCGGGCACGGACTGCGGCTCCTGCGTCCGTAGCATCCAGGCGATCCTCGGCCGTGGCACCTGCCCCCGCCGTGAGCTGGCCGAACAGGGCAAGCCGGTACTGGCCGAGCTGTCCCCGGCGCAGAGCCTGGAAGAAGCCGCCTAACTCTCCGGCTGCTCGATCACCTGGGCGATGTAGAGCGCCTCGCCGAGCTTCTCCACCAGCTCCAGCTGGGTGTCCAGGTAGTCGATGTGCTGCTCCTCGTCCTCGAGGATCGACTCGAAGATGTTCGCCGACGTGATGTCGCCCTTGTTGCGCATCACCTCGATCCCGCGCTTGAGGCGGTCGATCGCCTCGACCTCCACCTGCCGGTCGGCCTGGAACATCTCGGTGACGGTCTGCCCCACCCGGACGTGGAAGAGCCGCTGGTAGTTCGGCAGGCCCTCCAGGAAGAGGATCCGGTCGGTCAGCACCTCCGCGTGCTTCATCTCGTCGAAGGACTCGTGGCGCGTGTACTTCGCGAGCTTCGTCCAGCCGAAGTTCTCCTGCATCTTCGCGTGCAGGAAGTACTGGTTGATCGCGGTCAGCTCACCGGTCAGCTGCTCGTTGAGGAATTCGATGACCTCGGGGTCGCCCTGCATCGCAGAGGCTCCTTCCAAGCGGGGGAGTGGGCAGATTGCGCCGCATCCTTGCACCGGCGTCCCGGGTCGTCCAGTAAGTGCACGCTTAGTAGGAGTTGCCCGATTCCGTACTGGGCTGGTCATGTGCACTGTCCCCGGTCTGTCAGGATGGAGTCATGGGTCAGCCGGTGGGACGTGGAACGGGAGAAGCAGCACAGTCGGAGCTTCCGCCGGGGCAGCGACTGCAGCGCGGCTGGCCGGTCACGCACTACGGTCCCGTACCCAAGTTCCGTCCCGAACGCTGGGAGTTCAGGGTCTTCGGCGCCACCGCCGACGGTGAGAAGCACTGCTGGACCCACGAGGAGTTCACGGCCCTGCCGTACACCTCGGTCGTGGCCGATCTGCACTGCGTCACGAAGTTCAGCATGATCGGGGCCGAATGGGGCGGTATCCCGGCGCGCACGATCCTGGAGATCGCCCCGCCCGCGCCCACCGTCACCCATGTCATGGTCTGGGCGGAGTACGGCTTCAGCTCGAATCTGCGCCTCGACGACTTCGCCTCCGACCGCACGATCTTCGCCACCCACAAGGACGGCGAACTCCTCACCGCCGAGCACGGCTTCCCGCTCCGCCTCGTCGTCCCCCACCTCTACGCCTGGAAGGGCCCCAAGTGGGTGCGCGGAGTCGAGTACATGACGGCCGACCGCCGCGGCTTCTGGGAGGAGCGCGGCTACCACAACCTCGGCGACCCCTGGCGCGAACAGCGCTACTCCTACCAGGAGGAGCCCGGGGACGGCCCCGAGCTCTGATCCGGCCCGCCTCTTGAGGCGGCCTCAGCCGTCCCTGAGTTTCTTCAGGCGCTCCACGTCCGCCGCGTGCCCCTCCTTCCCACCCGGCGTCTCGATGATCAGGGGTACGCCCTCAGTGGCGGGGTGGGTCATCAGCGCGCGGAACGGGTCCTCGCCGATGTGACCGGAGCCGATGTTCTCGTGGCGGTCCTTGTGGGCGCCGACCACGTCCTTGGAGTCGTTGGCGTGGATCAGCTTGAGCCGGCCCGCGCCGACCGTGTCCACCAGCAGGTCGAGCGTCTGGTGCATGCCGCTCGGCCCGGTCAGGTCGTGCCCCGCCGCGTAGATGTGGCAGGTGTCGAGGCACACGCCCAGCTTCGGATGGGCGTCCAGCGCCTCGAAGTACGGCCCGAAGTCCCAGGTGCGCGAGCAGAGCGAGGCGCCCTGACCCGCGGTCGACTCCAGGAGCAGATACGGGTCGTCGTCATGCGTCAGCTCGTCCAGCAGGGGCAGCAGATGCTCACGCACCTGCTTCAGGGCGACGGACCGCTCCCGGCCCCCGGTGGCGCTCCCCGTGTGCACGACCACGCCGAGCGCCCCGATCTCCCGGCCCCGCCGCAGCGAGTGGCGCAGCGATTCCACGGACTTCTCGACCGTCGCCTCGGTGTGCGAGCCGAAGTTGATCAGATACGGGGCATGGACGTACGCGGGTATCGACTCGGCGGCACAGGCCGCCCGGAACTCCTCGTCCTGGCGGGGACTGCCGACGGGCGTCGCCCAGCCGCGCGGGTTGGCGACGAAGACCTGGACGGTTTCGGCGCCCATCTCGCGTGCGTAGGTCAGGCCGACGGAGCTGAGGCCGCCGGCCACGGGGACATGGCCGCCGACGGGGTTGCGGAGCTGCTTGCTGGTCACGCTCTTCAGGGTGTCACGCGCTCGGGGGCGGCCCGTCGGCGGACCTCACTGCCGTGGTCCCAGCATGGCCGTGGTCTCGGCGCTGCTTGTGGTCTCAGCGGATCACGATGGAGATCGTCGATCCCTTGGGCGCGGTCTTGCCGCCCTCCACCGACTGGCTCTTGACGTGGTCACCGAAGAGCCCGAGCAGCCCGCGGTCCTCGTTGACCTGGAACCCGGCGTCCTCCAGCGTCTGCTTCGCGTCGTCCACGCTGTCGCCCACCACGTCCGGCACCGAGACCATCTCGGGGCCCTTGGAGACGGTCAGAGTGACGGTGTCGCCACCTGCGACCTGGCTGCCCGCCTTCGGTGACTGCTGGGCGATCTGGCCCTGGTCGAACTCCGAGTTGACCTGCTGGGTGGCGATCTTCACCTTCAGGCCCGCCTGCTCGAGCTCCGAGGTGGCGTCCTCGACGGACGCGCCCGTGACGTCCGCGACCTCCACCGGGCTGCCCTTGCTGACGGTGAGGGCGATGGCCGAACCGGCGTGCCGCTCCGTGCCCGCGCCCGGATCGGAACTGATCACGAAGCCCTTGGGAACGTCCTGGTCGAACTCCCGGGTGACCATGCCCGCGGCGAGCCCGTCCCCCTTCAGGACCTCCCGCGCCTTGAACAGCGCGAGTCCCGTCAGGTCGGGCACCTTCACCGTCTCCGGGCCGTTCGAGATGGTCAGCGTCACGGAGTCGTTGTCCCGGATGCGTGCGCCGGGCGCCGGGTCGCTGCTGATGACGGTGCCGCGCTTCACGGTGTCGCTGTAGGCGTGCTTGACCTGCCCGACGTCGAGACCGGCCTGCTCGATGCGCGCCTTGGCCTGCGCCTCGGTCTTTGCCAGCAGCAGCGGGACCTTCGTGAACTGGCCGGAATTGATGTACCAGACGCCCGCGCCGAGCCCGAGCACCAGCACGACCGCGGCGATGATCGCGAACATTCCGCGCCGGGGCCGTGAGCCGCTCCGCGGGGGAGCGGGCGGTCCGGACTCGAATGGGCTGGTCTGCTCGAACCGACTGGTCCGGTTCACCGGGTCGCCGGCGTCGCCGTCGTCCTCGTTCACCGGCAGCAGGCGGGGCACGGAGAGCGAGCGCGGGATCACGCTCGTACGGTCGCCCGCGTTGTCGTGCCCCACGGCGAGCGCCTGCGGGGGTATGGCGTCGAGCTGTTCGGCGGTGAGGCCGGCCCGCGCCTGGAGGACCTGGCCGAGCAGCGCCACCGCGTCGTGCGGGCGCACCTCGGGGTTGCGGGCGGTCGCCGCGGCGACCAGCTCGTCCAGGGCGTAGGGCATCGAGGGCACGGCGGCCGAGGGCGGCGGCACATCCGCGTGCAGGTGCTGGTAGAGCACCTGGGCGGGGGAGTCCCCGGAGTGCGGTTTGCCGCCGGTGAGCATCTCGTAGAGGACGACCCCGCAGGCGTAGACGTCGACGCGGGTGTCCGCGGTGCCGTTCTCGATCTGCTCGGGGGCGAGGTACGACACGGTGCCAAGGACGGCCCCTGTCGTGTTCGTGACGGTGTCCACGGCTCGGACGAGGCCGAAGTCGGCCACCTTGACCCGGCCGTCGTCCCCTATCAGGACGTTCTCCGGCTTCATGTCGCGGTGCACGAACCCGGCGCGGTGCGCGGCGCCGAGCGCGGCGAGCACCGGCTCCAGGACGTCCAGGGCTGCCCGCGGCTGCAGCGCCCCGCGCTCGCGCAGCACGTCACGCAGGGTGCAGCCGGCGACGTACTCCATGGCCAGATAGACGTACGACCCGTCCGCGCCCTGGTCGAAGACCTGCACCACGTTGGGGTGCGCGAGCCGGGCCACCGACTTGGCCTCCCGGATGAACCGCTCGACGAACGAGCCGTCGGCGGCCAGCGTCGGGTGCATCACCTTGAGCGCGAGCACGCGGTCGAGGCGGGTGTCCAGGGCCCGGTAGACCGTGGCCATCCCGCCGACCGCGATCCGTGCGTCGACGCGGTAGCGGCCGTCGAGCACTTGCCCGACAAGCGGGTCCTGAAGGGTCGTATCCACGCAGGCGAGTCTACGAGCCGCCACTGTCACCCCCACCCTTCCGGCCAGTTCCGGAGCGGGACTGCAGCCGACCTGTGACGGATCTCGCACGCCTGATCGATCCGGTCCACATGCCGTGCACAGGGAATGTAAGGCAGCCTGCCCCTCCACCGCCCAGCCGCCAACGGCGCGCCACCCCCACAGGCGACGCACGCTTTCCAGCCGACTGGAAACGGGCGGTGCGCGGGCGGGAGAAAAAACACATCAGCGCCGGGTGCCTAGAAAGCAGGACGCTCAGGATCCAACCGGGCCAGCCCCTCCGCAGGAGACGACGCGGAGGCGAAGTGCCGCCGAGGAATCCGTCCCGCACGCCACGCGAGCCGCCCGGCTTCCACCGCGTGCTTCATCCCCTCGGCCATCAGCACCGGCTCCTGGGCCCGGGTCACCGCCGACGCCAGCATGACGCCCGCACACCCCAGCTCCATCGCGAACGCCGCATCCGACGCCGTACCGGCCCCCGCGTCCAGAATCACCGGCACACGCGCGTGCTCCACGATCAGCTGGAAGTTGTGCGGGTTGCGGATGCCGAGACCGGACCCGATGGGCGACCCGAGCGGCATGACCGCCGCGCACCCCACGTCCTCCAGCTTCCGCGCGAGCACGGGATCGTCGTTGGTGTACGGCAGCACGGTGAACCCGTCGTCGACCAGCGTCTCGGCGGCGTCCAGCAACTCGATCGGATCCGGCAGCAGGGTCCGCTCGTCGGCGATGACCTCCAGCTTGACCAGCTCCGTACCGAGCGCCTCCCGCGCGAGCCGCGCGGTCAGCACGGCCTCGCCCGCGGTGAAACACCCCGCGGTGTTCGGCAGCACCCGGATGCCCAGCTTGTCGAGCACGGACAGCACCGAGCCGTGCGCCGCGGGATTCACCCGCCGCATCGCGACCGTCGTCAGCTCCGTGCCGGACGCCACGAGCGACCGCTCCAGGACGTCGAGGCTGGGCGCACCCCCCGTACCCATGATCAGCCGGGACGAGAAGGACGTACCTGCGAGGACAAACGGATCGTCGGCCATGGTTCAGCCTCCTTGGACTGCGGTGAGGACTTCGACGCGGTCTCCCTCGGAGAGGGCCGTGGACGACCACTGCGTGCGCGGGACGACGGTTTCGTTGAGCGCGGCGGCGACGCCGGACGGCGCGACGGTGAGGGTGGCGACGAGCGCGTCGAGGGCCGTGTCGGCGGCGACGAGCCGTCGCTCTCCGTTGACGAAGATGTTCATACGGTCTGCTCCGTGAGTGCGGTGCTGAAGCGCCCGGGGGTGAAGGGGCGGGCCTCTTCCGGGAGCTCGCCGGTGGTCAGGGCGTGCGCCATGACGTCCCCGGTGACGGGCGTGAGCAGCACGCCGTTGCGGTAGTGCCCGGTGGCCAGCAGCAGCCCGTCGAGCGCAGTCGGGCCGAGCAGCGGCGCGTTGTCGGGCGACCCGGGCCGCAGGCCCGCGCGCGTCTCGGTGAGCGGCAGTTCGGTGATCCCGGGCACCAGCTCGTGGGCGTCGCGCAGCAGCTCGTAGACCCCGCCCGCGGTCACCGTCGTGTCCCAGCCCAGCTCCTCGCTGGTGGCGCCCACGACGAGCTCACCGTTCTCCCGCGGCACCAGGTAGACCTGGCTGCCGCGGACCACGGCCCGCACGGTCCGGCTCAGGAACGGCGCGCACCGCTTCGGCACGGTCAGCCGCAGCACCTGACCCTTCACGGGCCGTACGGGCGGCAGTACGTCGGCAGGCACGCCCGGGAGCTTTCCGCTGAGGCTTCCGGCGGCGAGCACCACCTGTCCCGCCGCCAGCCGTTCACCGCCCGTCGTGACGACCCCGGCGGCCCGGTCCCGTACGACGGTCAAGCGCTCCGCCCACGTCCGGTGGAACTCCACTCCGGCCCGCTCACACGCCGTGACCAGGGCCTTCGCGAGTCGGCGCGGGTCGATCTGGTGGTCGCCGTCGACCCGCAGCCCGCCGCGCACGCCCGGCGCGAGCATGGGCTCCAGACGGCGGCACTCCCGGCCACTGAGCCACTCCGATTCGAGCCCCGAGCGGTGTTGCAAGGCGTGCAGTTCGCGCAGATGAGCCCGGTCGTCGGCGTCCAGCGCGACGGCCAGCGTGCCGCACCGGCGGTAGCCGAGGTCCTGGCCGCTCGCCTCGGTGAGTTCGGCGGCGAAGTCGGGATAGCGGCGCGCGGAGGCGAGGTTCAGGCCCAGCAGGGTCTGCTCGCCGTAGTGCAGCTCGGTGACGGCGGCGAGCATTCCGGCGGCCACCCGTGCCGCCCCGCCGCCCGGCTCGGGGTCCACGACCGCGACGGTGAACCCGCGCTGCGCGGCCCGCCAGGCGGTCACCAGACCGATGATCCCGCCCCCGATGACGAGGACGTCTGACGCACGTGCGTCCGATGACGGCGCATCCGAGGAACGTGCAGGTGTACGCGTAGGCGACATGGGCGTCCAGCCCCTCCCTTCGCCGGCATGACCCGGATCAGGTTCGTACGGTCGGAGGCCGCCAGCCTCCCTCTCAGCCCGGTGCGTCCGGGCTCCCGCGAGTGCTTTACGTTGGCCACCCTAGCCGCTGCCGTATGTCTCAGTAAGGGAGCCTCCGCCCATGGCCCGTACGCTCGACGGCCTGGTCCTCGCCCCGGTCGCCGACCAGGCCCCCGGGCAGGTCGGCACGCGCACCCGGTTCACGTACCACGAGAAGGACGGCGAGATCTGGGCCGAGTACGCGGGCGGGGACGTCGTACGCGGTCACCTCGTGGGGACGCGGGAGGGCGACCGCCTCGACTTCCGGTACGTGCAGCTGAAGCACGACGGCAGCACCTCGTCGGGCCACTGCGTGTCCGTGGTCGTGGAGCTGCCCGACGGACGGTTGCGCCTGGAGGAGACCTGGGAGTGGGAGTCCCAGGACGGGAGCGGCACGAGCGTTGTGGAACAGGTCACTGCGCACGTCCCCTGACTGACAGATTGTCAGTTGTCTATGGTGATCAGGTGAGCGAGCAGACGCGGGCACAGGTGCGGGCGCAGGGGCGTACGGCACGGCGGGTCGTCATCGTGGGCGCGGGCATGGCCGGCGTACAGACGGCGGTCGCCCTGCGGGAACAGGGATTCACCGGGAACGTGACGCTGATCGGCGCCGAGCCGCACCAGCCGTACGACCGGCCACCCCTGTCCAAGGCGGTGCTGCTCGGCAAGGCCGAGGGCTCCGCCTTCGACATCGACTTCGAGGCGCTGGACATCGAACTGCGGCTCGGCTGCGAGGCGCTGGGCCTGCGCCCCGCGGACCACGAGCTGGACACCGAGGCAGGACCGGTGCCCTACGACGTCCTGGTCCTCGCGACCGGCGCGGAACCGATCCAGCTGCCGGGCGCGGAGGGCGTTCCCGGCGTCCATCTGCTGCGGACCCTGGACGACGCCGAGCGGCTGCGCCCCGTGCTCGCCCAGCAGCACGACATCGTGGTCGTCGGGGCGGGCTGGATCGGTGCGGAGTTCGCGACGGCGGCACGTGAGGCCGGGTGCGCGGTCACGGTCGTCGAGGCCGCCGACCGGCCGCTGGCCGGCGCGCTGCCCGCGGAGGTGGCCGCGCCGATGACCGCCTGGTACGCGGACAGCGGCGCGTCGCTGCGCACCCACGCGCGCGTGGAGCGCGTCGAGCCCGGCGCGGTGATCCTCGACGACGGCACGAGGGTGCCGGCGGGCGCCGTGGTCGTCGGCATCGGCGCGCGCCCCGCCACCGCCTGGCTGGCCGGCTCCGGCATCGAGCTCGGCGCCCACCGTGAAGTGGTCGCCGACAACCACCTGCGTACCTCCGTGCCGGACGTCTACGCGGTCGGCGACTGCGCCTCCTTCCCGTCGGGCCGCTACGAGCAGCGCCTCCTCGTCCACCACTGGGACAACGCCCTCCAGGCGCCGCGCACGGTCGCGGCGAACATCATCGGCGAGGCCCCGGCGGCCTACGACCCGGTCCCGTACTTCTGGTCCGAGCAGTTCGGCCGCTTCGTCCAGTACGTCGGCCATCACACCCCCGCCGATACGACCATCTGGCGGGGCGACCCGTCCGGCGCGGCCTGGACGGTGTGCTGGCTCCGCGAGAGCCGCCTCGTCGCCCTGCTGGCCGTGGGGCGTCCCCGTGACCTGGCCCAGGCCCGCCGCCTCATCGAGGCGGGCATGCCCATGAACCCGGACGTCCTGGCCGACCCTTCCCGCCCTCTGAAGGACGCCACGGCATGACCGCCCGGTTTGCGTCGCCCGGACGGCGGTCCGGGGGGCGCTCGGGTACCGAGTGTCAGTCCGGGATGGCAGGCTTGTCCCGTGACCGAGATTGACGCAAAGATCGATGCTCTCGTCCCCGCCTGGCTCACCCTCCCCGACATCGCCGAACAGCTCGGCGTCGAGGTGACCCGCGTCCGGCAGTTGGTCAAGGAGGGCCAGCTGATCGCCGTACGCCGTGGTGAGAACCGCGCGCTGCACGTCCCCGCCGCCTTCATCGACGGGAACGAGCAGAAGGTCGTCAAGGGCCTGACCGGCACCTTGACGCTCCTGCGGGACGACGGCTTCTCCGACGAAGAGATGCTCGAGTGGCTCTTCACCCCCGACCCGAGCCTGCCCGGCACCCCCGCGCAGGCGCTGAGCGAGAATCGCGGCACGGAGGTGAAGCGCCGCGCCCAGGCGCTCGCCGTCTGATTCGACCGACCCTCCGGCGTACGGACCACGGCCGGCCCCGGACCACCCCGGCCGCCGCGGTCCGTACGCACCGCACCACGTCCGTAGGGTGCGTACGACATCCGTACGCACCGCACCACGGGGGACACACGCATGCCCGAGAACGCCGCCCGCACCCGCCTCGCCGACGCCCGCGTCTACCTCTGCACGGACGCCCGCAAGCGTCAGGGTGACCTCGCCGACTTCCTGGACGCGGTCCTGACCGGCGGCGTCGACATCGTGCAGCTGCGCGACAAGGGCATGGAGGCCGCCGAGGAACTGGAGCACCTCCAGGTCTTCGCGGACGCCTGCGCCCGCCACGGCAAGCTCCTCGCGGTCAACGACCGGGCAGACGTCGCCCACGCCATCGGCGCCGACGTACTCCACCTGGGCCAGGGCGACCTGCCGGTCCCCGCCGCCCGCGCGATCCTCGGCGACGAGGTCCTGATCGGCCGCTCCACGCACGCCGAGTCCGAGGCCGCGGCGGCCGCCGTCCAGGACGGCGTCGACTACTTCTGCACCGGTCCCTGCTGGCCCACCCCCACCAAGCCCGGCCGCCACGCCCCGGGCCTCGGCCTGGTCCGTTACACGGCCTCGCTCGTCACCGACCGCCCCTGGTTCGCCATCGGCGGCATCGACCTCGGCAACCTCGACGAGGTCCTGGAGGCGGGCGCCCGCCGCGTCGTCGTCGTACGGGCGATCACCGAGGCGGCGGATCCCGGCGCGGCGGCGGGAGAATTCGCGAAGCGGCTGCGTCAGGCGTAAGGGGCGGCCGCGTCAGGCACAGGCCGTGCCCACGGGCGCGTCGATGGTCCGATCGACGATCGGACCGGTTGTCCCCACAGGTGTCCGAGGGGTGGACAAGAAGTCGACAAATCGGACAATTGGCGTCGGTTCGGTTGGGAGACCGCCGCCCCCTGACTAACCTGCGGGTATGGCCCTCGGATCTGCTTCCACCAGGACTGATCGCGCACGCACCGTGCGCGACATGCTCGCCACCGGCAAGGCGACGTACTCGTTCGAGTTCTCCGCGCCGAAAACCCCCAAGGGTGAGCGCAACCTGTGGAACGCGCTGCGTCGCGTCGAGGCCGTCGCCCCCGACTTCGTCTCTGTCACCTACGGTGCCGGTGGCTCGACGCGCGCGGGCACGGTCAAGGAGACCGAGCAGATCGTCGCCGACACGACGCTCACCCCGGTCGCCCACCTCACCGCGGTCAACCACTCCATCGCCGAACTGCGCAACATCATCGGCCAGTACGCCGACGCCGGCATCCGGAACATGCTCGCGGTCCGCGGCGACCCGCCCGGCGACCCGATGGGCGAGTGGGTCTCGCACCCGCAGGGCCTGACCTACGCCGCCGAACTCGTCCGTCTCATCAAGGAGTCCGGCGACTTCTGTGTCGGCGTCGCCGCCTTCCCCGAGATGCACCCCCGCTCCGCGGACTGGGACATGGACGTCGCGCACTTCGTCGACAAGTGCCGGGCCGGCGCGGACTACGCGATCACCCAGATGTTCTTCCAGCCCGAGTCGTATCTTCGCCTGCGTGACCGGGTGGTGGCGGCCGGCTGTACGACACCGGTCATCCCGGAGGTCATGCCGGTGACGAGTGTGAAGATGCTGGAACGACTTCCGAAGCTCAGCAACGCTTCGTTCCCGGACGTCCTGAAAGAGCGGATCCTCACAGCCAAAGACGATCCGGCGGCTGTACGCTCCATTGGGATCGAGTTCGCGACGGAGTTCTGCGCGAGGCTGCTGGACGAGGGAGTCCCCGGACTTCACTTCATCACGCTCAACAACTCCACGGCGACGCTGGAAATCTACGAGAATCTGGGCCTGCACCACCCGCAGCAGGCCTAGACCGGTCGCACCCACGTACGACACACTGCGTAGCGGCCACTGGGAGAGGGGCGTACATGGGCTGGACGGTCCTCTATATCGCTTTCGGCATCGTCGCGCTGTGGCTGCTCGGCGAGGTCCTGCTGCAGTACAAGGCGCGGTTGCGCTGGCGTCTGCTCGCGTTCGTGGGCTTCCTCGGTGTCGTCTTCGGCGTACTGATCCCCTCCGTGATCGTCATCGGGCTCGGCGCGGCGGCCTTCGCGGTCGGCCAGACGTACGTCACCCTGTCGTTCCGCCGCGGTTTCGCGGAAGGCTGGGCCGTGGGCAACCGGCAGGGTGCCGACAGCGGCGCCGGCAAGGGCTTCGGCAAGAGCAAGCGACGCCGCGGCGAGGACCACCAGGACCCGGCGCTGGAGGTCTCCGACCTCGAAACAGCCGAGGGAGCCGAGGCCGGGGCCGAAGGACCGGCCCGAGGCGCGGCGTATCCCCAGGGCGACGACTTCACCCGCGAGGACGACGTGTTCTCGCCCGCGCACTCCGACCGGTTCATGCCGCCCGGCTCCGGCGACCTGACGGCCGCCGAGGCCACCGCCGTGTACGAGCCCCAGCCCCTGCCCGACGACACCGGCTCCTACGGCGTCTACAACGCCACCGCCTACGCGGCCGCCAACGACCAGTCCTACGCCGCCGCGGCCCAGTCCCAGGACCAGCAGGCCTACGCGTACGACGGCTACTCGACCGGGTACGACCAGCAGCAGTACGGCTACGACAACAGCCAGCAGCAGTACGCGGCCTACTCCGACCCGTACATCGGCACGCAGACCTACGGCGGCGCCTCGTACGACACGACCTACGGTGGCGGCGACCAGCAGTACACGCAGCAGCAGGGCTACGACAACGGCCAGCAGCAGTACGCCACCGGCGGCTACGCCGGCGAGACCCCGGCCGGCGGCGTCTGGGTCCCGCAGCAGCGCAACACCGACGACCCCTACGGCGGCGAACTCCCGCCGGAGCAGCCCTACCCGTACCAGGGCAACGGCAACGGCGCCGGGTACGACGAGCAGTACCGGTACTGAAGGCCCGCCCCCTTCGGGCGGCCTTCGGCGCGCCGGTGCGCTCACTGAGAGCCCCGGAACCGCGGCCCCTCCACGATCAGTCCGGACACCAGGGCGCCTGACATGCCCGCGTGCGGGAGGCCGCCGCCCGGGTGGGCCCAGCCGCCGACCACGAACAGCCCCGGCATACGGGTGGTGTTCGACGCGTGCAGCAGCCGTCCGTCCGCCGCGGCGAGCGCCGGTGCGGGGACGGCGCCGCCGTCCGCGCCGGTCTCCTCCGCGAAGTCGGCAGGAGTGCGGACCTCGTGCCACAGCCGACGGTCGCGCAGGCCCGGTATCGCGCGCTCGGCGACACCGAGCATCCCCTCCACGTCCGCCTCGGACACCGACAGGCCCGACGGGGCCGTGACGCTCAGCGTGACCGCCTCGTGCTCCGCGTCCGGTGCGAGGGCGGGATCGTCCGGGCGCGACACCGTCACGGTGGGCGAGGAAGGCAACCCCGGACGCTCACCGAAGAGCCGGTCCAACTCCTCCGCCCGGTCCGCCGCGTGCACCACCGTGCGGTGTGCCACCCCCTCGGGACGCCCTCCGCGCAGCGCCAGGAGCACGGTCAGCCTGCTCGGCGCCCTGCGCTGCGGCGCGACCTCGTCACCGCCCCGTAGCGCCGTCCCGGGGACCAGGGCGTCGAGCGCTCCGGGCGCGACACCGGCGACCACGAAGTCGGCGTCCGCGACCTCGCCGTCGGCCAGCTCCACACCCGTCGCCCGGCCGTCCTTCTCGACGATCCGCGCGACCGGGGCCTCGAAGCGGAACTCCACCCTGCGGGCCACGCACCGCTCGTACACCGCGCGCGCCAACTCCCGTATGCCGCCGCGCACATACCAGGTGCCGAAGGCGTGCTCCATGTACGGCAGTACGGCCGCGCTCGCCGGGGTGACGCGCGGATCGAGCCCGTGGGCGAGGGCGTGGCTCTCCAGCAGGGCCGTGAGGCGCGGGTCGCGCAACTCCCAGGCGGCGACCTCGGCGAGGGTCGTGGCGCGGCGGGTGCGCAGCAGCTTCTTGTGCGGCACCGAGGGGTAGGGCTCACGTTCGGCGAGCACCGACCAGTTCGGCCACAGCGGCTCCTCCAGGAGCGGCCTGCGGGTGCGGTCCCAGGCCTCGCGTGCCCGCACCAGGAAGTCGCCCCACCGTGCGCCCGCGCCCGCCCCGAGGGCCTCGTCGAGGGCGGTGACGACGCCCGCGCGCGAGGCGTTCGGCAGACCGACCTGCGTGCCCTCGGCGAAGACATGGCGCGAGGACGGGTCCACCTGGACCAGCTCGACGCACGTCTCCAGGGGCTCCTTGCCCGTCTTGACGAACAGATCGCGGTAGACCGCGGGCAGTGGGAGCAGTCCCGGGCCCGTGTCGAACACGAAGCCGTCGCGCTCGAAGCGGCGCACCGCCCCGCCGTACGTCGCCCCGCGCTCGTACACCACCACCCGGTGGCCCGCGACGGCCAGCCGGGCGGCGGCCGCCATCGCGCCCATCCCGGCGCCGATCACCGCAATCCGTCCCATGCCAGCGACTTTATCGGCCGCCACTGACAACCCGGTCCGCGGTCTCAGTCGGGTGGCTGTCCCACCCGCTCGGCCAGGCGTTTCTCCTCCCGGCGCTGGGCCCTGCGGCGCAGGAACCGGCGGATCCGTGAGATCAGGAAGAAGAGCGCCAGCAGGCCCGCGAGCAGCAGCACGCCCGCGATGATCGCCGCGGCCTCGGGGTGGAACATCGCGAAGGTCAGGATCCCGGCGACCCCGAGATCCTCGGCGGTGCTCATGACGAAGTTGCTGAACGGCTCCGGCGAGGTGTTGATCGCCATCCGCGTCCCGGCCTTGACCGTGTGGCTCGCCAGCGCCGTCGAACCGCCGATCGCGCCCGCCGCCAGATCGGAGAGCGAACCGCTCTGCCCTGCGAGCAGGGCCCCGACCCACGCCCCCGCCGCCGGGCGGATCACGGTGTGCACCGAGTCCCACACCGAGTCCACGTACGGGATCTTGTCGGCGACCGCCTCGCACAGGAAGAGAACGCCCGCTGTGATCAGGATCTCAGGGCGCTGAAGGGACTCCGGGACGTCGTCGCTCAGACCGGTCGCTCCGAAGATGCCGAGGAGCAGCACCACCGCGTACGCGTTGATGCCACTGGCCCAGCCGCTGGTGAAGACCAGGGGGAGTACGGACACGGACGCGATCGTAACCAGTTGACGACGGTGCGTCCTGGGCATGAGTGCGTACGGCTGAGTATCCGTACTTAGTGAGTGAGATGAGTACGCGCGCGGATGGGGCCCGACCTGCGCGAAAGAGAGAGTGGAGACACGGAAAGGGGCGCGGCTCCGGTACCGCCGACACGGGGCGGCGGAACGGTCCTCGCGCCCTTGGCCGCTCCTTCCGTCGACTCCGTCGGCGGGAGCGAGGCACGGGGGAACCCGGGGGACGACCGAACGGGGGCCCAACGGGGAGTACGGGGGAGTACGGCGAAGCGCCGGTTCGAGGTGGCCCGCGGGGGACGCGGCCACCTCGGACCGGCGCTTCGCCGTGCCCCGTGTTCGTACCGAGCCCTGTCAGCTCACCGATTGCCGCTCACGCGGCCCTGGAGCAGCCGTGACAGCGCTGCGTGGACGTCGTCCAGGGAACGCTCCGGTTGGAAGGCCTGCCAGTCCAGGGCGGCCACCAGGACCATCCCGACCAGCGCGGCGGCCGTCAGCGGAACGTCGATCTCGTCGCTGAGCTCGCCGTTCGCCACCCCTTCGCGCAGCACGCCCTCGACGACCGCGACCGCCTCCTGCCGGACCACCATGAGCGTGGACTGCCAGGCCCGGTTGGTGCGCCACAGCTCGGCCACGTAGAGCTGGGTGAAGGCCGGGTAGCGGTTGATGAAGGCGAGCCCGGCCCTGATCATCGCGTCCAGTGCGTCGACCTTGGTGCCGCCGTCCCGGTCGGTGCGCTCCGCGGCCTCCCGCAGGGAGGCGGTGAGGAGTCCCACGCCGTGCCGCAGCAACTCCTCGAAGAGGACGGACTTGCTCGCGAAGTTGTAGTAGACCGTGCCTTTCGCGACCCCGGCCCGCTCGGCGATCTCGTCCACGGTGGTGGCGGAGAACCCCTGTTCCGCGATGAGGGTGACCGCCGCCTCGTAGAGCTTCTGCCGGGTCGCCTCGCGACGGCCGCCACCTGCCGTGGTGCTGCTGCTTTCCATGGCCCTGATTGTCACAGGCTCAGCTCGGGGTGCAGACGGTCGAGGGTCCACACCTGCTTGCGGTGTGCCGACAGGGCGGTGAGCGCGAGCGCGCCCGCGGTGAACGCCGTGAGGACGGCGCACGCCTGCCAGACCGGTCCGAGACCGCCGCCCGTGATGAGCCTGCGGAGGGCCTCGACGACGTAACTCATCGGCAAGAAGGGGTGGATCGCGTTGAAGAAGCCCGGACTGGTCTGCACGGGGTACGTACCGCCCGCCGAGGTCAGCTGGAGCATCAGGAGGGCGAGGACGAGAATCCGGCCCGCCGCTCCGAAGCGTGCGTTCAGCCACTGCACGAGCGCCGCGAAGCACGCCGTCACCAGGCACAGGAAGCCGACCGTCCCGGCCGCCCGCACCATCTCCACGCCGATCGCCCAGTGCAGTACGGACATCAGGGCCACCGTCTGGAGCGCGCCCAGGGCAGCCACTGGCAGCCAGCCCGCCAGCGCGATGCGCCAGGCCGAGGCACCCACCGCGAGCGCGCGCCGGTTCAGCGGCTGGATCAGCATGTACGCCACCATCGCGCCCACCCACAGGGACAGCGGGATGAAGTACGGGGCGAAGCCGGTGCCGTAGTTGGGCGCCTTGTGCAGGTCCTTGGAGGCGAGCTTCACCGGGTCGGCCATGACCTGGGTGCGCAGGTCGCGGTCCTGCCGGTCGTAGTCGGGGATCTGCCCGGCGCCGTCGTGCAGCCCGCCGGCGAGCTGCCCCGAGCCGCCGACGAGCTTGTACATGCCCTCGTCGAGGGTGCTCGCGCCCGTCTTCAGCTCGCCGACACCCGTGTCCAGGTCCGCCGCGCCGGTCTTGGCCGTGCCGAGCCCCGTGCGCAGCTTCTTGGCCCCCGCGGCGACCTTCTCGGCGCCCTCGTTCAGCTTGTTGACCTTGGAGACGGCGTCGGTGAGGTCTTCGGAGAGATGCGGCGAGCGGTCGGCGAGGGCCTGGGCCTGCTTCTGCAGGGTGCCCAGGTTCTTGTCGAGCCGGTCGAGATCGCCGTTCTGGTCGCCGATGAGCGTGTTCACGTCGTCGGCGACCTCGGCCACGTCCGCGGCCGCCTGCCGGGCCTTCTTCAGGTCGGGGCACGCGGCGTCGGGCAACGGGAGGGTCTCGCAGCGTGCCTTGTAGACGGCGCTCAGCGCGTCGGACGCCGTATGGGCGCCCTTGGCGGCGGCCGGGGCCGTCTTCACCAGCGTGTCGAGGTTGTGGCGGATCCCCGCGGCGGAGTCGGCGACGAGCCGGGCGGTGTCGCCGATCGACTTCTCGTTGTCCTTCAGGAAGGGGCCCACCTTGTCCGCGACCCCGTTGACCTTGTCGGCCAGCGCCCCCGTGCCGTCGGCGACCTGCCGCGAGCCGTCCGCCAGGTCGCCGGCGCCCTTGTCGAGCTTCCGCAGGCCCCCGGAGAGCTTGCCACTGCCCTCCTTGGCGTCCTTCAGGCCGTCGGCGAGGTCCTCGGAGCCCTTCCGGGCCCTGCCGATGCCACCGCTGAGTCTGTCGGCTCCCTTGGCGGCCTTCTCGGTCGCCCCGTGGATGTCCGAGAACGAGATGAAGATCTTGTCCAGGAACGACCGGGAGGCCTTCGTGGACGCCGCCGTGCGCACCTCGCCGAACACCGTCCGTGAGATCTGCCCGACGATGTAGTTGTTCGCGTCGTTCGTACGCACCTGGAGGGCACCCGTCTCCGGAGCCTGTCCGGAGCTGGAGGCGATCCTCCGGCTGAAGTCGGACGGCATGGTCAGCGACAGGTAGTACGTGCCGTCCTCGACCCCCCGGCGGGCCTCGGCCGCGCTCACCTCGTGCCACTCGAAGGTGTCGCTGTCCCGCAGCCCCTTGGTGATGTCCGCGCCCGCCGAGAGCTTCTTGCCCGCGACGCTCGCCCCCTTGTCGTCGTTCACGAGCGCCACGGGAATGCGATCCAGCCGGCCGTAGGGGTCCCAGAACGACCACAGGTAGAGGGCGCCGTACAGCAGTGGCAGCAACAGGAGCGCGGCCAGCGCGGCGCGCGGGAGTTTGCCCCGGCCGAAGCGCCTGAGCTCAAGAACGGCCAGTCTCGGCGAGCGCATCGGCCGTCTCCTCGTCGTCGGTCTCGCTGGTGTGGTCGGTCGGGCGGGTGGACACGCGGACGGCTCCGTCGGGAGCCTCGCCGCACACCGCCACGACCGTGGTGCCCGACTGGGCGATCGACTTCAACAGGGCCCAGACCTCGGCCCGTTCGGCATCCGACAACTTGAGGTCGGTGTCGTCGACGCCGAGCAGCCCCGGGCGGCCGACGAGGGCCAACGCGACGGACAGCCGCAGGGCTTCGAGCCGCTCCAGGTCGCGTACGGCGGTCCGGGAGCCCTTGGGCAGGGCCTCCCGGTCCAGCCCGGCGGCGGCCAGCGCGGAGTCGATCCGCAGCTTCCCCTCGGCCGCCCGTTCGGTTCGCGGACGCAGCGGTCCGCGCAGGGAGTCCTTCAGGGGCGTCCCGAACCGCCGCTGCAGCAGCGCCCGTTCGAGCAGGTGCTCCCCGACGGTCAGGGCGGGGTCCAGGTCGGTGACACCCGGGACATGGGCCAGCGCGCTCGTGCGGCGCACCGCGGCCATCTGCCGCGGCAGCGTGGCCCCGCCCACGGTGGCCGTCCCCTCGGTGGACCGCATCCGGCCCGTGAGCGCGAGCAGCAGGCACGTACGGCCCGAGCCGGACGGCCCCGCGACCGCGATCAGCGACCCGGGCCCCGTATCGACACCGACCCCGCGGAACGCCCAGCCGCGAGGGCCCTCGAGTCCGAAGTCCCTGGCCGTGACACCGAGTCCGAGCGGACCGTCCACAGCGTCCCCATCCCCTGAACATTTTTGAACTGACTGGTCAGTGCAAAAACTAACCCGAACCTTCGATCGAAGCAAAGGCCCAGGTCAGAACGGATTGTCAGTGGCATACCTCACGATGGGCACATACGGCCACAGTGCCGTCACACAGACGACAGGAGGTTCGTCATGGCCACCTCTTCCGCAGCAGCCGCCCACCGGCGCCGCGCCACCGGCCCTGCCCCCTCACTGGCCGGCCCGGCGGGCGACGTACACCCCGTGCTCCGCCGGGCCACGGCCCCACCCGCCGCCCTCGACCTGCTCGCCCAGGCCCGCGCCGGCCTCGACGAGGCGACCGCCCTGGAAACACCCAATGAGCGCTACGCGACGGCACACTTGGCGGCCCTGCGCACCGCCGCCGCCGTCCTCGCCGCACGGGGCCGCCCGGAGCCCACACCTCGACGCCGCGCCCGCATCCGGAGCGCCTGGGAAGTGCTCCCCGAGATCGCGCCCGAACTCACCGAGTGGAGCGCCCTGTTCGCCTCCGGAGCCGACCGGCGCGCCCGCGCCGAGGCAGGTATCCGGGGCGCGGCCGGCACCCGCGACGCCGACGACCTGATACGCGACGTGGCGATGTTCCTGCGCCTCGTCGAGCGGATGCTGGTGCTGCAGCCCGTACTGCCCCAGCCCCGTCGCGACGGAGAGGAGGAGGGGGACGGAGCCGGGGAGGTCGGGGAGTACAGGGGCGACAGGGAGGTCCCGGACGCGAGCTGACCCCGCGATCCGCCGCGCGACCCGATGCCTGATCCAATGCCTGATCCGACGCGTGATCCGCCGGGTGAGACGGAGGGTCGGGTACGACGGCGGAGGCAATAGGGTGGAGGCGCCTGAAGCCTCCTGCCGGGAGGCCCCCCGATCGCTCCGCCGCGCAAGAGGCGGTGCCGCTCCGAGGAGTCAACTGCCGTGCCGGACCCGACGCGCCCTCGCGCTTCTCTCCGTACCGCCGTGGTCTGGGAGGTCCTCAAGGACGCTCTCGACCGCCGGGTCAAGGCCACCGGGCGGGAGTCCCTGGACGTCCTCGACACCGGAGGCGGCAGCGGCAACTTCGCGGTGCCCGTGGCCCGTCTCGGCCACCGTGTCACCGTCGTCGACCCCAGCCCGAACGCGCTGTTCGCGCTCGAGCGCAGGGCCGCCGAGGCCGGGGTCGCCGACCGTGTCACGGGTGTCCAGGGCGACGCCCACGGCCTCTTCGACGTCGTCGAGCGCGGTGGCTACGACGTCGTGCTGTGCCACGGGGTCCTGGAGTACGTGGACGACCCCGCCGACGGCGTGCGCAACGTGGTGGACGCGCTGCGCCCGGAGGGCGTTCTCAGCCTCCTCGCGGCGGGCCTGGGCGGCGCCGTGCTCGCCCGTGCCCTCGCCGGCCACTTCAAGGAGGCCAAGCAGGCGCTCGACGACCCGGACGGACGCTGGGGCGAGGGCGATCCCGTGCCCCACCGTTTCACCGCCGACCAGCTCACCGCGCTCGTCGAGGGCGCGGGTCTGCGCGTCGGCGCCGTGCACGGCGTACGGGTCTTCGCGGACCTGGTCCCCGGCGTCCTCGTGGACACCGAGCCGGGTGCCGTGGAAGCCCTTCTGAAGCTCGAGGCGGCGGCCGCCGAACTCCCCGCGTTCCACTCCGTGGCCACGCAGCTTCATGTGCTCGGTGAGGCGCCGGGTGCCGATGAGGGTTGAGTCGCCACTGATGTTGCGCCCCTGATCAGGGGCGGGGCGGCAGATGGAGTACGCCACAGGCCACCCGATCGGGCGCTCGGCGCCGTATGATCGAGGGAGACCGTCCGGCATGACGGGCCGGTTGCTGGGGAATGCACGCCTCAGTGAATCGGGGTGCCATGGCGGGTTCCGGTTGGCGAATTGGCGCAGAGGGGCGGGTTTCACGGGGGCGATTCCCTGCCTATCCTGAAGGGGACCCCCGGTCGCCCCGGCGACTGCACGATGAGGAGGACGCCGTGCCGCTCTCGGAGCACGAGCAGCGAATGCTCGAGCAGATGGAGCGAGCGCTGTACGCCGAAGATCCCAAGTTCGCGACAGCGCTTGAGGGAAGCGGGCTGCGTACGTACACCCGGCGACGGGTCTACCAGGCGGTCGCGGGCTTTCTGGTGGGTATCGCGCTCCTCATGGCCGGAATGGTCTCGAAGCAGATCTGGGTCAGCGTGGTGGGTTTTCTCGTCATGCTGGGCTGTGCGGTGCTCGCCGTCACCGGTTGGCGCAAGGCTCCCAAGCCGGGTGAGCAGCCGGCCGCGCCCGGCGCACCCGCCACGCGTCACCAGGGCCGACAGCGCCGCTCCATGATGGACCGCATCGAACAACGCTGGCAGCGACGCCGAGACGAGCAGGGGCAGTAGCCCCGCGGGGTCAGTAGCCCTGCGGGCGCCCGCAGTCGAAGACAACGCGTGAGGGGTGTCCCACCCGGCCCGGGTGGGACACCCCTCAGTCGTACCCCGACAGGGCGTCCCGCCCGCGCCGAGGTGAAGCGCTGACGTGACGCGCCGATGTGAAGCGCTGACGTGAAGCGCCTGGCGTGACGCCGACGAGAACCGAACCTTCGCCTGGGGGACGCCGGCCGGTGCCGGCGGATCGCCACCGGCGGCCTCCGTCCCGATCGCGCACCAACCACATGTGGCCCGTGCCCCCGACCGGGGACACGGGCCACATGGTTCAACGCGACGTCAGCTGTTCTGCCCCGAAGGACGTCGCAGCAAGGACTCTCTGCGCGCCGCCAGCCGGGCCGACACAGCCGCCCAGGAGGCCGACGCCGCCCAGGCCACCCGGACGGCTGAGCGGGGCGCGAGCAGGGCGCGCAGGCGGGCCGTGCGGCTCGCCCGGGCGCCGAGGGCGTCCGTGACACGACGGGCGTCCTCCGCGAGCCCCGCCGTCAACCGGGGGTGCGGGGCGTACAGCACCTGCTCGACCGCCGCGGCCAGCCGGTGCACCGCCTCTGACGCCTCGGCTTCGAGGAGCCCGAGCCGCACGATCCGCGCCGCGGCCTTGCGTGGTGTCTGGGACTCGTCCGGCACGATTCCGTAGTCCCACGCCGTGTCGGTCACCTCCAGCCAGGTCGCCAGCGTGTACGCGGGCGCGTCCGCCTCACTGCGGCCGTGCGCACCCAGCCGCACGGACCGGAGCCGCATCCGCCACAGCATCGGCAGCAGCGGTACGACCAGCAGCAGGAGTCCGGCCAGTGTGTACCCCAGGATCTGCAACCACGGAGTGCCGTCGTCCTTCGAGCCCACCGTGGCCAGCGCGGACTGGCTCGGGCACGCCTCCAGCTTCTTCTGCTCGGCCAGGCAGTTGCCGCTGGCCGAGGGAGCGGTGGATGGCGCCGCGGACGTCGACGTGGACGGCTTCGGCACCGTCGGCGAGTCCGACCCGGGCGTGTCCGTCTGGGTGTACTCCGGCACCGAGCCCCGGTTCGGGGTCGGCTCGAAGCGGGTCCAGCCCACCCCTTCGAAGTACAGCTCGGGCCAGGCGTGCGCGTCCCGCAGCCCCACCGACATCGAACCGTCGGACTGCGGGGAGCCGGGCGTGAAGCCCACCGCGACCCGGGCCGGAATCCCCAACGTACGGGCCATCGAGGCCATCGCGAAGGAGAAGTGGACGCAGAAGCCCTGCTTGTCCTTCAGGAAGCGCGCGATCGCGGCCGAGCCACTGCCCACCTGCACCTGGGTGTTGTAGGTGAACCCGCCGTTCACCGCGAAGTAGTCCTGGAGTTTGACCGCCTGCTCGTAGTGGTTCGTCGAGCCCGCGGTGACCTTGCGCGCGGTGTCGGCCACCACCGCGGGCAGCGACGACGGCACCTTGGTGAACTCGCGCTTCAGGGCCTTCGACGGCTCCGGCGCGTTCGCCAGCTGCTCCGCGGTCGGCTGCACGATCAGGCTCGTCACCTCGTACTGCACGCCGCGCGTGTTCTGACCGTGGTCGCCGACGAGCGTGCGCCCGACCGGCTCGTACCGCCAACTGCCGCTGATGTTCACCTTGCTGACCGGGTACGGCATGGGCAGCCAGTCCTGCGCGTACCAGTCGGCCGCCGAGATGCGGGTCTGGATCTCGCTGCGCTGGACATCGGCCCCGAGGCCGATCGGCGTCGGGAACGTGTCCGGCACGTCCTGGATGTGTCGCTGGGCCGGCTTCCACGCCGTGCCGTCGAAGTCGTCCAGGGACACGATCCGCAGATACATGTCCTGAGTGTCTTCGGTGTTGGTGCGGTACGACATGACCTGGCGGTCCTCGTCCACGTTCAGGCTGTCGCGGAGCGAGACCAGCGGGTTCACCGCGGAGATCGTGCCGCCTCCGGAACCCGGGCCGACGCCCGCCCCCGCGCCGCCCAGCAGACCGCCGTCGAGGGCGGGCAGGGCGAGCGGCACGGCCAGGGCGACGCCCAGCGCGACCACGCCGATGCGCCGCCCCGTGCGGACTGGTGCGACCGTGCCCGAGGAGGCGTCCAGCCCCTGTGAGCGGGGCGCGCCGCCGAAGACCCGGCCCCACTGGGAGAGCCGGTCGCGGCCCTCCGCCAGGAGCAGCATCAGATAGCCCGTGGCCGCGAGCAGGAACCACAGCCAGGCCCAGCCGCCGCCCGACAGTCCCGCGGCGACCGAGTACAGCGCGAGCAGGGGGAGTCCGGCGGGGGCCGCGCTGCGGAACGTCACGGCGAGCGTGTCCACCGCGAGCCCGATCACCAGGACACCGCCGATCAGCATCAGGCGGATGCCGTCGGACAGCGGCGCCGGAATTGCGTACCGCCCGACGTCGTCCGTGCCCGCCTGGAGCAGATCGCCGAGATGCCGGAAGGCCTCCGGACCCGGGACGAAGCCGAGGAGCGCCTGCTGCTGGGCGAAGACCAGCGTCAGCAGCATCAGCGTCACCAGCGTCTGCGCCGCCACCGTCAGCGGCCGGGCCAGCGGAACCCGCCGGGTCAGCGCGCCCACACCGGACTGCAGGGCCAGCAGGAACACCGCCTGGAGGAACCACGTCGCCGGCTTGACCAGCGGCAGCAGCGCGCACGCCGCCATCAGTGTGGCCGTCGCCGAATACAGCGTCAGCCGAGCCCGTCCGCTCATGATCGCCCACCCCCTGCCGTACTCCCCGTCGAGGCGGCACCTGCGCGCTGCTGGTCCGCCTGCCGCCACAGGTCGGCGAGTTCCGCCCCCCGTGGCACCGTCACGGCGGTCCAGCCCGCCTCGCGCAGCATGCGCAGTCGGTCCTCGCTCCTGTCCAACGGGCCGGGGATGTCGGTCGGTTCCCGCACCCAGGTCTCGCTGTCCAGCAGGAAGGCGACGGCCCCGCCGCTGCGCTGGCGCATTTTGGCGAGCACCGTCGCCTGCTCCTCGTCGAGGTCGCCGAGAAAGGCGATCAGCAGCCCTTCGTTGCCCCCACGCAGGACGTCGTAGGCCCGGGAGAGCCCGGCGCCGTCCGAGTGGTCGATGACCGCGAGCGTGTCCATCATCAGTCCGGCCGCGTCCGCCGATTCCTGGCTCGCGCCCGCGAAGCCGTCGGCGCCCTCGCCGGGCACCGAGTTGCCGTCGTCCGTCAGCAGCCGCACCGAGAAGCCCCGCTCGAGCATGTGCACCAGCGTCGACGCCGTGCCGGACACCGCCCACTCGAAGGCGGAGTCCGGGCCGGCGCCCTCGTAGGCGATGCCCCGGGTGTCGAGCAGCACCGTGCAGCGGGAGCGCTGCGGCTGTTCCTCGCGACGGACCATCAGTTCGCCGTAGCGCGCCGTCAGGCGCCAGTGCACCCGGCGCAGGTCGTCGCCGTAGCGGTAGCCGCGCGGGATGATGTCGTCCTCGCCGGCCAGCGCCAGCGAGCGCTGCCGCCCGTCGCCGTACCCCTTCGCCTCACCGCTCAGCCGTACCGGCGGCAGCGGTTCCACGCGCGGGATGACCGTCAGGGTGTCGTATGTCGAGAAGGAGCGGGTCAGTTCGCACATCCCGAACGGGTCCGTCAGACGCAGTTGCAGCGGACCCAGCGGATAGCGGCCGCGCAGGTCGGAGCGGACCCGGTAGGACACCTCGCGCCGCCCGCCCGCCTCCACCCGGTCCAGGACGAACCGGGGCCGCGGGCCGAGCACGTAGGGCACCCGGTCCTGGAGCATCAGCAGGCCGGTGGGCAGCCGCGAGACGTTGTCCATCCGCAGATGGACGCGGGCCTCGGAACCGGCCGGCACCCGCCCGGGGGAGAGCCTGCGGCTGCCCGCGACCCGGTAGCGCGTGCGGTACAGCACCGTCGCGCAGACCAGCGGCAGGACCGCGAGGAGCAGGCCGACCCGGAGCAGATCGCTCTGCCCCAGGACGTACGCGCAGATCGCGGCCGCGATGCCGGCGGCCAGGAAGGAGCGCCCGCGGGTGGTGAGACCGGTGAGCGCGGTGCGCAGCCCGCCCTTGTCCTCCTCGGCGTCGCCGGTCCCCCCGGGCGTCATCACAGCCTCCGGGGCGGCTGCTGGCCGTACGCGGGCGCGCCGCGGCCCATCGTGAAGCCCGGCTGCTGCTGGGGTGCCGCGGGAACGGCGGTCTGCTGAAGGATCTCCTGGACGACCTGCTCGGCCGTACGACGGTTCAACTGTGCCTGGGCCGTGGGGAGCAGACGGTGGGCCAGGACCGCCACGGCGAGTGCCTGGATGTCGTCCGGCAGCGCGTACTCCCGGCCGCTGAGTGCCGCGGAGGCCTTCGCCGCGCGCAGCAGATGCAGCGTGGCACGCGGCGAGGCGCCGAGTCTGAGGTCGGGGTGGGTGCGTGTGGCGGCGACCAGATCCACCGCGTACCGCCGGACCGTCTCCGCGACGTGGACCGTGCGGACCGCGTCGATCAGCTTCACGATCTCGTGCGCGTGCGCCACCGGCTGGAGGTCGTCCAGCGGGGAGACCCCACCGTGGACGTCCAGCATCTGGAGCTCGGCCTCCGCACTGGGGTAGCCGATGGAGACGCGGGCCATGAAGCGGTCGCGCTGAGCCTCAGGCAGCGGGTAGGTGCCCTCCATCTCGACCGGGTTCTGCGTGGCCACCACCATGAAGGGGCTGGGCAGTTCGTAGGTCTGCCCGTCGATGGTGACCTGGCGCTCCTCCATCGACTCCAGGAGCGCGGACTGCGTCTTGGGGGAGGCGCGGTTGATCTCGTCGCCGATCACGATCTGCGCGAAGATCGCACCCGGTTTGAACTCGAAGTCCCGGCGCTGCTGGTCCCAGATGGACACACCCGTGATGTCCGAGGGCAGCAGGTCGGGCGTGAACTGGATACGCCGCACCGAGCAGTCGATGGACCGCGCCAGTGCCTTGGCCAGCATGGTCTTGCCGACGCCGGGGACATCCTCGATCAGAAGATGTCCCTCGGCGAGCAGCACGGTCAGCGAAAGCCGTACGACCTCAGGCTTGCCTTCGATCACTCCTTCCACCGAACTGCGGACACGCTCCACAGTGGCGGTCAGATCTGTAAGGCTCGCTCGATCGTCATAGGTCGTCACCCGGCCCTCCTCGGCCCGTTCTCGGGCCGACGCCCTGTGCGGAC
Source organism: Streptomyces sp. NPDC111507 (assembly GCF_055638955.1). Lineage (NCBI taxonomy): Bacteria > Bacillati > Actinomycetota > Actinomycetes > Kitasatosporales > Streptomycetaceae > Streptomyces > Streptomyces sp. NPDC111507. The sequence continues at coordinate 430,096 of NZ_JBVKBU010000001.1, read as the reverse complement.
CGGCCCACCCCGAATCACGGACACCACGCGCGAGAAGTTCCGCGTGACGCCACAACCGCATTCTTGTTGCCGTTACCGGTTCGTGTCACTCGGCTGTGGATAACTGGCTGCGATATGTCAGGTCTTGCGACTCTTTGGGCGCCGGTGGGTCGGGGCTTTTTTGTGAAGTGAGGGTCCCACGAGGGCCCCAGGAGGTTTTACGAGGGGCCCGGTGGGAGCGTTCAGGCGGGGTCTATCTCGCGCAGCAGACCCGTCGTCACGTCGAAGACGAAGCCGCGCACGTCGTTCGTGTGCAGGAGGAACGGTGAGGTGCGCACGCGCTGCATCGACTGCCGTACGTCCTGTTCGACGTCCCGGAAGGCTTCGACCGCCCAGGCGGGGCGCTGGCCGACCTCCATCTCCAGGTCGTGCCGGAAGTCCTCGGTGAGGGACTCCAGGCCGCAGCCGGTGTGGTGGATGAGAACGACGCTGCGGGTGCCGAGCGCCCGCTGGCTGATGGTGAGGGAGCGGATCACGTCGTCGGTCACGACGCCGCCCGCGTTGCGGATGGTGTGACAGTCACCCAGCTGCAGGCCGAGCGCGGCGTGCAGGTCGAGCCGGGCGTCCATGCACGCGACCACCGCGACGTGCAGCACGGGGCGTGCGTCCATCCCGGGATCGGTGAACGCGCCCGCGTACTGCTGGTTCGCCTCGACGAGACGGTCGGTCACGCCGCCGCCCGTGATTATGGCGTCTTCGGGCTCTGTGGGTACGGATGCAGAAGTCGTCATAGCTATGACGTTACTGGTCAGGTACGAAGTAGTCCTGCTGTGAGAAGGGACAAAGAACGTCATCGTGTCTTGTTGTGAGGTAACCCACATGAGGGTTTAGAGATCGCCTGGATAGGTGATTTTTGCTGATTCACCGCTTCGATCGGGGGTTCGTGGAGGAGCGGTCCGCGACGCGCATGCCGGTTGATTGACCGCGAGACACCGTGGACTAAAGTGACGCGAAGCGGGAGGCGAGGCTCTCCCTGCTGGACTGCTTTCCCCTGGAGACCCGGCGATTTTCCGGCGTCTCCCCCCGCGTGCGCGGCGCGTACGTACGGCTCGGCCTCCTCCCGCTCCCGGTCGGCTGACGCCACTCACCCGGCGCCAGCAGGCCTCCCCTTCTCGAGCGGGTGGGGACCCGGCGGTGCGTGCGGCCGCGCCGGACCTGAGAGGGCCCCTTGAGCCAGAGTCGACACGTCCCGGTGATGCTCCAGCGGTGCCTGGACATGTTGGCCCCGGCCCTCACCGAGCCGGGCGCCGTGGTCGTCGACTGCACCCTGGGACTCGGCGGCCACAGCGAGGCGCTGCTGACCCGGTTCCCCGAGGCCCGTCTCGTCGCCCTCGACCGCGACAAGGAGGCGCTGCGCCTCTCCGGAGAGCGGCTCGCCCCCTTCGGTGACCGTGCCACCCTCGTGCACGCGGTCTACGACGAACTGCCCGAGGTGCTCGACCGCCTCGGCATCCCCCGTGTCCAGGGCGTCCTGTTCGACCTGGGCGTCTCCTCCATGCAACTCGACGAGGCAGACAGGGGCTTCGCCTACGCCCAGGACGCCCCGCTCGACATGCGGATGGACCAGACGACCGGCATCAGCGCGGCCGAGGTGCTCAACACCTACCCGCCGGGCGAACTGGTGCGGATCCTGCGCGCGTACGGCGAGGAGAAGCAGGCCAAGCGGATCGTCTCCGCCGTCGTGCGCGAACGCGAGAAGGAACCCTTCAGCAACAGCGCGCGGCTCGTCGAGCTGATCCGCGACTCCCTGCCGCAGGCCGCCAAGCGCACCGGCGGCAACCCCGCCAAGCGCACCTTCCAGGCCCTGCGCATCGAGGTCAACGGGGAGCTCAGCGTCCTGGAGCGGGCGATTCCCGCGGCCGTGAAGGCGCTCGCCGTCGGCGGCCGGATCGCCGTTCTGTCGTACCACTCGCTGGAGGACCGGCTGGTCAAGCAGGTGTTCGCGGCCGGGGCCGCCACCACCGCGCCGCCCGGTCTGCCGGTCGTGCCCGAGCGCTACCAGCCCCGGCTCAAGCTGCTCACCCGCGGTGCCGAACTTCCCACCGAGGAAGAGGTCGCCGAGAACCGGCGAGCGGCTCCCGCACGACTGCGCGGGGCTCAGCGCATCCGCGAGGACGCCGAGTGAGGCACGAGGAGGGGGAGATCGAGTGAGTAGGAAACCCGAACTCAGGGGGCGGGCCGCCCGGCTCGCCCGGCTTCTCCCCGCCGGCGGGGGACATGCCGCCCGTACCCCTTTCGTCCTGCTCGTCGTGCTCCTGCTCGGCGGCGGCCTGATCGGCCTCCTCGTGCTGAACTCCGCCCTGAGCGAGGGCTCGTTCCACCTGGACGACCTGCAGAGGGACACCAAGAGCCTCACCGACGAGGAGCAGGCGCTGCAGCGGGACGTGGACACCTACTCCGCGCCCGACGCCCTCCAGCGCCGCGCCCGCGAGCTGGGCATGGTGCCCGGCGGCGACCCGGCCTTCCTCAACCCGGACGGCAGCGTCAAGGGTGTTCCCGGAACGGCCGCCCAGCAGTCCTCCGCACGCAACCCGGTGGTCCGCCCGCCCGAGGTTCTCGCCCTCACCCGGACCACGGCCCCGGCCACCAGCGCCCCGGCGGCCGCCGTCCCCTCCGCAGGCACCGCCACCCCGCAGACCCCCACCCCGCGGATCCCGACCCCGCAGGCCCCCGCCCCCACCCCGTCCGCGCAGCCCTCCTCGACCCCCGGCAGGTGACGGAAGTGTCCGACAGGGAACCGCCGCGCCGTCGTGTGCCCGGCCCCGCCAGGCCCGTACGCCCCGGCGGCCAGCGGCGTCCGGGCCCCGGCGCCCGCCCCGCGCGCCGCCCGGGCGCGCCCCGGCCCGGCGGCCCACAGGCCCTGCGGCTGGGCAGCCCCCGTCCCCGGCTGCGCATGATCAGCCTCACCCTGACACTGGTGATGATCGCCTTCGTCGTACGCCTGCTCCAGGTGCAGGCCGTGGACGCCAGCGCCTACGCCGCGAAGGCCGAGCAGAACCGGTATGTCGGCCGCACCCTGGCCGCCACCCGTGGCGGGATCACGGACCGCAACGGCGTGGAGCTCGCGACGAGCGTGGACGCGTACGACATCACGGCCGACCCCACGATGTTCACGCAGGAAACGACGAAGGTGACGGACGCGCCCGAGCAGGCCGCGGCACTGCTCGGGCCGATCCTCGGCCAGGACGTGGACACCGTCGCCAAGAAGCTCCGTACGAAGAACACCCGCTACACCCTGCTCGCGCACCGCCAGACCCCCCAGGTCTGGAAGCAGATCAAGGACCTGAGGAACACGCTCGCGGTCAAGGCGGAGACCGACAAGAGCACGGTCAACTTCCTCGCGGGCGTCGTCGCGGTCCCGGCCAGCAAGCGCGTGTATCCGAACGGTGATCTCGCCGCCGGGATACTGGGCTGGGTCAACGCCGACGGCAAGGGCGGCGGCGGAGTCGAGCAGAAGCTGAACAAGGAACTCGCCGGCAAGGACGGCAAGATCCGCTACGCCCAGTCCGGCGGCCGTCAGGTGCCGACCGTAGGGTCGACGGAGACCCCCGCCGTGGCGGGCTCGGACGTCGAGCTGACCATCAACCGCGACATCCAGTGGGCCGCGCAGAACGCCATCACCCAGCAGGTGAAGGCGTCCCAGGCGGACCGCGGGTACGTGATCGTGCAGGACGCACGCAGCGGCGAGATCCTCGCCATGGCGAACTCGCCCGGCTTCGACCCCAACGACCTCACCCAGGCCAACGCGGCGGCCCTGGGCAACGCGGCCCTCCAGGACGCGTACGAACCCGGCTCCACCGCCAAGGTCATGTCGATGGCAGCCGTACTGGAGGAGAACGCCGCAACGCCCGAGACGCACGTGGTCGTGCCCAACCGGCTGCACCGCGGCGACCGCCTCTTCCAGGACGACGTCGACCACGCGACCTGGAACCTGACGCTCAACGGCGTGCTCGCCAAGTCCAGCAACATCGGCACCATCCTGGCGACCGGCCAGCTCGGCAAGACGCAGAAGGAGGCGAACCAGGTCCTCTATTCGTATCTGCGCAAGTTCGGCATCGGCAGCTATACCGGGCTCGGCTTCCCCGGCGAGACGAAGGGCATCCTCGCGCCCGCCGACAAGTGGTCGACCTCCCAGCAGTACACGATTCCTTTCGGCCAGGGCATGTCGATCAACGCGATGCAGGCGGCCTCCGTCTACTCGACGATCGCCAACGGCGGTGTACGCGTCGAGCCGACGCTGGTGCGCGGCGCGAAGGGACCCGACGGCCTGTTCACCCCGGCCGCCCAGCCGAAGAAGACGAGGGTCGTGAGCGAGAAGACGGCGAAGACCCTCGCCCAGATGCTGGAGTCCGTCGTGGACGACGAGCAGGGCACCGGCGCCAAGGCGCGCATCCCCGGCTACCGGGTCGCGGGCAAGACGGGTACGGCCAACCGCGTGGATCCGGCCACCGGCAAGTACCACGGCTACACCTCGTCGTTCGCCGGATTCGCCCCCGCCGACAAGCCCCGGATCACCGTCTACTGCGCGATCCAGAACGCCACCAAGGGCAGCTACTTCGGCGGACAGATCTGCGGACCCATCTACAAGCAGGTCATGGAGTTCGCGCTCAAGACCCTCCAGGTCCCGCCCACCGGAGCGGGGGCCGCCAATCTGCCCGTGACCTTCACGCCGTGATCGATTCCGGCCATATCCCCTGATCAGGGCTTGATCAGGGTCCGGCCAGGACCCGGACAAGACCGCACGCACAACGGACCAGGAACCAGCTCGTGACAACGATCACCCCGGATTCCGGGAACCACAGCTCGCCACGCCCCTCGCTTCGCTCCGGCGGGGGTGCGCCCGGTACGCTCACCGCCGTGCCACACGCTGATCAGTCCCAAACCACCCAGAAGGGCGTTCCTGTGACATATCCGGGGCCGCCGCGACCGGTCCAGAACTCCGCCACACCCCTCGCGGAGCTCGCCGATCAGCTGGGTGTCACCGCCCCGGCGTCGAGTGCGGAGGTCACGGGCATCACCCATGACTCCCGCGCGGTGCGCCCCGGAGACCTCTACGCCGCGCTGCCGGGCGCCCGCCTGCACGGCGCCGACTTCGTGACGCAGGCGGCCGGTCTCGGCGCGGTCGCCGTGCTGACCGACCCGACCGGCGCCGAGCGCGCCGCCGCCACCGGGCTGCCGGTCCTCGTCGTCGACGACCCGCGCGGCCTGATGGGAGAGCTCGCGGCCACCATCTACGGCCACCCGGGACGCGATCTGCTCCAGATCGGCATCACCGGCACCTCCGGCAAGACCACCACGGCCTATCTCGTCGAGGGCGGGCTGAAAACGCTCCGCTCCACCGGCCTGATCGGCACCGTGGAGATGCGCATCGGCGAGGAGCGCATCAAGTCGGAGCGCACCACCCCCGAAGCAACCGACCTCCAGGCGCTGTTCGCGGTGATGCGCGAGCGCGGCGTCGACGCGGTCGCGATGGAGGTCTCCAGCCACGCGCTGGTCCTCGGACGGGTCGACGGCTGTGTCTTCGACATCGCCGTCTTCAACAACCTCAGCCCGGAACACATGGAGTTCCACTCCGACATGGAGGACTACTTCCGGGCCAAGGCGCAGCTGTTCACACCGCAACGCAGCAAACTCGGCGTCGTCAACCTCGACGACGAGTACGGGCGCAGGCTGGCCGAGGAGGCCACCGTCCCCGTCGTCACCTTCTCCGCCGAAGGACACCCGGACGCCGACTGGCGCGCCGAGGAGGTCGAGGTCGGCCCGATGGACTCGGCGTTCGTGGCGGTCGGTCCCAAGGGCGAGCGGATCACCGCCAAGTCGCCGCTCGCGGGTCCCTTCAACGTGGCGAACACCCTCGCCGCGATCGTCGCCCTCGCCGTCGCCGGGATCGACCCGCAGACCGCCGCCGACGGCATCGCCGCCGTCCCGGGGGTGCCGGGCCGCCTGGAGCGCGTGGACGCGGGCCAGCCCTACCTCGCGGTCGTCGACTACGCCCACAAGACGGACGCCGTCGAATCGGTCCTGCGCGCGCTGCGCAAGGTCACCGAGGGCAGGCTGCACATCGTGCTCGGCTGCGGTGGCGACCGTGACAAGACCAAGCGGATGCCGATGGGCGCCGCCGCGGCGCGGCTCGCCGACACCGCCGTACTGACATCGGACAATCCCCGCTCGGAGGACCCCCTCGCGATCCTCGCGACGATGCTCGCGGGCGCCGCCGAGGTGCCGGCGCACGAGCGTGGCGAGGTCCAGGTCTTCGAGGACCGGGCCGCCGCCATCGCCGCCGCCGTCGCCCGGGCGCGGCCCGGCGACACCGTGCTGGTCGCGGGCAAGGGCCACGAGCAGGGCCAGGACATCGCCGGGGTGGTGCGTCCCTTCGACGACCGCCAGGTGCTTCGCGAAGCTATCCAGAAGACCCAGGGATGAACTTGTGATCGCCCTCTCTCTCGCCGAGATCGCAGCAGTCGTCGGCGGGCAGACGTACGACATACCGGATCCGGCGGTACAGGTCACCGGACCGGTCGTCAGAGACTCCCGTGAAGTGGAGCCAGGCAGCCTCTTCGTCGCCTTCGTCGGCGAGCGCGTGGACGGCCACGACTTCGCCGAGGCCGTCGTCGCGGCGGGCGCGGTCGCCGTACTGGCCTCCCGGCCCGTCGGCGTGCCCGCGATCGTCGTCGCGGACGTGCAGGCGGCCCTGGGCGCCCTCGCGCGTCACGTCGTCGAACGCCTCGGCGCGACCCTCGTGGCCCTCACCGGCTCCGCGGGCAAGACCAGCACCAAGGACCTGATCGCCCAGGTCCTGCGGAGCAAGGCGCCGACCGTCTTCACGCCCGGCTCGCTCAACAACGAGATCGGGCTGCCGCTGACCGCGCTGAGCGCCACCGAGGAGACCAGGTTCCTCGTCCTGGAGATGGGCGCCCGCGGCATCGGCCACATCAGCTACCTCACGGACCTCACGCCACCGAGGATCGGCCTCGTCCTGAACGTCGGGACCGCCCATATCGGTGAGTTCGGCGGCCGCGAACAGATTGCACAGGCGAAGGGCGAGCTCGTCGAGAGCCTTCCGCCGTCGGAAGCGGGCGGTGTCGCCGTCCTCAACGCCGACGACCCCCTCGTACGCGCCATGGCGTCCCGGACGAAAGCGCGCGTGATCCTCTTCGGAGAGTCCGGCGAAGCGGACGTACGTGCCGAGAACGTCCGTCTCACGGACGCTGGACAGCCCGCATTCAGGCTTCACACACCCTCCGGGTGCAGCGATGTGACCATGCGCCTGTACGGTGAGCATCACGTGTCGAACGCGCTCGCCGCGGCCGCCGTCGCCCATGAGCTGGGCATGTCCGCAGACGAGATCGCCCTCGCGCTCTCCGAGGCGGGCTCCCTCTCCCGCTGGCGGATGGAGGTCACCGAGCGCCCGGACGGCGTGACGGTCGTCAACGACGCCTACAACGCGAACCCCGAGTCCATGCGAGCCGCCCTGCGCGCGCTCGCGGCAATGGGCAAAGCCTCACAGGCACAAGGGGGTCGGACGTGGGCGGTGCTCGGTCAGATGGCCGAGCTCGGGGACGAGGCGCTCGCCGAGCACGACGCGGTCGGGCGGCTCGCCGTCCGACTCAACGTCAGCAAGCTCGTCGCGGTCGGGGGCAGGGAAGCTTCCTGGCTCCAACTGGGCGCATATAACGAGGGTTCGTGGGGTGAGGAGTCGGTGCACGTGTCCGACGCACAGGCGGCTGTCGACCTGTTGCGCAGCGAGTTGCGCCCGGGGGACGTCGTGCTCGTGAAGGCGTCCCGGTCGGTCGGGCTCGAACGGGTGGCGCAGGCGCTGCTCGACGACGGTGCCGAGGGTGAGGTCGCGGCCCGATGATGAACCAGATCCTGTTCGCAGGAGTCATTGGTCTGTTCCTGACCCTGATCGGGACCCCGCTGCTGATCAAGCTGCTGGCCCGCAAGGGCTACGGGCAGTACATCCGCGACGACGGCCCGAAGGAGCACCACAGCAAGCGCGGTACTCCGACCATGGGTGGTATCGCCTTCATCCTGGCGACGATCATCGCGTACTTCCTGTCCAAGGTGATCACGGGCAAGCCGCCGACCTTCTCGGGTCTGCTGGTGCTCGGCCTGATGGCCGGCATGGGCCTGGTCGGCTTCCTGGACGACTACATCAAGATCGTCAAGCGGCGTTCGCTCGGTCTGCGGGCCAAGGCGAAGATGGCCGGTCAGCTGATCGTCGGCATCTCCTTCGCGGTCCTCGCGCTGCAGTTCGCGGACAATCACGGCAACACTCCGGCCTCCACCAGGCTCTCCTTCGTGGAGGACTTCGGCTGGACCATCGGCCCGGTGCTCTTCGTGGTCTGGGCCCTGTTCATGATTCTCGCCATGTCGAACGGCGTGAACCTGACCGACGGTCTGGACGGTCTCGCCACCGGCGCCGCGACCATGGTCTTCGGCGCGTACACCTTCATCGGTGTCTGGCAGTTCCAGGAGTCCTGCGCCAACGCGCAGACCCTGACCAACCCGGCCGCCTGCTACGAGGTACGAGATCCACTCGACCTCGCGGTCGTCGCCTCCGCCCTGATGGGAGCCTGCTTCGGCTTCCTGTGGTGGAACACCTCGCCCGCCAAGATCTTCATGGGTGACACCGGCTCGCTGGCCCTCGGCGGCGCGCTCGCCGGCCTCGCGATCTGCTCCCGCACGGAGCTGCTGGTCGCACTTCTGGGCGGCCTCTTCGTCCTGATCACCATGTCGGTCGTCATCCAGGTCGGCTCCTTCCGGCTCACCGGCAGGCGCGTCTTCCGCATGGCACCACTCCAGCACCACTTCGAACTAAAGGGGTGGTCCGAAGTCCTTGTCGTGGTCCGCTTCTGGATCATCCAGGGCATGTGCGTCATTGTGGGTCTGGGCCTCTTCTACGCAGGATGGGCAGCAAAGAAGTGACCGACTGGCAGGGCAAGCACGTCACCGTCGCCGGGCTCGGCGTCTCCGGCATCCCGGCGGCCAAGGTGCTGCACGGCCTCGGTGCCGTCGTCACGGTCGTCAACGACGGCGACGACGAGCGCTCCCGGGCGCAGGCCGCGGAGCTGGAGGCGCTCGGGATCACCGTGCGCCTCGGTGACGGCGCCACCCTGCCCGAGGGCACCGAGCTCATCGTCACCGCGCCCGGCTGGAAGCCGGACAAGCCGCTGTTCGCCGCGGCCGCCGCGGCGGACGTCCCGGTCTGGGGCGACGTCGAACTGGCCTGGCGGCTGAGAGGCCCTGACGCGGCCCCCTGGCTGGCCGTCACCGGCACCAACGGCAAGACCACGACCGTGCAGATGCTCGCCTCGATCCTGAAGGCGGCCGGGCTGCGCACGGCCGCCGTCGGCAACATCGGGGTCTCGCTCCTGGACGCGGTCCTCGGTGAGGAGCGGTACGACGTCCTGGCGGTGGAGCTGTCGAGCTACCAGCTGCACTGGGCGCCGTCGCTGCGCGCGCACTCGGCCGCCGTGCTGAACCTGGCACCCGATCACCTCGACTGGCACGGCTCCATGGAGGCGTACGCCGCCGACAAGGGCCGTATCTACGAGGGCAATCGGGTCGCCTGCGTCTACAACCTCGCCGACAAGGCCACCGAGGACCTGGTGCGCGAGGCGGACGTCGAGGAGGGCTGCCGGGCGGTCGGCTTCACCCTCGGCACCCCCGGACCGTCCCAACTCGGCGTCGTGGAAGGCATCCTGGTCGACCGCGCCTTCGTCGAGAACCGGCAGAAGAACGCCCAGGAACTGGCCGAGGTCTCCGACGTCAACCCGCCCGCCCCGCACAACATCGCCAACGCCCTTGCGGCGGCGGCCCTGGCACGCGCCTTCGGGGTGCCCGCCGCGGCCGTAAGGGACGGGCTGCGGGCCTTCACGCCGGACGCCCACCGCATCGCGCTCGTCGCCGACGTGGACGGCGTGGCGTACGTCGACGACTCCAAGGCGACCAATACGCATGCCGCGGAAGCCTCTTTGGCGGCCTACGAGTCGATCGTGTGGATCGCGGGCGGGCTCGCCAAGGGCGCGACCTTCGACGAGCTGGTCGCCAAGTCGGCCAAGCGACTTCGGGGCGTCGTGCTCATCGGCGAGGATCGGGCTCTGATCCGTGAAGCCCTGGTGCGACACGCGCCGGAAGTACCCGTGGTCGACCTCGACCGGACCGACACTGGGGCGATGCTCGCGGCGGTTCGGGAGGCGCGGGGGCTCGCCCGCGAGGGCGACACGGTGTTGCTGGCGCCGGCCTGTGCCTCCATGGACATGTTCGCCAACTACAACAAGCGCGGGGACGCGTTCGCGCAGGCGGTCCGCGAACTCGGCGCGAGCGCCTGACGGCGGGTCTCGGACGGTCCGGGCGCGCCCGGGACCATTGGGAGGGACGCGTGACGCCATTGTGGGGGCCTCCATCGCCCTGTGGGACGCCCTCCCGGGGCATGGCGGACGGAGCCGGTGATGGTCGGTAGCCGTACTGGCCGTCCCCCCGTCCAGCGTGCCCCACGGCGCCCCGCCGGACGCCCCCGTTCGTCGCGCGACAACCCCCTGCGCCTGCTCGTCCTGCGCGCCCGCAAGGCCTGGGACCGTCCGCTCACCGCGTACTATCTGATCTTCGGCAGCAGCCTGTTGATCACCGTGCTGGGCCTCGTGATGGTCTACTCGGCCTCGATGATCACAGCGCTGCAGCTGTCGCTGCCGGGGTCGTTCTTCTTCCGCAAACAGTTCCTCGCCGCCTCCATCGGCACCGTGCTGCTCCTGATCGCCATGCGGGTACCGGTGAAACTGCACCGGGCGCTGGCGTATCCGATCCTGGCAGGCGCGGTCTTCCTGATGATCCTCGTGCAGGTCCCGGGGATAGGAGTGGCGGTCAACGGCAACCAGAACTGGATCTCCCTCGGCGGCTCGTTCCAGATCCAGCCCAGCGAGTTCGGCAAGCTCGCGCTCGTGCTCTGGGGTGCCGACCTGCTCGCCCGCAAGCAGGACAAGGGCATGCTCGCGCAGTGGAAGCACATGCTGGTGCCGCTCGTCCCGGGCACCTTCCTGCTGCTCGGGCTGATCATGCTCGGCGGCGACATGGGCACGGCGATCATCCTCACCGCCATCCTCTTCGGCCTGCTGTGGCTGGCCGGGGCGCCCACGAGGCTGTTCGGCGGCGTGCTGGCGGTCGCCGTGACCATCGGTTTCATCCTGATCAAGACGAGCCCCAACCGGATGTCCCGGCTCGCCTGCATCGGCGCCACCGAACCCGGCCCGAACGACACCTGCTGGCAGGCCGTGCACGGTATCTACGCGCTGGCTTCCGGCGGACTGTTCGGTTCCGGCCTCGGTGCCAGTGTGGAAAAATGGGGACAACTCCCGGAAGCGCACACCGACTTCATCTTCGCCATCACCGGGGAGGAACTCGGCCTCGCGGGGACGCTGTCGGTGCTCGCCCTCTTCGCGGCTCTAGGCTATGCGGGTATCCGCGTGGCCGGACGCACGGAGGACCCCTTCGTGAGGTATGCCGCGGGAGGCGTGACCACCTGGATCACGGCCCAGGCCGTGATCAACATCGGTGCGGTGCTCGGTCTGCTGCCGATCGCCGGAGTCCCGCTCCCGCTGTTCTCCTACGGAGGGTCCGCCCTGCTGCCGACCATGTTCGCCATCGGGCTGCTGATCGCCTTCGCACGCGACGAGCCCGCTGCGCGGGCGGCGCTTGCGATGCGGCAACCCCGCTTTGGTAGAAAGCGTGCTGCGGTGAGAGGCTCCGCGGGGGCCGCGGGGCCTCGGAGATGGAACACGATGCGACGGCGTGCCTCGGCGGCGCGTTCGTCCGGAGAGCGGTGAATTTCGGTGCATGTCGTACTCGCCGGCGGGGGGACCGCCGGCCACATCGAGCCCGCGCTCGCCCTCGCGGACGCCCTGCGCAGGCAGGACCCGACCGTGGGGATCACGGCCCTGGGCACGGAACGCGGACTTGAGACCCGGCTCGTACCGGAGCGGGGCTACGAACTCGCGCTGATCCCCGCCGTTCCGCTGCCCCGCAAGCCCACCCCCGAGCTGATCACCGTCCCGGGGCGGCTGCGCGGCACGATCAAGGCGGCCGAGCAGGTCCTGGAGCGCACCAAGGCGGACGCGGTCGTCGGCTTCGGCGGCTATGTGGCGCTGCCCGCCTACCTCGCTGCCAAGCGCCTCGGCGTGCCGATCGTGATCCACGAGGCCAACGCCCGGCCGGGCCTCGCCAACAAGATCGGTTCCCGGTACGCGGCGCAGGTCGCCGTCTCGACCCCGGACAACAAGCTGCGCGGCGCCCGCTACATCGGTATCCCGCTGCGCCGCTCGATCGCCACCCTCGACCGGGCCGCCGTACGCCCCGAGGCGCGCGCCGCGTTCGGTCTCGACCCCTCGCTGCCGACCTTGCTGGTTTCCGGCGGCTCCCAGGGCGCACGGCGCCTCAACGAGGTCGTCCAGCAGGCGGCTCCCTACCTCCAGCAGGCCGGTATCCAGATCCTGCACGCGGTCGGCCCGAAGAACGAACTGCCGCAGGTCCACCAGATGCCGGGAATGCCCCCGTACATCCCGGTACCGTACGTGGACCGGATGGACCTCGCGTACGCGGCGGCCGACATGATGCTCTGCCGCGCGGGCGCGATGACCGTCGCCGAACTCTCCGCCGTCGGGCTGCCGGCCGCCTACGTCCCGCTGCCCATCGGCAACGGCGAACAGCGGCTGAACGCCCAGCCGGTGGTCAAGGCCGGTGGCGGGCTCCTTGTCGACGACGCGGAGCTGACGCCTGCGTGGGTTCAGCAGAACGTGCTGCCCGTGCTCGCCGACCCGCACCGGCTGTACGAGATGTCCCGCGCCGCCAGCGAGTTCGGCCGCCGGGACGCCGACGACCTGCTCGTCGGCATGGTGTACGAGGCGATCGCCTCTCGCCACCGCTAGGACCGCATGAGGGAAGGCAGGGAGCGTGGCCGGACCGACGACCGCCGAGCGCGGTGAACGGCAGAAGTTGGAGTCCGGCTCGCCCCGCCGCAGGCGGTTGCGTCGCCTTCGTATGCTCATCATCCTTTTGATCGCGGTGGTGTTGGCGACGGCGGCCGTGCTCTGGCTGCTCTACGGCTCGCCGTGGCTGCGGGCCGAGAAGGTGTCGGTCTCCGGGGTGCGGGTCCTGACGGACCGGCAAGTGCGCGACGCGGCCGACGTGTCGGTCGGATCGCCGCTGATTTCCATCGATACCGACACCATTGAGGCGCGATTGCGCCGGAAATTGCCCCGAATTGACTCGGTTGATGTCGTCCGTTCCTGGCCGCACGGAATCGGGCTGAAAGTGACCGAACGCACCCCGGTACTCATTCTCGAAAACACCGGAAACGGCGGCAAGTGCGTCGAAGTGGACGCCAAGGGTGTGCGTTTCGCGACGGTTTCGGCTGCCCCGAGGGGTGTGCCCACACTGGAATTGGCCGTGCCCGCGAAGTCCAGGGCGGCCGTTCTGCGCCGCTTCCCGGTCGACCGGCTGGTGCGCGAGGCGGTGGGGGTGGCCGGGGACATTCCGGCCGCTGTCCGTCGCGACACCCGGATCGTCAAGGTCCGTTCGTACGACTCGATCTCGCTGGAGTTGAGCGGCGGACGCAGCGTCGAGTGGGGGAGCGGCGAGAAGGGCGGCGCGAAGGCCAGGACGCTCACCGCTCTCATGAAAGCAGCTCCGGGGGCCCGGCACTTCGATGTGAGTGCCCCCATCGCGCCTGCGTCATCGGGGAGTTGACGCACATCAGCGCAGGCCAGCACCCTGGTTGGGCAGCGCTACGGCTGATCACATAGGGTGAAAAGAAAAACGGGAGGTTCGGCGTGTTCGTTGAACGTGCGCCACTTGTCGACTTAGTGTCCTGTTCGGAAGAGTCCAAGGAACAGACACACTGGTAACCCTAAACTTCAGCGTTAGGGTTCGGGTCGGCGTTCGGACCGTCCCATTCGGCATCAGTCGTCGGATCGCGAGCGTGCGAGGCGACGACACGTAACTCGAGGCGAGAGGCCTTCGACGTGGCAGCACCGCAGAACTACCTCGCAGTCATCAAAGTCATCGGTGTCGGCGGCGGTGGTGTCAATGCCATCAACCGGATGATCGAGGTCGGTCTCAAGGGCGTCGAGTTCATCGCCATCAACACGGACGCGCAAGCTCTGTTGATGAGCGACGCCGACGTCAAGCTCGACGTCGGCCGCGAACTCACGCGCGGACTCGGCGCCGGAGCCAACCCGGCCGTCGGCCGCAAGGCGGCCGAGGACCACCGCGAGGAGATCGAGGAGGTCCTCAAGGGGGCCGACATGGTCTTCGTGACGGCCGGTGAAGGCGGCGGCACCGGCACCGGCGGCGCGCCCGTCGTGGCCAACATCGCCCGCTCGCTCGGCGCCCTCACCATCGGCGTGGTCACCCGCCCCTTCACCTTCGAAGGACGGCGTCGCGCCAACCAGGCCGAGGACGGCATCGCGGAACTCCGCGAAGAGGTCGACACCCTCATCGTCATCCCGAATGACCGGCTGCTGTCCATCTCGGACCGCCAGGTCTCCGTCCTCGACGCCTTCAAGTCGGCGGACCAGGTCCTGCTGTCCGGTGTTCAGGGCATCACCGACCTCATCACCACGCCCGGTCTGATCAACCTCGACTTCGCCGACGTCAAGTCCGTGATGTCCGAGGCGGGTTCCGCGCTCATGGGCATCGGCTCGGCCCGCGGCGACGACCGCGCCGTGGCGGCGGCCGAGATGGCGATCTCCTCGCCGCTCCTGGAAGCCTCCATCGACGGCGCACGCGGCGTCCTGCTCTCCATCTCCGGCGGCTCCGACCTCGGTCTGTTCGAGATCAACGAGGCTGCCCAGCTGGTCAGCGAGGCCGCACACCCCGAGGCCAACATCATCTTCGGTGCGGTCATCGACGACGCGCTCGGCGACGAGGTGCGGGTCACCGTGATCGCCGCAGGCTTCGACGGCGGCCAGCCGCCGGCCAAGCGGGACAACATCCTCGGCTCCACCTCCGCCAAGCAGCGCGAGGAGCCCGCGCCGATGCGGGCCGCCGAGAGCCGCCCGTCCTTCGGCTCGCTCGGCAGCGTCACGCCGAAGGAGGCCCCGGAGCCCACCCCGGAGCCGGTCAACGAGGTCCAGGTCGCTCCGCCGGTCCCGCCGTCCCGCGCCTACTCGGACAGCGCGGCCGAGGAGCTGGACGTGCCGGACTTCCTGAAGTGATAGGACATCGCTCCGAAACGAGCACCGTGAGCGGCGCGCACTTCGCCTTCACCGACCGGTGGGGCGGGGTGAGCGCCGTTCCGTACGAGGAGCTCAACCTCGGCGGAGCGGTCGGCGACGACCCCGACGCCGTACAGACCAATCGTGAACTGGCCGCCAAGTCGCTCGGACTGGACCCGGCCCTGGTCGTCTGGATGAACCAGGTGCACGGGCCGGACGTGGCGGTGGTCGACGGACCGTGGCTCTCCGCGGAGATCCCGTCCGTCGACGCGATCGTGACCGCGCGGCGCGGGCTCGCCCTCGCCGTCCTCACCGCCGACTGCACGCCCGTGCTGCTGGCCGACCCGGTCGCCGGGATCGCGGCCGCCGCCCACGCGGGACGGCCCGGCATGGTCGCCGGGGTCGTCCCCGCCGCCGTACGGGCCATGGTGGAACTCGGCGCCGAGCCCGAGCGGATCGTCGCCCGCACCGGACCCGCGGTCTGCGGCCGGTGCTACGAAGTGCCGGACGAGATGCGCGCCGAAGTCGCCGCCGTCGAGCCGGCGGCGTTCGCCGAGACCAGCTGGGGCACTCCCGCGGTCGATGTGACCGCCGGAGTGCACGCACAGCTGGAACGGCTCGGGGTGTGCGACCGGGCGCAGTCGCCGGTGTGCACGCTGGAGTCGGACGACCACTTCTCGTACCGACGGGACCGCACCACCGGGCGGCTCGCGGGCTATGTCTGGCTGGACTGATGGGGCATGACGGAACGTAAGGCTCAACTCGCCGAAAATCTGGCGAAAGTGGAAGAGCGCATCACGGCGGCCTGTGTGGCCGCCGGGCGCAAGCGTGAAGAGGTGACCCTGATCGTGGTCACCAAGACCTACCCCGCCGGCGATGTGCGGATCCTGTCGGAGCTCGGTGTGCGCAACGTCGCCGAGAACCGGGACCAGGACGCGGCGCCCAAGGCCGCGGCTTGCTCGGATCTGCCCCTCTCGTGGCATTTTGTCGGTCAGTTGCAGACCAACAAGGTCCGTTCTGTGGTCGGTTACGCGGATGTGGTGCAGTCCGTGGATCGTGCCCGGCTTGTCACGGTCCTGTCGACGGAAGCGGTGCGGGTGGAGCGCGAGGTGGGCTGCCTCATCCAGGTCGCACTGGACGCGCAGGAGAGCGGCCGGGGTGAGCGGGGAGGCGTCGGAGTCGGCGGAATCGAAGAGTTGGCCGACCTCATCGCCGGGGCACCCGGGCTCCGGCTCGACGGACTCATGACCGTCGCACCGCTCACCGGGGCGTACGCCGGGCGCCAACAAGCGGCGTTCGCGCGGCTGATGGATTTGTCGACTGCTATGCGCCGCACGCATCCGGCTGCGAACATGGTGTCTGCAGGGATGAGTGCGGACCTCGAGCAGGCCGTGGCGGCCGGAGCGACACATGTACGCGTCGGTACGGCGGTACTCGGAGTCCGACCCGGGCTCGGGTAACGTCGCCAAGAAGTCGGACCACAGCAGAAAATATGGTCATTACCGCCACTGGCGGGCATAACGACCTCGTGGATCGCGGGCACTTGGCAATTCGTCAGCCGATCCACCACAGAGCGGAGGACTCAGAGCATGGCCGGCGCGATGCGCAAGATGGCGGTCTACCTCGGCCTCGTGGAGGACGATGGGTACGACGGCAGGGGTTTCGACCCCGATGACGAGTTCGAGCCCGAGCTCGACCCGGAGCCCGAGCGTGACCGGCGGCGGCACGAGCCGCCCCACCAGTCGCATCAGGCACATCAGTCCCAAAGGGATGAATCGGTACGGATGGTGCAGCCTCCGGCGCCTCGCGATCCGGTGCCGCATTCCGCTTCGCTCACTGCGGAATCCAGCCGTCCGGCGCGCATCGCGCCCGTGGCATCCATCACACAAGAACGCGCAAGCCTGGAGAAGAACGCACCGGTGATCATGCCCAAGGTCGTGTCGGAACGAGAGCCGTACCGGATCACCACGCTTCACCCGCGGACCTACAACGAGGCCCGTACCATCGGGGAACACTTCCGTGAGGGCACCCCGGTGATCATGAATCTGACTGAGATGGATGACACAGATGCGAAGCGACTTGTCGACTTTGCGGCCGGTTTGGTGTTTGGTCTCCACGGCAGCATCGAGCGGGTGACGCAGAAGGTGTTCCTGTTGTCGCCTGCTAACGTCGATGTCACGGCGGAGGACAAGGCCCGCATCGCAGAGGGCGGGTTCTTCAACCAGAGCTGAGACGCAGGACCGGATCAAGGCAAGGAAACAGGGGAGAGGGAAGCACGGATCATGAGCGTGGTCGGGCAGGTTCTCTACGTCGCGCTGACGTGTTTCCTCGTCGTGTTGATTTTCCGGTTGGTCATGGACTACGTCTTCCAGTTCGCCCGCTCATGGCAACCCGGCAAGGCGATGGTGGTCGTTCTCGAGGCCACCTACACTGTCACCGATCCACCGCTCAAGCTTCTGCGGCGGTTCATTCCGCCGCTGCGTCTCGGGGGCGTGGCGCTCGACCTGTCCTTCTTCGTACTGATGATCATCGTCTACATCCTGATCTCCGTCGTGAGCCGGCTGTGAACGATACGGTCTTGCCGAATGCCGACGACTACGTTGAGGTGAAGAGATGCCGTTGACCCCCGAGGACGTGCGGAACAAGCAGTTCACGACCGTCCGCCTCCGAGAAGGCTATGACGAGGACGAGGTCGATGCCTTCCTCGACGAGGTCGAAGCCGAACTGACGCGACTGCTCCGCGAGAACGAGGACCTGCGCGCCAAACTGGCGGCGGCCACGCGCGCGGCTGCGCAGAACCAGCAGCAGGGCATGCGCAAGCCGCCCGAGCAGCAGGACCAGCAGGGCCCGCCGCAGGGCATGCGAGGTCCCGGTGCGCCCGTACCCGCCGGCATATCGGGCCCGCCGCAGCAGCAGATGGGTGGCCCCATGGGTGGCCCGCCCCAGCTGCCGAGCGGTGCGCCGCAGCTGCCCGCGGGCCCCAGCGCCCAGGGCGGCCAGCAGGGCCAGGGCCCCATGGGTCAGGGTCCGATGGGCCAGGGCCCCATGGGTCAGGGTCCGATGGGTCAGGGCCCCATGGGTCAGGGTCCGATGGGTCAGGGTCCGATGGGGCAGGGCCCCATGGGTCAGGGCCCCGGTCAGCAGATGCAGCAGCAGATGCCGGGCCAGATGCAGCCTCAGATGCAGCAGCAGATGGGTGGCCCGATGGGCGGCCCCATGGGTGGACCCATGGGCGGTCACGGCCCGCAGATGCCGCAGCAGGGTCCCGGTGGCGACAGCGCCGCGCGTGTCCTCTCGCTGGCTCAGCAGACCGCCGACCAGGCGATCGCCGAGGCCCGCTCCGAGGCCAACAAGATCGTCGGCGAGGCCCGCAGCCGCGCCGAGGGTCTCGAGCGTGACGCCCGTGCCAAGGCCGACGCGCTGGAGCGGGACGCGCAGGAGAAGCACCGTGTCGCGATGGGCTCCCTGGAGTCCGCCCGCGCCACGCTGGAGCGCAAGGTCGAGGACCTGCGTGGCTTCGAGCGCGAGTACCGTACGCGTCTGAAGTCCTACCTGGAGTCGCAGCTGCGCCAGCTGGAGACGCAGGCGGACGACTCGCTCGCCCCGCCGCGCACTCCGGCCACGGCCTCCCTGCCGTCGCCCTCCGCGCCCTCGATGGCTCCGGCCGGCGCGAGTGCGCCGTCGTACGGCGGTCAGGGCATGGGCGGTGCCCCGGCACCGGCGGCGCCCTCCTACGGCGGGCAGCAGCAGATGTCGCCGGCCATGACCCAGCCGATGGCTCCGGTACGGCCCCAGGGGCCGTCGCCGATGCAGCAGGCCCCCTCGCCGATGCGTGGGTTCCTCATCGACGAGGACGACAACTGACGGCCTTGAGTACGCCTTAGGCGTCGGCAGCGTTCAGGGCGGAGCCCCGGATCTTTCCGGGGCTCCGCCCTTTTGCCGTGCCGTTTCGGGCGGGGAGGTTTCGGGCGCGCGTGCGGTTCCTTGGGGCATCTGTACGGGGTACGCAACGCCGAAGGCCGGGGCCCACCAAGATCTTTGGTGGGCCCCGGCCTTCGTTCTTCGGCTGCGGGCCGGTGGGGGCTGGTCGCGCGGTTCCCCGCCCCCCTGGGGCAGGTGCTACGCCTTGCGGAGGCGGAAGGTGAGGGACAGGCCCTCGTCGGTGAACGGGGCGCCGTAGGTGCCGTCGGCCTCGCCCTGGGCGAAGTCGGTGGCGAGGACCTCGTCGGCGATCAGCGCGGCGTGCTCGTTCAGGGCGGCGATGACGGCCGGGTCGGTGGACGTCCAGCGCAGAGCGATCCGGTCGGCCACGTCGAGGCCGCTGTTCTTGCGGGCCTCCTGGATCAGCCGGATCGCGTCACGGGCGAGACCCGCCTGCCGCAGCTCCTCGGTGATCTCCAGGTCCAGAGCGACCGTGGCACCCGAGTCGGACGCCACCGACCACCCCTCGCGCGGGGTCTCCGTGATGATGACCTCGTCCGCGGCCAGCGTCACCGTCTCGCCGTCGACCTCCACCGAGGCGGTGCCCTCGCGCAGGGCGAGGGAGAGGGCCGCCGCGTCCGTCTCGGCGATCACCTTGGCGACCGCCTGGACGCCCTTGCCGAAGCGCTTGCCCAGCGCGCGGAAGTTCGCCTTGGCCGTGGTGTCGACCAGCGAGCCGCCCACCTCGGAGAGGGAGGCGAGGGAGGTGACATTCAGCTCTTCGGTGATCTGCGCGTGCAGCTCCCCGTCGAGCGACTCGAAGCCGATCGCCCCGACCAGCGCGCGGGACAGCGGCTGGCGCGTCTTGACGCCCGACTCCGCGCGCGTGGCGCGGCCCAGCTCCACCAGACGCCGGACGAGGACCATCTGCCTCGACAGCTCCGGGTCGATGGCGGACAGGTCCGCCTCCGGCCACGAGGACAGGTGTACGGACTCGGGGGCGCCCGGCGTCACGGGGACGATCAGGTCCTGCCAGACCCGCTCGGTGATGAACGGGGTCAGCGGGGCCATCAGCCGCGTGACCGTCTCCACGACCTCGTGCAGGGTGCGCAGCGCGGCCTTGTCGCCCTGCCAGAAGCGGCGGCGGGAGCGGCGCACGTACCAGTTCGAGAGGTCGTCCACGAACGCGGAGAGGAGCTTTCCGGCACGCTGGGTGTCGTACGCCTCCAGTGCCTGGGTGACCTGATCGGTGAGCGCGTGCAGCTCGGACAGCAGCCAGCGGTCGAGGACCGGGCGGTCGGCCGGGGCCGGATCGGCCTCGGAGGGGGCCCAGTCGGAGGTGCGGGCGTACAGGGCCTGGAAGGCGACCGTGTTCCAGTAGGTCAGGAGCGTCTTGCGCACCACCTCCTGGATGGTGCCGTGGCCGACGCGGCGGGCCGCCCAGGGGGAGCCGCCGGCCGCCATGAACCAGCGCACCGCGTCCGCGCCGTGCTGATCCATCAGCGGGATCGGCTGCAGGATGTTGCCCAGGTGCTTGGACATCTTGCGGCCGTCCTCGGCGAGGATGTGGCCCAGGCACACGACGTTCTCGTACGACGACTTGTCGAAGACGAGGGTGCCGACCGCCATGAGGGTGTAGAACCAGCCGCGGGTCTGGTCGATGGCCTCGGAGATGAACTGCGCCGGGTAGCGGCTCTCGAAGAGCTCCTTGTTCTTGTACGGGTAGCCCCACTGCGCGAACGGCATCGAACCCGAGTCGTACCAGGCGTCGATGACCTCCGGCACGCGTGTCGCCGTCCGCCCGCAGCCGTCCTGCGGGCACGCGAAGGTGATCTCGTCGATGAACGGGCGGTGCGGGTCCAGGTTCGACTGGTCGGTGCCCGTCAGCTCGGAGAGCTCGGCGCGGGAGCCGACACAGGTGAGGTGGCCTTCCTCACAGCGCCACAGCGGGAGCGGGGTGCCCCAGTAGCGGCTGCGGGACAGCGCCCAGTCGACGTTGTTGTTCAGCCAGTCACCGAAGCGGCCGTGCTTGACGGACTCCGGGAACCAGTTGGTCTTCTCGTTCTCCTGGAGGAGACGGTCCTTGATGGCGGTGGTGCGGATGTACCAGGACGGCTGCGCGTAGTAGAGGAGCGCGGTGTGGCAGCGCCAGCAGTGCGGGTAGCTGTGCTCGTAAGGGATGTGCTTGAAGAGCAGACCGCGCTGCTGGAGGTCCTCGGTGAGCTTTTCGTCCGCCTTCTTGAAGAAGACACCGCCGACGAGCGGAACGCTCTCCTCGAAGGTGCCGTTCGGGCGGACGGGGTTCACCACCGGCAGTCCGTACGACCGGCAGACCTTGAGGTCGTCCTCGCCGAAGGCGGGGGACTGGTGGACCAGACCCGTGCCGTCCTCGGTCGTCACGTACTCGGCGTTGACCACGTAGTGGGCCTCGGCCGGGAACTCGACCAGCTCGAACGGACGTTGATAGGTCCAGCGCTCCATCTCGGCGCCGGTGAAGGTCTCACCGGTGGCCTCCCAGCCCTCGCCGAGCGCCTTCTCGACGAGCGGCGAGGCGACGACGAGCTTCTCCTCACCGTTCGTCGCGACGACGTAGGTGACCTCGGGGTGCGCGGCGACCGCGGTGTTGGAGACCAGCGTCCACGGGGTCGTCGTCCACACCAGGAGCGAGGCCTGGCCGGCCAGCGGACCGGAGGTGAGCGGGAAACGGACGTACACGGACGGGTCGACGACCGTCTCGTAGCCCTGTGCCAGCTCGTGGTCCGACAGACCCGTCTCGTCGCGCGGGCACCACGGGGCCACGCGGTAGTCCTGGACGAGCAGACCCTTGTTGAAGATCTCCTTGAGCGACCACCACACGGACTCCACGTACTCGGGGTCCATCGTGCGGTACGCGTCGTCCAGGTCGACCCAGTAGCCCATGCGGTTCGTGAGCTCGGTGAACGCGTCGGTGTGACGGGTCACGGACTCGCGGCACTTGGCGTTGAACTCGGCGATGCCGTACGCCTCGATGTCCTGCTTGCCGGTGAAGCCGAGCTCCTTCTCCACCGCGAGCTCGACCGGGAGGCCGTGGCAGTCCCAGCCGGCCTTGCGGGCCACGTGATAGCCGCGCATGGTGCGAAAGCGCGGGAAGACGTCCTTGAAGACGCGCGCCTCGATGTGGTGGGCGCCCGGCATGCCGTTCGCGGTGGGCGGGCCCTCGTAGAACACCCACTCGGGGTGGCCCTCGGACTGCTCAAGGCTCTTGGCGAAGATCTTCTGCTCGCGCCAGAAGTCGAGCACGGCGTGCTCGAGCGCGGGCAGGTCGACCTGGGCGGGCACCTGGCGGTACGTCGGCGTTGTCATCAGCGAGCTTCCTCCGGCGGACTTTCTGCCTTCCGTCCGGAGGGACGAGAGCCTGAGCAGCCATCTCCTGGATGCTGCGGACGCCGTGCGCGGCGCGCTCCCGCGGTACCACCCTCCTTGGCTCCCCGGTGCGTGCTGTGCACCAGTGAGCCCCCTCATTGGGGTCGCGATGCCGGTTCTACCGGCCGCTGCTCACTCGCTGCGGCTTTCTTCCGGCGGCTCCGGGGTGATCTTCGCGTCGCGCTCGCCCCCGGGCTTCCACCGTCCCCGGGTCGCTCCTGGCCGCGTACGCCGCTACTCGTCCCCATCCACGCTTCTCGCTGCGCCCAGTGTACGGCGCCGCGCGGACAGCGGCCGACCGGTTTTCCGGGGTGCGCCGCCGGGGACGTCCGGGGCGTCCCGCGGCCTGCGCGGTGACCCGAACGGCGAGGCACGGGCGTCCGGATCCTGGGACGCCGGACCTGGCGGATTACCTGGCGGGGAGCTGGGCACAACGCATGCAGGTTCCTCGCGAGGGACCCGCGGGGCGGACGAAACGTTGGTGCGCCCGGTTGCCGCGGACAAGAAGTCGATTTATCGTCCCAGCACGATTTGCGCGCAAAATCACAATATGTGAAGGAGCCGCGGCCATGGTGGCGAAGAAGACCGCCGTACAGCAGTCGGCGTCCAGCAGATCCACGGGTCCGGCGGCCAAGGACGTGGGTGGCAAGAAGAGCGCGTCGGTGGCGCCCGCGGCGCATGCGGCCAATCCGGTGAACACCGCCACGAAGACCGCCGCGAAGCCGCCCACCGAGACGGCCACGAAAGCCGCTGTCGGCAAGAAGGCGGCGGCCACCGGGAAAACGGCCGCTACGAAGGGAGCCACCAAGAAAGCGGTCGCCAAGAAGGCGGGCGCCAAGAAATCCGTGGCCAAGGAAGCGGTGACCAAGGATGCGGTGACCAAGGAAACGGTCGCCCGGAAGGCGGTGGCCAAGAAGGCCGACGGCAAGAGCGTGGCCAGGAAGAGCAGCGGCACGGCAAGGAAAAGCACCAGCACGGCGAAGAAGTCGGTCGCTTCCGCGGCCGAAGGCGCGGCCAAGGCCGCGAAGACGACGGGAGCCACGACGGTGGTTGCGAAGAAGACTCCTGGCACGGCCACGGCGGCGCAGAACCCCACCGCTGTCCCCAAGGCGCGGATCGCCGCGGTGGAGCCCGGCGAGCTCGCGGTGCGCCCCGGTGAGGACCCCTGGACCCCGGAGGAGGTCGCGGAGGCGCGCGCCGAACTCCAGTCCGAGGCGCTGCGGCTGAGCACCGAGATCTCGTCGTCCGAAGAGGCGATCGCGGGCCTGATGCGCGACTCCGGCGACGGAGCGGGCGACGATCAGGCGGACACCGGCACGAAGAACATCACACGCGAGCACGAGATGGCCCTGGCGGCCAACGCGCGCGAGATGCTGGAGCAGACCGAGCGAGCCCTGGAGCGGCTCGACGCGGGCACCTACGGGCTCTGCGAGAACTGCGGCGATCCCATCGGCAAGGCGCGGATGCAGGCCTTCCCGCGAGCCACCCTGTGCGTCGAGTGCAAGCAGAAGCAGGAACGCCGCTACTGATTCGCGCGGGAGGGCTCCTGCGCACGTGGGCGCCGGGGGGTGTGCCGTACCCTCGTCCTCAGTCAGGCACCTAGGTCGAGGGACTCACTCACGTGGCAGAGGCGGAGCGCATCATCGGTACGCCGGATACCCCAGGAGCGGGGGGCGCCGAGCCGGAGCAGTCCGGCGTGGAAGGGACCGTGGAAGGGACCGGGGCCCCGGCCGAGGGGCCCAGGGGCAGGCGCAGGGTCGCCGTCCTGTTCACGGTCGCCGCCCTGGCGTACGCCCTCGACCTGGTCAGCAAGCTGATCGTGGTCGCGAAGCTGGAGCATCACGCGCCGATCCAGATCATCGGGGACTGGCTGAGGTTCGAGGCGATCCGCAACGCGGGTGCGGCCTTCGGCTTCGGCGAGGCGTTCACGATCATCTTCACGGTGATCGCCGCGGCCGTGATCGTGGTGATCGCGCGGCTCGCGCGCAAGCTCTACAGCCTGCCCTGGGCGATCGCGCTCGGTCTGCTGCTGGGCGGTGCCCTCGGCAACCTGACCGACCGGATCTTCCGCGCGCCCGGGATCTTCGAGGGCGCGGTCGTGGACTTCATCGCGCCCAAGCACTTCGCGGTCTTCAACCTGGCCGACTCGGCGATCGTCTGCGGCGGCGTCCTGATCGTGCTGCTGTCCTTCCGCGGGCTCGACCCGGACGGCACGGTCCACAAGGACTGACCGGCCGCACGGAGTGGCGTACGGGACGTCTGGAAGGACGTCTGGAGGCAGGTCCACGGGCACTGCTGTTCGGGCGGTGGTCCGGCGGTGTCCGACCCGTCCGGCATACTCGACGGGTGAGCACCATTCCCGAGATCCGCAACCTGCCCGTGCCCGACGGCCTGGAGGGCGAGCGCGTCGACGCCGCCATCTCCCGCATGTTCGGCTTCTCCCGCACGAAGGCCGCCGAGCTCGCCGCGGCGGGGAAGGTCACGGTCGACGGCTCGGTGGTCGGAAAGTCCGAGCGGGTGCACGGCGGCGCCTGGCTCGAAGTGGAGATGCCGCAGGCTCCCGCCCCCGTGCAGATCGTCGCCGAGCCCGTCGAGGGCATGGAGATCGTGCACGACGACGACGACATCGTCGTGATCATCAAGCCGGTCGGTGTCGCCGCGCACCCGAGCCCCGGCTGGAGCGGTCCGACGGTGATCGGCGGCCTCGCGGCGGCCGGATACCGGATCTCGACCTCGGGTGCCGCCGAGCGGCAGGGCATCGTGCACCGGCTGGACGTCGGCACCTCCGGGCTGATGGTCGTGGCCAAGTCGGAGCGCGCGTACACCTCACTGAAGCGGCAGTTCAAGGAACGCACGGTCGACAAGCGCTACAACGCGCTGGTCCAGGGGCACCCCGACCCGATGAGCGGCACCATCGACGCACCCATCGGCCGGCACCCCAACCACGACTACAAGTGGGCGGTGACGGCCGAGGGCAAGCCGTCCGTCACGCACTACGACCTGATCGAGGCGTTCCGGGCGGCCAGCCTGCTCGACATCAAGCTGGAGACCGGCCGCACCCATCAGATCCGTGTCCACATGGCGGCCCACCGCCACCCCTGCGTGGGGGACCTGACCTACGGCGCGGACCCGACGATCGCCAAGCGGCTCGGTCTGACCCGGCAGTGGCTGCACGCGGTGCGGCTCGGCTTCGAGCACCCCGGGGACGGGCAGTGGGCGGAGTTCGAGAGCGGCTACCCCGAGGACCTGCAGAAGGCGCTCGACAAGGTGCGTGAGGAGAGCTACGCGTGAGCGGCTCGGACGGGGCGCGGGACGGCGCCTACGTGGTGCGCGTGGCCGAGGACGCCGCGGACCGTGAGGCGTGCTTCGCGGTGCGCAAGGAGGTCTTCGTCGGCGAACAGGGCGTCCCCGAGGACATCGAGTACGACGCGTACGACGCCGGTGCCCTGCATGTGCTGGCGATCCGCGAGGACGGGGTGCCGCTGGGCACCGGACGGCTCCTGTACGGCTCGGAGGCCGCCGCGAAGACCGACGGCGACCTGACGGTCGGCTCGCTCGGCCGGCTCGCCGTGACGAAGGCGGCGCGCGGGCTCGGCGTCGGCGTGGCCCTCGTACGGGCCATCGAGGACGCGGCACGCGCGCGTGGCCTCGCGGCGGTGGACCTGCACGCGCAGACGCAGGCGATGGGGTTCTACGAGCGGCTCGGGTACGTGGCGTACGGCGAGGAGTTCCTCGACGCCGGGATCGACCACCGGGCGATGCGCAAGGCCGTGTGAGACGGGGTTCGTCGCACGCGGGTTGCCGGGCGGGCATTGTCGTAGGCGCGTGGCAGGCTTGAGGTCTGGCTCTTCCTTGATCGCCTAGACCTTGCCGGAGCGCTGACCGTGGATCAGTTGGCCCTGTTGTTCGTGCTGCTGCTCGGGGCCGTGGTGAGCGTCCCGGTGGGGGACCGGTTCGGGCTGCCGGCGCCTGTCCTGATGACGCTCCTCGGGATCGTGCTGGCCGTGCTGGACTTCGTGCCCAACGTGGACGTCCCGCCGGAGCTGATCCTGCCCCTGCTGCTGCCTCCGCTGCTGTACGCCTCGGTGCGACGCACCTCGTGGAGACAGTTCGCCGCCAACAAACGGCCGATCTTCCTGCTCGCCGTGGCGCTGGTGTTCGTCACCACGGCGGTTGTGGCCTTCGTCGCGAGCGCCATCGTGCCGGGGCTGCCGATCGCCGCCGCCGTCGCCCTGGGCGCGCTGGTGGCGCCGCCCGACCCGGTCGCCGCGACAGCCGTCGCGGGGCAACTGGGGCTGCCCCGCCGACTGGTGTCGATCCTGGAGGGCGAGGGGCTCTTCAACGACGTGACGGCCATCGTGCTCTACCACGTCGCGATCGCCGCCGCCGTGAGCGGCACCTTCTCGCCGTGGCGGGCCGGGCTCGATCTCGTGCTGTCCGCCGTGGTCGCGGTCGCCATCGGGCTGGCGCTGGGGTGGGCGGCGAACAAGCTGATGTCGCTGCTCGGTGACGCCACGCTGCAGATCGGGATGACGCTGCTGGTGCCCTTCGCGTCGTACGTCCTTGCGGAGGAGCTGCACGGGTCGGGGGTGCTCGCCGTGCTCACCACCGCGCTGTTCCTCGCGGAGTACGCCACCGATGCCGACGACGTCTTGACGCGGCTCGCCGGGTACACGTTCTGGGACGTGGTGGACACGCTGGTCACCGGGGTCGCGTTCGGGCTGATCGGGCTCGAGCTGCACAACGCGATCAGGACGGCGTCGGGGCGGTGGGGCGAGATGCTGGGCTGGGCCGCCGCGATCGTCGCCGTCGTGGTGTTCGTACGGCTGGCGTATCTGATGCCGGCGACGTGGCTCACGAAGCGGCTGCACGCGAAACGGGACTACGACGAGGAGATTCCGACCTCGTGGCGGGAGACCGTGATCATGTGGTGGTCGGGGATGCGGGGAGTCGCCTCCGTGGCCCTCGCGCTGGCCATTCCGCTGAAGATGGACGACGGGTCGCCGTT
This sequence comes from Streptomyces sp. NPDC111507, assembly GCF_055638955.1. Lineage (NCBI taxonomy): Bacteria > Bacillati > Actinomycetota > Actinomycetes > Kitasatosporales > Streptomycetaceae > Streptomyces > Streptomyces sp. NPDC111507. The sequence goes on along the minus strand of NZ_JBVKBU010000001.1, from coordinate 402,517 downwards.
TCCCGACCGGGACGAGATCATCTTCATCGCGTTCGGGGTGATCATGGCCACGCTGGTGCTCCAGGGGCTCACGCTGCCGTGGCTGGTGCGCAGGCTCGGGGTGCGGGCCGACGAGAGCGTCGAGAAGGCGTTCGAGAAGGAGCTGGCGGTTCGGGCGGCGAAGGCGGCGAAGCGGCGGCTCAAGGAGATCGAGGAGGTGGAGGAGCTGCCGGAGGAGCTGTCCGAGCAGCTGATTCGGCGGGCCTTCGACATCGGGACGCGGATCAGTCCGGATCTGGGGGACGAGGAGCGGCGGGAGGCGCATGAGCAGCGGGCTCGACGGGTGAAGCGGTTGCGGCGGATTCAGGGGGAGATGTTGAGCGCGGCGCGGCATGAGGTGTTGTCGGCGCGGAGTGAGCCGGGGGCGGATCCGGAGATCGTGGACCGGGTGCTGCGGCACCTGGACGTACGTAGTTTGCGTTGAGAGTGTTCTCCCGCCCACGCACCGCCCGTTTCCACCCTGCTGACAAGTGACGGTCGCTTGTGGGGGTGATGCGCCGTCGGCGGCTGCGGGGGAGAGGCACACGGATACTCTGCGCCGCCTGCCGCCTGCCGCCTGCCGCCTGCCGCCTGCCGCCTGCCGCCTGCCGCCTGCCGCCTGCCGCCTGCCGCCTGCCGCCTGCCGCCTGCCGCCTGCGGGGGGTGCGAGGGTGCGGGGGTCGGGTCCTGGGGTGGTCAGGCTCGGCCTGGGCCCGTTCGTGGGGGGTCGGGGGTGTGGGGGGTCGTGGGGGCGGCTATCGCGCCGTCGGTGTCGTCGTGGTCCGGACGGTGGGGGCGGCCGTTGGGCCAGCTCAGGGGCAGGATCGCCTCGGCCGTGTTGACGCGGGGGAGGGCGTAGGGGTGTATGTCGGTGAGCCAGCGGATCATGCGCTCGCGCACCGTGACCCGTACCGTCCAGATGTCGTCCGCGTCCTTCGCGGTCACCAGGGCGCGCACCTGCATGGTGTTGGGGGTGGAGTCGGTGACGGCGAGGCCGTAGTCGCGGCCGTCCCAGGCCGGGCACTCGCGCAGGATGTCGCGGAGCTGCTCGCGCATCGCCTCGACGGGTGCCGAGTGATCGACGTGGAAGAAGACGATGCCGGTCATCTGGGGGGTGCCGCGGGACCAGTTCTCGAAGGGCTTGGATGTGAAGTACGAGACAGGCATCGTGATCCGGCGCTCGTCCCACGTGCGTACCGTCAGGAACGTCAGTGTGATCTCCTCGACGGTGCCCCACTCGCCGTCCACCACGACCGTGTCGCCGAGGCGCACCATGTCGCCGAAGGCGATCTGCAGCCCGGCGAAGAGATTCGCCAGCGTGGACTGGGCGGCGACACCGGCGACGATGCCGAGGATGCCGGCCGAGGCCAGCAGCGAGGCACCGGCCGCGCGCATCGCGGGGAAGGTGAGCAGCATCGAGGCGACGGCCACCACGGCGACGACCGCGGACACCACCCGTTGGATCAGCGTCACTTGCGTGCGCACCCGGCGCACCCGCGCCGGGTCGCGGTGGGCGTTCGCGTAGCGGGTGTAGGAGGTCTCGACGATCGCCGTCGCGATGCGGATCACGAGCCACGCGGCGGACCCGATGAGGATCAGGGTCAGGGCGCGGCCGACGCCGACCCGGTGTTCCACGAGCAGCTTCGCCTGGTCGTACGAGCCGCGCAGCAGGGCGGCGAACAGCACGAGCTGGAAGGGGACCCGTGCGCGGCGCAGCAGGCCCCACAGGGAGGTCTCTTGGTGTCGGGCGTCGGCCTTGCGCAGTACGCGGTCCACGGCCCATCCGATGAGCAGCGTGAGCACGACCGAGCCACCGACGACGATCAGGGGACGCAGTACGTTCTCCATGCCTGAGACCGTAACCGGCTTGGGGCCGCCCTGAACATGTCGCCCTGGTCCCCGGTCCTCGATCCGGGGCTGTCAGTCCTGGCTGGCACCATGGGGCGCATGAACATCATGCTCTTTCACTCGACCTACGGGCCCCGGCCCGCGGTGCGCGCGGCGGCCGACCGGCTGCGTGCCGCGGGGCACGAGGTGTGGACGCCGGACCTCTTCGAGGGCCGCACCTTCGAGACCGTGGAGGAGGGCATGGCCTTCAACGACGGGATCGGCAAGGAGGAGCTGCTCAGACGCGCCGTCCTGGCCGCCGCCCCCTATTCCGAGCGCGGCCTGGTGTACGCGGGGTTCTCGCTCGGCGCCTCCATCGCGCAGACCCTGGCGCTCGGCGACGAGAAGGCCCTTGGGCTGCTGCTCCTGCACGGCACGTCGGACATCGCCGAGAGCGCGTCGGTGGACGAGCTGCCGGTCCAGCTGCACGTCGCGGAGCCGGACCCGTTCGAGACGGACGACTGGCTGAGCGCCTGGTACCTGCAGATGCAGCGGGCGGGGGCGGACGTGGAGATCTACCGGTACGCCGGTGCCGGGCACCTGTACACCGACCCCGGCCTGCCCGACTACGACGAGGAGGCCGCTGAGGCCACCTGGCGGGTGGCGCTCGGCTTCCTGGACTCGCTGTAGCGGTCCGCCGCACCGGGGTGACAGGCTTCCAACAGACGGGCCCGGGTCATCTGTTGGATGACCCGGGCCCGTCTGTTCCACTTAGGTCACCTGCGACTACCGGCGTTGTGGAACGTCGGAGAACCTAGCCCGGGAAGCACTCCTTGGGCGGGTGCACCAGCGACGGGAAGTGACCGGACCACACCCAGGACGTCGGCTTGGAGTCGTAGATCCTGAACCACCGCTCCCCCGAGGGGGTCTTGGTGGTCGAGCACTGGATCCGCAGGGTCGTGCCCCGCGGCTCCGTACGGTACCTCGTCGACGAGGAGGTGGGCTGGGCGTATATGGGAGAGCTCTCGGCCGTCGTCAGGTTGACGAACGCCGGTGCCGCTGCCGCCGTGGCTTCCTGCGCCTCGGCGGATGTGGCGGTGAGTCCGGCGAGCGCCAGGGCGGCGCCGAGCACTGCGGTCTTCGTCAGGACACTTTGGGGGGTGGCCATGTGACTCCAATCGTGACAGAACTGACGGACCGTCGGTATGACGATCAGACAATGCGCTCGACGCTATCAAGATCTTCCCCACGCCCGGAATTGATTTCTATACCGGGTCGTAGGTGCGCTCGACCTTCTGGGTTCCGGTGCGCGTGCGGTACGAACGAGCCCAGGACGAGGTCGCGTTGGCGTTCGTGCGGTCGGACAGGACGTAGTAGTCCATCTGCGCGCGGTCGGCGGTGATGTCCAGGACGCCGTATCCGTGGCGGTCGGTGTCGACCCAGTGGACGTGCCGGTTGGCGATCTGGATGAGCGGGGCGGCGATCGCGGAGACCGTGCCCTCGGGGACCTTCACGATGTCGTCGAGGTTGTCGGAGGTCACCGAGGTGATCACGAACTCGGTGGCGGCCGACGCGGACAGCGGGTACGTCCCGGCGTCCACCGGCACGTCGTTGGCCCAGGACATGTGGATGTCGCCGGTGAGGAACACCGTGTTGCCGATCGCGTTCGAGCGCAGATGCGCGAGGAGTTCACGCCGGTCGTCGGTGTAGCCGTCCCACTGGTCGGTGTTGACGCCGATGCCGTCCTGCGGCAGGTCCAGCAGCTTGGCGAGCGGCTTGAGCAGGTCGGCGGTGAGCGAGCCGATGACGAACGGCGCGATCATCACCGAGTTGCCGACCAGCCGCCAGGTGGTGTCGGACGCCTTCAGCCCGGCCTTCAGCCAGTCGAGTTGGGCCCGGCCCGTGATCGTACGGTCCGGGTCGTCGACCGTGCCGCTGGCCGTGGACGCCTGCTGGGAGCGGAAGGACCGCAGGTCGAGCAGGGAGAGGTCGGCGAGCTTGCCGAAGCGCAGCCGGCGGTAGGTGGTGCCCGCGATCGCCGGGCGTACCGGCATCCACTCGAAGTAGGCCTGCTTCGCGGCGGCCTGACGTGCCGTCCAGGTGCCCTCGGCGCCCTCGGTGTGGTTGACGGCGCCGCCGGACCAGGCGTTGTCGGCGAACTCGTGGTCGTCCCAGATCGCCACGACCGGCGCCTTGTGGTGCAGGGCCTGGAGGTCCGGGTCGGTCTTGTACTTGCCGTGCCGGGTGCGGTAGTCGGCGAGGGTGATGATCTCGTTCGCGGGGGAGTGCGGCCGGACGACCGTGCCGCGCGCCGCGTACTCGCCGGACTTGTACTCGTAGATGTAGTCCCCGAGATGCAGCCAGGCGTCCAGGTCGTTCCGGGCCGCGAGATGGCGGTACGACGAGAAGTAGCCCGCCTCCCAGTTGGCACAGGTGACGACGCCGAAGCGCAGGCCCGCCACGGCGGCGTTGGCGGCCGGGGCGGTGCGGGTGCGGGCGACGGGCGAGTCGGTGCCGCCCGCGGAGAAGCGGAACCAGTAGTCCGTGGCCGGTTCCAGGCCGCGGATGTCCGCCTTCACGGTGTGGTCGGAGGAGGCCGTCGCGGTGAGGGAGCCCTTGGAGACGATCGTGGTGAAGGCCTTGTCCTTGGCGACGGTCCAGCTGACTTCGGTGTCGGGGCCGACGCCGGAGCCGGGTATCGCCGCGGAGGTGGGCGTCACCCGGGTCCACAGCAGGATGCCGTCCGGGAGCGGGTCGCCGGAGGCGACGCCGTGCAGGAAGGCGGGGGCGTCCGCGGCGGCGCGGGCCGGCAGGGCGGCGACGAGCGGGCCGGCCAGGACAGCGGTCGCCGCCGCGGCCTTGACGACCGTACGGCGGCGGGGCGAGGGAGAGTTGAGGCCCTGGGACGCCTCGGATGATCTGTATCGACTGGTCACGACCGAACAGGTTACTGATCGGTACGCGCGAGAGCGGGCGAACCACGAAAGTTCGCCCGCTCTTCACGCGGAGGCCGGATTCCCCGTCGGCGTCAGCCCTTGAGGGCCGCGTCCACCACCTTGTCGAAGTCGGCCACCGTCAGGAGCGGGGTGCCGCCGTTGAGCTGCTTGCCGTCCATGACGAAGCCCGGGGTGCCGGTCACACCCTCCTTGTTGTCGTCGAAGGTCTTCGACATGGCCATCGCCCAGGCGTCGTAGGTGCCCTTCTTCACCGCGTTCTGGAACGCGGTGTTGCCCTTCAGCGAGGGAACGGTGTCGGCGACCTTGAGGAGGTAGGCGTCGTCCTTGAACTTGTCGGTCGTCTCGTCCGGGTGCCACTTCGTCGAGTACAGCGCGGTCTTGTACTCGAGGAACGCCTCGGAGCTGACGTTCAGCGCGGCGCCCAGGGCGCTCAGCGCGTTCTTGGAGCCCTGGCCGTTGTCCTTGTCGTCGATGAACGTGGCGCCGACGTACTGGAACTTGAACTTGCCGTCGTCGATGTCCTTCTTCACGGTCGAGCCGACGGTCTGCTCGAACTGGGCGCAGACCGGGCAGCGCGGGTCCTCGTAGACCTTGAGGGTCTTCTTGGCGGTGCTCTTGCCGATGACGACGGTGGTGCCCTTGGTGCCGGTGGTGTTGGCCGGGGCGACGACCTTGGCGTCCTTCAGGCCCGCCCAGTAGCTCGGCTTGTTGTTCTGCACGACCGCGTAGCCGACGCCGCCGGCTATCGCGAGGACGGCGACGATGGAGCCGGCCACGATGGCCTGGCGCTTGACCTTGTCGCGCTTGGCCTGGCGCTCGCGCTCGAGGCGCAGCTTCTCCCGGGCCGCCGTCTTCGCCGCCTGGCTGTTTCGCTTGCTCATGTTGGTGATCTCCATGGGGGACGCGTACACGTCGTACGCGGGATACGTAGGGGGGACTGCCGGTGCTCAAGGGCTGTCGCGCAGAAGCGATGGTTCAGGCGAAAGCGGCCGAGAGCGGCGGTCCACGCCGTCCCAGGGAGTGGACGAACAGGCGGGTGCGGGCGCCCGCGCTCCGGCGCGCGGGGCGCGGCAGCCGGCGTACCGGGGCGAGCCGTACGGTCACCGCGGCGACCGCGATCAGCAGGGGCCGGAAGGTGGCCGCGGCCACCGCGCGCAGCAGCTGGTCCAGGGCGCGGTCGCCGCGGCGCAGCCAGGCGGCCGCGAGCAGCCCGACGCTGACGTGGGCGGCGAGCAGCAGCCAGGCGGCGGCCGGGTCGGTCTGCGCGAGCAGGGTGGCGGCACGGTCGCCGCTGCCGCCGGTCACGTGGGCCAGCGGGGTGCCCACGCTGCCGCCGCCGCACAGCACGTCGAAGCCGACCGAGCGCAGCGGGCCCGCGACGGGGCCGCCCGCCCTGCCGTAACAGACGTGCTGGCCCGTGGTGAACACGGTGTCGGCGGTCAGCTCCAGCGGGATGAGCAGGGCGGCGATCCGGCCGAAGCCGCGCTCGCGGCCCGCCAGCGCGTAGGCGATGACGAAGACGGCCGCGGCGATCGCCGCCAGGGTGCCCAGTGGCAGCGGGACCCGGGACAGCAGTACGTGCGACGCGGTGGAGAGCGTCACGACGACAGCCGTGAACAGTGCCGCGCGCACGGCTCTGAGCTGGGTCCCGGGTATGTCCATAGCGGAGCCGAGTGTCCCACGTGCTCCCGTAAGGGCCCCCTAAAGGGTTCCTATGTGTTACGGGAGCGTTGTGGGTCCGTCGTCCGGGGTGCCTACAGGCCCGGGATCCGGCCGTTGCGGAACAGGTCGACGAAGATCTGGTGGTCGGCACGCGCGCGTGCGCCGTAGCTGTGCGCGAAGTCCACCAGGAGGCCCGAGAAGCCGTCCTCGTCGGCGGCGATCGCCGCGTCGATGGCCCGCTCGGTGGAGAACGGGACCAGCTCCGAGTGGCCGCTCTCGTCGTCGGCCGCGGCGTGCATGGTGGCCGTGGCACGGCCGAGGTCGGCGACGACCGAGGCGATCTCCTCCGGGTCGTCGATGTCGCCCCAGTCCAGGTCCACCGCGTACGGCGAGACCTCGGCGACCAGCTGGCCGGCGCCGTCCAGCTCGGTCCAGCCCAGCCACGGGTCGGCGTGCGCCTGCAGGGCACGCTGGGAGATCACCGTGCGGTGGCCCTCGTGCTGGAAGTACTCGCGGATCGAGGAGTCCGTGATGTGCCGGGAGACGGCCGGGGTCTGGGCCTGTTTGATGTAGATCACGACATCGTTCTCCAGGGCGTCGCTGTTGCCCTCCAGAAGGATGTTGTACGAAGGCAGTCCGGCGGAGCCGATGCCGATGCCGCGGCGGCCGACGACGTCCTTCACCCGGTAGGAGTCGGGGCGGGCCAGGGAGGACTCGGGGAGCGTCTCCAGGTAGCCGTCGAAGGCCGCGAGCACCTTGTAGCGGGTGGCCGCGTCGAGCTCGATGGAGCCGCCGCCGGGCGCGAAGCGGCGCTCGAAGTCGCGGATCTCGGTCATCGAGTCGAGCAGCCCGAAGCGGGTCAGCGAGCGGGCGTCACGCAGCGCGTCCAGGAGCGGGCCCTCGGCCGTGTCCAGGGTGAAGGGAGGCACCTCGTCGCTCTTGGCGCCGGTGGCCAGGGCGTGGATGCGCTCGCGGTAGGCCGCCGCGTACACCTGGACCAGCTCGGTGATCTGGTCGTCACTGAGCGCCTTCGCGTACCCGATGAGGGCCACGGAGGCGGCGAAACGCTTGAGGTCCCAGGTGAAGGGGCCGACGTAGGCCTCGTCGAAGTCGTTCACGTTGAAGATCAGGCGGCCGTTGGCGTCCATGTACGTGCCGAAGTTCTCGGCGTGCAGGTCGCCGTGGATCCACACGCGGGAGGTGCGCTCGTCCAGGTACGGTCCGCCGCGCCTCGGCCCGAACCCGATCTCCGCGGTGAGGTCGTGGTAGAAGAGGCCCGCCGTGCCCCGGTAGAACGCGAAGGCGGAGGCCGCCATCTTGCGGAACTTGACGCGGAACGCGGCCGGGTCGGCGGCCAGGAGCTCGCCGAAGGCGGTGTCGAAGACGGCGAGGATCTGCTCGCCGCGTTGCTCGGCGCTGAGCTGCGGGACCGACATCGCTGGGTGCCTCCTGGTGCAGGTGGTGCTTGACATGGGGGAAGGACGTGTCCGTCCGCCGGGACGGTTGCTTCCGTCCTCTCCCAACGGACGAAGGTACGCGGGAGTGCCCGCGCGCCGGGGACGAACGGTACGCGCGCGTGCCCCGCGCCCCGGACGAAGGTACGGGTGATCGGCCCGCCCGTCACCCGACCACCGCCCCTCATTGAGGCGCTTCGCGCCCAGTGTTCGTCTCCAGTGTCAGCGGCGCGTCATAGACTTCGACGCTGTCCCCCCAGACTGTCCGCAGCCTGTCGACGATTGTTCTCCTTGGAGGCCGAAGCCGTGTCAAAGCCGCCGTTCACGCACCTGCACGTCCATACCCAGTACTCGCTGCTGGACGGTGCCGCGCGGCTCAAGGACATGTTCGATGCCTGCAATGAGATGGGCATGACGCACATCGCCATGAGTGACCATGGCAACCTTCACGGGGCCTACGACTTCTTCCACACGGCGAAGAAGGCGGGCGTCACACCGATCATCGGCATCGAGGCGTACGTCGCCCCGGAGTCCCGGCGCAACAAGCGCAAGATCCAGTGGGGCCAGCCGCACCAGAAGCGCGACGACGTGTCCGGTTCGGGTGGTTATACGCACAAGACGATCTGGGCGGCGAACCGGACCGGCCTGCACAACCTCTTCAAGCTCTCCTCGGACGCGTACGCCGAGGGCTGGCTCCAGAAGTGGCCCCGGATGGACAAGGAGACCATCTCCCAGTGGTCCGAGGGGCTCATCGCCTCCACCGGCTGCCCCTCCGGCGAGCTCCAGACCCGCCTGCGCCTCGGCCAGTACGACGAGGCCCTGAAGGCGGCCGCCGAGTACCAGGACATCTTCGGCAAGGACCGCTACTTCCTGGAGCTGATGGACCACGGCATCGAGATCGAGCGCCGGGTCCGCGACGGACTCCTGGAGATCGGCAAGAAGCTCGGCATCCCGCCCCTGGTGACGAACGACTCGCACTACACGTACGCGCACGAGGCGACCGCCCACGACGCCCTGCTGTGCATCCAGACCGGCAAGAACCTCTCCGACCCGGACCGCTTCCGCTTCGACGGCACCGGCTACTACCTGAAGTCCACGGACGAGATGTACGCCGTCGACTCCTCGGACGCCTGGCAGCAGGGCTGCGCCAACACCCTTCTGGTGGCCGAGCAGATCGACACCACCGGCATGTTCGAGGCGAAGAACCTCATGCCGAAGTTCGACATCCCCGAGGGCTACACCGAGGTCACCTGGTTCCAGGAGGAGGTGCGCATCGGCATGGAGCGCCGCTTCCCCGGCGGCGTCCCCGACGACCGCCAGAAGCAGGCCGAGTACGAGATGGACGTCATCATCCAGATGGGGTTCCCGGGGTACTTCCTCGTCGTCGCCGACTTCATCATGTGGGCCAAGAAGCAGGGCATCGCCGTGGGCCCGGGCCGTGGCTCGGCGGCCGGTTCGATCGTCGCGTACGCCATGGGCATCACCGACCTCGACCCGATCCCGCACGGTCTGATCTTCGAGCGGTTCCTGAACCCCGAGCGCGTCTCCATGCCCGACGTCGACATCGACTTCGACGAGCGCAGGCGCGTCGAAGTGATCAGGTACGTGACCGAGAAATACGGCGCCGACAAGGTCGCCATGATCGGCACCTACGGAAAGATCAAGGCGAAGAACGCCATCAAGGACTCCGCGCGCGTCCTGGGCTACCCGTACGCCATGGGCGACCGCCTCACCAAGGCGATGCCCGCCGACGTCCTCGGCAAGGGCATCGACCTCAGCGGCATCACCGACTCCTCGCACCCGCGCTACAGCGAGGCGGGCGAGATCCGCGCGATGTACGAGAACGAGCCGGACGTGAAGAAGGTCATCGACACCGCCAAGGGCGTCGAGGGCCTGGTCCGGCAGATGGGCGTGCACGCCGCCGGCGTCATCATGTCCAGCGAGCCCATCGTCGACCACGCCCCGGTCTGGGTGCGGCACACCGACGGCGTGACCATCACGCAGTGGGACTACCCGCAGTGCGAGTCGCTCGGCCTGCTGAAGATGGACTTCCTCGGCCTGCGCAACCTGACGATCATGGACGACGCCGTCAAGATGGTGAAGTCCAACAAGGGCGTCGACCTCGACCTGCTGGCCCTCCCGCTCGACGATCCGACGACCTTCGAACTGCTCCAGCGCGGCGAGACCCTCGGCGTCTTCCAGTTCGACGGCGGCCCCATGCGCTCGCTGCTGCGCCTGATGAAGCCCGACAACTTCGAAGACATCTCCGCCGTCTCGGCGCTCTACCGTCCCGGCCCGATGGGCATGGACTCGCACACGAACTACGCGCTCCGCAAGAACAAGCTCCAGGAGATCACCCCGATCCACAAGGAGCTGGAGGAGCCCCTCGAAGAGGTCCTGGCCGTCACCTACGGCCTGATCGTCTACCAGGAGCAGGTGCAGAAGGCCGCCCAGATCATCGCCGGGTACTCGCTCGGCGAGGCCGACATCCTGCGTCGTGTGATGGGCAAGAAGAAGCCCGACGAGCTGGCCAAGAACTTCACGATCTTCCAGGCCGGCGCCAAGAAGAACGGTTACAGCGACGAGGCGATCCAGGCCCTGTGGGACGTGCTGGTGCCCTTCGCCGGCTACGCGTTCAACAAGGCGCACTCGGCCGCGTACGGACTTGTCTCGTACTGGACCGCCTACCTGAAGGCGAACTACCCCGCCGAGTACATGGCGGGCCTGCTCACCTCGGTCAAGGACGACAAGGACAAGTCCGCGATCTATCTGAACGAGTGCCGGCGCATGGGCATCAAGGTGCTCCCGCCCAACGTCAACGAGTCGGAGCAGAACTTCGCCGCGCAGGGCGACGACGTGATCCTCTTCGGCCTCTCCGCCGTCCGCAACGTCGGCACGAACGTCGTCGAGTCGATCATCAAGAGCCGCAAGGCCAAGGGGAAGTACGCCTCCTTCCCGGACTACCTCGACAAGGTCGAGGCCGTCGCCTGCAACAAGCGCACCACGGAATCGCTGATCAAGGCGGGCGCGTTCGACACCATGGGGCACACCCGCAAGGGCCTCACCGCGCAGTTCGAGCCGATGATCGACAACGTGGTGCAGGTCAAGCGCAAGGAGGCCGAGGGCCAGTTCGACCTCTTCGGCGGCATGGGCGACGAGGACACCAGCGAGCCCGGCTTCGGACTCGACGTGGAGTTCACCACCGACGAGTGGGACAAGGCCTATCTGCTCGCCCAGGAGCGGGAGATGCTCGGTCTGTACGTCTCCGACCACCCGCTCTTCGGCCTGGAGCACGTGCTGTCCGACAAGGCCGACGCGGGCATCTCCCAGCTCACCGGAGGTGAGCACGCGGACGGCGCGGTCGTCACCATCGGCGGCATCATCTCGGGCCTCCAGCGCAAGATGACCAAGCAGGGCAACGCCTGGGCGATCGCCACGGTGGAGGACCTGGCCGGTTCCATCGAGTGCATGTTCTTCCCGGCGACGTACCAGCTGGTGTCGACCCAACTCGTCGAGGACGCGGTCGTCTTCGTCAAGGGCCGCCTCGACAAGCGCGAGGACGTGCCGCGGCTGGTCGCGATGGAGCTTCAGGTCCCCGACCTGTCGAACGCGGGCACCAACGCACCCGTGATCCTCACGATCCCGGCGCTGAAGGTCACCCCGCCGATGGTGAGCCGCCTCGGCGAGATCCTCAGCCACCACAAGGGCGAGAGCGAGGTGCGCATCAGGCTCCAGGGCCCGCGCAAGACCACCGTGCTGCGGCTCGACCGGCACCGGGTGAAGCCGGATCCGGCGCTGTTCGGCGACTTGAAGGTGCTGCTGGGCCCGTCCTGCCTCGCGGGCTGACGGATCAGCTGACAGGATCAGATGATGTACGCGAGGGGCGCATCCGTTGCCGGATGCGCCCCTCGGTGTGTGCCTGGGCTTCAACAGCCCTTACGCGTGACCTCAGTTGTGGCCGAAGCGCTTCTGGTGCTTGCGCGCGACATCCGCCGGGCTGCCCTGGGCCTGCGACATCGGCGTGTGAGCCTCCGTCGAGGACCGCTGCGCCTGCTCCTGCGCACGCTCGGCCTGCGAGGAGCGGTCCTGCTGGCCGCCCTGCTTGCGGTTCTTGTTCTTGGCCATGGTGATTGCCTCCTGTGGGGCCCTAGGGGTCAGGGCCGGATCCAGATTCACATTCACATAGCCTGACAAGCAGTGCATTTCGGAGAATTACCCTGTGTAATAAGCCCTGTCGGAGCGTTATCCCCCGATTCGCCACGCCGAAGATCGAGTTCGGGCCGTTAACCTCCGCGCCGTCGGGCAGACTCGAAGGAAGCCCGAAGCAAACCTCCCGGAACCGGAAAGAGGGTGGACCGCGTGGACCGCTGCATCGTCCTGGTGGACGCCGGGTATCTGCTCGGGGCTGCTGCCAGTCTCCTCGCCGGGGAGCCTTCGCGATCCCGGATCACCGTCGACCACGCCGCCCTCATCCAGGGCCTGCGCGAGCGCGCCGAGTCCGACACGGAGCGGCCCCTGCTGCGCATCTACTGGTTCGACGGCGCGCCCGACCGCGTACCGCAACCTGAGCACCGCCGGCTGCGCGTGATGCCGCGGGTCACGGTGCGCCTCGGCGCGCTGACCCGCAGCGACGGGCGGTGGGCGCAGAAGGGCGTCGACGCCGCCATGCACGCCGAGCTGACCGAGCTGGCCCGCAACCGCGCCTGCTCCGACGTGGTCCTGGTGACCGGCGACGGGGACCTGCTGCCGGGCATGATGGCCGCCAAGGAGCACGGCGTCGCCGTACACCTGTGGGCCGTGCAGGCCGCGGACGGCGACTACAACCAGTCCGAGGACCTGGTCGCCGAGGCCGACGAGCGCCGGGTGCTGGACCGGGCGTGGATCACCAAGGCCGTACGGGCCAAGGACCTCGGCGGGATCTGTGCGCCGCAGCCCGTGCCGCGCCCCGAGATCGCCGCGATCCTCTCCGCGCCGCTGCCCGACTCGTCGCTCGCCGGTGCGGCCGAGCGGCCCTCCGAGACCGCGGAGCACAGCCCCGTCGCCGAGTCGCCGAACGGGGCCGAGGAGCGGGTTCCCGCCCCCAAGGGCGTGCCGACGCCCAAGGACCTCGCCGCACTGCGCGCACCGGGCGTCCAGGCCCCCCAGCACCCCGCGAGCGCGACGCTGCGGTGGTCGTCCGACAAGGGGTGGATCGAGCGCCCCGGGGGCGCCACGGAGTCCACGGAGGCCGCCGCGCTGCCCACCCTCGCCCAGCTCACCTCCGCCGAGCAGCGCTGGGCCGACCGCGAGGAGGACATCACCACGGTCGGCGGCGATCCGTACGAGGTGGGGCAGGTCTTCGCGCGCCGCTGGATGGAGCGGCTCACCGACCCGAGCCATCTGCAGAAGCTGTCCACGATGTACCCGCGGGTCCCGCACCGTGTGGACGGTGAGCTGCTGCGGTACGCGGCGCGCTTCGGGCTGCTCGCCCACAAGGACGACCAGATCGACGAGCACGACCGGTATGCGATCAGGGCGGGGTTCTGGCGGGAGATCGATGTGCGTACGGCGGCGGAGCACGCCCCTGCCGGGGAGTGAGCCCGGGCAGGGGCCGGACCCCGGGTGTGCTGCTCGGCTGCGGGTGGGCGTGGACGCTTCCGCGGGGCGCCGGACCTTTGAGAACCGGTCCAGGACGGCTCGTGGACCGGCTGAGGCGAGGGCCCCGGGCGCATAACGGGGCATCGGACCCCGTAGGCTCGTCCTTCGTGAGTACGCGCACGGCACAGGCAGTCCGGGACGGGCACAGGGGCGAGGTCGTGTGCTCGGTGCGCGCGCTGACCAAGACCTACCCGGCCGTCCGTGGACGCCGTGGCAGCCCCGGTACGCCCGAGGTGCGGGCCACCGACGGGGTACGGCTGGACATCAGGCGCGGCGAGATCTTCGGACTGCTCGGGCCGAACGGCGCCGGGAAGTCGACCCTCGTACGCCAGCTGACCGGGCTCATGCGCCCCGACAGCGGCAGTGTCGAGATCCTCGGGCACGACATCGTGCGTCACCCCGAGCGGGCGGCGCGCATCCTCGCTTACCTCGGACAGGAGTCCACCGCCCTCGACGAGCTGACCGTGTCGCTGGCCGCCGAGACGACCGGACGGCTGCGCGGGCTCGAACTGCGCGAGGCGCGGGCCGAGCGGGACGCCGTGCTCGACGAGCTGGGCCTCACCCCGATCGCCTCCCGCCCCCTGAAGAAGCTGTCCGGCGGACAGCGGCGGCTGGCGTGCTTCGCCGCTGCGCTGGTCGGGCGGCGGCCGCTGCTCGTCCTCGACGAGCCGACCACCGGCATGGACCCCGTGGCCCGGCGGGCCGTGTGGTCCGCCGTCGACCGGCGCCGGGCCGAGCACGGCGCCACCGTGCTGCTGGTCACCCACAACGTCATCGAGGCCGAGACCGTGCTCGACCGGGTCGCCGTCCTCGACCGGGGCCGCGTCATCGCCTGCGACACGCCGGCCGGGCTGAAGGAGCGGGTCGCGGGCGAGGTGCGGGTCGAACTCGTCTGGCGCGAGAGCGCGCCGCTGGACGTGCCCGAGGTCGCCGCGCTGCGCGCCCGGGCCGTCGAGTCGGGCCGCCGCTGGACCCTGCGGCTCGCCCCGGAGGAGGCCCGTGCGGCCGTCGCCACGGTCACCGGAGGCGCCGCGTTCGCCGCGCTCGACGACTTCACGCTGGCCACGCCGAGCCTGGAGGACGTGTACCTCGCGCTCGGCGGCAATGCGCAGGGGTTGGTGAAGGCGTGAGCGCGCGGGGTCTGGAATCCGTAGGGGAGTCTGTACGGACGGGGAGGGACGTCGTGGGTGTGGGAGTCGGCGTGGGAATGGGCGTCGGAAACGCCGGAAACGCCGGAAACAGGGACAGGACGGCTGCCGGAGTGAAGAGGAGCAGCTCGACGTGAGTGTCGTACCCGCTGAGGTGCTGCCGGGCAGTGCGCCGTCCGTGGCCGAGGACGCCGGTGACGCCGCCGAACTCGGGCCGCGGGCGCGGCTGTGGCCCTCCCTCGCCGCCATGTACCGGGCCCAGCTCTCCCGCGCGCGCGTGGCGCGGATTCCGCTGCTGTTCGTGGCCACGGTGCAGTCCGTCGGCATCATGGTCATGATGCGTGGCGTGGTGGACGGCGGGGGCGAGGCCCGGTCCATCGTGGCCGGGGCGTCGGTCCTGGTCGTCGCCTTCGTCGGGCTCAACCTGCTGGCGCAGTACTTCGGACAGCTGCGGGCCGGCGGCGGGCTCGACCACTACGCGACCCTGCCGGTGCCGCCGGCCGCCGTCGTGCTCGGTGCCGCGGGCGCGTACGCGTCCTTCACCGTGCCCGGGACCGTGGTCACCGCCGTCGTCGGCTGTGTCCTCTTCGGGCTGCCGATGGCGCATCTGTGGGTGCTCGTCGCGGTGATCCCGCTCGCAGGCGCCGCGCTCGCCGGGCTAGGGGCGGCGCTCGGACTGCTCGCGCCTCGGCCCGAACTCGCCACACTGCTCGGCCAGCTGGGGATGTCGGCGGCGCTGCTGCTCGGGGTGCTGCCGGCGGACCGGCTGCCCACGGTGGTGCAGTACGCCCGTGATCTGCTGCCCTCCACCTACGGCGTCGAGGCCTTCGCGCGGAGCTTCGGGGCGCACCCCGACTGGGCCTTCGTCGTCGGTGACCTCACCGTCTGCGCGGGCGTCGGGATGGCCTCGCTGGCGGTGGCGACCTGGGCGTACCGCCGGGCGGCCGTCCGGTGACGCGGCCGACAGCGGGGCCTGGCACGATGTCAGTGTGACCGCACCGCTGACGCCGCCTCCGCCGCCGCATGAACCGCCCTCCGACGACGCCCATGTCTGGCAGGCTCCGCCCGCCGGGGGCCTCGCGGGGACCGTCGGGTACGAACAGGACGGGCCCGGGATGAAGACCGAAGTGAAGGAGGCCGCCGTCGTCACGGTGGCGGTGGCGCTCGCGGGAGTACTGCTCGGTGTGCTGTGGTGGTGGCTGGCGCCGCATGTGCCGTTGATCGCGGACGACAGCGCGGTGTATCTGAAGGACACCGAGGGCGAGCAGGCCATCGGGGTCGACGGGACGTTCACGCTGCTCGCGCTGGCGTTCGGTGCGGTCAGTGCGGTGGCGGTGTTTCTGGTGCGGCGGCGTGGGGGTGTGCCGCTCGTGGTCGCGCTGGCGGTGGGGGGTGTGCTCGGGTCGCTGCTCGCCTGGCGGATCGGGATCTGGCTCGGGCCGACGCAGAACGTGGTCGCCCATGCCAAGCAGGTGGGCAAGGGGGTGACGTTCTCCGCGCCGTTGAAGCTCGGGGCGAGGGGGGCGTTGCTGGCGTGGTCCCTGGCGGGGCTGGTGGTTCATCTCGGCCTGACCGCGTTGTTCGGTCCCCGGGACCCGGATCCCTACGCGAGCCCGTACGGCGCTCCGACCCCACCGGCGCCTCCGACGGCCTGACCCGGCCTTCTCCCGCCCCCACCCGTCCCATCCTTCCGGGGCTCCGCCCCGGCCCCCGCCAGGGGCGCTGCGCCCCTGGACCCCCGTCCCAGGGGCGCGGGGAAATGCGCGCCCAGCCCCCGCCCGCGGACGAGGAACTCACCCCAGGGGGCCGGGCGCGTGGGTCATGGAGGCCGGTGGCCGTGGTTCGAGCGGCCCTTCTTCGTGCGCCACTTGCGTTTGCGGGTTCGTTTCGACATGCCTCTCGTGCTTAACGCAGGACGACGCGTCCGTCGAGGGGTCACGCACGGGCGACCGGCGCGGACACCGCTTCCGTGAGGTGTGCCAGGTCGTCGGGGGCGAGCTCCACCTCGAGGCCCCGGCGGCCGGCCGAGACGCAGATCGTGGCGTGGTGGTGGGCCGAGGCGTCCAGGACCGTGCGGAGTCTCTTGCGCTGGCCCAGGGGGGAGATGCCGCCGCGGACATAGCCCGTGGTGCGCTCGGCGGCCGCCGGGTCGGCCATGGCGGCGCGTTTGCCGCCCACCGCCGTGGCCAGGGCCTTCAGGTCCAGGGAGCCCGCCACGGGGACCACGGCGACCACGAGGGAGCCGTCCACGTCCGCGACCAGGGTCTTGAAGACGCGGTCGGGGGAGACGCCCATCGCCTCGGCGGCCTCCTCGCCGTACGAGGGGTGCGCGGGGTCGTGCTCGTAGGCGTGGACCGTGTACGCGACGCCCGCCGCCGTCAGGGCGACCGTCGCGGGCGTGCCCCCGGACTGCTGCTGCTTCTTCGACTTCTTCGCCAAGGTGTCGGGGCCTTCAGTTGAGACTTGTCGGGTTGCGCGTCAGTTCCGCCGCGGGCAACGACGGCAGATTACGGATGATGGCGGTCTCGGCGCGCAGGAGTTTCAGCTCTTCGTGCAGGCGGGTGGCCGTGTCGGGGGCCTGGAGCAGCTTCTGCTTGGCCGGGATGTCGAGCATCACGGCGGCCGCCACCAGGTAGGAGACCACCGCCGGGTCGTCCGGCAGGTCCGCGCCGGTGGACAGTGAGCGTTCGCGGGCGCCCGCCAGCCGCTTCTGGTACTGGCGGAAGGCCCGCAGGACGCCCTCGGCGAGCGCGCCCGCCTCCTCGCCGGGATCCTCCGGAAGTTCCTCCAGTTCGGCCGTCAGGAACGCGCCGGAGGCGTCCACGGACAGGAGCCGTACCCGCGTGGTGCCGGTGGCCAGTACCTCGAAACTGCCGTCGGCGCGCTCCCGGATGGTGGCCGCGTCCGCGACGCAGCCCACCTCGTGGAAGGCCTTGAGCGGGTCGTCGCCGAACCCGGCAGCGGCACCGCGTTGCGGCAGCGCCGTCTGGTCCGGCATACCGGGTGCGGTGTGCGCGACCTCGTAGCCGTCGCGGATGGCGACGACGGCGAAGCGGCGCGGTTCGTCCTCGGGGGTCTTCAGCAGTTCGCGCATCATGGCGCGATAGCGCTCCTCGAAGATGTTCAGGGGAAGCACGAGACCCGGGAACAGAACCGAGTTCAGGGGGAAGAGCGGGAGCCGGACGGTGGTCACGACGCGAAAGCCTAATGGTCGCCGGAGCGAGCACGTCCGCCGTGCTCACTCCGTGGATGGAGGGGGATGTTCGAGGCGACCTCCAGGCGGACTCCGTCGCGCAGTTCCAGGAACTGGCTCAGCGGGTCGTCGGAGACCCGGTCCCAGGGGAACGAGGTCGCGTACGGGCCGATCAGACGGAGCTGGTCCAGGGCGTCCTGCCAGCGCTCCAGCCTGATCAGGACGTAGGTGAGGAGGTTGCGCACCTCCGCGGGCCACGGGTCGGCGGGTGCGTATGCCGCCGAGACCGCGATCGCGAGGTCGGCCGCCTCGTCGAGCCGCTCACGCGGGATGACGGCCCGGCCGCCCTCGGTCAGATAGGCGAAGGCCGCGCGCACCGGAAGCGCCTGTACGAGTGAGCCGGGCAGCGCGTCCTGCGCGGCCCGCTCGGCGAAGTCGAAGCACTCGCGGTGGGAGCCGTACCAGGCGGCCGACAGGTACTTCAGGGCGGCCACATGGCAGCCGTAGTGGTGCGGGGAACGGCGTACGGCCTCGGCCCACAGCTTCTCGAACTCGGTGTGCCCGGCGTTGGTGCCACGGGCGTGGTCGAGCGCGATCCGCCAGGGCACCGGGTCGCGCGGGTCGCCCTCGGCGGCGGCGGCGATCAGCGGGCCGACCTCGCGCAGCAGCTCGGCCCGGGCGGGCGACTCCCACCAGCGGCGCACCGCGAGCTCGGCCTTGACCAGGAGCGCGTCCGGGTCGTGCGGGGACTCGCTCTGCCAGGTCTGGAGCCATTCGTCGCGGGTGCGCGCGAACGCGGCGAGGCGCCTCGCGTACCGGTCGCGGTTCTCCCACTCGGCGGCCTCGCGGGTGGCGGCGAGCAGTTTGGCCGCGATGTCGTACTCACCGCGGGCCGCCGCGACGAGGGCCGGGGCGAGCCGTTCGTCCGGGGCGTCCAGCAGTACCTCGTCGTCGGTGGGCAGTCCGGCGGCGAGGCGCGAAGTGTTCTTGACCATCCGGGCCGTACGGATGAACGCGCGCAGCAGTGCCATGGTGTCGACCATTGAAAGCCGCAGGTCGGAGCTGTACCAGAGGGTGTGCGGTGACACTTTCGTAACCCTCGTTTGGTTGTATGTCAGATGGTCAAGGGTGAGTAAAAAGTGACTGTTGTTCTACTATTGAACACCTGTCAACAGTATGGCCGGATGTCGCCCCTACCAGGCCCCGCCGGGCCCCTCAGCTGCGGCGCAGCAGCCGCGTCGCCCCCGCCGCCACCGTCGTCGCCAGGATCCAGCCCAGGAGGATCACCACCGCGGCCAGCCACTGCCAGCCGCCGCGCAGCTGCCAGACGTCCACCTGGCCGAGGTCGATCACCGGCAGCAGAAGGTCGAGGGCGAACAGCGCGGCGTTCCACGGCGGATGCCCGCCGTTCGCCGGGGTGTGGGTCGCGTGCGAGAAGGCGATCGAGGACGCCGCCCACAGCACCGCCATCCACAGGGCGGCCCGGCCGGGCCGGTACCCGTAGGCGACCGTCCAGTCCTGCGCGTACCCCCACAGCTTGGCCGCGAGCGGCAGGGTCTCGCGGCGGCGGCGCTGCTTGGCGAGCAGCACCTCGCGCGCGTCCTCGTCCTCGCCGGAGTCGCGCAGCACGGTGGCCAGCCGCTCGTACGGCTCCGGGCTGTACTCCGCGGTCGCCGCCGCCACCCACTCCAGGCGCCGGGTCAGCGGGAAGCCCCCCTGCGGTACGAGGTTCTCGTAGCTGAAGCCGCCCATGTGGAGGTTGCCCGGGCCCGGCCAGCTGTCAGCCCGGTCGACGAGATTGACGATCCGCGCCCCCGACAGGACCACCTTGCCCCGCTCGGGACGCTCCCCGAGAAAGCGCAGCTCGGGCGTCTGCACCCGCAGCAGGGACAGCTCCTGGTCGTCGTCGAAGGTGAAACGGGCCCGCTCGAAGTCGAGGGCGTCCCCGAACCGTCCGTCGTCGAGGCGGATCCCGCCCTGGCACTCGAAGCGCTGCACCAGCGTCCCGCGCGCCGGGGTGGTGCCGCTGGTCAGCAGGGGATTGCCGAGGCCCGCGGGGGTCATGTAGAGCGTGCGGTTGACGGTCAGCTGGGGAGCGTTCAGCGCAAGCCGCGAGTACGGGTTGTTCAGCTTGCTGCCGCGCAGACTGAGTGAGACACCGACGGTGGCGCCGCGCAGGCTCAGCTCGCCGTGCGACTCCAGCATCTCGGCCTGCAGGTCCTGCCCCACCGTCATGCCGTCGCCGGTGAGTGAGCGGCCGCGCCGGTCCCGGTAGACCACGGCCTGGTTGAGCAGCAGATCTGTACCGATGTGCGCGTCGGTCAGCCGCACCCCGTTGTGGAAGCGGCAGCGGGGCAGATGCAGATCGCCCTCGGTGTGCACCCGGGCCGCCTCCAGGCGCGGCACCGAGCAGTTGACCAGACGTACGGTCGTGAAGTGCGCCTCCGGCAGCAGGATCTCCTTCTCGAACCGGCAGCCCTTCAGCTCGACGTACGGCACCACCGTGCCACCCGCGAGATCGAGGACGTCCGTGATCTGTACGCCGGTCAGCTTCAGGGAGGCGACCCGGCCCTGGAGGGCGGGCGGCCCGTCGAGCAGCAGCCATGCCACGATCCGGGCCCGGACACCGCGCTCGGGCCCCCAGGGATGGCCGCCGTGCGGATCGTCCACGGTCATGTCGCCGCTGCGCAGGTCGTACACGCTGCCGTTGCGGAAGGCCTGCCACATCCCGGCCTCGGCGGCGGTCAGCTCGTCCGGCAGGTCCCCACCGCGGAGGCCGGCACCCTCGGTCACGTCACGTCCCTCCCTCCCCAGCTACTCGCGGGTTTCGTACAGCCGTTCATGCCCGCTGTGTGACGGGCCGAACGCTATTGGTGACGGAGATCTCCAGGGGGAGCCTGGGACGGCTTGTATCAGCCATTGATACAGGCGTCCGGCGCCTTATCGCCGTCTGAGAGAATTGGGACCGTGCTGCAATCTCTACGTATGGCCCGAATCGATCTGCGCGGCGACGCCCTCCCCGAGGGCTCCGCCCTGCGCGACCTGCTGCCCCGAGCCGACTTCGACGTTCAGGCCGCCCTGGAGAAGGTGCGTCCGATCTGCGAGGCCGTGCATCATCGTGGCGACGCGGCACTGATCGACTACGCGGAGAAATTCGACGGGGTGCAGCTGGAGTCCGTACGGGTTCCGGCCCAGGCCCTCGCCGAGGCCCTGGAGCAGCTCGACCCGGCCGTGCGCGCGGCCCTGGAGGAGTCCATCCGCCGCGCCCGCCTGGTCCACCGCGAGCAGCGCCGCGCCGCGCACACCACCCAGGTCGCGCCGGGCGGCTCGGTCACCGAGAAGTGGGTGCCGGTCGAGCGCGTGGGCCTGTACGCCCCCGGCGGCCGCTCCGTGTACCCGTCATCCGTGATCATGAACGTGGTCCCGGCCCAGGAAGCCGGGGTCGGTTCCATCGCGCTCGCCTCTCCGGCCCAGGCCGAGTTCGGCGGGCTGCCGCACCCGACGATCCTGGCCGCCTGCGCGCTGCTCGGCGTCGACGAGGTGTACGCGGCGGGCGGCGCCACCGCCGTCGCGATGTTCGCGTACGGCACCGAGTCCTGCCCGCCCGCCAACATGGTCACAGGGCCCGGCAACATCTGGGTCGCCGCCGCCAAGCGGTACTTCGCAGGCAAGATCGGCATCGACGCCGAGGCCGGTCCCACCGAGATCGCGATCCTCGCGGACGAGACGGCCGACCCGGTGCACGTGGCCTCCGACCTGATCAGCCAGGCCGAGCACGACCCGCTCGCCGCCGCCGTCCTCGTCACGGACTCCGTCGAGCTGGCGGAGGCGGTCGAGAAGGAGCTGGAGCCGCAGGTCGCGGCCACCAAGCACATCGAGGACCGGATCGTCCCCGCGCTCCGCGGCAGGCAGTCCGCGATCGTCCTCGTCGACGGCGTGGACGAGGGACTGCGGGTCGTCGACGCGTACGGCGCCGAGCACCTGGAGATCCAGACGGCGGACGCTGCCGCCGTCGCGGACCGGGTCAAGAACGCGGGCGCGATCTTCGTCGGCGCCTGGGCGCCGGTGTCGCTGGGCGACTACTGCGCGGGCTCCAACCACGTGCTGCCCACCGGCGGCTGCGCCTGCCACTCCTCGGGGCTGAGCGTCCAGTCCTTCCTGCGCGGGATCCACATCGTGGACTACACGCGCGACGCCCTCGCCGAGGTGGCGCACCACGTGGTGACGCTCGCGGAGGCGGAGGACCTGCCGGCCCACGGGGCGGCGATCAAGGCTCGTTTCGGGTGGAAGGTTCCAGAGAGCAAGTGACCGGTATCGACGATCTTCCCGTACGGGACGAGCTGCGCGGCAAGTCCCCCTACGGCGCGCCCCAACTCGACGTGCCCGTACGGCTGAACACCAACGAGAACCCGTACCCGCTGCCCGAACCGCTCGTCGAGCGGATCGCCGAGCGGGTCCGCGAGGCCGCCCGCAACCTCAACCGCTACCCCGACCGTGACGCGGTGGAGCTCCGTACGGAGCTGGCCAAGTACCTGACGAGGACAGGCGGACACCGGGTCGGCGTCGAGAACGTCTGGGCGGCCAACGGCTCGAACGAGGTCATCCAGCAGCTGCTGCAGACCTTCGGCGGCCCCGGCCGTACGGCGATCGGCTTCGAGCCCTCGTACTCGATGCACGCGCTCATCGCGCGCGGCACCGGCACGGCCTGGATCTCGGGTCCGCGCAGCGAGGACTTCACGATCGACCGGGCCGCCGCCGAGCGGGCCATCGCCGAGAGCCGCCCGGACGTCGTCTTCATCACCACCCCCAACAACCCCACGGGCAACGCGGTGCCGCGCGAGACGGTCCTCGCCCTGTACGAGGCCGCGCAGGCCGCCAGGCCGTCCATGGTCGTGGTCGACGAGGCGTACATCGAGTTCAGCCACGGCGACTCGCTGCTGCCGCTGATCGAAGGCCGGCCCAATCTCGTCGTGTCGCGGACGATGTCGAAGGCGTTCGGCGCGGCCGGACTGCGCCTCGGCTATCTCGCCGCGCACCCCGCGGTCGTCGACGCGGTCCAGCTCGTACGGCTGCCCTACCACCTGTCGGCCGTCGCGCAGGCCACCGCCCTCGCCGCCCTGGAGCACACCGACACGCTGCTCGGATACGTCGAGCAGCTGAAGGCCGAGCGGGACCGCCTGGTCGCCGAACTGCGTGCGATCGGGTACGAGGTGACCGAGTCCGACGCGAACTTCGTCCAGTTCGGGCGATTCGACGGCAAGGGCGGCTCCCACGAGGCCTGGCAGAAGATCCTCGACCGGGGCGTCCTGGTCCGGGACAACGGCGTACCGGGATGGCTGCGGGTCTCCGCCGGCACCCCGGCCGAAAACGACGCGTTCCTGGACGCGGTCCGTGAGTTGAAGAAGGAGCAGAGCGCATGAGCCGCGTCGGAAGAGTGGAGCGGACGACCAAGGAGACGTCGGTCCTCGTCGAGATCGATCTCGACGGGTCCGGCAAGGTCGAGGTGTCGACGGGCGTCGGCTTCTACGACCACATGCTCGACCAGCTCGGCCGGCACGGTCTGTTCGACCTGACCGTGAAGACCGAGGGCGACCTGCACATCGACTCGCACCACACCATCGAGGACACCGCCCTCGCGCTCGGTGCCGCCTTCAAGCAGGCACTCGGCGACAAGGTGGGTATCTACCGCTTCGGCAACTGCACGGTCCCGCTGGACGAGTCCCTCGCCCAGGTGACCGTCGACCTGTCGGGCCGCCCCTACCTCGTGCACACCGAGCCCGAGAACATGGCGCCGATGATCGGCGAGTACGACACGACGATGACCCGGCACATCCTGGAGTCCTTCGTCGCCCAGGCCCAGATCGCACTGCACGTGCACGTGCCCTACGGGCGCAACGCGCACCACATCGTGGAGTGCCAGTTCAAGGCGCTCGCCCGGGCGCTGCGGTACGCCTCCGAGCGCGACCCCCGCGCCGCCGGCATCCTCCCCTCCACGAAGGGCGCACTGTAAAACCATGACAGGCCTCAACACCATCCTCATCGTCGTCGGGCTCTTCCTCCTGGGCGGTGTCTACTCCTTCGTCAAGCAGAAGATGCCCGCGAGTCTCATCGTGCTGCTCTCCATCGGCGCCGCGATGTGTCTGATCGCGGGCGTCATGAGGCTGGAGGTGTGGAATTGACCGCTCCTAAGAAGGTCGTCGTCTTCGACTACGGCTTCGGGAACGTGCGTTCCGCCGAGCGTGCCCTCGCGCGCGCGGGCGCCGAGGTCGAGATAACGCGTGACTTCGACCAGGCCATGAACGCGGACGGGCTGCTGGTGCCCGGCGTCGGCGCCTTCGCCGCCTGCATGAAGGGCCTCAAGGACGCCCGCGGCGACTGGATCATCGGCCGCCGTCTGTCCGGTGGCCGCCCGGTGATGGGCATCTGCGTCGGTATGCAGATCCTCTTCGCGCGCGGCATCGAGCACGGCGTGGAGACCGAGGGCCTCGACGAGTGGCCCGGCACGGTCGAGCCGCTCCAGGCCGACATCGTGCCCCACATGGGCTGGAACACGGTCGAGGCCCCGGCCGGCTCCCAGCTCTTCGCGGGCCTCGACGCCGACGCGCGCTTCTACTTCGTGCACTCCTACGCCGTCCACGACTGGTCCCTGGAAGTGGGCAACCCGGCGCTGCGCGCACCCCTGGTGACCTGGTCGACGCACGGCAAGCCCTTCGTGGCGGCCGTCGAGAACGGCCCCCTGTGGGCCACGCAGTTCCACCCCGAGAAGTCCGGCGACGCCGGAGCCCAGCTCCTCACCAACTGGATCGGAACACTGTGAGCAAGCTCGAACTCCTCCCCGCCGTCGACGTCCGCGACGGCCAGGCCGTCCGGCTCGTGCACGGCGAGTCCGGGACGGAAACTTCTTACGGCTCCCCCCTTGAGGCCGCCCTCGCCTGGCAGAGCTCGGGTGCCGAGTGGCTGCACCTCGTCGACCTGGACGCCGCGTTCGGCACCGGCGACAACCGCAAGCTGATCGCCGAGGTCGCCGGCGCCATGGACATCAAGGTCGAGCTGTCCGGCGGCATCCGCGACGACGACACGCTCGCAGCGGCCCTCGCCACCGGCTGCACGCGGGTCAACCTCGGCACCGCCGCCCTGGAGACCCCCGAGTGGGTCGCCAAGGTCATCGCCGAGCACGGCGACAAGATCGCGGTCGGTCTCGACGTACGCGGCACGACGCTGCGCGGCCGCGGCTGGACCCGCGACGGCGGCGACCTCTACGAGACGCTGGAGCGCCTCAACGCCGAGGGCTGCGCGCGCTACGTCGTCACGGACATCGCCAAGGACGGCACGCTGCAGGGCCCGAACCTGGAACTGCTGCGCAATGTGTGCGCCGCGACGGACCGCCCGGTGGTCGCGTCGGGCGGGGTCTCCTCCCTGGACGACCTGCGCGCCATCGCCGAGCTCGTGCCGCTGGGCGTCGAGGGCTCCATCGTCGGCAAGGCCCTCTACGCCAAGGCGTTCACCCTGGAAGAGGCCCTGGAGGCGGTAGCCAAGTGAGCGACGTACGACGTGTCACGACCGGCGCGCCCTGGGAGGACGCCTTCGGCTACTCCCGCGCGGTGGAGCTGCCGAACGGCCTGGTGCTGGTCGCAGGCTGCACCTCCGTGATCGACGGAGCGATCGTCGACGGCGACCCGTACGAACAGGCGGTCAACTCCTTCAACGTCGCGTTCGCCGCGTTGCGGGAGCTCGGCCTCGGCCGTGACGACGTCGTCCGTACGCGCATGTACATCACCCACGCCCGGGACGTGGAGGAGGTCGGACGCGCCCACAAGGAGCTGTTCGACACCGTGCGTCCCGCCGCGTCCATGATCATCGTCTCCGGCTTCGTGGACTCGCGACTGGTCGTCGAGGTCGAGGTGGAGGCGTTCCGCTCCGGCGGAGAAGACGGAGTGTCCGCAGCATGACCCTCGCCGTACGAGTCATCCCCTGCCTGGACGTGGACAACGGCCGGGTCGTCAAGGGTGTCAACTTCCAGAACCTGCGGGACGCGGGCGACCCCGTCGAGATGGCCAAGGTGTACGACGCCGAGGGCGCCGACGAGCTGACGTTCCTGGACATCACCGCGTCCTCGGGCAACCGCGAGACCACCTACGACGTGGTGCGCCGCACGGCCGAGCAGGTCTTCATCCCGCTCACCGTGGGCGGCGGCGTACGCACCGCCGAGGACGTCGACAAGCTGCTGCGGGCGGGCGCCGACAAGGTCGGGGTCAACACGGCCGCGATCGCCCGGCCCGAGCTCATCCGGGAGATCGCGGAGCGGTTCGGGCGGCAGGTGCTGGTGCTGTCGGTGGACGCCAGGCGCACTCCCGGGGGGACCTTCGAGGTCACCACCCACGGCGGGCGCAAGGGCACCGGCATCGACGCGGTCGAGTGGGCGCACCAGGCCGCCGAGCTGGGCGCGGGCGAGATCCTGCTCAACTCGATGGACGCGGACGGCACGAAGGACGGCTACGACATCGAGATGATCGAGGCCGTCCGTAAGCACGTCACCGTGCCGCTCATCGCCAGCGGGGGCGCGGGCCGGCTCGCCGACTTCCCGCCCGCCATCGCCGCGGGCGCCGACGCGGTGCTCGCCGCGTCCGTCTTCCACTTCGGGGATCTGCGGATCGGCCAGGTGAAGGACGCGCTGCGGGGGGCGGGGCGCCCCGTTCGCTGACGTCGGACACTTGACGGCGCTGTCGCCGTGAGCCCCGGTCACTGGGTGGCCGGGGCTCGCTTGTGGGTAGATGCGAAAGATAAGTTGCGCAAAATCTGTTGTGCAATTTTTCTTTCGTATCTACGGTGAGCTCATGGCCGAGAAGGAGAACCTCCGCCGCATCGCGGACATGGGCACGCTCAAGGCGATAGCCCATCCGCTGCGGATGCAGCTGTACCGGGCCCTGTACGTGGCCAGGACCGCGACCGCGTCCCAACTGGCCGAGCAGGTCGACGAGGCGCCCTCACTGGTCAGCTACCACCTGCGCAAGCTCGCCGAGCACGGGCTGATCGAGGAGGCCGAGCCCCGGAGCGAGGACGGCCGCGAGCGCTGGTGGCAGCCCTCTTCGGAGGGCGTGAGCATCCACGACGAGGACTTCCGGGACGCGCCCGAGAAGAGGGCCATGCATCTGGCGGCCACCCGGCTCTTCCACGAGCAGCGCAGCGACATGTACCGGCGCTACCTCGACGAGCGTCCCACCTGGGCCCCGGAGTGGAACACCGCCGCTCCGGACAACGAGTCCCTGCTGCGACTGACGGCGACAGAACTGTCCGAGCTCGGTGCGGAGCTGCTCGCCCTCATCAAGAAGTACGACGAGAAGAGCCGCGCCGACGAGGCGGCCGGTGCCACGGAAGGCCGCGAAAACGTGGCGCTGCATGTGTACGGCTTCCCGTTCCGCCCCTGAGAGGACGTACTCCAGTGACCGCGACCGTCATAGGCTCCGCCCCCGCGCACACCGACCGTCCGGCCCACCGTGACGGCAATGTGCTGCGCTGGCTGGGCGCCTACACGTCGTCGATGATCGGTGACAACGTCTACTACATCGCGTTGTCCTGGGCGGCCGTGCGGGCAGGCACTCCCTCGCAGGCCGGACTGGTGTTGGCCGTGAGTGCCGTGCCGCGGGCCCTGCTGATGCTGGGCGGGGGAGTGCTCGCCGATCGGTTCGGGCCGCGCCGGGTCGTCATCGGCAGCGACGCGGTGCGCTGCGCGGCCGTCCTCGCGGTGGCCGCACTGCTGCTCGTGGTCGGTCCCGGCCTGTGGCCGCTGACGCTGCTCGCCCTCGTCTTCGGCACCGTCGACGCCGTCTTCATGCCCGCCGTGGGCGCTCTCCCGGCCCGGGTCACCGGTCATGGTCAGCTCGCCCGCGTGCAGGGTATGCGGGGCCTCGCCATCCGCTTCGCCAATGTCGTCGGGGCGCCGCTCGGCGGCCTCGCCGTGGCGCTCGGCGGCTCGGCGACGGCGTTCGGCCTGGCGGGCCTGCTGATCGCCGTGTCCGTGCCGCTGCTCGTCTCCGTACGGATGAGGGAACTGCCCGCCGACGACAAGGCCGCGGAGCGCACCGCCTGGCGGGACCTCCGTGACGGCCTCGGCTACATCAGGCGACACCGCGTCCTCGCCCCGCTCATCGCGGCCATCGCCCTCGGTGACTTCGGCTTCGTCGGGCCGCTCAACGTGGGCCTGACCCTGCTGGCCGACCAGCGCGGTTGGGGCGCCGCCGGGATGGGCTGGGTGGTCGCCGGGTTCGGGACCGGTGCGGGCGTCGCCGCGCTGCTGCTGACCGTGCGCGGGCACCTGCCGCACGCGGGACGTCTGGCCGGGGTGGCGATCCTGGGGGGCTCGGTCGCGATCGGCGCGCTCGCCTATGCGCCGAGTGTCGCCGCGGCTGTCGGTGTCGCCCTGCTCGTGGGTCTGCTCGCGGGGCTCAGCGGAGCCTTGTGCGGCGCCCTGCTGCAGACCCATGCGGACCCCGCCTACCTGGGCCGCGTCACCGCCGTCGCGGGCCTCGTCAGCCTCGGTCTCGCCCCGCTGAGCATGCCGGCGGCCGCCGCCGCGATCGGCTGGTGGGGCACCGGACCGGTCTTCGTGGCCAGTGCCGCGGTCTGCGGCCTCGGCGGGGTCCTCGCGCTGTGCGTCCGCGACCTGCGCCGCGCCGAGCTGCCGAGCTGAGCAGGCCGCTCAGAGACCCAGCTGCCTCGTCTCACTCAGCTTCGCGATCGCGTCCTTGTCGCCCTCCAGCTCCACGTCGGCCGTCTTCTGCCGGCCGAGGGCGAACATCAGCAGCTCCGAAGGCTCGCCGGTCACCGTCACGACCGGTGTGCCCCGGTGGGCGACCGCCGTCTGGCCGTCCGGGCGGCGCAGCACCAGGCCGGTCGGGGCGCCACGGCCGGCGAGGCGGGCGGTGCGCTCCAGGCGGGACCACAGGGCGTCCTGGAAGACCGGGTCCAGCGGGCGCGGCGTCCAGTCCGGCTGGGCCCGCCGCACGTCCTCGGTGTGGACGTAGAACTCCACCGTGTTCGACGCCTCGTCGACCTGCTTCAGCGCGAAGGGCGAGAAGCGGGGCGGCCCCGTACGGATCAGCTGGATCAGCTCCTCGTACGGCTTCTCGGCGAACTCCGCCTGCACCCGCTCCAGACGCGGCGCGAGCTGTTTGAGCAGCAGCCCGCCCGCGGCGTCCGCGCGGCGCTCGCGCACCACCACGTGCGCGGCGAGATCACGGGTGTTCCAGCCCTCGCACAGGGTCGGGGCGTCCGGTCCCTCGGCCTCCAACAGGTCGGCGAGGAGAAGTCGTTCACGCTTGGCATGGGTCGACATGCCAGCAAGCCTACGACCGTCCCCGGAGCCGGCCCAGTGGACATCGGCGTTCAGGGGCGCACGGTCCGGCCTGTGGACAACGGGCGGGCGCGTCCCACGGGCGCGGCACAATGGTCGGCATGACCAGCACGCCCCCGCCCAGCACTCCCAGCGGCCTGGATCCCGAGATCGCCGCGCGCCTCAAGCGCAGCGTCGACGGACTCGTCCCCGCCATCGCCCAGCAGTACGACACCGGTGAGGTGCTGATGCTCGGCTGGATGGACGACGAGGCGCTGCACCGCACGCTCACCACGGGCCGCTGCACGTACTGGTCGCGCAGCCGCCGGGAGTACTGGGTGAAGGGCGACACCTCCGGCCACTTCCAGTGGGTGAAGTCCGTGGCCCTGGACTGCGACGCCGACACGATCCTGGTCCAGGTCGACCAGGTGGGCGCCGCCTGCCACACGGGCGCCCGTACCTGCTTCGACGAGGACGTGCTCCTCAAGGAGGCGGCCTCCGCGGACACCCAGGGCGCCGATTCCGGCGTACCGTCACTGGATCAGTAAGGTCAGCCGCCATGGACCTCGAGACGTTCCGCAAGCTGGCCACCGACCGCCGTGTCATCCCCGTCAGCCGCAAGCTCCTCGCCGACGGCGACACGCCGGTCGCGCTCTACCGCAAGCTGGCCGCCGAGCGCCCCGGCACCTTCCTCCTGGAATCCGCCGAGAACGGCCGCGCGTCCTTCTCGTGGTCCCGGTACTCCTTCATCGGCGTCCGCAGCCAAGCCACCCTGATCGAGCGCGACGGGCAGGCCCACTGGCTCGGCACCCCGCCCGTCGGCGTCCCCGTCGAGGGGGACCCGCTGGCCGCCCTGCGCGCCACCATCGAGGCCCTGCACACACCGCACGGAGAGGGTCTGCCCCCGTTCACCGGCGGCATGGTCGGCTACCTCGGCTACGACATCGTGCGCCGCCTGGAGAAGATCGGCCCCGGCGAGCGGGACGATCTGAAGCTGCCCGAGCTGACCATGCTGCTCACCAGCGACCTCGCCGTCATGGATCACTGGGACGGCTCGGTCCAGCTGATCGCCAACGCGATCAACCACAACGACCTCGACACGGGCGTCGACGAGGCCTACGCGGACGCGGTCGCCCGCCTCGATGCCATGGAGGCCGACCTCTCCCGCGCGGTCTCCCAGCCGCCCGCCGCGCTCCCGCCCTCCGAGCTGCCCGAGTACACCGCCCTGTGGGGCGGCCCGGACTTCCAGGACGCCGTCGAGGACATCAAGGAGCGCATCCGGGCGGGCGAGGCCTTCCAGGTCGTCCCCTCCCAGCGCTTCGAAACGCCGTGCACGGCAAGCGCGTTGGACGTCTATCGCGTACTGAGGGCGACCAATCCCTCCCCGTACATGTACCTCTTCCGCTTCGACGGCTTCGACGTCGTCGGCTCGTCTCCCGAGGCCCTGGTCAAGGTCGAGGACGGGCAGGCGATGGTGCACCCCATCGCGGGCACCCGGCCGCGCGGCGCCACCGTCCAGGAGGACCAGGCCCTCGCCGACGAACTGATCGCCGACCCCAAGGAGCGCGCCGAGCACCTGATGCTCGTCGACCTGGGGCGCAACGACCTGGGGCGGGTCTGCGAGCCCGGCTCCGTCGAGGTCGTCGACTTCATGTCCATCGAGCGCTACTCGCACGTGATGCACATCGTGTCCACCGTGACCGGACGCGTCGCGGCGGGCCGTACGGCCTTCGACGTGCTCACCGCCTGCTTCCCGGCCGGCACCCTCTCCGGCGCCCCCAAGCCGCGCGCGATGCAGATCATCGACGAACTCGAACCGTCCCGGCGGGGACTGTACGGCGGCTGCGTCGGCTACCTCGACTTCGCCGGCGACTCCGACACCGCCATCGCCATCCGTACGGCCCTGCTGCGCGACGGCACCGCGTACGTCCAGGCGGGCGCCGGCATCGTCGCGGACTCGGACCCCGTCGCCGAGGACGACGAGTGCCGCAACAAGGCCGCCGCGGTCCTGCGCGCGGTGCACACCGCCAACCGGCTCGGCCGGTAGCAGGCGGCGGAATCCGGGTTCTGCCCTACGAGTTCGGGCGATAGGACGAGGGTCACGTGAACCCCGGGTGACGGTTCGCCCGGGGTTCAGGCGATAGTGGACTACGTGACAGCTGTACCTCCCCCCCGATCCGAAGCCGCGGGACCCGCCCGGTCCGGCCGCCGAAGCCTCGCCGTCGCCCTGCTCAGCGGCGCCCTCGGCGCGGCCGTGGCGCTGCTCTCCACCCGGCAGAGCTGGTCGGCGGGCACCGCGACGGTGGCCGGCGGCGCCTTCCCGCTGACCGCCAAGGGCAGCGACGTCACGGGCGTGCCCGCGGCGCTCGCCATAGTGGGCCTCGCCGCACTCGTCGCCGTCTTCGCCGTCCGCAGTTCCGGGCGCTTCCTCGTCTCCGCCCTGCTCGCGCTCTCCGGCGCGGGCACGGTCGTGGCGGCGGTGCTCGGCGCGAACGACAGCTCCGCCCTCGACGAGAAGGCCGCGGCCGCCTCCGGCGACACCGCCGCCACCGCGAGCGCCCTCAGCCACACCGCCTGGCCCTACGCGGCCGCGGCGGGCGGCGCGCTCATCCTCCTCGCGGGGCTGCTCGCGCTGCGCTACGGACGGCTGTGGCCCGCGATGTCCGGCCGCTACGAGCGCGACGGGACGCCCCGGCCGCGCAAGGCCAGGCCGGTCGACCCCGACCGGCCCGAGGACATCTGGAAAGCGCTCGACCGGGGCGAGGACCCGACGGGACCGGATCCGGCCGGGACCTAGGACCGGAATCGGGCAGACCGGGCCGGGCCCTACGGCCCGGGACCTTGGTCGTGACGTGCAGAATGTGACGTGGCAGTCGCCACCCCGCGCTCCCGCCCCAGGCGTGCGTACGGGAGAATGGACGATGAGCGTCCGACTCACACACGTAATCAGCAACGAGGAGCAAGTCATGGCGGGCAGCAGCCACGGTCACACCCCGGCCGCCTGGACCGGTGTCATCATCGCCTTCATCGGTTTCTGCGTCGCGGGTGCCTTCATGGTGATGGCCAACCCGCTGGGCTTCTGGGCCGGC
Organism: Streptomyces sp. NPDC111507; assembly: GCF_055638955.1. Taxonomy (NCBI): domain Bacteria; kingdom Bacillati; phylum Actinomycetota; class Actinomycetes; order Kitasatosporales; family Streptomycetaceae; genus Streptomyces; species Streptomyces sp. NPDC111507. Next base: position 370,203 of record NZ_JBVKBU010000001.1, on the reverse strand, counting down.
ATGGTCATCGTCGTCCTCGGCGGTGTCGTCGGCATGGCCATGCGCGCGGCGGGCCTCGGCCAGCCGAAGAGGACCGCGGCCCCGGTCGCCGCGCACCCGGTCCGCGAGGCCGTCGGCGCCGAGAGCTGACCCCCCAGGGCTTCTCGAGAGGCGGTCCCGGCACTCCCGCCGGGACCGCCTCTCGCGCGTCCGCCCGGGGCACGCCGCACCCGCGGCGAGCGCGCCACGCCCGGGACGGGCAGAATGCGACGGGTGAACGCCGAAACCCGGAGGGTGACAGGGCCCCGACCTGCTGAGCGGGTCGTGGCGCGGCGGCTCGTCGTCCCCGCGGGGATGCTCGCGGCCGTCGCCGGCGCCTTCGCGTACGTCGGGGCCGTGGACCCCAACCAGCCCGGGCACTACCCCGTCTGCCCGCTGCTGCGCTACACGGGCCTGTACTGCCCCGGCTGCGGCGGTCTGCGCAGCGCGCACGCCTTCGTGCACGGGGATTTCGCGGCGGCTTTCACGGACAACGCGCTCGCCGTCACGGGCTACTTCGTCTTCGCGGTGGTGTGGACCGTCTGGGCGGTCCGCTCGGCGCGCGGACGGCCGCTGCGGATCGACCTGGGGCCCGTGCACCTGTGGAGCGCGGGTGTGTTGCTCCTGGTCTTCACCGTTGTCCGGAACCTGCCCTTCGGCGGCTGGCTGCACCCTTGATCAAATGGCAAACGTCCAGGTAGTGGGACCGGCGTCAACCGGATGTGAAGCCTAGGCCTTCCTCCGGATACCATCGGAGTGACCCGTCATGACCGTCGGAACGGCGGTCTGGGGTCGACAGGCTCAACCGTTCACCGTCAGGGAAGGGGGCCGCTCGCGTGAGTGTGCTCGACGAGATCATCGACGGAGTCCGTGCCGACCTCGCGGAGCGGCAGGCGCGCGTCAGCCTCGACGAGCTCAAGGAGCGCGCGGCCAAGGCTCCCGCGGCCAAGGACGGCCTGGCCGCCCTGCGCGGCGACGGCGTCAAGGTCATCTGTGAGGTCAAGCGCTCCAGCCCGTCCAAGGGCGCGCTCGCCGCGATCGCCGACCCCGCGACCCTGGCCGCGGACTACGAGGCGGGCGGCGCGGCCGTCATCTCGGTCCTGACCGAGCAGCGCCGCTTCGGCGGCTCGCTGGCCGACCTGGAGGCCGTCCGCGCCCGGGTCGACATCCCCGTGCTCCGCAAGGACTTCATCGTCACGTCGTACCAGCTGTGGGAGGCCCGCGCGTACGGCGCCGACCTCGCGCTGCTGATCGTGGCCGCCCTCGACCAGGCCGCCCTGGAGTCCCTCATCGAGCGCGCGGAGTCCATCGGGCTCACACCGCTCGTCGAGGTGCACGACGAGGACGAGGCCGAGCGGGCGGTGGACGCCGGGGCGAAGGTCATCGGCGTCAACGCGCGCGACCTCAAGACCCTCAAGATCGACCGCACCACCTTCGAGCGGGTCGCTCCCGAGATCCCGTCCGGCCTCGTCAAGGTCGCCGAGTCCGGCGTCCGCGGGCCGCACGACCTCATCGCGTACGCCAATGCCGGCGCCGACGCGGTCCTGGTGGGCGAGTCCCTCGTCACGGGCCGCGACCCGAAGACGGCGGTCGCCGACCTCGTCGCGGCCGGGGCACACCCCGCGCTGCGCCACGGACGGAGCTGACACCCCGGTGTACAGCGCGCCCCACGCCACCGCAGACACCCGTCCGGGCCCACGCCCCGACGGGGGAGTGGCGTGCGTGCGGGCGGCTGCCGCCGGGACGCGCGATCCCTACGCCCGCCTGGCCCGCGGCTGCCGGCCGCGCGGCTGCCGGGCACCGGCCCGCCGCGTCCACGGGCGCCGCGTGCGGTATGTCATCGGTGACGAACCGGGCCAGGTCAACGGCATGCGATGGCCCGTCGGCGCACGCGTATCAGGCGCTGTTCCGGGCCCGCCGCACCCCGCGGTGAGCTGACGGCTCCCCGGCTCGGCCGGGGGTTCCCGGCTGCCGCTTTCCGTGTGCCCCGGCTCGTTTCCCGAGGATTTCGTCTCCGGGAAACGGCGGGTGGGCGGGAAACGAACGGTGCCGTCCGGGCAACCTGTGCGTGTGCGACCGACGTGACCCCTGTCCGACCTGTAACCGGGGCTGTCGCCCCTGCGAGGTATCCGCATGCCCAGCGAGTTCTTCATTCCCGACCCCGAGGGTCAAGTTCCCACCGCCGAGGGGTACTTCGGCGCGTTCGGCGGCAAGTTCATCCCGGAGGCGCTGGTCGCCGCCGTGGACGAGGTCGCCGTCGAGTACGACAAGGCGAAGGCGGACCCCGAGTTCGCCCGCGAGCTCGACGACCTGCTCGTCCACTACACCGGGCGCCCGAGCTCACTCACCGAGGTGTCCCGCTTCGCCGAACACGCCGGTGGCGCGCGCGTCTTCCTCAAGCGCGAGGACCTCAACCACACCGGGTCCCACAAGATCAACAACGTGCTCGGCCAGGCCCTCCTCACCAAGCGGATGGGCAAGACCCGCGTCATCGCCGAGACCGGCGCCGGTCAGCACGGCGTGGCCACCGCCACCGCCTGCGCGCTCTTCGGCCTCGAGTGCACGATCTACATGGGTGAGATCGACACCCAGCGGCAGGCGCTCAACGTGGCCCGCATGCGCATGCTGGGCGCCGAGGTCATCGCCGTGAAGTCCGGCTCCCGCACCCTCAAGGACGCCATCAACGAGGCCTTCCGGGACTGGGTCGCCAACGTCGACCGCACGCACTACCTCTTCGGGACCGTCGCGGGGCCGCACCCCTTCCCCGCCATGGTCCGCGACTTCCACCGGGTCATCGGCGTCGAGGCCCGGCGGCAGATCCTGGAGCGCGCCGGACGGCTCCCCGACGCGGCCATCGCCTGCGTCGGCGGCGGCTCCAACGCCATCGGCCTCTTCCACGCCTTCATCCCGGACGCGGACGTACGCCTCATCGGCTGCGAGCCCGCCGGACACGGCGTGGAGACCGGGGAGCACGCCGCGACCCTGACCGCCGGTGAACCCGGCATCCTGCACGGGTCGCGGTCGTACGTCCTCCAGGACGAGGAAGGGCAGATCACCGAGCCCTACTCCATCTCGGCGGGCCTCGACTACCCGGGCATCGGACCCGAGCACTCCTACCTCAAGGACAGCGGCCGCGGCGAGTACCGCGCGGTCACCGACGACGCGGCCATGCAGGCCCTGCGCCTGCTCTCCCGCACCGAGGGCATCATCCCGGCGATCGAGAGCGCCCACGCGCTCGCCGGGGCCCTGGAGGTCGGCAAGGAGCTGGGCAAGGACGGGCTGATCATCGTCAACCTGTCCGGGCGCGGCGACAAGGACATGGACACGGCCGCCCGCTACTTCGGCCTGTACGACACCGCCGCCGACGCCGTCGTCGAGCCGGACGCCGACAGTGACACCGCCGAGATCGAGGGGGACGCCAAGTGAGCGGCAACATCCAGCTGTTGAGCGACACCCTCGCCGCCGCGAAGGCGGAGGGGCGCTCCGCGCTCATCGCGTACCTGCCGGCCGGGTTCCCGACGGTCGACGGCGGGATCGCGGCCGTCAAGGCCGTCTTCGAGGGCGGCGCGGACATCGTCGAGGTCGGTCTGCCGCACAGCGACCCCGTCCTCGACGGTCCCGTCATCCAGACCGCCGACGACATCGCCCTCAAGGGCGGCGTCAAGATCGCCGACGTCATGCGCACGGTCCGTGAGGCACACGGGGCCACCGGGAAGCCGGTGCTCGTCATGACGTACTGGAACCCCATCGACCGCTACGGCGTCGAGCGCTTCACCGCCGAACTGGCGGAGGCGGGCGGCGCGGGCTGCATCCTGCCCGACCTGCCCGTCCAGGAGTCGGCGCTGTGGCGTGAGCACGCGGAGAAGCACGGCCTCGCGACCGTCTTCGTCGTCGCGCCCAGCAGCAAGGACGCCCGGCTCGCCGAGATCACCGCGGCGGGCAGCGGCTTCGTGTACGCGGCCTCGCTGATGGGCGTCACGGGCACGCGGGAGTCCGTGGGGGCCCAGGCCCAGGACCTGGTGCGGCGCACCAAGGCCACCACCGAGCTGCCGGTCTGCGTCGGCCTCGGTGTCTCCGACGCCACCCAGGCGGCCGAGGTGGCCGGCTTCGCCGACGGCGTGATCGTCGGCTCGGCCTTCGTCAAGCGGATGCTGGACGCGGCGGACGAGGCCGCGGGCCTCGACGCGGTCCGCGCCCTCGCGGGCGATCTGGCGAAGGGCGTGCGCGGCACGGCCTGAGGCACCTTCCGCCGCGTACGTGTCCCGTTGCGCACGTAACGGACAATCCACTCACTCGAACGGGTGGACCTGGGACCGGGGAGGCGCGCTGCGCCTCCCCGGTTCGTTCTGCCGGTTGTGAGCGAGAAGAACCGTGACGGAAAGCGCACCGCCCGCGAGCGGATGGCGGTCGAGCGAGAGAAGCAGAAGTCCGCGGACAAGCGCCGCCGGGCGCTGATCGTGGGCGCGTCGGTGGTGTGCGTCCTGGCCCTTGCCGGGGTGGTGGGCGTCCTTGCCGCCAACTCGGGCAAGGACAAGAAGAGCGCCGCGTCGGGCCCGGCCGTGTCGCCCTCGGGTGCGACCGGCAAGGACGGCCTCGCGATCCCCGTCGGCAAGGACGGCGCCAAGTCGACCCTCACGGTCTGGGAGGACTTCCGCTGCCCGGCCTGTCAGGCCTTCGAGACGGTGTACCGCCCGACGATCCACGAGCTGGTGGACGCCGGAAAGCTCAGGGTCGAGTACCACCTGGTCACGCTCATCGACGACGGCAGGGGAGGCAGCGGCTCCCGGCACGCGGCCAATGCCGCGGCCTGCGCGCAGGACGCCGGAAAGTTCACGGCGTACCACGACGTGCTGTACGAGAACCAGCCCAGCGAGACCACCGACGACTTCTCGAACGACGGCAAGCTCATCGAGCTGGCGGGCAAGGTCGACGGCCTGGACACCCCCGCCTTCCAGAAGTGCGTCAAGGACGGCACGCACAACAGCTGGGTCGTGAAGTCGAACGCGGCCTTCCAGAGCAGCGGATTCCGGGGCACGCCGACCGTGCTGCTGGGCGGCAAGAACATCTACGAGGACCAGACGATGACCCCCGCGAAGCTCAAGCAGATGGTGGAGGCGGCGAACAAGGGCTGAGCCCCGCGTCGGCCCTGTGCCCCCGGCTCGGACACGGGCCGGGGGCGACTCATGTCGTCGCTCACGTCCTGACCCGAGTTGTGGCCTCTGTCACAGCCCCTGTCGGGGCCTCTGTTCAGGGCTCCTGTTATGGACCCGTAGCCGGGCTGCTTGCCGTGGGTCCGGTCCGGCAGGGTAGCGTCGACCCTGCCATGGATATCGCCTACATTCCCAGCCCGTCGCACGGTGTGGTGCACCTCGGCCCCATCCCGCTGCGCGGCTACGCGTTCTGCATCATCATCGGCGTCTTCGTAGCCGTCTGGCTCGGCAACAAACGCTGGATCGCCCGGGGCGGGCGGCCGGGCACGGTGGCCGACATCGCGGTGTGGGCCGTCCCGTTCGGCCTTGTCGGCGGCCGGCTCTACCACGTGATCACGGACTACGAGCTGTACTTCAGCGACGGCCGTAACTGGGTGGACGCCTTCAAGGTGTGGCAGGGCGGCCTCGGCATCTGGGGCGCGATCGCGCTCGGTGCGGTGGGCGCGTGGATCGGCTGCCGCCGACGCGGCATCCCGCTCCCCGCCTGGGCCGACGCCCTCGCCCCCGGCATCGTCTTCGCCCAGGCCATCGGGCGCTGGGGCAACTGGTTCAACCAGGAGCTGTACGGCAAGCCGACGGACGTGCCGTGGGCGCTGCACATCACGTCCTCCACGGACGGGCGCGTGCCGGGGTACTACCACCCGACGTTCCTGTACGAGTCCCTGTGGTGCGTCGGCGTCGGCTTCCTCGTCATCTGGGCGGACCGCCGCTTCAAGCTGGGCCACGGGCGGGCGTTCGCGCTGTACGTCGCCGCGTACTGCGTCGGCCGCGGCTGGATCGAGTACATGCGCGTCGACGACGCCCACCACATCCTGGGCCTGCGTCTCAACGACTGGACCGCGATGGTGGTCTTCCTCCTCTCGGTGACCTACATCGTGGTGTCGGCGAGGCTGCGGCCGGGACGCGAGGAGGTCGTCGAGCCGGACGGGGACACCCCCGACGGGGATGCGGTCGACCTCGACAAGAAGGCCGACAGCGAGGCCGACAGCAAGGCTGACGACGAGGCCGACGAGACGACCCACAAGAAGTCCGACGGCAAGAAGCTCGACGTCAAGAAGCCCGACGCGAAGACGGACACCGAGTCCGACGAACCCGCGCAGTCCGCGGAATCCGAGGAGCTCGTGGAGCCAGAGGAGTCCGTGGAGGCGACGAGGGGCGAGGCCGAGTCGGCCAAGAAGATCTGAGTTCCTCCGGTACGTCGAAGGGGGGCGCCGCGTCCGAGGACGCGGCGCCCCCCTTCGCTCATTTCCGGCGGGAGAGCGCCAGCGTGCGGCGGGCGCACGCCACGACCGCCGCGTCCACGAACCGGCCGTCGGGCAGGGCCTGGGCGCCCGGCTCGGTGGCGGCGGCCTTGACGATGAGCTCGGCGGTCTCGACCTCGGCCGGGGTCGGGAGATAGGCGTGTTCGATCACCGGGAGCTGGCGGGGGTGGATGGCCGCGCGGCCGAGGAAGCCCAGGGTGCGCCCGTGGGCACAGGAGGCGGCGAGGCCTTCGAGGTCCCGGATGTCCGGGTAGATCGACTGCGTGGGCGGCGCGAGGCCGGCGGCCCGGGCGGCGACCACGATCCGGGCGCGGGCCCAGTCCAGGCCCGCGTCCTCCCGTACGCCCAGGTCGGCCCGTAGATCCGCCTCCCCCAGTCCGATGCCGCGCACCGCCGGGTGGGCCGCGGCGATGGTGAAGGCGTGTTCGACACCGAGGGCGGTTTCCAGGAGGGCGTACAGGGGGATCGCGCCTCCCTCGGAGGGGGCCGAGTGCTCCGCGACCCGGACGACGTCGGCCGGGGAGGTCACCTTGGGCAGCCGGAGGCCGGAGAGTCCGGGGAGCGGGGCGAGCGCCCTCAGGTCGGCCTCGGCGAAGGGACCGTCCAGCGCGTTCACGCGGACGTGGACGGGGACCGGGGGAGGGTCCGAGAGCAACTCGGCGGTGGCGGCGCGGGCGTACTTCTTGCGGTGCGGGGCGATCGCGTCCTCCAGGTCGATCAGGACGACGTCCGCGCCGGAGACGAGGGCCTTGGCCACCACTTCCGGTCGGTCTCCGGGGGCGTAGAGCCAGGTGAGCGGGAGGGCCGGGATCCTCATAGGGCGCCTTCCGATCTGAGGGTGGTGATCTCGGCCTCGGACAGGCCGAGTTCGGTGAGGACGGCGTCCGTGTCGGCGCCGTGGGGGCGGCCCGTCCAGCGGATCGCGCCGGGAGTGGTGGAGAGCCGGAAGAGCACGTTCTGCATGCGCAGGGGGCCGAGTTCGGGGTCGGCGACGGTGGTGATCGTGTCCAGGGCCGCGTACTGCGGGTCCTCCATCACATCCCGTACGTCCTGGATCGGGGCCACCGCCGCCTCCGCCTTCTCGAAGGCGTCCAGGACCTCGGCGCGGCGGTGGCGGGCGATCCAGGAGCCCACCGCCTCGTCCAGGACGTCCGCGTGGCGGGCCCGGTCGGCGCCCGTCGCGAACCATGGTTCCTCGATCAGCTCCGGGCGTCCGACCAGCCGCATCAGCCGCTCGGCGATCGACTGGGCGGAGGTCGAGACGGCGACCCAGGAGCCGTCCGCCGTGCGGTAGGTGTTGCGGGGCGCGTTGTTCGCGGAGCGGTTGCCGGTGCGGGGCTGGACGTAACCCAACTGGTCGTACCAGAGCGGCTGCGGACCGAGCACGGTGAGGATCGGCTCGATGATCGCCATGTCGACCACCTGGCCGCGGTCCGACGCGTCGCGGGCGCGGAGCGCGGCCATGACGGCGTACGCCGTCGCCAGGCCCGCGATCGAGTCGGCCAGGCCGAAGGGCGGGAGGGTCGGCGGGGAGTCCGGTTCGCCGGTGATCGCCGCGAAGCCGCTCATCGCCTCGGCGAGGGTGCCGAAGCCGGGGCGGTGCGCGTACGGGCCGAACTGGCCGAAGGCGGTCACGCGGGCGAGGACGAGGCGGGGGTTGGCGGCCGACAGCTCCGCCCAGCCCAGGTCCCACTTCTCCAGGGTGCCGGGCCGGAAGTTCTCGATGATCACGTCGGCGGTGGCGGCGAGGCGCAGGAGGGTGGCGCGGCCGCCGGGCCTGGACAGGTCGAGGGTGATGGTGCGTTTGTTGCGGCCGAGGAGTTTCCACCACAGGCCGATGCCGTCCTTCGACGGGCCGTGGCCCCGGGAGGGGTCGGGCTTGGCCGGGTGCTCGACCTTGACGACCTCCGCGCCGAAGTCGCCGAGCATGGTGGCGGCGAGCGGTCCGGCGAACAGGGTGGCGAGGTCGAGGACGCGCAGCCCGGTGAGCGGACCGCGATCCGTCTCCGTCCGCGCACCCGTATGCCCGCTCATGAGGTGTGCCGGGTGTGCGAGGCGGCCTGGGCGTCGATCTCGGAGCGGTACGGCATCGAGGGCGAGGCGCCGACGCGCTGCACCGACAGGGACGCGGCCGCCGACGCCCATGCGAGGGCGGCGCGCATCGGCCGGCCCTCGGCGAGTGCGACCGCCAGGGTGCCGACGAAGGTGTCGCCCGCGCCGGTCGAGTCCACGGCGGTGACCCGGGGCGCGGGCACGCTGAGGGGTTTGGCGCCGCGGGCCGCGTACAGACTGCCCGCCGCGCCCAGGGTGACCACGACTTCCGGTACCTGGTCGAGCAGGGCGGTGGCCGCTTCGTGGGGGTCGGTGACGCCGGTGAGCGCGGCGGCCTCGTGCTCGTTGGGCACCAACAGGTCGATGGAGGCGAGGAGTTCGGGCGGCAGGGACTGTACGGGGGAGGGGGTCAGGATGGTCCGGACGCCGTGGCGGCGTGCGGCCTCGGCGCCCGCGAGGACGGCGGCCAGCGGGATCTCCAGCTGGAGCAGCAGTGCGTCGGCGCCGGCGATGAGGGCCTCGTCGCCGGGGGCGAGGTGGTCGACGGTGGCGTTGGCGCCGGGGATGACGACGATCGCGTTGCCGCCCTCGTCTTCCACGACGATGTGCGCGGTGCCGGACGGGCCCTCGGTGGTGCGCAGGTGGTCGGTGTCCACGCCCGAGTGCTCCAGGGTCGTACGGAGCTGGGAGCCGAAGGTGTCGGCGCCCACCGCGCCGATCATCGAGACGTCGGAGCCCGCGTGGGCGGCGGCCACCGCCTGGTTGGCCCCCTTGCCGCCGGGGATCGTACGGAACTCCCGTCCCGTCACGGTCTCTCCGCGCTGCGGGGCCTTCGCGACGTACGCGACGAGGTCCATGTTCGTGCTGCCGAGCACGGCGATAAGGGTCATGGGTGACGGGTCTCCCGATGCGTGAGCTGGTGGGTCAGCCGGTGGGTCAGCTGGGCGAGGGTGTCGAAGCCGACGCCGTCGAAGTCGGCGACGGAGGTGGCGAGGCGGTTCTTGAGGGGGGTGGTCCAGCGGTCGGGGAGCGCGGCGGGGGCGCCGGTGAGCAGGCCCGCGACGCTGCCCGCCGTCGCGCCGTTGGAGTCGGTGTCCCAGCCACCGGACACCGCGCGACAGATGGAGCCGGAGAAGTCACCGTTCGCGTGGGTGAGGGCGGCGGCGATGAGGGCGGTGTTGGGGAGGGCGTGGACCCAGTGGTAGGCGCGGTGGGTGGTGTGCAGCGCGTCGACGACCGTGTCGAAGTCCTCGGTGGCGCGGGCGAGGTGAACGGCGTGGCGGATCGCCTCGGCCAGCCGGGAGGCGGGGGGCACGACGGTGAGGCCGGTGCGCAGGCAGGCGTGGATGTCGCCGTGGCCGGTGGCCGCCTCGGCGATGGTGGCCGCCGTGAACATCGCGGCGTACACGCCGTTCGCGGTGTGGGTGAGGGCGGCGTCCCGGTGGGCCGCTTCCGCGGCGGCGGCCGGATCGCCCGGGTTGGTCCAGCCGTGGACGTCGGCGCGGATCAGGGCGCCGATCCATTCGCGGAAGGGGTTGCGGTGGTGGGCCGTGTGCGGGGGTTCGATGCCGGTGAGCAGGTTGCGGTAGGCGACGCGTTCGGCGGTGAACGTGCGGCCGGCGGGGAGTTCGTCCAGCCAGACGCGGGCCACGTCGGCGGTCGTGAAGTCCCTGCCGTGCCGCTGGAGCAACAGGAGGTTCAGGAGGGGGTAGTTGAGGTCGTCGTCCTCGGGCATGCCGTCGATGTTCTCGGCGAGGGAGGTGAGGGCGGAGCGTCTGTTCCAGGGATGGGCCCGCAGGAGGTCGTCGGGTACGCCCCGAGCGGTGAACCAGGTGCGCAGGGGCCAGTTTCCGCCGGCCCGGGCCAGGTCGCGGATCCCTTCGAGGGGGAGCTTCTCCACCGGTTTGCCGAGCAGACAACCGACCGCTCTACCGAGCCAGGCGGCTTCCAGGCGGGCCTGGGCGGGAGCCGGTGCGGGCCCCGGCCGAGCGGGCCAGTCCGGGCAGTGGGCCTTGATCCGCTCCAGGTCCGTCGGCTCTGTGTCCGCCAACCCGCTGGGCAGCTCCGCCAGTTCGTCCAGGAGGTCTCCCGCCAGTGCGCGCAGATACCGCGAGGCGGGAGTCGGGGACGTGCCCGCGCGCGGTGGGGCCTTTGCCCCGCCCGCCGCGTGCCAGCGGGCGGCGATCGCCTCCGGTGCGCGACCGTCCTGGTACGCCTGGGCGAGTTCGTGGCCGAGAAGGTCCTCGGGCTGGACCCAGGTCAGTCGGAGCGTCATGGGGTCCCCGTCAGCTCGGCGTACGCGGACTCGTGGGCGCGGCGACGGCCCACGTCACGGGCGAAGATCTCGCGGGTCACCCCGGTGAGGGTGGTCGCCGGGGCGTGCAGATCCAGGCGGCTGGACTCGGCGACCGTCTTGGCCCAGTCGTGGGGGATCTCGGAGCCGAGGGCACCGGCGAGGGCGCCGGACATGGTGGCGATGGAGTCGCAGTCGCGGCCGTAGTTCACCGAGCCGAGGACCGCGTGCCGGTAGTCGCCCCCGGAGACCACCAACATGCCCAGGGCCACGGGGAGTTCCTCGATCGCGTGGAGGCGGGAGGGGCGGCGGGCGGCGAGGGAGGGGGAGCGGTAGTCGGGGCCGACCGTGTCGTAGGGGGCCACCGCCTCGCGGAGCGGGATCAGCGCCGACTCGAAGTCCGTGTGACGGGCGGCGACTTCGCAGACCGCCTCGATCGCCGACCGGGTGCCGTCCTTCGCCAGGGACAGGCAGGCCGCGACGACCGAGTCCGGGCTCGCCCCGGGCGCGCACGCCGCCGCGACCCCCGCCGCGAAGACGCCCGCCGCCTCCCGACCGTACGACGACTGGTGGGCACCCGCGACGTCGAGCGCCTCGGTGTACGCGCCCGCCGGGTTGGCCGCGTTGACCAGGCCGACCGGCGCCATGTACATCGCGGCGCCGCAGTTGACGATGTTGCCGGTGCCGGCCTCCCGGGGGTCCACATGGCCGTAGTGGAGGCGGGCCACCAGCCACTTCTCCGCCAGGAAGATCCGCTGGAGGGGGATGGCGTCGGCCTCCAGTTCCGGGATCCAGCGCGGGCCCGTCATGAGGTCGGGGACCAGGTGCTCGGCGACGGCGTACGCGTCGAGGTGGTCGCGGACGGTGGCGTAGACGCGTACCAGCGCGTGGGTCATCAGGGTGTCGTCGGTGACGTGTCCGTCGCCCTTGTGGTACGGGGCGATGGGGCGGGCGGTGCGCCAGGCGTCGCCGTTCCAGGGGCCCACGATGCCGTGGATCCGGCCGCCGTGCCGTTCGACGATCTGCTCGGGGGTGTAGCCCTCGACGGGGCCGCCGAGCGCGTCGCCGACGGCGGCTCCGACGAGGGCTCCGGTGATGCGTTCGTCGAGGGTTCCCGATCCTTCTCCTTTGGGCGTCATGCCCGAATCATCCCTCTGGGGTGGCCAGTTCCGTCGCTTCCAGGAGGTCGGCGAGTCCGATCAGGTCCGTGCCCGTGAGCCGGGGCAGCGCGCAGCCGGACAGGATGCGGCAGGCGTCACGCCAGGAGGCGGGGATCGCGGCGCCGCCGCCCAGCGCGCCGGTGAGCGCGCCCGCGAGGGCCGGGGCCGAGTCCGCGACCCGGGACAGACAGGCGGCGGCGGGCACCGCCTCCGCGATCCGGCCGCGTGCGGCGGTGGCCAGGGCGAGGGCGACCGGCACGGTCTCCGCCGCCGCGATGCCGTAGCTGTAGACGTGGTCGACGATCTGGTGTTCCAGGAGGGGGACCAGGGCGAAGGTGTCCTCGCTGGCGCGGGCGAGCCGCAGTGCGTGCCGTGCGTTGCGGCCGATCTCCGTCGACTCGGGGAGCTCGGCGAGGGCGGCGTCCGCGCAGGCGTCGACGTCGGCCCCGGCGAGGGCGAGCGCGAGGGCCGCGGCCATCGCGCGGGCGCCGTGCACCCCGTCGCCGTCCTGGGTGTAGCGGGCGTCGAACTCGGCGAGTTCCGCGGCGAGTCGGGGGTCGCCCGGATGTGCCACGGCGAGCACACAGGCCCGTACGCAGGCCGCGTCGTCGAAGTAGTGCGGGTTGTCGTGGCCGGTGGCGGGCGGGCGCAGCCCGGTGGCGAGGTTGCCGAGGCCCGCCCGTACGGAGATCCGGGCGCGGAGGGGGAGCAGCGCGGACTCGACCTCGGGGGCGCGCTCGGCGGCCGCGGCGACCTCGCTGGCGACGGCGTTCCAGGACAGGTCGATGGACGCCCGCATCCGGCGTTCCCGGCTCAGGTCGCCGAGCGCGCTGCGGTCCCCGGCGCGCAGCACGGCCTCCGCCGCGAACGCCGCCCATTCCGCGTCGTCCGACGGGCCGAGCCGCAGGGGTTCCGGCGGCTGGTTCAGCGCGATGGGCACGGGCAGGGTCGTCGTCGCGTTCTGTTCCGCGAAGGTGTCCAGTTCGCGGGTCAGCCGCCGGGTCCACTCGGGCATCCGGGCCGCGCGGTGCCGGCCGGCGGGCCAGCCCGCGGCGTCGCCCGCGGCCAGCCCGAGCAGGAGGCCCTCGATCCGGCGGGGGCGCGGGGCCGGTGCGGGGGCCGCGTCCGGTTCGGTACGGGGAGCCGCGTCCGACGAGAGTGAGTCCCCGGTGCCGGTCGTCGTGGGGGAGTCCTCGATGTCGCGGATCGAGACCGATCCCCCGGCTTCCGGTGCCGAGGCCGATCCCGTACCGGGTTCGGCGCCCACCAGGCCGGGTCTCATGGCTGCACCTCGTCATCGTCGTCGGCAAGGATGTAATCGCTGGTGAGGGCGTACAGGTCGGGGGGAGGAGGTGCCGTGCTCCCGGTTCCCCACTTCCCGTCGTCCCCCGGTGTGAGCAGTTCCGCCACGTCCAGTACGTGGTGGCCCGCCATGGAGGGCAGGCAGCTGCCGCGTGCCGGGCCGATCGCCGCCGCCCAGTCCGCCGGGATCGCGGCGGCGCCCTGGGTCGACCCGGCCAGCGCGCCCGCCACCGCGGCCGTGGTGTCGGCGTCGCGGCCCATGTTGACGGCGGTCAGGACGGACTCGGTGAAGTCGCCGTCGGCTGCGGCGTACGCGCCGAAGGCGAGGGCGACGGCCTCCGGGGCCAGGTCGGTCCAGGGGTAGCCGCCGATGACGACCGCCGAGCGGACCGCCCGTTCCCCACGGTGGGCGACGGCCACCGCCCGGCGCAGGGAGCGGGCCGTCCAGGAGTCGTCCGGGATCACGGCGAGCGCGGAGGCGACGACCGCGATCGTGGCCGCACCCGCCATCGCCGCCGCGACCCCCGCGGCGACCGCCTGGCCGCCGTAGATGCCCTCGCCTTCGTGGCTCACCGAGCCGTCGATCGCCACCAGCCGCGCCGCCTCCGCCGGGCGGCCCGCCGCGAAGACGCCGAACGGGGCCGCGCGCATCGCCAGACCGTCGCTCCAGGCGTGCCGGTGCTGGGCGGAGATGGGGGCCGCGAGTCCCCGGCGCAGGTTCTCCAGGGTGCCGCGCTCGCTGAAGCCGGCGCCCCGGAACGGCCCCTCGTCGCGGTCGGCGATCCACTGGTGCCAGGCCGCCTCGACATGCGTCACGGTGAGCGCCGAGCCGTGCCGGGCCAGCAGCAGCCCCGAGAAGATCGCGTACTCCGTGTCGTCCGTCCCGGCCGGGTGCTCGGCGACGTACCCCGTGATCCGTCCCCACTTCGCGCGGATCTGCGACGGCCTCATGTTCTCGGCGGGCGCGCCCAGCGCGTCCCCGACGGCGAGGCCGAGCAGCGCGCCGCGGGCCCGCTCGCGCAGAGCGGCCGAGTCCCCGGGTGCCGGGACGGAGGGAATGCAGGCGATGGAAGCCATACGGTGCCTCTCCTCTCAGGGCGCAGAGCCCTTTGGGGATGTGTCCCACGGGAGGGGGCGGGGAGAGCCGTCCGCGGCTCCTCATTCACCCGGTCGACATCTGTGCATGATCCATCACGGATGAGCGCTTGAGGGTAAAACCGCAGGTTAGCCCAGCCTTTCCTTGCTGGCGGAGAAGAAATTCCAGGCGTAGTTTCGTGGTTGTCGAAAAGTAGAAACAGTCCAATCGAACGGATCCTGGGGGACCGGTATGTCCATCATCGAGACCGAAGCGACGCTGCACGAGGCGCACCGCGACAACCACACCCACCGGGATGTGAACGGCGGATGGCTGCGCCCGGCCGTGTTCGGCGCGATGGACGGGCTCGTGTCCAACCTCGCCCTGATGACCGGTGTCGCCGGCGGGTCCGTCTCCCATCGGACGATCGTCATCACCGGGCTCGTGGGCCTGGCCGCCGGCGCCTTCTCCATGGCCGCGGGCGAGTACACCTCCGTCGCCTCGCAGCGCGAACTCGTCCAGGCCGAACTCGAAGTCGAGCGCCGTGAGTTGAGAAAGCATCCGCAGGACGAGGAGCGCGAGCTCGCCGCACTGTACGAGTCGCGCGGCGTCGATTCCGCGCTCGCCCGCGAAGTGGCCAAGCAGCTCTCGCGCGACCCCGAACAGGCCCTGGAGATACACGCCCGCGAAGAGCTCGGCATCGACCCCGGCGACCTGCCCTCCCCGGCCGTCGCCGCCGTGTCGAGCTTCGGCTCCTTCGCCCTGGGCGCCCTGCTCCCCCTGCTGCCGTATCTGCTCGGTGCGACCGTCCTGTGGCCCGCGCTGCTGCTCGCGCTGATCGGGCTCTTCGCGTGCGGCGCGATCGTGGCCCGGGTGACGGCTCGAACCTGGTGGTACAGCGGAATCCGGCAGCTCGCGCTCGGGGGTGCCGCGGCGGGTGTGACATACGTCCTGGGCAGCCTGTTCGGTACCGCCGTAGGATGATGTCTCGCGCACTTATGCATGGGGCTGTATAAGTAGCCGTTACTCGCTGGTTTCGATTGCTTAACCACTGGGAATGAGCCGTAAGCGCTGCGGGCAATGAGGCCTGCGCCGCGCCAGTGCGGTGGGTGACGTTGCCCGCCGTACTCCGGGCCCACGGACACCGATCTGTCCGCTTAGGCCCCCTTAACTTCACTGTCGTGCGAGGTGCCCCCACGCCACCCCTGGGTGTCCGCATGTTGGAACGCAGTATCCGGTTCCCGAGAACCACTCCATCATGTAACCTGCACGAAATTTTGCACCCCTAAGCAGAGGGCCAACGTCGTCCCTCGGCACATGCATATGCCACGACGACGACGGGAGAGCCGATGCGTACGCCGCGCCAGCCGTCCCAGCACTCCACGAATGGCCAGAACTGGTCCTTCATGGATGCTCGCCCTGCTGCGCAGGGTATGTACGACCCCCGCAACGAGCACGACGCCTGTGGCGTCGGCTTCGTGGCCACCCTCACCGGTGAGGCGAGCTACGCGCTGGTCGAGCAGGCGCTCACCGTGCTGCGCAACCTGGAGCACCGGGGTGCCACCGGCGCCGAGCCCGACTCGGGCGACGGTGCGGGCATCCTGTCCCAGGTCCCCGACGCGTTCCTCCGTGAGGTGGCCGGATTCGAGCTGCCCGCGGCCGGCGCGTACGCGGTCGGTATCGCCTTCCTGCCGAAGGACGGCACCGAGGACGCCGTCTCACGGATCGAGACGATCGCCGGCGACGAGGGCCTGACCGTCCTCGGCTGGCGCGAGGTCCCGGTCGCCCCCGAACTGCTCGGCGCCACCGCCCGCTCCACGATGCCCGACTTCCGCCAGATCTTCGTCACGGACGGCGTCTCGACCGGCATCGAGCTGGACCGCAAGGCGTTCGTGCTGCGCAAGCGTGCCGAGCGCGAGGCCGACGTGTACTTCCCGTCGCTCTCCGCGCGCACCATCGTCTACAAGGGCATGCTGACCACCGGCCAGCTGGAGCCCTTCTTCCCGGACCTGTCCGACCGCCGCTTCGCCTCCGCGATCGCGCTCGTGCACTCCCGGTTCTCCACCAACACCTTCCCGAGCTGGCCGCTCGCCCACCCGTACCGCTTCGTCGCGCACAACGGCGAGATCAACACGGTCAAGGGCAACCGCAACTGGATGAAGGCCCGCGAGTCCCAGCTGGTCTCCGACCTCTTCGGTGACAAGGGCCTGGAGCGGGTCTTCCCGGTCTGTACGCCCGACGCGTCCGACTCCGCCTCCTTCGACGAGGTGCTCGAGCTCCTCCACCTCGGCGGTCGCTCGCTCCCGCACTCCGTGCTGATGATGATCCCGGAGGCGTGGGAGAACCACGACTCCATGGACCCGGCCCGCCGCGCCTTCTACCAGTTCCACTCCACGATGATGGAGCCCTGGGACGGCCCGGCCTGTGTCACCTTCACCGACGGCACCCAGGTCGGCGCGGTCCTCGACCGCAACGGTCTGCGCCCCGGCCGCTACTGGGTCACCGACGAGGGTCTCGTCGTCCTCGGCTCCGAGGTCGGCGTCCTCGACATCGACCCCGCGAAGGTCGTCCGCAAGGGCCGCCTCCAGCCCGGCAAGATGTTCCTCGTCGACACCGCCGAGCACCGCATCATCGAGGACGACGAGATCAAGGCCGCCCTCGTCGCCGACAAGCCGTACACGGAGTGGCTGGAAGCCGGCGAGATCGAGCTCTCCGACCTCCCCGAGCGCGAGCACATCGTGCACACCCACGCCTCGGTAACCCGCCGCCAGCAGACCTTCGGCTACACCGAGGAAGAGCTGCGCATCATCCTCGCGCCGATGGCCAACACCGGCGGTGAGCCGCTGGGCTCCATGGGCACGGACTCCCCGATCGCGGCCCTGTCCGCGCGCCCGCGTCTGCTCTTCGACTACTTCACCCAGCTGTTCGCGCAGGTCACCAACCCGCCGCTGGACGCGATCCGCGAGGAGCTCGTCACCTCGCTGCGCTCCTCGCTCGGCCCGCAGGGCAACCTCCTGGAGCCCACCGCCGCGTCCTGTCGTAGCGTCACCCTGCCCTTCCCGGTGATCGACAACGACGAGCTGGCCAAGCTCATCCACATCAACGCCGACGGCGACATGCCGGGCATGAAGGCCGCGACCCTGTCCGGTCTCTACCGGGTCAGCGGTGGCGGCGACTCCCTCGCCGCGCGGATCGAGGAGATCTGCGCGGAGGCCGACGCCGCCATCGAGAACGGCGCCCGTCTGATCGTCCTGTCGGACCGCCACTCCGACGCCGAGCACGCGCCGATCCCCTCGCTGCTGCTCACCGCGGCCGTCCACCACCACCTCATCCGCACCAAGCAGCGCACCCAGGTGGGCCTGCTGGTCGAGGCGGGCGACGTCCGCGAGGTCCACCACGTGGCCCTCCTCATCGGCTTCGGCGCCGCCGCGGTCAACCCCTACCTGGCGATGGAGTCGGTCGAGGACCTGGTCCGCGCCGACACCTTCCTGACCGGCATCGAGGCCGAGCAGGCCATCCGCAACCTGATCTACGCGCTCGGCAAGGGCGTCCTCAAGGTCATGTCCAAGATGGGCATCTCCACCGTCGCCTCCTACCGCGGCGCTCAGGTCTTCGAGGCTGTCGGCCTCGACCAGGCCTTCGTCGAGAAGTACTTCAACGGCACCGCCACCAAGATCGGCGGCGCAGGTCTCGACGTCATCGCCAAGGAGGTCGCGGCGCGGCACGCCAAGGCCTACCCGGCCTCCGGCATCGCCCCGGCGCACCGCGCCCTCGACATAGGCGGCGAGTACCAGTGGCGCCGCGAGGGCGAGCCGCACCTGTTCGACCCGGAGACGGTCTTCCGCCTCCAGCACTCGACGCGCTCCGGCAGCTACGACATCTTCAAGAAGTACACCGACCGGGTGAACGAGCAGTCCGAGCGCCTGATGACGCTCCGCGGCCTGTTCGGCTTCACGTCCGACCGGCAGCCGATCCCGCTCGACGAGGTCGAGCCGGTGAGCGAGATCGTCAAGCGCTTCTCCACCGGCGCCATGTCGTACGGCTCCATCTCCAAGGAGGCGCACGAGACCCTCGCCATCGCCATGAACCAGCTGGGCGGCAAGTCCAACACCGGCGAGGGCGGCGAGGACGCGGACCGGCTCTACGACCCGGCGCGCCGCTCGTCGATCAAGCAGGTCGCCTCCGGCCGCTTCGGCGTCACGTCGGAGTACCTGGTCAACGCCGACGACATCCAGATCAAGATGGCGCAGGGTGCCAAGCCCGGCGAGGGCGGCCAGCTGCCCGGCCACAAGGTCTACCCCTGGGTCGCCAAGACCCGGCACAGCACCCCGGGCGTGGGCCTGATCTCCCCGCCCCCGCACCACGACATCTACTCCATCGAGGATCTGGCCCAGCTGATCCACGACCTCAAGAACGCGAACCCGCAGGCGCGGATTCACGTCAAGCTGGTCTCCGAGGTCGGTGTCGGCACGGTCGCCGCGGGTGTCTCCAAGGCGCACGCGGACGTGGTGCTCATCTCCGGCCACGACGGCGGTACGGGCGCCTCCCCGCTGACCTCCCTGAAGCACGCGGGCGGCCCCTGGGAGCTCGGCCTCGCCGAGACCCAGCAGACGCTGCTGCTCAACGGCCTGCGCGACCGTATCGTCGTGCAGACCGACGGCCAGCTGAAGACCGGCCGCGACGTCGTCATCGCCGCGCTGCTCGGCGCCGAGGAGTTCGGTTTCGCGACCGCGCCGCTCGTCGTCTCCGGCTGCGTCATGATGCGCGTCTGTCACCTGGACACCTGCCCGGTCGGCATCGCCACCCAGAACCCGGTGCTGCGCGACCGCTTCGCCGGCAAGGCCGAGTACGTCGTGAACTTCTTCAAGTTCATCGCCGAAGAGGTTCGCGAGATCCTCGCCGAGCTGGGCTTCCGCACCATCGAGGAGGCCGTCGGCCACGCCGAGAACCTCGACGTGGAGCGGGCGGTCACCCACTGGAAGGCGCAGGGCCTGGACCTGTCCCCGCTCTTCCACGTGCCCGAGCTGCCCGAGGGCGCGGTGCGCCACCAGGTCGTCACCCAGGACCACGGTCTGGAGAAGGCGCTCGACAACGAGCTGATCAAGCTCGCCGCCGACGCGCTGGCCGCGAACACCCAGGCCGACGCCCAGCCGGTGCGCGCCCAGGTCGCGATCCGCAACATCAACCGCACGGTCGGCACCATGCTCGGCCACGAGGTGACGAAGAAGTTCGGTGGCGGGGGCCTGCCCGACGACACCATCGACATCACCTTCACCGGCTCCGCGGGCCAGTCCTTCGGCGCTTTCCTGCCGCGCGGTGTCACGCTGCGCCTGGAGGGTGACGCCAACGACTACGTCGGCAAGGGCCTCTCCGGCGGCCGGGTGATCGTCCGTCCCGACCGGGGCGCCGACCACCTCGCCGAGTACTCGACCATCGCGGGCAACACCATCGCGTACGGCGCGACGGGCGGCGAGCTCTTCCTGCGCGGCCGCACCGGCGAGCGCTTCTGCGTCCGCAACTCCGGCGCGACGGTGGTCTCCGAGGGCGTGGGCGACCACGGCTGCGAGTACATGACCGGCGGTCACGCGGTCGTCCTCGGCGAGACGGGCCGGAACTTCGCGGCCGGCATGTCCGGCGGTATCGCGTACGTCGTCGACCTGAACCGCGACAACGTCAACGCCGGCAACGTGGGCGCCGTCGAGGCCCTCGACGAGACCGACAAGCAGTGGCTGCACGACGTGGTGCGCCGCCACCAGGAGGAGACCGGCTCGACCGTAGCCGAGAAGCTCCTGGCCGAGTGGGACAGCATCGACGGGGGCGCGTCCCGCTTCAGCAAGATCATCCCCAGCACGTACAAGGCAGTGCTCGCCGCCAAGGACGCCGCCGAGCGAGCCGGACTCCCCGAGTCCGAGATCACCGAGAAGATGATGGAGGCGGCGACCAATGGCTGATCCCAAGGGCTTTCTGAACCACGGCCGTGAGGTCGCCAGGACCCGCCCCGTCGCGGAGCGCGTCAAGGACTGGAACGAGGTCTACGTTCCCGGTTCGCTGCTCCCGATCATCTCCAAGCAGGCCAGCCGATGCATGGACTGCGGGATCCCGTTCTGCCACAACGGCTGTCCGCTGGGGAACCTGATCCCCGAGTGGAACGACTACGCCTACCGCGAGGACTGGGGGGCCGCGTCCGAGCGTCTGCACGCCACGAACAACTTCCCGGAGTTCACGGGCCGCCTGTGCCCCGCTCCCTGCGAGTCGGCGTGTGTGCTCGGCATCAACCAGCCCGCCGTGACCATCAAGAACGTCGAGGTCTCGATCATCGACAAGGCGTGGGACACGGGCGACGTCGCCCCGCGGATCCCCGAGCGCCTGTCGGGCAAGACCGTCGCGGTCATCGGTTCGGGCCCGGCGGGTCTGGCCGCCGCCCAGCAGCTCACCCGGGCGGGCCACACGGTCGCCGTGTACGAGCGTGCCGACCGCGTCGGCGGCCTGCTGCGCTACGGCATCCCCGAGTTCAAGATGGAGAAGCGGCACATCAACCGCCGCATCGAGCAGATGCGCGCGGAGGGCACCCGCTTCCGCACCGGCATCGAGATCGGCCGCGACCTCAAGGCGACGGACCTGCGCAAGCGGTACGACGCCGTGGTCATCGCCGCCGGCGCGACGACCGCGCGTGACCTCCCGGTCCCCGGCCGCGAGCTCAAGGGCATCCACCAGGCCATGGAGTACCTGCCGCTGGCCAACAAGGTGCAGGAGGGCGACTACGTGGCGCCCCCGATCACGGCCGAGGGCAAGCACGTCGTGGTCATCGGCGGCGGCGACACCGGCGCGGACTGCGTGGGCACCGCCCACCGCCAGGGCGCGGCCTCGGTCACCCAGCTGGAGATCATGCCGCGACCGGGCGAGGAGCGGAACCCGGGCCAGCCCTGGCCGACGTTCCCGATGCTCTACAAGGTCACCTCCGCGCACGAGGAGGGCGGTGACCGCGTCTACGCGGTCTCCACCACCCACTTCGAGGGCGACGAGGACGGCAACGTCCAGTGGCTGCACCTCACCGAGGTCGAGTTCGTCGACGGCAAGCTGAACCAGAAGCCGGGCACGGAGCGCAAGATCCCCGCCCAGCTGGTCACGCTGGCCATGGGCTTCACCGGCACCGACGTCGAGAACGGCGTGGTCTCGCAGTTCGGCCTGGAGCTCGACGCGCGCGGCAACATCGCCCGCGACGCCGAGTTCGCGACCAACGTGCCCGGCGTGTACGTCGCCGGTGACGCCGGCCGCGGCCAGTCGTTGATCGTCTGGGCCATCGCGGAGGGCCGCTCGGCCGCCCGCGGGGTCGACCGCTTCCTGACCGGGGCCAGCGACCTGCCGGCCCCGATCCGCCCGACGGACCGCTCGCTGATGGTCTGACGCTCCACCCCGACAAACGTCCCGTACAACGGCGTACGGAACTGAACGCGGCGCCTGCCTTGTCCCCGACCGGACGGTGGTGGGCGCCGTGGTGCGTCGTCGGCAGGTCGGGCCGGCGGCGGGGCGTCGTGGTGGCCGGACTCAGTCGGCCGGGCGCCCGGTGTCGTCCGGCCAGACCCCGATGTGGTCCTGCTCCAGTTCCAGCATCACCCGGTCCTCCATCCCGAGGGCCGCGGTGTACTCGGCGGGCAGCTGGAGCCGGCCGGCCCGGTCCAGCGTCGCGAACTCCCGTGCCACCAGGGACTCCTGGCCCTGCGCGTCGACCTCCGTGCGGCGCAGCACCTCCGTCGAGGTACGGCCGTCACGGATCGCGACCGCGCGCCGGACCTCGCCGGCGACCGCCTGGTCGTGCGTGACGATCACGATCGTCGTGCCCAGCTCCTCGTTGGCCCGGCGGAACGCCGCGAAGACCTCCGCGCCGGTCGCCGAGTCGAGTTCGCCGGTCGGCTCGTCGGCGAGCAGCACGGACGGCGCGTTGGCGAGGGCCACGGCGATCGCGACCCGCTGCTGCTGCCCGCCGGACATCTGCGACGGACGGCGGCCGTGGCAGTCGGCGACGCCGAGCATCGCGAGCAGCTCCTCCGCCCGCTCGGCCCGCCGCTTCCCGCGGCCCCGGCCACCCTTCAACTGCATGGGCAGCGCCACGTTCTGGGCCGCCGTCAGATAGGGCAGGAGATTGCGGGCCGTCTGCTGCCAGACGAAACCGACCACCTCACGGCGGTAGCGCAGCCGGTCCTTCGCGTTCATGGTGAGCAGATCGCGGCCCGCGACCCGCGCGGCGCCCGCGGTGGGCACGTCGAGGCCGGCGAGGATGTTCATCAGGGTCGACTTGCCGCTGCCGGAGGCCCCGACCAGCGCCATCAACTCGCCCTCCCGGACCAGCAGATCGAGCCCCTGGAGCGCCTGCACCTCCACCCCCGCGGAGCCGCCGCGACCGGGGGAGCCGCCCCCGGCAGACCGGCCGGAGAAGATCCGGACCAGCCGGTCGCAGGCGATCAGGGCGTCCCGCCCGTACGCGGGCCGGTCGCGGCGCGCCGCCGCCCGATGCTCCAGCTCCGCCAGGCTCGTCCGCGAGGTCGTCGCACGGGTCATCGCATGCCTCCTGTCCTGAGTTCGGTGATCGACGTACGGCGCCCCGCCCACCAGGCCTGCGCGACGGCCACCGCCCACGCCAGCAGCACCGTGCCCGCCGCGGGCACGAGCAGCGACCACACGTCGGTACGCAGCGACGCGCCGACCACCGGAACCCGGCCCGCCGCGGTGGCCAGCGCGAGACGTTCCAGGTCGATGCCGGGAGCGAGCAGCCGGACCGTGGCCCAGCCGGCGAGCATCCCGCCCGAGGCCGCGAGCAGCGCCTGGGGCAGCGCGTCCAGGCTGAGCAGCCGACGGCCCTGGCGGGGTGTGAGGCCCATGGTGCGCAGCCGGGCCAGCAGCGCGGCCCGTTCCGGCGCGGACTGAAGGAGGGAGAGCAGCAGGGCGAGCACGGCGTACCCCGCACCGGCCAGGGCGGCCGTGGTGTAGATCCGCTCGGCGCCCACCTGCAACGGCGCATCGGAGAGCGCCGCCCGTTCCTCGCCGCGCAACGTCACGGTGAGGCCCTTCCCGGCGCCGCGCACGGCCGTCCGCAGGGCCGGTGCGTCGAGTGCGGCACCGGTCGCCAGCAGCGTCGTCGGGTCGGAGTGGGTGAGGCCCGCGGCGTCGACCAGCAGGAAGTCGGCACCGGGGGCGGCGGGGGTGCGGGAGCGTACGGCGGCGATCCGGACGGTGAGGTCACCGGCGAGGGACGTGATGCGACGCGGCGCGCGGCCCAGGCGCTCCGCGAGACCGGGGGAGGCGACGGCGTTCAGCACACCCCCCGTCCCCGCACCCTTTGCCCCCTTCGGCTTCAGCACATCCGCGGGGAAGGCCCCGAGGCCCGTCTGCCGGGCGAGCCGCGCGTACGACGCCGGCTCGACCCCGATCAGCGTCAGGCCCTCCTTCGCCCCTGCCCCGCCGGAGGTGAGCTCCGCCGTGCGCTCGATCCGCACGGCCGTCACCGCACGTACGCCCGCGACCTTCCGTACCGCCCCTGCCACGCCCGCCGGGAGCGGCGTCGCCTCGCCCGGTCCCGCGATCCGCGCGTCCGCGCCGGTCGCCAGCAGCGCGGCCCGGTCCCGGGCGTCGGACACCCCGGCGAGCACGGAACCGCCGAACGCCGCCGTCGTCAGGGCCAGCAGCAGCGCCAGCAGCGGCAGCGCGACGCCCACCGTCGAGGAGCGGCCCGCGCGGGCCAGCGACAGGAAACCGACCACCCCGCGCCCTCGCGCGGCCGGCCGGGCGGCCCACCGCAGCGGCAGCGGATACAGCCGTACGAGCACCAGCGCCGCGATCAGCCCGACCAGGACCGGAGCGGCGCTCACCAGGAGGTCGCCCGCGCTGGACGCGCCGCGCCGCCGCAGCGCCACGACCGAGCCGACGGCCAGCACCAGCACGGTGAGTTCGGCGACCGTGCGGCGTCTGCCGGGCCTGGCGTGGGCGAGATCGTCGCGCTCCGCGTGCGCCCGCGGCCTGCGGTGCGCCACGACCGCCCGCACCGGCAGCACGGCACAGGCGAGGAGAGCGACGGCGCACGCCCCGAGCACGGCGGGCAGGAGCCGGGCCTCGTCGACGCTGAGCACGGCGAGCAGCAGACCGGCGGCGGCCGCGGGCACCGCCACGACCGCGGTCTCGGCGAGGAGCCGTCCGGCGATCCCACGCAGCGAGCCGCCCCGCGCACGCAGCAGGGCGAGTTCGGCGGCCCGGCGGACGGCGACCAGCCCGCCGGCCATCACCAGGACGACGGCGGCGACCGCGCCGATCCCGAACGCCCCGACCGCCACGACGGGCGTGATCGCCGCGCGGGTCGTGGTGTAGGAGCCGACGACGGTCTCCAGATCGGTGGCGACGGCCGCGGTGCCCCCGGCCACCTCGCGCATCCGCAGCAGCTCGGGCCCGCCTTCGAGGGAGGCGATCCGGGAGACGAGCCCCGGGACGTCCTGTGCGGTGAGCCGTTCGGTGGCGGGGGCGAACCGCCAGTACAACTCCGGCTGTCCCTGGCTGCCGAGGAGCACCGGGGCGGCGCCAGGTGCCAGCAGGAGGCCCGCCTCCCAGTAGAACTGCGGCGGGAGGGACGAGTCCGCGGCCACGCCCGGGGTACGCAGGACCGGCTCCGCGGACCAGTAACCGCCCTGCGGATGCCGGGGCTCCACGATCCCGGTGATCCGCACGACCAGCGGCGCACCCCCGAAGCCGTCCACGTCGATGACGGAACCGACCCGCAGCCGCAGCGTCCGGGCGGTCGCCTCGGTCACCGCGGCCTCGACCTTCCTGGTGTCCGCCGTCACCTCCCCGGCGGCGATGGGGAGCCGCCCGCCGCGCACGGTGGAGTGGGCGGCGAGTTCCGACTGCGCGGCCAGCGTGAAACGGGGCGGCGCGTCGATCACCGGCAGCCAGGGGTTCAGCCCGACGAGGCTCTTGGAGGTCCGCACCCCGTAGGCCGACTCCCCGGCGTCCGCCCGCAGCGGCGCGGGCAGCCTGGCCAGCGCCGCGCGCCGGACGGCCGCGAGTGCCGGGGGCCGTACCGCCTTCTCCCGGGTGGCCTGCGCGATCTCCAACCCCGGCTGCGGTGCGCTCAGTTCCACCGAGGTGGCGGCCGGGGGCGCCCCGGCGATCTCCTGCCGCAGCCCTTTCGTCTCGTACGCGTCAAGGGCCCGCGGCAGCGCCGCCGCGAGGAACGCGGTGACCAGCACGAGCACTCCGAACGCGACGGCCGCCCCGGGGGCGGTCCGCAGCCGCGTACGCACCCAGGGCGCCGCACCGCGCTCCGTGCGCTGCCTCCACCGGGCCATCTCAGCTGTCCCCCTGGTGGCGGAGCGCGACCGCCGGGTCGGCGCGGCGCACGGCCGTCGCGGCACTGATCAGCAGGGGCAAGGCCGCGACGCCCACGAGGAGCAGCGCCACCTGGGACACCGGGAGTTCGACGAGGACGCGGGGGACCGGCCGCGCGGCCCCCGGGGTCAGCACGATCAGGGGGACGACCGCCCGGGTCAGGACGGTGCCGAGGCCGAGACCGGCGAGCAGACCGGCCCCGATCAGCAGGCCCTGCTCCACGGCGACCAGCCGGGCGAGTTCCCGGCGGCCCGCACCCAGGGCCCTGAGCACGGCGAACTCCGCGGACCGCTCGCGCCGGGAGCCCGCGGTGCCCACCGCGAAGCCGCCCGCGGCGAGAGCCGCGGCGGCCACCGCCACCGCCAGCAGCGCCGCGCGCGGCCCGGCGCCGAGCGGGTCGCCCAGCAGCCGGTCCGCGGCCTCGTCCCGTACGAGCACCTGGTCCGGCTCGATGTCGGGGCGCGCCCGCAACGCGGCCGCGACCTGTGCGGCCCTGCCGGGGGAGGTGCTCAGCCACCATTCGGCCGGAGCGAGCGGAGCGCGGGCGCGCTGCGCGAACACGGCGTTCACGGCGCGCAGATCCACCAACAGCGCACCCCCGTCCGCCATGTCCGCCCCGCCCTCGTCCGCCGCACCGTCCGATGCTCCCGCCGCGTCCGCGGTGGTCCCGGCCCAGGCCGCGCCCGTTCCGGTCGTCGGCAGCTCGCTCACCGACCGCACGATCGTCACCCGCAGCCGCTCCCCGTCCAGCGTCACGTCGATGCTCTCGCCCGGCTCGGTCCCGGCCGCGCGCAGAAACGCCCGGGTGGCGACGGCCGCGATCGGTGCCGGGGGTGTGGCCCGCGCGGCGTCGAGGCGGACGGTGAACTCCGGCGGGCCGGAGGGCGACTCCTCGCTCCCGGGCGCCTCGCCCGTCCCGTACGAGACCGTCAGCGGCGCCGTCCCCGACGCGGCCGGACGCAGGGCCGTCGACGGGAGCGCCGCTCCGTCCGCCGTCTCGGTCCTGCTGCCCCGCCAGCGCACCCCGGCGGGCACCGCGACCGCGCGAGCGGTTTTGTCGGGGCCCGTGGACAGCATCCGTACGACGGTGAGCCGGTGCTGCTCGGGCTCGCCCGCGGGAACCGTGCCGTCGAGCTGCAGCCCGGTCAGCCGCAGCGGCCCGGCAGGCGTGGCGCGGGCGCCCGAAGCCGACACGTCCAGGTCGAGGGTGACCCGGTGGACCCGGCCGTCGACGGGCAGCTTCCCGGCGCTCAGCCGGTACGCGATGCCGTAGCCGTCCTCGACGACGACGGTGACCAGGGGCGCGAGTCCGGAAGGAGAACGCCCCGCCTTCGCCCCCTCACCCGCGGCCGTCGTCCCGCCCGTCGCCGCCGTCTCGTCGGTGATCCGCAGGTCGAGCGCGAGCCGCCGGGTGCCGTCGGGCAGCGACACCGAGGCTCCGGCCGCCCTCTCCCGAGGCGCGAGACCCCCCAGCAGCCGCCCCACGGGCTCGTCGGCGAGATCGCCGCGCATCAGCATCCCCTCCCCGGCGTGCGCCGTGTCCAGAGCGAGCACCGTCGCCCTGCGGCCGCCGGAGAGATCCGTGGTGGCGCGGTAGGCGGGAGCGGCGTCCCGTACCCCGGGCAGCGCGGCGTACAGACCGGTCTGGCCGGGGCTGCCCGGCCTGCCGTCCAGCACCCGTACGGAAGCACCCGTCCCGAAGTCCGCCTGGTCGCCCTGCGACCGCTGCCACGACGCGCTCTGCCCGATCGCCAGCATCCCGGTCGTCACGGCCAGGACCAGCAGCAGCACCGGCCCCGCCCCACGCAGCGGACGCCGGCTGAACTGCCAGCCCGCCAGCGCTGCCGGCAGGCCCCGCCCGCTCGCGGCCCGCCGCTCCGCGAGCCGCGCCCCCAGCGGCAGCAGCCGCAGCGTCAGCACCGTGCCCGCCAGCAGTGCCAGTGCGGGCGCCGCGACCAGCAGCGGATCGATGCCCAGATCGCCCGCCCGGTCACGGCTGAGCCCGCCGCCACCGGACGAGCCGGTCTGCCGGTCGAGTTGCCAGTACGCCACCGCCGCGATCAACAGCAGCCCCACGTCGGCCCCGGCCCGCACCGGCGCCGTGCCCGCCGCGGCCCGCACGCGCCGCAGCCGCGGCGGCGCACCCGCCGTCGCGGCCAGCGCGGGCGCCACGACCGCCGCCGCGCAGCACACCGCGACCCCGGCCGCGACCAGCCACACCTGGAGCACCGGAGCGTCCCCGAGCCGCACCCCGGTCCGGTCGAGGGACGACCACCGGGCGAGCAGCCGCACCAGCGGGCCTGACACCAGCGCGGCACCCACCGCCGCCGGCACGGCGAGCAGCAGCGCCTCCAGCGCGGCGAGGCCCGTGATCCGGCGGCGCGAGGCACCCCGCGCCTTCAGCAGATCGGTCTCCCCCGCCCGCTCGGTGTCGAGCAGCCGGGCCACCAGCAGCAGCGCGTACCCGGCGAGCAGCACCAGCTGGACGGAGACGATCATCAGCGTGGACCGGGAGACGAGCAGGGCCCGCCCGGTCCTGTCGAGCACGGCGGGCAGCGCCGTCCGCACGGTCGCCCCGGCTCCGAACGCCGCGTCCTTACGCAGCACTTCGGGCTCGCGCGCAGCAGCCTCCCGCAGCGCGTCGATGCCGTCGGTGGTCAGACTCCGGTAGTCGGCCGTCGCCACCCACCCGGTGGTGCCCGCGGAGGTGCGGGAGGCGAGGACGGACGGGTCGGCGAGCAGCGGGCCGTAGGTGGTGAAGTCGACGGTGCGCACCCCGTGACCGCCGAGGGTGTCCAGCTGCCAGTACGGATCCGCGCTGTCGGCGGCCCGGTACACACCGGTGACCCGGACCGTCAGGGGCGCGCCGCCCAGCCGGTCGGTCAGGGCGATCCGCGCGCCGGGCCTCACCTTCAGCCGGTCGGCGGCGACTTCGGGCAGCGCGACGGGCACGGGAGCGGTGCGCGCCGCCGGGGCCGGGCCGGGCGGTGTGCCCGAGACCAGCCTGATCCGCGACCGGTCCAGGGCGGCGAAGTGGGTGAGGTCCGGTTGCCCCGTGCGGCCATCGGTGCCCTGGAGGGAACGGGGCAGCGCGTACGGCCCCGAGCCGCGCAGCGTCCGTACGGTCACCGGAAGCCCGGCGAAGGTGCGGCGCGCGCCGCTGACTGCCGCGTCCTGGGCCGCCTCCTCCCGGCCGCGGGGTACGTCGGCGCTGATGACGAGGGAGGCGGAGGTCGCGGCCGGGCCGCTCAGGTTCTGCCGGAGCGCCGCGTCCCCGACCGAGGCGGAGAACGCGGCGAGGGCGGCGAGCACCGAGGTGGTCAGCAGCACCGCGAGCAGGGCGGCGCCGAGCAGCAGCCGATGCGCCCGAACGCGCAGCAACAAGAAGCCCGTCACTCGTCCCCCACCCGATGGCCGAGCCACCCCCTCGCCAACCCGACATGAATATCATGGGATTCCGTTCCGGGTACATGAGTTCCATTCCGCAGGGGGTGCGTCGATGACGGAGAACACCGGCACGCGGTCCGGTGCCGCCCTCGTGGGCGAATCCGCCGACGAACCGATGGTGCGGGTGGAGAACCTGCACCACTCGTACGGCACGGGCGCCGTGGCCGTGCACGCGCTGCGCGGGGCCTCCTTCGAGCTGCGGCGCGGTGAACTCGTCGCCCTCAAGGGCCGGTCGGGCTCCGGCAAGACGACCCTGCTCCATCTGATCGGCGGCCTCGACCGCCCGGACCGCGGCCGCGTCCTCGTCGACGGCACCGACCTGTCCGCGCTCGGTGAGAACGAGCTGCTGGAACTGCGCCGCGACCGCATCGGCTACATCTTCCAGTCCTTCGGACTCATCCCCATCCTCACCGCGGCCGAGAACGTGGGAGTGCCGCTGCGGCTGCGCAGGGCCGATCCCCGCGAACGTGAGGAGCGCGTGGCCCTGCTGCTCGCCCTCGTGGGGCTCGCCGACCACGGGGCCCAGCGTCCGTCGGAGCTCTCCGGCGGGCAGCAGCAGCGGGTGTCCATCGCCCGCGCCCTCGCCAACCACCCGGCCCTGCTGCTCGCCGACGAGCCGACCGGACAGCTGGACGCGCAGACCGGCCTGGCGGTGATGGAGCTGCTGCGGGCGGTGGTCGTCAGTGAGGGCGTCACGGCGCTGGTCGCCACGCACGACCCCCAACTCCTGGGCCTGGCCGACCGCGTACTGGAACTGAGCGACGGCGAGGTCGTCGAGCACTGACGGCGTTTGGCCGACCGGGCGCAGGGGCGGCACCCCGGCGGAGGGGCCCCGGCACCGTGGGCGAGGGGCTACGGCACCTTGTACGTCTCCCCGTACACCTTCCACTCCAGCGGTGTGCGCAGGTCCAGGTTCCCGTCGTACAGGAACATCCGCTGGGCCGTGTCGATGCGGGTCGTGTCGCGGTGGGCGCTCTCGGTCTTCATCGCCGCGCGACGGACGTCGAGGAAGATGTCGAGGTAGTTCTTCTCGGAGCCGCCCTCGGCCGGGGTGTCGGCCTGGGCCATGGCACGGGTGCGCAGGTCGTAGAAGCCGCCCGCGCCGGTGCCGGGCCCGTGCATGACCATGGCGTCGTAGTAGATGAACTGGCCCAGCGTGCCGAGGCCGTCGAGTCTGGCGCGGCGCACCGCGGGGTCGAAGTAGACGCGGTCCCGCTCGGCGTCCTGCGCCCTGCGGAAGGCGGCCACCGAGGCCTCCTTGCGCCAGGCCGCCACGAAGCCCGGGTCGAGACCCTCGTGCGAGTTTGTCCCGTCGACCTTGCGCAGGG
This sequence comes from Streptomyces sp. NPDC111507, assembly GCF_055638955.1. Taxonomy (NCBI): domain Bacteria; kingdom Bacillati; phylum Actinomycetota; class Actinomycetes; order Kitasatosporales; family Streptomycetaceae; genus Streptomyces; species Streptomyces sp. NPDC111507. The sequence continues at coordinate 339,686 of NZ_JBVKBU010000001.1, read as the reverse complement.
CGGGGAGGTAGCGGGCGAGGCCGTTGCCCGGGTGGTCTTTCGTGTAGCCCTCGACCAGGACGAGCAGATCGTGGGTGCCGGTGCAGAAGCCGATCAGGCCCGCCGTGTAGCCCTGGCCGTCGCCGATGTCCTCGATATAGGCATACGCGCTGCGCCAGTCGAGTGTGGAGTTCTCCGCGCTCGCCACGAGCTTCTGCGCCAGCTCCTTCTTGTCCGGGGCGGCGAGGCCCGCGCCCGCCGCGCGCCCGGCGGCCCCGCTCGCGTCCGTGAGTCCCGGGGCGAGGAAGCAGACCGCGACCGCGACCAGGGGCAGGACCGCGAGCAGGAGGAGCCGAGCACGTTTCATGGGCTCAGCCTAGGGAGCGCTCAGACCGCTCCGCTCGTCAGCTCGGACACCTTGCCGACGGTCGCGATGACCAGCAGCGCCAACAGCGCGGCGCACGCCACCGCTTGGACGAGCGTCCGGCGGCGGTCCCGGGGCGCGTACGCGTAGGCGAGAGTGACCACCCCGCCCGCCAGCAGTCCGCCGAGGTGCCCCTGCCAGGAGGTGAGTCCCGCCGAGATGAGCAGCCACAGCAGCAGGCCCGCCATGAAACGGTTGACGGCGCTCATGTCGGCGCCCAGCCGGCGGGCCATGACGTAGTACGCGGCCCCCAGCCCGAAGATGGCACCCGACGCACCGAGCGTGGGTGTGTACGGCGCGATCACCAGCACGAGGACCGAGCCGCCGAGGGCCGAGAGCAGATAGAGCGTGACGAAGCGGATCCGGCCGAGCTGGGCCTCCACCACCCGGCCCAGGTTCCACAGCGAGACCATGTTCATCACGATGTGCAGAATCCCGAACGTGCCCTCGGTGGGCGGCAGATGGAGGAACGCACCGGTCAGCATCCGGTACCACTCCCCGTCGACCACGCCCTCCGGGTGGAAGTCGTAGGGGTGCTGGGCCTGCCAGACGTAGTGTCCGCCGTCGGGCCCCGCCAGCCCCGCGCCCAGCATCTCGAACCGGTCCACGATCGCCGGGCGCACCACCTCGCCCACATAGGCCAGCACGTTGAGCGCGATCAGGACGTACGTCACCACGGGCACGGTCGAGATACGGCCGCCGAACGCCGTGCGAGCCTGGCGGACGGAGCGGGCGCCCTCCTTCACGCACTCCACGCACTGGTGACCGACGGCCGCCTCGCGCATGCAGTCCGGGCAGATGTAGCGGTCGCACCGGGTGCAGCGCACATGGGACTCCACCTTGGGATGGCGGTAGCAGGTGGTGACGGGGGATGGGACGGACTCAGTGGATTCGGTGGATTCGGATTCCACGACCGGCTCCTCGCGGGTACGGAGATCAGGGGGACGATGAGCCGGTGGGGTCGGCGGCGAACAAAATAGCGAACGCCCATGTGGGAGGCGGACGGCAGGGGCTGCCGGTGCCGTAATCTCGACGTCTCGGCGTTTCCGCAACCCTCGCGCGATGGGAGCCCCCGCATGGCCGGAATCAGCCTCACCAAGGTGGAGGAGACCGCGCCCGCGCTGGTCAGTCTGTACAAGAGCGCCGGCGTCTCCCTCACCAAGCACGGGCTGAGCGGACAGCGGGCCGCGGTGTACCTGGTCGTCGACTACTCCGGGTCGATGAAGCCGTACTACAAGGACGGCAGTGTGCAGGCGCTGGCGGACCGGGTGCTCGGCCTGTCGGCGCACCTCGACGACGACGGCACCGTCCCGGTCGTCTTCTTCTCCACGGACATCGACGCGGTCACGGACATCGCGCTCGACAACCATCAGGGGCGGGTGGAGAAGATCGTGGCCGGGCTCGGTCACATGGGGAAGACCAGTTACCACCTGGCCATGGACGCGGTCATCGACCACTACCTCGACAGCGGCTCCAAGGACCCCGCCCTGGTCGTCTTCCAGACCGACGGCGGCCCCATCAACAAGCTCGCCGCCGAACGGTACTTGTGCAAGGCGGCGAAGCTTCCGCTGTTCTGGCAGTTCATAGGGTTCGGTGACCAGGACAGCAAGCAGTTCGAGTTCCTGCGCAGACTTGACGAACTGCCGGTGCCGCAGAAGCGGGTCGTCGACAACGCCGGTTTCTTCCACGCCGGTTCGCAGCCTCGGGAGGTCTCCGACGCCGAGTTGTACGACCGGATCGTGGGCGACTTCCCCCAGTGGCTGACGGCCGCGCGCGAGCGGGGGATCGTCCGGTGACCGTGTGTGTCCTGCCGGCCGCCGGGCGGGTCGCCGTGCCCTGGAAGAACGGTGGCGGCGTGACGCGCGAGATCGTCGCGCGGCCCGAAGGCGCGGACATGGGGGACTTCGAGTGGCGGGTGAGCCTGGCCGACGTCGGCTCCGACGGGCCGTTCTCGGCGTTCGCCGACGTGGACCGGATCCTCACCATGGTCGAGGGCGAGGGCATGGACCTGACGGTCGGCGGTGAACAGCGCCGGGTGGACACGCGGTTCGTTCCGCAGCGCTTCCCCGGTGACCTGCCGACCGACTGCCGCCTGATCGGCGGCCCGGTCGTCAACCTCAACGTCATGTGGCGCCGGGGCGCCGCCGCGATCCCCACCGTCACGGTCGCCGACCCCCGGCGGTCCCTCGCCCTCCCGGCGGGTCCGGCCGTCCTTGTCGTCGCCCTCGACGGCGCGGCCGAGGCGGCCGGGGTGACTCTCGGGCGCTACGACGCCGTGCTCCTGACGAACGAGAAGACAACACTCCACGCAACCGCCCACACCGCCGTGATCACCCTCACGTCGAGCGCCTGAGCCCCCGCCCCCAGACCCCCGATCGGCCTGAACGGCCTCGTCCTCAGACGCCGGACGGGCTGAAGATGTGAACCGGCGCCGACAAGAGCGCCCCGCCAGGGGCGCGGGGAACTGCGCGATCAGCCCCCGCCCACCCGCAGGTTGAGGGCCCGCCCGGGGGGCTGGGGGCGGAGCCCCCGGGGATGGGACGGGTAGGGGCGGCGGGGGCGAGGGACACGTGGGCGGTGCCGCGCCGTTGGCTTCGGGGAGGTGTCGTGCCACTCTGGTGGGCCGAGGGGGTGGCCCATGGTCGCGGGAGAGATCAACTCCGGTCGGGGACAAGGGACTTCACGTGCGGGGCGAAGGGGCGAGACGCCGGCGGGTGAGCGGGTGGCGGACTGGGCCGACGGACGGCTCGGCCTCTACGCGCTGGCCAAGGCCAACATGCGCAAGGTCTTCCCGGACCACTGGTCCTTCATGCTCGGCGAGGTCTGCCTCTACAGCTTCCTGATCCTGATCCTGACCGGCGTCTACCTCACGCTCTTCTTCGAGCCGAGCGCCTCCGAGGTCGTCTACCACGGCCCGTACGAGCCGCTCAACGGCATCCTCATGACCCGCGCCTACGAGTCCACCCTCCACATCAGCTTCGAGGTGCGCGGCGGACTCCTGGTCCGGCAGATCCACCACTGGGCGGCGATCGTCTTCCTCGCCGGGATGCTCGTGCACATGATGCGCGTCTTCTTCACCGGCGCGTTCCGCAAGCCCCGCGAGGTCAACTGGCTGTTCGGCTGGACCCTGCTGATGCTCGGCCTGATCACCGGCCTGACCGGCTACTCGCTCCCCGACGACCTGCTCTCCGGCACCGGCGTCCGCTTCGCCCAGGGCGCGATCCTGTCGGTCCCGATCGTGGGAACGTACCTCTCCTTCTTCCTCTTCGGAGGCGAGTTCCCGGGCCACGACATCATTCCGCGCTTCTTCCCGATCCACGTCCTCCTGCTGCCGGGCATCATGCTGGGCCTGGTGGTCGCTCATCTGATCCTGGTCTTCTATCACAAGCACACGCAGTACCCGGGGCCCGGACGCGACCAGAAGTCCGTCGTCGGGATGCCGTTCATGCCGGTGTACATGGCCAAGGCGGGCGGGTTCTTCTTCCTCGTCTTCGGGGTGCTGTCGATGATGGGGGCGATCGCGACCATCAACCCCGTCTGGGCCTTCGGCCCCTACCGGCCGGATCTGGTGACGACCGGCGCACAGCCCGACTGGTACCTCGGCTTCTCCGAGGGGCTCATCCGGGTGATGCCGGGATGGGAGATCAACGCCTGGGGCCACACCCTCCAACTGGGTGTGTTCATCCCCTTCTCCCTCTTCCCGCTGATCATGACCGCCATCGCCGTCTACCCGTTCCTCGAGGCGTGGATCACCGGGGACAGACGGGAACACCACATCCTGGACCGGCCGCGCAACGTCCCCACCCGCACCGGGCTCGGTGTCGCCTGGCTGACGCTGTACGGAGTGCTCCTGGTCGGTGGTGGCAACGACCTGTGGGCCACCCACTTCCACCTCTCCATCAACGCCATCACCTGGTTCGTACGGGTCTCCTTCTTCGTCGCCCCGGCCCTCGCCTTCGTCGTCACGCGCCGGATCTGCATGGGCCTCCAGCGACGGGACCGCGACAAGGTGCTGCACGGAAGGGAGTCCGGGATCATCCGGATGCTTCCGCACGGTGAGTACGTCGAGGTGCACGAACCGCTCACACCGGCGCAGCGGTTCACGCTCACCCAGCACGAGCAGCCCCCGCCGTACGAGGTGGGACCGCTCGTGGACGCGAACGGCGTCGTCCGGCGGGTCGGCCCCGGCCGCAGGCTGCGCGCCCGGCTCGCCCGCGCCATGTACGGGCCCGACACCCAGATCCCGAAGCCGACGCCGGAGGAGTACCGGGAGCTCACCAGCGGCGAGCACCACCACTGAGCACCTCGGCCCGGCACTCGGCCGGAGTGCCCCACGCGGTACGCAGGGCACGGGCCTTGGCCAGCCACAGGGACAGGTCGTACTCCGCGGTGTAGCCGATCGCGCCGTGCAACTGGAGCGCCGTGCGCGCGGTGGCGTACGCGGCCTCGCAGGCCGTGACCTTGGCCGCGGCCACGTCGGCGGGCGCCATCGTCAGGGCCGCCCCGAACAGCAGCGGCCGCGCGAACTCCAGGGCGATCTTCGCGTCGGCGAGGCGATGCTTGACCGCCTGGAACGAGCCGACGGGGACACCGAACTGGGTGCGCTGCCTGACATACGCGACGGTCCGGTCGAGGAGCGCGAGACCGACGCCGAGCGCCTGGGCGGCGGTGGCGAGCCGGGCCCAGACGAGGGCATGGGCGACGGGAGGGGCGGTGGCGAGCAGTTCACCGCCTGGTGTGAGCGGTGTGAGGCGGCGGGCGGGGTCCAGACAGGCGCGGACCGGGCCGTGGCCGGGGGCCAGACGCAGTCCGTCGGCCGCCAGGGCGAGGCGGGTGGTCGCCGCGTCGCCGTCCAGCGCGTACGCCCCGTCGAGGGCCAGCGTCGCCGACGCCTCGCCCGAGGCCAGCGACGGGAGCAGCCGCCCGGCGGGCACGGGGTCCGCCAGCTCGGCCAGCAGGGCGGCCGCCGCGACCGTCTCCACCAGCGGGCCGGGCACCGCGTGCCGTCCCAGCTCGACGAAACCCACGGCCAGTTCCACCGGATGCGGGCCCATCCCCTCGTACGCCTCCGGCACCGCGAGCGCGAACACGCCCACCTTGGCGATACGGGACCACAGCGCACGGCCGCCGCCGTGGTCGCCGCGGCTCCAGTCCCGTACGACCGACGGGGTGTCCGCGGCCGTCAGCATCGCGTCCAGCGAGTCGGCGAACGCCCGCTGCTGCGGGTCGAGGAGGAAGCGCATCAGCGGCGGCCCTTCGGGAGGCCGAGCAGGCGCTCGGCGATGATGTCGCGCTGGATCTCGTTGGTGCCGGCGTAGATCGGACCGGCGAGCGAGAAGACGTACCCCTCGGACCAGTCCGACTCCGCCCACTCGCCGTCCGGGCCGAGGAGATCGAGGGCCGTCTCGTGCAGCGCGATGTCGTACTCGGACCAGAAGACCTTGTTCAGGCTGGCCTCCGGTCCGGTAGTCCCGCCGTCCAGAAAGCGGGAGGCGTTGGCGTAGGTGAAGAGCTGGTAGGCGCGGGCGCCGATCACCGCGTCGGCCACCCGGTCGCGCAGCGCCGTGTCCGAGGGGTCGGCGCGAGCGCGCCACAGGGCCTCCAGCCGGTCCGCGGCGGCGAGGAAGCGGCCCGGTGAACGCAGCGTCAGTCCTCGCTCGTTGCCCGCCGTCGACATGGCGACCCGCCAGCCCGCGCCCGGCTCGCCGATCACGTCCTCGTCCGGGACGAAGACCTCGTCGAGAAAGACCTCGGCGAAAGCCGGTCTGCCGTCCAGACGGCCGATGGGGCGCACGGTGACCCCGGGCGCGCGCAGGTCGAACATCAGATAGGTCAGGCCCTGATGAGGCCTCGGTGTACCCGGCTCACTGCGGAAGAGACCGAACGCGCGGTCGGCGAAGGCGGCCCGCGACGACCAGGTCTTCTGCCCGCTCAAGCGCCAGCCCCCGGCCGTCCGCACCGCGCGCGAGGTGAGCGAGGCCAGGTCGGACCCCGCCTCCGGCTCGGACCACGCCTGCGCCCAGACGACCTCCCCGCCGGCCATGGAGGGCAGGATCCGGGCGCGCTGCTGCTCCGTGCCGTGGTCGAAGAGGGTGGGCGCCAGGAGGTTGATGCCGTTCTGGCCGACCCGGCCCGGCGCACCCGCCGCGTAGTACTCCTCCTCGAACACCAGCCAGCGCACGATGTCCGCGCCCCGGCCGCCGTACGCCTCCGGCCAGGACACCACCGACCAGCGGTCCGCGGCGAGTTCGGCCTCCCACACGCGGTGCGCCGCGAAGCCCTCCTCGGTCTCCAGGGACGGAAGGGGCGTCCGTGGCACATGGGCGGCGAGCCAGGTCCGGGCCTCGGCACGGAAGGCCTCGTCGGCGGGGGAGAGGGTCAGATCCATCGGCAGCACCTTCCCTAACAAGTGTTTGGTAGGTTAGCGTGGAGGTATGAGCGACGTCGAGAGTCCGGCGTACGTCAGCGGGCACGGGCTGCTGACCGGGCGCACCGCCGTCATCACCGCCGCCGCGGGCGCGGGCATCGGCGGGGCGACGGCGCGCAGGTTCCTGGAGGAGGGGGCGCGGGTGGTCATCAGCGACGCCCATGTCCGCCGCCTCAAAGAGAGCGAAGAGGCACTCGCCGCGGAGTTCGGCGCGGCGCACGTCGCCTCGCTGCCGTGCGACGTGACGGACGAGCAGCAGGTGGAAGCCCTCTTCGCCCTGGCGGGAGAGCTCCACGACGGCCTGGACATCGTCGTCAACAACGCGGGCCTCGGCGGCACCTGTGCCCTCGTCGACATGACCGACGAGCAGTGGTCGAGAGTGCTGGACGTGACACTGAACGGCACGTTCCGGTGCACCCGGGCCGCCCTGCGCCGTTTCAGGGACCAGGACCGCGGCGGAGTCGTCGTCAACAACGCCTCCGTCGTCGGCTGGCGCGCCCAGGCCGGTCAGGCGCACTACGCCGCCGCCAAGGCGGGCGTCATGGCGCTCACCCGGTGCGCGGCCGTCGAGGCCGCCGCGTACGGGGTGCGCGTCAACGCGGTGTCACCGAGTCTCGCCATGCACCCGCACCTGGTGAAGGTGACCACGCCCGAGCTGCTGGAGGAACTGACGGGCCGCGAGGCCTTCGGCCGCTACGCCCAGCCCTGGGAGGTGGCCAACGTGATGGTGTTCCTGGCGTCCGGCTACTCCTCGTACATGACCGGCGAAGTCGTCTCCGTCAGCAGCCAGCATGCGTAGGGCGCCGTCGGCCGGCACCCCTGGGACCACAATGGAACCGTGCCTACCAAGAAGAAGCCCCAGGTGACCGCCACCCCCGAGCGGCGCCGCGAACTCCTCGACACCGCCGCGGAGGTCTTCGCCGAGCAGGGCTACAACGCCACCACCGTACGCAAGATCGCGGACGAGGCCGGGATGCTCGCGGGCAGCCTCTACTACCACTTCGACTCCAAGGAATCGATGCTGGAGGAGATCCTGCGGACCTTCCTCGACGAGCTCTGGGAGGGCTACGACGCCGTCCTGGACGCCGAACTCGGCCCGCGCCAGACGCTGGAGGCCCTGGTCACCGAGTCGTTCCGGGAGATCGACCGGCACCGTGCCGCCGTCGCCATCTACCAGAAGGAGTCCCGGCACCTCGCCGCCCAGCAGCGCTTCGCCTTCCTCGCCGACTCGCAGCGCAACTTCGAGAAGGCGTGGCTGAGCACGCTGGAGCGCGGCGTGGCCGCCGAGGTCTTCCGGGCCGACCTCGACATCCGGCTCACCTACCGCTTCGTGCGCGACACCGTGTGGGTCGCCGCGTCCTGGTACCGGCCCGGCGGACAGCACAGCCCCGAGGAGATCGCCCGGCAGTACCTCTCGATGGTGCTGGACGGCATCTCCGTACGCGAATAGCCCATATCTGCGATACCCCATGTCTGCGAGGGAGTTGTCATGGCCGAGGCCTACATCGTCGAAGCGGTCCGTACGCCCGTCGGGCGGCGCGGGGGAGGCCTGAGCGGTGTCCACCCGGCCGACCTCGGCGCGCATGTCCTCAAGGCCCTGGTCGAGCGCTCCGGAGTGGACCCGGCCGCCGTCGAGGACGTCGTCTTCGGCTGTCTGGACACCGTGGGGCCGCAGGCCGGGGACATCGCCCGCACCTGCTGGCTGGCGGCAGGACTCCCCGAGGAGGTGCCGGGCGTCACCGTCGACCGGCAGTGCGGCTCCTCCCAGCAGGCCGTGCACTTCGCCGCCCAGGGCGTCCTGTCCGGCACCCAGGACCTGGTGGTCGCGGGCGGAGTGCAGAACATGAGCCAGATCCCCATCGCCTTCGCCTCCCGTCAGGCCGCCGAACCCCTCGGTCTCACCGAAGGCCCCTTCGCGGGCAGCGAGGGCTGGCGGGCGCGCTACGGCGACCGGCCCGTCAACCAGTTCGCCGGCGCCGAGATGATCGCAGCCAAGTGGGGCATCAGCCGCCGCGACCAGGAGGAGTTCGCCCTGCGCTCGCACCGGCGGGCGATCCGCGCCCTCGACGAGGGCCGCTTCGCCCGCGAGACCGTGGCCTACGGCGAGGTGACCGCCGACGAGGGCCCGCGCCGGGACACCTCACTGGAGAAGATGGCGGGCCTGAAGCCGGTCGTCGAGGGCGGCACCATCACCGCCGCCTGCTCCTCCCAGGTCTCCGACGGCGCCGCCGCGATGCTGCTCGCCTCCGAGCGGGCGGTGCGAGAGCACGGGCTGACCCCGCGCGCCCGCGTCCACCACCTCTCCGTACGCGGCGAGGACCCCATCCGCATGCTGTCCGCGCCCATCCCGGCCACCGCGTACGCCCTGAAGAAGACCGGCATGTCCCTCGACGCCATCGACCTCGTCGAGATCAACGAAGCCTTCGCCCCGGTCGTCCTCGCCTGGCTCAAGGAGACCGGCGCCGACCCGGAGAAGGTCAACGTCAACGGCGGCGCCATCGCGCTGGGTCATCCGTTGGGGGCGACGGGTGTGAAGCTGATGACGACGCTCCTGCACGAACTGGAGCGCACCGGCGGCCGGTTCGGCCTCCAGACGATGTGCGAGGGCGGCGGCCAGGCGAACGTGACGATCATCGAACGGCTCTGACACACAGAGGACCGCCCGACTCGGCGGACGGAGTCCGGCGCAGGCTGCCGAAGCCTGTGAGGCCCCTTGGGGCCGAGCAGCGCGAGGGGGCCGTTGGGGATGGTGCCGATGTGCGAGGGCGGCGGGCAGGCGAATGTGACGATCATCGAAAGGCTCTGAGGTCCCCGGATCGAACGGCTCTGAACCTCGGGGGCGCGCGCCGGCCCCCGAGGCTGTCCGGCCGACTCGGTCACCCGGGCGTCGAAGCACCCACGACCGCCAGGGCGCCGAGGGTTTCCCGGGCTTCCGCCATCACCCGGTCGACCAGCTCCTTGCACGACGGCAGATCCTCGATCACCCCCGCGACCTGCCCCGACGCCATCACCCCCAGGTCCGTGCGCCCGTCCACCATCGATGACTTCAGGAGCATCGGCGTGTTCGCGGCGAGCAGCACCTGGCTCCAGGTCAGCTCCTTGCCGTGCTTCATGGCGAGTCCGTCGCGGACCATCCGTGACCAGGTCAGGCCGGAGATCCGCCGGAAGCCGGCGGCCCGGCGGACGGCCTGGACGAGGGCCCGCGTCCGGCCGGACCTCTCCAGGGAGTCGACGAAGTCCGTACGCAGCATGCGATGGGGGAGGCCGTCCACGGCCGTCGTGACCGTGACGTCCCTGACCGTCGCCGCCAGGTACTGCGCCTTCACCGCGGCTGGCACGGTCGAGTCCGAGGTGAGCAGGAAACGAGTGCCCATGGCGATGCCCGCCGCCCCGTACGCCAGCGCCGCGACCAGCCCCCGCCCGTCGTGGAAGCCGCCCGCCGCGACCACCGGGATGTCCACCGCGTCCACCACCTGCGGCAGCAGCACCGTCGTCGCGACCTCGCCGGTGTGGCCGCCGCCCTCGCCGCCCTGCACGATCACCGCGTCCGCGCCCCAGGCGGCCACCTTCTCGGCGTGCCGGCGCGCCCCGACGGAGGGGACGACGACCACACCCGCCTCCTTCAGCTCGGTGATCAGCTCGCGGGAGGGCGCGAGGGCGAAGGACGCGACCCGTACCCCCTCGTCGACGATGATCCGTACCCGCTCGCCCGCGTCCCCGGCGTCGGCGCGCAGATTCACCCCGAACGGCGCGTCCGTACGGGACCTGACCTCGCGTATGGCCTCTCTCAGATGGTCGAGGGTCATCGTCGCGGAGGCCAGGATGCCCAGCGCTCCCGCGTTCGCCGTCGCCGACACCAGGCGGGGGCCCGCGACCCAGCCCATGCCGGTCTGCACGACGGGGTGACGGACACCGACGAGGCGGGTGAGCGCGGTCTCCATCAGCTCCTGACCTCTCGGTCCCGGGCGCCGCCCGGATCGATGACCTCGCGGATCAGTCTCAGTTCCTCGGGAGTCGGTTCGCGGGTGCGGGGCACCTCGTCGGGGACCGTCAGCCCAAAGCCCGTGGCCTCCCGCACCTGTTCCACGGTGACGCCCGGGTGCAGTGAGGCGAGCCGCATCGAGTGGTCGGGGGTGGCGAAGTCGAAGACACCGAGGTCGCTCACCACGCGCGGGATGCGATGGAAGCGGGTGGCGCTCGGGCCCGCGGCGGCCGCACGGTCGTACCCCACCCCGCACACCAGGTCGACCCGCTCGACGAAGACGCGCGGCGAGTGCCTGGGGACCCAGTAACTGGTCGGGTTGTTCAGGGTGTTGACCGGCGCGCCGCGCACGCCGAGCAACTGGCGCGTGGGCCTGGACCAGTCACCGATGCAGGAGATGTTCTGGTTGCCGAAGCGGTCGAGCTGGCTCGCGCCCATCATCACGTGCCGACGTCCGCCGGTGACCATGGTCAGGTGCTGACGGTAGGGCAGCCAGCCCTCCGGGGTGCCGTCGAGGCCGACGAGCATCGCCTCGCCGTCGGTCAGCAGCAGATCGGGGGAGAAGGTGCGCTTGGCGAGACGGGCGCCGATGGAGGGGATGGAGCCCATGGGGCTGGCGAGCACCTCGCCGTTGTCCCGCCAGGCCTCGGCACAGGCGATCACGCAGTACTCGGCGCGGGTGACCACGGCTGCGGGGGTACCGGGGGCGGGGGTGGACGCGGGACTCATCGCTGCTCCTTGTGCCAGGCCCGTACGGCGGACTGGTAGGCCTGTTCGTCGCCGGCGAGGAAGCGCGCGGCGAACTCGGCGTACGGCGTGGTGGCGTACAGCTTCTGGAAGGGCTCGTCGCGTCCGTGGTCGGGGGCGCAGGACGTGAAGTGCGCGCCGTTCGCAGTCTCGACGACGCCCGTCACGCTCGACCGCTTGAGCAGCAGGGTCTGCGGGGCGGCCTCCTTGGTGAGCTCCGCCGTGTCGACCACGCGCTCGCACGAGACGTACGCGGCGTCGGCCGCCTCGCAGAACAGGTCGTCGAAGTACGGGTCCGGGCCCAGATACTGACCGTTGCCCAGGCGGTCGGCGCGGTTCATGTGGACCAGGGCCGCGTCCAGGCGCAGGGCGGGCATGGCGACGAGCTCCTCCCGTACCCCCGAGGAGGCATCGGCGTACGGCGAAGTGACCGTGCGCAGGCCGGGGTTGACCCGCATCACGTCCGAGCCGAGCCCGGCCCGGACGGGGAGGAAGGGCAGCCGGTTCGCGGCGGCGTGCAGGCCCCACATGAACATCGCCTCGTCGACCTCCATCAGCTCGAACGCCCCGCGCTCGCGCGCCGCCCGGTAGTGCGGTTCGAGCGGGATCGAGTCGAGGGTGGTGAAGGCGGTGACGAGCCTGCGGATCCGGCCCGCGGCGGCGAGCAGGCCGACGTCCGGGCCGCCGTACGACACCACGGTGAGATCGGTGATCCCGGTGCGCAGCAGTGCTCTCACCAGGGCCATCGGCTTGCGGCGCGAGCCCCAGCCGCCGATGCCCAGGGTCATCCCGCTGTGGAGCCGGGAGACCACCTCGTCGGTGGTCATCGTCTTGTCGCTCACCTGTCGACCCCCTCCTTTCCGAAGGTGTCGCGGACCCGGTCGGCGACCCCGCCGAGGTTCGCCTCGAAGGTGAAGCCCTGCTCGAATCGGTAGCTGCGGCGCACGTCCACGGGGTCGATGCCGTTGAGCGCGGCCTTCGCGAGCCGGATCAGCTCGCCGTCCTTGGCGGCGATCTCTCGCGCCAGGTCCAGCGCGGCGCCCAGGAGTTCACCGCGCGGCACGACCCGCCACACCGAGCCGTGCGCGTGCAGCTCGGCGGCGGTCGCCGTGCGCGAGGTGTAGTACAGCGCGCGCACCAGGTGGCCCGGGACCAGGCGGGCCAGATGCGTGGCCGCGCCGAGGGCGCCACGGTCCAGCTCGGGCAGGCCGAACGTGGCGTCCTCGCTCGCCACGATCGCGTCCGCGTTGCCCACCAGCCCGATCCCGCCGCCCAGACAGAAGCCGTGCACCGCCGCGACGACGGGGACCTCGCACTCGTAGACCGCGGCGAAGGCCTCGAAACAGCCGCGGTTCGCCCCGATGAGCGCGCGATGGCCCCCGCTGTCCCTGGTCTCGCGCTGCATCTCCTTGATGTCCACGCCCGCGTTGAAACCGCGCCCCACGGCCGTCAGCACGACGCACCGGACGCCGGGGTCGCGGCCCGCCGCGCGCAGGGCGTCGGCCAGGTCGAACCAGCCGCGCACCGGCAGCGCGTTCACCGGTGGGAAGTCGACCGTGACGACGGAAATCCCCTTTTCCGGGGACGAGGTGGAGACACCCATGGACGCATCAGCTACCTTTCCACCTCAGGACATTCCACCAAACGTTTGTTAGGCGCACTCTCGAAGCTAGCAGTGAATGCATCCGGGCGGGAGGCCCTGTGGACAACCTGGATCTCGGGGGCAGGACCGTCGTCGTCACGGGCGGCACCCGTGGGGTGGGGGCCGGGATCGCCCGGGCCTTCGTCGAGGCGGGCGCGGACGTGGTGGTCTGCGCCCGCAGACCCCCCGACGTACCGCTGGAGGGTACGGAGTTCGTGTCGGTGGACCTCCGCGACCCGGCCGCCGTGCACGCCTTCTTCGCCGCGCTGCCCCGGCTCGACGTGCTGGTGAACAACGCGGGCGGCGCGCCCTACCGTCCCCTGACGGAGGCGGACGCCGGACGCCACGCGCGCGTGATCGAGCTGAACCTGATCGTGCCGCTGACCGCCTCGCTCGCCGCGTACGAGCACCTCAGGCGGGCCCGGGGATCGATCGTGATGATCGGCAGTGTGAGCGGAGCGCGGCCGTCGCCCGGGTCGGCGGCGTACGGGGCGGCCAAGGCGGGCCTGGAGAACCTGGCCCGTTCGATGGCCGTCGAGTGGGCTCCCGACGTCCGGGTCAACACCCTCGTCGTCGGCATGGTCCGCACCGAACTCTCCCATCTGCACTACGGCGGCGAGGACGGCATCGCGGCCGTCTCCCGCACCGTCCCGCTGGGCCGTCTCGCCGACCCGTCCGACATCGGCGGGGCCGCGGTCTTCCTCGCCTCGGAGGCGGCGAGGTACATCAGCGGGGCCTCACTGCTCGTCCATGGCGGCGGCGAGCGGCCCGCCTTCCTGGACGCGGCGACCGCCAACAGGGCCGGCACGTCCGACAAGGAGGACTGAGATGAGTGGACCGCTGCTGTGCGAGGGGCGGGTCGTGATCGTCACGGGCGCCGGGCGCGGACTCGGCCGCGCGCACGCCCTCGCGTACGCCGCCGAGGGAGCGCGGGTCGTCGTGAACGACCTCGGGGTGGGCCTCGACGGCACGCCCGGCCCGGACAGCCCGGCCGCGCTGGTCGTGGCGGAGATCCGGGCGGCGGGCGGACAGGCGGTGGCCCACGGCGGCGACATCGCCACCACCGACGGCGCCGCTTCCCTCGTACGCACCGCGCTGGAGACGTACGGACGCCTGGACACCCTCGTCAACAACGCGGGGTTCCTGCGCGACCGGATGCTCGTCAACCTCGACGAGGACGACTGGGACGCCGTGCTGCGCGTCCACCTCAAGGGTCACTTCCTGCCGCTGAAGCATGCGGCGGCGCACTGGCGGGCGGAGGCGAAGGACGGCCGCACGCCCCGGGCCAGGGTCGTCAACACCAGCAGCGGGGCGGGTCTGTTGGGTTCGGTCGGACAGGGCAACTACAGCGCCGCCAAGGCCGGGATCATCGGCCTGACCCTGGTCGCCGCGGCCGAACTGGGCCGCTACGGCGTCCAGGTCAACGCGATCGCCCCCGCGGCCCGCACCCGGATGACCGAACGCACCTTCGCGGACACCATGGCGGCCCCCGACGCCGACTCCTTCGACGCGATGGCCCCCGGGAACGTCTCCCCCCTCGTCGTCTGGCTCGGCGCGAGCGCGAGCACCGGAGTCACCGGCCGCGTCTTCGAGACCGAGGGCGGCCGCATCACCGTCATGGAGGGCTGGCGGCCGGGCCCCACCGCGGACAAGGGCGCCCGCTGGACCCCGTCCGAGGCCGGCGACACGGCCCTGAAGCTGCTGGCGGAAGCGGAGGTTCCCGGGGCGGTGTACGGGGCGGGGTAGCGGACGCCTCCCTCCGTGAGGACGTATCCCTGAAGACGGTCCCTGAGGTCGTATCCCCGAGGACGTGTCCCTGTGGGCGCGTGGTTCAAGGACCGGACGGGCCGAGGGAGTCCAGCCGCGCCAGCGCGCTCGCCGCCCGGTCGCGGATCACGGGGTCGGTCGCGCCGGTGAGGACGCGCAGGATCGGCAGGCCGTGGGGGTTCCCCAGGCGGCCCAGTACGTCCGCGCCGAAGGCCTGACGGAGGGGGTCGGGGGCGGCGCACCACTCGACCGCCGCCCGGAACGTCTCCTCGTCGCCGCGCAGGCCCAGCGCTGTCGCCGCCTCGGTCCAGTCGTCGTTGCCGGGGTCGGCGGGACGCAGGGCGCGGGCGGCCAGTTCGGCGGCGGGCGCGGTGATGTCGAGGGCGGATTCGAGAAGGGTCGCTATCGCGGCGTGGCCCGTCTGCTGATCGTTGCTCGCGACGGGATTCCCGGCCGGGTCGAGGAGTTGGACCTCCACGGTGATGCCGCCGTCCTGCGGGTAGCGGTGGGTGACGGAGGGACGGCCCGGGCCCCAGGTCTCTTCCAGGCCCGCGCGCACCTCGGTCTCCACATCGGCGGTGAGCCGGCGGTGGGCCTCGGCGAGCGCCGCCGACCGCGCCCGCGCTCCGTGCCGCAGGAGGGCGCGTACACAGCCGGGTGAACCACGGCGGGCGGCCGCGACGAGCGGGGGCTCACCGGTCGGGCCCGGACGGTCGGGGTCCGCGCCCGCCGCGAGGAGTTCCCTCACCACCGCGACCCGCCCCAGCCGCACCGCCCACGTCAGCGCCGTGAACCCGAACTCCTCCACCGTGTCCGGCGCGGCCCCGGCCGCCAGCAGGGCGCGTACGACCTCCGTGTGCCCACCGCACGCCGCCCCGCACAGCGGCGCGTCCGTGCCCTGGCTGAGCCGGTCGGGCGCGGCCCCGGCCACCAGCAGCAGCCGTACGACGCCGGGCCGGTCGCTCACCGCCGCGAGATACAGCGCCGTCTGGCCGTCCTCGTCCACCGCGTCCGGGCTCACACCGGAGCGCAGCAGCCGTACCACCGCGTCCTCGTCACCCCCGTGCACAGCCGTGAAGAGGTGTGCCGCGGGGTCGTTCGTGCTCATCCTTCGACCCTCGCTCGCGAAGGACGCGAGAGGCAAAGTCTTTGGGGGTGTTGTGTCTCACCTCCCCCCACGCACACCCGCGTGCGTCGCATGTCCTACGTGTCGCACTCCAGCACCGTCCTGCACAGCGTGCAGCGCGCCCGTACCCGGCCCCGGACCGGCACGCGGATCCGCTGGTGACAGGTCGGGCAGGGGAAGGAGACGCGCAGGGGACCGCGGCTGTCGGGGCTGAACGCGTAGGGGACACCGGGGTGCGGGCCCGGTGTGTGCTGGTCCTGGGCGTGCCGTCGGTCCTTCGCGTAGCGGCGGCGGCCCGCCCAGCCGGCCGCGGTCAGCGGGGGCTGCTGCTCGTCACGGCGGGCCTGCGCCATGCCCTGCGTGTACGCCGTGTACGCCTGCGGGCTGGTGAACCAGATCGAGGGGTCCTCGCCGAAGACCAGGGCGCGTTTGGCGAGGACGTAGCCGAACTCCTCCGGGGTGAGGTAGCCGAGTTTCTGCGAGGAGTCCGCGTCCTCCCGGTAGGCGTCGAGAAGCAGCCAGCCCGCGCCGAGGTAGGTCGCCGCGGTGTCCGTGAGGATCTCGTTGTCGCGCGTGCCGGGGAAGTAGAGGTCGAGGCGGTGCAGATAGACGTGCATCACCTCGTGGGCGAGGGCCGCGCCGATGTCCCGGCGGTGGGAGCGGAAGCGGTCGTTCAGTTCGACGAAGTACTCGGGGCCCGCCGTGAGTTCGACGTTGGCCGCCTGGGTCATCTCACGGAAGCCGATGATCAGCCGGGCGTCCGGGAGGTGGTAGTGGCGCACCATCTCGCGGGCCACGCGCTGCGCGCCCAGATGCAGGTCGTCGATGTCGCCGAAGGCCACGTCGGCGGGGGCCACGCTGGTCGCGAAGGTGTGGATGGTGTCGTACGAGAGCCGCTTGTAGAGCGCGGTGATCGATGCCCGCACCGTGTCCAGATGCGGGAAGCCGTGCTCGACGGGTCCGCCGTTCGCCACGTCCGTACCCCCTGAAGACGCCGGGCCTCCTGCGTTCCACTCTAAGCGCCGTTCCGGTGGGTGGCGGGGCGCTGCTGGCTGAAATGGGGTCCTTGTCGGAGTGCCGCCGTGTCTAAATAATTCGCAAAGGCTTGGCGGGTGCATGTCACTCGGTGTGTGCGACGACGGTCGTGTCGCGCGGCCTCGGTGTGACCCCGTCGGGCTTCCAACCCCCCACGAGAGGAAGCACGTTGAAGTCTTCGAAGAAGTTCACGGGCATCAAGAGAGTCCTCGCCCTCGGCGCGGTCACCCTCGCCACCGTCTCGCTCCAGCCCGTCTCCGCGCAGGCCGCGCCCACGCCCGTCGTCGGCGGCACCCGCGCGGCGCAGGGAGAGTTCCCGTTCATGGTCCGGCTCTCCATGGGCTGCGGCGGTGCGCTCTACACCCAGCAGATCGTCCTCACCGCCGCGCACTGTGTGAGCGGCTCCGGCAACAACACCTCCATCACCGCCACCGCCGGCGTCGTCGACCTCCAGAGCAGCAGCGCGACCAAGGTCAAGTCGACCAAGGTGCTCCAGGCGCCCGGCTACAACGGCAAGGGCAAGGACTGGGCGCTGATCAAGCTCGCCTCGCCCGTCAACCAGCCCACACTGAAGATCGCCACCACCACCGCGTACAACAACGGCAACTTCACGATCGCCGGGTGGGGCGCCGCGCGTGAGGGCGGCGCCCAGCAGCGCTACCTCCTCAAGGCCACCGTCCCCTTCGTCAGCGACGCCACCTGTCAGCAGGCGTACGGCGGCGATCTTGTGCCCGGCGACGAGATCTGTGCCGGGTTCGTGCAGCAGGGCGGGGTCGACACGTGCCAGGGTGACTCCGGTGGGCCGATGTTCCGCAAGGACGACTCCGGGGCGTTCATCCAGGTCGGGATCGTCAGTTGGGGGCAGGGCTGTGCGGAGCCGGGGTATCCCGGGGTGTACTCCGAGGTCTCGACCTTCGCCGCCGACATAGCCAGAGCGGCGTCCACCCTGTAGGGGCTGCGCCCCTGCGATCCCCGGTGAGTTTCTTGGGCGCGGGTGAGCGGTGGCGGATCGCGCCGTTCCCCGCGCCCCTGAAAGCCTCGGGCGTCCGGGGTTCGAGGGCCGCCCAGCGCCCGTGGCCGAAGGCCGCACCCCACCCACCCCGGCCCGCTTCTTTCAGCCCGTCCGGCGTCTGAGGACGAGGCCGTTCGGGCCGATGGGGGGGCTGGGGGCGGAGCCCTCAGGTGGGGGATGGGGCGGGTAGGGGCGGCGGGGGCGAGGGAGGCGGTTGTGGTTACACCGGGACGCTGAGGACGGGCGCCGTCGGCGACGCTTCCTGGAGCTCCAGGACCCACACCTCGTTGGTACCCTCACGCAGCACCGGCCCGGGAACGTACAACGACCGCTGCGGCCCCACCGACCAGTACCGCCCGAGACAGAACCCGTTGACCCACACGAACCCCCGCGTCCAGCCCGGAAGTTCCAGGAAGGCGTCCCCGACGCCACGCACCTCCACGGTGCCCCGGTACAGCCCGCGACCGCCCTCCACGGGCAGCCCCCCGAACGGCACCCGTCCCACACCCTCACCGTCGAACGCGTCAAGCCGCAGCCCCCGCGCCCGCACCCCGTGCAGATACTGCCGCTCGTGCAGCATCCCCCCGGTGATGCCCTTCGGCTCACCCGAACGCGGACCGTAGTTGACCCTCCCCAGGGACTCCACCCACGCCTCCACGCGCGCGTGCCCCGCGACTGGCTCCTTGAGCTCCGGATCGTCCTCGGTGAGCACACCGGCCGCCACACCGTCGACGTACACCACCGCCAGGTCCCGCAGCCCGCGCAGCAGGAAGGGGTACGGCGCCCGCGGACCGGGGACGGTCACCTCGTACTTCACCAGGCCCCGGTCGACGTCCAGTTCCTCGAAGGTGGGCGGGACGGGGTACTCGGCGTCCCGGCCGCCCAGTGTCTCCAGTACGGCGTCCAGAGCGGCCCACTCCCGAAGATCGACGCCCGCGCCCGCACCGAGCGGCGCGGGCGCCGGCGGCAGCTCCGGCAGCGGCCCGTCCGCGTACGCGCCCAGGACCTCCCTGAAGCGCCAGAACTTCTCGGTGGGACGCCCCAGTTCGTCGATGGGCGCGTCGTAGTCGTAGGAGGTGACGTCGGGCTCCAAAGGGCCCTCGTGCAGCGCGCCCCCGCCCCGGTTCGCCCCCGCCCAGCCCGCGAAGTTGGTACCCCCGTGCGCCATGTACAGGTTGACCGAAGCCCCACACTCCAGGATCTCGCGCAGCGCCTGTGCCGCGTCCCCCGCATCCCGTACGACATGCTCGCCGCCCCAGTGGTCGAACCAGCCGCACCAGAACTCCATGCACATCAGCGGCCCCTCGGGCCGGTGCCGGCGCAGTACCTCGAAGGCCTCACGCGCGCGGGAGCCGAAGTTGACGGTCGCGAGGACACCGGGGATCGAACCGCCGGTGAGCATGTGGTCCTCGGGACCGTCCGAGGTGACCAGCGCGGCGCTCACGCCCTTGGCCCGCAACACGTCCGCCAGGCGCCGCAGATACACCTGGTCGGAGCCGTAACTTCCGTACTCGTTCTCGACCTGCACCATCAGCACCGGCCCGCCGCGGTCGATCTGCCGCGGCACGATCTCGTGCAGCACCTGGTGGAACCAGCGCTCCACGTGCCCCACGTACTCCTCGTCCCGGGTGCGCAGCCGCCCCGTCAGCCAGTGCGGCAGCCCCCCGTTCTCCCACTCCGCGCAGATGTACGGGCCGGGGCGCACGATCGCCCACAGGCCCGCCTCCCGCACGGCGTCCAGGAACCGGCCCAGTGCCTGGACGTCCCGGTACTCACCCTGGCGCGGCTCGTGCAGATTCCACGGGACGTACGTCTCCACACAGTTGAGCCCCATCGCCCGCAGCATCCCCAGCCGATGCCCCCACTGCTCCTCGTGCACCCGGAAGTAGTGCAACGCGCCGGACAGCAGCCGCACCGGGCGCCCGTCCAGCAGAAAATCCGTGTCCCCCACCGTGAACTCGCTCATGAGCTCACCCTCACCTCTGGCGGCGGCCACGTCCATGGACAAAGATCAGCTCTGGTTGGACCAAAGAGTGACGCCGGCGGCAAGGGCGCCAAGGAGGGGAGGCGCGCGGATGCACCACACCTGGATGCGCTATTTCTCCCCCGCTCCCGTCCACCACCGGCTCGGCCTCGCCTGCCTCGGCGTAGGCCTGCAGTACGGCGAACTGCCCACCGTCGGGCCCCGCACCCTCGACCACCACGTGGCCGTCGTCGTCAGCGCGGGCGGCGGCTGGTTCCGGGGCCCCGACGGACACCACCACACCGTCACCGCGCCCGCCCTGCTCTGGCTCACCCCCGGCGTACCCCACCACTACGGACCCGACCCCAGCTGGGACGAGTGCTTCGTCGACTTCACCGGGCCCGCCACCGCCACGTACACCGAACTCGGCTACATCGAACCCGACCGCCCCGTCGTGCCGCTCTCCGACGCCACCGGCGCCCGCGCCACCGTCGGCCGCATCGCCCGCGCCGCCCGCCGCGACAACCCCCTCCTCGAAGTCGAGACCGGCGCCGCCGTCCACGAACTCCTCGTCGCCCTGCGCCGCGCCCGCGCCGACCTCGCCCCCGACGGCGACCCCGTCCTGCACGCCCTCGCCCGTGACGCGTTCCAGCCACTGTCCGTCGCCGAGCACGCGGCCCGGCACGGCATGACCCCCACCGAACTGCGCGCCGCCGTCCGCCGCGGTGCCGGCCGCAGCCCCAAGGACTACCTCCTCGGCATCCGCCTGGGCCGCGCCAAGGAACTCCTCGCCGCCACCGAACTCCCCGTCGCCGCGGTCGCCCGACGCGTCGGCTACGACGACCCCGCCTACTTCTCCCGCCTGTTCACCCGCCGAGTCGGCATGGCCCCCGTCCGCTTTCGCGAACAGCAGGGCCGCACCCTCCCCGGCGGCTGGAGCGACCGCATACCCGACCCCGACGATCCACCCATGATCGAGCCCCCGCACGCCACGTAAAGTTGCTCCTCATGACCACCAGCGACACCAGCGACACCAGCGACACCAGCAACACCAGCGACGGGGCGGGCGGCGAGGTCGACCCCGCCGTGCGCGCGGAACTCGCCCGGCTGCGCGACAGCATCGACAACATCGACGCCGCCGTCGTCCACATGCTCGCCGAACGCTTCAAATGCACCCAACAGGTCGGCCATCTCAAGGCGGCCCACCAGCTGCCGCCCGCCGACCCGTCCCGCGAGGCCCACCAGATCGCCCGGCTGCGCCGCCTCGCCGAGAGCGCCAAGCTGGATCCGGCCTTCGCGGAAAAGTTGCTGAATTTCATCATCGCCGAGGTCATCCGGCACCACGAGAGCATCGCGGACGGTGCCGGGCGGGGCGCGGCGGCCACGGGGGAGTGACACCGGGCGCTCCCGGCGTGCATCCTGCGTGAGCACTCCCTGTCAGGTGTCAGGCCAATGGCACATGCCGGCCGACCCTCCGTACGGGCCCCGGGGCACCCGCCACCCGCCATCCATGGCACCCGCCCCCCCGCCCGTACCGGCGCGGGCCGGCATGTGGCCGATCGAGGGGACGTCGGGCCATGCCGTCGGATGCCAAGATCCTCATCGTCGACGACCACGAGGACACGCTGTACGCGCTCGAAAGCGCCCTCGCCCCGCTGGGCCACCTCGTGACCCGCGCGACCAGCGGCGACGACGCCCTCAAGGAAGTGCTGCGCGGCCAGGTCGGACTGCTCCTCCTCGACGTGCGCATGCCCGGCGTCAGCGGCCTCGACGTCGTGCGCTACATGCGCCGCGTGGAACAGACCCAGCACATCCCGGTCATCCTGCTCACCGGCTTCGGACCGGACACCGAACTGTCCGCCACCGCGTTCGCCCTCGGCGTCGCCGACCTCGTCATGAAACCCGTCGACCCCTGGACCCTGCGCACCAAGGTCCGCTACCTGTACGACACCCACCAGCGCCGCCGGGCCCTGGAGGCGGAGGTGCGCGAGTTGCGCGCCCGGACCGCGGACCGCGCCTCACCGCCCGCCCCGGGCCGCCTCCACCCCGATACCCGCGTCCCCCCACAACGCGACGGCCACACCGACGCACGGGAGGCGCGGGAGGCGCGAGAGATACGGGAGGTACGGGAGGTACGGAACGCGCGGGAACAGGACCGCACCGCCTGAGTACGCCGATCCCGCCGCGACCGTGCCGAACAAACGCCGCATACCGGACCGACCCTGTGTCCTGTCCGAGCCATCAGGCAGCATGTCCCCCATGTCCGTACTGACGCGCGACGAAGCGCAGACCCGTGCCCAGCTCCTCGACGTCCACCACTACGGGATCGCACTCGACGTGACCCACGGGGACGAGACCTTCGGCTCCCTGACCGTCATCCGGTTCACCGCCCGCGCCGACGCGGACACCTTCGTCGAGCTGAAGCCCGCCGAACTGCGCTCCGTCACCCTCGACGGCCAGCCCCTCGACCCCGAGACCCTCGACGAGAACCGGCTGCCCCTCAAGGGCCTCACCGCGGGCGAGCACGAACTGCGCGTCGACGCGACGATGCGCTACTCCCGCACCGGCGAGGGCATGCACCGCTTCACCGACCCCACCGACGGCGAGACCTACCTCTACACCCAGCTGTTCATGGAAGACGTCCAGCGCGTCTTCGCCGCCTTCGACCAGCCCGACCTGAAGGCCGTCTTCGAACTCTCCGTGACCGCCCCCGGCGGCTGGACCGTCCTCGCCAACGGCGTCACCGAACACCTGGGGGAGGGCCGCTGGCAGGTCGCCCCCACCCCGCTGATCTCCACCTACCTCGTCGCCGTCGCCGCCGGCCCCTGGCACTCCGTCCGCACCGAGCACCGCGGCCTGCCCTTCGGCATCCACTGCCGGCGCTCACTCGCCCCCCACCTCGACGCCGACGCCGACGAGATCCTCGACGTCACCCGCGCCTGCTTCGACCGCTACCACGAGAAGTTCGACGAGCCCTACCCCTTCGACTCCTACGACCAGGCGTTCGTCCCCGAGTTCAACGCCGGCGCCATGGAGAACCCCGGCCTTGTCACCTTCCGCGACGAGTTCGTCTACCGCTCCGCCGTCACCGACACCGAACGCCAGACCCGCGCCATGGTCATCGCCCACGAAATGGCCCACATGTGGTTCGGCGACCTCGTCACCCTGCGCTGGTGGGACGACATCTGGCTGAACGAGTCCTTCGCCGAGTACATGGGCTACCAGACCCTCACCGAAGCCACCCGCTTCACCGACACCTGGACCGACTTCGGCGTCACCCGCAAACCCTGGGGCTACGACGCCGACCAACGCCCCTCCACCCACCCCGTCGCCCCCGACCCGGACGCCGTCCCCGACACCGCGTCCGCCATGCTCAACTTCGACGGCATCTCCTACGCCAAGGGCGCCTCCGCCCTGCGCCAACTCGTCACCTGGCTCGGCGAGAAGGACTTCCTGGCCGGCATCAACACCCACTTCGCCCGCCACAAGTTCGCCAACGCCACCCTCGCCGACTTCATCGACAACCTGGCCTCCGCCACCGAACGCGACGTCCACGCCTGGGCCGACTCCTGGCTGCGCACCACCGGCGTCGACACCCTCACCCCCACCCTCACCGCCGGACCCGACGGCACCCACACCCTCACCGTCGAACACCACGGCAGCCGCCCGCACCGCATCGCCGTAGGCCTCTACGACCACGACCTCGGCGTCCAAGGCCGCCTCACCCTGCGCGACCGCCTCGAAGCCGACGTCCCGGGGACCGAGCCGACCGTGATCGGCAAGCGCCCCGCCCTGCTCCTCCTCAACGACGGCGACCTCTCCTACGCCAAGGTCCGCTTCGACCCCGAGTCCTTCCAGGCCGTGCGCACCGCCCTCGCCGGACTGCCCGAGCCCCTCACCCGCGCGGTCGTCTGGAACGCCCTGCGCGACGCCGTCCGCGACGGCGAACTGCCCGCCATGGCCTACATCGACGCCGCCCGCGCCCACCTTCCGCACGAGAGCGACCTCGCCCTCGTCCAGGGCGTCCTGTCGTTCGCCGCCGCCCAGGTCGCCGACCGCTACCTCCCCGCCGAGGACCGCCCCACCGCCCTCGCCACCCTCACCGACCTCTGCCGCGACCTCATCCGCCGCACCGAGGACGGCTCCCACCCCGGCCTGCGCCTCACCGCCGTGCGCCACTACATCGACGTCGCCGCCCACCCCGACACCATCAGCGCCTGGTTCTCCGAAGGCACCGTCCCCGGCGGACCCGAACTCGACCCCGAACTGCGCTGGCGCATCCTCGGCCGGCTCGCCGTCCTCGGCGCCATCGACGACGCCGTCATCGAGGCCGAACTCGTCCAGGACCCCAGCGCCACCGGCCAGGAAGGCGCCGCCCGCTGCCGCGCCGCGCTGCCCGACCCCGAGGCCAAGCGCCGCGCCTGGGACGAGATGTTCACCTCCGACCACCTCTCCAACTACCTCTTCACCGCCACCGCCCAGGGCTTCTGGCAGCCCGAACAGACCCACCTCGTCCAGGAGTACGTCGAGCGCTACTGGGCCGACGCCGTCGCCGTCTCCGCACGTCGCGGCCCCGCCATCGCCGACGCCGCCGGGCGCTACGCGTTCCCCGTCTACGCCGTCACCCTCGACACCCTTGCCCTCGGCGAAGCGTGCCTCCGCGACGCCGACCCCATCCCCGCCCTCCGCCGCAAACTTGTCGACCAACTCGACGACCTGACACGAGCCTTGAAGGTACGAACCGCATAACACGACCTTGGTCCGCGGGCGGCCGGGGACTGGTCGCGCAGTTCCCCGCGCCCCCGAAAGCCTTCAGCCCGTCCGGCGTTTGAGGACGAGACCGTTCAGGCCGAGGGGGTCTGGGGGCATGCCCCCAGGGATGGGACGGGCAGGGGCGGCCGGGGGCGAGGAAAGGTGGCTCCCGGCCCGGCGCGGCGTCTAGCAGCTTCACCCCCCACTCACATTTCCTCCGCCCACCAGTACCCCCATACGGGTCGGATCGTTGACCTTTCAGGGCGCGCAGGCCCATCCCCGTACAGGCTGGTACCCCCTGCCGCGCGCCCACCGGAGGACACCTCATGAGCACGCCGCCCCTCGCCTCAGGCCCCGAAGGTCCCGGCGCGCTGCGGCCGCTGCTCGACACCGTCCTCGACGCACTGCGCGAAGGCGGCGAGGCACGCGGGGGACCACTGCCCGCCGGCGGACCGCAGAGCGTGGCCCGGCGCGTACGGGACGCGCTCGGCGACGTACTGCCCGAGCAGGGAACCGAAGACGCCCTGCGCGTCGTCGTACGGGCTCTCGCCGAGGGCGCGGCCGACCCCGCCGACCCCCTGTGCGCCGCCCACCTGCACTGCCCACCCCTCGCCGTCGCCACCGCCGCCGACCTCGCCGCCTCCGCCCTCAACCCCTCCATGGACTCCTGGGACCAGGCCCCGGCCGCCTCGGAACTGGAGGCACTCGTCACCCGGGCCCTCGCCCAGGAGATCGGCGCCGGCGACGCCCTGGTCACCACCGGCGGCACCGAGTCCAACCAACTCGCCCTCCTCCTCGCCCGGGAGGCACACGCCGGCGTGCGGCTCATCCACGGCGCCAACGCCCACCACTCCCTGCCCCGCTCCGCCTGGCTCCTCGGTCTGCCCGACCCCGTCGTCGTCCCCGCCCCCGCCGGCACCATGGACCTCGCCGCCCTCGACGAAGCCCTCACCGAACTCCAAGGCCTCCGCGGCTCCCTCCTCGTGGCCGCCACCGCAGGCACCACCGACGCCGGACTCATCGACCCCCTGCCCGACATCGCCGACCTCTGCGAAGCCCACGGCACCCGCCTCCACATCGACGCCGCCTACGGCGGAGGCCTCCTCTTCAGCGACCACCACCGCGGCAAACTCGACGGACTCGACCGCGCCCACACCGTCACCCTCGACCTGCACAAACTCGGCTGGCAGCCCGTCGCCGCAGGCCTCCTCGCCGTCAAGGACCCCCACGACCTCGACGCCCTGAGCCACCGCGCCGACTACCTCAACGCCGACGACGACACCGAAGCGGGCCTCCCCGACCTCCTGGGCCGCTCCCTGCGCACCAGCCGACGCCCCGACATCCTCAAAGTCGCCGTCACCCTCAAAACCCTGGGACGAACGGGACTCGGCGCGCTCGTCGACCAGGTCTGCGCCCGCGCCGTCGAGCTGGCGGACCTCGTCGAAGCACACCCCGGCTTCGAGCTCTACGACCCGCCCACCCTCAGCACCGTCCTCTTCCGCCCCGCCGAGGCCTCCGACGAAGCCGTCGCCGCCGTACGCCGCACCCTGCTCCACGAAGGACGCGCCGTCCTCGGCCGAGCCCTGCTCGACGACCGGCTCTGGCTCAAAGCCACCCTCCTCAACCCCCACACCCGGCCGGGCGACCTGGCCGCGCTCCTGAAACTGGTGGAAGGACACACACCCCGATGAGCCCGACGCCCCTCCCCCCACCCCACGAACCCGACGCGCCCCGCGACCTCGTGGGCATCGGCATCGGCCCGTTCAACCTCTCCCTCGCCGCCCTCGCCCACCCCCTCCCCGAACTCGACAGCGTCTTCTACGAACAGCGCCCCGGCTTCGACTGGCACCCAGGTCTGCTCATCGACGGCGCCACCCTCCAAGTCCCCTTCCTCGCCGACCTGGTCACCCTGGCCGACCCCGCCAGCCCCTGGTCCTTCCTCAACTACCTCAAGGACCGCGACCGCCTCTTCCCCTTCTACTTCGCCGAGCGCTTCCACATGCAGCGCGCCGAGTACGACGCCTACTGCCGCTGGGTCGCCGGCCGCCTCCCCGCACTCCACTTCGGCCACCAGGTCGACGCCGTCCGCTGGAACCCCGAACGCGCCCTGTTCGAAGTCGACTTCACCCAGCTCGACAACGAGGGAGAAGCCGAGGCCCTCGGCCGTACCTACACCCGCAACATCGTCCTCGGCGTCGGCACCGCACCCCACATCCCCGAGCCCCTCAAACCCCTCGTCGATGCCCCCGGCGTCCCCGTCATCCACGCCGCGGACTACCTCGCCCACCGCGAACGCTTCCTCACCGCCGAACACATCACCGTCATCGGCGCGGGGCAGTCGGGCGCCGAGGTCTTCCTCGACCTCCTGCGCAACCGGCCCGCCGGCCACGAGAAGATCCACTGGCTCGCCCGCACCGAGGCGTTCGCCCCGATGGAG
This sequence comes from Streptomyces sp. NPDC111507, assembly GCF_055638955.1. Classification (NCBI taxonomy): domain Bacteria; kingdom Bacillati; phylum Actinomycetota; class Actinomycetes; order Kitasatosporales; family Streptomycetaceae; genus Streptomyces; species Streptomyces sp. NPDC111507. The sequence continues at coordinate 312,393 of NZ_JBVKBU010000001.1, read as the reverse complement.
TACTCCAAGCTCGGCCTCGAACACTTCACCCCCGACTACACCCGCTACTTCCACGCCCTCACCGAGCCCGTACGCGACCGGCTCGTCGCCGCCCAATGGCAACTCCACAAGGGCATCGACGCCGACACCATCGCCGCCATCCACGACGAGCTCTACCGGCGCACCCTCCACGGCGGCTGGCCCGACGCCGTCCTCACCCCCGCCGTCACCGTCCGCACCGCGGGCCGCGTCGCCACCACCAAGGTCGAACTCCACCTCGAACACGGCCAGCAGGGCGCCCGCACCCGCCTCACCACCGACGCCGTGGTCCTCGCCACCGGCTACCGCGAACGCCCCCTCGGCCAGATCCTCGCCGGACTCGACCCCTACCTGCACCGCGACAGCGCCGAGCGCCCCCGCATCGACGACCAGTTCCGCCTGGCCCTCGACCCCTCCGTCACCGGCCGCGTCTACGTCCAGAACGCCGAACTCCACACCCACGGCGTCGGGGCCCCCGACCTCGGCCTCGCCGCCTGGCGCAGCGCAACCATCCTCAACTCGCTGACGGGCAAAGACCCCTACCCGCTCCCGCGCCGTACGGCCTTCACCACCTTCGGACTCGAACCCCAGTCCCAGGTCCCGCCCGCCCGCCACACCGCCCAGACCCTCACCCCGCTCGTCGACGGACGGTAAGAAGAAGACCCCGGACACACGTCCGGGGTCCAGAAGACCAGCATGCTGGAACAGGCGGGCTAGAAGACCGGCGTGCCGTCCCGCGTGAGCTTCCAGTCCACCGAAGCGAACTCCTTCGGGTCGAGCACACCCTTCGCGGTCACCCACTCGGCGATCCGGGTACGGATCTCCGTCGACTCCGACCAGACCTCCTTCGCGGACGCCACATGCGGGAAGGCGCCGCCACCGTTCGCCCGGTAGTTGTTCACCGCGAACACGAACTGCTGCGCGTCGTCCAGCGCCGCACCGTTGTACGTCAGGTTCTTGATCCGCGAACCCTCCGCCTGCGCGATGTCGATGTCGTAGCGCAGCCCCGACACATAGTCGTAGTTGTAGTCCGGACGGTTGTTCGCGTTGGTCAGCTTCTCCGTGTCGATCACCGCACCGGCCGCCGTCCGCACGAAGTAGTTCGCCGAGTACTCCAGGTACGCCCGCACCTGCGCCCCCGTCAGCACCTTCGCGACCAGCGTGTTGTCGTACACGTACAGGCTCGACAGATCCCGGATCGTCACCTTGCCGGCCGGGATCTCGGAGGTGCGCGAGAACGGCGAGGCCTGCGCGATCACGGGCAGCGACGCGTACTCCGTGCCCACCAGCGCCGCCTTGACCACGTCCTCCTGCACCTTGGTGATCAGGTCGATGATCGGGGCGTCCTTGTAACGCGCCTCGACCGTCGTCAGCGTGTCCGTGGCCGTGCCGACCACCTGGTTGACGTACGCCACCACCAGGTCGTGCTCGTCCTTCAGCAACCGGGTGATCTTCGGGTCGTCGGCGACCGAGTTCGAGTTGCGGACCGTGGCCGCCACCGACTCGACCTGCCACTTCCCCTTCTCGAGGACCAGTTCGAAGTCGAACACCGACAGCCGCTCCGCATACGCCAGCGGCTCCGACAGCACCACCGTCCTGCCGGTCTCGGCGTTGGTGACCTTCAGCTCCGGGATCTCCACGTGCGCGTGCCCGACGAGAATCGCGTCGATCCCCGGCACCTGCTGGGCGACGAGCGCCGCCGAGTTCTCGACGTACGGCAGCTGGTCACCGTAGGAGGACGTGCCGGACGAACCGGAGTGCGCCGACACGACGACCACGTCCGCACCCATCGACCGTAGCTTCGGCACCCACTTCGCCGCCTGCTCCTCCAGACCCGGGAACGTCAACTTCCCCTGGACGTACGCCTTGTCCCAGATCGCGATACCCGGGTTCGTCAGACCGAGCACCGCCACCTTCACCGACGGCGCGCCCGGCACGTGGAACGTCTTCATGAAGTACGGAGGGAAGGCCGGCTTCAGCGTCTTCGCGTCCAGCGCGTTCGCACCGAGCAGCGGGAAGCGGCACTGCGACTCGAACTTCCGCAGCGTCTCGATGCCGTAGTTGAACTCGTGGTTGCCCAGCGCCACCGCGTCATAGCCGATCGCGTTCATCGCCTGCGCCATCGGGTGCACCGGACCACCCTTGGCGGTGATCGGGTCCACCTTCGCGTAGTAGTACGTCAGCGGGGTGCCCTGGATCGTGTCGCCCGCGTCCAGAAGGAGGGTGTTGCAACGCCCCTTCTCCTCGCGGATCTCGTTCACCAGCGTCGAGATCCGCGCCAGACCCTGCGCGTTGCCCGCCGTGTCCTTGTACTCCGCGTCCTTGAAGTAGTCCCAGTTGAAGACATGTCCGTGCAGGTCCGTCGTGCCCATGACGGTGAGGGAGTGCCGCTTCACAGGCTTCTTCCTACCCCCTGCCGCCGCCGAGGTCGCCGCCTGCGCGGACGGAGCCGCGACCGCACCGGTCAACGCCACCCCCGCACCCGTCACGGCGGACTTCTTCAGGAACTTCCGGCGGTTCAACGGCATGTCTATGGCTCCTTGGGAATTGGTCAACGACGCGCGTAGATTCTGACCTACGCATGACACTCCAGAACAGGTCCGGGAGGTTTCCATCTGGTGACCACCGGGCACCACGCCCGCCCTTCCGGTGACAGAGTGGGGCGTATGGCCCCCACCGCAGAGGAACCCCGACCCGCAGTCCCCTACGGAACCCCCGCATCACCCCGCATCGCCGTCCGCGGCGAAGCCCACCTCGAAGTCGACCCCGAGATCGCCCGCATCGGCATCACCGTCAGCGCCCGCGGCACCGACCGACGCGAGGCCCTCGCCGACCTCACCCGCCGCAACGCGACGGCCATGGACCTCGTGAAGTCCTACGGAGACGCCGTCGAACGCCTCGAAACCGGCGCCTTCTCCATCAGCCCGGAACTCACGAAACACGGCCGCGGCGAACGCGTCCGCGCCTACCACGGCCGCGTCCACCTCACCGCCGAACTCACCGACTTCACCGCACTCGGCGAGCTGACGACACGCCTCGCAGACCTCGACCTCACCCGGGTCGACGGCCCCTGGTGGGCCCTGCGCCCCGACTCGCCCTCCCACCGCCAAGCCCGACAGCAGGCGGTCCGCGAAGCCGTCCAACGCGCCCGCGAATACGCCGAAGCCCTCGGCACCACCCTCGCCGCGCTCGTCGAACTCGCCGACATCGGCGCCGAGAACGCCCAGCCCTACCCGGCGGCCCCCGGCCGCGCCATGCGCTCCATGTCCTTCGCCGGCGGCGCCCCCGAAGAAGCCGCCCCCCTCGACCTCGAACCCGAGCGCCAACACGTCTACGCCCAGGTCAACGCCCGATTCACGATGGCACCGCCGGAACTGTAAAACGCGGACCGGTCGCCATGAAGTACCGACGCGCTCATCAGAGCACCCCGGCGCACAATTCAACTGTTGTCAATAAGGCTTCACGTAAAGGTTGTTGAGTAGTCATGCTGGACCAATTCTCTACCGACCGGTAAGGCCTAGGCTCAAACCATGCGCCGAGCAAAAATCGTCTGTACATTGGGCCCCGCCACCGACTCGTACGACCAGCTCAAAGCACTGGTCGACGCCGGAATGGACGTAGCCCGCTTCAACCTCAGCCACGGCACCTACGCCGAACACGAGGAGCGCTACCACCGCGTGCGAAAGGCCTCCGACGAGACCGGCCGCAGCATCGGACTGCTCGCCGACCTTCAAGGCCCGAAGATCCGACTCGGCCGTTTCACCGAAGGCCCCGTACTCCTTGAACGCGGAGACACCTTCACCATCACCGTCGAAGAAGGCGCCGAGGGCGACCGCCTCACCTGCGGCACGACGTACTCCGGCCTCGCGGCCGACGTCACCCCCGGCGAACGCATCCTCGTCGACGACGGCAAGGTCTGCCTCGAAGTCACCGCCGTCGACGGCCCCCGCGTCCACACCACCGTCGTCGAAGGCGGCATGGTCTCCGACCACAAGGGCCTCAACCTTCCCGGCGTCGCCGTCTCCGTCCCCGCCCTCTCCGACAAGGACGAAGCGGACCTCCGCTGGGCCCTGCGCACCGGCTTCGACGTCATCGCCCTCTCCTTCGTCCGCAGCGGCCGCGACATCGACGACGTCCACCGCATCATGGACGAGGAAGGCCGCCGCCTCCCCGTCATCGCCAAGGTCGAGAAGCCCCAGGCGGTCGACGCGATCGACGACATCGTCGCCGCCTTCGACGGCATCATGGTCGCGCGCGGTGACCTGGGCGTCGAAATGCCCCTCGAACAGGTCCCGATCGTCCAGAAGCGCGCCATCAAGCTGGCCAAGCGCAACGCCAAGCCGGTCATCGTCGCCACCCAGATGCTCGACTCGATGATCGACAACTCCCGCCCCACACGAGCCGAGGCGTCCGACGTCGCCAACGCCGTCATCGACGGCACGGACGCCGTGATGCTCTCCGGCGAGACGAGCGTCGGCAAGTACCCCGTGGAGACCGTCCGCACGATGTCCCGCATCGTCGAGGCCGCCGAGGAGGACATCCTCGCCAAGGGCCTGCCGCCTCTGACCGACCGCAACAAGCCCCGCACCCACGGCGGTGCCGTCGCCCGCGCGGCGGCGGAGATGGGCGACTTCCTCGGCGCCAAGTTCCTCGTCGCCTTCACCCAGTCCGGCGACACGGTCCGCCGCCTGTCCCGCTACCGTTCCCCGATCCCCCTGCTGGCCTTCACTCCCGACCCCGCCACCCGCTCCGAGCTGAACCTGACCTGGGGCGTAGAAACGTTCCTGGGACCGCACGTCGGCTCCACCGACGCGATGGTCGACCAGGTGGACGAGCTGCTGTTGAAGTACGGCCGCTGCGAGAAGGGCGACATCGTGGTCATCACGGCCGGCTCCCCGCCCGGCGTCTCGGGCACCACGAACCTGGTACGGGTGCACCACATCGGCGAGGACGACAGCCCCAAGTAGGACCGGCTGTCAGTACTTGGGCCCGACGTGGGCGTCCATGAGGGCGACGGAGGCTTTGCGGGCGACGGAGATGTTGAACGGGTTTCCGTTGCGGGTGCAGTGCGTCCACTGGATGCCGAGCTTGTCGAGTGTGTCGGTGTAGAGCTGCCGGATGTCGTCGGAGACGTTGGTGAAGAAGTACCGGGGGTATTCGTAGCGCTTGCGCTCACCGGCGATGACTTTCTCGGTCCAATTGGTGATCCGGCAGCCGTCGGAGTGGATGAGCCCGCGGATGAATTCCCAGGGGTGAGCGTCGACGATTTCTTGTTGCCAGGGTTCGAGGGCGATCGGGCGTTCGTGCTTCTTGCCGGGGCCGTGCTGGGGGAAGAGGCAGGGCCAATGCCGGCTGTATCCGACGACTGAGACGTACCCGACTGCTTGGACCCGGTTCGACTTCTTGCTGGGGTTGATGGCTTCGACGGCGGCAGCGCAAGCTTCGATGAGGCCTGGCCAAGTGTTGGCGCATGCGATGCGGAGAACGTAGCCCGCTCGCATGCCGGGGCTGATACAGCCGTCACCGAGGTAGAGCCCCAAGAGGTAGCTGTACGCTGCCGTGTTGGAGGGTCGCTCAGCCACTGGGCCGCATCTTGAGCATGGTGTGCGCTGTATGCGCGGTAACGGGTCGATGCGTGATTGCCAGCAACGGATCGCTGACCTGGATACCCCGGTCTCCTTGCTCACGGAGTTCAGGCTGCGCCCCTGAGCGACAAGTGTCAGAGCTCGCTCGCGTGTGCCCATGTCGTACATGTGGCTACTTTGTGCGAGCGATCACTACCGTGTGCAGCAAAAAGCGGATGTTCACGAGAACGGGAACATCCGCTTTTCCGTGGCGACCTTGGAATCCAAGGAAAAGTGCCCCGAGTCGGATTCGAACCGACGCTGTATGGGTTTTGAATCCATGGCCTCTACCGCTGGGCTACCGGGGCCCCTTCGAAACGAAGGTCAGCGGTCACCCGCCGTGACACCACCATACCGCAGCTGGGTAGGCTCTTGTCAGCAGTACCCCGCCCTGAACGAGGAGCCCCCGTGACCGCCCCCGAGTCGCCCCAGCCCGTCGCCGACGACGACAAGTCGCACGTGCCTCCGCTGACGACCCGTGTCGTCATCGCCGAGGACGAGGCGTTGATCCGCCTCGACCTCAAAGAGATGCTCGAGGAAGAGGGCTACGCCGTCGTGGGCGAGGCGGGGGACGGGGAGCAGGCCGTCGAGCTGGCCCGTGAGCACCGGCCGGACCTGGTGATCCTGGACGTCAAGATGCCCAAGCTGGACGGGATCTCGGCCGCCGAGAAGATCGCCGAGGAGAGCATCGCCCCCGTGCTGATGCTCACCGCGTTCTCGCAGCGCGACCTCGTCGAGCGGGCCCGTGACGCGGGTGCGATGGCGTACCTCGTGAAGCCCTTCAGTAAGAGCGACGTCGTGCCGGCGATCGAGATGGCCGTCTCGCGGTTCACGGAGTTGAAGCAGCTGGAGCAGGAGGTTGCGGACCTCAGCCAGCGCCTGGAGACCCGCAAGCTGGTTGACCGTGCCAAGTCCGTGTTGCAGACGCAGTACGGACTGACGGAGCCCGCCGCGTTCCGGTGGATCCAGAAGACCTCCATGGACCGCCGTATGTCCATGCAGCAGGTCGCCGAGGCGGTCATCGCGGACGCCGAGGAGAAGAAGTCCGCGAAGGGTTAGAGGACAGGCCCGCGCGCTGGTGCCCGCGCGAGCCCGGCGAGCGCGTGTCAGGCTGGTTCCGGGGCCGCGTGGCCTTCGGGTCGGTAAGGCAGCAAAGGAGACGGCGCGTGGAAGAGAAGGCGTTCGTCCAGGCGGTGTCGCAACGTACGGGCCTGACTCGGCAGGAGTCGGCCGATCTCACGCGTGCCACGCTCGAGACACTCGCCCATCGGCTGAGTTCGGGCGAGGCACGGAACCTGGCGCTGGAGCTCCCGGAGGGTCTGGCGGAGTCCGTTCGGCGGGGTGCCACGGCGGAGATCGAGCGCTTCGACTACGACGAGCTCGTGCGGCGTGTGGCCCAGCGCAACGTGCTCAGGCCGGACGAGGCCGACAGCGGCGTCCGTGCCGTGTTGGTCACGCTCCGTGAGGCGATCAGTGAGAAGGAGTTCGGCCACGCGATGTCGCAACTCGGTGCCGACTTCTCCAGGCCGATCGAGAATTTCGTCGGCTGATTCCGAAGAGGCCCGGGGGGCCCAACCGGGGGGCGGGGGGGCCCTCGTGGCGCGGCGGTGCGGTCGTACGGCGAGAGACCAGGCTCCGCCCTTTCCCACGTGGAACTCTTGT
>NZ_JBVKBU010000001.1:207984-305079 GCF_055638955.1 Streptomyces sp. NPDC111507 | reverse complement strand
AGGGGGTTGGGCAAGGTGGGGTGGAAGTTGGGGTCTGCTTTTCCGGGCCGGGTGGGGAGTTTTTTGGTCTGATTCCGAGGTTCCCAACTCCCCCCCCTTGGGGCCCCCGGGCCTCTTCGTGCAGCGGCTGTACGGTCGTACGGCCGGAGCCCGGTCTCAGTCCTCGCCCAGGTAGGCCTTGCGTACCGACTCGTCGTGCAGCAGGTCCTGCCCGGTGCCGGAGAGGACGATGTTGCCGACCTCCATGACGTGTCCCTGGTCGGCGAGGGAGAGCGCCGCCTGGGCGTTCTGCTCGACGAGGAGGATGGTCGTACCGTCGGCCTTGAGTTCGGCGATGGTGGCCATGATCTTCTGCATCATGATCGGCGAGAGGCCCATGGAGGGTTCGTCGAGCATGAGCAGCTTGGGCTGGGACATGAGCGCGCGGCCCATGGCCAGCATCTGCTGTTCGCCGCCGGAGAGGGTTCCCGCGGCCTGCTTGCGGCGTTCACCCAGGATGGGGAAGAGGTCGTAGGCGCGCTGGATGTCCTTCTCGATGCCCGCCTTGTCGGTGCGCAGGAACGCGCCGAGCTGGAGGTTCTCGGTGATCGTCAGCCGGGGGAAGATGTGGCGTCCCTCGGGGGAGTGGGCGAGGCCCAGGGAGACGATCTTGTGGGCGGGGATGTTGCTGAGGGGTTTGCCGTCGAAGGTGATGCGGCCCGCGGTGGGCTTGAGGAGCCCGGAGAGGGTGCGCAGGGTGGTCGTCTTGCCGGCGCCGTTGGTGCCGATGAGGGTGACGATCTGGCCGGCTTCGACGGAGAAGGAGATGCCCTTGACGGCTTCGATCTTGCCGTAGGCGACCTTGAGGTCTTCGACCTCGAGCAGTGCGGTCACTGGGCGTTTCCTTCCTTGCTGGTGGTGCCCTCCGCGGCGGCGTCGCTCTCGGCGGCCTCAGGAGTCTCGGTGGCCTCGGGAGTCTCGGAGGCTTCCGTTGGCTCGGGAGCGTCCGTGGGCTCGGGAGTGTCCGTGGGCTCGGGGGTGTCCGTGGCCTCCGCCGCCTCGGCGGCTTCGACCTCGGCGAGTTCCTCCGCGCCGGGGGCGCCCTCGAAGGGGGTGCCGAGGTAGGCGGCGATGACGCGTTCGTCGCCCTGGACGACCTCGGAGGTGCCCTCGACGAGCTTCTCGCCCTGGACGAGGCAGGCGACGCGGTCGGACAGGTTGAAGATGAAGCGCATGTCGTGCTCGATGACGAGGACGGCGATGCCCCTGTCGCGGATGGCGAAGACGAGGTCTTCGGTCGCGCGTGTCTCCTGGGGGTTCATGCCGGCCGTGGGCTCGTCCAGGAGCAGCAGTCCCGGTTCGCTCGCCATGGCGCGGGCGATTTCGAGCTTGCGCTGTTCGCCGTAGGGGAGGTTGCGGGAGAGGTGGTCGGCCTTGTGGTCGAGGCCGATGAACTCCAGCAGTTCCATGGCGCGTTCGCGGGAGGCGGCTTCTGCCTTGCGGAAGCCGGGGCCGCGCAGGAGGGCCGACCAGAGGCCTTCCTTGGTCCTGGTGTGGCGGCCGACGAGCACGTTCTCCAGGACGGTCATGTTGGCGAAGAGCCGGATGTTCTGGAAGGTGCGGGCGATGCCGGCGCTGGTGACGAGGTGGGGCTTGGGCGGGAGGACGGTGCCCTTGTAGGAGACCTTGCCCTCGGTCGGCACGTAGAGGCCGGTGAGGCAGTTGAAGAAGGTCGTCTTGCCGGCGCCGTTGGGGCCGATGAGGCCGACGATCTCGCCCGAGTTGACGGTGAGGTCGACGCTGCGGACGGCGGTGAGGCCGCCGAAGCGCATGGTGACGCCGCTGGCCTCGAGTACGGGGCTGGTGGCCGTGGTGGTGGTCATGTGGGTCACGCCCCTGCCTTGGTGACGCCGACGGTGGAGTCGGGCAGGCCCTGTTCGGGGATGTCGATGGTGTCGTCGGACTCGTGGAATTCGAGCTGGCGGCGGCGGTTGGCGATGATGCCTTCGGGGCGGAAGCGCATGAGGATCACGAGCGCGATGCCGAAGGCGAAGAGCTGGTACTCCTTCAGGAAGCCGAGCTTCTCGGGGAGGAGGTAGAGCAGGGTGGCGCCGAGGATGGGGCCGTTGACCGTGCCCATGCCGCCGAGGACGACCGCGGCCAGCAGGAACGCGGAGTTGGGCGGTACGGAGCCGGCGAACTGGTACGGGGCCGGGTTGACGCTGTAGCCGACGTGGGCGCTGACCGTGCCGGCGAGGCCGGCGAGGGAGGCGCCGAGGGCGAAGGCGATGAGCTTGACGCGGAAGCCGTTGATGCCCATGGCGGTCGCGGCGGTCTCGTCCTCGCGGATCGCGATCCAGGAGCGGCCGATACGGGAGTCGGCGGCGCGGTTGAAGACGATCACGACGATGCCGGTGATGATCAGCATCAGCAGGAAGTAGTTCGCGAAGCGGCCGAGGGTGATCGAGCCGATGTCGTGCGAGTTCCCGAGGTTGAACCCGAAGATGTCGAGGTCCGGGATCATCGAGATGCCGTTGGGGCCGTTGGTCAGGTTCGGTCCGGAGGAGCCGTCGAGGTTGTTGACGGAGATGCGGAAGATCTCTCCGAAGCCGAGGGTGACGATGGCGAGGTAGTCGCCGCGCAGTCGCAGGGTGGGGGCGCCGATGAGGACGCCGAAGACGAGCGACGCGGCCATGCCGGTGAGCATGGCGGCCCAGAAGGGGAACTGGACGCCGGAGAAGCGGGAGAACTCGGAGCCGGAGACGAGGGCCGCGGCGTAGGCGCCTACGCCGAGGAAGGCGACGTATCCGAGGTCGAGGAGTCCGGTGAGGCCGACGACGATGTTCAGGCCGAGGGCGACGGTGGCGACGACGAGGATGTTCACGCCGAGGTTGGCGTTGTGCTCGTTGTTCTCGACGAAGGGGAAGACCGCCGCGGCGAGGAACGCCATGGAGGTGGCGAATCCCTTGTGGCGGGCGTTGAGCGTGGCGAACCGGTCGAAGAGTCCGGCGGCCTGGAGTGCCCAGGTGCCGAGGACGACGAGCAGCAGGTAGCCGATGAAGGTCTCGCTGGCGTCGGGGTCGACGCCGATGCCGTACGTGAAGACGATCAGGGCGACGGCGGTGGCGCCGGTGATGACGAGGCGCTCGGCCCAGCCGGGGAGCTGCTCGGCCGCGGGGATGCGGTCGGGCTTGCTGACCCAGTCCTTGAAGGTGTTGCCGGGGCTCGGGAGAGCGAGGGCGCCGACGAGGGCGATCAGGGAGCCGATGGCGGTGACGTAGGCGCCGGGGTCGAGGGCGACGAGGCCCTTGAGGTCGACCGCGATGGCGATGGCGCTGAACCAGCTGACGGCGAACGCGGAGGCGGCGGCGAGGACGACGGGCGCGGTGGCGCCTGCCGGGTTGAGCCAGCGCAGGCCGCGGACGCCGAAGAGGGTGAGCGCGAAGAGCAGGGTGATCGCGCCGGCGACGAGGTCGAGGATCTGGAGGCCGGCCGGGGAGCCGTAGTAGGTGAGGTCCCCGGGGAAGTCGGCCGTGTAGGTCCACGACATGAAGGTGCTGGCGATGGTGGCGACGGCGCCGACGGCGACGAGGGCGCGCGCGGCGGTCTGGGGGAGTGCGATCAGGCCGCGTGCGGGGGCGGTGATCTCGGAGGTGTTCTCGGTGGTTGCCATGGTGGTCACGCCCTGTCCGCGACGCGTTCGCCGACCAGGCCTTGTGGCCTGAACAGCAGTACGAGGATGAGGAGGACGAAGGCCCAGACGGAGGACCAGCCGCCGCCGCCGAGCTGCTGCATGCCGGGGATGCCGTCGATGTAGGAGGTGGCCATGGTCTCGGCGAGGCCGAGGACGAGGCCGCCGATCATGGCGCCGTAGATGTTGCCGATGCCGCCGAGGACTGCGGCGGTGAAGGCCTTGAGGCCCATCTGGAAGCCCATGTTGTACTGGATCGAGCCGTAGCGCAGGCCGTAGGAGACGGCGGCGACGGCGGCGAAGAAGCCGCCGATGGCGAAGGCGATCACGATGATCTTGTTGGTGTCGATGCCCATGAGCTGGGCGGTGTCAGGGTCTTGGGCGGTGGCCTGCATCGCGCGGCCGGTGCGGGACATGCTGACGAAGAGGGCGAGGGCCGCCATGCAGAGCGGGGCGGCGACGATGACGAAGAGCGAGCCGCTGCTGATGCTGATGGACCCGATGTGCCAGGGTCCGGCGTCGATCTGCGGGAAGTTGCGGTCGGTCTTGGCGTTCGGGTACCAGTTGAAGACGGCCTGCTGGAGCGCGAGGGAGAGGCCGATGGCGGTGATGAGGGGTGCCAGGCGTGGCGCGCCGCGCAGTGGTCGGTAGGCGAACCGTTCCGCCCCGACGGCGATGAGGACGGCGACGAGTCCGCCGCCGATGAGCATCGCTGGGAGGGCTATCCACATGGATGTGCCGTCGGGCAGGACGTAGAGGTAGACCGTGAGTGCGCCGAAGCCTCCGGTCATGAAGATCTCGCCGTGGGCGAAGTTGATGAGCTGGACGATGCCGTACACCATCGTGTAGCCGATGGCGATCAGCCCGTACATCGAGCCGAGGAACAGCCCGTTGGCCAGCTGCTGCGGCAGGGTGTTCACCGCATGGCCTCCATGTGGGTGGGGAGAGTGAACGGGGGGATATGGGGCGGGCCGCGCGGTGACGTGTGGTCTTGGCCGCGCGGCCCTGGGGTGTAGCTAGCGGCGGATCTCGAATCAGCTGGGATCAGCTGGAGTTGGCTGGGTTCAGCTGGAGTTGGCTGGAATCAGCTGAAATCAGCCGGGATCGGATCGGATCAGCCGTTGAACGTGCCGCTCTTGACGGCCTTCCACTTGCCGCCCGTGACCTGGTAGACGGTGAGCTGCTTGTTGGTGGTGTCGCCGTACTCGTCGAAGGAGACGGGGCCGGCGATGCCCTCGAACTTCGTCTTCTGGACCTCGTCCACGATCTTGGCGCGGGCGCCGTCGGGGATCTTGCCGTCCTTCACGACGTTGGCGATCGCCTTGATGATGGCGGTCGCGGCGTCGTAGGAGTAGCCACCGTAGGTGCCGTAGTCGCCCTTGAGGCCGGAGGCCTTGTACTTCTTGATGAAGTCCGCGGCGGAGGGCAGGGAGTCGACGGGCTGGCCGACGGAGGTGGCCAGGTCACCCTCGGAGGTCTTGCCGGCGGTCTGGATGTAGGTGTCGCTGAACATGCCGTCACCACCGAACAGCGGGATCTTGACTCCGCCGTCCTTGAGCTGCTTGGTGAGCTTCTCCGACTCGTCGTACTGGCCGCCGTAGTAGACCAGGTCGGCCTTGGAGTTCTTGATCTTGGTGACGAGGGCGGAGAAGTCGGTGTCGCCGGTGTTGACGTGGTCCTCGCCGGCGACCTTGCCGCCGCTCTTGGTGAAGCCGGCCTTGAACAGCTTGGCCAGGCCCGCGCCGTAGGTCTGCTTGTCGTCGACGACGAAGACGTTCTTCTTCTTGAGCGTGGTGGACGCGTACTCGGCCGCGAAGCCGCCCTGGAGGGCGTCGGTGGTGGCCGTGCGGAAGTACGTCTTGAACGGGCGCGTCTTCGAGGTCTGCCAGTTCTTGCCCTGGGTGAGCTCGGGCGCCGTGTTGGAGGGCGAGATCTCGACCAGGTTGGCGGCCGAGAAGACCTGCTGCATCTGCGTGGCGACACCGGAGTTCAGCGGGCCGACGACGCCGAGGACCTTCTCGTTGTTGACGAGGGCGGTGGCGTTCTGCTGGCCGCTGGCCGGGATCGCCTTGTCGTCGAGCGCCTGGACCTTGAAGGTCACGCCGGGGACGGTGTTGTTCTTGTTGGCGTCGTCGACGGCGATCTGCACGCCGCCCTGGATGCCGAGGCCGGTTGCGGAGTTCTGACCGGTCAGCGGAGCGTCAACGCCGATGATGATCTCGGTCTTGCTGCTGCTGCTCTTGTCCCCGCTGTTGTCACGCGAACCGCAGGCGGTCAGCGTGAGTGCTCCGGTGGTGAGCACGGAGGTGAGTATGACCAAAGAACGCTGTCGCACGTTGAATCCTCTCCCTGGCGCAGCAGCCCTGCTGAGCTGCCGTGTGTCTCGCCGGGCCGTACTGGGTGATACCGAGCCGTGCTGCAGACGCGCCCGGCGGCGCGGTGACTGGCCGTGACTCTAAGCCTGTCTGTGGGCCCGGGCATCGCCGTGGGCTGGCTTGTGACTTTCTTGTTATGACGTGCCGGTTGGCGGACTTCAGGGACGGGTATTCTCGGCCGATTTGGCGGAAATTCTTCTCGTTCCACATGTTGAGAATCCGCACTTCCGGTTGCGCGTGGGCGAAGGTCGCGGTCGGACGGCGTCGCAGGTCGCGTGGAGTCGCCGGGAGAGGTCGCGGGAGTGCGGGCCGTCGAAGACGGAACTCTGATGCCGTATTGCGCGCGTGTTACGCAGCGTTACGTCGAGAAAAGGGAACTAGGAGTTCGGTCGGCGTACACGGTATTTGGGCGCACGCGGTGCGGTCCGGGCGGGCGGGTCTCGTGAAGGCGAGTGAAGTCGCCTGAAAGGGTTGCGAGTTGCCGCTGATTTCCGATAACTCCGGCGTATTGGAGTGCGGTTGCGGCGGGCGGGTGCGCGCGGGGGCGGGGCGGCGGCCGGGGGCGTGCGGGAGGGGTGTGGGGGGCGGGTCCGGGGCGGAGGTATCCGTCCTCGGTCAGGCGCGGCATCGGTCGGTCCCGGAAGGGGCCGGTGTTGACGCGCCGGCCGCTGCGGACGGACGCCTCCGCTCCGTCCCCTGCCCGCCGCGCCTGACTGCCGGTGAGTCCCGACTGCCGGTGAGTGGGGGGCAGTTGTCTCCTGCCCCCCGGTCGCCGCACTCGGCTGTCGGTGAGTGGTGAGTGGTGGGTGGGGGTCAGAGCTGGCTTGTGCGGGCGGTGTCGGTGGGGGTGACGTCGCGCAGGAGGCAGGTGAGGCGGGCGGTGCAGACGCGCTTGTCGTTCTCGTCGGTGATGACGATCTCGTACGTCGCCGTCGTGCGCCCGCGGTGTACGGGGGTGGCCACGCCGGTGACGAGGCCGGAGCGGGCGCCGCGATGGTGGGTGCAGTTCAGGTCGACGCCTACGGCGATCTTGGAGCTGCCGCCGTGAAGCATGGAGCCGACCGAGCCGAGGGTCTCCGCGAGGACGGCGGAGGCGCCGCCGTGCAGGAGGCCGTACGGCTGGGTGTTGCCCTCCACCGGCATGGTGCCGACGACCCGGTCCGCGGAGGCCTCGATGATCTGTACGCCCATGCGGGTGCCGAGGTGGCCTGCCGAGAAGAGGGCGGGCAGGTCGACGCCGAGTGCGGCGTACTCGTCGATGACCTCTTGCGGGAACTTCACTTGGCTCTGCTCGCCCATGGGGGCCGGCTCCGATCGTCGTCGATCTCTCTGGCTGACTGGCTGAGCGAACGCTCAGTCGGTGGCCGATTGTTCCAGACGGACCACGACGGACTTGCTGGCCGGGGTGTTACTGGTGTCCGCGGTGGCGTCGAGAGGGATGAGGACGTTGGTCTCCGGGTAGTACGCGGCGGCGCAGCCGCGGGCGGTCGGGTAGTGCACGACGCGGAAGCCGGCGGCGCGCCGCTCTATGCCGTCGCGCCATTCGCTGACGAGGTCGACGTACGAGCCGTCGGTGACGTTCAGTGCGCGGGCGTCCTCGGGGTTGACGAGGACCACTCGGCGGCCGTTCTTTATGCCCCTGTAGCGGTCGTCGAGGCCGTAGATGGTGGTGTTGTACTGGTCGTGCGAGCGGAGGGTCTGGAGGAGGAGGCGGCCTTCGGGGAGCTTCGGGTACTCGACGGGCGCGGCGGTGAAGTTGGCCTTGCCGGTCGCGGTGGGGAAGCGGCGTTCGTCGCGGGGGGCGTGGGGGAGAGCGAAGCCGGCGGGGTCGGCGACGCGCGCGTTGAAGTCGTCGAAGCCGGGGATCACGCGCGCGATGCGGTCGCGGATCGTGGCGTAGTCCTTCTCGAACTCTTCCCAGGGGGTGCGGGAGGTCTCGCCGAGCACGCGGCGGGCGAGGCGGCAGACGATGGCCGGCTCGGACAGGAGGTGCTCGCCCGCGGGTTTCAGACGGCCGCGTGAGGCGTGGACCATGCCCATGGAGTCCTCGACGGTCACGAACTGCTCGCCGCTGCCCTGGAGGTCGCGCTCGGTCCGTCCGAGGGTGGGCAGGATCAGGGCGCGGGCGCCGGTGACGACGTGGGAGCGGTTGAGCTTGGTCGAGACGTGCACCGTGAGGCGGGCGCGGCGCATGGCGGCCTCGGTGACGTCGGTGTCGGGGGAGGCGGAGACGAAGTTGCCGCCCATGGCGAAGAAGACCTTCGCGTCGCCGTCGCGCAGGGCGCGGATGGCCCGTACGACGTCGTAGCCGTGCTCGCGGGGCGGGGCGAAGCCGAACTCCTTCTCCAGGGCGTCCAGGAAGGCCGGGGCGGGGCGCTCGAAGATGCCCATGGTGCGGTCGCCCTGCACGTTCGAGTGGCCGCGGACCGGGCAGACGCCCGCGCCGGGACGGCCGATGTTGCCGCGCAGCAGCAGGAAGTTGACCACTTCGCGGATCGTGGGCACGGAGTGCTTGTGCTGGGTGAGGCCCATGGCCCAGCAGACGATGGTGCGCTGGGAGGACAGGACGAGGCGGAGGGTCTCGTCGATCTCCTCGCGGGTGAGGCCCGTCGCGGTGAGGGTCTCGTCCCAGTCGGCGGCGCGGGCGGTGGCCGCGAACTCCTCGTAGCCGTGGGTGTGTTCGGCGATGAAGTCCTCGTCGACCGCGCCCTCGGTCTCCAGGACGAGCTTGTTCAGGAGGCGGAAGAGGGCCTGGTCGCCGCCGAGGCGGATCTGCAGGAACAGGTCGGTGAGGGCGGCGCCCTTGAGCATGCCCTGGGGGGTCTGCGGGTTCTTGAAGCGCGCCAGGCCCGCTTCGGGCAGCGGGTTGACGCTGATGATCTTCGCGCCGTTGGCCTTGGCCTTCTCCAGGGCGGAGAGCATGCGCGGGTGGTTGGTGCCGGGGTTCTGCCCGGCGACGATGATCAGGTCCGCCCTGTAGAGGTCCTCGAGCAGGACGCTGCCCTTGCCGATGCCGATGGTCTCGGAGAGCGCGGAGCCCGAGGACTCGTGGCACATGTTCGAACAGTCCGGCAGGTTGTTCGTGCCGAGCTCGCGAGCGAAGAGCTGGTAGAGGAACGCGGCCTCGTTGCTCGTGCGCCCCGAGGTGTAGAAGAGGGCCTCGTCGGGGGAGCCGAGGGCGGCGAGCTCCTCGGCGATGATGTCGAAGGCGCGCTGCCAGGAGACCGGCTCGTAGTGGTCGGCGCCCTCGGGCAGGTACATGGGGTGGGTGAGGCGGCCCTGCTGGCCGAGCCAGTAGCCGCTGCGGCCGTGCAGGTCGGTGACCGGATGTGCGGCGAAGAAGTCCGGGGTGACCCGGCGCAGGGTGGCCTCCTCGGCGACCGCCTTCGCGCCGTTCTCGCAGAACTCCGCCGTGTGCCGATGCTCCGGCTCGGGCCAGGCGCAGCCCGGGCAGTCGAAGCCGTCCTTCTGATTGACGCGCAGGAGGGTCAGCGCGGTGCGCTTCACCCCCATCTGCTGCTGGGCGATGCGCAGGGTGTGCCCGATGGCGGGCAGCCCGGCCGCGGCGCGCTTCGGCTCGGTGACCTGTGGCGCGTCCTGGACCGGATCGCTTGCCGGCGGCTTGCTGGCCATCGTTGAACCCCTTCGCCTGTACGTGTGAAGTACATCGAGGATCCTCGCACGGGCCGGTGACAATGACGGCGGCCGGTCCCGGGAGGTCCGCACTGTCAGTGGGGCGTGGCAGGATCGGGGGCGTGGCAGAAACAGCATCGAAGAAGACCGAGAAAACCGCAGGTGCGGGCCGTCCGCGGCTGATGCTCATGGATGGGCACTCGCTGGCGTACCGCGCGTTCTTCGCGCTGCCCGCGGAGAATTTCACGACCGCGACGGGTCAGCCGACGAACGCGATCTATGGTTTCGCGTCGATGCTGGCGAACACGCTGCGCGACGAGGCGCCCACGCATTTCGCGGTGGCGTTCGACGTCTCGCGCAAGACGTGGCGCTCCGAGGAGTTCACGGAGTACAAGGCGAACCGTTCGAAGACCCCGGACGAGTTCAAGGGGCAGGTCGAGCTGATCGGCGAGCTGCTGGACGCGATGCACGCGCAGCGGTTCGCGGTCGACGGCTTCGAGGCCGACGACATCATCGCGACGCTCGCCACGCAGGCCGAGGCCGAGGGCTTCGAGGTCCTGATCGTCACCGGTGACCGCGACTCCTTCCAGCTGGTGTCCGAGCACACGACGGTGCTGTACCCGACGAAGGGCGTCTCCGAGCTGACCCGCTTCACTCCGGAGAAGGTCGTCGAGAAGTACGGGTTGACGCCGGCGCAGTACCCCGACTTCGCGGCGTTGCGTGGCGACCCGTCGGACAACCTGCCGGGCATCCCCGGCGTCGGTGAGAAGACGGCCGCGAAGTGGATCAACCAGTTCGGTTCGTTCGCGGACCTCGTCGAGCGCGTCGACGAGGTCAAGGGCAAGGCCGGGCAGAACCTCCGCGACCACCTGGAGGCGGTGAAGCTCAACCGCCGTCTCACGGAGATGGTGAAGGACGTCGAGCTCCCGAAGACGGTCACCGACCTGGAGCGCGCGGCGTACGACCGTACGGCGGTCGTGACGGTCCTGGACACCCTGGAGATCCGCAACCCCTCCCTGCGTGAGCGGCTCTTCGCCGTCGACCCAGGGACGGCGGAGGCCGAGGCGGCCGCTCCGGTCGTCGAGGGGGTCGAGCTGGACGGGGCGGTCCTGGGGGCGGGCGAGCTGAAGCCGTGGCTCGCCGAGCACGACGGCAAGGCGGTCCTGGGTCTGGCCACCGTCGACACGTGGGCGCTGGGTTCGGGGTCGGTGGCCGAGGTCGCGCTGGCCGCGGGGGACGGGGCGGCGGCGTGGTTCGACCCCTCGCGGCTGGACGAGGCCGACGAGAACGCGTTCGCGAAGTGGCTCGCCGACCCCAAGAAGCCCAAGGTGCTGCACAACGCCAAGGGCGCGATGCGGGTCTTCGCCGAGCACGGGTGGACGATCGAGGGCGTGTCCATGGACACCGCGCTCGCCGCGTATCTGGTGAAGCCGGGCCGCCGCTCCTTCGCGCTGGACGCGCTGTCCCTGGAGTACCTGGGCCGGGAGCTGGGGCCCGCCGCGGCGGCCGACGGCCAGCTGGCCTTCGGTGCGGACGACCAGGCCGAGGCCGAGGCGCTGATGGTGCAGGCCCGCACGATCCTCGACCTGGGCGAGGCGTTCGGCGAGAAGCTGGCGGAGGTCGGCGCGGCCGAGCTGCTGCGCGACATGGAGCTGCCCACGTCGGCGCTGCTGGCCCGGCTGGAGCGGCACGGCATCGCGGCGGACCGGGCGCACCTGGAAGCCATGGAGCAGATGTTCGCCGGCGCTGTGCAGCAGGCGGTGAAGGAGGCCCACGCCTCCGTCGGGCACGAGTTCAACCTCGGCTCGCCCAAGCAGCTCCAGGAGGTCTTCTTCGGCGAGCTGGACCTGCCCAAGACGAAGAAGACGAAGACCGGTTACACGACGGACGCGGACGCGCTGGCCTGGCTGGCCACGCAGACCGACCACGAGCTGCCGGTCGTCATGCTGCGCCACCGTGAGCAGGCCAGGCTGCGGGTGACGGTCGAGGGCCTGATCAAGACGATCGCCGCGGACGGCCGCATCCACACCACGTTCAACCAGACGGTGGCCGCGACGGGCCGGCTCTCGTCGGTGGACCCGAACCTGCAGAACATCCCGGTCCGTACGGAGGAGGGTCGCGCGATCCGTCGCGGCTTCGTGGTCGGCGAAGGCTTCGAGTCCCTCATGACGGCCGACTACAGCCAGATCGAACTGCGCGTGATGGCCCATCTGTCCGAGGACGAGGGCCTGTTGGAGGCGTTCACGTCGGGCGAGGACCTGCACACGACGGTGGCGTCGCAGGTGTTCTCGGTCGAGCGTTCGGCGGTCGACGCGGAGATGCGCCGCAAGATCAAGGCGATGTCGTACGGCCTTGCCTATGGGCTGTCGGCGTTCGGACTCTCCCAGCAGCTGAACATCGACGCGGGTGAGGCGCGCGCGTTGATGGACACGTACTTCGAGCGGTTCGGAGGCGTGCGGGACTATCTGCGCCGGGCGGTCGACGAGGCCCGCGCCACGGGCTACACGGCGACGCTCTTCGGGCGCCGCCGCTATCTGCCCGACCTCAACAGCGACAACCGGCAGCGTCGCGAGGCCGCCGAGCGCATGGCGCTCAACGCCCCCATCCAGGGCACGGCCGCGGACATCGTCAAGATCGCGATGCTGAACGTGGACCGGGCGCTGCGCGAGGCCGGGCTCAAGTCCCGCATGCTCCTCCAGGTCCACGACGAAATCGTCCTGGAGATCGCCCCTGGGGAGCGGGCCAAGACCGAGGAGCTCGTCCGCCGCGAGATGGCGTCCGCCGTTCATCTCCGGGCGCCCCTCGACGTCTCCGTCGGCGCGGGCCCCGACTGGGAATCCGCAGCGCACTAGCCCCCGGCGACCGAGCCCCTGAAACCCCGGCCCAGATTTCCGACCCCAGCTCCGATCCCGACCCAGGGCCCGACGCCGGTCCCGGTTTCGGGCCTCGGTCCCGACCTCGGTCCCGGCCCCGGTTTCCGGCTTCGGTCCCGACGTCGGCCTCGGCGCCGGCGTCGGGTTCCGGCCTCGGGCCCGGTCCTGGCCTCGCGCCCGGGTTCCGGTCCGGGCCTCGCGCTCCGACCCCCGGCCCCGGCCCCGCTTCGATCCCGGTTCCGGCCTCGGGCCCGGTCCTGGCCTCGCGCTCCAGCCCCCGGCCCCGGCCCCGGCCCTGGGCCAGGCTTCGATCCCGGGCCCGGGCTTCGATCTCGGTTCCGGCTTCGGCCGCGGGTCTCGGCCCCCGCGCCGGGCCGGGTGGGTTCGGCCCCGGGTGGAGCTGGTCGTGGCTCCGTCCGCTCTCGGCGTCGGGTGCCCCGCGGGCGGCTTGTGCGCCGGTGTGGACAGATGCCCCACCCCGCTGGGGGAACCCTCCGCCCACAGGGCACCCCCCTCGCAGCCGCTTGCGGCGCAAGCCGCCCCCGCCCCGCCTTCCGAGCCGCCCGCAGGGTGAAGTCCTCGCGTTGGCTGCTTGTAGGGCATGAGCCCTTTCCGGTGGGCCGGAGGCGCAGGGGAGGGGGGTCCGCTCAACCCCCGGAGGGAACCGTCACTCGCGTGGCCCTCGCAAAGACGCCCCCCGTGCAAGGGGACCGTAAGGATGCGGGCATGGGTACAAGCATGCTCAACCGTCACACGGCCATGGCCACAGCAGTCGTCTCGGCGCTGCTCGCGCCGGTACCCGCGGTGGCCGCGAGCGCGAGCACCGCCCAGGTGCCCGCGGCCTGCCGTTCCACCCGCAACCCCGAGCTCGCCGCCCGGATGTCCCGTGACATCGGGGCGGCACTGTCGTCACGCCAGGGCACCGTCGCCGTGGCGGTGCGCGACGACAACACCGATCTGACCTGCGCCCTCGCGAGCGAGCGTCAGTACGACTCGGCGAGCGTCGTCAAGGTCACGATCATGGAGGCCACCCTGCGCCGCGCGGACGAGCTGCGCCGCACCCTCACGAACTGGGAGCTCGCCAACGTACGCCCCATGATCACCATCTCGGACAACACCGCGGCCCAGCATCTGTGGAACGACCTGGGCCACACCTACCTCCGCCGTTTCCTGGAGCGTGTCGGAACGCGCCGCACCGAGCTCGGCCGGGCCGGTTACTGGGGTCTGACCCGCACGACGGCCACCGACCAGATGCGGCTGCTGGGCGTGCTCACAGGCGCCCGTTCCTTCCTGAAGAGCCGCGCCTACGGCCTGAAACTGCTCAGCCAGGTCCGCAGCGACCAGCGCTGGGGCGTCCCCGCCGGCATGCCGCGCGGCATGCGGGCGCACATCAAGAACGGCTGGCTGCCCCGGTCCACCCACGGCTGGCGCGTGCACAGCGTCGGCGTGTTCACCGGCTCCGGCCGCAGGTACCGCATCGTCGTCCTGTCGCACGACAACCCGACGATGACGTACGGGGTCCGCACCATCGAGCGCATCGCCCAGGCCGTCCACCGCGGCCTCAACCGTCGGCGCGGTGTTGTCCAGGGCTTCACTCCGGAGAACAGGATCAGCGAGGTGTCGGACGGTTCGGCGCCGCGCGGACCGGTGCTGGGCTGGGACGAGCCGGAGCGGGGCGCCACACCCTGACCCCGACGGCGTACAGCGCGAGGCCGAGCACGAGACCCGCACCCGCGCCGAAACAGAGCGCCGGGATCAACTCCCAGGGCTTCGCGCGGGTGCCCCAGTAAGCCCACCAGCGTGACGCCCGCTGCACGGCGCCCACCAGCCCGCAGCCGCCGATGACGGCGGCTGCCAGCCACCGGTCGGAACGCGACAGCACCGGCACCCCCACCGGTTCGGCCGAGGGCGCCCGGCGCAGCGCGATGCTCACGAAGGCCACGATCACGACGGCGCCCACCAGCGAACTGCCGTACTGCGCGTAGGTGAACACCGGCGTGCCGTCGGCGTTCCGCGACAGGACGGGGACCAGCCGCACCCCCCACCGGTCGTGGTGCGTGAACGCGTCCCACACGACGTGTGTCAGCGCGCCGAGCACCGCGGAGGCGTACCACCACAGTGCGGCCGTGGAGCGCACCGGCCCGCGCGGTGTCCCGCAGCGCAGCAGAGCCGCGGGACGGCCCTGACGGGCCCGTGGCAGCAGTGCCACCAGGGGTTCGCGCAGTACCAGCCAGGCACCCGCCAACGCGCAGGCGACGAGTACGTCGAAGGTGAGGACACCGGTGAACGAGTGCGTGAAGTCGCCGAACTCCATCGCTCCGGGAACCACGCTCGCCGCGTAGTAGGTCATGTCGGGGGCGAAGGAACCGGCCACGAGTGCCGCGGGCGCGAGGCGGCCGCTCCCGTCGCCGCGCAGGGCGGGCAGTACGGCTGCCGCGTGGCTGAGGGTGAAGGGCAAAGCGTCCCCCTGTGGCAGACGTTGGTCTGATATGTCGGCCCCGGTGATCTCCGACGCCCAGTATGAGGGACGTAGGAAAATGTCCACGGGCTCCACCCCGCGGTGCGTGTTCTCTTGGACAATCCCACATGGCCAACCGGTGAAAATCGGGCACGAACGGGTGCCCGGGCGACGGAAGTTGTCGTAGGGTCGCCTGGGTCACTGAGCCAGCGAACGCGCGGTGCGCGGGCGGTCGTCCACGGGAGGGGTTCACTCAATGGCGGCGCATTTCGGCAGACTGCGCAAGGGGGCGACGACCACCGCCGTGGCCGCGGTCGCGGTCGCAGCCCTGTCCGCTTCCCAGGCACCCGGAGTGACCACCGACGACCTCGGCAGACAGGCCGCCGGTGCCGCCCAGCCATCGGGGGACGCGAAGACCGGCGGTGAAGGCGGCGGCGCGACCGGCGACTCGCCGTACTACACCGACCTTCCGCCGCTGAAGAGCCCCAACCCGAGCCCGTCCGCGAGCCCGACCACCGGCACGAC
The DNA here is from genome assembly GCF_055638955.1 of Streptomyces sp. NPDC111507. Classification (NCBI taxonomy): domain Bacteria; kingdom Bacillati; phylum Actinomycetota; class Actinomycetes; order Kitasatosporales; family Streptomycetaceae; genus Streptomyces; species Streptomyces sp. NPDC111507. The sequence continues at coordinate 289,545 of NZ_JBVKBU010000001.1, read as the reverse complement.
CGTCTCCGTGGGCGAGGCCGAGGCCGGCATACCCGCGACCGTCCTCGACGCCTACAAGAAGGCCGAGGCCGAGCTGCGCGCCTCCAAGCCGGGCTGCAACCTGCCCTGGCAACTCCTCGCCGCCATCGGCAAGGTCGAGTCCGGCCAGGCCCGCGGCGGCCGGGTCGATGCGAGCGGTACGACGTACTCGCCGATCCTCGGCCCCAAGCTCGACGGCAACGGCTTCGCCCTGATCGCCGACACCGACAACGGCGCGTACGACGGCGACCCCGCCTACGACCGGGCCGTGGGCCCCATGCAGTTCATCCCCTCCACCTGGGAGTGGGCGGGCCGCGACGGCAACGGCGACGGCAAGAAGGACCCCAACAACGTCTACGACGCGGCGCTCGCGGCCGGCCACTACCTGTGCCGGTTCGACCGGGACCTGTCCGTGCAGTCGCAGATGAACGCCGCGATCCTGAACTACAACAACTCGACGGAGTACCTCAACACGGTTCTGTCGTGGCTGGAGTACTACCGCAAGGGCACCCACGAGGTCCCGGACGGCACGGGCACCCTGCCCTCGCACAGCAGCAACAACGACCCCGGGGCGAGCCCCAGCCCGTCCACGCCCGCGACACCGAGTACGCCGAGCACACCGAGCACGCCGAATTCCCCCAAGCCGCCGGGCAGTGGCGGCTCGACGAGCCCCACTCCGAAGCCGCCCAAGCCGAGTTCGCCCGCGCCGAGCCCGACGCCTCCCACGCCCACCCAGACGGTGGACCATCTGGAGGACGCGAACACCGGGAAGCTCACGGCGACGGCGGGCAGCGCCTTCGGCACCAAGGTCGCCGTGCGGGCCGAGTCCACGGCGAGCAAGGGCGTGGCGAAGGTCCGGGTGCGGTTCACGATCATCGGCGACACGGACGCCACCTTCACCGGTGGCGAGAGCGTCGCCACGGTCGTCACCGGCAGCGCGGGCACGGCCACCGCGCCCGCACTCGTGGCGGGGGAGAAGGCCGGTGACTTCACCGTCCGCGCCACCGTCGTGGGCCGCGTGCTGGGCGGCCTCGACTACACGGCCACCGTCACCCCGCGCCAGGCCGACACCCTCACCCGCACCAGCGACACGGCGCTGACCTGCGTGCCGGGCGGTGAGTTCGCCGACCAGGTCGAGCTGAAGGCCACCTACAAGGGTGCCATCGCGGGCAAGGTCGCGGCCACCGCGACGCTCATCAAGTCGGCGGACGACGCGACCGAGAACGACAAGGGCCCGTACTTCAAGGACGCGGACGGCAAGACGATCCGCACCCTCACGGACCTCACGACGGACGCCGACGGCGTGCTCAAGCTCCCCAAGCTGTACGCGGACGACGCGACCGGCACGTTCCTGCTCCGCGTCAACACCACGGGCGGCGCGGTGCTGACGGTCGAGCTGAAGGTCGCCGCGGCCGCCTCGTAGGCCGTACGCGCGTCAAGGGCGCCCCTCCGCCGACAGGCGGAGGGGCGTTCTCGTTCGTGTGCGCAAGGTGTTCTCATCTCGCCCCGCCGTTGCTACGGTGCCGGATCTGACGAGGTATCAGTTCTCGATCCGCCGTCCCCCGGAGGCCCCGCATGCGCGCCCTCATCGCCGCCGCGACCGGTCTCGCCGTGGCGTTCGCCCTGGTGCTCACGATCACGGCCATGGGCTCACCGGCAGGCAAGACCTCGCCCAAGCCGCTGCTGACGACCGTGCCCGCGCACCCGTAGCGCTCAGGGCATCCGCAACTCTCAGGGAGGGACGCCGAGATGCGTCGCAAGGCCAGCCTGATCCTGCTCGCCTTCGCCGTGTTCTTCGCGGCGCTGTCCCCGCTGCTGCGCTGGTACGCCTTCCCGCGGCTGGCGAAGATCCCCGCCAACCAGTACCAGGACATGGTCCTGGAGGCGAAGGACGCGACCCTGCTCGACTACGGCACCATGCAGGCCAAGAAGGTCCCCAAGGTCACCATCGTGCAGACCCTGAAGGGCAACGTCGAGGCCTCCGACCGCATCGAGAAGACGGCGGGCCGCGATGTCGTCGTCTGGGACAGCCTCTCCTATGTGCAGGGCCCCGACGGGAAGATGGTCTCCAGGCTCCCCGAGCGTTACATCTTCGACGCGCACAGCCAGGACCCCGTCCACGCCACGGGCGAGTCCGTCGACGGCGACCCCGTCACACGCGAGGGCATCGAGTTCAAGTGGCCCTTCCACACGGAGAAGCGGGACTACGAGTACTTCGACGCACAGACCCGCACCTCGGCCCCCATCCACTACAAGGGCACCCAGACCTTCCGTGGCGTCAAGGTGTACTACTTCGAGCAGACCATCCCCTGGACGAAGGTCAAGTTCCCCAAGGTCATGCCCGTCCAGGGCATCACTCCGGAGTCGGTCGCCAAGACGGGCACGACACGCTGGTACACGACCGTCCGCAAGTTCTGGGTGGAACCGGTCACCGGGGCGCCGGTCTACGGCGAGGAGCTCCACAAGGAGGAGCTGCGGGGCGGCACCCTCCTCGGGGGCCGCGACAAGGTGACCGCATTCGCCGGTGACGTGAAGATGCGCGAGGACTACACCAAGCACACCGTCGCCCTGGTCAAGTCCAACCGCACCCTGATCCTGCTGCTGACGTCGTATCTGCCGTGGGGCTTCCTGGTCCTCGGCGCGGCTCTGCTGTCCCTCTCCCTCTACCTCGAGGCGCGCAGCCGCCGCCCGGGCGACCCGGCCCCCACGGAGGCGGTGGAACCGGAGCCGGTCAACGCCTGAGCCGCGCGTTCGTGTGCCGGGTCGGCTCGGCGGTGGCCGGATCCTCGGGCCACGGATGCTTGGGATAGCGACCCCGCAGCTCCGCCCGCACCGCCTTGTACCCGTCCTTCCAGAAGGAGGCGAGGTCGGCGGTGACGGCGGCGGGGCGCCCGGCGGGCGAGAGCAGATGGACGAGCACGGGCACCCCGGCGACGGCCGGTGACTCGTGCAGTCCGAACATCTCCTGCAGCTTGACGGCGAGCACCGGCTGCTCCGGGTTGGCGTAGTCGATCCGGATCCTGGACCCACTGGGCACCTCGATCCGCTCCGGCGCGAGCTCGTCCAGCCGGGCCGCGTCTCCCGTGGCCCAGGGCAGCAGCCGGTTCAGTGCCTGCCCGGCGTCGATCCGCGCCAGATCGGCCCGCCGCCGGGCACGGCCGAGCTCCGGCTCCAGCCACTCGTCCACGCGCGCGTGGAGCGCGTCGTCGGACACGTCGGGCCAGGGGCCGCCCAGATGCAGCCGCAGGAACCCGAGCCGACGCCGCAGCCCCTCGGCATCCGGTGACCACCGCAACAGCCCGAACCCGTCCTCCCGCAGCCCTTCGAGCAACGCCTCCCGTACGAGCCCGGGGTCGGCGTTCTTCAGCGGACGCACCGCCAGCTCCACGGCCCCGAGCCGCTCGACCCGCCGCGCGACGACGTCGCCGCCGGCCCAGTGGACCTCGTCCCCCTCGGAGCGCAGGGGCGCCGCGGCCCGCCGTGCCGTCTCCTCGTCGACGACGGCGGCAAGCCGCACACGCGCGTGCCCGGCCCCGACGGGCCGATCGGCCACGGCGACCGCCAGCCAGGGCGCGCCGCGCAGAGCCGAGCCGTCGCCGACGTCGGCACGGGTGCCGTTCAGCATGAGGTAGGAGCCGCCCTGCGCCTGCGCGAGCCGCTCGGGGAACGTCAGGGCAGCCACCAGCGCGACCACACGATCGTCGCCCCCGCCGGCCGGCCACGGACCACCTTCGAGCCCCTCACCGCGGGCGCTGTCCTGGGCGGGTGGCCGGGAAAGACCCGTCGACGCGGAGCGCAGGCGCCGGGATTCGGTGCGCCAGCGGGACGCGTAGGGGTCGCCGCCGCGTCGGGCCAGTCTCCAGGCCCCGGCCAGGTCGTCGCCGTACTCGCGGGGCGGCTCCTCGCTCAGGAGGGCGACCACTTCCGCGGCGCGGTCGGCGCCCACCACGGGGGCCGCGTCCAGCAGCGCCCGAGCGAGCCGGGGGTGCAGGCCCAGCCTGGACATGCGCACACCCCGTTCCGTGGCCCGGCCGGCCGTGTCCACCGCGCCCACCGCCGCCAGGACGGACCGCGCCGCCGCCATCGCCCCGCCCGGCGGCGGATCCAGGAGCGCCAGCCCCGTCGCCCCAGGATCGCCCCAGCAGGCCGCCTGCAGGGCGAACGCCGTCAGGTCGGCCACCTTGATCTCCGGGGCGGGATATCGCGGCAGACGGGCGTCCTCGGCCTCCGTCCAGCATCGGTACACCCGCCCCGGCGCCTCACGCCCGGCCCGCCCCGCCCGCTGCCGTCCGGCCGCCTGCGAGGCCCGTACCGTCGTCAGCGCGCTCAGCCCCCGCGCGTGGTCCACCCGCGGCTCCCGCGCCAGCCCGGAGTCGACGACCACCCGCACCCCCGGAACCGTCAGCGACGACTCCGCCACGGAGGTCGCCAGGACCACCCGGCGCCGGTCCCCGGTCCCCGGCGACAGCACCGCGTCCTGCACGGCGGCGGGCGCCCGCCCGTGCACCTGGAGCACGTCGACCCGGCCGCCCAGATCCCCCAGCCCGCCCGCCACCCGCGCGATCTCACCGACCCCGGGGAGGAAACACAGGACGTCCCCCTCGCACTCCGCCAGTGCCCGCCGCACCACCGACGCGACATGCGTCAGCAGCGCCGGGTCGACACGCATGCCGTGCGGCGGCCGTACCGGACGTACCGGAGGCGCCCACTCCACCTCCACCGGATACGAGACGCCCTCCGCCGCGACGACGGGCACGTCGCCCAGCAGCCGCGCCCACCCCGCCGCGTCCGTGGTCGCCGACGCCGCCACGAGCCGCAGCTCGGGACGGAGCGCGGCCCGTACGTCCAGGAGGAACGCGGCGACCGTGTCGGCGTCCAGATGACGTTCGTGGCACTCGTCGAGCACCACCACGTCGACGCCCGCGAGCTCCTGGTCCCGCTGGAGCCGCTGGAGGAGGACACCCGTCGTGACGACCTCCACACGCGCGCGTGGCCCCACGACCCGCTCCCCGCGCACGGTGAACCCGACGCTCTCGCCGACCTTCTCGCCGAGCAGCCACGCCATCCGCCGCGCCGCGGCCCGGGCGGCGATCCGCCGCGGTTCGGCGACCACGACCCGGCGCGCCGGCCGCCCGTCGCCCGGGCCGCCGAGGAGTCCGGCGAGCGCCAGCGGCACGAGGGTCGTCTTGCCCGTTCCGGGCGGCGCCACGAGCACGGCGCTGCCGCCGTCCTCCAGGGCGTCGTCCAGGGCGGGCAGGGCGCCGCGTACGGGCAGCGCGTCCAGGGCGTCGTAACGGATCACCCGATCAGTCTCGTACGCACACGAAGATCGCCGTACCGGGGATCAGGTTTCCGCGCAGCGGGGACCAGCCGCCCCACTCCTGGGTGTTCCAGGCGGGCCACTGCGGCTCGACCAGGTCGAGCAGCCGGAAGCCCCCGGCCACCACGTCCCGTACCCGGTCGCCGACCGTCCTGTGGTGCTCGACGTACACCGCGCGGCCCTCCTCGTCCTGCTCGACGTAGGGAGTGCGGTCGAAGTAGGAGGAGGAGACGGACAGGCCCTCGGGGCCGGGCTCGTCCGGGAAGGCCCAGCGGATCGGGTGCGTCACGGAGAAGACGAAGCGGCCGCCGGGGCGCAGCACCCGGTGGACCTCCTTCAGGACGCGCACCGGGTCGGCCACGAACGGCAACGCGCCGTACGCCGAGCACGCGAGGTCGAAGGAGCCGTCCGCGAAGGGCAGCGCGCCCGCGTCGGCCTCCACGAGCGGCACCCCGCCGCCTATGCGCAGCGCGTGCTGGAGCTGGCGGTGGGAGAGGTCGAGGGCGACCGGACGGGCCCCCTGGGCGGCCAGCCAGCGCGAGCACTGGGCCGCGCCGGCACCGATCTCCAGGATGTCCTTGCCCTTGAGGTCCTCCGGCGGGCCGAGCAGCTCGGCCTCCACCTCGTCGAGGCCCTCGGGGCCCCATACGAAACGGTCGTCCCCGAGGAACGTGCCGTGTTCTGTCTGGTAGTCGTCCGCGTTCCGGTCCCACCAGCCGCGGTTGGCGCGGGAGCTCTCCGTGACGCCCGCGTCGCGCCGGGTCGCCTCCGGCTCGGCGGGTTCGGGCTCCCGGACCTCGGAGTGTTCCGGTTCGTGGATCTGGGGCTCTTGGATGATCGGCTCCCTCGTATTAGTCTGCGGCTCCAACCGGTCTCGGGAGTGTCACGGCAGGGGCCGGCTATGGCCCGCGTGGCCTCGTGAGACAGGTTTTGTGCCGGGAATGCGGCGATCCGCCCCGGGTGTGCGCCTTCGCGCATTGACCCTGCCCGGCTGCCCCCGTATGCTACAAGTTGCGCTGCGGGCCTGCGCTCCTCAGACGTAGCAGGCTGCGCTCGCATCTGTATGTATGTCCCCTCGGTTTTCGAGGCGCCACCGGGTAACCGGGTTCGGCGCTTCCTTGGCTGTCCGGCTTCTACAGGGCGAAACGGGCTCCCGGCGTAAGCAGTACCTACGACTCACCGTCCGTACCGGAGCCCTTTCCCACATGACGAGCAGCACCGAGACCACCGCCACCACTCCGCAGGTTGCGGTCAACGACATCGGTAACGAGGAAGCCTTCCTCGCCGCGATCGACGAGACGATCAAGTACTTCAACGACGGCGACATCGTCGACGGCGTCATCGTGAAGGTCGACCGGGACGAGGTCCTGCTCGACATCGGTTACAAGACCGAAGGTGTCATCCCGAGCCGCGAGCTCTCGATCAAGCACGACGTCGACCCGAACGAGGTCGTCGCCGTCGGTGACGAGATCGAAGCCCTTGTTCTCCAGAAGGAGGACAAGGAAGGCCGCCTGATCCTCTCGAAGAAGCGCGCCCAGTACGAGCGCGCCTGGGGCACCATCGAGAAGATCAAGGAAGAGGACGGCATCGTCACCGGTACCGTCATCGAGGTCGTCAAGGGTGGACTCATCCTCGACATCGGCCTCCGTGGCTTCCTGCCGGCTTCCCTCGTCGAGATGCGCCGTGTCCGCGACCTCCAGCCCTACGTGGGCAAGGAGCTCGAGGCCAAGATCATCGAGCTGGACAAGAACCGCAACAACGTGGTCCTGTCCCGCCGTGCCTGGCTGGAGCAGACCCAGTCCGAGGTTCGCCAGACGTTCCTCACCACCCTCCAGAAGGGTCAGGTCCGCTCCGGCGTCGTCTCCTCGATCGTCAACTTCGGTGCCTTCGTGGACCTGGGTGGCGTCGACGGTCTCGTGCACGTCTCCGAGCTCTCCTGGAAGCACATCGACCACCCCTCCGAGGTTGTCGAGGTCGGCCAGGAAGTCACCGTCGAGGTCCTCGACGTCGACATGGACCGCGAGCGCGTCTCCCTGTCGCTCAAGGCGACGCAGGAAGACCCGTGGCAGCAGTTCGCCCGTACGCACCAGATCGGTCAGGTCGTCCCGGGTAAGGTCACCAAGCTCGTTCCGTTCGGTGCGTTCGTCCGCGTGGACGAGGGCATCGAGGGTCTGGTCCACATCTCCGAGCTGGCCGAGCGCCACGTGGAGATCCCGGAGCAGGTCGTCCAGGTCAACGACGAGATCTTCGTCAAGGTCATCGACATCGACCTCGAGCGCCGCCGCATCAGCCTCTCGCTGAAGCAGGCCAACGAGTCCTTCGGTGCCGACCCGGCCTCGGTCGAGTTCGACCCGACCCTGTACGGCATGGCCGCGTCCTACGACGACCAGGGCAACTACATCTACCCCGAGGGCTTCGACCCCGAGACCAACGACTGGCTCGAGGGCTACGAGACCCAGCGCGAGGCGTGGGAGCACCAGTACGCCGAGGCGCAGTCGCGCTTCGAGCAGCACCAGGCTCAGGTCATCAAGTCCCGCGAGGCCGACGCTCAGGCCGAGGCCGAGGGTGCCACGTCCACGGGTGCGGCTCCGGCCGCCTCCGGTGGCGGTTCCTACTCCTCGGAGTCGGACGACACCTCCGGCGCCCTGGCGTCGGACGAGGCCCTGGCTGCCCTCCGCGAGAAGCTCGCCGGCGGCCAGAGCTGAAAGCTCACCGCTAGCAAGTAGCACGTGACTGCGGGCCCGCACCCTTCGGGGTGCGGGCCCGCAGTGCGTTGCGTCGCCAAGGCGGTCATCGTCGGCGACGGCATCGCCTGCCTGGCCTCCGCGTGCGAACTCGGCGTCCCCATCGAGGTGTTCACCAACGTCCAAGGAGCTGACCGCCACCGACCAGGAGAGCCGGTCGAGTTCCTCAAGGACCGGGGTGACCACGACGAGAAGCACCGCACCGAACTCGCGTCCTCCTTCTCGCACCGCAGGCGACTGGCTCAGCTTCACCGAGCCTGGCAGCGCGGCGCGTTCACCCCCGCCCGCAAGGCGGTCACCGCGCTGCACACACGCGTGCTGTCGGCGTAGGTATGCGGGACAACGACCCCGGAGGCGAACCGAGCCGTAAAAGGAGCGGTCCGGGGAATGCTCGCGATCCTCACCACGTTGTGGAGTACGAACACGAGGAGGAGCGGTCACAGTGCTTGATCCGCAGGGTTTGTACGCATGGGAGCCGAAGGGCCTGGCCGTGGTGGACATGGCACTCGCCCAGGAGTCGGCCGGTCTGGTCATGCTCTACCACTTCGACGGATACATCGACGCGGGTGAAACGGGCGACCAGATCGTCGACCGTCTGCTCGACTCGCTGCCCCACCAGGTCGTGGCCCGTTTCGATCACGACCGGCTCGTGGACTACCGGGCGCGCCGCCCGCTGCTGACGTTCAAGCGCGACCGCTGGACGGACTACGAGGAGCCCACGCTCGACGTGCGGCTCGTCCAGGACGCCACGGGCGCGCCCTTCCTGCTGCTGTCGGGACCCGAACCGGACGTCGAGTGGGAGCGCTTCGCCGCCGCCGTCCAGCAGATCGTGGAGCGGCTCGGCGTCCGGCTGTCCGTGAACTTCCACGGCATCCCCATGGGCGTCCCGCACACCCGCCCCGTGGGCCTCACCCCGCACGGCAACCGCACCGACCTGGTGCCGGGCCACCGCAGCCCCTTCGACGAGGCGCAGGTCCCCGGCAGCGCCGAATCCCTCGTCGAGTACCGCCTCATGGAGGCCGGACACGACGTCCTGGGCGTCGCCGCGCACGTCCCGCACTACATCGCCCGCTCCCCGTACCCGGACGCGGCGCTGACCGTCCTGGAGGCCATCACGGGCGCCACGGGCCTGGTGCTCCCCGCCATAGCGCACTCCCTGCGCACCGAGGCGCACCGCACCCAGACGGAGATCGACCGGCAGATCCAGGAGGGCGACGAGGAGCTCGTGGCCCTCGTCCAGGGCCTCGAGCACCAGTACGACGCCGCCGCGGGCGCCGAGACGCGGGGCAACATGCTCGCGGAGCCGGTGGACATCCCGTCGGCGGACGAGATCGGGTTGGAGTTCGAGCGCTTCCTGGCGGAGCGCGAAGGCGACGCGTAGGGAGGGTGACGCCGTAGGGGACGACACGGTAGGGCGAGGGCGCAGGCAGGCCCCTTCGCGCCTACGCACGAGTCCCTTCGTGCCTGCGCGCAGGCACGTTCGTGCCTACGCACGGGCCCCTTTGGGGGCCGTGGGGGGCTCGTCACCGGCAGGCTCTAAGCTCTCGGTCATGCTGAAGGTTGGCCTGACCGGCGGTATCGGCGCCGGCAAGAGCGAGGTGTCGAGGCAGCTCGTACGGCTCGGCGCGGTGCTGATCGACGCGGATCTGATCGCGCGGGAGGTCGTCGCACCCGGAACACCCGGGCTCGCGGCCGTCGTCGACGCCTTCGGGCAGGACGTGCTCGCACCCGACGGCGGTCTGGACCGCCCCAAGCTGGGCTCGATCGTCTTCGCCGACCCGGAGAAGCTCGCCGTCCTGAACTCGATCGTGCACCCCCTGGTGGGCGCCCGCTCCCGCGAGCTGGAAAGTGCCGCGGCCGAGGACGCCGTCGTGATCCATGACGTCCCGCTGCTCGCCGAGAACGCCCTCGGACCGCTGTACGACCTCGTGGTCGTCGTCGACGTCAGCCCCGAGACCCAGCTCGACCGACTCGTGCGGCTGCGCGGCATGACCGAGGCGGACGCCCGCGCCCGCATGGCCGCCCAGGCCACCCGCGAGAAGCGGCTGGGGATCGCGGACGTCGTCATCGACAACGACGTCCCCCTGGAGGAGCTGGAGGGGCGCGTACGGGAGGTTTGGGCGGATCTCGTGCGCCGGGCGCATGCCCGCAAGGAATAGCCGCCCCGGACGGGGGCGTTGAACCCGTTCAGCGAGGGAAGGACTCTGCCGTGCCCGAGACCAGCGGATCGACCGGACGTACTCCGGAGACGCATGTCATCGACTTCCGTGCCGCCGAGCAACTGCTCGCCGCGCGGGACCCGCGGGGCGCGGTGAAGCTGCTCGACCCAGTGATCGCCGCGCACCCGGAGAACACCGCCGCCCGACTGCTGCGCGCGCGTGCCTTCTTCGCCGCCGCGCAACTGCGGCCCGCCGAGCTGGAGTTCACGATCGTCCTGGAGCGCGAGCCGGACAACGCGTTCGCGCACTTCGCGCTGGCCCGCACCTATGAGCGCCAGCTCCGCCCCGACCAGGCGAAGCGGCACTTCCGGCTGGCGGCGGCGCTCGACCCGAAGCCCCAGTACCTGGAAGCGGCGCGCTTCGACTCGTAAGTCGCAGGTCGTAGGGCGCGACTCGTCGTGGCCGTCGCCGACCCGCTACGGGTGACGGTGCTCCGGAGGCCGGTACGGCGGGATGTCGCGGCCCGGCTGGTAGTGCGGCCCCTGATGGATGTGGCGCAGGATCATGGTCATGTCCACGGTGACGATCAGCCACAGCACCCCGCACGCGGCCGCCCAGCCGGGGCGTCCGACCAGCGCGAACGCGGCCGTACCGAAGATCGTCCAGACCAGGCCCCAGACACTCAGCCAAAGGCGCATGCGCAGGGCGCTGCGCGCCGTCGTCGGTTCACTGCCTGTACGCATACGGATCACTACTCCGTGACGCTGATCCGTGACCATCGCTCCTACTGGAAACGTACTCTTCGTCGTGCACGTTGACCAAGGGGCCGCGGAGAGCGAGCGGCGGCCGGACCGACGGGAGGCGCGGGTGCTGCTGGAGGCGCTGCGGGCGGACGCGAGACTCGCCGAGTGGCTGAGGGACCTGGAGAGCGAGAGCGCTCCCCGGCTGGAGGCGGTGCTCCCGGACGCGGACGAGCTGCCGGACCTCCTGCTCGACCTGACCGTGGCCCACGAGCACATCAACGAACTCGTCGCGCTGCGCGGCCGGCTGGCGGCCGACCCGGAGGCGATGACGCTCCTCGCCCGGTGCGTCGGCCGCTTCGTACGGGACATGGGGGAGATCGGGAAGGGGTGGGAGCCGCCCGCGTTCCCCGAGTCGACGGGGCCGCTCGGGCGCGGCTTCCACCTGTACGTCTTCATCGCGGCGCTCCCGTACGTCCGGGCCTACCACCGAGAGCTCGGCATCACCGACGACGTGTCGCGGCGCACGCTGGCCGACCTCGGCCGGCACGTGTCCGTGCACCACAGACGGCTCGGGACGCCGGGGCTGCTGTTCCCCTGGTGGATCGCCCTGCACTTCCACGGTGAGTTGTTCCAGCTGGGCCGGCTGCAGTTCCAGCGGTCGCGGCTCGGCCGACGCACGGGGCGGGCCGTCGCGGCGGCGGGCCTCGACGCCGGCCCCGGCGACGCGTGTCTGAGCCTGCACATACCCGACTTCCACGGGCCGCTGTCACCCGCCGCCTGCGCGCGGTCGCTCGCGCTGGCACGGGAGTTCTTCGCCCGGCACTATCCCGACGAGCGCCATGAAGTCGCCGTGTGCCACTCCTGGCTGCTCGATCCACAGCTCGGGCGGTATCTCCCGGCGGAGTCGAACATCATCCGCTTCCAGGAACGCTTCCGGATCGCGTACCAGGAGACGACCCCGGACGACGGGGTGCCGGTCGGCTTCGTCTTCGGCGATCCGGAGCTGCCCACGCGCGCGCTGCCACGCCGGAGCGCGGTGGAGCGTGCGGTGGGGGACCATCTGCGCGCGGGCGGGCACTGGTATGTCGGGCACGGCTGGTTCGCGCTGTAGCCCGTTTCCGGTCCACGGCGATGAGTTCCGCACGCGACCCCGGTCTACCCCTGCGACAGCAACGCGTACCGCTTCGCACAGGAGACCCTCATGTCCGAGACCACCGTCCCCGTCACCACGCTCGCGTCCACCTCCATCTCCGCCACCTCGTCGCTGAAGACCCGTGGCCGCGGTGCCCGGATCTCCCTGGGCGCGCTGCAGATCGTGCTCGGACTCTTCTACGCGTTCGCGAGCGCGCTGCCCAAACTGATCGCGCACCCGTCGGCCGCCGAGGCGTTCGACAAGCTCGGCTGGGGCAGCACGGGGATGTACCTCATCGGCACGCTCGAACTCGCCGGAGGCCTCGCCCTGCTGGTCCCGCTGCTGTCCTCGGTGGCGGCGGTGGCGCTCAGCGCGCTGATGGTGGGTGCCTTCGTAGTGAACATCACCGTCATCCACGGGCCGTACGTGGCGACTCCGCTCATCCTGATCCTGCCGCTCGCGCTGATCGCGTGGGCCAGGAGGAACCACACCACCGAGCTGGTCCGGTGGGTGCGGCGACGGGCATGACACGGTGACGGCGCACGACGACCGTACGACGTCGGGGGCTTCCCGAGTGACCACGGGGAGCCCCCGACGTCGTACGGCGACGCCCTCGGGTCAGGGCGAGTCGGGGCCGCCGAGGCCCCGGAGGCGTTCCATCTCGCGGCGGTCGCGCTTGGTCGGGCGGCCCGCTCCGCGGTCGCGGACGCCGGCCGGGGCGATCGCCTCGCGCGGCGGGGGCGGCGGGCTGTTGTCGACGTAGCACTCGGCGGCGACGGGCGCGCCGACCCGCTTGCGGATCACCCGCTTCACGACGACGACCCGTTCCCGGATCCCCTGCCGCAGGCGCACCTCGTCGCCGACGCGCACGGCGTACGCGGGTTTGACGCGGTCCCCGTTCACCCGGACGTGTCCGCCCCGGCACGCGGTCGCGCCCGCCGAGCGGGTCTTGACCAGACGTACGGACCAGATCCAGCTGTCGACCCGCACGCTCTCGCCGCCCGCCGGGCGGGCGGCCTCGGCGGCGGCCACCGCCTTCTCCTCGTCGACCTCCTCGTCGACCTTCTCGTCGTTCCGCTCGACGTCCGCACCCTCAGAAGCCATGCCTCGACTCTAGAAGAGTCCTGGCCCGGTGTGCCCCGATGGCTTTACTGCGAGTTGGTTGCAGCTGCGATATCTGTGCCAGAGAGTGACTTCGGTACTTGTAAGAGGAAGTAAGGACAGGCACGTATGGTCACCGTCCCCGCTCCCACCTCCCCGCAGCCCGTCGCCTCGACGGGTTCGCGTTGGCAGCGGATCCGCACCTCGATGACCCGCAGGGAGTGGGCCCGGCTCGGCGGCATGGCGGCCTTCGTCCTCGCGCTGCACGTCATCGGCTGGTTCATCCTGGTGGTGATCGTGGCGCCGGAGCACTACAGCATCGGCACGAAGAGCTTCGGCATCGGGATCGGTGTCACCGCCTACACCCTCGGTATGCGGCACGCCTTCGACGCCGACCACATCGCGGCCATCGACAACACCACCCGCAAGCTGATGGGCGAGGGCAAGCGCCCGCTCTCCGTCGGCTTCTGGTTCTCGCTCGGGCACTCCAGCATCGTCTTCGCGCTGGCCCTCCTGCTGTCGCTGGGCGTCAAGGCGCTGGCCGGACCCGTCCGCGACGACAACTCCCAGCTGCACAGCGTCACCGGCGTGATCGGTACGACCGTCTCCGGGGTCTTCCTCTACCTCATCGCCGGGATCAACCTCCTCATCCTCGTCGGGATCTGGAAGGTGTTCCGCCAGATGCGCACCGGGCACTTCGACGAGGCGGCGCTGGAGGAGCAGCTCAACAACCGCGGGCTGATGAACCGCCTCCTGGGCCGGCTGATGAAGTCGATCAGCAAGCCCTGGCAGATGTACCCGCTCGGCATGCTCTTCGGCCTCGGTTTCGACACCGCCACGGAGATCGCCCTGCTGGTCCTCGCCGGTTCCGGCGCCGCCTCCGGCCTGCCCTGGTACGCGATCCTGTGTCTGCCGGTGCTGTTCGCCGCGGGCATGTCGCTGCTGGACACCATCGACGGGTCCTTCATGAACTTCGCCTACGGCTGGGCGTTCTCCAAGCCGGTCCGCAAGGTCTTCTACAACCTCACCATCACGGGTCTGTCCGTCGCCGTCGCCCTGATCATCGGCACCGTGGAACTGCTGGGGCTGCTCGCCGAGAAGCTTGCTCTGCACGGGGTCTTCTGGGACTGGGTCGCGGGTCTGGACCTGAACGTGCTCGGCTTCGTCATCGTCGGACTGTTCTTCGTGACCTGGCTCGTCGCCATGGCGGTGTGGAAGTTCGGCCGGATCGAGGAGAAGTGGACCGCCGGGCTGCGCCCCGCCGAACAGCCCACCGACTGACCCACCGAGGGCAGGGTGGGGGAGCGGTGGGCGGGCCCGGTCGTACGGTGGGTGCATGGACAGCAGCGCGGCCGACAGAAGCGATCCCGGGATGGTCGGTGATCTGGACGACCTGGACGCACTGACTGATCTGGACGCCCGGATCGCCGGGTGCCGGGCGTGTCCGCGGCTGGTCGCGTGGCGCGAGGAGGTCGCCCGCACCAGACGCGCCGCCTTCGCCGACCAGACGTACTGGGGCCGCCCCGTCCCCGGCTACGGACCGGCCGACGCCTCGCTGCTCATCGTCGGGCTCGCACCCGCCGCCCACGGCGGGAACCGGACCGGACGGATGTTCACCGGGGACCGCTCCGGGGACGTGCTCTACGCGGCGCTGCACGACGTGGGGCTCGCCTCGCGCGGGACCTCGGTGAGCGCGGACGACGGACTGGAGCTGTACGGCGTACGCGTCACCTCGCCCGTGCACTGCGCGCCGCCCGCCAACAAGCCGACACCCGGCGAGCGGGACACCTGCCGCCCCTGGCTCGTACGGGAGTTGGAGCTGCTGCGGCCCACGCTCCGGTCGGTGGTCGTGCTGGGAGCCTTCGGCTGGCAGGCCGCGCTGCCCGCCTTCGCCGCGGCGGGATGGACGGTGCCCCGGCCCAGGCCGGTGTTCGCGCACGGGGCGAGGGTTTCGCTGGGGGCGCGGGACGGGCCGGCGGCGGGATCCATCGAGCTGTTCGGGTGCTTCCACGTCAGCCAGCGGAACACGTTCACCGGACGGCTGACGCCCGCCATGCTGCGGGACGTGCTGCGTACGGCGGCCGGGGCGGCGGGGCTGACGACGCGACCGTACGACGGTTAACCTCGCCCGATGAGCCTGTATCCGGAGATCGAACCGTACGACCACGGCATGCTCGACGTCGGTGACGGCAACCACGTGTACTGGGAGGTCTGCGGAAACCCCGACGGCAAGCCCGCCGTCATGCTGCACGGCGGTCCGGGGTCCGGCTGCGGTCCCTGGTTCCGGCGCTACTTCGACCCCGCCGAGTACCGGATCGTGCTGCTCGACCAGCGCGGCTGCGGACGCTCCACGCCGCACGCCGCCGCGTACGGGACGGACATGGCCGTCAACACGATGGCGCATGTGATCGGCGACCTGGAGCTGCTGCGACGGCACTTGGGCATCCGGCGATGGCTGGTGTGGGGCGTGTCGTGGGGGTCGGCGCTGGGGCTGCGGTACGCGCAGACGCATCCGGACGTCGTCTCAGAACTGGTGCTGACCGCGGTGGCCACCGGCGCGAACTCCGAAGTGGCCTTGCTGACCAGGGGACTTGGACGGTTCTTCCCCGAGGCCTTCGAGCGGTTCCTCGCCGAACTGCCCGAGGGGGAGCGGGACGGGAACCTCGCCGCCGCGTACAGCAGGCTGCTCGAATCGCCCGACCCCGAGGTGCGGGCACGGGCGGCGCGGGCCTGGACCGACTGGGAGACGGCGATCGTTCCCGCGCCGCCGCGGTCGGAGAAGCGCTATGAGGACCCGGAGTTCCGCATGGCTTTCGCGCGGACCGTCACCCACTACTTCGGCAACGACCACTTCCTGGGGGAAGGCAACGACGAAGGCGTCGTGATCCGCGACGCGCCCCTGCTGAAGGGCATCCCCGGCACGCTCGTCCAGGGCAGTCTCGACTTCGGGAACCTGCTGGGCACGGTGTGGCGGCTCCACCATGCCTGGCCCGACAGTGAGTTGATCGTCGTCGACGACGTGGGGCACACCATGGGGGCGAGGGGTGTGGTGGACGCGTTGGTGGCGGCGACGGACAAGTACGCCCTGCGCTAGACCCCGGCGGATTCAGGCCCGGGGAGCCTCGGTGTCGCCGAAGAGATGCCGCACCGTCGACCGGTAGTTGGCCTGGACGTGGGCGAGGGCGTGCGCGCGGGCGCGCTCCGGGTCACCGGAGGCGATGGACTCGTACAACTCGTGGTGTTCGGTGAGGAGTTGGGGCCACTCCTCGTTCTGGCGGGTGAGCCAGCGCAGGCGGCCGTCGACCGGCTCCATGACGGAGATCAGCAGGCTGTTGCCCGCCATGGCGAGGATGCGGTCGTGGAAGCGGGTGTTGATGTCGGTGATCGCCTCCGCGTCGTCGGCGCGGGTCGCCGTCGCCGCACGGTCCAGCAGGTCCGCCAGCTCGGCGAGGTCCCGCGGTGTCGCCCGTGCCGCCGCGAGCCCGGCGGCGTAGACCTCCAGTGCCTCGCGCAGTTCGAAGAGTTCGGCCACGTCCGTCGGGGTGAGCCGGCGTACGACCGTGCGGCGCGGTGTCTCGAAGTGCACGAACCCCTCCGCCACGAGCGCGCGGATCGCCTCGCGCACGGGAACCCGTGAGACCCCGAAGCGCTCCGCCAGTTCGCGCTCGACGAGACGGTCCCCGGGGCGCAGCCGCCCCGCGATGATCTCCTGCCGCAGCGAGGCCAGGACGCGTTCGCGGACCGCGCCCAGGGGTTCCCGTTCCGCGCCCAGGGGTTCGATCTTCGTCATGGGGCCATCTTCGCCGACTCCGGGGGTGTTTTACGGAGCCTTAACCGCTTGGAAATCGGTCAGAACGCTTGACGGCGAGACCATGACGCAGTTTGGTATACCAAACACGCTCCGCAGGGCCGTCTCGTACGCGCCACAGCCGCCGCCCCCCATGCGAACTGCTGTCCTCCGTCCCCTTGTCCCATGGAGGTCCCGTGTCCCTCGCCGACCGTGCCGAAGCCACCGGCACCCCTGCATTCGTCCCCGATCCCCGGCTCACCAACGAAGACCTCGCACCCGCGGAGAAGCGCAACTGGAAGGTCTTCGACCTCTTCGCCATGTGGATGTCCGACGTCCACAACCTCGGCAACTACACCTTCGCCGCGGGCCTGCTGGTCCTCGGCATGAACGTCTGGCAGATCTTCACCTCGCTGCTCGTCGGCTTCGTGATCATCTACGCCGGAATGAACCTGATGGGCCGCGTCGGCCAGCGCACCGGCGTACCCTTCCCCGTGGTCAGCCGCATCAGCTTCGGTGTCTGGGGCGCCAACATCCCGGCCCTGATCAGGGCCGTCATCGCCATCATGTGGTACGGGATCCAGACCTACCTGGCCTCCGTCGCCGTCAACGTCATGCTGCTCGCCGCCTGGCCCGGCCTGGAGTCGTGGACCCACCATTCCTTCCTCGGCCTGGACGCGCTCGGCTGGACGTCGTTCGTCACCCTGTGGCTGCTCCAGGCGCTGATCATCAATCAGGGCATGGAGGCGGTCCGCAAGTTCCAGGACTTCTGCGGCCCGGCCATCTGGCTTGTCATGATCGCGCTGGCCGTCTGGGTCCTCGCCAAGGCCGGCTGGAGCATCTCGCTCACCTCGACCCCGCACCCGGTCTCCGTGGGCGAACAGTGGCGTCAGTGGTTCGGCGCGGTCGGCCTGATCCTCGCGACCTACGGCACGCTGATGCTCAACTTCTGCGACTTCTCACGCTTCGCCCCCAGCTACAAGACGGTCAGGCGCGGCAACTTCTGGGGCCTGCCGATCAACTCCACGGCCTTCGTCATCGTGTCGGTCATCGTCACGGCCGGTTCCATCGAGGCGTTCGGCGAGGCCATCACCGACCCCGCGGAACTGGTCGCCAAGGTCGGCAACACCTGGGTGATGATCCTGGGCGCCCTGACCTTCGCCATCGCCACCATGGGCGTCAACATCGTCGCCAACTTCGTCTCACCCGCGTACGACCTGGCGAACGTGTGGCCGCAGAAGATCACCTTCAAGATCGGCGGCATGATCAGCACGGTCCTGGCGCTGGTCGTGACGCCCTGGAACCTCTTCTCCAACCCCACGGTCGTCAACTACTTCCTCGGCGGCCTCGGCGCCTTCCTGGGCCCGCTGTTCGGCGTCATCATGATCGACTACTACTGGGTGAAGCGCGGCCGGATCGACGTCGACCGGCTCTTCGACGCCCGGCCCGGATCGCCGTACTACTACCGCAAGGGCGTCAACCCCAAGGCCCTGTGGGCGTTCCTGCCCTCGGCGGCGGTCGCCGCGGTACTGGCCCTGGTGAAGGCGTTCAGCGACGTGGCCCCGTACTCCTGGTTCATCGGAACCGCGCTGGCCGCGGGCCTCTACATGGCCATCTGCCGCACCGAGCGCGCCGCCGGCGAGACAGCCGTCCCCGAGTCCGTGGAGGTCTGAGCGGCGTGCACATCGTCGTCACCAACTGCAACACCACGCAGGAGATGACCGAGGAGATCGTGCGAGGTGCCCGGGCCGCCGCAAGCCCGGGCACCACCGTGACCGGCCTCACCCCCGCCTGGGGACCCGAGTCCGCCGAGGGCTGGCTCGACAGCTACCTCTCCGCCGCGGCCGTCCTCGACACCCTGCGCACCTACGAGGGTCCCTGCGACGCCGTGGTCATGGCGGGCTTCGGCGAACACGGGCGCGAGGGCGCGCGCGAACTCGTGGACGTGCCCGTCGTCGACATCACCGAGGCCGCCGCCCACCTCGCCTGCCTCCTCGGCCGCCGCTACGGAGTCGTCACCACCCTGGAGCGGTCGTGCGGCCAGATCGAGGACAGCCTGGCGGCGGCGGGGGTGGGGCGCAACTGCGCCGCCATCGTCGGCACCGGCCTCGGCGTCCTCGACCTGGGCGACGCCCAGCGCACGCAGGAGGCGTTCGTGAGCGCGGCGGAGCGGGCCCGGGAGGCCGGCGCCGAGGTCCTCGTCCTCGGCTGTGCCGGCATGACGGGCCTGCAACGGGCGGTCGGGGAGAAACTGGACCTCCCGGTCGTCGACGGCGTCGCCGCCGCGGTCAAACTCGCGGAGTCGCTGGTCTCCCTGGGCCTCACGACGAGCCGGGTGAGCAGCTATGCGCGACCGCTGCCGAAGCGGCGGGTGTGGGGTGCAGGCTGAGGGTGAATACGGCCTAGAACTCGGACTCGGGCACGACCGCCGTCGCCGTGATCTCCACCAGCTGCCCCGTGTACCCGAGGCAGGCCACCCCGAGCAATGTCGACGAGTGGGGTCCCGTACTGAGCCCGGACGCCTCGACGACACGCCACACGTCGGACAAAACCCCCGGCTCACCGCTGACGACATACACATCGGTCGCCACCACATGCGCGAAGTCACTGCCCACGGCGCGGAGTTGCTCGCCGAGATTGGAGATCACCTGCTCGGCCTGCCGCACGGGATCCCCCACACCGACGATCTTCCCCGCCGCGTCCAGCGGCACGGCCCCGGCGAGAAAGGCGAGCCGCGTCCCCGCCTCGACGACCGACGCGTGAGCGTAGCCGGGGGGCGGGAAGAGACTGGGGACGGTGACGCGTACGGGCACGGGAACTCCGGGAATCCTCGACTGGGCGGGCAACCTGCCCATGATGTGGGCGGACGGTCGGCGGCCGCATGCGATTTAGCCCCGACTCGTCCCCAGCCGAAGGCCCTGCCCGCCGCGAGGGGACGGTTCACCCTCCCGCCGGATATCGGCTCGACAGCCCCGCCACCCCACCGCATCCTCACCTCATGCCCACACCGACCCGGCCGCCGCACACCGACGACGAGAAGTTCCTCGCCCACGTCACCGACCGCCTGGCCGCCCTCCCCGCCGTCCGGGCCGTCGCCCTCGGTGGCTCCCGCGCGCAAGGCACCCACGGTCCCGGCAGTGACTGGGACCTGGCGATCTACTACCGGGGCGCCTTCGACCCCGACGACCTGCGCGCCGTCGGCTGGCAGGGCGAGGTCTCGGAGATCGGCGGCTGGGGCGGGGGCGTGTTCAACGGCGGGGCCTGGCTGACCGTCGAAGACCGTCGTGTCGACGTCCACTATCGCGATCTCGATGTGGTGGAACGGGAGTTGGCGAGGGCGGAGCAGGGGCGGTTCCATGTGGAGCCGCTTCTCTTCCATCTCGCCGGAATCCCGAGCTACCTCGTCGTCGCCGAGCTCGCCGTCAACCGTGTCCTGCGCGGCGACCTGCCCCGACCCGCCGCCTACCCGGTGAAGCTCCGCACTTCCGCCTCCGCCCACTGGCACGGCACCGCCCACGCCACCCTCGCCTACGCCAAGGCCAACCACGCGCCCGCCCGTCGTCTCACAGAGGTCGCGGGAGCGCTGGCGAGCGCCGCTGTGCAGACCGGCCACGCGGTGCTCGCAGCGCGCGGGGAGTGGGTGACGAACGAGAAGCGGCTGCTGGAGCGAGCCGGGTTGAGAGGGATCGACGAGATCGTGCGCGGCGGCGTGAACGAGCCGGAGGGGCTGGCGCACATGCTCGGGTGGGCCGAGGAGGTCTTGGACGCGGCGGTCGCCCGGGCCGAGGAGGTCCTGGACGCCGCGGTCGCCGGAGCCCGGGAATCCGGCGTCGAATAACCCTTCGAAATGCCCACGCCGCCACTGCTACCGTCACCGACGTGGCGAAACTCAATCAGATCATCGCAGTGGAGAAGGGCATCAAGTCCAAGTCCCATCAGGACCTGACGGCCGCTCATCACGGGCTGCAGAAGCCCGCATTGCTGGCCGGTATCTCGCGGACCTATCAGCCGAAGGACGAGGAGGGCGAGCAGCTGCCGCCCGAGTCGACGCGGGTGCAGGTGCAGGCCGAGGACGTGTTGCGGGAGACCGCGGGGACGCTCACCCGGCTGTTCGATGTGACCGCCACCAAGGACTGGGCGAACTGCACGGCACGGGCGGATGTGAAGGTGGACGGGCGGGTCCTCGTCGCCGACGTACCCGTGTCGTATCTGCTCTTCCTCGAGAAGCAGCTCACCGATCTCAACACCTTCGTCAGGAAGCTGCCCGTTCTCGACGCCTCCGAGTCGTGGGTGCAGGACCCGTCGACGGACGCGTGGAAGACCGAGCCCGTCAGGACGCTGCGGACCAAGAAGGTGCCGCGCAACCACGTCAAGGCCGAGGCCACCGAGAAGCATCCGGCCCAGGTCGAGGTGTACTACGAGGACATTCCCGTCGGGTACTGGACGACCGTGAAGTTCTCCGGCGCCCTGCCCGCGCGACGCGTGAACGAACTGCTCGACCGGGTCGAGAAGTTGCAGCAGGCCGTCAAGTTCGCCCGGGAAGAGGCGAACGGCGTGGACGTCGTCGACCAGCGCGTCGGAGACCCCGTGTTCGGCTACCTGTTCGGGTAGCCTCTGAAACTCCCCGGCCACAACGCACCACGGCCGGGGTGCGCGAGGAGCGCAAGCTGAACCTGAAGCTTGTCGTGAATGCACGGTTCCAGTGGAGGTTCGAACCCTCCCCGCGGCACCACACGGCACTCCACGGAGTGCCCACGCGCCGCGGTAGCCCAATTCGGCAGAGGCAGACCGTGATCAATCTCAGACTCTTGCTCCAGACTCAGCATTCGCCGCCGATCGCCGGATCGACCGGGCCCAGGCCCCGGGACGCCGAAATGCCGGTTCAAGTCCGGTCCGCGCAGCTCGATGCGTGGTGGTCCAAAGGCAGGACGCGGCGACATAACGACTGACCTGGGTTCTCAAGCGTGCCGGCGTGTGACATGGGTGGCATCACAAGGGTCCGGGGGCCGGCTACGCCCTCGGACCCGCTCCCTTTCCCCGGCCGACCGGCAGTTGCGTTCATAAAGAACGCGGCATCCCCGCGATGCGTCACCTTCCGGAAACACATCCGTTCCATTTCCTCCGGCAAAGCGATCTACCGTAGGCAGTACACCGCCCGGCCGACGTCGCCCGAAGGCGCTCCCGCCCTCGCCCGACAGGAGTCCCGTGTCCCGCCTCAGCTCCGCCGTACCGCCCTGGCTCGCCCACGCCCTGCGCGCGCAGCGCGGCCCCGTGCCCTGGAGCGCGGTCGTGCGGGGCGCTCTCGCCGCCGGACCGCTGCTGCTCATGGCGGTACAGAGCGGGCGTGTGTCCGTCGGCGTTGTCGCAGCCCTGGGGGCCATGCTCGCCGGGATCAACGACCGGCCGGGCAGCCGCAGGGCCGCGGTCAGGCGGCTCGGCGTGCCGGCGCTCGCGGGAGCCGGTGGGCTGCTCGTGGGGTCGTACGCGGGACAGCACGTCGGCGCGGTGACGCTCACCCTTCTCCTCACCGTGCTCGGACTGTTCGCCGGAGCGGTCAGCGCCGTCGGGCCCGTCGCGAGCGGAGCGGGTACACAGCTGCTCGTCGCCGCCGCCATCGGGGCCGGGATGCCGCTGCCCGAGCCCGGCTGGCAGCGTGCGCTCTTCTTCGTCGGCGGGGCCGGATGGCTGCTCGTGCTGCGGCTCGCGCTGCCCACACCCGGGGCCACCGCCGGCGACTATCGCTTCGACGGGGAGCGGGACGCCGTCGGGGGTGTGTACGACGCCGTCGCCGCGCTGCTCGAAGCGGTCGGGGGGCCGGACGCGCCCGGTCGCAGGGTCGCCCTCACCGCCGCGCTCGACCACGCCCAGGACGCGCTCGGCGGGCCCCGGCTGCGGCCGTACGCCAGTTCCGCGGCCGAGCGGCGGCTGCACGCGCGGTACGCCGCCGCGCTCCCGCTCGCCGAGGCCGCCACCGCGCTCGCCTGGGCGGGCGAGGCGGTGCCCGCGAGGGCCGTCGAAGGGCCGCGGCGACTCGCCGTCGCCGTACGGACCAGTACGCACACCGGGCCGCTGCCCGCGCCCGCCCGTTCCGCCCCGGCCCTGCGTGCCCTCGACGACGCACTCCTGCACGCGGCCGACGCCTTCGACAGGGGTGGCGACGACACCGCGCTGCACACGCGGCGCTGTACCGCCACGTCCCTCGCCCGCACGGTCCTCGGTTCCGCAGGGCGCGAGTACGGGCTACGGGTCGCCCTCTGCTTCGGCGCCGGCGCGGCCGTGGCGCAGGCCCTGCACCACGCCCGCTGGTACGGCAGTCACTCCCACTGGTACTGGCTCCCCGCGACCGCCGTCTTCCTGGTCAAGCCCGACCTAGGACCGCTCGCCTCACGCGTGATCTGCCGGGCGGCGGGGACCGTGCTCGGAGCCGCCCTCTTCGCCGGGTTCGCGGCGCTGCTCCCGCGCCCTGCCGGGCTGGTCGCCCTGGTGGCGCTGTGCGGCGCCCTGATCCCCGTCGCCACCAGGCACTTCGCGGCGCAGACCGCCGTCGTCACCGTGCTCGTGCTCTCCCTCGTCATGGTGGGCGGGGAACCCGGGGCCTCCTGGAGCCGGATCGGCGAAACGCTGCTGGCCTGCGCGATCGTGCTGATCGTCGGTCACCTGCCCACGCTCGGACAGCACGGGGGAGGGGTACGGGCCCGTCTCACCCACGCCACCGAGGCCGCGCACGTCTACCTCGCCCACGTACTGGACGACGGCACGGCCGACGACCGGGCCGGCCGCTGGACCCTGCGCCGCGAGGCCTATCGCGCGCTCGCCGAGGCCCGCGCCTCGATCGACCTCGCCGCCGCCGAACTCCCCGCACTGGCCCGGCACGCCGAGGGAACGGACGAGGTCGCGGCCACCCTCGAACGCCTCGTCGACACCACGACCGCGTGCGCCGTGCAGCTCGACGACACCGGACGGCTCACCTCCCGGCACACCGAACGCATCGCCGAACTCCTCGACGAGCTGGCCGAGGGGCGGGAACGTGCGGGACTGGCGGTGAAGAAGGAGCAGCCGCTCCCCGTTCCGCTCGCGGGCTGAGCACCGGGCGCCCGACCCGTCGTACGGTGACGCCATGACGCCGTCCGTCCCGGCCCCGTCCGCGACGGGCCCCGCCGACCTCCTCCGTCGACGGACGTGTCCTGATGCGCGACCGCGAGCTGCTGACACTCGATCTGCCCGCCACCGTCGCGGAGTTGGGGGAGCGGTTGCCCGCGCTCGTCGACCGGGGCCACGGGAGGCGGATTGAGGAGTACGACACCTGATCCACTCTGCCTAGGCTGGAGGGCATGGACCCCGCAGAAGGCCTCATCGACCACCCGTACGCCGTCTACGACCGCCTGCGCGACACCGCGCCCGTGCATCGCGTCGCCGGTACCGACGGCAACCCCGCCTGGCTCGTCACCCGGTACGACGATGTCCGCGAGGCACTCGCGAACCCGCTGCTCTCCATGGACAAGAAGCGCGCGCTGCCCGGGAGTTACCAGGGGTTGTCGCTGCCGCCCGCCCTCGACGCCAACCTCCTGAACATGGAGGCGCCCGACCACACCCGCATCCGGCGCCTGGTGGTCCGCGCCTTCACATCGCGCCGAGTCGAGCAACTGCGCACACCCGTGCGGGAAACCGCCGACCGGCTCCTCGACGCGCTCGGACCGCACGGCAGCGCCGACCTGATCGCCGCGTACGCCGCACCCCTGCCGATCACCGTCATCTGCGACCTGCTGGGCGTTCCGGGGGAGCACCGCCGGGACTTCCGGGCCTGGACCGACGTGCTCGTCGCGCCGGACCCGACGCGTCCCCGGGCCGCCAAGGAGGCGGTCGTGGCCATGCTCGGGTTCCTCACCCAACTCCTCGCGGACAAACGGAAGAAGCCGGCGGACGACCTGCTCTCCGACCTGATCGCGGTGCGCGACGAGGGTGACCGGCTCACCGAGGACGAGCTGACGTCGCTCGCCTTCCTCATCCTCTTCGCGGGCTACGAGAACACCGTGCAGCTCATCGGCAACGCCATCCTGGGACTGCTCACCCATCCCGACCAGCTGGCCGCCCTGCGCGCGAACCCGGAACGATTCCCCGACGCCGTCGAGGAGTTCGCGCGCCACGAAGGGCCCGCGCTGCTCGCCATCCGGCGCTTCCCCGTAGAGGACGTGACGATCGGCGAGGTCACCGTGCCCGCGGGCGAGACCGTCCTGCTGTCCCTGGCCGCGGCCAACCGGGACCCGGCCCGCTTCCCGGACCCCGAGCGCCTCGACCTCGCCCGGGACGCCTCCGGCCATCTCGCCCTCGGCCGGGGCATCCACTACTGCGTGGGCGCGCCACTGGCCCGCCTGGAGACGGAGATCGCGGTGTCCGCGCTCCTGGAACGCCTTCCGGACCTCGCGCTCGCCGCGGACCCGGCCGAGGTGAGGTGGCGGCCCTCCTTGCGCGCCCGTGGCCTGCTCGCGCTCCCGGTGACGTACTGAATCCAGAAATTCTCCGCCGACGCCGATGAGTTCCGCTCCCGCGCCCGGTCACCACTGCGAAGGCACCGTTTCGTAGGAGGGCACATGACGCTTCCGCAGATCGTCTCGCGCGAGGAGTGGCGCGCCGCGCGAGAGGAACTACTGGTCAAGGAGAAGGCCGCGACCCGCGCACGGGACGCTCTCAACGCGGAGCGGCGCGGGCTGCCGATGGTCGAGATCGACAAGGAGTACGTGTTCGAGGGCGGTGACGGCAAGGCGGCCCTGCTCGACCTCTTCGAGGGGCGCCACCAACTCGTGGTCTACCACTTCATGTTCGCGCCGGAGTGGGACGAGGGCTGCCGCAGCTGCTCGGCCTTCCTCGACCAGATCGGCCACCTCGCCCATCTCCGCGCCCGGGGTACGGAGTTCGCCGCCGTGTCCCGGGCGCCGTACACGAAGATCCTGCCCTTCAAGGCCCGTATGGGCTGGACGGTGCCCTGGTACTCGTCCTACGACAGCGACTTCAACCACGACTTCAGGGTGTCCGTCGAGGTCGACGACGAGCCCTACGAGCGGCCGGGCGTGAGCTGCTTCCTGCGGGACCGTGATCGGGTCTTCCACACCTACTCGACGTACGAGCGCGGCCTCGACGGGCTCGGCTCGACGACGACCCTGCTGGATCTGACGGCACTCGGCAGGCAGGAGGAGTGGGAGGTGCCCCGGGGGCGCGCCTCGGCACTGGGGGCGCCGGCGGGCAGCGAGCGGATCCGCTACCACGACGAGTACGAGGAATGACGGGAAAGTACGGGAAAGGAAAACTCACGAAATGAAACGCGCACAGGCCGAGAGCTCCCTCACAGCAGAGCAGTGAACGAGTGTTGACTATGTCTCAGTACCGTCACTGACCGAGCCCTTCACCCCGCCTTTGGCGTTTAACTCTATGAGTACGCGTCATGAGTACGGCGCTACATGGAGGTGCAGGGTGAACGGGCGAATGGTGCTGGAGCGCTTTCCCGCCGGTGGGCCGCGCGGTTCGTGGCCCGCCGAGGAGTTCGCGCAGGCGTGCCGCCTTCAGGGGCAGGCCGCCGAGGTCGTCATGGACCTCGCCTCGGACGCGTTCCTGGTGATCGTGCGCGCCGGGGAACTTGTCGAGTGAGGCCGGCCGAGGTCAGCCCACTTTCGGAGCGGGCACTTTCGGAGCGGGCGCTTTCGTGGGCGCTTGCGCAGGAATCTTCGTCGCCACCTTCGTCGTGAACTGCTCGGCCTGCAAGGAGTACAGCTCGGAGTAGACACCGCCCTTCGCCAGCAGTTCGTCCGGACTGCCGGACTCCACCAGGCGGCCCTGTTCGAGGACATGCACCAGATCCGCGTGGCGGACCGAGGCCAGCCGGTGGGTGATGAGGACAACCGTCTGGCCACCGCCCGCCAGGGCCCTGATCTTGTCGAAGACCTCCAGCTCGGCCCGGGCGTCGAGCGCCGCGGTCGGCTCGTCCACGATCAGGATGCGACCACGGCGGTACGCGGCCCGTGCGATGCCCAGCCGCTGCCACTGCCCGCCCGACAGCTCGTGCCCACCGCTGAACCCGCGGGCGAGCAGCGTGTCCAGGCCGCGGGGCAGGTCCGTGACCACGTCCTCGGCCCCGGCCTCCGTCACCGCCGAGGCGACACGCTCGTCCGTCAGCGGCGCCGAGGCGCGGCCGACCGCCACGTTGACGCGGGCCGTGAACGGCCATCGTTTGAAGTCCTGCGCCACCATCGCGATACGTTCGGCGAGTTGCTGCCGGTCCGCGATCGCCGCGTCGACGCCGTCCCACAGGATCCGGCCCCGCTCGGGCGCGTACAGGCCCGCGAGCAGCTTCACCAGGGTCGTCTTGCCCGAGCCGTTCTCACCGACGAGCGCCACGATCTTGCCGAGCGGCAGACGCAGGGTGACGTCCGCGAGCGCCGGCCGGGTCGAGGCGCCCGGATAGGTGAACGTGACGTTCTCGAAGCGGATCTCGCTCGGATCGTCGGGGAGCGGCTCGCCGCCCACCGGGATCGCGCGCTCGGCCGCTTCCACGTACAGGCGCTGCAGATCGCCCACGAACAGGGCTTCCTCGTGGAGGGAGTTGACCTCCAGGACGAGCGTGTCGAGGCTCGCGGAGCCGGTTCGGATCGCGATCACGGCCGTACCGGCGACGGAGAGTGCCATCGCGCCGGCGAGCAGCAGTCCGCCGAGCGTCGCGTACGTCGCCACGGTGGCGATGCCCGTCCAGCCCGCCGCGACCAGGCCGGTGCGGGCGGAGAGACGGGCCAGGCGGGCCTGTTCCGCCTCGGCGGTCTCCGACATCGAGCGGAAGTGACGCAGCAGGAACGGGCCGACGCCGTGCACGCGGATCTCCGGGGCCGCGGCGGGCTCGGTGAGCAGACTGCTGATCAGATGCCCGGCACGGGCGTGCTGCACCCAGGTGTGGAAGGACTCGTAGCGGCGCCTGGCGATCGTCAGGGAACTCCAGGCACTCGGCAGGGTCATCGTCACGAGCAACGGCAGCAGGGCGGGATGCAGCACGGTCAGCACGCCCGCGGCCGCGATGAGCGAGATCATCGCGTTCACCACGCGGGTGGCGATCGCGATCATGCGGCGGGCCGAGGAGGCACCGTACTGCGCGGTGTCCAGCAGCTTGTGGAAGGCGTCGTCCTCGATCGCGGACAGTTCGACGGCCGCCGCCCGCTCCAGGTACAGCTCGGTGGCGACGCGTTCCACCTTGGGTTCCAGGCGCCCGGTGGCATACGTCGAGGCCGCCCGCAGCAGCGCGCCGAGCAACATGACGGCGGCGACCGTGATCAGCGCGGGGACCGCGCCGTGCAGCCGGTCCCCGACGGAGCCGCTCGTCATCAGCCGGCCCAGCACGATGTTGACGGCCAGCAGGCTCACCGCCTGCGCCGCGCCCCGGGCCAGTTCGGCGGACACCACGATCCGGGCGGCGCGGCGGTCCGCGGTCCAGGCGAGCCGGAAACTGGAGGCGAGCAGGGAAGGCAGCCGCGTCACCATCGCGCGGAAGTTCAACTCGAGGAACGCTTCGGAGTGCTGCGACCAGCCCATGTCGTAGCGCAGGGGACCGCCGAAGAGCAGATGTTCGGAGGCGGACGGCGCCGGTTCGTCGTCGTCGCGTTTCCTCTTGCGCGCTTTCCCTGTGGATTTCCCCACCATCGGCCTCCCCGGGAACGGATGAACGGTGCCCTCCCCAGGAACAGGGCCCTCCACTCGTGGTGATGGCGGAGTGCGGGGGGCGACCGGCGCACTTCGGACACACTTGCCGGCCCCCGAACCGGATGACGCGCCCGCTCGCCGACGGGAGGGTCACGCGCCGCTCGCCGAGCGGAGGATCACGCGCTGATCGGACGCGACCAGACGGGTGTCGTACCGGTGACGCGGCACAGGGCCAGATAGAGGGGGATCGGCGGGGTGTACGGAAGGGTGCCGGCCGGCTTGTGGATGAGGCCGGGGGCGTGCGGGGTGTCCGGTACGACCGCGCCGGCGGCGTAATGGGCGGGCGCGGGCCAGTCCAGGGCCACATCGGACTCGGAGGGCACGAGCCACCACCAGTGCGCCCCGTCGGCGTACACACAGCCCACCCGGGGCAGCCGGGTCATCAGCAGGGGCCCGAACCGGGCGGGCACCGCGACCGCGTCGCAGCCCAGCGGTACCGTCATGCCCTCCGGCACGGGGAGACGCCGCAGCGACCTGGACTCCGTCTGCTCGCGCTTCAGGCGGACCAGCGTGTCCAGGCTCAGGACCTGAGCACCGGGTCCTGTCGCCGACGTACTCCTCACAGCCTTCCCCGATCCCGGCTTCGTCCGATCGGGGGGATCCCCATGGTCCGCTTACCCCAGGAGGATTCCCTCCGCCAGGATGCCTCCGTCGCCGGGGATGCCTCCGCTCCCCAGGACCCTTCCGTCCCGGTGCCCCGGCCGTCGGCCGGTGGCTTCCGCGCGCCCCATCCGAGGTCGGAGCGGGCCGCCCCGGCACCCGTGGCGTCGGCCGTCGGGGAGCGGGGGAGATCCGCCCAGACCAGCAGCCCAGGCGCGGTGTCCTGGGCGCCCCAGGACCGGCACACGGCCGCGACGAGCAGCAGCCCCCTGCCGTGTTCCTCATCGGGACGCTGCGGGGAGGGGTGCGGCTCGTCAGGAGCGCATCCCTCGTCACGTACGGCTATCCGCACCAGGTCGTCCCCGTCGTGCAGTTCGCACAGCACACGCGCGCTCGCGCTGTGCACGATGGCGTTGGTGACCAGCTCGGAGACGACCAGGACCGCCGTGTCACAGGTGTCGTCGGACACGGCCCAGCCGGAGAGCCGGGCGCGCGTCAGATGCCGGGCCTGAGCCACGGAACCCGGGTGCGCGGCCAGCTCGAAGCGGAACCGGCGCGCGGCGGCGGCGCCGGGGCGCACCCCTGCGGCGGCACGCAGACCGGAGCGGTCCTCGGCGGCGTCTGTTCCTAAGGGCGCGGACGGAATCACGCTTGCCACTATCTCCCCGCCGTGAACACTTGGCAAGTGTCACTCTGAAAATTGCAGAGTGCCGTGTGACTCTGAGAAGGGCCGTGGCACACTGCTGGCAACAGCACGCCGAGCGGCGCCAGTTGGGATCGTCGAAGAAGTCGAGGAAGACGAGGCGGACCCCGAACGGCGCCGTCCGGTCTGTCAGGACGCAGTACCTGTTCAGAAGCGTTCAGAACGGCGTCGGACCGCTCACCACGGCATCCGACCGCCGCAGCGGCGTCTGTTCGGGACTCAGTGGAGGTGGGACGTGAGCGAACCGCGGTCCGCGCCGACGGTCGGCCAGGTCGTCCTCGGCCGGCGCCTACTGGACCTGCGAGAACGCGCGGGTCTCAAACGTGAGGAGGCGGCGCGCATCCTGCGTGTCGCACCCGCCACGGTCCGCCGGATGGAGATGGCCGAAGTCGCCCTCAAAATCCCGTACCTGCAGCTCCTGCTGAAGTCGTACGGGGTGTCGGACGAGGAGGCCGAGGCCTTCGTCCAACTGGCCGAGGAGGCCAACCGGCCCGGCTGGTGGCAGCGCTTCCACGACATCCTGCCGGGCTGGTTCTCGATGTACGTCAGCCTGGAGGGCGCGGCCACCCTCATCCGTTCGTACGAACCCCATTTCGTGCCCGGAATCCTGCAGACCGAGGAGTACGCCCGTGGGGTCCTGAAGTCGGGCGCCGTCGGCCAGACCAGACCCGAGGACATCGAGCGCCATGTGGCGCTACGCATGCAACGCCAGAATCTGCTCACTCGTGAAGGTGCACCCCGGATCTGGGCCGTGATGGACGAGACGGCCCTACGCCGGCCCGTCGGCGGTCCCGAGGTGATGCGCGCCCAGATCGACAAACTGATCGAGGCCACGAAGCTGCCCAACGTGACGCTCCAGGTCGTCCCGTTCTCCACGGGGCCGCACCCCGGCACGTACGGGCCCTTCGTGCTCTTTCGCTTTGCCATGCCGGAACTCCCGGACATGGTCTACAGCGAGTACCTGACCGGCGCCGTCTATCTGGACGAGCGTTCCGAGGTGGCGACCCACCTCGAGGTCATGGACCGCATGGCGGCTCAGGCCGCCACGGCACATCGCACGAAGGAGATCCTCCGGGATTTCCGCAAGGAGTCGTGAATGGACAACATCAAGCAGCGGATACGCAATGAGCGGATCCGCAATGAACGGATCTACAACGGGATGCCCGCCCGTGAACTGGGCAGCGAGGGCTGGCACAAGCCGTGGAGCGGCGGCAACGGCGGCAACTGCCTCGAGGCGATGAAGCTCGCGGACGGGCGTATCGCCGTCCGCCAGTCGGCGGACCCGGACGGGCCCGCGCTGATCTACACACCCGGCGAGATGACCGCGTTCATCCAAGGCGCCAAGGAGGGGGTGGCTGACTTCCTTCTTTCCTGAACTCTCTTGACATTGGTGCTGAATAAATTGGTGCTGAATTGATTACTTGCAGCGGTAGAAGACCGAGACCGAGACCGGCATCGAGACCGGCATCGAGACCGGCATCGAGACCGGCATCGAGACTGGGATCGAGACCGTAGGACCACGACAACAAACGTCGCTTTACCTGGCGGGGCGTCGGCCAAGAGGTGTCCGAGGACCCGGCGGCAGCGCCCCGCACAACGCCTCCAACGCCGCCCCGTACGCATGTTCCGAGGGCGTCGCGTAACCCACCACCAGCCCGTCCGGCGCGGACATCGTCGCCTCCGGATGCCGGAACTCGGCGAGTCCGTCGAGCGCGACACCCTGCCAGGTCGCGGCCTTGACGGCCGACCGCTCCGTCCCGGGCGGCAGCCGCAGCACCGCGTGCAGCCCGGCCGCGATCCCCGTCACCTCGATGTGCGGCGCTCGCTCCGCGAGAGCCGCGACGAGCCGGTCACGCCGCCCGCGGTACCGCTGCCGCATCCGGCGGACATGACGGTCGTACGACCCGGAGGCGAGGAAGTCCGCGAGCGTCAGCTGCTCCAGGACGCTTGCCCACGCCTCCCGTTCGCCCTTGACGGCGAGGACGGCGTCGACGTAACGGCGCGGAAGGACCATCCAGCCGAGCCGCAGCGCGGGCGACAGACTCTTGCTCACCGAGCCGATGAGGACGACCCGCTCGGGGTCCAGTCCCTGTACGGCGCCGACGGGCTTGCGGTCGTAGCGGAACTCGCCGTCGTAGTCGTCCTCCAGAATCACGCCGCCACGCGCGCGTGCCCAGTCGATGACGGCGGCCCGCCGCTCCGGGTGCAGCGGACCACCGGTCGGGAACTGGTGCGCCGGCGTGAGCAGCACCGCCCGCTCCCGGCCCAACTCGCCCACCTGGGCGCCGTCCTCGTCCAGCGGCAGCGGCACGGTCCGAACCGACGCGGCGGCCAGCAACTCGCGGTGGAAGCCGAGGCCGTACGACTCGACCGCCAGCGGCCCGCGCAACACGCCCGGGAAGAGCAGCCGCAGGGCGTGCGCGAAGCCCGAGCAGATCACGATCCGCCCCGGCTCGGTGCGCACGCCCCGCGCGCGGGCCAGGTACTCGGCGAGGGCCTCGCGCAGTTCCGAGCGGCCCGCGGGATCGCCGGGCCCGAAGGCCGCGTTGGGTGCCTGCTGGAGCGCCCTCCGGTACGAGGCGAGCCAGGCGGCACGCGGGAACGACGAGGCGTCAGGTGTCCCCTGCCGCAGATCGTGTAGGGGTCCACGCGCGCGTGGAGGTGCCTTCGGTACGCGCTCCGGGGCCCCCAGCGGTTCGGCGCGCTCGGCGACGCGGGTGCCCGACCCTTGCCGGGCGGTCAGCCAGCCCTCGGCGACGAGTTCGGCGTACGCGTCGGCGACCGTGTTGCGGGCCACGCCCAGGTCGGCGGCGAGCGAGCGGTACGGCGGCAGCCGGGTGCCCGGGGCGAGCCTGCCCTCGCGTACGGCCTCGCGCAGCGCCCGGATCAGCGCGGCCCGCCGTCCGCCCGGTCCGGACAGCTCCAGATGCAGGTCGGCGCCGATCCGCTGCGCAGAATTGACCCATGATTTCGCCATGAAAATGCACCCTACAGTCGGTCTTTCCAGTCCGTAGATTCATGGTCATGACGACGAACACGAACACGACGGACGCGACGAACACGACGAACACGAGGGGCATCATGAACACGACGGCCACCGTTCCCGCTCGCCTCGACTTCGCGAAGTCCGCCCCGAAGGTCTTCCGCTCCCTCGTCGGCTTCGACGCGGCGGCCCGCGACGGGCTCGACCCGGCCCTCGTCGAACTGATCCAGATCCGCGCCTCCCACCTCAACCACTGCGCGTACTGCCTCCACATGCACACCAACGACGCCCGCAAGGCCGGCGAGAGCGAGGACCGCCTGCACATGGTCCCGGTGTGGCGTGAGGCCCGGCACTTCTTCACCGAGAGGGAGTGCGCGGCCCTCGCCCTCACGGAGGCGATCACGCGCGTCGCCGACGCGGGCGTGCCCGACGACGTCTACGCGGAGGCCGCCGCCCACTTCGACGACCAGGAACTGGCCCATGTCCTGGCCCTCATCCTCACGATCAACACCTGGAACCGGGTCGCGCTGGCCACGGCGAAGGTGGCGGGCACGGACGAACGCCGCTGACCCGCACGGCAACGCAGGCCCGGTGTCTCGTGCACCGACCGGCGGAGCCCTACGCGGTCATGGGGCGGTCGTACGGTCCGATCGGCGCCGGCAGCTGCGATGTCCCGGCCAGCGCGCGGTCCACGGCGGCCGCCACCGCCCGCCCCTCGGCGATGGCCCACACGATGAGCGACTGCCCGCGGGCCGCGTCCCCGGCGACGTACACCTTGGGCACGTTGGTCGCGAAGTCGGTGTCGCGGGTGATCGTGCCGCGCGCGTCGAGGACCAGGCCGAGCTGGTCGATCAGCCCGTCGTGCCGGTCGGGCCCCGAGAAGCCGAGAGCGAGCAGCACGAGGTCGGCGGGGAGGGTCCGCCCGGAGCCGGGGACCGGGCGGCGCCGCTCGTCGACCTCGACCAGGTGCAGGGAGCGCACATGCCCGTCCGCGTCCCCGGTGAAGTGGAGCGTGGACGCCGCGAAGAGGCGCGCGTCCGCGTCCGCGGCGGGCGCGGTCTCCAGGTCGCGGGCTTCCTCGTGCGCGGCCGAGAGCCGGTAGATCTTCGGGTATGTCGGCCACGGCTCGACGTCCTCGTCGCGCTCGGCCTCCGGCTGCGCGTAGATGTCGAGCTGGGTCACGGACGCGGCGCCCTCCCGCACGGCGGTCCCCAGACAGTCGGCGCCCGTGTCACCGCCGCCGACGATGACGACATGCTTCCCGGCCGCGGACAAGGGGGAGACCTCCAGATCCCCCTCGCACACCCGGTCGGCCAACGGCAGGTACTCCATCGCCTGATGGATGCCGGCCAACTCCCGCCCCGGAACGTCCAGTTCGCGCCAGGCCGTGGCACCGACCGCGAGCACGACGGCGTCGTAGCGCGCCCGCAGCTCGGCCGCCCCGAGGTCCCGGCCGATCGTCGTGGACGTCCGGAACTTCGTGCCCTCCGCCCGCATCTGCTCCAGCCGCCGGTCCAGATGCCGCTTCTCCATCTTGAACGCGGGGATCCCGTACCGCAGCAGCCCACCGATCCGGTCCGCCCGCTCGTACACGGCGACGGTGTGCCCGGCCCGGGTCAGCTGCTGCGCCGCGGCGAGCCCGGCGGGCCCCGACCCGATCACCGCGACCGTACGGCCCGAGAGCCGGTCCGGTGGACGCGGCGGCGTGAAACCGTCCGCCCAGGCGCGGTCGGCGATGGCGACCTCGACGTTCTTGATGGTCACCGCGGGCTGGTTGATCGCGAGAACACAGCCCGCCTCGCAGGGCGCGGGACACAGCCGGCCGGTGAACTCGGGAAAGTTGTTCGTCGCGTGCAACCGGTCGCTCGCCGCCCGCCAGTCCTCGCGCGAGACCAGGTCGTTCCACTCGGGAATCAGATTGCCCAGCGGGCAGGCGTCGTGACAGAACGGGATACCGCAGTCCATACAACGGTCGGCCTGCCTGCTGATGATCGGCAGCAGCGCACCGGGGACGTACACCTCGTTCCAGTCCCGCACCCGTTCCTCGACGGGCCGACGGGGATTCTCCTCGCGCGGAGTGGTCATGAATCCCTTGGGATCGGCCATGGCCGTCTCCCTCACGTACGCGTACCGGTACGGGGCCGCGCGACCATCGAACGCCTTCGGCCCACGGCCCTGGGCGGCACTCCTTTCCCGCCACGATACGTCGCCCCCGAGTACCCTGCCGCTCAGCTGCGGGCCCCGGTCGTGGGGGCCGCCGGCCTCACGTGAGCGCCAGCGTGTACGAGACCGCCGCGGCGGCCGACGCGACCGCGCGGATGTGGTTCCACATCGTCCACTCGCGCACATACGAACGCCAGTACACGGCGGCCTCCGGCGTACCCGGGGCCAGCTTCAGCAGCGCGTCGTTGCGCGGGACGTTCGCGACGACCGTCACCCCGAACGTCCCGAACAGATACAACGCGCTGCCCAGCAACAGCTCCACCGTCCCCTCGTCGGGCAGCAGCACGAAGGTGACCACGGCGAGCACGGCACACAGCCCCGCCGACCCGACGAACACGAGCATGAACGGCGGGCGCACCGCGGCCACGTTGATCGCGTTCATCGCCGCCACGCCCTGCGCGGGCGGCAACTCGGCGAGCCCCCGCATCACGAACGTCGAGAACCCGCAGAACACCCCGGCCACCAGCCCGCAGCCGAGCACCCCCAGCACGGTCAGCACGAAATACGGTCCATCGATCATGACAACTCCCCCGTAGCTCCCCGAAGCCGAAGCCGAAGCCGAAGCCGAAGCCGAAGCCGAAGCCGAAGTCCAAGATCCTGAGATTCTGAGATCCTGCACGGCACCCACCGTCACCACAAGTGAAATCCCTTACTGTCACAGTGACCATGGCCGAGGGACGCGGCGGCATGCGCGAGCGTCCAGAACCGGATGGCACGTCTTCACGGGCACGCCGTCTCCAGGTGCACGCCGTCACGCGCGTGCCGCGAGCTCGTCCTGCCACCCCTCAAGCCGCGCCTCCACCGCGGCCGCGATCCGCCGGCGCGCCTCGTGCCGCGGCACGCCACTCATCAGCAACTGGTCGTACGGAGTGTCCGTGTGCCGTACGGCGGCACGGACCGCGGCCGTCACGGCGGCCTCGGACAGCGCACGGCCCGCGGCGCTGCGCCCCACCCGCCCGCTCCCGCGCACCGAGGCGTGCGCGGCGATCGCGTGCGCCCGGTCGACGGGACAGCCGGGAAAGAGCCCGCGTATCTCCCGCGCGAACGCCTCCGTGAACCGCAGATCCTCCGCCTCCCGCCGACGCGCGTCCCGAGCCCGCCGCCGCCGTCGCGCCTCCGCATCCGCCAGGCACCGCTCCTC
Source organism: Streptomyces sp. NPDC111507 (assembly GCF_055638955.1). NCBI lineage: Bacteria > Bacillati > Actinomycetota > Actinomycetes > Kitasatosporales > Streptomycetaceae > Streptomyces > Streptomyces sp. NPDC111507. The sequence goes on along the minus strand of NZ_JBVKBU010000001.1, from coordinate 253,158 downwards.
GGCCCGGGCGAGCGCCGCCTCCTCGACGAGGACGCCCTGCCGCTCGTACCGGCTCTGCCGCCGGTTGAAGCGCACCACCACCGCCGACAGCGCGCTGCCCTCCCGTGACCGGCGCGTCAGCGCGGTGTCGCCCCGCGGCAGGAACACCAGGTGTCCCAGGTCCGCGCAGTCCAGACAGCGTGACTCCCCCTCTTCCAGCACCAGCAGCGCCAACGGCCCACTCCGGCACTCGACACAGCGGCGCTTCTTGAGCGGCTGGATGACGAGAAGTCCGCCATGGGGCGGGGGATTTGCGATCGGTGCCATAGGTCGTTCATTCCCCCGTCCGGGGCGGCTCCCTACGCGATGCCGCCCCCTTCTCGACGCCTCCTTCTCCTCGACCCGCCCCGTGTCCTCTTCGACCCGCCCCGCGTCCTCCTCGCCCCCCCCGCGTCCTCGTCGAGCCCCGCCTCGTTCTCGGCACCGCCTCTTGACCGACGCGGCCGCCCCCGGCCCACAGCCCCCCTCCTCGATGTCCCTCCCTCCTGGCCACGGCCCTCCTCTTCGGCGCGACCCCTCCCGGCCACATCCGCCCTCCTTGACGCCTCCCTCCCTGGTCGCGGCCCACGCCCGGAGTCGCGCGCGGCCTCCGTCCGCCGTCGCTGTCCGCACTCGCCCCTCGCCGCCCCCACGAGAGCGACGCGTGATCGCGGCATCATGGGCCTGTGCGACTCGAAGCGATCACCTGGGAACGGCTCGGCGACCTCCTCGCCGAGCGTCTGCTCGACCTGAAACCGGACGACGGCAGTCCGTGGCCGCGGATCGCCTTCGACGGAGCCCCCGCCGCTCACCCCGGTGACCTCGCCCACCGCGTCTGTGAGGCGCTGCGCATACGCGGCCGGTCCTCGCTCGTCGTCGGCACGGAGGGCTTCTTGCGCCCCGCGTCACTCCGGTTCGAATACGGTCACGAGGACGCCGAGGCGTACTACAACGGCTGGGTCGACACCGGCGCCCTGTGGCGCGAGGTCTTCGGCCCGCTCGACCCCGGCGGCGACGGCCGCGTCCTGCCCGACCTCTGGGACCCGGTCACCGACCGCGCCACCCGCAGCCCCTATGTCCAGCTCCCACCCGGCGGGGTGCTGTTGCTCCAAGGCCCCTTCCTGCTTCGGCACTGGTTCCCGTTCGACCTGAGCGTCCACGTCCTCCTCTCCCCGGGCGCCCTTCGCCGCCGCACTCCGGAACCTGAGCACTGGACCCTGCCCGCCTTCGAGCGCTACGAGACGGAGGTGGACCCGGGCGCCACGGCCGACGTCCTGGTCCGCGCCGACGATCCACGCCACCCCGCCTGGAACGGCTGAGCGGCGGCCACGAAAGCGCATCCCGGACTTCCGGGTGCGCGTGCCTGGGGACACGGCGAGAATGTAGGGCGCCGGGACTAGCGGTGTGTTCCGCGCCGCGCCGGCCGTCCGGCACCGGGAGGTACTTCATGACCACCGCCGGAGACATCATGCACCGTGGTGCCCAGTGGATCCCCGCTCACGAGACCCTGGACCGCGCAGCCCAGCTGATGCGTGAGCTCAACGTGGGCGCGCTGCCCATCAGCGACGAGAACGAACGGCTCTGCGGCATCCTCACCGACCGCGACATCGTCGTCGGTTGTGTCGCCATGGGCCACGACCCGGCCCAGGTCACCGCGGGTGAGATGGCCCAGGGCACCCCGCGCTGGATCGAGTCGGGCGCCGATGTCGGCGAGGTGCTCCAGGAGATGAAGGGGCACCAGATCCGCCGGCTTCCCGTGATCGAGAACAAACGCCTTGTCGGCATGATCAGCGAGGCCGACCTGGCCCAGCATCTGACGGACGAACAGCTTGCCGCGTGGGTCGAGAGCGTCTACTCGAGGAGCGCGGTGCGCTGACCGCGCGGACTCTCCCGACCGGGAGGGTCATGAGCGCGCACTCCCGCCCGGCCGGCCGTGCCGGGCGAGGGGCGGCTCACCGCTCTCACAGCCAGCCGTTGCGCCGGAACCCCCGGTACAGGACGAGGCAGGCGAGGGTGATCACGCCGATGACTATGGGGTAACCGAACCGCCAGTGCAGTTCCGGCATGTGGTCGAAGTTCATGCCGTAAAGCCCGCAGACCATCGTCGGTACAGCGATGACCGCCGCCCATGCCGTGATCTTCCGCATGTCCTCGTTCTGTGCCACCGTCACCTGCGCGAGGTGTGCCTGAAGGATCGAGTTGAGCAGTTCGTCGAAGGCGGCGACCTGCTCGGTGACCCGCAGCAGATGGTCGGACACGTCCCGGAAGTACGCCTGTATCTCCGGGGCGATCACCCGAATAGGCCGGGTGGCGAGCTCCTGGACGGGGCGGGTGAGTGGCACCACCGCCCGCTTCAGTTCCAGGAGTTCGCGCTTGAGCTGGTAGATGCGGCCCGCGTCCGCCCGCGCGCCGTTCTCGGCGAACACATCGGCCTCGACCTGGTCGATGTCCTCCTGGACCGAGTCCGTCACATGCACGTAGTCGTCGACCACATGGTCAGCGATCGCGTGCAGCACCGCGGCCGGGCCCTTGGCGAGTTGACGGGTGTCCGCCTCCAGCTCCTCGCGCAGCGGCCCCAGCGACCCGTGCCGTCCGTGCCGCACGGTGATGACGAAGTCGGACCCGACAAAGACCATGATCTCGCCGGTGTTCACCACCTCGCTGGTCGCCGTCAGCTCCTTGTGGTCGACGTAGCAGACCGTTTTGAACACCGCGAAGAGTGTGTCGCCGTACCGCTCGAGCTTCGGCCGCTGATGGGCCTCCACCGCGTCCTCTACTGCCAGCGGGTGCAGGTCGAAGAGGTCTGCTATGCCGGCGAACTCCAGGTCCGTGGGCTCGTGGAGTCCGAGCCAGACGAAACCCTCGTCGCTCTTGCGGATCCGCTGCACGGTCTCGACGAGATCACGTCCGCCCGGGACCCTGGCGCCGTCCTGATACGCCACGCAGTTCACCACCGCCGTGCCCAGCGGGGACCGGGCGTGGTGACTCAGGTCGACACGGGTACGCCGCCGGGCCAGCCGCGCCACCTTGCGGAGCCCACCGACCTTGCCGAGGCTCGTGACCTTCCGCAGATTCCCTGCCATGGACATCCGGAACTCCTTGCGTGGATCTCCTCGCGCCGCACTTTGCGCCCTGGCGTGCAAGTCTGCCAGTCCCTCTCGCTCGCCGGGAAAGCCTGTGGGAACGGAATGTTCCACTTCGTTTCGATGGTGCCGGGCGACATCGGACCAGACCGGCAGGGTTGTTGTCCGAGCGTCAGAGGCGTGCGGTGCCCGCGGTGACGCACGGGTGAGGAGAACGGGAGCGTCGGCGATTCCGGACAAGCCGGTCAACTGGGATGATCGCTGTATGACGCAAACCGACGGCTATCTCCTCGACAACCGGCAGACCGAGGCGGGGCAGCGCTTCGACGCCTTCGCCACTCTTTTCGACCCCACCACCTTCCGGCACTTCGAGCGCTTCGGCATCGGGTCCGGCTGGCGCTGCTGGGAGGTCGGCGCGGGTGGCACGTCCGTGGTGTCCTGGCTCGCCAAGAAGGTCGGCCCGACCGGGCGGGTCGTCGCGACCGACATCGACACGTCGTGGGCGGCCTCCGCGGCCCGCCAGCCGGTCGAGATCCGGGTGCACGACGTGGGCGCCGAGGAACCGCCGGGGGAGGGCTTCGACCTCGTGCACGCACGGCTCGTGCTGGTCCATGTGCCGGACCGGGAGCGGGCGTTGCGGTCGATGGTCAAGGCGCTTCGGCCCGGCGGGCGGCTTCTCGTCGAGGACGCCGACCCCGCGCTGCAACCGCTGCTCTGCCCCGATGAGCATGGTCCCGAGCAACAGCTCGCGAACCGGCTGAGGCACGGTTTCCGCAAGTTGCTCGCCGAGCGCGGCGCCGACCTTTCCTACGGCCGCAAACTCCCTCGCCTGCTGCGGGAAGCGGGACTGCGCGAGGTGGAGGCCGACGCGTACTTCCCCGTCACCTCGACCGCCTGCGCGGACCTCGAGTCCGCGACGGTCCGTCAGATCCGCGACCAGCTCGTCACCGCGGGAATCGCCACCAACGAGGACATCGACCGGCACCTGGCCAACGTGGCCTCCGGCTCGATGGACCTGGCGACCGCGCCGATGATCTCGGCCTGGGGACGCAAGTAGCGCCACTACCGGACCCGCGCCCCCTCGGGCCTGCCCCCGACCCGCTCCACCGCCATCGCCCCCGCCCTGCACCCCTCCACCGCCGCCGCCTCGGGCTCGGCGCCCGCGAGAAGGGCGGCGAGGAACGCTCCGGTGAAGGCGTCGCCGGCGCCCGTGGTGTCGCGAGGGTCCGCGGGCACCGCGGGGACGTGGGCCTGCACGGTGCCCGAGCGGGCCACCAAGGCCCCGTCAGGGCCCTGCTTCGCGACGACCAGGGGGACGTGGCGGCTCAACTTGGCCGCCGCGTCCGCCGGATCGGGCAGTCCCGTCAACAGGAACGCCTCGTCGCGACTGGGCAGCAGCAGGTCGACGCCCTCGGCGAGCGCGAGGAAACGATCCGCGCCCAGTTCCGTGAGGAACCCCGCCGACGCGGGGTCCAGGCTGACCGGTACCCCACGCGCGCGTGCCGACTCCATAGCCACCGACACCAGTGCCCGGCTCGGCTCGGAGAAGAACAGATAGCCCGACAGATGCAGCCGCGCGACACCGTCGAGCAGCGCGGGCGACCAGTCGTCGGGGTCGAGCCGCAGGGAGGCCCCGCTGTCGGTGAGGAACGTCCGCTCAGCCGAGGCACCCTGGTCCACCAGGCAGATCACCGTCCCCGTCGGCGCCTGCGGATCGACGACGAGGAGGGGGCGCACGCCACATGCCACCAGCTCACGCTCGTGCCAAGCGGCGGCATCCGCCCCCACCCGGCCCAGCAACCGCACCTCGGCGCGGCCCCAATGCGCCGCCCAGCACGCGACGTTGGCGCCGGCTCCACCCGGCAGGGTCCGGATCGCGGCGGCCGTGTCGGTGCCCGACGCGAGCGGCCCACGGTGCCGGGCGACGATGTCTGTGACCACGTCACCGACGACGAGCAGCGCTCCCGTCGCCGGGCCCACGTCCTGCCCGGCTCCGCCCCGGTCCCGCTGGTTCGCGCCCCGGCCCGGACCGCCGCCGCGATCCGTCCCGTTCACGCCCCGGCCCAGGCCGCCGCGATCCGTCCCGCGAGTCGTACGTTGCCGCGCACCGCCGCCAGATTGGCGCTCAGTGAAGCGCCGTCGGTGTGCCGCACCAGATGGTCGAGCAGGAACGGCGTCACGGCCTGCCCGCTCACGCCCTCCGCCTCGCACGCCCGCAACGCCTCGGCGAGCACGCGCGCGTGGAGCGCGGGATCGAGCTGCTCCTCCTCGGGGACCGGGTTCGCCACGATGAGCGCCGATTCCGGGCCGCCGAGCGCGTCCTGCGCGCGCATGACGTCCGCCACCTGTCCGGGGGAGTCCAGCGTCCAGTCCACGGGATGTCCCGAGTCGGACAGATAGAAGCCGGGGAAGCGGCCGGTGCCGTACCCGGCCACCGCGACGCCCAGTGTCTCCAGGCGCTGCAGCGTCGCCGGCACGTCCAGGATCGACTTGACGCCCGCGCACACCACCGTGATCCGGGTCCGCGCCAGCAGGCCCAGGTCCGCCGACTCGTCCTGCGTCACCGTCCATTCCCGGTGCACCCCGCCGAGGCCGCCCGTCGCGAACACGCGGACGCCCGCGAGAGAGGCCAGCAACGCCGTCGCGGACACGGTCGTCGCGCCGCTCGCGCCCGCCGCCACCGCGAGCGGCAGATCGCGGTGCCCCAGCTTGCGGATCCCGTCCTCGTTGGCGACCCGCTCCAGCTGCTCCTTGTCCAGTCCGACATGGGGCCGCCCGTCCAGCACGGCGATCGTCGCCGGTACGGCGCCCTCCTGCCGTACGACGTCCTCCAGCTCCAGCGCGACCTGCAGATTGCGCGGGCGAGGCAGCCCGTGCGCGATGATCGTCGACTCCAGGGCCACCACCGGCCGGCGCGCGTCGAGCGCCTCCCGCACCTCTTCGGACACCACGATCACGTGCCTGCCTCCTGTCTGTCGCCTTTCCTCATCTCTGGCGGACGGCGCGCCCGGTCAAACCCTTGCGGCCTGCGGCGTACGACACCAGCCTGGGGGCATGACGGACAACTCGGCACGACTTGACCATGTCGTTCTGTGGGTGCGCGATCCGGTCGCCTCGGCCGACTTCTACGAGAAGTCGGTCGGCCTGGAACCCGTGAGGGTCGCCGAATACGCGGAGGGGAAGGCACCGTTTCCCTCCGTGCGCCTCAATGGAGAGACCATTTTCGACCTCATGGCCCTCCCCATGGCCGCGTACATGAACATGATCCCGGGCGCCGCGGACAGCGCGGGGCACCCGGTCAACCACGTATGCCTGTCCCTCCAGGAAGCCGATTTCGACGCGCTGCACACACGCCTGGAGGAACGGTCCGTCCCCCTCTCGGGCTTCTCGTACGACTCCTTCGGCGCCCGTGGCATGGCCAAGCGCAGCTTCTACTTCCAGGACCCGGACGGAAATGTGTTCGAGGCGCGCCACTACGACTAGGTTCCGGGCTTTCCGACCACCCTCCGCGTGAGGCTTTCTCGCATGCCCTTAAGGTGACCGCTCATGACCACGAACACACGGGCCACCCCGTCCTTCGCCGTGCACATCCCCGACGCCGAGCTGGAACCGGAACCCCTGGACCCGGCTCAGATCGTCTCCGGTGATCCGGTGGTGAGCGGCAAGGTGCTGTGGGAGGCGGCCGACGGCAAGCAACTGCGCGGCATCTGGCAGATCACGCCCGGCGTGGTGACGGACATCGAGGCCAACGAACTCTTCGTCGTCGTCAGTGGCCGCGCCACGATCGAGGTCGAGGGCGGCGACGTGATCGAGGTGGGCCCGGGCGACGCGGCCGTGCTGCGCGAGGGCGACCGTACGACGTGGACCGTGCACGAGACACTCCGCAAGGCGTACCACATCAGCCTCTGAAGCAGCCTCTGAGGCCCCGTCGGCGCTCACCGGCGGCTTTGGCCTCGGCGCCGCGTGAACAGCGCCAGCCCGCCCAGCGGCACCAGCAGGCACGCGGCGAGGAGGTTCAGCCACCCGTAGCTCGCCTGTGCGACGACGAGACCGGCGGTCGCCCCACCGAGGCCGGCCGCCGTGTTCATGGTCAGGTCGGACACTCCCTGGGCGGCGGCCCGCGCGGCCTGGGGCACCGAGTCCGTCAGGAGCGCCGAGCCGGACACGAGCCCGGACGACCAGCCGAGGCCCAGGACGAAGAGCCCCGCGGCGATCTGTCCGTGGCTGCCGCCCGCCGTGCCCGCGAGGAGCGCCGCGCAGGCCAGCAGGCCCACGGCGAGTCCGATCCCCGAGAGCCGCCCGAGCCGGTCCGAGAGCCGCCCCATGAGGGGCGAGAACGCGTACATGCCCGCGATGTGGCCACTGATCACCAGCCCGATCAGATCGATGCTCGCCCCGTGGTGTCCGAGGTCGACGGGGGTCATCGACATGATCGAGACCATTGCGGTGTGCGAGACGGCCACGGTCACGAGCGCCAGCCTGGCCCGCGGTGAGGCGGCTACTGCGGCGAAGCCGGCGCGGATGGAACGCGCCTGAGCCGACTGCTCCTCGACGGGTGCCAGCGCCCGGGCGGTCAGCAGGGGATCGGGCCGCAGCAGCACGGCCATCAGCAGGGCGGAGAGGAGGAAGACCCCGGCCGCCCAGAGAAACGGCCCCGCCGCCTCGGGTATCCCGAGCTCGGAGACGCTGCGTCCGGCGGGCGCGGCGATGTTGGGCCCCAGCACCGCTCCGATCGTGGTCGCCCACACCACGTTCGAAATGGCCCGGGCACGCCGCTGCGGCTCCGCCAGATCGGCGGCCGCGAACCGCGCCTGGAGGTTCGCCGAGGAGGCCGCGCCGAAGCCCGCCATGCCGAGCAGCAGCAGCGGAAAGCTCCCCACACACGCGGCGACCACGACGACGCCCGCTCCCGACGCCCCGATGAGGTAGGCCAGCACCAGGCCCGGGCGGCGCCCCCGCGCGGTCATCAGCGCGGCCAGCGGCACGGAGAGTACCGCCGTCCCGGTGACCGTCGCGGTGGGCGCGAGCCCGGAGAGCGACTCGGTGCCACTGACCTGCTTGGCCAGCACGGTGGCCAGCGCGATGCCGGTGGCGACGCCGAGCCCGCCGAGGATCTGACCGGCGATGAGTACGGCGGTGATGCGGCGCCGCAACGCCGGTATCTCCTCGGCGTCCACGGGCACGGCGAGCTGCCGCTCGACGGCGGTCACGGCGCACACTCGGACGTGCTGGAATCGGCTCGGGTCACCGGCGCAGTTTCCAGCCCGCGCCCCCACATGAACAAGGGTTGTCGCGAGCTATGGGCGCTGTCGGCTCCGCAGGTACGGCAGGTACGGGCAGATAACGGCAGCCCGCACCGGGCACGGCAAGCACGGCAGGCACCGTAGACAGCCGCCAGCGCCGCCCATCAGCGCCGCCCGTCAGAACAACGGCTCCGGCAGCACCCCTTCCAGTGCCAGCAGCTTCCGCTTGGTCTCCAGGCCGCCCCCGAACCCCCCGATGCCGCCGTCGCTCTCCACCACCCGGTGGCACGGCACGACGACCGGCAGCGGGTTCGAGCCCATGGCCACGCCCACGGCCTGCGCCGCGCGCGGCTGGCCGACCCGCCGGGCCAGATCGCCATAGCCCACGACCCCGCCGTACGGAACTCCCGCGGCCAGCTCGCGCAGCACCTGACGGTTGAACCCGGAGATCAGTGACCAGTCCAGCGGCAGCTCGAAGTCCCGCCGCTCGCCCGCGAAGTAAGCCATGAACTGGCGTATCGACTCGGCCAGGAGCGGTGACCCGGGTGCCTCGACCGGCTGGGTGCCCAGACGCGCGGCCAGCCGCTCGAGCGCCTTGTCACGCACCGCGTCCGTGGCGTGGAACACCACGTTCACCAGGCCGTCCGGTGTCGCCGCCAGCAGCAGCGGACCGATGTCCGTGCCGACGACGGTCCACACCACCCGCTGTTCGTCCTGCCCATCGCTGTTCATGCGATCCACCGTACGATCCGCCACTGACAATGCCCGCGGCACGGACGCCGCCCGGCGTCCGCACCACGGGCGAAGAGACCCGCCGACAACCGATCAGGTCTGTTGCAGAGCGCTCCGGATCACGTCGGGCTTGTTCGTGATCACGCCGTCCACGCCGTAGCCCGCCAGGCGCCGTGCGGTGTTCGCGTCGTCGATGGTCCAGGCGAAGACCTCCATCGGCCGACTGTGCGGTCCGACGAGCGAGTGGACGGCGGAGACATAGCCGGCCGAGAGGGAGGCGTGGTCCGGGTTGATCAGATCGGCGAACCGCGCGTACTCGTGCAGGCGCGCGACCGACGGCTTGCCCAGGAAGGCCGTCGTGATCCCGGGGCGCAGTTCGTGGACCGTCCGCACGCTCTGCTCGCTGAAGCTCTGGACGACCAGCCGGTTCCTGAGATGGTCCGGATCCAGCCAGCCTTCGTTGCTCAGGACCTTGAGGGTCTGCCGCTCGATACCCGGATAGAGCTCGGGGTTCTTGATCTCCAGCACGAGCTTCTGGTGATTGTGCGAGACGCGGTTCATGTACTGCTTCAGCGTCGGCACACGGGTGCCCGCGTACCGGGGACCGAACCAGCTCCCCGCGTCCAGGTGCGCGATCTCCGCCGCGGTGAAGTCCTTGACCTTCCAGGGAGCCCGGTGCGGATAGACCTTCTTGACGTCGGTCGTACGCGCCAGGCTTGCGTCGTGAAGCACGACGAGCTCGCCGTCCTTGGTGCGCTGGACGTCGTTCTCGACCCAGCCGAAGCCCATCGCGGCCGCCTTGTCGATGGAGGCGAGGGTGTTCTCGGGCGCGTAGGCGGACGCTCCGCGGTGCGAGACGATCAACGGAGCTTTGCGCAGGGAGCCGGCCTGTGCGTGGGAGGTGGGCAGTATCAGGATGGTTCCCCCGACAAACGCGGCGGTCGTGGCGGCGGCAACGCGCGCGTGCATACGTACTCCTCGCGTCGAGCGATCACAGACAGATCAAGAGTGACAGCAGAGAGTCAACGACGGAGGGGTACCGGATGGACACGGATTGAATGGAGTTGACCAAGTCCGCACACTGACATCACACAGGTGCGGCGAGGTCGTGATTCTTTGCCGGAAAATCGTTCGACCATTCAGGTGAGGGTCATACTCTCTGCCTCGACCCTGGCCGTTGTTTCGGTCCCGAGGGTGGGGGCATTTCCGGGAATTTCTGGCGTAAAAGGGCGGAAAGGGCAGCCGCGCATGCAGGGCACGGTCGACGGCTTCAGTTACGGACTCGTCACACCGCTGGTGGCGTATCTCATGGCCTGCCTGGGCGGAGCGCTCGGCCTGCGCTGCACCACCAGATCGATGCTCGTCGCCCACTCCTGGCGGGCCGGCTGGCTCGCGCTCGGCTCGGTGGCGATCGCCTCGGGCATATGGACCATGCATTTCATAGCCATGATGGGGTTCGCCGTAAAGGAGACCCCGGTCCACTACGACAAGCCGACGACGTTCGCGAGCCTGGGCGTGGCCATCGTGATGGTCGGCATCGGGATCTTCATCGTGGGTTACCGGGGCGCCACCGGAACGGCGCTCTTCACCGGGGGCACCATCACCGGTCTCGGAGTCGCCTCGATGCACTACCTGGGCATGGCCGGCATGCGCCTCAACGGGAACCTCGAGTACAACACCCTCACCGTCTCCGCCTCGGTGGTCATAGCCGTCGTCGCCGCCACCGCCGCTCTGTGGGCGGCGGGGCAGGTCCGGGGATTCCTGTGGAGCGTGGGCGCCAGCCTCGTCATGGGCCTGGCCGTCACGGGTATGCACTACACGGGCATGGCCGCCCTCAGCGTCCACCTCCACGGCACGTCCAGCAGCCCCGGCGGCGACTCGGCCGCCGCACTGCTCGCCCCCATGATGATCGGCCCGCTGGTCTTCCTGTGTCTGGCGGGCGTCGTCGTGATGTTCGACCCGCTGATGGTCATGGGCAAGCCCGACTGGAGGCCCGCGGAGCACCGGCCCGGCGTCCCGGCCCACTCCACGGTCCAGTACGTCGGCCGCCGCCCCCTGCCGCGCGCCGGCCGGGAGCGCGGCCACCGCAGCTCGCGCACCCCCCAGAACTGGTGATCCGGGCCCGTTGTCAGTGCGGGGTCGTACGGTGGAACCCATGCGGCCCGTATCAAAGATCGAACGTTCGGTGGCGCCCTTCGAGGTCGTCAGCCCCTACCAGCCGAGCGGCGACCAGCCGGCGGCCATCGCCGACCTGGAAAAGCGCATCCGCGCGGGTGAGAAGGATGTCGTCCTGCTGGGCGCGACCGGCACCGGCAAGTCCGCCACCACCGCGTGGATGATCGAGAAGCTCCAGCGCCCCACGCTCGTCATGGCACCGAACAAGACGCTGGCCGCCCAGTTGGCCAACGAGTTCCGCGAGCTGCTGCCGAACAACGCGGTCGAGTACTTCGTCTCGTACTACGACTACTACCAGCCCGAGGCCTACGTCCCGCAGTCGGACACCTACATCGAGAAGGACTCCTCGATCAACGAGGAGGTCGAGCGCCTGCGCCACTCCGCGACCAACTCGCTGCTCACCCGCCGCGACGTCGTGGTGGTCGCCTCGGTCTCCTGTATCTACGGCCTCGGCACACCGCAGGAGTACGTCGACCGGATGGTCAGCCTCAAGGTCGGCGACGAGATCGACCGCGACGACCTGCTGCGCCGCTTCGTCGATATCCAGTACACGCGCAACGACGTGGCGTTCGCCCGCGGCACCTTCCGGGTCCGCGGCGACACCATCGAGATCTTCCCGGTCTACGAGGAGCTCGCCGTCCGCATCGAGATGTTCGGCGACGAGATCGAGGCGCTCTCCACGCTGCACCCGCTCACGGGTGAGGTCATCAGCGACGACAACCAGGTCTACGTCTTCCCGGCGTCCCACTACGTGGCCGGCCCCGAGCGCATGGAGCGCGCGGTCAACGACATCGAGAAGGAACTGGGTGAGCGCCTCGCCGAGTTGGAGAAGCAGGGCAAGCTCCTGGAGGCCCAGCGCCTGCGCATGCGTACGACGTACGACCTGGAGATGCTCCGCCAGATCGGCTCCTGCTCCGGCGTCGAGAACTACTCGATGCACTTCGACGGCCGCGAACCCGGCTCCCCGCCGAACACGCTGATCGACTACTTCCCGGACGACTTCCTGCTCGTCATCGACGAGTCGCACAACACCGTGCCGCAGATCGGCGCCATGTACGAGGGTGACGCCTCCCGCAAGCGCACCCTCGTCGACCACGGCTTCCGGCTGCCCTCTGCCCTGGACAACCGCCCTCTGAAGTGGGAGGAGTTCCAGGAGCGCATCGGCCAGACCGTCTACCTGTCGGCGACGCCCGGCAAGTACGAGCTCTCCCGCGGGGACGGCTTTGTCGAGCAGATCATCCGCCCCACCGGTCTGATCGACCCCGAGGTCGTCGTCAAGCCCACCGAGGGCCAGATCGACGACCTGGTGCACGAGATCCGGGCACGCACCGAGAAGGACGAGCGCGTCCTGGTGACCACGCTCACCAAGAAGATGGCCGAGGACCTCACCGACTACTTCCTGGAGCTCGGCATCCAGGTGCGCTATCTGCACAGCGACGTCGACACCCTGCGCCGTGTCGAGCTGCTGCGCGAGCTGCGCTCGGGCGAGTTCGACGTCCTGGTCGGCATCAACCTGCTGCGCGAGGGCCTCGACCTGCCCGAGGTCTCCCTGGTGTCGATCCTCGACGCCGACAAGGAGGGCTTCCTGCGTTCGGGCACCTCGCTGATCCAGACCATCGGCCGCGCGGCGCGCAACGTCTCCGGCCAGGTCCACATGTACGCCGACCGGATCACCCCGGCGATGGAGAAGGCCATCGAGGAGACCAACCGCCGCCGGGAGAAGCAGGTCGCCTACAACGAGGAGCGGGGCATCGACCCGCAGCCCCTTCGCAAGAAGATCAACGACATCGTGGCTCAGATCGCCCGCGAGGACATCGACACGGAGCAGTTGCTCGGCTCCGGATACCGCAAGGGCAAGGACGGCAAGGGAGCCAAGGCCCCCGTGCCCTCGCTCGGCGGCAAGGCGGCCAAGTCCGCCAAGGGCAAGGCCAAGGAGACGGTGCCGACCGACCGCCCCGCGGCCGAACTCACCGGGCAGATCGAGGAGATGACGGAGCGGATGCGGGCCGCCGCGGCCGACCTCCAGTTCGAGATCGCGGCACGGCTGCGCGACGAGGTGTCCGAGATGAAGAAGGAGCTGCGCCAGATGAAGGAGGCGGGCCTGGCCTGAGGCCCCGCCTACCGTGCCGGACCTCGGTGGATGCGCGCTGTGTTGCAACACCGACACAAAGCGCGCCCCAGGGTTCGGCACGGTCGCCGGCGCTGCGTAGGGTGCTGGACATCCGCGGACTCCGCGGCAACAGGGGACAGCTCGAGAGGGGAACAGCGCGTGACGGTCAACATGACCAAGGGTCAGGCCATCAGTCTGCAGAAGAACGACGGGGGCACCCTGACCGCGGTGCGCATGGGGCTCGGCTGGCAGGCGGCTCCCCGGCGCGGCCTGTTCGGCTCGCGCACCCGGGAGATCGACCTCGACGCGTCCGCCGTGCTGTTCGCGGACAAGCAGCCCGTCGACGTGGTGTTCTTCCGTCACCTCGTCAGCGACGACGGATCCGTGCGGCACACCGGTGACAACCTGGTCGGCGGCGTGGGCCAGGGCGGCGACGACGAGGCGATCCTCGTCGACCTCCAGCGCATCCCGGTCCACATCGACCAGATCATCTTCACCGTGAACTCCTTCACGGGCCAGACGTTCCAGGAAGTGCAGAACGCGTTCTGCCGTCTGGTCGACGAGACCAACGGCCAGGAGCTCGCCCGCTACACGCTCGCGGGCGGCGGCCAGTACACGGCGCAGATCATGGCGAAGGTGCACCGCGCGGGCCCCGGCTGGCAGATGACGGCCCTGGGCACACCGGCCAACGGCCGTACCTTCCAGGACCTGATGCCCGCGATCCTGCCGCACCTGTAGGCAGCGCGGCGCCCGGCACACGAAGCGACACGGGGGGACAAGGCGATGACGGCCGAGCTGGTCCGGGGGCAGAACCACCCGCTCTCCCAGGCCCGTCTTGAGGTCCGCGTATCGGCCGGCCGGCCGATCGTGGCCGGGGCCACGCTGAGCGACGAGCAGGGCAGGGTCCGGGGCATCGAATGGGTGGCTCACCCGGGCGCGCCGACCCTGCCCGGACTCGAGGTCTCCAAGCAGGCGGCGGCCGACCACCGTCTCGCGTTCGACCTGGACGCCCTGCCGGGGACCGTGCACCGCGTCAGCGTGCTGCTCGCACTGCCGACCGGTGTCGGTGGCCCTGTCCGGTTCGGGGCCGTCGCCGCCCCCTTCGTCGCCGTCACCGGCCTCGACGGCTCCGAGGTCGCGAGCTACACCATCACCGGCCTGGACGCGGAGTCGGCCGTCGTCGCCCTGGAGCTCTACCGCAGACAGGGCGTCTGGAAGGTACGCGCGGTCGGCCAGGGGTACGCGGGCGGCCTCGCCGAACTCCTCACCGACCAGGGCCTGTCCGAGGCCCGGCAGCTCGCGGGCAGCATCAACGAAGCGGTGGCCCAGGGGCTGGCCCGCTCGGTGTCGGCACCCCCGCCGCGTACGGCGGACACGGATCGCTCACGACAGGCGGCCGCCTCGGCGCCGGGACCGGACCAGCCGTACCCCGGACCGCAGGGCGCCTCCGGGACCGTACCGCCGCAGTCCCCGTACGACGCGCCGGGTCCGCAAGGAGCCACGGTGCCGCAGTCGGGCTACCCGGGAGGCCCCGCGCAGCCCGACCCCTCCGCCGTCACCCAGCCGTCCGCCCCGACGGGCGGCCCGGTCAACTACAGCCACCCCGGCAGACAGGCCGCCGCGCCGCCCCCGCCTGCGCCGACCGCACCACCGGCCGCGCCGGGGCAGCCCGCCCAGCCCGTCGCCGGTGACGCGACCGGCTGGTCCATGGAGGAGCGGCTCTACAACCAGGTGTGGGGCATGTTCGAGGACCTGGCGCGCACCACGGCCGCGTATCGCAGCGCCGTCGACTTCGCCGACTCGCGCCTGGAGCAGGAGCTCGACCAGGTCCTGTCCGACCCGCGCAGCCGGATCGGCGGGCAGGGCGACGCCGCGCGTGAGGCCGCCCAGGCCAAGCGGGCGGGCCTGGTCGACCAGGCCCGCGCCGCGCTCGACCGGGACCTCGCCCAGCTCGCGGCCGAGGCCGATGTGGTCGAGCCCGCGCTGCCCGCGGCGTACGCGTCCTGGGACAACCCGGTCTGGCACGGCTACCGGGTGCCCATGGAGATCCCCATGGCCCTGCGCCTCGGCGGCCTCCGGCTGCCCGAGAGCGAGAACCTGAGCATCCCGATGCTGGTCCGGCTTCCGCTCGAACGTGGCCTGTGGATCGACAGCGGACGCGCCGGCTTCGACGACCCGCTCGCCGACTCCGACGAACTGCGCCGACTCGCCATGGACACGGCAGTGGCACATGCCGCCCGGCTGCTCGCCGTCTATCCCGCGGGTGAGTTCACGGTGCATGTGATCGACCCGGCCGGTTCGGGAGCCTCGTGTCTCGCGCCGCTGGTGCGTTCCGGAGTGCTCGACGCTCCGCCCGCCGCCGGGGCCGCCGGGGTGGGCGAGGTGCTGGCCCGGCTCACCCAGCGTGTCGACCTGATGCAGATGGCGGTGCGTGGCGGCGTGGCCGACTCGCTGCCGCCGGACCTCGACACCGCCGAACAACTGTTGATCGTCAACGACTTCCCGCACGGCTTCGACGACCGCGCCGTGACGCAGTTGCGCTATCTCGCGGACGAGGGACCGGCCGTCGGCGTCCATCTGATGATGGTCGCGGACCGGGAGGACGCCGCCGCGTACGGGCCGTTGCTCGATCCTCTCTGGCGTTCGCTGTTGCGACTCACCCCGGTGCCCGACGACCATCTCGCCGACCCGTGGGTGGGACACGCCTGGACGTACGAACCCGCGCTCGTCCCGCCGGGCAGTCAGGTGCTCCAGCAGGTGCTTTCCCAGGTGGCGGCGGCCCGCCGCGCATGGAATCGCTGACCCCACAGAGGACTTTGCCAAGCATCAGTAAAACCATCTGACCAGGTAGTTTGGTCTTTCTTTTACCAATCGCTTTACCTTTCCTTGGTGTTTCAGGTACTGTTTTCCGTACGGAGGGGAGTACTCCCTACCAGTAGCGGCGTTCCCGTCAATACGGATCCGACCAGATCCCGGGGCGTCGGCCCGTGGACCGCGGACGCATCACGCGTCCCCTCGGTCGCGGGTGGAAGAGACCTCCGGCAGCGACGACGCTGGTATTTGCCGTTACGACTGCCGGAGGCGCAGTGGATGTTTCCGTGACCCTTTGGGTCCTCACGATCGTGGGCCTCGCCGCCCTCATCGCGGTCGACTTCTTCATCGGTCGCAAGCCGCACGACGTATCGATCAAGGAAGCCGGAATCTGGACGATCGTCTGGATCGCTCTGGCCGGACTGTTCGGCCTGGGACTGCTCCTGTTCTCCGGCGGCCAGCCCGCCGGCGAGTTCTTCGCCGGCTTCATCACCGAGAAGTCGCTGAGCGTCGACAACCTCTTCGTCTTCGTCCTGATCATGGCGAAGTTCGCCGTGCCGACGCAGTACCAGCAGCGGGTACTTCTCGTCGGCGTCCTCATAGCGCTCGTCCTGCGCACGATCTTCATCGCCGCGGGCGCCGCGATCATCTCCAACTTCGCCTGGGTCTTCTACATATTCGGCGCGTTCCTCATCTACACGGCCTGGAAGCTGATCCAGGAGGCGCGGGCCGACGAGCCGGAGGAGGAGTTCGAGGAGAACAAGCTGCTCAAGGCCGCCGAGAAGCGCTTCGGTGTGGCTGACCGGTATCACGGCACGAAGCTGTGGATCCAGCAGAACGGCAAGCGCGTCATGACGCCGATGCTGGTCGTGATGCTCGCGATCGGCACCACGGACGTACTCTTCGCGCTCGACTCGATCCCCGCGATCTTCGGCCTGACCCAGGACCCGTACATCGTCTTCACGGCCAACGCGTTCGCGCTGATGGGTCTGCGCCAGCTGTACTTCCTCATCGGTGGCCTGCTCAGGAAGCTGGTCCACCTCAGCTACGGCCTGTCCGTCATCCTCGGCTTCATCGGCGTCAAGCTGGTGCTGCACGCACTGCACGAGTCCGGCGTCCACGTTCCCGAGATCTCCATCCCGGTCTCGCTCGGGGTGATCTGTGTGGTCCTGGTCGTCACGACGATCACCAGTCTGATCGCCTCCAAGAAGCAGGCGGCGCTGCAAGCGTCCGAAGGCGCCTCGGAGACCCCGACGTCCGAGAAGTCCCCGACGAACAGCATCGACGTCTGATCACGTCGGAGGCGGCGACAGCCGCCTCATGGCGGGGTGCGCGGCGTAGGGCCGCGCACCCCGCCAGGTGTTCGCTCGGGCGGCCATCGGAATGCGGGGCCCGTCCGCGCCTGCGACGATCGCTGCATGATCGTTCGGCTCCGGTCACTCCTGACGCAGTGGACGGCCGTCGTGCCCGTGGTCGCGGTGGTCCTGCTGGCCTTCACCTGGGGGCGCGACCTGCCCGCCGCGATCGTCGCACTGGTGACCCTGGTCCTGGCCGGGGCGGTGCTGGCCGCGGTCCACCACGCCGAGGTGATCGCGCACCGGGTCGGTGAACCCTTCGGGTCTCTCGTCCTGGCCGTCGCCGTCACGATCATCGAAGTGGCGCTCATCGTCACCCTGATGGTGGACGGCGGCCCGAAGAGCTCGACGCTCGCCCGTGACACGGTGTTCGCGGCCGTGATGATCACGTGCAACGGCATCGTGGGACTGTGCCTGCTCGTCGCCTCCCTGCGTCACGGGCTCGCCGTCTTCAACGCGGAGGGCACCGGCGCCGCCCTGGCGACCGTCGCGACGCTGGCCACGCTCAGCCTGGTCTTCCCGACCTTCACCACCAGCAAGCCGGGCCCGGAGTTCTCCACGGTCCAGCTCACCTTCGCCGCGCTCGCCTCACTCGTCCTGTACGGCCTGTTCGTGACGACCCAGACCGTGCGGCACCGCGACTACTTCCTCCCGATCACCCGTCTGGGCGAGGTGATCGACGTGGACGAACACGCGGACGCCCCGTCCGCCCGTGCCGCTCGGATCAGCCTGGGCCTGCTCGCTCTGGCCCTCGTCGGAGTGGTCGGCCTCGCCAAGGGCGTGTCGCCCACCATCGAGTCCGGCGTCGAGGCGGCCGGTATGCCGCAGTCCGTGGTCGGTGTGATCATCGCGCTGCTCGTGCTGCTTCCGGAGACCATCGCCGCGGTCCGGTCGGCACGCCGCGACCGGGTGCAGACCAGTCTGAACCTCGCCCTCGGCTCCGCGATGGCCAGCATCGGTCTGACGATTCCCGCGGTCGCGCTGGCGTCCGTCTGGCTCTCCGGACCGCTCGTACTCGGCCTCAGTTCCACCCATATGGTGCTGCTCGCGCTCACGGTGGTCGTGAGTTCCCTGACGGTCGTCCCGGGACGCGCGACCCCCCTCCAGGGAGGTGTCCATCTGGTGGTGTTCGCGGCGTACTTGGAGCTGGCGGTCACTCCCTAACCGACGCTCAGCCGGTGGAGCCACCGCTCAGCCGGTGGAGCCGCCACTCATTCCGTGGCCGGGGCGACGGTCATCCGGGGCACCGGCCGGGTCTCCGGCAGCAGTGCGAAGCACCCGAGGCTGAACAGGGCGATCCCCGTCAGATACGCCGCCACACCCCAGGGCACCCGCTCTCCCTCGGCGACCGCCGTCGCCACGATGGGCGTGAGCGCGCCGCCCAGCACCCCGCCCAGGTTGTAACCCACCGCCGCCCCCGTGCAGCGCACCCGAGGCTCGTACAGCTCCGGCAGATACGCGGCGATCACGGCGAACATCATGATGAACGCGAGCAGCGCCACCAGGAAGCCCAGGAACATCAACAGGGGTTCGCCGGTCGACAGCAGCGCGATCATCGGGAACATCCACAGTGCCGAGGCCGTACACCCCGCCAGACACAGCGGCCGCCGTCCGTAGCGGTCGCCGAGAAGGGCCATCACGGGGGTGAGGGAGCCCTTCACCACCACGGCCGCCATGATGCAGGACAGCATGACGGTACGGCTCACCCCGAGCCGCTCGACGCCGTACGCGAGCGCCCAGGTCGTCACCGCGTAGAACACGGCGTAGCCCACCGCGAGTCCACCGGCCGTCAGCAGGACGAGCCGCCAGTGGTCGCGCAGCACCTCGGCGAGCGGCACACGCGCGTGGTCCTCCATTTCGAGGAAGCTGGGGCTCTCCGCGAGCGAACTGCGCAGCCACAGCCCCGCGGCGGCGAGCAGGCCCGCCGCCCAGAACGGCACGCGCCACCCCCATGCCGCGAACTGTGCGTCGGACAGCGTTGTCGACAGCACCAGCATCACGCCGTTGGCCAGCACGAACCCCAGGGAAGGGCCGATCTGCGGAAAGCTCGACCACAGTGCGCGCCGCTCGGCGGGCGCGTGCTCCGCGGTCAGCAGCACCGCCCCGCCCCACTCCCCGCCGAGCCCGAGCCCCTGAAGGAAACGCAGTACAAGAAGGAGCACGGGAGCGGCCGTACCGATCGAGTCGAACGTCGGCACGCACCCGACCGCGACGGTCGCGGCGCCGGTCAACAACAGCGAGGCGACGAGCACCGGACGCCGTCCGCGCCGGTCCCCGATGTGCCCGAACAGCATCGAGCCGAGCGGGCGGGCGACGAACCCGACGCCGAACGTCGCGAAGGCCGCCAGCGTTCCCGCCAGCGGTGAGAAGGTCGGGAAGAACAACGGTCCCAGGACCAGGGCGGCCGCGGTCCCGTAGACGAAGAAGTCGTAGAACTCGATGGCCGTTCCGGCGAGCGAGGCGGCCGCGAGCCGGAGCATGGAGGGCGCCCTTACGGTGTGTACGTCGTGCATGCCGCGTCAACTACCCACGGTGACGGACGGTTACGGGGGCGCGCGGGAGCATGGTGCGCGTCGGCGGCTGATCGCGATGCGCCGGAGCGGCCTGACCTCGTACTGCACCGAGCGGGTCTCGTCACGGAACGGCGGGTGTCATCAGGGAAAGGCGGGTCTCATCACGGATTGGACGGCCCGTCACCGCCGCGCCGTAGCGTGATAGACCGGGTCCGAGCAGCGGTCCGCAACGGGCCGGCAGATCTGGAAGGACCGGAGGAACCGTGCCCCGCACCCTCGCCAACGCCCCGATCATGATCCTCAACGGGCCCAATCTGAACCTCCTCGGGCAGCGTCAGCCGGAGATCTACGGCTCGGACACGCTCGCGGACGTGGAGGCCCTGTGTGCCAAGGCAGCCGCCGCGCACGGCGGCACGGTGGACTTCCGCCAGTCCAACCACGAGGGCGAGCTGGTGGACTGGATCCACGAGGCGCGCCTGCACCATGCCGGGATCGTGATCAACCCGGCCGCGTACTCGCACACCTCCGTCGCGATCCTGGACGCGCTCAACGTCTGTGACGGCCTTCCGGTGGTGGAGGTCCACATCTCCAACATCCACCAGCGCGAGGCGTTCCGGCACCACTCGTACGTCTCGCAGCGGGCCGACGGGGTCATCGCGGGGTGCGGGGTCCAGGGGTACGCGTTCGCGGTGGAGCGGGTGGCGGCGCTGGCGGGGACGGGACAGGCGCAAGCCTGACTCAGAGCCGCCCCGTCTCCACGATCCGGCGCAGGAACCGCTGGGTGCGCTCCTGCCGCGGGCTCCCGAAGAGCTCCTCGGCCGTGCCGCGTTCGAGGACCACACCGCCGTCCAGGAAGCACACCTGGTCGGCGACCTCGCGGGCGAAGCCCATCTCGTGCGTGGCCAGCACCATGGTCATCCCCTCGTCCTTCAGGTCCCGGACGACGGACAGGACCTCACCCACGAGTTCCGGGTCGAGGGCGGCGGTGATCTCGTCGAGGAGCAGCAGCCGGGGACGTACGGCCAACGCGCGGACGATCGCGGCCCGTTGCTGCTGGCCGCCGCTCAGCCGGTCGGGATACTCGCCCGCCTTCGCACCGAGGCCGAGCCGGTCGAGCAGCTCACGCGCGTGTGCCTCGGCCTCCGCGCGGCTCACACCGTGCACGCGGCGCGGGGCGAGCGTGATGTTCTCCAGTACGGTCATGTGCGGGAAGAGGTTGTACGCCTGGAAGACCACGCCGATCCGACGGCGTACGGCGTCGTGGTCGGCCCGCGGGTCGGTGATCTCCTCGTCGTCCAGCCAGATCGCGCCGTCGTCGATCTCCTCGAGGAGGTTCGCACAGCGCAGCAGGGTCGACTTGCCGGAGCCGGAGGCGCCGATCAGCGCGGTCACCGTGTGCGGGGCGACCTCCAGGTCGACGTCCCGCAGGACGACGGAGTCGCCGAAGGTCTTGCGGACGGATTCCATCCGCAGCACCGGTGTGCCGGTCATATGGTCCCTCCCTGGGCCCGCTGACGGTCCATCCGGGCCGTGATCCAGTCCGTGAAGCGGGTCATCGGAATGGTCAGCGCGACGAAGACCAGTCCCGCGACGATGTACGGCGTGTAGTTGAGGCTGCGGCCCACGATGATGTCGGCGGCCCGCACCGCGTCGACCGCACCGCCGATCGAC
The DNA here is from genome assembly GCF_055638955.1 of Streptomyces sp. NPDC111507. NCBI lineage: Bacteria > Bacillati > Actinomycetota > Actinomycetes > Kitasatosporales > Streptomycetaceae > Streptomyces > Streptomyces sp. NPDC111507. The sequence goes on along the minus strand of NZ_JBVKBU010000001.1, from coordinate 231,447 downwards.
ACGAGCCCGGTGTCCTTCTGGAGGGACACCAGGTCGTTGAGGAGCGGCGGCACCTGGCGGCGTACCGCCTGGGGGAGGACGACGTAGCGCAGGGCCTGCCGGTTGGTGAGCCCGAGCGAGCGGGCCGCGGCGCGCTGCGAGGGGTGGACGGACTCGATGCCGGCGCGGAACACCTCGGCGACGTACGCCGAGTACGTCAGCGTCAGCGCCGTACCGCCCAGGAGGACCGGGTCCACGGTCACGCCCTGCAGCCGCAGCGCGGGGACGCCCAGGACCACGATCATCAGGTTGATGATGAGCGGGAGGCCGCGGAAGAAGTCCGTGTACGCGGCGGCCAGCGCCCGTACGGGGAAGAACACCGGGCCGCGCAGGGTGCGGGCGATGGCGATCAGCATGCCCAGGACGAGGACCGCGGCGCCGCATATCAGGAGCAGCCGTACGTTCATCCACAGCCCTTCCAGGACCTTGGGGAACGCCTCGCGCGCGTACTGCCCGTTGAAGAACGTCTCCTTGGTGCGCGACCAGCCGGGCGCGTTGACGACGACGAGGTACAGCACGACGCCGGTGACCAGGGTGGAGAGCGCGGCGATCGCCGTCGCGCGGCGGGCGCGGGCGCGCTTGTGACGCTCCCGTTCGATCCGCCGCCGCGAGGGGACGTACGCCTCGGGCATGTCGCCCTCACCGGAGCCCGCGCCCGGCTCCTTTCCCGGCTCCCCTTCCGACTCCTCCTTGGTGACGGTCACTTGAGCACCGGAGCGTCGACGGCCTCGGACAGCCACTGCTTCTCGATCGAGGCGAGCGTGCCGTCCTGGCGCAGAGCGTCCACGGCCTTCGTCACACACGGGGTCAGGGCGCTGCCCTTGTCGAGGACGAGTCCGAACTGCTCCGGCGTGCCGCCGGTGTTCTCGAACTGTCCGACGATCTTGGCGGCGGTCACCTCGGCCGCCGTGATGTAGAACGCGGTCGGCAGGTCGACCACGATGGCGTCGACCTGGCCGTTCTTCAGAGCGGACTTGGCCTGGTCGTTCTTCGCGTACGCGGCCGGCTGCCGGGTCGGCTTCACCACGTCGTCGATGTAGTTCAGGCTGGTGGTGCCGACCTGGGCGCCCAGCTTGACGCCCTTGAGGTCCGCGATGCTCTTCGCCTGCGCGGCCTTGGAGCCCTTGAGCGCGATGACGGCCTGGCGGACGTCGTAGTAGCCGGACGAGAAGTCCACCGCCTCCTTGCGCTCGGCGCTGATCGACACCTGGTTGATGTCGAAGTCGAAGGTCTTCACGCCGGGCGCGAAGGCCTTGTTGAAGGGGACGGTCTGCCAGACGACGTCGCTCTTGTCGTAGCCGAGCTGCTTGGCCACGGCGTACGTGACCGCGGACTCGAAGCCCTTGCCGTTCGCGGGCTTGTCGTCCTTGAACCACGGCTCGTACGCGGGCTCGTCGGTGGCGATGGTCAGCTTGCCGGACGTCCGGGTGCCCAACGCGCCCTTCGCGCAGGCTTCCCCGGTTGTCCCGGAGGCCTTGGCGGAGGCTTTGTCCTCCGGCTGCGGGGCACAGCCCACGGCGACGGCAAGCAGGGCGACGGTGGCGGCGGACGCGGCGCGGCGCAGGGTGCGTTGGGCGAGATGCATGGCGGGAGAGTGACAGCGAGGCATGCCGTTTGTCGAGGTCACAACGGCAAAAGTCCGCATAGTGGGAACGTGTGTTGCGGTCGCGTGAACGCTCGATGAGAAGAGCCGCTGAGCGGCCTGCCGACGGCTTTGCCGGGGCCGCCGGCCGAGGGCGGGGATCAATGGGCCGGCGGCCCGTTTCGCGTCAGGAGCCGTCGACCTGAGCGGGGCTGCTTCCAGTGGACTGCACCACCGCACGCGCCGGGAGCGCGCGCAGGGCACCGGCGCGTGCGCTCCATTCACACGGGGCGCGTGTTCGCGGACTTCACGCCCCCGGCCGGGGTTCGTCGTACGACCCGGACCGGTCGGGTTCGTTCGTCGTGCGGTCCGGAGTCACCAGCCGCGCGCGTGCCACTCCGGAAGGTGCGGGCGCTCGGCGCCCAGCGTCGTGTCGTTGCCGTGCCCCGGGTAGACCCAGGTCTCGTCCGGCAGTGCGTCGAAGATCTTCGTCTCGACGTCGTGGATGAGGCTGGCGAACGCCTTCGGGTCCTTGCGGGTGTTGCCCACGCCGCCGGGGAAGAGACAGTCCCCCGTGAACACGTGCGGGTGCCCGTGCGGGTCGTCGTAGACGAGGGCGATCGAGCCCGGTGTGTGTCCCACGAGGTGGCGCGCGGTGAGCTCCACGCGCCCCACCCGGATCGTGTCGCCGTCGCTCACGAGGACGTCGGTCGGCACGGGGATGCCCTCGGCGTCGTCCCGGCCCGCGTAGGTGCGGGCGCCGGTGGCCACCACGACCTCCGCGAGCGCCTGCCAGTGGTCGCCGTGCTGATGTGTGGTGACGACGGACGCGATACCGTCGTCACCGATCAGCGTGAGCAGGGTGCCGGCGTCGTTGGCCGCGTCGATCAGCAGCTGCTCGTCGGTGGCCCGGCAGCGCAGCAGATAGGCGTTGTTGTCCATCGGGCCGACCGCGACCTTGGAGATCATCAGGTTCTGCAGCTCGTGCACATCGGCAGGTCCGCCGACCTTCACCGCTCCGCTGTAGGTCATGACGGCAGCCTATAGCGGGGGGAGCGTGGGGAGTGGCCCGCCATCGACGCTCAGCCCCGAGCCGTCGCGCCGTCCGCAGAGCCAGCCGAGCAGCGCCGGTGCGGAACCGGTCACGGTGACCTCGGGTCCGCCCTCGGCATCGCGTCCCGTGCTCCACGCGCGCGTGGTGTCGGTGACCCGTGTGGAGGGCACCTCGGGGTGCCCCCTGAACCGATCGGCGAGGAACGCGATCTCCCGTTCCACGAACTCCTCCGGGAGATCCTCGAGCTCGTACCCGATCCCCAGGTCCACGTGATGCAGCTCGACCTCGCCCCAGCGCCGGAACGGCACCCGGGCCGCGGAGTCCGTGACCCCGTTGCGCAGCTCCACCGTGCGCGACCAGTCCGCGGGCGCCGCCCCCGCGTCCTGGAACCGGGCCGCGCTCTTCCGCAGGTCCGCGAGCTGTCCGTCCAGGGGGCGCGGCGCGTCCCGCTCGATGTCGGCGTCCCGGGCTTCCCCGGAGACGTACATCGGGCGTCCGTCGAGGACGTTCACGAGCGCGTCCGCGTTACGGGAGAGGTGGGCCAGCACATGGCCGCGGCTCCAGCCGGGCAGCCGTGACGGCTCGGCCGCGGAAGCGTTGTCCAGTTCGGCGGCTGCGTTGAGCAGCCGTTCGGTCGCGTCATGTACAGACGCCAGGTCGCGCGCATGATCCATCATGCGGCCGACCCTAGCCCCGCCACACGTTCGGGTGAAGGTGGTCGGCCATGCCCGCAAATCGAATGCACGTGCTATACCCTCGACTGTGGCGTCGGGCATGCTGGATGGCCCGGGATTGTTGTGAACCAGGGAAAGCAACCGGCGCTGTCAGTGGCTCCCCCTAGTCTGGGAAAGACGGGGGCCTCGGCCCCTGTCACTTCTCTCAAGAAAGGTGCGGACCGGCGTGGCCGACCGTCTCATCGTCCGTGGAGCGCGCGAGCACAATCTGAAGAATGTCTCGCTCGACCTCCCGCGCGACTCGCTCATCGTCTTCACGGGCCTGTCGGGGTCGGGCAAGTCCTCGCTGGCCTTCGACACGATCTTCGCCGAGGGACAGCGGCGTTACGTGGAGTCACTGTCCTCGTACGCCCGGCAGTTCCTCGGTCAGATGGACAAGCCGGACGTCGACTTCATCGAAGGCCTCTCCCCGGCGGTCTCCATCGACCAGAAGTCGACCTCGCGCAACCCGCGCTCGACGGTCGGCACCATCACCGAGGTCTACGACTACCTGCGTCTGCTCTTCGCGCGCATCGGCAAGCCGCACTGCCCCCAGTGCCGCCGCCCCATCACGCGCCAGTCGCCGCAGGCCATCGTCGACAGGGTTCTGGAACTGCCCGAGGGAAGCCGCTTCCAGGTGCTTTCGCCGCTGGTGCGCGAGCGCAAGGGCGAGTTCGTCGACCTCTTCGCCGATCTCCAGACCAAGGGGTACAGCCGGGCCAGGGTCGACGGTCAGACGATCCAGCTCACCGAGCCGCCCACGCTGAAGAAGCAGGAGAAGCACACCATCGAGGTGGTCGTCGACCGCCTCACGGTGAAGGACTCCGCCAAGCGCCGCCTCACCGACTCCGTGGAGACCGCCCTCGGGCTCTCCGGCGGCATGGTCGTGCTCGACTTCGTCGACCTCCCCGAGGACGACCCCGAGCGTGAGCGCATGTACTCGGAGCACCTGTACTGCCCGTACGACGACCTGTCGTTCGAGGAGCTGGAGCCCCGCTCCTTCTCCTTCAACTCGCCCTTCGGCGCCTGCCCCGAGTGCACCGGTATCGGTACGCGCATGGAGGTCGACCCCGAGCTGATCGTCCCGGACGAGGACAAGTCCCTCGACGAGGGCGCCATCCACCCCTGGTCGCACGGGCACACCAAGGACTACTTCGGGCGGCTCGTCGGAGCCCTCGCCGACGCGTTGGGATTCCGGACCGACATCCCCTTCGCCGGTCTCCCGCAGCGCGCCAAGAAGGCCCTGCTCTACGGCCACAAGACGCAGATCGAGGTGCGCTACCGCAACAGGTACGGGCGCGAGCGTGTCTACACCACCCCCTTCGAAGGGGCCGTCCCCTTCATCAAGCGGCGGCACAGCGAGTCCGAGAGCGACGCCAGCCGCGAGCGCTTCGAGGGCTATATGCGGGAGGTGCCCTGCCCCACCTGTGAGGGCACCCGCCTCAAGCCGCTCATCCTCGCCGTCACCGTCATGGAGCAGTCGATCGCGGAGGTCTCCGCGATGTCGATCAGCGACTGCGCGGACTTCCTGGGCAAGCTGAAGCTCGACGCGCGCGACAAGAAGATCGCCGAGCGCGTCCTGAAGGAGGTCAACGAACGGCTGCGCTTCCTGGTCGACGTCGGCCTCGACTACCTGTCGCTCAACCGCGCGGCCGGCACGCTCTCCGGCGGCGAGGCCCAGCGCATCCGCCTGGCCACCCAGATCGGCTCCGGCCTCGTCGGCGTCCTGTACGTCCTCGACGAGCCGTCCATCGGCCTGCACCAGCGCGACAACCACCGGCTGATCGAGACCCTGGTCCGGCTGCGAGACATGGGCAACACGCTCATCGTCGTCGAGCACGACGAGGACACCATCAAGGTCGCCGACTGGGTCGTCGACATCGGCCCCGGCGCGGGTGAGCACGGCGGCAAGGTCGTGCACAGCGGCCCCTTGAAGGAGCTGCTCGCCAACCCCGAGTCGATGACCGGCCAGTACCTGTCGGGCAAGAGGGAGATCCCGCTCCCGGACATCCGCCGTCCCGCCGACCCGGGCCGCAGCCTCACCGTGCACGGCGCCCGTGAGAACAACCTCCAGGACATCGACGTGTCCTTCCCGCTGGGCGTGCTCACGGCGGTCACGGGTGTCTCCGGTTCCGGCAAGTCGACGCTGGTCAACGACATCCTGTACACGCACCTGGCGCGCGAGCTCAACGGCGCCCGGAGCGTTCCCGGGCGGCACACGCGCGTGGACGGCGACGACCTCGTCGACAAGGTCGTGCACGTCGATCAGTCGCCCATCGGCCGCACCCCGCGGTCGAACCCGGCGACGTACACCGGAGTCTTCGACCACGTCCGCAAGCTGTTCGCCGAGACGACCGAGGCGAAGGTGCGGGGCTACATGCCCGGCCGCTTCTCCTTCAACGTCAAGGGCGGCCGCTGCGAGAACTGCTCGGGCGACGGCACCATCAAGATCGAGATGAACTTCCTGCCGGACGTGTACGTCCCCTGCGAGGTCTGCCACGGGGCGCGCTACAACCGGGAGACCCTGGAGGTCCACTACAAGGGCAAGTCCATCTCCGAGGTCCTCGACATGCCGATCGAGGAGGCTCTCGGCTTCTTCGAGGCCGTCCCCGCGATCGCCCGCCACCTGCGCACGCTCAACGACGTCGGTCTCGGTTACGTCCGGCTCGGACAGTCCGCGCCGACGCTGTCCGGTGGCGAGGCCCAGCGTGTCAAGCTCGCCAGCGAGCTGCAGAAGCGTTCCACGGGCCGCACGGTGTACGTGCTGGACGAGCCGACCACCGGTCTGCACTTCGAGGACATCAGCAAGCTGATCACGGTGCTCTCCGGTCTGGTCGACAAGGGCAACACGGTCATCGTCATCGAGCACAACCTCGACGTCATCAAGACCGCCGACTGGGTCGTCGACATGGGCCCGGAGGGCGGCAACGGCGGTGGTCTCGTGGTCGCCGAGGGCACGCCCGAGCAGGTCGCCGGGGTTCCGGCCAGCCACACCGGCAAGTTCCTGCGCGAGGTCCTGGGCGCGGACCGGATCAGCGACGCCGCCTCCGTACCGGCTCCCCGCAAGGCGGTGGCCAAGAAGGCGGTCGCGGCGAAGTCGACGGCCAGGAAGACGACCACGAAGGCCGTGAACAACACGGCCACGAAGAAGGCCGCCGCGGCCGCCGGCACGACGGCCACGAAGAAGGCGACCCCCGCGAAGAAGACCACGCGGGCACGCAAGGCCTGATCCGGCCGGGCGGGACGGGCCCGACACATCGCGAAGACCACGGTGCCCCATGGGAACTCTCCATGGGGCACCGCCCGTTGCACGGTCAGCCGCCCCTGGACCACATCGGTCTCAGAGGTCCAGCTGTCGGTTTCAGAGGGTCCAGCCGCTTCAAGGGGCGTCGAGCTCCGCGGCGAACGGCGGCTCCGCGCCCGCTCGGGAGCAGGTGATCGCCGCCGCGCGTGCCGCGAACCGCAGCAGCTCGCTCCAGCCGTCGGGGCCCAGCTCGGCCAGCGCCGCCGGGGACAGCGCGTCCCGCGCGGCCAGGCCGTGCAGCAGGGCCGCGTTCACCGTGTCTCCGGCGCCGATGGTGTCCACGACCTCGACCGGCTCACCGGGCACGGAGTGGACGGAGCCGTCCTGGGTGAACACCGTCAGACCGTCGCCGCCCTGGGTGATCACGACGGCCGCGGGGCCGGACGCCAGCCACTCGCGCGGGGTGCCGCCCAGCCACAGCGCGTCCTCCTCGGAGAGCTTGAGGAGCGACACCGACGGCAGCCAGCTCTTGAAGCGGGCCCGATAGGCGTCCGCGTCGGGGATGAGTACGGCCCGGATGTTCGGGTCGAGCGTGGTGAACACCCCGCGCGCGGCGGCGGCCCGCATCAGCTCCTCGTAGGCGCTGGCGCCGGGCTCAAGGACCAGCGAGCAGGTCCCGAAGGACACCGCCCGGGTGGCGTCCGGGAGGCGCTCCGGCGCGGTGAACAGACGGTCGGCCGTGCCCTCGACGTAGAAGGAGTACGACGCCGAGCCGTCCGTGTCGATGGAGGCGAGCGCGAGGGTCGTCGGCTCCGTCCCGCGCTGCACCGAGGACACGTCGACGCCCGCCTCGCGCAGCCCGCCGAGGAGCGCCTCGCCGTAGGCGTCGTACGAGACCCGGGAGCAGAAGGCGGTGGGGGAGCCGAGGCGGCCCAGCGCCACCGCCGTGTTGTAGGGGCCGCCGCCGCGTGCGGGCCGCAGGCCGACGAGCGCGCCCGCGCCCTGCGGTACCAGGTCGATCAGGGCCTCACCGGCGACGACGATCACGACAGGGTTCCTTTCGCGGGACTCTTCTGACTCAGGTCGGTGCGGGAGGTCCCCGACGTCCTGGGGGGCTCGGCGCAGCCGCACGAGGTGCGGTGGACGAAGGCGCAGGGGAGCCGCACGGTACGGGCCGGGTGGTCCGGCGCGGCGAGCCGTTCCAGGAGCAGCCGGACGGCCTGCGCGCCGATCTCCTTGCTCGGCTGGGAGATCGCGGTCAGCCGGGGCGCGAACAGATCCGCCCAGGCGAAGTCGTCGAAGCAGCACAGCGCCAGGTCGTCTGGCACGGACAGACCGCGTTCGCGCAGGGTGCGCAGGGCCCCGATGGTCATCGCGTTGTTTCCGGTGACCATCGCGGTCGGGGGCGCCGCCAGGGACAGCAGCGCGTCGGTGGCGCGTTCGGCGGCCGTCGCTTCGGAGTCGCCGTGCGCCACGAGCCGTTCGTCATAGGGGAGCCCGGCGCCCGCGAGGCCGTGGCGGTAGCCGGAGATCCGCTCGTTCGTGGTGCTGAGCCCGGGCAGGCCCGCGACGAGCCCGATGCGCCGGTGACCCCGTTCGGCGAGATGCCCGACCAGCCGTGCCATCGGCTCGGCGTTCTCGGCGCAGACCTGGTCGAAGCGGAACGGGTGGTCGGCCGGGGCCTCGACCAGGCGGTCCAGGAAGACGGTCGGCACGTGGTGCTGCCCGAGATAGCGCAGGAGCGCGTCCGGATCGGCGGAGGGCGCGACGATCAGACCGTCGACGCGTCGCTCGTGCAGCAACTGGACGACCTTCCGCTCGTGCTGGGGATCGTCGTGCGGATCGGCGAGAAGCAGCCCGTACCCGTGTTCCAGGGCGCCCGCCTCGACGCCCTGGAGGATCTCCGTGAAGTACGGGTTGCTGATCGCCGACACCGCGAGGCCGATGGACCGGGTGCGCGCGGTGACCAGCGAACGGGCCAGGGTGTTGGGCGTGTAGCCGAGCGCGTCGATGGCGTCCAGGACGGCCTGGCGGGTGTGGGGCAGCACGGGGCGCGTGTCGTTGAGCACATGGGAGACGGTCGCCACGGACACTCCCGCGTGCGCCGCCACGTCGACCATCGTTGCCATCGCCCTGCCTCGCCTCTCCCGGGGTGACCCACTGGGGCCCTCCCCGAACTCTCGGCCTGCTCCGGCGGGAACGTATCGCATTCGACGGTGCACGTAAACGCTTGCGCAAACGTTTACGTCCTGTCGCCCGCACATATTGAGGACACCCTCGGGGCGGAATCATCCCTACCGGTATCGTCGACACACACCCGGCACCGACCTGTGGAGACGCCATGCCTGCCCGCCGTACCGTCCTGCGAGGAGCGGCGCTCGCCCCGGTCGCCGGGATCGCCGTCAGCGCCTGCTCCGGTGGCAGCGGGGGCGGGACACCGGCGGCGCCGACCGCACCGGTCGAACTGGGCGCGGAGAGTGAGATCGCCAAGGGCGGCGCCAAGCTGTACCGGGAGGAGAACGTCGTGGTCAGCCGTGCCGAGAACGGCTCCCTGAAGGCGTTCAGCACGATCTGCACGCACGCCGGGTGCGCCATCAACAAGCTTCAGGGCACGACGCTGATCTGCCCGTGCCACGGCAGTGAATTCGACGCGGCGACGGGCAAGGTGCTGCAGGCCCCTGCCACCGAGCCGCTGAAGGAGCTGTCCGTGCAGGCCAAGGGCGGCAGGATCGTCGCGGGTCCCTGACCGGGAGCGCGGTGACGCCGCGTCCCCGGCCGGACGGGATCACTCCCAGTCCCAGCCGATGCCCACGATGCCCGACCGCACCCGCGGCTCGACGAGATGCACCGAGCGATGGCGCCCGCTGAGGGGGAGCTCCTGGCGGCCGCTGCGTGGCGCCGCCGCCGAGTGCTGGGTGAACCGGTGGCAGCGCACGGGCAGCGCATCCTCGGCGAACCGCACCTGGAGGGCGTACTGCCCGCCCGCGAAGCCGAACCCGCGTACGTACTCGCTGGACGCGCCGGCCGTGCCGTCCTCGAAGCCGTAGCGGAAGAGGAACGTATCTCCCGCGCGCAGCCGCGTGTCGAAGAGCAGCTCGGCGACCAGCACTCCGGTGTCGCGGTGCCAGCGCACCCGTCCCGTGCGGCAGTTCTCCAGGGCTCGGACCGCCGTGCGCTCCGGGGCGCAGCCAGGGTCACCGTGGTGGACGGCCACATAGCGGTCCACACCGTCCTTGTAGGCCCGCACGATGTGGTGGGACTCACGCGCGAGCAGCTCGCGGTGCGTGCCTATCCGGACGAGTTCGTGGTGGCCGAGGGTGTGCAGCCCGCCGTCGAGCGGTGACTCCAGCTCGGCCAGGAGCTGCTCCAGGACGCCGGAGGCCTCCACCAGGGAGCGGTACGAGCGGCCGGTGGGGCGCTGGGGGTCGCAGCGCTGGTCGGCCTTGGCCAGGAGCCGGATCAGTGACTCGTCCGGGAGCTGGAGGATCTCCTCCAGGGCGCGTACGGCGCGCAGCGACTCGGGGCGCTGTGGGCGCCGGGCGCCCTGCTGCCAGTAACTCAGGCTCGTGACCCCGACTTTGACCCCGTACCGGGACAGGTGGTGCTGTACGCGCTGCAGGGGCAGGCCGCGTGCGGCGATCGCGGCGCGCAGCGCGACATGGAAGGGGCCTCCCGCCAGGGCCGTCTCCAGTTCCGCAATGGCGACGTCCGCGTGCTGTGTGCCGTACCGCATGCAGGGCCTTTCTGTGAATGTTCACAACGGCTGGTCAGACCGTTGGATGCAGGTCGTCGGGGGCGCCCGGCCGGCGCGCGGGGCTTGTTCACACGCGCCTGTCGCCGTCCCCGCCCCCGAGTTCCCACGCATTGAAGCGTGTTGACCAAGCCCCGACAACACCTGATACGCAACCTACTCAACCTGCCGTACCGCCCTCTGGCCGATCTGCGATCGCGGTCCCGGCGGCTGAGTCCACCGGCGGGCCGGGAGGTCGTCGCGGTGTCAGCCCCCGCCAGTAGGGTGTGTGACATGGCCGACCCCTCCAGCTACCGCCCCAAGCCGGGACAGATCCCGGACTCTCCCGGGGTGTACAAATTCCGCGACGAGCACCGCCGGGTGATCTACGTCGGAAAGGCGAAAAGCCTGCGCCAGCGCCTGGCCAGCTACTTCCAGGACCTGGCGGGCCTGCACCCCCGCACCCGCACCATGGTCACCACGGCCGCGTCCGTGGAGTGGACGGTGGTGTCCACGGAGGTCGAGGCGCTACAGCTGGAGTACTCCTGGATCAAGGAGTTCGACCCCCGGTTCAACGTCAAGTACCGCGACGACAAGAGCTACCCCTACCTCGCGGTGACGATGAACGAGGAGTTCCCGCGTGTGCAGGTGATGCGCGGCCACAAGCGCAAGGGCGTGCGCTATTTCGGTCCGTACGGACATGCGTGGGCGATCCGCGACACCGTCGACCTGCTGCTGCGCGTCTTCCCGGTCCGCACCTGTTCGGCTGGCGTCTTCAAGAACGCCGCCCGCACCGGCCGCCCCTGCCTCCTCGGCTACATCGGCAAGTGCTCCGCCCCCTGTGTCGGGCGGGTCTCCGACGAGGAACACCGTGACCTGGCCGAGGAGTTCTGCGACTTCATGGCCGGCCGTACGGGGACGTACATCCGCCGCCTCGAGAAGCAGATGACGGACGCGGCCGAGGAGATGGAGTACGAGCGGGCGGCCCGTCTGCGCGACGACATCGAGGCCCTGAAGAAGGCCATGGAGAAGAGCGCGGTCGTGCTCGCCGACGCGACCGACGCCGACCTGATGGCCGTCGCCGAGGACGAGCTGGAAGCCGCCGTGCAGATCTTCCACGTGCGCGGCGGCCGGGTGCGCGGGCAGCGCGGCTGGGTCACCGACAAGGTGGAGGCCGTCACCACCGGTGACCTGGTCGAACACGCGCTGCAGCAGCTCTACGGGGAGGAGACGGGCGACTCCGTCCCCAAGGAGGTGCTCGTCCCGGCACTGCCCGACCCCGTGGAACCCGTCCAGGAGTGGCTGACCGAGCGCCGCGGGTCGAACGTCTCCCTCCGCATCCCGCAGCGCGGCGACAAGAAGGCGCTCATGGAGACCGTGCAGCGCAACGCGCTCCAGGCTCTCGGCCTGCACAAGACCAAGCGCGCCTCCGACCTGACCACCCGCTCGCGCGCCCTGGAGGAGATCGCCGGAGCCCTCGACCTGGACAGTGCCCCGCTCCGGATCGAGTGCTACGACATCTCGCACCTCCAGGGGGACGACGTGGTCGCCTCCATGGTCGTCTTCGAGGATGGGCTGCAGCGCAAGAGCGAGTACCGGCGCTTCCAGATCAAGGGCTTCGAAGGCCAGGACGACGTCCGCTCCATGCACGAGGTGATCACCCGCCGCTTCAGGCGCTATCTCGCCGAGAAGGAGCGGACGGGCGAGTGGACGGACGGCGAGAACGTCTCGAGCGACGGGACCTCCGCCGACGGGACCTCCCGCGACGGGACCTCCGCCGACGGGACCTCCACCGAAAGCGCTCCCCTGGGGAACACCGCTCTGGAAGGTGACACCACGGGGAACGCCTTCGCGGGGAACGCCTTCACCGAGGAGGACGGCCGCCCCAAGCGCTTCGCCTACCCTCCGCAGCTCGTCGTCGTCGACGGTGGCCAGCCGCAGGTCGCGGCAGCCCAGAGGGCCCTCGACGAACTGGGCATCGACGACATCGCCGTCTGCGGCCTCGCCAAGCGCCTGGAGGAGGTCTGGCTGCCGCACGAGGACGACCCGGTGGTCCTGCCCCGCACCAGCGAGGGCCTGTACCTGCTCCAGCGGGTCCGTGACGAGGCCCACCGCTTCGCCATCACCTACCAGCGCACCAAGCGGGCCAAGCGTTTCAAGGCGAGCCCACTGGACGAGGTGCCGGGCCTGGGTGAGACCCGCAAGCAGGCGCTGATCAAGCACTTCGGCTCGGTGAAAAAGCTGCGATCCGCGACCATCGACCAGATCTGCGAGGTCCCCGGCATAGGCCGCAAGACGGCCGAGGCGGTCGCCGTGGCCCTCGCCCAGGCGGCTCCGGCCGCACCCGCCGTGAACACGGCGACTGGAGAGATCATGGAAGACGAGGAAGTCGGGGCGTCCGGTACGACCGCGGGCTCCCCGGAGGAGCCCGTGTCCGCGGGCGCCTCACACGAGCGACGGGGGCAGGAGACATGAGCGACAACGAACGACAAGAGATCCCAGCACCGGCCGAACAACCGGCCGAACAACCGGCTGATCAGACGGCCGGACCGCAGACCGGGCAGACGGCCGCACCACAGGCCGCCGACGAGACCCAGGGGGGTACGACGATGGAGACGCCCGCGGTGCCCGAAGCCGCCATCCCCGAGCTGGTGATCATCTCCGGGATGTCCGGGGCGGGCCGTTCGACGGCCGCCAAGTGTCTGGAGGACCTCGGCTGGTTCGTCGTCGACAACCTGCCGCCCGCGCTGATCCCCACCATGGTGGAGCTCGGCGCCCGCTCCCAGGGCAACGTGGCGAGGATCGCGGTCGTCGTCGACGTACGAGGCCGCCGCTTCTTCGACAACCTCCGCGAGTCCCTCGCCGACCTGGAGGCGAAGAACGTCACCCGGCGGATCGTCTTCCTGGAGTCCTCCGACGAGGCCCTGGTGCGCCGCTTCGAGTCCGTGCGCCGTCCGCACCCCCTCCAGGGCGACGGCCGCATCGTCGACGGCATCGACGCCGAGCGCGAGCTGCTGCGCGAGCTGCGCGGCGACGCCGACCTGGTCATCGACACCTCCAGCCTGAACGTGCACGAGCTGCGCGCCAAGATGGACGCCCAGTTCGCCGGCGAGGAGGAGCCCGAGCTGCGGGCCACCGTCATGTCCTTCGGCTTCAAGTACGGCCTTCCGGTCGACGCCGACCTGGTCGTGGACATGCGCTTCCTGCCCAACCCGCACTGGGTCCCGGAGCTGCGCCCCTTCACCGGCCTGAACGAGGAGGTGTCGGCGTACGTCTTCAACCAGCCCGGCGCCAAGGAGTTCCTCGACCGCTACACCGAGCTGCTCCAGCTCATCGCCGCCGGCTACCGCCGCGAGGGCAAGCGCTATGTGACCATCGCGGTCGGCTGCACCGGCGGCAAGCACCGCTCGGTCGCCACCTCCGAGAAGCTCGCCGCCCGCCTCGCCTCGCAGGGCGTGGAGACCGTGGTCGTCCACCGGGACATGGGGCGCGAGTGACCGGACGTGCCGCACTGCGGCTGAGCAGGCTGCGCCGGGTCGCCTCCGAGGGACGCGGCGACAGGCCCGCCGAGGCGCGCGGCGGGAAGCCGCGCCGCCGGGGTGCCCAGCCCAAGGTCGTCGCCCTCGGCGGCGGTATGGGGCTGTCCGCCTCGCTCGCCGCGCTGCGCCGGATCACCGGCGATCTCACCGCCGTCGTCACCGTGGCCGACGACGGCGGATCCAGCGGGCGCCTGCGCGACGAGCTGGGCGTGCTGCCGCCCGGCGACCTGCGCAAGGCCCTGGCCGCGCTGTGCGGCGACGACGACTGGGGCCAGACCTGGGCCCGCGTCATCCAGCACCGTTTCCAGTCCCAGGGCGATCTGCACGAGCACGCGGTCGGCAATCTGCTGATCGTCGCCCTGTGGGAACAGCTCGGCGACCATGTCCAGGCCCTGGACCTGGTCGGCAGGCTCCTCGGCGCGCACGGCCGGGTGCTGCCCATGTCCGCCGTACCCCTGGAGCTCCAGGCCCTGGTCAAGGGGCACGACCCGGAGCGGCCCGAGGACGTGGACACGGTACGGGGACAGGCGACCGTGGCCCTCACCCCCGGCGAGGTGCAGTCCGTGCACGTCGTCCCCGCCGACCCGCCCGCCGTCCCCGAGGCGGTGGCGGCGGTCCTCGACGCCGACTGGGTGGTCCTTGGCCCCGGCTCCTGGTTCTCCTCGGTGATTCCGCACCTTCTCGTGCCCGAGCTCCTCGATGCGCTCACCGAGACGAAGGCGCGCCGGGTACTCTCCCTGAACCTCGCCCCGCAGCCCGGAGAAACCGAGGGCTTCTCCCCGCAGCGTCATTTGGAGGTTTTGGGACGACACGCCCCTAAACTCGCCCTGGACGTGGTGCTGGCCGACGAGGCCGCCGTGCCCGATCGCGACTCACTCACCGACGCCGCCCAGCGGTTCGGCGCCGCGGTCGAGCTGGCGCCGGTGGCCCGGACCGACGGATCTCCGCGGCACGACCCGGAGCTGTTGGCTGCCGCGTACGACCGTATTTTTCGGATGCATGGAAGGATCGGCCCATGGCGATGACGGCAGCGGTGAAGGATGAAATTTCCCGGCTCCCCGTCACCCGGACCTGCTGCAGAAAGGCGGAGGTTTCCGCCATTCTGCGGTTCGCCGGCGGCCTCCACCTGGTGAGCGGCCGGATTGTGATCGAGGCGGAGCTGGACACCGCGATGGCGGCGCGCCGGCTGAAGCGGGACATTCTGGAGATCTTCGGCCACAGCTCCGAACTGATCGTGATGGCGCCCGGCGGTCTGCGCCGCGGCTCCCGGTACGTCGTACGCGTCGTCGCGGGCGGCGACCAGCTGGCCCGCCAGACGGGGCTCGTCGACGGCCGTGGGCGCCCGATCCGGGGCCTCCCGCCGCAGGTGGTCTCGGGGGCCACCTGCGACGCCGAGGCGGCCTGGCGCGGGGCGTTCCTGGCGCACGGCTCGCTCACCGAGCCGGGGCGCTCCTCCTCCCTGGAGGTGACCTGCCCGGGTCCGGAGGCCGCGCTCGCGCTCGTCGGCGCCGCCCGCCGGCTCTCGATCGCCGCGAAGGCCCGCGAGGTGCGCGGCGTGGACCGCGTGGTCGTCCGTGACGGAGACGCGATCGGCGCGCTGCTCACCCGGCTCGGAGCGCACGAGTCGGTGCTGGCCTGGGAGGAGCGGCGGATGCGCCGCGAGGTCCGCGCCACGGCCAACCGGCTCGCCAACTTCGACGACGCCAACCTGCGCCGCTCGGCCCGTGCCGCCGTCGCCGCCGGAGCCCGCGTGCAGCGCGCCCTGGAGATCCTCGCGGACGAGGTGCCGGAGCATCTCGCGGCCGCCGGACGGCTGCGCATGGAGCACAAGCAGGCCTCCCTGGAGGAGCTGGGCGCGCTCGCCGACCCGCCGCTGACCAAGGACGCCGTAGCCGGCCGTATCCGGCGGCTGCTCGCGATGGCCGACAAGCGGGCCCAGGATCTCGGCATCCCCGGGACGGAGTCGAACCTCACCGAGGAGATGGCGGACAACCTCGCGGGCTGACCCGTCCGACCGATCGCCGGAAGCCCAACACGCCGGTGCCGATGTCCACTTGGGACGTCGGCACCGGCGTTTGCGTTCCTGTGAGGCACCCTTGACTTGACCATGAAGTGTCATGAGCCTGGCATCTGTTCGCTGCTGTGGCGGACTCACGCAAGGGGGGCTCATGAGACGAAGAGCGAGAGCGATCCTCGCTACCGGCGCGCTCCTGCTGGGCGGTGCGGGCATGGCGCCCATCGCCCAGGCGCAGAACGGCGGTTCACCCAAGCCCGACGCGAACGCCGTGAAGGTGTTCCACGCGGAGATCACGAAGCAGCAGGTACCCCTGCTGCTCGCGGCCGGGCAGGACGGCCACGAACTCGGCGACACGACGTGGAAGAACGGCAAGAGCGCGGTCGAGGTCTACGTCACCGACCAGCAGGCCAAGAAGCTGGAGAAGCAGGGCGTCGACCTCACCGAGCACACCCTGACGGCCAAGGCCGAGGCGCGGGTGGAGAACGCGGCCCAGGGCGTGTTCCGCCCGTACAGCGGCAAGGGCAATCTCCAGGAGGAGGTCGTCAAGACCGGCGCGGCCCACCCCGACCTCACCAAGGTCGTCTCCATCGGCAAGACGGTCAACGGCCAGGACATCCTCGCGCTCAAACTGACCAAGGGCGCGAAGAAGTCCAAGGACGGCTCCAAGCCGTCCGTGCTGTACATGTCCAACCAGCACGCGCGCGAGTGGATCACACCCGAGATGACACGGCGTCTGATGCACTACTACTTGGACAACTACTCCACGGACAAACGCATCAAGAAGATCGTCGACTCCACCGAACTGTGGTTCGTCCTGTCGG
The DNA here is from genome assembly GCF_055638955.1 of Streptomyces sp. NPDC111507. Lineage (NCBI taxonomy): Bacteria > Bacillati > Actinomycetota > Actinomycetes > Kitasatosporales > Streptomycetaceae > Streptomyces > Streptomyces sp. NPDC111507. The sequence goes on along the minus strand of NZ_JBVKBU010000001.1, from coordinate 214,708 downwards.
CCAACCCCGACGGCTACGACTACACGTTCAAGGACGCCGACGCGCGCCAGTGGCGCAAGAACCTGCGGGACGTCAACGGCGACGGGGTCATCTCCACCGGTGACGGCGTCGACCTCAACCGCAACTTCGCCTACAAGTGGGGTTACGACGACGAGGGTTCGTCACCCAACCCCACCAATGAGACCTACCGCGGTGCGAGCCCCGGCTCCGAGCCCGAGACCAGGGCGCTCGACGCCTTCGAGCGGCGGATCGGCTTCACGTACGGCATCAACTACCACTCCGCCGCCGAACTTCTCCTCTACGGAGTGGGCTGGCAGGTGGCGACGCCCACCCCGGACGACGTGCTCTACAAGGCGCTCGCCGGAACCCCCGAGCACTCCGCGATCCCGGGCTACCACCCCCAGGTCTCCTCGGAGCTCTACACGACCAACGGCGAGGCGGACGGCCACGCGGGCAACGTCAACGGCATGGCGATGTTCACCCCCGAGATGTCGACCTGTGAGACCGCCTCGGACATCGACCCGAACGACGCCTGGAACGCGGCCGACTGCGCCTCGGTCTTCACCTTCCCGGACGACGAAAAGCTGATCGAGCAGGAGTTCGAGAAGAACGTCCCGTTCGCGCTCTCCGTCGCCGAGACCGCGGCCCACCCCGACCAGCCGTCGTCCTCGGTGGGCCTCGACGCGGCCGACTTCACCCCGGCCCCCTTCACGACGTCGTACTCCCGCGGGGCCGACCAGGAGGTCTCCGTCGTCGTCCGCAAGTCCGTACGCGACAAGGAGCTCAAGTACCGCGTCAACGGCGGCCGTACGCTGGACATGGCCCTCAAGGCCTGGAAGGGCGGCGAGACCTACGGCGGCAAGGACAACCTCTACTTCGACGAGTACCGCGCCAAGGTGAAGGACGGCGACCCCGGCGACAAGGTCGAGGTGTGGTTCACCGGTAGAACCAAGAATGGCAAGAAGACCTCCAGTACGCACTTCACGTACACCGTGGCCCAGCGGCCCAGTGCCGACACGCTGGTCGTCGCCGAGGAGGGCGCGACCGCCACGCAGTCCCAGGCCTACGTCGACGCCCTGAAGGCCAACGGCAAGAAGCCCCTCGTCTGGGACGTGGCAACCCTGGGCGCACCCGACGCGCTCGGCGTGCTCGATCACTTCAAGACGGTCGTCCACTACACCGGCGCCGCACGGCCGGGCAACGCCACCCAGCTCCAGCTGCGCGCCTTCCTCAACGAGGGCGGCAAGCTGATCGAGGCGGGCGAGCAGGCCGGCGGCAACGTCGATCTCGGCGGAGGCACCCTTTCGAACGACTTCAGCCAGTACTACCTGGGTGCCTACTCCCGTACGTCCACTCCGGGGGCCAACGGATTCACCGGCGCCGGGAAGCTCACCGGCTTCACGGGGGCGCTCGGCGACGCGCCCGGCAATCCGCTGAACACGGCGGGCACCTACGGCGTCACCTCGGACTCGCTGGCGCCCGCGCAGTACCCGCAGTTCGCCTCGAGCGCGGGAGCGGGCCAGTTCGCCGGGACCGTCAACCCGTACGGGCCCTACGCGGGTTCGTACATGGCCGCCGCCGTGCACACCGACGACGCCTACAAGCGCCTCACCCGGACCATCGACCTCACCGGTGTCAGCGCCGCCGACAAGCCGACGCTGCGCACCCAGCTCCTGTGGGACACCGAGCCCGGCTACGACCACTCGGTGCTCGAGGCTCACACCACCGGGGCCGACGACTGGACGACGCTGCCGGAGGCGGGCGGCGCCACCAGCACCACGGTCCCGGCGGAGTGCGAGGCCGGATTCCTGGTCAGGGAGCACCCCTTCCTCAAGCGGTACCTGACCGTGAGTTCCACCGGCTGCGCCAACACCGGTACCAGCGGGGCGTGGAACAGCTTCACCGGTGCCTCCAGCGGCTGGCAGCAGGTCAACTTCGACCTCAGCGCGTACGCCGGCAAGTCGGTCGAGGTGTCGCTGAGCTACATCACCGACCCGAACACCGGCGGTCACGGCGTCCTCGCGGACAACGCCTCCCTCGTCGTCGGCGGGGCGGCCACCGAGACGGAGGGCTTCGAGACCTCCCTCGGGCCCTGGAGCCCTTCCGGGCCGCCCCCGGGCAGCCCCTCCGTGCTCAAGGACTGGGCGCGCTACGGAGAACTGTTCAAGACGTACGGCGGAGTCACCACGGACGACACGGTGCTGCTGGGCTTCGGCCTTGAGCACGTCACCGCGGCGGCCGACCGCGCGGCCCTCGTCAAGAAGGCGCTCGGGGCGCTGAACAGCTAACCCAGTGTGACTATCTCGTCAACACCGAGGGTGTTCCGTACCCCTACTGGTGGGTACGGAACGCCCTGCCGTGTATGGGGTATCTCGATGTCACCGCAGCCGCCTCGGGGAGGTAGGGTCGTAGGCGGTCGGGGACATCCCATACAACTCGCCGGCACTGAGTCGGCGTACCTAACGAGGAGATCGGTTCGTGACGATCCGCGTAGGCATCAACGGCTTTGGCCGCATCGGTCGTAACTACTTCCGCGCGCTGCTGGAGCAGGGTGCTGACATCGAGATCGTGGCTGTCAACGACCTGGGTGACACCGCGACCACCGCTCACCTGCTGAAGTACGACACCATCCTGGGCCGCCTCAAGGCCGAGGTGTCGCACACCGCCGACACGATCACCGTCGACGGCCACACCATCAAGGTGCTCTCCGAGCGCAACCCCGCCGACATCCCGTGGGGCGAGCTGGGCGTCGACATCGTCATCGAGTCGACCGGCATCTTCACCAAGAAGGCCGACGCCGAGAAGCACATCGCAGGCGGCGCCAAGAAGGTCCTGATCTCGGCTCCGGCCAAGGACGAGGACATCACCATCGTGATGGGCGTCAACCAGGACCAGTACGACCCGGCGCAGCACAACATCATCTCCAACGCCTCCTGCACCACCAACTGTGTGGCGCCGATGGCCAAGGTGCTCGACGAGAACTTCGGCATCGTCAAGGGCCTGATGACGACGGTCCACGCGTACACGAACGACCAGCGCATCCTGGACTTCCCGCACTCGGACCTGCGTCGCGCCCGCGCCGCCGCCGAGAACATCATCCCGACCACGACCGGTGCCGCCAAGGCCACCGCCCTGGTCCTCCCGCAGCTCAAGGGCAAGCTCGACGGCATCGCGATGCGCGTCCCGGTCCCGACCGGCTCGGCCACCGACCTGGTCGTGACGCTGCAGCGCGAGGTCACCAAGGACGAGGTCAACGCCGCGTTCAGGAAGGCCTCCGACGACGGCGACCTCAAGGGCTACCTGGCCTACACCGAGGACCCGATCGTCTCCTCGGACATCGTCGGCGACCCGGCCTCCTGCACCTTCGACTCCTCCCTGACGATGGTCCAGGAGGGCAACTCGGTGAAGATCCTCGGCTGGTACGACAACGAGTGGGGCTACTCCAACCGCCTCGTCGACCTCACGGTCTTCGTCGGCGGTCAGCTCTAAGTCCCGGAGCAGGCACCTCTGATGTGAGAGCAGGGCTCGGGCAGCGCACCGCCGCGTTGTCCGAGCCCTGCTCTGTGCACGGATCGATCAGCCCTCCCGGACAACAGAGCCCTCCTAGGAGTCCCTTTATGAAGACGATCGACGAACTTCTCGCCGAAGGCGTGGACGGCAAGCGGGTCTTCGTCCGCGCCGACCTCAACGTGCCGCTGGCCGACGGCCTCATCACCGACGACGGCCGTATCCGCGCCGTCCTGCCCACCATCAAGGCCCTCGCCGAAGCGGGCGCCAAGGTGGTCGTCGCCTCGCACCTGGGCCGCCCCAAGGGCGCCCCGGACCCGGCGTTCTCCCTGCTGCAGCCCGCCGAGCGTCTCGGTGAACTGCTCGGTGCCCCCGTGGCGTTCGCCCAGGACACCGTCGGCCCCGCCGCCCACGACGCCGTGAACGGCCTCCAGCCCGGCCAGGTCGCCGTCATCGAGAACCTGCGCTTCAACCCGGGCGAGACGTCCAAGGACGACACCGAGCGCGGCGAGTTCGCCGACCAGCTCGCCGCACTGGCCGATGTCTACGTAGGCGACGGTTTCGGTGCCGTGCACCGCAAGCACGCCTCCGTGTACGACCTCCCGGCGCGCCTTCCGCACTACGCGGGCTACCTCATCGCCACCGAGGTCAACGTCCTGAAGAAGCTCACCGAGGACGTCAAGCGCCCCTACGTCGTCGCGCTCGGCGGCGCCAAGGTCTCCGACAAGCTCGCCGTCATCGACCAGCTGCTCGGCAAGGCCGACCGTCTGCTCATCGGCGGTGGTATGGCGTACACCTTCCTCAAGGCCAAGGGGTACGAGGTCGGCATCTCCCTCCTTCAGGAGGACCAGGTTCCGGCCGTCAAGGAGTACATGGACCGCGCGGAGAAGAACGGCGTCGAGCTGGTCCTCCCCGTCGACGTCCTGGTCGCTCCGGAGTTCCCGGACCTGAAGACCAAGGCCCCCGCCAACCCCACCACCGTCGCCGCGGACGCCATCCCGGCCGACCAGGAGGGTCTGGACATCGGTCCGGAGACCCGCAAGCTGTACGCCTCGAAGCTCGCCGACGCGGCCACCGTCTTCTGGAACGGTCCGATGGGCGTCTTCGAGCACCCCGACTACGCCGAGGGCACCAAGGCGGTCGCCCAGGCCCTCGTCGAATCCCCGGCCTTCACGGTCGTCGGCGGTGGCGACTCCGCCGCGGCCGTCCGCATCCTGGGCTTCGACGAGAAGGCATTCGGTCACATCTCGACCGGTGGCGGCGCCTCCCTCGAATACCTCGAGGGCAAGACGCTCCCCGGCCTCGCCGCACTGGAGGACTGACCCCGCATGACGACCCGTATGCCGCTGATGGCGGGCAACTGGAAGATGAACCTCAACCACCTCGAGGCCATCGCGCACGTCCAGAAGCTCGCCTTCGCCCTGGCCGACAAGGACTACGAGGCCTGTGAGGTCGCCGTCCTGCCGCCCTTCACCGACCTGCGCTCCGTGCAGACCCTGGTCGACGGCGACAAGCTCAAGATCAAGTACGGCGCGCAGGACCTGTCGGCGCAGGACTCCGGTGCCTACACCGGCGAGATCTCGGGCCCGATGCTGTCGAAGCTGAAGTGCACGTACGTGGCGATCGGCCACTCCGAGCGCCGGCAGTACCACAACGAGACCGACGAGATCGTCAACGCCAAGATCAAGGCCGCCTTCAAGCACGGCCTGACCCCGATCCTGTGCGTCGGCGAGGAGCTGGACATCCGTGAGGCGGGCAACCACGTCTCGCACACGCTCTCCCAGGTCGACGGCGGTCTCAAGGACGTCCCGGCGGAGCAGGCCGAGTCGATCGTGATCGCTTACGAGCCGGTCTGGGCCATCGGCACCGGCAAGGTCTGCGGCTCCGACGACGCCCAGGAGGTCTGCGCGGCGATCCGCGCCCGGCTGGCCGAGCTGTACTCCCAGGAAGTGGCCGACCAGGTCCGCATCCAGTACGGCGGCTCCGTGAAGTCCGGCAATGTCGCGGAGATCATGGCCAAGCCCGACATCGACGGCGCCCTGGTCGGCGGTGCCTCTCTGGACGCCGACGAGTTCGTCAAGATCGTCCGCTTCCGCGACCAGTAAGTATGCGCTAGCGGCGATTCGTCGTACCCTTGCGGGGGTCGCGGCCTTCGGAGTGGGCTTGAGGTGCTCACCCAGTAGGCTTCGGCCCCCGTCGTCCATTCAGTTCCGAGGAAGTTGGTCCAGCCGTGGTTTTGGGGTTCTCGATCGCCCTGATCGTCTTCAGCCTGCTGCTGATGCTGCTGGTGCTGATGCACAAGGGGAAGGGCGGCGGTCTCTCCGACATGTTCGGTGGCGGCATGCAGTCGTCCGTCGGTGGCTCCTCGGTCGCCGAGCGCAACCTCGACCGCATCACCGTGGTGATCGGTCTGCTCTGGTTCGCGTCCATTGTCGTGCTCGGCATCCTGATGAAGGTCAACAACTGATCACCGACCGGCATCGGTACAGCAGCACAACTGCACATTACGCAAGCACAATCCGCACGTAAGGCCCCATGTCCGGTGCGCGCCCCCAGGCGCGGCCTATCATGGGGCTTGCGTCTAGGGGCCGGGGTGTAACTCCAATCACTGGACGCGCGTTGGGCCTTACGTAGACTGAGGCGCTCGCAGCGAAGCGTCACGCCGACTCGCTTCGCGGCACCATCACGCAGGGAGTTACGACCGTGGCAAGTGGCAACGCGATCCGAGGAAGCCGGGTCGGGGCGGGGCCGATGGGCGAGGCCGAGCGCGGCGAGTCTGCGCCGCGGCTGCGCATCTCCTTCTGGTGCTCCAACGGGCACGAGACGGTGCCCAGCTTCGCCAGCGACGCGCAGGTTCCCGAGACCTGGGACTGCCCGCGCTGCGGCTTTCCCGCCGGACAGGACCAGGACAACCCGCCGGACCCGCCGCGCACCGAGCCGTACAAGACGCACCTCGCGTACGTACGGGAGCGGCGCAGCGATGCGGACGGCGAGGCCATCCTCGCCGAGGCGCTCGCCAAACTGCGGGGCGAAATCTAGGAGTTGAGAACCGGCCGGGCACCGAGGTGCCTGGCCGGACGTGTTTCGTACGCCGGGTCGCGGGGGGGGGGGGCGCACGGGGGGGGTCTTATTCGAGACAGGCGCCGAGGGGACCCGGAGCCGTTACGAACCGACGTTCCTTGGTGTCTCCTCCCCCCTTTTTACCTGTGGACAAACA
>NZ_JBVKBU010000001.1:0-207974 GCF_055638955.1 Streptomyces sp. NPDC111507 | reverse complement strand
AAACAGGCCGCGCACCGGGCTCTCGGGCCGGCTGTTTTTCTGCCGCTGCCCCGCACGGGGCCCACCCCCCCGGCCCCCCCCCCCCACGACCCGGTCACGGAGCGTCCGCGGCGCCGTCGCGAGCCGATTGTCAGTGGTGCCCTCTACCGTTCTTGAAGTGGCGGAACCAGAGGGGGCGTTGTGACGACGGTCGAGGCGGCGGGGGTGCGGGCACCCGCGTGGCGCGGGGGATTCGGGCGGCTGTGGAGCGCGGCGGTCGTGTCGCGTTTCGGGGACGCCCTGCGCACCGCCGCGCTCCCGCTGCTCGCCGTGCGGCTCACGGACGATCCGCTCGTCATCGCCTCCGTCACGGCCTGCGGCTACCTCCCCTGGCTCCTCTTCGGGCTGCTGGGCGGCGCGGTCGCGGACCGGGTGGACCAGCGGCGGGCGATGTGGGCCGTCGACACCGTACGCGGCGGGCTGGTGGCCTGCTTCGCCCTCGCCGTGGGGCTCGGCCACGCCACGATCGGCCTGCTGATCGCGCTCGCCTTCGCCCTGACCACCCTCCAGACGCTGTTCGACAACGCGTCCACGGCACTGCTGCCCTCCCTGGTGGGCAAAGAGACACTGGGCAGCGCCAATGCCAGGCTGATGACCGGCCAGCAGCTCGCCGGCGGCTTCCTGGCCGGCCCCTTCGTGCCCCTGCTGCTCACCCTCGGGGCCGCCGCGCCGTTCGCGGCCGACGCGGTCACCTATCTGCTGGCCGCGGCCCTCGTGGCCTCCCTGCGGATCCGGGGGCCCGAGCGGGAGCCCCGGCCCGCCGGGAGCACCCTGTGGGCGGAGGTGGCCGAAGGAGTGCGCACCCTGTGGCGCGACCGGGTGCTGCGCGCGGTCTGCACGGCCACACTGCTGTGCAACATCGGCATGGGCGCCCTGATCGCCACGCTGGTCCTGCACGTGACCGGCTGGCTGCACGCGGGAAACGCGGGCTTCGCGGCCGCGATGACGGCCTACTCGGCCGGATCCCTGGCCGGGGGAGTGCCGGCCCAGTGGATCGCGCGCCGGATCGGGCGGGTACGGAGCCTGCTCCTGTGCGGATGCGTCCAGACGGCGGCCCTTGTACTCCTCGGCACCGTCCGCCACCTGGGTGCACTCCTCGTGGCGATGGCGCTGCTCGGAGTGATGGGCATGGTGTGGAACGTCAACCAGGTCACGCTGATGCAGCAGCGCAGCCCGGCAGCCATGGTGGGCCGCGTCAGCTCCGCGTTCCGCACCGCCTCCACCTCCGGGGCCCCGGTCGGCGCCCTGCTGGGCGGCACCGTGGCGGGTGCCTACGGGCTGAACGGACCCGCGCTGTTCGCGGCCGTCCTCTTCGGGCTCGCCGTCACCTCGCTGATACCCGCGCATCTGCCGGACGTATCTGTTGTTGAGCCGGACGACGGCGCTACGACAGCTCACGTCAAGCCCTGATCAATTAGGTTGGGACCGGCAGTGGGGCGAGGCAAGCAGCAGCACACGCAGGAAAGAAGGCGGAAGCCAGAGATGAACGCAGACAGCCGTGCCAGGCTCAACCAGACGCCCGAGTGGACCGCTCTGGCCAAGCACCGCGAGGAGCTCGCGGAGACCCATCTGCGGGACCTGTTCGCAACCGACCCCGGGCGCGGAACCGGGTACACCCTCCAGGTCGGCGATCTGCACGTCGACTACTCCAAGCACCTGGTCACCGACGAGACGCTGGGGCTGCTGCGCGAGCTGGCGGCGGCGACCGACGTCTTCGGGCTGCGGGACGCCATGTTCCGCGGCGAGAAGATCAACGTCACCGAGAACCGGGCCGTGCTCCACGTGGCGCTGCGTGCCCCGCGCGACGCGGTGATCGAGGTCGACGGGGAGAACGTCGTCCCGGCCGTGCACGCCGTGCTCGACAAGATGGCCGGCTTCGCCGAGCGGGTCCGCTCAGGCGAGTGGACCGGCCACACCGGCAAGCGCATCAAGAACGTCGTGAACATCGGCATCGGCGGCTCCGACCTCGGCCCGGCGATGGCGTACGAGGTGCTGCGCTCCTTCACCGACCGCGACCTCACGGTCCGCTTCGTGTCGAACGTGGACGGCGCCGACCTGCACGAGGCCGTCCGCGACCTCGACCCGGCCGAGACGCTGTTCATCATCGCGTCTAAGACGTTCACCACCATCGAGACGATCACCAACGCGACCTCCGCGCGCAACTGGCTGCTGACCGAGCTGAAGGCCGGTCAGGAGGCCGTGGCCAAGCACTTCGTGGCGCTGTCGACGAACGCAGAGAAGGTCGCCGACTTCGGTATCGACACGGCCAACATGTTCGAGTTCTGGGACTGGGTCGGCGGACGGTACTCGTACGACTCCGCGATCGGTCTGTCCCTGATGATCGCGATCGGGCCGGACCGCTTCCGGGAGATGCTCGACGGGTTCCACCTCGTCGACGAGCACTTCCGCACCGCGCCCGCCGAGACCAATGTGCCGTTGTTGATGGGCCTGTTGGGCATCTGGTACGGCAACTTCCACGACGCCCAGTCGCACGCCGTACTGCCGTACTCGCACTACCTTTCGAAGTTCACGGCGTATCTGCAGCAGTTGGACATGGAGTCCAACGGCAAGTCCGTGGAGCGCGACGGGCACGACGTGGAGTGGGAGACCGGCCCGGTCGTGTGGGGGACGCCCGGCACCAACGGGCAGCACGCCTACTACCAGCTCATCCACCAGGGCACGAAGCTGATCCCGGCGGACTTCATCGGTTTCGCCGAGCCGGTCGCCGATCTGCTGCCGGGCCTGGTCGCCCAGCACGACCTGCTGATGGCGAACTTCTTCGCGCAGACCCAGGCCCTCGCCTTCGGCAAGACGCCCGACGAGGTGCGTGCCGAGGGCGTGGCCGAGGAACTGGTCCCGCACAAGACGTTCAAGGGCAATCACCCGACGACGACGATCCTCGCGAGGAAGCTGTCGCCCTCGGTCCTCGGCCAGTTGGTCGCCCTCTACGAGCACAAGGTGTTCGTCCAGGGCGCGGTCTGGAACATCGACTCCTTCGACCAGTGGGGTGTCGAGCTCGGCAAGGTCCTCGCCAAGCGGGTCGAACCCGCGCTGACCGAGGGTGCGGACGTGCCGGGCCTGGACGAGTCGACGAAGGCGCTCGTCGCGAAGTACCGGGAGCTGCGCGGCCGGTAGGCGCGGACGCGCGTGAGTCGCGGAAAGCGGGCGGTGGGAGTCCGCCCGCTTCCCGTAGACTCCCGGGCGATCATGCGGACGAAGGCTCGGGGGAGCGGAAGTTGACTGGTTCGCGAGGGAGTTAGACGGGCGGCACGCTGACGGCGAGGTCGTTTCTGAGGCCGAAGCGGGTCGCGGAGGCGGTGTTCCATCCGGCGTGGATCCCGGAGGCGGTCGATCCGGGGGTGGAGCGGCTCAAGCGGGTACGGGTTATCGCCGGGGCGGTCGCGGCGGTCGGTGTCTACACCTTCGTGCAAGGCGGGTTCGCCTTCACGGAAATGCTGCAGAACATGCTGACGGCGTCCGCCGTGCTGCTGTTCATCACACCGTTGACCGTCGGGGCGATGCTCTTCGTCTGGCGGCGCACCGGGACGGTCCGGCAGCTGCGGGTGCCGCTCGGCAACTCGTTCAAGCTGCTGCTGGCCTTCGTCGGGTCCATCGTCCTGACCGTGCTGATGTGGTGGCTTGCCGCCGGGGTCGGAGGGTTCGCCCTGGTGCTGGGGCTGGTGGCGATCTGGCTGACCGGGTTCGTCGGCTCGGGTGCGGTGAAGGTGTCCGGCAACTTCTTCGGTACGGCCGCGGTGCATCGGTGTCTGCCGCCGTTGCTCGCCACCGTGACGACGTGGCTGATGGCCCTTCCGGACCTCGCCACGGGGGATCTGCACGGGCTCAGTCTCGGGATGGGGGTTGTCTTCATTCTGGGGGCGCCGGTGACGGTCACGGGGATTGCCGGGCTGGAGATGTACCGGTTGCGCAGGCGGCACGGGATACGGCTGAGGGCGCATCCGGCCACTCTCCCTCCGCCAGTCCCGTCGGCTCCGCCTGCCCCGCCGTACGGGTACATGCCGCCGCAGGGCAACTCGTACGGGCCGGGTCCGGCGTACACGTACAACCAGGGCAACCCCTATGCGCCGGGGCAGCGGAACCCGTACAACCAAGGATCGCGGAACCCCTACAACCAGGGACCGCAGAACCCGTACAACCAAGGACCGCAGAACCCCTACAGCCAGCAGGACCCGCACGGGTTCTGACCGCGCGCGGGTCCCGGGCCCAGGCCACCGCGCTCAGGCCACCGCGCTCAGGGTGTCCGCGAGTCGTCGTCGGGCGGCGCGGCCCGCGGGGAGCGCGGCGAGGGCGGCGGCGCCCAGGACCGCGGCCAGACCGAACAGCGACAGCAGGAGGGGAGACGGCCCCCGGGCGATACCGGCACCGATCCCACTCGACTTCCCCTGGACGTCGATCAGCCAGTGCGCCAGAGGCAGCCCCAGCGCCGTACCCGCGAGGACCGCCGCCAGCGCGGTGCAGGCGGTGGCCGTGACGGTGACCGCCGTGATCTGCCGCGGGGACAGCCCGATGGCCTTGAGCGCCAGCAGATCCCGTTCGCCCTCGCGTACGGTGCCGCCGACCGCGGTCAGCAGCTCAATGAGTCCGATGAGGGCCAGTACGGCGATCAGTCCGACGACGACGCCGCGCAACGGCGAGAGACCGTCGGCCGGGTTGGTCACGGCGTGCACGTCCAGGTGCCCGTGCCCGGCCGCCGTCAGCTCGGCGGCGACCTTGCCCGGGTCGGCGCCGGGGCGCAACTGGAGCTGGTAGAGGGTCGGGCGCAGTTCCGGGTCGTTCTCGCGCAGGGTGTCGAGCGAGGTGGAGATGACGCGGCCGCCGTTCTCCGGCTCGATGCTGCGGCCGACGATGTGCAGGATCTGCGGGCGCGCGCCGACGGTCATCCGCACCCAGTCCCCGACGCGCACATCCAGCAGGTCGAGCAGCCCCTGACCGGCCACCGCCTCGTCGGGCCCGCGGGCCGGGCGGCCCTCGGCCAGCGAGAACGGGTACGGGTCCTGGTGCGTACCGAGCCCGCGCAGTGCGATCGTCGCCGTCTGGCCCGGAACCAGAGCGGCCACCTCGGCGCCCGGGTGCACGGCGGTGAGCTGCGCGTTCCGGGCGAGCAGGGCGCGGGCTGCGGGATCGCCGAGGCTCTCGTCCGGGTGCGCCGTGAGCGCGGCCGCGAGGCCGATCCGCTCGGGTTCGCTGTGGAAGCGGTCGATGGTGGTCCAGGCGCTCAGCGCGACCACGATCAGCAGCAGCGGCAGGGCGAGCCGGGCGACCGTGGCCAGCGAGCGTGGTCGCCGCGGGAAGGCCTGGTGCCAGCCCAGCACGAGCGCGGGGGGCAGTCGCAGTCCGAGCGCCCGGCGGGCCACGCCCGACAGGCGGCCGGCCGGGGGTGCCGCGGCCCGCAGCACCGGCACGGGGGGCACCCGGCCCGCCCGCCACGCGGCGATCCCGGTCGTCGCGCCGATGAAGAGCACCGCGGCCACCGGCACCGCCAAGAGTGCCGCGGTGTGTCCGGGCAGTCCCTGCCAGACACCCAAGGCGTCGCCGAGGCGGCCGGGGATCCGGCTCCCCAGCGCCTGCGTGAGCGTGGCGGCGGCCAGGGCGCCCAGCGACGCGTACACCACGTGCTGGATCAGGAAGATGCGCACCACCTGGCCGGGCGTGAACCCGATCGCCTTCAGTACCGAGATGTCCCGCAGGTGGCCGCGGATACGGGTGCCGATCGCGCCGTGCACGGCGAGCGCGGCGGCGAGGAGCGCGCCGAGGCCGAACAGGCCGAGGACCTGTCCCAGCAGCCGGTTGTCGCCCTGGGCCTCGGCGCGGGCCTGCTGCCAGTTCGACACCTGGGTGACCGCGCCGGAGCCGAGCGTCGTCACCGCGCGCTGCACGGCGTAGTCCGTGTCTCCGGGATCGGTCAGGCGCAGACCGATGATCTGGCCCGTATGCCCGTCCGCGCCCCGCACCGCGGAGGGCAGCGCCCAGACGACCCCTGACCGCTCGCCGGGGCGGTAGCGGGGCTCGGCGCTGTCGGTCACGCCCAGGACGGTCAGGGTGCGTGCGGTGCCGGGCACGGTGAGGGTGTCCCCGGGCTCGGCCCACAGCGCACGGGCGAGGCTTTCCTCCAGGACGACTCCGTCGGGCCGGGCGTGGTCGAGCCAGTGACCGGAGACGAGCAGCGGCCGACCGGTGGCGGGCGGCTCGACGGCGCCGCGCAGTTCGACGGAGGCACGGGTACCGCGTGACTCGACGGTGGCGGACGCGGTGCGGTACGGGCCCGCCACGGACGCGACACCGTCCAGCCGCGCGAGCCGCCCGGCGTCGGCGGACGCGCCGGTGTGGATCCACACATGCGCGCCGTGCGACTGCGTGAAGACGCGCTGCCAGGGGTTCGTCGCGTATCCGAAGAGCGCCGCGGCGAGCAGCAGCGAGGTGACGATTCCCGCGGTGGCGAGCACGATGAACAGTGCCTCGCCCCGGTGCGTGCGCAGATCGGCATGCGCCCAGCGCAGAGTGGCCCGCACGCCGCTCAGTCCCTCAGTTCCAGCACGCCGGATATCCCGGCGCCGCGTGACGGCGTGCCGTCGAGTTCCGCGTCGTCGGCGATGCGGCCGTCGAAGAAGCTGATCACGCGGTCCGCGGCGCTGGCGAGCCGGGCGTCGTGGGTGACGAGCACGATGGTCTGACCGCGCTGGTGGAAGCGAGACAGCAGCCGCATCACCTCGCGGGTGCCCTTGCTGTCCAGGCTGCCCGCGGGTTCGTCGGCCAGCAGCAGGGACGGATGGTTGACCAGCGCCCGGGCCAGGGCGACGCGCTGCTGTTCGCCGCCGGACAGCTCACCCGGCATGCTGCGTCCCTTGCCCGCCAGGCCCAGCTCGGACAGCAGCCGCTCGCGCTCGGCGCGCGCCTGCTTGGGGGAGACCCCGGCGAGCAGGGCGGGCAGCTCCACGTTGTCGGCGACCGACAGGTTGGAGACCAGGTTGAAGAACTGGAAGACGATGCCGATGCGCCGTCGCCGTTCCACCGCCCAGCGCGCCTCGCTGTACGCGTCCGTGCATTCGGCGTCCAGCCAGACGCTGCCGGAGTCGGGCCGCTGGAGGCCGCCGAGGAGGTGCAGCAGCGTGGACTTGCCGGCGCCGGACGGGCCGGTGACGGCCACGAACTCGCCCTGGCGCACGGCAAGATCCACTCCACGCACGGCATACGCCGGGGCGCCCTCGCCGTAGTGGGTCTTGACCAGGCCCTCGGCGCGCAGCAAGGGAGCCGAACCCTCGGCGCGCGGCACAGGAGCGGTGTGGCTCATTCCAGCTCCTCCAGTTCCTCCTGGCAGCGCTCCAGCCAGTCCAGATCGGCCTGAAGGTGCAGCATGGCGCCCTCGATCAGCAGCTGGGAGATGCGGTTGTCCCGGTCCTCGGCCGCGGCGAGCTTCGACAGGTTGCGCATGGTGTTCAGATACTGCCGCCGCTGCCTGTTGATCAGCGCGATCTGGTCGGCCAGGCCGGTCGTCGGGGCGAGCGCGAGTTTCATGAAGAACTCGTCCCGTACCCGAGGCTCGTCCGCCGTCTCCTGGTACCAGGCATGCAGTGCCTCGCGCCCGGTCTCGGTGAGGTGGTAGATCTTCTTGTTGGGCCGGCTCGACTGCTCGACTTCCTCGCCCTCGATCAGTCCCGTCTTCTCGAGGCGGCCGAGCGTGACGTAGATCTGGCCGACGTTGGGCTGAGGGTACGCGGAGCCCAGCAGTTGCTCAAGGTCCTGCTTGAGCTCGTACCCGTGGGCCGGGCCTCGCGCCAGCAGGGCCAGGAGGGGCAGCCGCACCCGTGCTCTCCTCCCCGCGTCCTTGTCATGTGCCGCAGACCGATGTCATACCGATGTCAGGCCGTTGCCCGGTCGATGCGGCCGGAGACCAATGTGTCGCAGGCCCTAGTATCGCCCATACCTAACAGGTATACATGGCCACTGACGCCGGGCGAGGGTGCCCGACGCCGGTGTACAGGGAGGAACCTATGCGGTGGATACGTGCCGCCGGTAGGGGCCTCCTGGTCGCGGCGGTGGTCCTGACCGGTTACGTCGCCTCCGGCACCCCCGCCGACGGGGCGCACGGCGCCGGTCGCGGCCCGCTCACCCTGGCGACCGCGGGGGACCTCACCGGCTATCTGGGGCCACTGCTCGAAGGGTGGAACCGTACCCACCCAGGCGAGAAGGTCACCCTCGTCGAACTCCCGGACTCCGCCGACGAGACGCACGCGCAGATGACGACCGACCTGCGCGGCGGCGGCAGAAGCCGGTTCGACGTCCTCAACATCGACGTCGCCTGGACCTCGGAGTTCGCCGCCGCGGGCTGGATCTCTCCGCTGGACCGCGGCCGCTTCCCGCTCCACAGCTTCCTGCCGCCGGTCGTGAACACGGCGACGTACGACGGAAGGCTGTACGCGGTCCCGTACGTCACCAACGCGGGACTCCTCCTGTACCGCAAGGACGTCCTCGCCAAGGAGGGCGTCGCGCCGCCGCGGACCTGGGCCGAACTGGAGCGACAGGCGAGGACCATCGCCCCGAAGTACGGACTCGACGGCTACGCCGGCCAGTTCCTGCCCTACGAGGGTCTCACCGTGAACGCGGCGGAGGCGGTCTACTCCGCGGGCGGCACGATCCTCGGCGACGAGGGCGAGCGCGTCACCGTGAACTCCGAGGCGGCCCGCGAGGGCATCGGGTTCCTCGCCGACGGCGTGCGCGACGGCTGGATTCCGAAGAAGGCGCTGACGTACAAGGAAGAGGAGTCCAAACAGGCCTTCCAGGACGGCCACCTCCTCTTTCTGCGCAACTGGCCCTACGCCTACGTCGGTGCTTCCGGCAAGGGGTCGGCGGTCGCCGGGAAGGTCGGCGCGGTCCCCCTGCCCGGACCCGACGGACCGGGCACGAGCGTGCTGGGCGGCTCCAACCTGGCCGTCAACACGCATGCGCGGCACCCCGATTCGGCCGCGCGCCTGATCGCGTACCTCACGACCGAGCGGGCGCAGCGCCAGGTCCTCACCAAGGGTGCGCTGCCGCCCGTACGGGCGGCGCTGTACCAGGACCTGGAGCTGATCCGGGAGTTCCCTTATCTGCCCACGCTGCGCGCCAGCGTCCTCGCGGCCGCCCCACGCCCCAAGAGCCCGCGCTACGACCAGGTCAGCCTGGTCGTGCAGGCCGTGGTCCACGATGCGATGACGGGGCACGAGACGCCTTCCGCGGCGGTACGGCGGCTGGCGCGCGAGCTGGCGGCCATCCCGCGCCGCTAGCACCCGGCGATGCCTTGTTGGCGTCCTGCTAGTTACTTGTTAGGTAACGGGAGTGTCCCATCTCCCGATTCTGCGCCCGAAAAGTCTGCATATAACTGACCAACTTCTCGGTCGATGCCGGGTTGATGCTGCCTACTCGTTGACACCCACGCGACGCGCCTACCTAACATGCATGCATAACCGTAGGCACGCACAGACAGGTCCAACGGGTGACCCTCAACACGCACCGCTGGTGGCGCGACGCAGTGATCTATCAGGTGTACGTCCGCAGCTTCCTGGACAGCACCGGTGACGGCATCGGCGATCTCGCCGGGGTTCGCGCGGGCATGCCGTACCTCAAGAAGCTCGGTGTCGACGGCATCTGGCTGAGCCCCTTCTACCCCTCGCCGCAGCACGACCACGGCTACGACGTCGCCGACTACTGCGACGTGGACCCGCTCTTCGGCGACCTCGCCGAGTTCGACCGGCTGATGACCGACGCCCGACGCCTCGGCGTCAAGGTGCTCCTGGACATCGTCCCCAACCACTGCTCCAGTGAGCACCCGTGGTTCCGTGCCGCGCTCGCGGCGGAGCCGGGCAGCGCGGCCCGCGCCCGCTTCCACTTCGCCGACGGACGCGGCCCGGACGGCGCCGAGCCGCCCAACAACTGGCACGCCATGTTCGGCGGACCCGCCTGGTCCCGCGTCACCGAGGCGGACGGCAACCCCGGCCAGTGGTACCTGCACATGTTCACGTCCGAGCAGCCCGACCTGAACTGGCGCAACCCCGAGGTCGGCGCGCACTTCGACCACGTGCTGCGGTTCTGGCTCGACCGGGGCGTCGACGGCTTCCGCATCGACGTCGCCGCCGGCCTCTTCAAGCACCCCGACCTGCCGGACTCGCCCGACCCGGAGGCCGACGCCCGCACCCGCGACTCGGTCAACCCGCTCGCCTGGAACCGGCCCGAGGTGCACGACGTGTGGCGCCACTGGCGGTCCGTCTGCGAGGAGTACACCGGGCGCGACGGCCGCGACCGGCTGCTGGTCGGCGAGGTCTCGGTACCGACGGCCCGCGAACACGCCCAGTACGTACGCCCGGACGAGCTCCACCAGGCCTTCTTCTTCGACCTGCTCAGCGCGCCCTGGAACGCCGACGCCTTCCGCAAGGTCATCTCCGAGGCCATGCAGGACATAGCCGGCACCGGATCGACGGTCACGTGGGTCCTCAACAACCACGACCAGGTCCGCACCGTCACCCGCTACGGCGAGCTCGGCACCGAGGGCAGCGGCCTCGGCACGGCCCGTGCCCGCGCCGCCGCACTGCTGATGCTGGCGCTGCCCGGAGCCGCGTACATCTACCAGGGCGAGGAGCTCGGGCTGCCCGAGGTCGTCGACCTGCCCGACGACGTGCTGACCGACCCGATCTTCCGCCGCACGGGCAGCCGCGCCCGTATCCGCGACGGCTGCCGGGTGCCGCTGCCCTGGTCCGGGCACGCCTCGCCGTTCGGCTTCACCTCGGGCGCCGAGAGCGCCAAGCCGTGGCTGCCGCAGCCCGCCTACTTCGCCGAGTACGCCACCGACCGCGCGCTCGCAGACACCCGCTCCTTCTGGCACCTCTACCGCGACGGGCTCCAGCTGCGCGCCGGACTCCCGCAGCTGGGCGAGGGCGCGCTGCGCTGGCTTCAGGCGCCGCCCGGCGTCCTCGCCTTCGTCCGCGGCGACGGCCTGGTGTGCGCCGTCAACTTCGGTACGGCCCCCACGCCCGCGCCGGTCTCCGGCACCCCCCTGCTGTCCAGCGGCTCCTGCCCGGCCGGCGTGCTGCCCGGCTCGACGGCCGCCTGGTGGATCAGCGACTGCACGAATCCCTGACCGTCCCCTCCTCTGCCTTCCGATCCTCCCGGTTTTTGTCAATTCCCCTGCCCTGAAAGGGACATCAACGATGATGCGACGACGTACGACCCTGCTCGCGAGCTGCACCGCCCTCGCCCTGGCCCTCGGCGCCACCGCCTGCGGAGGCGGGCCCGTAGCCGCCGGAGGCGGCGGCAAGTCGCTCAGCGGCCAGACGATCACCGTGGCCGGTGTCTGGTCCGGCAGCGAGCAGAAGAACTTCCAGAAGGTCCTGGACGCCTTCACCGCGAAGACGGGTGCCAAGACCCAGTTCGTCTCCACCGGCGACAACGTCTCCACGGTCGTCGGCAGCAAGATCGAGGGCGGCAACGCCCCCGACGTGGTGATGGTCCCGCAGGTCGGCGTCCTCCAGCAGTTCGCGAAGGAGGGCTGGCTCAAGCCGCTCTCCAAGACCACCGAACAGTCCGTCGACACCAATTACGCGAGCGTCTGGAAGAAGTACGGCAGCGTCGGCGACACCCTTTACGGCCTGTACTTCAAGGCCGCCCACAAGTCGACCGTCTGGTACAGCCCCGACGCGCTCGACCAGGCGGGAGTCAAGCCGCCGACCACGTACGACGCCATGCTGAAGGCCGGACACACCGTCTCCGACTCGGGCCTCGCCGCCTTCTCCGTCGCCGGACAGGACGGCTGGACGCTCACCGACTGGTTCGAGAACATCTACCTCTCCCAGGCGGGCCCCGAGAAGTACGACGCCCTGGCCGCCCACCAGCTGAAGTGGACCGACCCGACGGTGGTCGAGGCGCTCACCACCCTCGGCAAGCTCTTCAAGGACAAGCAACTGATGGCCGGCGGCCAGAAGGGGGCCCTGAACACGGACTTCCCCGGCTCCGTCGAGAAGGTCTTCGGACCCAAGCCCGAGGCGGGCATGGTCTACGAGGGCGACTTCGTCGCCGGGGTCGCCAAGGACCAGTTCGGCAAGAAGATCGGCCAGGACGCGAACTTCTTCCCCTTCCCCGCGGTCGACGGCGGCAAGGCGCCGGTGGTCAGCGGCGGCGACGCGGCCGTGGTCCTCAAGGACGGCAAGAACCAGAAGGCCGCCATGACGTTCCTGGAGTACCTGGCGACCCCCGAAGCGGCCGCCGTCTGGGCCGGGGCGGGCGGCTTCCTCTCCCCGAACAAGAAGCTCGACCTCGCCTCCTACAGCGACGACATCGCCCGCGAGACCGCCAAGTCCCTGGTCGCCGCCGGGGATTCGGTCCGCTTCGACATGTCCGACCAGGCCCCCGCCGCGTTCGGCGGCACCAAGGGCGCCGGCGAGTGGAAGATCCTCCAGGACTTCCTCCGTGACCCCTCGGACCCGAAGGCGACCGCGGCCGCACTGGAGAAGGCCGCGGCCAAGGCGTACCAGGGCTGATCGCCATGACCGCCACCCTCGTGAAAGAGGCGAGCCCTCCGGCCGTCGGCATGGCCGACCACAGACGGCGCGCCAGGCGCCGCGGCCGGATCATCGCCCTCGTCTTCGTCCTCCCCGCCCTGCTCCTGCTCGGCGCGCTCGTCGTCTATCCAGTGGTCTTCTCCGTGGGGCGCAGCTTCTTCGACGCCTCCGGCAGCCGGTTCGTGGGCGGCGACAACTACACCGAGATGTTCCGCGACCCGGCCACGCTCAAGGCCGTACGCAACAGCGCCATCTGGGTCGTCGTCGCGCCGACGCTGCTCACCGGGCTCGGCCTGGTGCTCGCCGTCCTGGTCGAGAAGATCCGCTGGGCCACCGCGTTCAAGCTGCTGCTGTTCATGCCCATGGCGGTCTCCTTCCTGGCCGCCGGCATCATCTTCCGGCTCGCGTACGACGAGGACCCCGACAAGGGGGTCCTGAACGCCGCCGTGGTCGGCGTCCACGACGCGTTCGAGGGAACCTCGTCCTATCCGACCGCCCGCGCCCGCGACGGCCGAGGCCTCGCCAAGGGCGCCGACGGTTCGTACCGTACGACCGCCTCCGCCTCGCCCGGCGACACGGTCGGCCTCGGTCTCGTCGGCGTCCTGCCCAAGGATCTGCCGAAGGACGCGAAGCCCGCCTACACGGCCGCAGGGCAGAAGGCGGCCCGGGACGAGCTGCGCGGTGTCGTCTACCTGGACTTCACACCCGGCGGGGGAGGGAAACAGGGCCAGGTCGACCGCGGGGAGAGCGGACTGCCCGAGATGAAGGTCGAGGCGGCGCGCGACGGGAGGACGGTCGCGAGCACGACCACCGCGGCCGACGGCTCCTTCCGCTTCCTCGGGTTGGACCCCGGCTCGTACACCGTGCGGCTGCCCGCGTCGAACTTCAGCCCGCCGTACGAGGGTGTGTCCTGGCTCGGTCCGGCGCTGGTCACCCCCGCCATCATCGGCGCGTACCTGTGGATCTGGACCGGCTTCGCCATGGTGCTGATCGGCGCCGGACTCGCCGCCCTGCCGCGCGACGCGCTGGAGGCGGCCCGGATGGACGGCGCCAACGAATGGCAGATCTTCCGCCGGATCACCGTCCCGCTGCTGGCACCCGTGCTCACCGTGGTCTTCGTCACGCTCGTGATCAACGTGATGAAGGTCTTCGACCTCGTCTACATCATCGCGCCCGGCCCCGTGCAGGAGGACGCCACCGTGCTCGCCACCCAGATGTGGCTGGTGTCCTTCGGCGGCGGCAACAACCAGGGCCTGGGCAGCGCACTCGGTGTGCTCCTCCTGCTCCTGGTCGTCCCCGCCATGGTCTTCAACGTCCGCCGCTTCCGAAGGAGTCAACGATGAACGCGCTCAGGCGGGGGCTCGGCAACGGCCTGGTGCAGGCGTTCCTGGTGATCGTCGGCCTGATCTGGGTCACCCCGCTCGCAGGGCTCTTCCTCTCCTCGATGCGCTCGGCGCACGACACCGCCGAAGGAGGCTGGTGGACGGTGCTGACCAGCCCCGGTCAGCTCTCCTTCGACAACTACTCAGCCCTCCTGGGCAATGCGGGGATGACGCGGGCGTTCTGGAACACCGTGCTGATCTCCGTGCCGGCCACCGTCCTCGTCGTGGTGATCGCGGCGCTCGCCGGATACGCCTTCGCCTGGCTGGAGTTTCCCTTCCGGGACACGATCTTCCTGGTCGTGGTGGCGTTGTTGGTGGTGCCGGTCCAGATCGGGCTGCTGCCCGTCGCCAAACTCTTCGGCGCGCTCGGACTGTTCGGCACGATTCCCGGTGTGGTGCTCTTCCACGTCTCCTACGGGCTGCCGTTCGCCATCTTCCTGCTGCGCAACTACTTCGCGGAGATGCCGAAGGAGATGCTGGAGGCCGCCCGGATGGACGGAGGCAGCGAGTGGCGCATCTTCACCCGGCTGGTGCTGCCGGTCGGCCGCCCGGCCCTCGCGAGCCTGGCCATCTTCCAGTTCCTGTGGGTGTGGAACGACATGCTGGTCGCCCTGCTGTTCGCCGACAGTTCCTCGCAGCCGTTGACGGTCGAACTCCAGTCTCAGATACGACAGTTCGGCAGCAATATCGATGTGCTGGCGCCGGGGGCGTTTCTGTCGCTGATCGTTCCGGTGCTGGTGTTCTTCGCGTTCCAGCGGCACTTCGTGCAAGGGGTGATGGCCGGGTCGGTGAAGTGAGGGGCCGCGCCCTCGGGCCCCCGCCACAAGACTGCGCAGTCTCTTGGCGAGGGCCCTGCCCCTGGGCTCAGGCCGAAGCCGGCGGGTACAGCGAGCGCGGCAGCTGGGAGGCCGCCGCCGAGTCCAGGAGCCACAGGGTGCGGGAGCGCCCGTGGGCGCCAGCCGCCGGGGCCTGCACCTCGCCCGCGCCCGAGAGGGCGATCGCCGCGGCCTGCGCCTTGTCCTCGCCGGCCGCCAGCAACCAGACCTCACGGGCGGTACGGATCGCGGGCAGGGTGAGCGTGACCCGGGTCGGCGGGGGCTTGGGGGCGCCGTGCACGCCCACCACCGTCCGCTCCGTCTCACGGACCGCGGGCAGCTCCGGGAAGAGCGAGGCCACGTGGGTGTCCGGGCCGACGCCCAGCATCAGGACGTCGAACGACGGCACGGAAGCGTGGTTCTCGGGGCCCGCGGCCTTCGCGAGCTCGGCCGCGTACGCCTCCGCCGCCGCGTCCACGTCCGTACCGTACGGACCGTCGGACGCGGGCATCGGATGCACGCGCGCGGGGTCCACCGGCACCGAGTCCAGCAGTGCCGCACGGGCCTGGGTGTCGTTGCGGTCCGGATCGCCCTCGGGCAGGAACCGCTCGTCACCCCACCACAGGTCGATGCGGCCCCAGTCGATGGCGTCCCGGGCGGGCGCGGTCGCGAGCGCCGCGAGGAGCCCGTTGCCGTTGCGCCCGCCGGTGAGGACCACCGAGGCGTAGCCGCGCGAGGCCTGCACGTCCACGACCTTGGTGATCAGCCGGGCCGCGGCGGCCTGGGCCATCAGCTCCTTGTCGTGGTGCACGACGAGCTGCGGAGTGTTCACTCGGAGGCCGCCTTCTTCGCAGGGGCCTTCGCGGCGGCTTTCGCGGGGGCCTTCTTCGCGGGTGCCTTGGCGGCGACGGTCTTGACGGCCGCCTTCGCCGTGGCCGGTTCCTCCTCGACGGCGACCGCCCCGGCCGTCGCCCCGTTCAGCCGGTCCACCCCGTACCGCAGCGCCGACGCGTAGGTGTCGTCCGGGTCGAGCCGGCGCAGCTCCTCCGCGATCAGTTCCGAGGTGTCGCGGCGCTTGAGGGCCACCGCACGGTCGGGCTGGCCGTTGATGGAGAGGGTCGCCAGGGTGCCGTCGGCGCGGTCCAGGGCGATCGGGCCGCAGCTCGTCTCCATGCGGACGGCGGTGAGGCCGGGGCCGGAGGACTTGGACCGCTTGACGGGGACGTCCAGTCGGTCCGCGAGCCACATGGCGAGCAGTTCCACGCTCGGGTTGAACTCCTCGCCCTCCACCTCGACCGCGTTCACGTCACAGATGACCTGGTCGAGGGCGGCGGCCAGCATCGAGCGCCAGGGCGTGATGCGGGTCCAGGAGAGGTCGGTGTCCCCGGGGGTGTAGGCGTCGGCACGCGCGTTGAGCTCGCGTACGGGCGCCTCGGCGGCGTAGGTGTCGGTGACGCGGCGCTGGGCCAGCTTTCCGAGTGGGTCGTTGGCCGGGTCGAGCGGCGCGCCCACCGGCCACCAGACGACGACCGGCGCGTCCGGCAGCAGCAGCGGCAGGACGACCGAGTCGGCGTGGTCGGCGACCTCGCCGTACAGCCGCAGCACGACCGTCTCGCCGGTGCCCGCGTCCGCGCCGACCCGCACCTCGGCGTCGATGCGGGACTTCGTGCGGTCTCGGGGCGAGCGGGAGACGCGCTTGATGACCACGAGGGTGCGGGAGGGGTGCTCGCGGGACGCCTCGTTGGCGGCCTTCAGAGCGTCGTAGGCGTTCTCCTCGTCGGTGACGATGACGAGGGTGAGCACCATGCCGACGGCGGGGGTGCCGATGGCGCGGCGGCCCCGCACCAGCGCCTTGTTGATCTTGCTGGCCGTGGTGTCCGTGAGGTCTATCTTCATGGGCGACGCCAGCTCCGTCCGTCTCGCTCGAGCATTTCGTCGGCCTCGACGGGGCCCCACGTGCCCGAGGGGTACTGCGCGGGCTTGCCGTGCTTGTCCCAGTACTGCTCGATCGGGTCGAGGATCTTCCAGGACAGCTCGACCTCCTCCGTACGCGGGAAGAGGTTCGAGTCGCCCAGCAGGACGTCGAGGATCAGTCGCTCGTACGCCTCCGGGCTGGACTCGGTGAACGACTCGCCGTAGGCGAAGTCCATCGAGACGTCCCGGATCTCCATGGAGGTGCCGGGCACCTTGGAGCCGAAGCGGACCGTGACGCCCTCGTCGGGCTGGACGCGGAAGACGATCGCGTTCTGGCCCAGCTCCTCCGTCGCCGTGTGGTCGAACGGGGAGTGCGGGGCGCGCTGGAAGACGACCGCGATCTCGGTGACGCGGCGGCCGAGCCGCTTGCCGGTGCGCAGATAGAAGGGGACGCCCGCCCAGCGGCGGTTGTCGACCTCCACCTTGATCGCGGCGTAGGTGTCGGTCTTCGACTTGGGGTCGATACCGTCTTCCTGGAGGTAGCCGACGGCCTTCTCGCCGCCCTGCCAGCCGGCCGCGTACTGCCCGCGGACGGTGTCGCGGCCCAGGTCCCGGGGGATCCGGACCGCGCCGAGGACCTTGGTCTTCTCGGCGGCGAGGGCGTCCGCGTCGAAGGAGGAGGGTTCCTCCATGGCAGTCAGGGCCATCAGCTGCAGGAGGTGGTTCTGGATGACGTCCCGCGCGGCGCCGATGCCGTCGTAGTAGCCGGCCCGGCCGCCGATCCCGATGTCCTCCGCCATGGTGATCTGCACGTGGTCGACGAAGGACCGGTTCCAGATCGGCTCGAACATCGTGTTGGCGAAGCGGAGCGCCAGGATGTTCTGAACGGTCTCCTTGCCCAGGTAGTGGTCGATGCGGAAGACCTGGTCCGAGGAGAAGACCTCGTGCACGATCGCGTTGAGTTCCTCGGCCGACTTCAGGTCGTGGCCGAAGGGCTTCTCGATGACCGCGCGCCGCCAGGAGCCGTTCGACTGGTCGGCCAGGTGATGCTTCTTCAGCTGCTGGATGACCACCGGGAAGGCGGACGGCGGCACGGAGAGGTAGAAGGCGAAGTTGCCGCCCGTGCCCTGCGCCTTGTCCAGCTCGTCGATCGTGGCGCGCAGCCGCTCGAAGGAGTCGTCGTCGTCGAAGGTGCCCTGGACGAAGCGCATCCCCTGGATGAGCTGCTGCCAGACCTCCTCGCGGAACTCCGTACGGGCGTGTTCCTTGACGGCGTCGTGGACCACCTGGGCGAAGTCCTCGTTCTTCCACTCGCGGCGGGCGAAGCCGACGAGCGAGAAGCCCGGCGGCAGCAGCCCGCGGTTGGCGAGGTCGTACACGGCGGGCATCAGCTTTTTACGTGACAAATCGCCCGTGACGCCGAAGATGACCAGGCCCGACGGCCCCGCGATACGCGGGAGCCGTCGGTCTGCGGGGTCACGCAGCGGGTTGCTGCTTGACAAGATTTCAGCCCTCCGAAGGGGCGAGGCGCTTGAGCTCCGCCTCTGTGGACTTGAGCAGGTCGTTCCAGGACGCCGCGAACTTCTCGACGCCCTCGTCCTCCAGGAGCTGGACCACGTCGTCGTACGAGATCCCGAGCTTCTCGACCGCGTCGAGCTCGGCGCGCGACTGCTCGTACGTACCGGCGATGGTGTTACCGGTGATCGCGCCGTGGTCCTCGGTGGCCTGCAGAGTGGCCTCCGGCATGGTGTTCACCGTGTTCGGCGCCACCAGATCGTCGACGTACAGGGTGTCCTTGTACGCCGGGTCCTTGACGCCGGTCGACGCCCACAGCGGGCGCTGCTTGTTGGCCTGCGCCTTGTCGAGGGCGGCCCAGCGGTCGGAGGAGAAGACCTCCTCGTACGCCTCGTAGGCGAGCCGGGCGTTGGCGAGAGCCGCCTTGCCGCGGGCGGCCTTGGCCTCGGGGGTGCCCAGGGCGTCGAGCCGCTTGTCGATCTCGGTGTCCACGCGGGACACGAAGAAGGACGCCACCGAGTGGATCTTGGAGAGGTCCAGGCCCGCGGCCTTCGCCTTCTCCAGACCCGCCAGGTAGGCGTCCATGACCTCGCGGTAGCGCTCCAGCGAGAAGATCAGCGTGACGTTGACGCTGATGCCCCTGCCGATGACCTCGGTGATCGCGGGCAGGCCCGCCTTGGTCGCCGGGATCTTGATGAGCGTGTTCGGGCGGTCCACCAGCCAGGCCAGCTGCTTGGCCTCGGCGATGGTCGCGCCGGTGTTGTGGGCGAGGCGCGGGTCGACCTCGATGGAGACCCGGCCGTCCTGGCCCTGCGTCGCATCGAAGACCGGGCGCAGGATGTCGGCGGCGTCACGGACGTCCGCCGTCGTGATCATGCGGATGGCCTCGTCGACGGTGACCTTGCGGGCGGCGAGATCGGCGAGCTGCTGCTCGTAGCCGTCACCGCTGCTGATCGCCTTCTGGAAGATCGACGGGTTGGTGGTGACGCCCACGACGTGCTGCTGGTCGATCAGTTCGGCGAGATTGCCGGACGTGATCCGCTTGCGCGACAGGTCGTCCAGCCAGATCGCGACGCCTTCCTCGGAGAGGCGCTTGAGTGCGTCTGTCATGGAAATTGCATCTCCTACGTGTCGTATATCAGCGTCAGCGCTGGGCTGCGGCGATCGATTCCCGGGCGACGTCGGCGACGTGCTCGGCAGTGAAGCCGAATTCACGGAAGAGGACCTTGCCGTCGGCCGAAGCACCGAAGTGCTCCAGCGAAACAATGCGTCCCGCGTCCCCGACGAACCGGTGCCAGGTCAGACCGATACCGGCCTCGATCGAGACGCGCGCCTTCACCGACGGTGGAAGGACGCTGTCCCGGTACCCCTGGTCCTGCTCCTCGAACCACTCCACACACGGCATGGACACGACCCGCGTCGGGACGCCCGCGGCCTGGAGCTGCTCGCGCGCCTCCACCGCCACGTGCACCTCGGAACCGGTGGCGATGAGGATGACCTCCGGCTCGCCACCCTCGGCCTCGAACCGGACGTAACCGCCCTTGACCGTGTTCTCGTCGGCCTCGTACGTCGGCACGCCCTGACGGGTCAGCGCGAGACCGTGCGGGGCGCCCTTGCCGAAGACCTTCGTGTAGCGCTTGAGAATCTCGCGCCAGGTGATCGCGGTCTCGTTGGCGTCCGCGGGACGGACGACGTTGAGGCCGGGGATGGCGCGCAGTGAGGCCAGGTGCTCGACCGGCTGGTGGGTCGGGCCGTCCTCACCGAGACCGATGGAGTCGTGCGTCCACACGTACGTCACCGGCAGGTGCATCAGCGCGGACAGACGCACGGCGTTGCGCATGTAGTCGGAGAACACCAGGAAGGTGCCGCCGTAGACACGGGTGTTGCCGTGCAGCGTGATGCCGTTCATCTCCGCGGCCATGGAGTGCTCGCGGATGCCGAAGTGGATCGTGCGGCCGTACGGGTTCGCGCCCGGCAGCGGGTTGTCGGCCGGCAGGAACGAGGAGTTCGGGTCGATCGTCGTGTTGTTCGAGCCCGCGAGGTCGGCGGAGCCGCCCCACAGCTCGGGGATGACCGCACCGAGAGCCTGCAGCACCTTGCCGGACGCGGCACGGGTGGCGACACCCTTGCCCGCCTCGAACGCCGGGAGCTTCTCCTCCCAGCCGGCCGGCAGCTCGCACGCGGCGATCCGGTCGAACTCGGCGGCACGCTCGGGCTGAGCGGTGCGCCACTCCTGGAAGCCCTTCTCCCACTCGGCCTTCGCCTCACGGCCGCGGTCGAGAGCCTGGCGGGTGTGCGCGAGGACCTCGTCCGCGACGTCGAAGGACTTCTCCGGGTCGAAGCCGAGGACGCGCTTGGTGGCCGCGACCTCGTCCTCGCCGAGCGCCGAGCCGTGCGCTGCCTCGGTGTTCTGCGCGTGCGGAGCGGGCCAGGCGATGATCGAGCGCATCGCGATGAACGACGGCTTGTCCGTCACCTTCTTCGCGGCCTCGATCGCGTTGTAGATGGCGTGCGGGTCGATGTCGCCGTCCGGCTTCGGCGCGACGCGCTGCACGTGCCAGCCGTACGCCTCGTACCGCTTGACGGTGTCCTCGGAGACCGCGGTCTCGGTGTCGCCCTCGATCGAGATGTGGTTGTCGTCCCACAGCAGCACGAGGTTGCCGAGCTTCTGGTGACCGGCCAGGGAGGACGCCTCGTGCGAGATGCCCTCCTGGAGGCAGCCGTCACCGGCGATCGCGTAGATGAAGTGGTCGAAGGGTGACTCGCCCTGCGCCGCGTCCGGGTCGAACAGACCGCGCTCGTAGCGGGCGGCCATCGCCATGCCCACCGCGTTGGCGACACCCTGCCCGAGCGGGCCGGTCGTGGTCTCCACGCCCGGGGTGTGTCCGTACTCCGGGTGGCCCGGGGTACGGGAGCCCCACGTCCGGAAGGACTCCAGATCGTCCAGCTCCAGGCCGAACCCGGCCAGGTAGAGCTGCGTGTAGAGGGTCAGTGACGAGTGGCCCGCGGACAGCACGAAGCGGTCACGTCCGGTCCAGTCGGGATCCGCCGGGTCGTGCCGCATCACCTTCTGAAAGAGGGTGTACGCGGCAGGCGCCAGACTCATGGCCGTACCGGGATGGCCGTTTCCGACCTTCTGTACGGCATCGGCGGCCAGGACGCGGGCGGTGTCGACGGCCCGCTGGTCCAACTCGGTCCACTCGAGGTCTGTGGTGGTCGGCTTGGTGCTCACCCTGGGTCAGGGCTCCTCTCCACATGTCACGCATGTCGAATGCCGGTGCACTGGGCGCCCACCGGCCGTTGTCGAGCCTACCCCCGTAGGTACGTGCGTTTTTTCGAGTCATTCCAGACTGCCGGGACTCTCCGGGATCCGCCTCCCGACTGGTCCGTTCCGTGTTCGGCAACTGAATACGGAACCGCTCGTAAGAGTGCTCAATCGAGCTCCGTCGCGCCCGTCGTGCACGCCCTCCTCCCGCCCCGGTGCGGCCGCTCCCAACACGACCCCACCCCCGCGAAGGCCGAGGTATAGGCAACGTCTACAGTGGCGTGGTACGCGCGAGCCTTTACGGGGAGTTCACACCCGGGGGCTTGCTGGGATGTCTCTGTCAGGGGTGTGCGTGACGGCCGTCGAATCCCGTCCAGCGGGGGTGCTCGGGACGAGCAGCAGCCCAAGCCACCGGCCGTTCGGGGCCCGTGTGAAGGCGTTCGTGGCGCTGACCAAGCCACGAATCATCGAACTGTTGCTGATCACCACCGTTCCGGTGATGTTCCTGGCCCAGCAGGGTGTACCCGACCTCAAGCTGGTCCTGCTCACCTGCCTCGGCGGTTTTCTGTCGGCGGGCGGCGCCAACGCGCTGAACATGTACATCGACCGCGACATCGACGCCCTGATGGAGCGCACCTCGCAGCGCCCGCTGGTCACCGGCATGGTCAGCCCACGCGAGTGCCTGGCCTTCGGGATCACGCTGGCGGTCGTCTCGACCCTGCTGTTCGGGCTGACCGTCAACTGGCTGTCCGCCTGGCTGTCACTCGGAGCGCTCCTTTTCTACGTCGTCGTTTACACGATGATCCTCAAGCGGCGCACCTCCCAGAACATCGTCTGGGGCGGCATCGCCGGCTGCCTCCCGGTGCTCATCGGCTGGTCGTCCGTCACCGACTCCATGTCGTGGGCGCCGGTCATCCTCTTCCTCGTCATGTTCTTCTGGACGCCGCCGCACTACTGGCCGCTGTCCATGAAGGTGAAGGAGGACTACGCGCGCGTGGGCGTGCCGATGCTCCCGGTCGTCGCTTCCAACAAGGTGGTTGCCCGCCAGATCGTCATCTACAGCTGGGTGATGGTCGCGGTGTCGCTGCTGCTCACCCCGCTCGGCTACACGGGCTGGTTCTACACCCTGGTCGCCCTCGGCGCGGGCGGGTTCTGGCTGTGGGAGGCGCACGGTCTGCAGAACCGTGCCAAGGCCGAGGTGACCGGCGGGAAACTCAAGGAGATGCGGCTGTTCCACTGGTCCATCACCTATGTGTCGCTCCTGTTCGTGGCGGTCGCGGTGGACCCCTTCCTGCGCTAGGGCCCGTCCGGCGAATCTTCACGGGCGGGGTACGTGGGCTAAGCCACGTACCCCGCCCGTCGCCGTTTGATCTACCCGTCGGTAGCATCCTGGCCATGGCAGACACGCAGCAGGTTGACGAGACCACCGGCGCCGCCCAGGACGTCAAGGCCGAGCGCAAGGCGGCCAAGCTCGCCCAGCGGATCAACGCCTTCGCCAAGGAGCACGGCGGGACCGAGGGACACGTCGAGTACATCGGACAGCGCGGCGCCCGGATCGTCCTCGTCGGCGCGGATGGTGCCTGGGGGGACGTGGTGGCGCCCACATTCACGATGGCCGAAGAGGCCGTGAAGAAGGCCGGGATCACTGTTCACGAGACGTTCGACGGTGAGTTCGCGGCGAAGGTCAAGACGGGGCCGTACGAGTGGAAGAGGATGGCGGGGATCCAGCTTGGGGCGCCGAGTAACGGCTGACAAAATCTGTTATCTGATATCTGTCACCTGACAGTTGATATCTGTCATCTGATATCGGTCATCTGATTTCCGTCGGCCGTCACTCGTCAGTTGTCATCTGTCGGCTGTCATCCGTCAGCTGTTGGTACGCCTTGCGCTTCACCAACACCTGACGCCCGCCTCACCCGTTAGGACCTGAAGAACGCAACGGTCCAGTCGCGGGGAGTCCGGATGATCGAAACGCCATCCCTGGTGGACCAGTACTGCCACGGCGTACTGAGGACGGAGCTGGGCCTCGGCACCTTCGAGGCCCACCTCGCCAGAACCGAGGGCCCCCCGGCCCCCGGCACCACCTTCTTCGACACCCAGACCGGCTTCGCGGTACGCCGCTGGTGCCCGCCCCTGCTCGGTCTGGAACCGCACTGTCCGCCCGCCCGCTATCTGGCCCGGCGCCGCGAGCTCGGCGTCCTGGAGTCGGGGCGCAGGCTTCTGCGCGGCAGCGGTATCACGACGTACCTCGTCGACACGGGGCTGCCCGGGGACCTGACGGGACCGGGCGAGATGGCCTCGACCGGCGCGGCCCACGCCCATGAGATCGTCCGTCTGGAGCTGCTGGCGGAACAGGTCGCGGACACCTCGGGCACCGTCGAGTCCTTCCTCGCCAATCTTGCCGAGTCCGTCCACGGGGCCGCCGCGAACGCGGTCGCCTTCACGTCGGTCGCGGGGGGACGCCACGGTCTGGCGCTCGCGCCCGAGCCGCCAGGACCGGGAGAGGTGCGGGGCGCGGCGGGCCGCTGGCTCGCGGGCCGCCGGGTGGGCGGGGCGCTGAGCGACCCGGTTCTGCTGCGCCACTTACTGTGGATCGCGGTCGCCTCGGGGCTGCCTCTCCAGCTCCACGCCGGCCTGGGTGAACCCGGTCTGCGCATCGACCGCACCGACCCCGTCCTGCTCACTGACTTCGCCCGTGCCACGGCCGGGCTGGGCACGGATCTCGTCCTCCTGCACGGCTACCCGTACCACCGTCACGCGGCGCACCTCGCCGGGGTCTTCCCGCACGTCTACGCCGATCTGGGTGCCGCGCTGGTGCGTACGGGAGCCCGGGCGGCCGCCGTTCTCTCCGAGATCCTGGAGCTTGCCCCCTTCGGCAAGCTCCTGTTCTCCAGCGGGGCGCACGGTCTGCCCGAACTGCACGTCGTCGGCGCACGCTTGTTCCGTGAGGCGCTGGCCCGGGTGCTGGGCGCCTGGGTCGCCGAGGGTGCCTGGTCGCTGGTGGACGCGCAGCGGGTGGCGGGGCTGATCGCGGCGGGGAACGCGCGGCGGGTGTACGGCGTGGACTGAGGCTACGCGCGCGTGAGCGCCGATTCCGCGGCCGGACCCGGCAGTTCCGCCGCGGCCTCCGGGCGTTCGCGCAGCGACAGCAGGACTCGCAGGGCGCCGATCCACACCAGGCAGGAGCCGAACATGTGGAGGCCGACCAGGGCCTCGGGGAGGTCCGTGAAGTACTGGACGTAGCCGATGACGCCCTGGCCGAGCAGGATCAGGAACAGGTCGCGGGTGCGGTCGAGCGGGCCCTTGGGGGCGTCGACGGCCTTGAGGACGAACCACAGGGCGAAGGTCAGCGTGACCACGATCCAGGCCAGCACGGCGTGCAGCTTGGCGACGGTCTCCCAGTTCACGGCCATGCGTTCGACCTCGCTGGAGTCGCCCGCGTGCGGACCCGCGCCGGTGACCACCGTGCCCACCGCGATCAGCAGGATGGTGGCGACGACCAGGCACCACACGAGCTGCTGCACCGCCTTGCCGACCAGCGGGCGCGGCTCGGCGGAGCCCTCGCGGGTGCGCTGCCACATCACCGTGGCCACGGTGATGAGCGCCGTGGAGAGCAGGAAGTGCGCGGCGACCGTGTAGGGGTTGAGGCCGACCAGGACGACGATGCCGCCGAGGATCGCGTTGCTCATGACGATCCAGAACTGCGCCCAGCCGAGCCGGGTGAGGTCGCGGCGCCAGGGCTTCTCGGAGCGCGCGGCGATGATCGCCCAGCCGACCGCCGCGCACAGGACGTAGGTCAGCATGCGGTTGGTGAACTCGATGACTCCGTGGAAGCCCATCGCGCTCGTCGTGGTGAGGGAGTCGTCGGTGCACTTGGGCCAGGTCGGGCAGCCGAGGCCCGAACCGGTCAGCCGTACGGCGCCGCCGGTGACCACGATGACCACCGACATGACGAGCGCGGCGAGGGCCGCTCGTCGAATCGTCCGGGAGGTCGGGGTCCAGCGTTCGGCGATGAGGGCGAGCGGGTTGCGCGCGAAGGCTACGGCGTCGGCTCGGGTCACGTTTGGCACGCGCACCATCGTAGGCGGCCGCTTGTGCACGCCTTCACGAGGCCCCCGCACCTACGCAAATCGCCACCTCGGTCCGTCTCGGAGGCCCGTACAACCAGAACACCCGGAGCCACTCGCACCCGGAGTCACTCCCAGCGGAAGAACTTGCCCGCCGCTCCCAGGCCCACGACCGCCCACACGGCGAGGATCCCGAGGTCGCCCCACGGCAGGCCCGCCCCGTGCTGGAGCACGTCCCGCAGCCCGTCCGAGAGCGCCGAGACGGGCAGCAGGCCGAGCACGTCCTGGGCGCCCGCCGGGAACTTGTCCATCGGGACGATCACTCCGCCGCCCACGAGGAGCAGCAGGAAGACCAGGTTCGCGGCGGCGAGCGTCGCCTCCGCCTTGAGCGTGCCGGCCATCAGCAGGCCCAGGCCCGAGAAGGCGGCCGTGCCGAGGATCAGCAGGAGCAGGACGGACAGCGGGTTGCCGTGCGGCGACCAGCCCAGGGAGAAGGCGATCGCCGTCAGCAGGACGACCTGGAGGACCTCCGTGACCAGCACGGACGCCGTCTTCGCGGTCATCAGGCCCCAGCGGGGCAGCGGGGAGGCGGCGAGCCGCTTCAGGACCCCGTAGCGCCGCTCGAAGCCGGTGGCGATGGCCTGCCCGGTGAACGCGGTCGACATCACGGCGAGTGCCAGGATGCCGGGGGCCAGGAAGTCGACCGACTTGCCCTTGCCGGTGTCGATGATGTCGACGGAGCTGAACAGGACCAGCAGGAGTGTCGGGATGATCACCGTGAGGAGCAGCTGCTCGCCGTTGCGCAGCAGCATCTTCGTCTCGAGCGCGGCCTGCGCGCCGATCATCCGGGGCAGCGGGGCCGCCCCCGGCTTCGGGGTGTAGGTACCGGCGGTGGTCACGAACGCAGCTCCTTGCCGGTCAGTTCCAAGAACACGTCTTCCAGGGTGTGGCGTTCGACGGAGATCTTCTCCGGCATCACCCCGTGCTGCGCGCACCAGGACGTGACGGTGGCCAGCAGCTGCGGGTCGATCTTGCCGCCCACCCGGTACGAGCCGGGCGTCAGTTCGGCGGCCGTGCAGTCGGCCGGCAGGGCCTTGAGCAGGGAGCCGACGTCGAGCGCGGGACGGCCGGTGAAGCGCAGGGTGTTCTCGGCACCGCCGCGGCACAGTTCTTCGGGGGAGCCCTGCGCGATGACCCTGCCCGCGTCGATGATCGCGACGTCGTCGGCGAGTTGCTCGGCCTCGTCCATGTAGTGCGTGGTGAGGATGACCGAGACGCCGTCGGCGCGCAGATCGCGGACGAGGTCCCAGGTGGCGCGGCGGGCCTGCGGGTCGAGGCCCGCGGTCGGCTCGTCGAGGAAGACCAGTTCGGGGCGGCCGACCACGGCCATCGCGAGCGCCAGGCGCTGCTGCTGGCCGCCCGAGAGCCGCCGGTAGGTCGTGCGGCCGCAGCTGTCGAGGCCGAGCCGTTCGATGAGTGCGTCCACGTCCAGGGGGTGGGCGTGGAGCTTCGCCACATGGCGGAGCATCTCGTCGGCGCGGGCACCGGAGTAGACCCCGCCGGACTGGAGCATCACGCCGATGCGGGAGTGGAGTTCCCCGGACTGTCTCACCGGGTCGAGGCCCAGGACGCGTACCGTGCCGGAATCCGGCTTCCGGTACCCCTCGCAGGTCTCGACCGTGGTCGTCTTGCCGGCCCCGTTGGGGCCCAGTACGGCGGTGATGCCCGCCTCGGCCACCAGGTCGAGGCCGTCCACCGCGGTCTTGTCGCCGTACCGCTTCACCAGGGCCTGGACCTGGACCACGGGCTCGCTTCGCATGAGGCGCAAGTCTAGGGAGCCGGTCGGGTGATCGGTCGGGCGGGGTTCAGGAGGCGGTCCTGGGGACGACCCATTCGTCGCGGGGGCGGTGCAGTGCCAGCCAGCGCTCCGCGTACGCCACCGCGTCGGCCACCGGGAACAGGCGTGCGTCGGCCGCGCCCACGCGGCCCCGTACGACGGGGCGGTCGCGTTCGAAGTCGGAGCCCAGTTCGTCGAAGCGGTCGGAGTCGACGGAGACCTCCGTGACGACCTCCCAGCGGGTCGCTCCCTGCGGGGTGCGCACCGGGCGTCCCACCTCGACGAGCGGGGACGGTATGCGGTATTCGGCGAGGTGGAAGCTGGTGCACGTGTCGTAGCCCGCGCCGAGCAGGAGCACCCGGGCGTCGAGGGTCTCCAGGCGGGCCAGTGGGCTGCGCTCGCCGAGCCGGCAGTCGGGGGCGTGTCCCTCGACGATCTGCGCCGCGCGGGGGCCGAGGGCCGCGAAGGAGGTCTGCGGATGGGCGCTGCGCAGGGCGCCGGGCCAGGTGCGGACGGTCTCCGGGATCACGCCGACCCCGCGGCTGGGCGTCACGAGGGGGTCGTACGCGGGCATCGTCGCCCGAATGGGCGACCACCACTCCTCGGGTACGGGCGGATTGCTCCACAGTGCCGGGTCGGAGACGTCCCCGGACTGGGTGGGGACCACCAGGGTGCCGTCGGGACCCAGCGCGTCGAGCAGTCCCTGGACGACGGCGACGGCGCCGCCGTTGACCCAGCCGAGGGACCTCAGGGAGGTGTGCGCGAGAAGCGTTTCTCCGGGCTGGACGCCCAGCTCCAGAAGGTGCGCGGCGAGGGTCTCGCGTGTGACGAGTGGGCCGGTCGGAGGGGGTGTCGACATGGTTCCCGAGTCTTGCGGAGAGCCGGTCCCGAAGCCAGTGAATTGATCGATCAAAGATCGTTTCCGCAGGTCACCTTAGGTATACCTAAGTGATGTAGCGCACCGCCCGCCTCCGGGGGTGCGGCTTGTCAGGCTCCAGGGAATTACGCAACAATGGCGTTGTGAAAAACGTTGGCGAGGCTCGGGAGACCCCCACGGGGGCCCCTCAGGAGGAACTCGCGACCGGTGAGCGTTCGACGCGCAACCGTGTCGCGCGGTCCATCCTGGACCACGGCCCGTCGACCGTGGCCGACCTCGCGGGGCGGCTGGGCCTGACCCAGGCCGCCGTGCGCCGTCATCTCGACGCACTGGTCGCCGACGACGTGGTGGAAGCACGGGAGCAGCGGGTCTACGGAGCGCGTACGCGCGGCCGTCCCGCCAAGGTGTTCGCCCTGACCGACTGCGGCCGGGACGCCTTCGACCAGTCCTACGACAAGCTCGCCGCGGACGCGATGCGCTGGATCGCGGCGCGCGAGGGCGGGGACGAGGCGGTCGTCGCGTTCGCCCGCGCCCGGATGGCCGCCCAGGCCGAGGCGTACCGCAGGGCCGTCGAGGCCGCCGCGCCGGAGCAGCGCACCGAAGCGTTGGCCAAGGCCTTGAGTGCGGACGGGTACGCTGCTGCAGCGCGTAGCGCACCGGTCGGCGAGCAGCTCTGCCAGCACCACTGCCCGGTCGCTCATGTCGCCGAGCAGTTCCCGCAACTGTGCGAGGCGGAGACCGAGATCTTCTCCCAGCTGCTCGGCACCCATGTGCAGCGGCTGGCCACCATCGCCCACGGCGACGGTGTGTGCACCACGTTCATCCCCAAGATTTCCAAGATTTCCGAATCTGATTTCCCTAGCCACAACGCATCTGCAAGTACCGCCGGGAGGAACCCCGCATGACGCTCCCCATCGAGGAGACTGCCCACCCTGAGCTCGAGGGTCTGGGTACGTACGAATACGGCTGGGCCGACTCCGACGTGGCCGGTGCCTCTGCCAAGCGCGGTATCAACGAGGACGTCGTCCGCGACATCTCCGCGAAGAAGAGCGAGCCGGAGTGGATGACCAAGCTCCGCCTCAAGGGCCTGCGCCTCTTCGAGAAGAAGCCCATGCCCAACTGGGGTTCGGACCTGTCCGGGATCGACTTCGACAACATCAAGTACTTCGTGCGCTCCACGGAGAAGCAGGCGGAGTCCTGGGAGGACCTGCCCGAGGACATCAAGAACACGTACGACAAGCTCGGCATCCCGGAGGCGGAGAAGCAGCGCCTCGTCGCCGGTGTCGCGGCCCAGTACGAGTCCGAGGTCGTCTACCACCAGATCCGCGAGGACCTGGAGGAGCAGGGCGTCATCTTCCTCGACACCGACACCGCCCTCAAGGAGCACCCGGAGCTCTTCAAGGAGTACTTCGGCACCGTCATCCCGGTCGGCGACAACAAGTTCGCGTCGCTGAACACCGCCGTGTGGTCCGGTGGCTCCTTCATCTACGTGCCGAAGGGCGTGCACGTCGAGATCCCGCTCCAGGCCTACTTCCGTATCAACACGGAGAACATGGGCCAGTTCGAGCGGACGCTGATCATCGTCGACGAGGACGCCTACGTCCACTACGTCGAGGGCTGTACGGCGCCGATCTACAAGTCGGACTCCCTGCACTCCGCGGTGGTCGAGATCATCGTGAAGAAGGGCGCCCGCTGCCGCTACACGACCATCCAGAACTGGTCGAACAACGTCTACAACCTGGTCACCAAGCGCGCCGTGGCGTACGAGGGCGCGACCATGGAGTGGATCGACGGCAACATCGGCTCCAAGGTCACCATGAAGTACCCGGCCGTCTACCTGATGGGCGAGCACGCCAAGGGTGAGACCCTCTCCATCGCCTTCGCGGGCGAGGGCCAGCACCAGGACGCGGGCTCCAAGATGGTCCACATGGCGCCCAACACGTCGTCGAACATCGTGTCGAAGTCCGTGGCGCGCGGTGGCGGTCGTACGTCCTACCGCGGTCTGGTCGAGATCGGCGAGGGCGCCCACGGTTCGAAGTCGAACGTGCTGTGCGACGCGCTGCTCGTCGACACCATCTCCCGCTCCGACACCTACCCGTACGTCGACGTCCGTGAGGACGACGTGTCCATGGGCCACGAGGCGACCGTCTCCAAGGTCTCCGAGGACCAGCTCTTCTACCTGATGAGCCGCGGTCTGACGGAGTTCGAGGCGATGGCGATGATCGTGCGCGGCTTCGTCGAGCCGATCGCCAAGGAGCTGCCCATGGAGTACGCGCTTGAACTCAACCGGCTGATCGAGCTGCAGATGGAAGGCGCGGTCGGCTAAGACCCGCCGCCCGGAAAACAGCTGGTGGCCCGCCCCTTCCGGCGGGCCCGAGGATCTCAACCGACGCAGGAAAGAGAGCAGACCGACAGCCATGGCTGAGGCTCAGAACATCCCGGTGGGTTCCACCACCGCCGGACAGATCGCGGTGGCCGCCGAGTCGACCGTCGCCACGCGCATGAGCGCGCCCCCGTCCTTCGACGTGGCGGACTTCCCGGTCCCCCACGGCCGCGAGGAGGAGTGGCGGTTCACCCCGCTGGAGCGCCTGCGCGGGCTGCACGACGGGACCGCGGTGGCGAACGGCGACGGCCTGAAGGTCGACGTGGAGGCGCCCGCGGGCGTCGTCGTGGAGACCGTCGGCCGTGACGACGCGCGCCTCGGCCGGGCGGGCACCCCGGTGGACCGCGTCGCCGCCCAGGCGTACTCCGCGTTCGAGAAGGCCGGCGTGATCACCGTCCCCAAGGAGACGGTGCTCACCGAGCCCATCCGCGTCGCGGTGCACGGCGAGGGCGGGGTCGCCTACGGCCACCAGGTCGTGGAGCTCGGAGCCTTCGCCGAGGCCGTCGTCGTCATCGACCACACCGGTGACGCCGTGCTCGCCGCCAATGTCGACTACATCCTGGGCGACGGCGCCAAGCTCACCGTCGTCTCCGTCCAGGACTGGGACGACAAGGCCGTGCACGTGGGCCAGCACAACGCGCTGATCGGCCGGGACGCCACGTTCAAGTCGTTCGTGGTCACCTTCGGCGGCGACCTCGTGCGCCTGCACCCGCGCGTGGCCTACGCCGGCACCGGTGGTGAGGCCGAGCTGTTCGGTCTGTACTTCACGGACGCGGGCCAGCACCAGGAGCACCGTCTGCTGGTCGACCACAACACCCCGCACTGCAAGTCGAACGTCGCCTACAAGGGCGCGCTCCAGGGCGACGGCGCGCACGCCGTGTGGATCGGTGACGTCCTCATCGAGGCCAAGGCCGAGGGCACGGACACGTACGAGATGAACCGCAACCTGGTTCTGACCGACGGCGCCCGCGTCGACTCCGTGCCGAACCTGGAGATCGAGACCGGCGAGATCGTCGGTGCCGGACACGCCTCCGCGACCGGCCGCTTCGACGACGAGCAGCTCTTCTACCTGATGGCCCGCGGCATCCCCGCCGGCGAGGCCCGCCGACTGGTGGTCCGCGGCTTCTTCGCCGAGCTCGTGCAGCAGATCGGTGTCGACGACATCGAAGAGCGGCTCCTCGTGAAGATCGACGAGGAGCTGGAGGCTTCGGTCTGATGACTGCCTCGTCGACGTTCGTACGCGCCTGTGGGCTGAGCGAGCTGGAGGAGGACACCCCCAAGCGGGTGGAACTCGACGGCACGCCGGTCTCGGTCGTGAAGACCGAGGGGGAGGTGTTCGCGATCAACGACATCTGCTCGCACGCGAACGTCTCGCTCTCCGAGGGCGAGGTGGAGGACTGCCAGATCGAATGCTGGCTGCACGGCTCCGCGTTCGACCTGCGCACCGGCAAGCCGTCCGGCCTTCCCGCGACACGCCCCGTCCCCGTATACCCCGTAAAGATCGAAGGGGACGACGTACTCGTCTCCCTCACCCAGGAGTCCTGAGGAACCCATGGCAACGCTTGAAATCCACGACCTGCACGTCACCGTCGAGGCCGACAACGCCACGAAGGAGATCCTCAAGGGCGTCGACCTGACCGTGAAGCAGGGCGAGACGCACGCCATCATGGGCCCCAACGGCTCCGGCAAGTCGACCCTCGCCTACTCCCTCGCGGGCCACCCGAAGTACACGATCACCGGCGGCACCGTCACCCTCGACGGCGAGGACGTCCTGGAGATGTCCGTCGACGAGCGCGCCCGCGCGGGCCTGTTCCTGGCCATGCAGTACCCGGTCGAGATCCCCGGTGTCTCGGTCTCCAACTTCCTGCGCACCTCCGCCACGGCCGTCCGCGGCGAGGCCCCCAAGCTGCGCACCTGGGTGAAGGAGGTCAAGGAGACCATGGAGCGCCTCTCCATGGACCCCTCCTTCGCCGAGCGCAACGTGAACGAGGGCTTCTCCGGCGGTGAGAAGAAGCGCCACGAGATCCTCCAGCTGGAGCTGCTCAAGCCGAAGATCGCGATCCTCGACGAGACCGACTCGGGCCTGGACGTCGACGCCCTGCGCGTCGTCTCCGAGGGTGTCAACCGCGTCCGCGAGACCGGCGAGGTCGGCACCCTGCTGATCACGCACTACACGCGCATCCTGCGCTACATCAAGCCCGACTTCGTCCATGTCTTCTCCGGCGGCCGCATCGTCGAGTCCGGCGGCGCCGAGCTCGCCGACAAGCTGGAGAACGAGGGCTACGAGGCTTATGCGAAGCATGAAGTCGACACGAAGGGTGGCGCATCCGCGTGACACAGCTGCCGGGCCTCCTCGACACCGAGGCGATCCGCAAGGACTTCCCCATCCTGGACCGTCAGGTCCACGACGGCAGGAAGCTCGTGTACCTGGACAACGCGGCGACCTCGCAGAAGCCGCGCCAGGTGCTGGACGCCCTGAGTGAGTACTACGAGCGCTACAACGCCAACGTCCACCGCGGTGTGCATGTGCTCGCCGAGGAGGCCACGGCGCTGTACGAGGGCGCGCGCGACAAGGTCGCCGCGTTCATCAACGCGCCGAGCCGCGACGAGGTGATCTTCACCAAGAACGCCTCCGAGTCGCTCAACCTCGTGGCCAACATGCTCGGCTGGGCCGACGAGCCCTACCGGGTCGACCACGAGACCGAGATCGTCATCACCGAGATGGAGCACCACTCCAACATCGTGCCGTGGCAGCTGCTGGCGCAGCGCACGGGCGCGAAGCTGAAGTGGTTCGGTCTCACCGACGACGGCCGCCTCGACCTGTCGAACATCAACGAGATCATCACCGAGAAGACGAAGATCGTCTCCTTCGTGCTGGTGTCGAACATCCTGGGCACCGTGAACCCGGTCGAGGCCATAGTCCGCCGCGCCCAGGAGGTCGGCGCGCTGGTCTGCATCGACGCCTCGCAGGCGGCGCCGCACATGCCGCTGGACGTCCAGGCCCTCCAGGCCGACTTCGTGGCCTTCACCGGCCACAAGATGTGCGGTCCGACGGGCATCGGCGTGCTGTGGGGCCGCCAGGAGCTCCTGGAGGACCTGCCTCCGTTCCTCGGCGGCGGCGAGATGATCGAGACGGTGTCGATGCACTCGTCGACGTACGCCCCGGCGCCGCACAAGTTCGAGGCGGGCACCCCGCCGATCGCGCAGGCGGTCGGCCTCGGCGCGGCGATCGACTATCTGAACGCGATCGGCATGGACAAGATCCTCGCCCATGAGCACGCGCTCACCGAGTACGCGGTGAAGCGGCTCGGCGAGGTCCCTGACCTGCGGATCATCGGTCCGACCACGGCCGAGGACCGCGGCGCCGCGATCTCGTTCACCCTGGGTGACATCCACCCGCACGACGTGGGCCAGGTCCTGGACGAGCAGGGCATCGCGGTCCGGGTCGGACACCACTGCGCACGCCCGGTCTGCCTGCGGTACGGAATTCCTGCGA
Organism: Streptomyces sp. NPDC111507; assembly: GCF_055638955.1. Lineage (NCBI taxonomy): Bacteria > Bacillati > Actinomycetota > Actinomycetes > Kitasatosporales > Streptomycetaceae > Streptomyces > Streptomyces sp. NPDC111507. Next base: position 173,839 of record NZ_JBVKBU010000001.1, on the reverse strand, counting down.
CCACGCGAGCGTCGTTCTATCTGTACTCCACGCCGGCCGAGATCGACGCACTGGTGGACGGCCTGGAGCACGTCCGGAACTTCTTCGGCTGAGGGGCTGGCTGAGACGTGAAGCTTGATTCGATGTACCAGGAAGTCATCCTGGACCACTACAAGCACCCCCATGGGCGAGGCTTGCGGGATGGCGATGCCGAGGTGCACCACGTCAACCCGACGTGCGGCGACGAGATCACGCTGCGCGTGAAGTACGACGGCGAGCAGATCGCGGACATCTCGTACGAGGGGCAGGGCTGCTCCATCAGCCAGGCCTCGGCGTCCGTGCTGAACGAGCTCCTCGTCGGCAAGGACGTGTCCGCGGCGCAGAAGATCCAGGAGACCTTCCTGGAGCTGATGCAGTCCAAGGGCAGGATCGAGCCCGACGACGCGATGGAGGAGGTGCTGGAGGACGCGGTCGCGTTCGCCGGTGTCTCCAAGTACCCGGCCCGGGTCAAGTGCGCCCTCCTGAGCTGGATGGCATGGAAGGACGCGACGGCCCAGGCTCTGGGCGAGAGCGCCGAGAGGAAGACGGCATGAGCGAGAACGAGACCCTGACGATGAAGCCGGCCTCGGAGGAAGAAGTCCGTGAGGCGCTGTACGACGTCGTCGACCCCGAGCTGGGCATCGACGTCGTCAACCTCGGCCTGATCTACGGAATCCACATCGACGACGCGAACATCGCGACGATCGACATGACCCTGACGTCCGCGGCCTGCCCGCTCACCGACGTCATCGAGGACCAGGCCAAGTCCGCCACGGACGGCATCGTCAACGAACTGCGCATCAACTGGGTCTGGATGCCGCCGTGGGGCCCGGACAAGATCACGGACGACGGACGTGAGCAGCTTCGAGCGCTCGGGTTCAACGTCTGAGTCCGCGCACACCCTCGCACACGTCTGTGGCCCCCGGCGGTTCGCCGGGGGCCACAGGTGCTCCTGCGTTCAGGACCAGCCGTTCACCACACGGAACGCCGAGTCCGCGCGGAAGAGCTGACTGTTGTCGTCCCTGTCCAGGCGGAGCTGGAAGTTGCGGTGGCGCAGATAGCGGCCCGGGTAGTTGATCGACTCCAGCATGACGCCACCGGTGTACGGGGACGTCCGGGGGCAGAAGGTGGCGTCCTTCCGGAAGAGGTCGGAGCCGTCGTCGCGGTCGGCGCGCAGAAAGAAGTTGCGGTGGCGCAGATAGGCGCCGTCGGCGGTGGCGAAGGAGTAGCAGTTGGAGTTGCCGAGTCCCGCCACCACCTTGAAGCTGGCGTCCTGCTTGGTCGAGCCCGAACTGCCCGAATCCACCGGATCGAGCCGTACGAAGCCGTTGCTCAGATGCCAGTAGCGGTCCGGGTAGTTGACCGACTGGAGCGACTTCCGCGAGGAGACGGGCTTGGACTCGGGAGGCTTGCTGGACGAGGCGGTCTTCGACGGCTCGGTGGTGCCGGCGACGGGCTTGTCGTCGGACCCCTGTTCCGAGGGCCCCGGCGAGGCCGAGTCCGACGCGGTGGAGGTGGAGCCGGAGTGCCGCGGGGAGGACAGGGCGTTCTTGCCTGCCGGGGCCGTGGTGCTGCCGTCGGCCGAGGCGGAGAAGCCGGGTATGAACGGGACGTCGGTGTCGGAGGCGGTGTGGTTCGCCCGGTCCTTCGACGCGGCGTCAGTGTTGCTGTCCAGCACGGCGATCGCGGTCGCGGTGGCGATGAGTACCGCCACCGCGAGTCCGCCGGCCATCCACAGCCGTCGGGTTCCGGGCAGCCGTCCCTCGTCCGGGAACTCCCCGGACTCCCAGGGCACCGGCGGCTCGACGAAGGGAGGCAGTTCCGCAGGGTAGGGAGTGCCTTGGGGGGTGGGGCGCCAGGCGGGTTCCTCCGAAGTGGGCACGGGCTGGTCGGGCCCGGGCTCGGGTTCGGACTCTGGCGTTGTTTCTGGCATGCGCGTTCCTCCAGCGTCGCCCAAGGCGCACGCGGATTCGTCTACTGGTCTCAGCACAAGAGGGGGCGCAGGCACACGGAACGGCGGTAGCCGTGGAAACCCGGTGCGCGACTGGTGAAACAGTAGTGGACTTGGTGACTTCTGAGCAGCCGTTTCCCCACTGATCCCGGTGGCCCCACGGGGATTCATGGGGGTTCGTGGGATTTCATGGGCGTGGTGGCTTCACATTGCATTCTCAGTGTGATCCAAGTCCGGGCTCATCGGGGCGCGACAGCGTGAGGTCGTGTCCGCTTCTGTGCAACCCACCCCCACACGTCCGGTGTTCGTCCTCGGCTGCCCACGCTCGGGAACCACGCTTCTCCAGCTGATGCTGCATGCGCATCCACGGATCGCCCTGCCGCCCGAAACCCGCTTCGTGCTCCCCGCCTACGAAGGAAGGCTGGCGTTCGGCGATCTGGCGGAGCGCGACAACCGGGCCGGGCTCGCGCGCTGGATCACGGGCCGCAGGGAGACCCGCTTCCACGAGCTCGGGCTGGACGCCGGTCGCGTGGCCGAGCGGATCACCGACGGGCCGCCGACCCTCGGTTCGGCCCTCGGGATCGCGCTCCGGGCGTACGCCGAGGAACACGGCAAGGTGCGCTGGGGCGACAAGCGGCCCGCGTACGCCCTGCACGTGGCGGAGATCCTGCGGCTGTTCCCCGACGCGCAGTTCGTCCACCTCGTACGGGACGGCCGGGACTGCGTCGCCTCACTGCTGCGGATGCCCTGGTGGCACCAGGGATTCCATGAGGCCGTGGCCACCTGGGCACAGGTCGTGGACACCACCCGCAAGTACGCGCGCGAACTGGGCCCGGACAGCTGGTACGAACTTCGCTTCGAGGACCTCGTGGCCGATCCCGCGGGTCAACTCCGGGGCGTGTGCGGGTTCCTGGGCGAGGAGTACGCCCCCGGGATGACCGAGCCGCACCGCGTCGCAGGCATGGCCGTACCCGCCCGCAAGACCTGGCACCGGCGCACCCGCGGCGCACTGGACACCTCCCGGGCGGGCACCTGGACCACTGGGCTGACACCCGATCACATACGGCTGAGCGAGGCCGTGTTGGGCGACCGGCTGACCTCGTACGGCTACGAACTCGCCGGGGCCGTCCGCCCCGACCCCGCCGAACTGCTGTGCTACCGACGGGTGGAGGTGCTGCGCCGGGCCGCCCACGCCAAGCGGCGGACGCTCGACCGCCTGGCGCGGGTACGCGAACCGGGGCCGGTGGCCTGCCGGCCGGCTGCGGGGTGAGCTGTGGCGAGGGGCTCGCGCTCCTTGTGTACGCACGTACGCATCGATGCGTACACTCGTACACATGGGATACGCACTGCTCGCCGGAGCCATCGCCTCCGAGGTGGCCGCCACGACCGCCATGAAGTACAGCGAGGGCTTCAGCAGGCTCTGGCCCTCGCTGGTGACCGTCCTCGGATACGTCATCGCCTTCGTGCTGCTCGCGCAGTGCCTCAAGACCGTCCAGGTCGGCACGGCCTACGCGATCTGGGCCGGTGCCGGCACAGCCGTCATCGCCGCGATCGGCATGGTGTTCCTCGGCGAGGCGCTCAACCTCACCAAGGTCGCCGGGATACTGCTGATCATCGGCGGGGTCGTGGTGCTGAACCTCGGCGGGGCCCACTGATGGCGGCGCGCCGCTACGACCCCGAGCGGCGGCAGCGGATCATCGACGCGGCGATCCGGGTCGTGGGCGCCAAGGGACTCGCCGGGCTGAGCCACCGCACCGTCGCCGCCGAGGCCGATGTGCCGCTCGGCTCCACCACGTACCACTTCAAGACCCTCGACGAACTCATGGTCGCCGCGCTGCGCCAGGCGAACGAGGGCTTCGCCAAGGTGATCGCCGCGCGCGGCGCGCTGGAGGACCCCCGAGCCGACCTCGCCGGTGAACTCGCCGGGCTGATGGGGGAGTGGCTCGCGGGCGACCGTACGGGGGTGGAGCTGGAGTACGAGCTCTACCTCGCGGCGCTGCGCCGACCCGCCCTGCGCCCCGTCGCCGCCGAATGGGTCCAGGACCTCGCCGAACCCCTCGCCCGCCGTACCGACCCCGTCACCGCGAGGGCGCTGGTGGCGCTGGTGGACGGAATCTGTCTGCAGGTGCTGCTGACGGGGGCCTCGTACGACGAGGGGTATGCGCGGGAGGTGCTGGGGCGGCTGATCGGCTGAGGGGGAGGGCCGGCGCGGGGGCACGCGCGGGGTGCGAGGGCCGGGTCCTGCCGGGTGTCCCGCGGAGGGGGCGTACGGGGCGCCCGGCACGTGAGATGGCGGGTGTACCGGTTCGCTCGTGCGCCCCGGGCCACGTTAGGTTTCACCCATGACCGACACGACTGCTACTCGCACCACCGGCGCCGTCGCCGCCGGCCTCGCCACCCTCACGGCCGACGGCACCGTCCTCGACACCTGGTTCCCCGCGCCCGAGCTGTCCGCTGTGAATGCCGAGGGCCCCGGCCCGTCCGGCACCGAGCGGCTGTCCGCCGAGCGTGCCGTCGAGCTGCTCGGCGACGGCGCCGCCAAAGCCATCGGGCCCGACGCCCGCCGGGGCGTCGAAGTGGTCGCGGTCCGCACGGTCATCGCCTCACTGGACGAGAAGCCGATCGACGCGCACGACGCCTACCTGCGCCTGCACCTGCTCTCGCACCGCCTCGTGAAGCCGCACGGCCAGAGCCTGGACGGCATCTTCGGTCACCTCGCCAACGTCGCCTGGACCTCGCTCGGCCCGGTCGCGGTGGACGACGTCGAGAAGGTGCGCCTCAACGCCCGCGCCGAGGGCCTGCACCTCCAGGTGACGTCCATCGACAAGTTCCCGCGCATGACCGACTACGTCGCCCCCAAGGGCGTCCGGATCGCCGACGCCGACCGCGTCCGGCTCGGCGCGCACCTCGCCGAGGGCACCACCGTCATGCACGAGGGCTTCGTGAACTTCAACGCGGGCACGCTCGGCACGTCGATGGTCGAGGGCCGCATCTCGGCCGGTGTCGTGGTCGGCGACGGCTCCGACATCGGCGGCGGCGCCTCCACCATGGGCACCCTGTCCGGCGGTGGCAACGTCCGCATCACCATCGGCGAGCGCTGCCTGATCGGCGCCGAGGCGGGCGTCGGTATCGCCCTCGGAGACGAGTGCGTGGTCGAGGCGGGGCTGTACGTCACCGCGGGCACCCGCGTGACCATGCCCGACGGGCAGATCGTCAAGGCCCGGGAGCTGTCCGGTGCGTCGAACATCCTCTTCCGCCGCAACTCGGTGACCGGAACCGTCGAGGCGCGGCCGAACAACGCGGTGTGGGGCGGCCTGAACGAGATTCTGCACAGCCACAACTGATCACGGGTGGCCGTGACCTGCGGCCGCCCCCTCGATCAACGCCCTGACCTGCTGCCGATCTGTCGGCGGCTGTCGACGCTGGTCACCATCGAGCGCCCTTCCACGGCCCCAAGGCGGCCGGGAGGGCGCTCGCTGCCACTCCAGGCACCCGTCTTCATGCCTGCGCCGGCTCGGCCTCAGCAGCGTCGGAGCGGCTCAGCCGGCACTGCACGCGGATCTTTCAACGCCGCGTATGCGCGCTCGACCTCGCCCAGGTACTGCTCCAGGCGGAAGCGAGCCTCCTCGACCACGGTGCCATCGAGGCCCTGGTACATCAGGTCGGACCAGAGGACCGTCTCGCCCCGGAGCCGGACCCGGATGGTCAGCCTGTCCGGCCCTGGCTCGGGCTGCTCCTGGGCCGCCACATCCACCGTGCGCGGCCTGTCCGTCGGACAGAGCGGTCCGCCCGGGCGGAGCAGCCGCCTCGGATCGAGGCCGGCCATTCTGCTGTCGCTGCGCGCGACCACGTCGAGGCCGTCGACGAAGAGGTACGTGTGCACGGCAGCACACGCCGGCGGCCCAGGACACGCGCTGATGAGCAGCGTGCTCGCCGCACCGTCGCTCGGCCCGTCGGGCACGGCGGCCCTCAGCTCGCGCGGCGACCTACGCGGCATCCGCCTGATGTGACGTCATGGGCCGATCCTATCGGCCGCGCCGCACCAGTTCGGAAGAGCGCGTTCCTCGTCGGTCGCCGTCGGATCGGGCATGCGCGCCGGCAGTCCGCGCCGCGGGCGGGGGCCCCTTACCTCTCAGGTCATCGACCGGGGTGCGCCCGCACGCCAGGCTTCCAGCGTACGGAGCCCGGCCGACCGGAAGGACCACCATGCCCGCCTACGCCATTGCTCACCTGCAAGAGGCCGCCCCGCACCCGGAGATCGCCGAGTACATCGAGCGCATCCCCACCACCTTCGAGCCGTACGGCGGACGCTTTCTCGTGCATGCCGCGCAGCACGAGGTGAAGGAGGGCAGTTGGCCCGGGCACGTCGTCGTGATCGGGTTCCCGGGGATCGCCGAAGCGCGGGCCTGGTGGGACTCACCCGCGTACCAGGACATCGCACCCCTGCGGTCGCGGCACATCGACGGCGAGATCATCCTGGTCGAAGGAGTCCCCGAGGATTACGACCCGACCGCCACCGCAAAGGCGATGCGGGCGGCCCTGCCCGCGGAGCAGTCCTCGGGCACTGAGGGTTCGTCATCGGGCGCGGGGAACGGCTCCATCAGCTCGTGAGGACGACGAGTTGCCGGGTCGCCCGGGTCATCGCGACATAGCGGTCGACCGCTCCTTCGATGCCTTCGCCGAACGCCTCCGGGTCGATGAGGACGACCAGGTCGAACTCGAGCCCCTTCGACAGCTCCGGGGTCAGCGAACGGACACGGGACGTCGTCCGGAAGGAGGGATCACCGATGACGCAGGCGATCCCGTCGGCGTGCGTGGCGAGCCAGGTGTCGAGGATCGAACCCAGATCCGCGGCGGATCCGTGGACGACGGGAACGCCGCCGCTGCGGATCGAGGTCGGCACATTGGCGTCCGGGAGCACGGCCCGGATGACCGGCTCGGCCTCCGCCATGATTTCTTCCGGCGTCCGGTAGTTGATGCTCAGGGAGGCCGACTCGATCCGGTCGAGCCCGATCCGCTCGAGCCGTTCCCGCCACGACTCCGTGAATCCGTGCCTGGCCTGGGCGCGGTCCCCGACGATGGTGAAGCTCCGGGACGGGCACCGCAGCATCAGCATCTGCCACTCAGCGTCGGTGAGCTCCTGGGCCTCGTCCACGACGATGTGCGCGAACGGGCCCGCCAGCAGGTCCGGTTCGGTGCCGGGCAGCGCGCTCTCGTCGACCAGGGTGTCGCGCAGGTCCTGTCCGTGCAGCATGCCCAGCGCGCCCTCGCTCTCGTCGATCACGACGTTCTGCAGCAGGCTGTCGATGACGTCGGCCCTGCGCGCGCGTTCGGCGGCCACGGCGGCTTCGTTGCGACGCTTGCGCCGTGCCGCCTCCGGGTCGCCGAGCCGCTGCCGTGCCGCGTCCAGGAACGGCAGGTCGGACACCGTCCAGGCCTGGGCGTCCGCGCGCTGCAGCTTCCGGACCTCGTCGGGGCCGAGCCAGGGTGCGCACGTGCGCAGGTAGGCGGGTACCGACCACAGATCTGACACGAGGTCGGCCGCTTCGAGCAGCGGCCACGCGCGGTTGAAGGCCAGGAGCAGCTCCCTGTTCCGCTGCAGCGACGCGCGGAGCAGGTCGGCCGAGACGTCGTCGTCATGCGCCGAGGCGTCGTCGTGCCTGTCCACCAGAATCGTGAGCAGTTCTTCCCAGACCTGGTCGCGGGCCTCGTTGTGCGGAGTACCGGGTTCCGCCGCTTCGAACGCCATGGCCCAGTCGTCGGCGCTCAGCCAGATGTCGGACCAGTGGGTCGTGACCGTCATCCCCTCGGTGGGCGGCTCCTCGTAGAACCTGACGGCCGTCTCGATCGCCTTCACCAGGTTCGTGGACGACTTCAGGGCGGCCACGTCCGGGTCGGCCTCGATCGTCGCCGCGGCTCCCTCGGCGACGAGGTCCCGCAGGACGCACGTCTGCACGCCCTCCTCTCCGAGGCTGGGCAGGACGTCGGCGACGTACGCCAGGTAGGGCCGGTGCGGACCGACGAACAGTACGCCGCCCCGGCGGTGACCGAGGCGCGGGTCGGAGTGGAGGAGGTAGGCGGAGCGGTGCAGGGCGACGACCGTCTTGCCCGTACCCGGGCCGCCGTCGACGACGAGAGCGCCGCGTGATCCCGCGCGGATGATGGCGTCCTGGTCGGCCTGGATGGTGCCGAGCACGTCCCGCATCCGCCCCGACCGGTCTCCGCCCAGGCTGGCGATGAAGGCGGACTGGTCGTCGAGCGCGGCGTGCCCGGCGAACCCGTCCGAGGTGAACACCTCGTCCCAGTAGTCGCCGATCCGGCCGCGCGTCCAGCGATACCTGCGGCGGCTCGCCAGCCCCATCGGGTTGGCGTGGGTGGCTCCGAAGAACGGCTCGGCGGCAGGGGAGCGCCAGTCGATCAGCAGCCGACGCCCCGTGCTGTCCGTAAGGCCGAGTCGTCCGACGTACACGGGCTCGGGGCTGTCCGCGCCGACCATGTGCCCCAGGCACAGGTCCAGACCGAAGCGACGCAGTGCGCGCAGGCGAGCGGTCAGCCGGTGGATCTCGATGTCCCGGTCCATCGCCTGCCGGCCGAGGCCGCCGGGCGCCCGGCGCGCGGCGTCGAGGCGGTCGGTCAGCTCGGTGATCGACTGCTCCAGGCACTCCGCGAGGGCTGCGAAGTACTGCTCGTCGCCGGAGATCAGTGTCGGGTCGGCCTTGGCACAGAGGCGGTCGGGAAGGTCGAACGCGCTGGTGGTCAGGGGGTTCACGTCGTTGGCTCCGAATGCTGCGAAGGTGAGGTCGCTCGTGACCCTTGCGCGCGGCAAGGCGTGTGGACCGGTGGGTGCGGGTTCTCGTGTGCGGGGTTGTGACGGGGCGGTCCCGTGGGGTTCATGCGGACATGCGGCGCTACCGACTCCTCGTCGATTCCGGCCTCGGCCGGAGATTCTGCGGCACGACGGGGGCCTTGCCGCAAGCCCCCCGGTGCGCTATAAGTTGAGAGTGGCAAGGAGTGGGTCATCACCTCCTTGCCTTTTCTCTTGTCGCCTTTCTCTCTCATCCGCCGTGGAATTGATCGTGGCCCCGGGGCATAGCGGCGGGCGGTCACACGCGTCACAAGGGGGTACAGGGGCGGGCCGTGAGGGCCGTCGGAGCAGACCCTCGGGGAAGACGTAGGTGACGATGGATGCCGAAGCGCAGAAGAGCTTCCGGGATTTCGTGGCGAATCGGTCGTCCACGCTGTTGAGGACGGCCGTGCTGCTCAGCGGCGGCGACCGGCACGCCGCCGAGGATCTGCTGCAGAACGCCCTGATCAAAGCCGCGGGGCGATGGCACCGGATCGACGAACCCGAGGCGTACGTACGGCAGGTCCTGTACCGCCAGCAGGTGAGCCGCTGGCGGCTGAAGTGGCCCCGGCGCGAGTTGAGCGTCGCCGAGCCGCCCGAGGGCGGGTTCCACGACACGGACGCCTCGTCCGCCGCGGAGTTGCGGGTCGTGATGCGGGGGGCGCTGGCCCGGCTCACCGCCCGGCAGCGCATCGTGCTCGTCCTGCGCTACTTCGAGGACCTGCCCGAGGCCGACGTGGCCCGCCTCCTCGGCTGCTCCGTCGGAACCGTACGGTCCACCACCCACCGCTCGCTCGCCCGGCTGCGCGCCCTCGCCCCCGAACTGGCCGCACTCGGCCCGGGCGACGACGAGCGGCCGTCGTCCCGTGACTTCTCGCCGCTGGAGGTGCGCCCGTGAACGTCGACGACCTCGTCCGAGACTCCTTCCACGAGCAGGTCGCGGATCTCGCCCCGCCGCCCGTGGACTTCGCCGACCGGGTACTGGCCGTGCGACGGCGCCGCCGGACCCGCACGATCGTGTCCGCCGCCGTGGCCACCGCCGCGGCGGTCGCCGTCGCCGTCGCGATGCCCGTGCTGGGCACCGGCAAGGACGACGTGCGCCCGGCGAACGTCCTGAACGAGAACGACATCATCGCCCACCCCGGCCAGACCCCACCGCGCGACCTGATCGCGGCCGGGGGAGTCGCGCTGGCCGCGTACTACACCCAGACGAACGTCAAGCTGTCGGCCACGCACCACGCCGACGTCCGCACGTACTGGCTCCTCGACGCGCGCACCCGTACGTACGAGAAGACGAAGTGGTCGTTCGTGGCGGTCGCCCCCGGCCTGCGGACCGCCGCCGTCCTGGAGCGGACACTGCCCGCACAGCGGATCGGTCTGCTCAACCTGCTCACCGGCAAGGTGGAGCGCTGGATTCCGGTCGACCACACCGTCGGAGCGGTCGCGTTCTCGCACGACGGCCGCAAACTCGTCGCGACGACCTACAAGAAGAACCCCGATCTGCATGTCACGCCGAAGGACGATCAGGGCAGCCCCTGGCCGAACTTCCAGGAGCCGGGCCGGACCGGCTTCTACGTCGTCGATGTCGCTTCCGGTGAGGCGGCGTCCTGGAACGAGGTGTCGCCCGGCGACGGCAGTGGCCTCAACGACCGCCAGGACTTCGGCTTCAGCCACGACGGAAACCTGGTCTACACCGGGTTCACCACGACACCGGGCCAGTACTTCTACGACTTCCGGGGCCACCAGGTTCCAGCGCCCGCGAACGAGAAGCACCTGCCCTGGTACGTCGACGCGCGGCTGTCCCCGGACGGCAGGCGCGCCGCGGGCGACTTCGCGGGCGGCGCGAAGAACACCGCCTCCGCGATCCTGGACCCCGTCACCGGCCGGCGGATCACGACCGTACGCGGGCAGGAACTGCTCGCCTGGGTCGACAACAAGCGCCTGATCGCCTGGGACATCACGCCGGGCTCGAACGAGTTCCACAACCGGCTCGTGGTCGTCGCCCCGGGCAGCGGCAAGGAGGTACCGCTGAGCGGATTCCGGGGTGGCCAGGACGGCGCCGCCGGGCGCTGGACACCGGTCTTCGCCAGGCGCTGATCAGGCGGCCGCCAACTCCTCGTACGCCGCCAGCAGTCCGTCGGCCACCTCCCGGCCGGCGGGCCGCAGCGGCGGGCGGACCGGACCCGCGGGCAGGCCGAGCCGGGCGAGCAGGGCCTTGGCCGTGACCGTGCCGGGCAGGCCCGACGACATCATCAACTCGATGAGCGGGACGGCGCGTTGTTGCCGACGGGCCGCCTCCGCCGTGTCCCCCGCCTCGAACGCGTCGAGGATCGCGTGGAAGGCGCCGGGTGCGGCGTTCGCCACCGTGCTGATGTACCCGGTCCCGCCGACCGCCCGCAGCGCGAGCACCTGCTCGTCGCAGCCCGCGTAGTACGCCAACTCCGTGCGGGCCAGCACCTTCTGGGTGCCGAGGAGGTCGTACGCGCAGTCCTTGACGGCCACGATCCGGGGGTGCTCGGCGAGCCGGATCAGGGTGTCGGGCTCGATACGGGTGCCGGTGCGGCCGGGAATGTCGTACAGCGTGAGCGGCAGTCCGGTGGCGTCGGCGATCTCCCGGAAGTGGGCCTCGACGGCGTCCTGCGGAGGCCTGCTGTAATACGGCGTCACGACCAACAGGCCGTCCGCGCCCGCCTTTTCGGCCGCCAGGGCCAGTTCGACGGTGTGCCGCGTGTCGGCGGTGCCAACGCCCGCGACGATCACGGCCCGGTCGCCGACCGCCTCGCGCACGGCGCGTACGAGCGCGGACTTCTCGGCGTCGGTCGTGGTCGGGGACTCGCCCGTGGTGCCGGACAGGACCAGGCCGTCGCAGCCCGCGCGGACCAGCCGGTCGGCGAGCCGCCCCGCCCCGTCGAGGTCGAGCGCGCCCGCGTCGGTGAAGGGCGTGACCATCGCGCAGAGCGCACGGCCGAAGGGAGGGGTGGGGGAAGAAGCGGGGGGAGGGGCGGAGGGGGCCGAGGTCGTCATACGCGTAGTCTCGGCAACTCCACTGTGAAGCTCCACTTAATTCTTCTACGAGGTAAAGGAAAGCGTTGCTACCAGGTGGCCGCTTTCGTGAGGCCCTGGTGCCAACCCGGCCCCTCATGGGTCACCATGGCGGGGACGGAAGTCGACGGCAGATCGCGGGAGGCGTCATGAGGCTGGGCAAGGCACTCGCCACCGGAGTCGCGCAAGAGCGGACTCGCGCGGACGAAGACAATCTCCCACTTCCCGAGGAGCTTCCCGAAGCGGTCGAGGAGCTGGAGACGTCCGCGCCCGAAGAGGTCCCGGTCGCCCGATGAGGCTGCGGCTCCCCGAGGAACGCCCGACGGAGCCGCCGACCGGATACAAGATCGCCCACCCGGTGCTGTCCCAGGACGGCACCCGGGCCGGGTTCACCGGCGTCTCCCTGGGCGGCGCGGTGCCGTACGGAGTGCTGGACGAGGCGCGCTGCGTCTACGGGCTGCGGCACCGGGCGCCACACCGCCGCTGCGACTGCGGCTTCCACTGCGTGCACGACTCGGCCGCGGCCGAGGCCATGCTCTGCACCGCCGAGCACCGGGCGGCCGTCCTCCTGGAGGTCTCCGTCCTCGGCTCCTACATCCGCTTCGAACAGGGGTTCCGCTACGCCCGCCAGCGGGTGCGGAGCGCGACGGTCGGTCCCTGCGCCTGCGGCGCGGTGGCCGCCGCGCTCGGGGACGCGGGCTGGGGGCGCCCCGGCTGGCGCGCCCTCGCGGCGGCCTGCGCGGGCTGCGTACGCGGTCGTACGTCCCTGTCGTTGGCGGGGTTCGCGCGGCTGGCCGGTGACGGGCTGCGGGTCCGCGCCGGGAGCGGGGCCGTGGTCGGGGATCTGCCGGCCGGGCTCGGGGTGTCCGAACTCGTGGCCGAGGCGGCACTGCTGCAGGCCCGGCTGGACTGGTTCCAGACCCAATTGGCACGTCTCGACGAGGGGGGCCCGCAGGGCTGAGTCGCCTTCTCCGACGACTTGTTCTCCGACGACTTGACTCGTCTGGACAAAAAAAGTTTTCGGTGAGACGGTGGAGTCATGTTGGACGTGACCGTGATCGAGGACGCCGAGGCAGCCGCCGTCTCGCTTGACCCCATACGGGCCCGGCTGCTGGCCGAGCTGGCCGCCGGGCCGGCGTCGGCCGCCATGCTGGCCGGAAAGGTCGGACTGCCGCGGCAGAAGGTGAACTACCACCTGAAGGCGCTGGAGCGGCACGGCCTGGTCGAGCTCGCGGGCGAGCGCCGCAAGGGCAATGTCACCGAGCGGCTGATGCGCGCGGCGGCGGCGTCGTACGTCATCTCGCCGCTCGCCCTCGCCGCCGTGCAGCCTGACCCGGACCGCTTCCGGGACCAGCTCTCGGCCCGCTGGCTGCTCGCCGTCGGTGCCCGGCTGGTCCGGGACGTGGGGGCGCTGATCACCGGCGCGGCGAAGGCCCGCAAGCGGCTCGCCACCTACGCGCTCGACGGTGAGGTGACCTTCGCCTCCGCCGCCGACCGGGCCGCGTTCATCGAGGAGCTGACGCAAGGGGTCGGCGCGCTCATCCGCAAGTACCACGACGGGAACGCGGAGGGCGGGCGCGACCACCGGATCGTCGTCGCCGTCCACCCGACGCTCAAGCCGGAAGCCATCGCCAAGCCGGAAGTCACCGCCGAGCCGGAAGCCATCGCGGTGGACTCGACCCCGCCCGGCCAGGACTGAACCACAGGAGAACCATCACCATGTCCAAGGAATTCGAGATCGCCCGCGAGTTCGAGGTCGACGCCACCCCGGAGCAGATGTGGGAGGCGATCACCACCGGTACCGGCGGCTGGCTGTGGCCGATGGAGTTCGAGCCGCGCCAGGGCGGGAGCGGGCCCTTCGGCTCCACGCTCACCAACTGGGACCCGCCGCACCGCCTCACCAGCCTGGTCGAGAACGTCGAGGGCATCACCCAGCAGACCCTCAACCAGATCGACGAGACCATCGAGCCGCGCGACGACGGCCGAGGGTCATGGATGCGGTACGTGCACAGCGGAATCTTCGTCGAGGACTGGGACAACCAGTACGACGGCGCGAGCAAGCACACGGACTTCTACCTGCACACCCTGCGCGAGTACGTGACGCACTTCGCGGGGCGCCCGGTCGCCTTCGCCACCTTCGACGGGCCCGGCGCGTCCACGGCGTCCGACGCCTTCGCCGTCGTCGGGCGGGCGCTCGGCCTCGCGGACGACACGGCCGAGGGTGCGCGGGTGCAGGCACGGGGACCCGAGGGGCAGCTCCTCGACGCCGTGGTCGACTACCGCAACCCGTACTTCATCGGGCTGCGCACCGACAGCGCCCTCATCCGCTTCTTCGGGCGCAATCACTGGGGCGCCCCGGTCGGCATGAGCGTCCACGACTTCGCGTCCGACGCCGACGCCAAGCACAACGAGACGGCCTGGAAGGGCTGGCTGAACGAGACGTTCGCCGCCTGACCTCGGGCAAGGGAAGAGCCCGGCCCCCCGGACGACGGGGCCGGGCTCTTCCCTTTTCGGGGCTGTGGCCTCATCCACAGCCCCTGCAGACCTACGGCCGGAACCGCAGTACCTGCGGGTCGTGGTCGCTGATCTGGTCGGAGAACTCCGAGTTGATGTGCACGCTGTCGTAGTCGAAGTCGCAGCCCCCGCGAATCGACGGGCTGACCAGGATCTGGTCCAGGACCTGCTGGTTGCCCTGGTAGTCGTACGTGTAACGCTCGCTCTTCGGCAGCGACTTGATCGCCGACCAGAGCTCGCCGTCACCCTCGAGGATCTTGGTGGTGTCCGAGAACTCGAAGTCGTTCATGTCGCCGAGGGCGAGCACGTCGGCGTTCTTCTGCGCCTTGAGGATCTCGTTGACGAAGGAGTTCACCGCCGTCGCCTGCAGATGACGCTGGGTCTCCGAGCTGCGGGCCGGGGGCTGGTACTGCGCGGTCAGCCCCTGATCACCGCCCTTGGAGTTGAGGTGGTTGGCGATCACGAAGACCGTCTTGCCACGGAAGACGAACTCGCCGGCCAGCGGCTTGCGGCTGGAAGTCCAGGCCGTGTTGGCCGGGTCGATGCGGCCGGGGGAGGCCGTCAGCTGGGCCTTGCCGTGCACCTTGGTGACACCGACGGCGGTCGTCGAGTCGCCGCCCGCGCGGTCCGTGAAGGAGACCCGCTCCGGGTTGAAGAGGAAGACCTGGCGGATGTTGCCGCCGGGCTCGCCACCGTCCTTGTCGTTGACCGGGTCTATGGAGCGCCAGTCGTACTTCGGGCCGCCCGCCGCGACGATCGCGTCGATCAGCTTGTTCACCGTCTGGTCGGCGGCCACCGTGCCGTCGTCCGTCGCGCCGTTGTTGTCCTGGATCTCCTCCAGGGACACGATGTCGGGCGACTGGAGGTTGTTCACGATCGCGGCCGCGTGGGCGGCGAACGTGCCGTCGCCCGGGTCCAGGTTCTCGACGTTGTACGTCGCCACGGCCAGCTCGCTCCGCGACTGCTTGCGGGTCGTCTCGCGCTTCAGGTCACCCTTCTCCAGGGTGCCCAACTGGCTCGCGACGAGCGTGTAGCCGCCGAACTGGTTGTAGTCGAGCGGGCCCGCGGTGGTGCCGGCGAGCTTGTCGCCGACGTTCGCGACGGGGAAGTCGGCGGTCGAGCCGAGGGACTGGATCTGCAGGCGTCCGGTGTTCTGCGAGGTGTACGCGCCGTAGATCGTGCCGCCGCGGCGGGTGACGTTCTCGTGCGGCTTCACCGTGACCCACAGCTCGCTGTACGGGTCGGTGGCGGTGACCACGCGGGTGTCGGCGACCTGGACGTTCATGCCCTCGAGGGACTCGTAGTAGTCCAGGGCGTACTTGGTCGGCTCCAGGGTGAGCGCGTTGATCGAGCCGCTCGCGGCCGTGTCACCGGCCGGGGTGTAGGCGGCCGGCACGGAACGGCTGTTGATGACCGTGGGCGCGGGGACCGCGTTGCCGGACGACACCACCGTGATCGTCGGCTTGGTGATCTCCGTCAGCGACTGGTTGCCGGAGGAGGCGCCGCCGGGCACGTACTCCGAGACGGTGCCCGTGACGGTGACCGAGTCGCCGACGGCGACCTTCGGGGTGGAGCTGGTGAAGACGAAGACGCCCTCACTCGTGGCCGGGTTGTTGTCCGGGGTCGGGTCCTGGATCCAGAAACCCCGGGACGAACCGTAGGTCCGCAGGGCCGTGACGATGCCCGCCACGTCCGTGACCTTCTGGCCCGCGTAGGGGGACGTCCGGGTGGTGCCCTGGATGTCGTGGATGTGGACGGTGTCCGCGTGGGCGGGTGCGGTCAGCACCACGGCGGAGACGGTGGAACAGACCGCGGCTACGGTCAGCGCGCCGATGCGCGCGGTTCTCTTGCTCGGCAAGGGAATCCCTCCGGGGACTTACATGAGCGCCGGGACGAGGGTGGAACGTGTGGGGTAGCGCGACCTGTGTGCGGGTCGGTGACGCGCGTAGAAGCTGGTGAGACGGGTGCCCCTCTGAACTTCTACGCGCGTCAATCTCGTGTGTGGGAAGGGGAGTTGTCAAGGATGGAGTGATGTACAACTCCTGACAGGGACATGAACCGGGCGGCATGGGTGGAAATCCGTCTAGGCTGAGCCGTCGACGCGGCTTTCCGGTGCGGCGTCCGGATCCTCGGGTCCGGGGGCGGTCCACGGGCGCGCCGGATGTCCTGCGGGGCGATGTCCTTACGGGCTCGGTGGGCGTTCTGCGGGGTTCCGGTGGGCGTCCTGCCGGGTCGGGTGGATGCGCAGCTGGGCCCTGGTGGGCGTCCTGCCCGGGCCGGGTGGATGTGTCGCCGGGCTCGGTTGACGTATTTCCGGGGCAGGCGGGTGTGCTGTCGGCCCTGGTGGGCGTCCTGCCGGGGCTGGGGGCATGCGTTGCCCGGCCCTGGTGGGTGTGCTGCCGGAGCCGGGGGTGTGCCGCCGGGGTGTGGTGGTGATCTGCTGGTTCCGGGGAGTGCGCCGCCGGGGCGCGGTGGTGTGCCGCCGGACCCGGAGGGTGTGCCGCCGGAACCGGGGTGCGTCGGCGGGGCGCGGTGGTGATCCGTCGGATCCGGAGGGTGTGATGCCGGGTCCGGTGGGTGGTCTTCCGGACCCCGGTGGGTGTCACGCTTGTTCCGCTCGTCATGCTTGTTCTGCTTGTACTGCGTTTCCTGCTTGTCATGCTTGGTCGGTCCCGCCGGTCGGGTCGCCCGGTTCCGCTCGTTCGGGCCGTTCGATCCCGCTGTTCGGGTCCTGATTGTTCGGAGGAGAACCCAGCCGATGTCAGAGAGCTCCCCCTTGCCGCCGGTGCGGCTGACTTCCGAAGCGGAGCTGGCGCGGGACGCGCTCGCCACACCGCTGCTCTCCCGTGCCGCACGGCTGGCCCGCTGGGCCGGCCCGGACACGCGGGTCGGCGCCGGGGGCGAACTCGTCGAGGAACAGCTTCCCGGGGCGGCCGACGCGCTCGGGCTCACCGGCGACGACGCGGCGGCGACGGCCAGCGAGGCCTGGCGGGTGGCCGTCGACACCGGGCTCGTCGAGATCGTGGACGAGGAGGAGGGCGCGGTCGCCGCGGGCGCGGACCTCGCGCTGCTCACCTCCGGAGCGCCGCGGGACGTCCTCGGGGTGTGGCTCACCGCGCTGGAGACCGTACTGGCCGACGCGAGCGTGCCCGACCTCGACGACCTCGTCGACGCGGTGGATGGCGGCGGGGAGATCGACTTCTCCACGCTGGACTGGGACCCCGAGGCCGAGGCCGAGTTCCTGGACGGAGTGCTCGGCAATCTGTACCTGCTGACCGTGAGCGAGGGCGGGGCCGGCGAAAGCCCCGTACCGCTGCCGGCCCTCGCCGCGTCCATGATCGTGCCGGACGACATGGGGGAGCCCACCAACGACGTACTGGAGCAGGTGTCGGACGCGATGATGCGGCTCGACGACCAGTTCCGGCTGCTCGAACCCGTCGGCCTCGTCGACTTCCAGCCGGTCGACGAGACCCTGATGGCGGACACCGACGAGGAGTCCCCGGCCGCCGACGACGCCGACGTGTCGCGGTACGGGATGGTACGGCTGACACCCCTCGGTCTGTACGGGCTGCGGGCGCGGCTGCTGGAGTCCGGCCTCACCGCCCCCGCGGTGGGCGACCTGGCGGACAAGGGCGCGGACGCGCTGCTGGACGGCACCGCCGCCTTCCCGCCGACCGCCGCCCGGGCCGAGACCGAGCAGTGGCTGGCCCGGCGTGAACCCCTGCCCGCCGCAAGGGAGTTGCTCGCCGCGGCGCGCGGTGGCGACGGCGGGGCGCCGCTGCGCAGGCTGCACTGTCAGCAGGCGCTCTCGCTCGTCGGCCTGGAGGCCGAGCCCGCGCTGCGCGAGGTCCTCGACGACGCCGAACTGGGCGGACTCGCCCGGGTCTGGCTCTCCGAACACGGTGCCGCCGACGTGCCCCCGCCGTCCGAGGCGATGATCTTCTGGCTCACCATCGACACGATCGCCGCGCAGCTCGCCGCCGAGGGCAACTCCGCCGAGCTGCAGGGGCTGGTCGAGGGCCTCGCCCAGCAGCACGGTGGCTTCTTCGCCGCGGCCTGGCGCGTCGACCACCCGGCCACCCCGGACGTCCTGGAGGCGATGGGCCGCCTCCACCCCGACAAGAAGGTCGCCAAGGAGGCCCGCAAGGCCGCGTTCAAGGCACGTTCGCAACAAGGGGGTTGAGCGGGCCGGAACCGGGCGCGGGGGGCTCCCTTGCCCCCGGCCCCGAGGGGGCGCCCGTTCCTCGGCCCCGGCGGGGGTCCGTTCCTCGGCCCCGGTGGGGGTCCGTTCCTTGGCCCCGGTGGGGGCTTCGCCCGTTCCCCGGCCTCGGGGGGCTTCGCCCGATCCCCGACCCCGGGAGGGGTGCTTCCCTGGCCGCGTTGGGGTTTCGCCTGTTCCCCGGCCCCGAGGGGCGTTCGTTCCCCAGCCCCGGTAGGGGGGCCCGTTCCTTGGCCCCGATGGGGCTTCGCCCATTCCCAGCCCTGGGAGGAGCGCTTCCCCAGCCCTGGGAGGAGCGCTTCCCCAGCCCCGGGGGGAGCGCTTCCCCAGCCCCGGGGGGAGCGCTTCCCTAGCCCCGGGAGGAGTACGGCCCCCCGGCCGCGGCGGGCTTCGCCTATTCCTCGGCCTCGGGAGGGGCGCCCGATCCCCAGCCCCGAGCGGGCGCTCGTACCCCAGTCCCGGTAGGGGGCCCGTTCCCCGCCCCCCGGGGAGGGCTTCCCCCGGCCTCGGAAGGGGTGCCCGTTCCCCGGCCCACGGCGGGGCTGCCCCCGGCCTCGGGAGGGGCGCACGTTACCGGTTCCGGAGGGCTCCGTCGGTTGCCCGGTTCGGAGGGCTTTTGGTTTCTGTGGGCGGGGCCTTACGGATTCATGGAACCGAGTGCGGTGAAGTCGCCCGGTGTTCAACCGGCGTTCAGGCGTGGGCGGGACGGTGTGGCCGCAATGCCCTCGGCCACCCTCCACGGTCATCCTCCACCGTCACGGGAGACACCCATGTCGCTCACCCGCAGGGACTTCGCCGGTCGATCCGCGCTGACCGGCGCCGGTATCGTCCTGGCCGGCAGTGTCGGCGCCCTCGCCACCGCTCCGAACGCCCTCGCGTCCACCGACACCGAGAGCTTGGGGGAGGACGGCAAGCCGACGGACCGGCACGGCGGTGTCGGCTACGGACCGCTGGTCCCCGACCCGAAGGGCCTGCTCGCGCTGCCCGCCGGATTCTCCTACCGCGTCATCACCTACAGCGGCCGTACCAAGCTGGACTCGGGTGAGTTCACGCCGTCCAACCACGACGGCACCTCCACCTTCGACGGGCCGCGCGGCGCCACCCTCCTCGTCAACAACCACGAGCTCAAGGGCCCCCGCGCCAGTTGGAAGTACCCCGTGCCGCTCACCGAGGGCCTGGTCTACGACCCGGCCGCGTCCGGCGGCTGCACGGTCGTCGAGGTGCGCCACGACAAGGTCGCCGAATGGGTCGGCGTCGCGGGCACCTCCACCAACTGCGCGGGCGGCAACACCCCTTGGGGCACCTGGCTCACCTGCGAGGAGACCGAGGACAAGGCCGGCCAGAACGGCATGACCAAGGACCACGGCTACGTCTTCGAGGTCGACCCCGTCGACCGCCGCCGCAACCGGAACCCCAAGCCGATCAAGGCACTCGGCCGGTACGCCCACGAGGCCGTCGTCGTCGACCCCAAGCGCGGCCGCCTCTACCTCACCGAGGACGCCTCGGGCCCCAACGGCCTCCTCTACCGCTGGACGCCCCCGCAGGGCTTCGAGCACGGCCACGGACAGCTCGCCACCCTCGCCGACGACGCCGGCGCCCTCCAGGCCTTCAAGTGCTTCGACTCCGGCGGCCGGTTCATCGACGACCTCTCCCGCGCCACCAAGATCGGCACGGTGTACGGCGTGGACTGGGTCGACGTCCCGGACCGTGACGCGAAGACCGTCTCCGTCCGCAAGCAGTTCACCGACGGCCAGGTCACCCGCGCCCGCAAGCTCGAAGGCATGTGGTGGGGCGACGGCGGCACGTACATCGTCTCCTCGTACGCCCGCGAGGAGAGCCCCGTCCAGCACGACGGCGCCGTCTGGTTCTACGACCCCAAGCGCCGCACCCTGACCCTCAAGGTCCTGCTCGGCGTGAACCCCGACCCGTCCAAGGACGGCGCCTTCGACGGCCCCGACAACATCACCGTCTCCCCCTACGGCGGCCTCGTCATCGCCGAGGACGGCGAGGGCGTCCAGCACCTCTTCGGCGCCACCGACAGCGGCCGTACCTACCCGATCGCCCGCAACGAACTGAACATCGGCACCGAAGCCGAGCCGGCCTACAGCGAGTTCACCGGCGTCACCTTCTCGCCCGACGGCAGGACCCTCTTCGCCAACATCCAGGAGCCCGGCATCATGCTCGCCATCACCGGCCCCTGGAAGCGCCAGAAGCGCGGGTAGTTAATTCAATGGCTCGAACCGCGGCCGCCCTCCTAAAGTGGTGCACGTCCAGGTGCGAAGGCAGGACCTACTTCCACTGATAATGGGGCGGCCGCGGGTTCGAGTCCCGCCACCGGTACAACGCGCCGGTGTAGCTCAGGGGTTAGAGCACCTACGTCGGTTCCGCCGGCCTTGAACTCTGGACACCACAACTTCATGCACCTCCCGGTGCGCGGGCTGCGGCTACTTCTCTCTCAAAGAATCCACGCCGCCGCCGACTTGATCTCGGGAGGCGCAGCTCATGGTGGGTGCCCGGTGCGCAGGCAACGGTTACTTCATTGGATCGGACGGTTGCGGGTTCAAGTCCCGTCATCGACTTCGGGTCGGTGTAGCTCAATTGGGTAGAGCATCTGGCTAAGTCCGTCGCCGACCTCTGAACTCGGGCCCCCTCCATTTGCTGTGCCTCCCTCCGAAACACGACTTCACCGTCGAAGGACGAAGTCGTAGAACGAATTCGGGGGAATTCATCATGTCGCGATTCAACACCAAGGCGGCCAAGGCGCAGCCCACTTCCCGTGTGACGTCGACCGGCCGTGTGCTGCGCACGCACCAGGGCGGCCGCGGCCAGGAGCGCGACGCGCGCTCCGAGCTCTTCCTGCTGGCCATCGCCAACTTCGTGTCGCAGAACACCTTCTACGAGTCCGGCGAGGCCCGCGACGACCGGTTCGCCGCGCTCGTGCGCGAGCTCGCCGTCGCCGACCCCTCGTGGACGGCCGCCCTGCTGGGCTGGCTGCGCGGCGAGGGCAACCTGCGGACGGCCTCGCTCGTGGGCGCCGCCGAGTACGTGAAGGCACGCCTCGACGCGGGCGCCACCGACGGCCCGGCCAACCGCCAGGTCATCGCCTCCGTGCTGCGCCGCCCGGACGAGCCCGGCGAGTTGCTCGCCTACTGGACCTCCCGGTACGGCCGCAACGTGCCCAAGCCCGTCAAGCGGGGCATCGCCGACGCCGTACGGCGGCTCTACGGCGAGAAGTCGCTGCTGAAGTACGACACGGCGGCCAAGGGCTACCGTTTCGGCGACATCCTCAACCTGGTGCACGCGGCGCCCGATCCGGCGAAGCCGTGGCAGGGCGACCTGTTCCAGTACGCCCTCGACCGGCGGCACCACCCGGACACGGCCGTGGTGCCCAAGTCGCTGCCCGTCGTGGTGGCCCACCGCGACCTGATGGCGCTGCGGCCCGCCAAGCGGCGCAAGGTCGTGACCGGCGCGCACGGTGCGCGGCGCCTCGCCGAGGCGGGGATGACCTGGGAGGCGCTGGCCGGCTGGCTCCAGGGCCCGATGGACAAGGAGGCCTGGGAGGCCGTCATTCCGTCCATGGGCGCGATGGCGCTCGTACGCAACCTGCGGAACTTCGACGAGGCGGGAGTGAGCGACGAGGTGGCGGCTCAGGTCGCCGTCAGGATCAGCGACCCGGCGGAGGTGGCACGCTCGCGGCAGTTCCCCTTCCGCTACCTCGCCGCGTACCAGCACGCGCCCTCGCTGCGCTGGTCGTACCCGCTGGAGCAGGCGCTCGGCCACTCGCTGGCCAACGTGCCGGCGCTGCCCGGACGCACGCTCGTGCTCGTCGACCGGTCCGGCTCGATGTTCTACTCGCGACTGTCGGAGCGCTCGGAGCTCAACCGGGCCGACGCGGCGGCGATCTTCGGAACGGCGCTCGCGCTGCGGGCGGCGGACGCGGATCTCGTCGAGTTCGGCACCAGCAGCAAGCGCGTGAAGTTCAAGAGGGGCGAGTCGGTGCTGAAGGTGCTGGAGCGCTTCGGCGACCTCGGCGGCACCAACACGAGCGAGGCGGTGCGCGCGCACTACAGGAAGCACGACCGGGTGCTCATCGTCACCGATGAGCAGGCCACCTACAGCCATTACGGCGACCCGACCGAGCAGGTCCCGGCGCACGTCCCGGTCTACACCTGGAACCTGGCCGGCTACCGGGCGGGCCACGGCCCCTCCGGGAAGGCCAACCGGCACACCTTCGGGGGCCTCTCCGACGCGGCTTTCCGGATGGTCCCCCTGCTGGAGTCGGCGCGGGACGCCGACTGGCCGTGGGCCGGATAGCCGATCGCGCGTGAGTGCGGCCCGTACTTCGGTACGGGCCGCACTCTTGTGCGGAACGGAAACTGATATCTAACATTTCAGTTCATGGAGGCGATACGACCCGTGCGCCGGACCCTGCTGAGGGACCGTGCGTACGAAGCGATACGGGACGCCATCGTGGCCGGTGAGCTCGCACCGGGCGCGGTGGTGCGCGACGCCGGGCTCGCCGAGTTGCTCGGGCTGTCGCGGGCGCCGGTGCGCGAGGCCTTCTCCCGGCTGGTCGACGAGGGGCTGCTGGAGTCCAAGCCGCAGAGCTACACGCGGGTGACCCCTCTGGTGGCCGCTGATGTACGGGACGCGGCGGCCGTGGTCGGCGCCATGCACGAGCTGGCCGCGCGCACGGCGGTGCCCCGGCTCGAAGCGCCGCACATCGAGGTGATGCGCGAGGCCAACGTGCGCTTCGCGGACGCTGTGCGCGCCGGTGACGTGGACGCCGCTTTGACGGCCGACGACGCGTTGCACGACGTACTGGTACGGGTGAGCGGCAATCGTGCCGCCGCTGCCACCGTCGCCCGCTACACCCCGCTGATCCGCCGTCTGGAACGGCGCCGCTTCGGCGAGGGCGGCAACTGCCGTTCGGCGGGCCTGCACGACGAGCTGATAGACGCCTGTGCCGAACGGGACGTGGCCGCCGCCGTCCGCGTCACCGCGGAGATCTGGGGCGCGCTCGAAGACCTGGCCGATGTCGAACCCTGATGCGGGAGGACCCATGTCCCTTTCCTCGTACGAGCGTTACCCCCTGCTCTTCGGGCCCTCGCCCGTGCATCCGCTGGAGCGCCTGACCGATCACCTCGGCGGTGCCTCTCTGTGGGCCAAGCGGGAGGACTGCAACTCCGGTGTCGCCTACGGCGGGAACAAGACCCGCAAGCTGGAGTACCTCGTCGCCGACGCACTCGCCCAGGGCTGCGACACCCTCGTCTCGATCGGTGGCGTGCAGTCCAACCACACCCGCCAGGTCGCGGCCGTCGCCGCCCGCGCCGGGCTCAAGTGCGTGCTCGTACAGGAGAGTTGGGTGGAGTGGCCCGACTCCGTCTACGACAAGGTCGGCAACATCCTCATCAGCCGCCTCGCCGGAGCCGACGTACGGCTCGTGCGGGCCGGGTTCGGGATCGGTTTCAAAGAGAGCTGGGAGCAGGCGCTGCGGGATGTCGAGGAGGGCGGCGGCAAGCCGTATGCCATTCCGGCGGGGGCGTCGGACCATCCACTGGGAGGCCTGGGGTTCGCCGGGTGGGCCTATGAAGTGGCCGAGCAGGAGGCGGAGTTGGACGTCTTCTTCGACACCGTCGTGGTCTGCTCGGTGACCGGGTCGACCCAGGCGGGCATGGTCGCCGGGTTCGCGGCGCTGGAGGAGGCGGGCGGGCGGCCGCGGCGCGTCCTCGGGATCGACGCGTCGGCGGCGCCCGCCCGCACCCGGGAGCAGATCGCGCGGATCGCACACGGCACCGGGCAGCTCATCGGCGTACAGAAGGAGTTGACGGAGGCGGACGTCGAGCTGGACGAGCGGTACCACGCGGGCACGTACGGGATTCCGGACGAGGCCACGCTGGAGGCGATGCGGCTCGCGGCGCGCACCGAGGGGATGGTCACCGACCCCGTCTACGAGGGCAAGTCGATGGCCGGGATGGTGGATCTGGTGGCGCGGGGGGAGATCGGGCGGGAGTCCACCGTGCTCTATGCCCACCTGGGTGGACAGCCGGCGCTGAACGCGTACAGCGCGTTGTTCTAGGTGGTGGGTTTTTTCAGGTGGTGTGCTTCGGCCTGGTGTCGGTGATCACGAACGCCGACACCAGCAGGGCGGTCAGCGCGATCAGCGAGCCGATGCCGAACGCGCGGGCCGCACCCTCGGTGAGGATGTCGGACGGGGAGCCGTGCGCGTGCCGGGCCGCCGTGCCGAAGACCGTGACCAGGATGGAGAGGCCGAGGGTGCCGCCGAGCCACTGCAGGGTCTGCAGCAGGCCGGAGGCGGCGCCCGCCTCCCGTGGCTCGATGCCCGCGAGGATCGTCGCGTTGAGCGGCATGAAACTCAGGCCGACGCCCACGCCCATCAGCACCAGCGGGCCGAACAGGCCGGTGAGGTAGCCGTCGTCGGGTCGCAGCCGCCACAGCCACGCGGCCGCGACGACGAGCAGGGCCATGCCGGTGAGCAGCACCGGTTTGGCGCCGAGCCGCGCGAGCAGCCGGGGCACGAAGCGTACGACCGTGAACATCGCCAGGGTCATGGGCAGGAAGGCGAATCCCGCGCGGAGCGGGCTGTACCCCAGGACCTGCTGGCAGATCAGGGTGAGGAAGTAGAACGCGCCGAACATGCCCGCGGGCAGCAGCAGTACGCCCGCGTAGCCGCCCGCGCGGTTGCGGTTCGCGAACAGGCGCAGCGGCATGATCGGCTGGTCCGCGCGGGACTCGATCAACGTGAAGCCCACCAGCAGCGCCGCCGCCGAACTGAAGCCCAGCAGTGCCTGGGTGTCGGACCAGCCCTCCTCCGAGACGCGGATGAACGCGTACACCAGCGAAGTCATTCCGGCCGTGCCGGCGAGTGCCCCCGCCGCGTCGAACCGGCCCGCGTGGCGCGGGGTCTCGGTGACGAAGCGGGGCAGGGCGACGGCGACCGCGATGCCGATCGGCACGTTGATCAGCAGGGCCCAGCGCCAGGACGCCCAGGAGGTGAGCATGCCGCCGAGGACGAGGCCGATGGAGGCGCCGATGCCCGCCATCGACGCGTAGATGCCCAGGGCGTGGTGGCGGCGCGGGCCGTCGGGGAAGTTCGTGGTGATCAGCGCGAGGGTGCTGGGCGCGGTGAGGGCGGCGCCGACGCCCTGGAGGGCGCGGGCGGTGAGCAGCCAGGCGCTTTCGGTGGCGAGACCGCCGAGCAGGGAGGATCCGGCGAAGAGCAGGACGCCGATGGTCAGGGTGCGGCGGCGGCCCGCGATGTCGCCGACCCGGCCGCCGAGGAGGAGCAGGCCGCCGAAGGCGAGGGTGTACGCGTTGAGCACCCAGGACAGGCCGGTCGGGCTGAAGCGCAGGCCCTTCTGGATGTCGGGCAGTGCGACATTGACGACCGTGGAGTCGACGCCGACCATCAGGTAGGCGGTGACGATGACGAACAGGACGGCGCCGAGCCTGGCGGGTTGGGGTGGTGCGGAGAGAGCGTCGGTGGTGGTGGGTGGTGCGGACGGGGTAGACGAGGTGGACACGGTGTTCTCCCGGTCTGGCGTCCCCGGACGAAGGTGCGTACGGGCAGCACGGACTGCCCGCGAAATAAGCGGGGACTGTCTCCGTTTAACCCTCGCTAAGATACGGAGGGGGTCCCCGGTTCGCAAGGAGTATCTGAATGACGCAGGTCAAGCCCATGCGCGCGGACGCTCGGCGCAACTACGAGCGGTTGCTGAAGGTGGCGGCCGAGGCGTTCGCCGAGCACGGGGAAGGCGCGTCGCTCGACGACATCGCCAAGCGGGCGGGCGTCGGGTCCGGCACGCTGTACCGGCACTTCCCGACGCGGCAGGCGCTGCTGGAGGCGGCGTACGTCGACCGGATCGAGGCGCTCGGGGCGCGAGCCGACGAGATCGCGAAGGAGCTGCCCCCGGGCGAGGCGCTGGCGGAGTGGCTCTACGAGCTGTGCGTCGGCACGATCCAGGTACGAGGAATGAAAGCTCTGCTGGGCTCGGCCGTCACGGACGGCAGCAGGGCCGCGCTCACGGCCTGCGGCACCTCCATGAAGGGGGCGGCGCAGCGGCTGGTCGAGGCGGCGCAGCGGGAGGGGACCCTCCGTCAGGACATCGAGCCGATCGAGGTGCTACGGCTGGCCCACGGGGTTGCCACGGCCTCGGAGCTGGCGAACGGCCAGGGCAAGCAGATCCGCCGGTATCTCTCCCTGCTGACGGACGGGCTGCGGCCGTAGCGGCGGGTTCTTCGGCCGTGCGCTGTCCGCCGGTGGGTGGGTCGGGGCCGTGCGGGTGCGTCCAGCCCGTCGCCGCCGGATCAGACGTTGGGCTTTGGGCGCACCGGCACGGCCCCTCAGGTGTGTGGGCGGCCGCGGGTGTGGGGGACTCGCGCCCCGGTGACGGGCGCGGGGGGCCGCGAGGTCAGAGGGACTGGGCCGCGGGCTTCACCATGCCGCGGACCGTGCGGGACTTCACGAAGTCGCCCATCGCCGTCATCTCCCATTCGCCGGAGAACTGCTTGATCATCTTGGCCATCATCACGCCGGTCTGGGCCTCGGCGTTGGTGAGGTCGAAGCGGACCAGTTCCTCGCCGGTGGCGGCGTCGAGCAGGCGGCAGTACGCCTTGGCGACCTCGGTGAACTTCTGGCCGGAGAAGGAGTTGACCGTGAAGACCAGGCCGGTGACGTCCTGGGGGAGGCGGCCGAGGTCGACCACGATCACCTCGTCGTCACCGCCGCCCTCGCCCGTGAGGTTGTCGCCGGAGTGCTTGATCGCGCCGTTGATGATGGACAGCTTGCCGAAGTAGCAGCTGTCGATGTGGTTGCGCTGCGGGCCGTACGCAATGACCGAGGCGTCCAGGTCGATGTCCTTGCCGCGGTACGCCGGCTCCCAGCCGAGGCCCATCTTGACCTGGGAGAGCAGCGGGCGGCCGCCCTTGACCAGAGAGACGGTCTGGTTCTTCTGGAGGCTGACGCGGCCCTTGTCGAGGTTGATCTTCCCGGCACCGATCGGCGGTGCGGCGGGCGGGGCCGGGGGCGCGGCGGGCGGTGCGGGAGTCACCGCGACCGGCGGGGCCGGAGGTGCCACCGGGGCCTGCACGGGCGGGGCGGGCGCGGCGACGGGGGCGGGCGCCGGGGCCGGTTCCTCCACCGAGACGCCGAAGTCCGTGGCGATGCCCGCGAGGCCGTTCGCGTACCCCTGGCCGACCGCGCGGGCCTTCCAGGCGCCGTTGCGGAGGTAGATCTCCACGACCACCAGTGCCGTCTCGGTGCCGAGCTGCGGGGGCGTGAACGAGCCCAGGACGCTGTTGTCGTCCGCGTTGCGGATCGTGGCCGTCGGTTCGATGCCCTGGAAGGTCTGGCCCGCGGCGTCCGGGCTCGCGGTCACCACGATCTTCTCGATGCCGGGCGGGACGGCGCCGGTGTCGACGGTGATCGCGTCGGGGGCCGCACCGCCGCCCGAGCGGTACGTCACGCCCGGTCCCGTCGGCTGGTTGTAGAAGATGAAGTCGTCGTCGGAGCGCACCTTGCCGTCGGCGGTGAGCAGCAGGCCCGATACGTCGAGCCGCACGGGGGCGGCGACGTCCACCGTCACGCGCGCGGCGGAGAGAGGGATGTTCGAGCCGGGGGTCATAGCTGTCATGACTCGTGAACGAGCGAGACCATTTTGCCGTTCCCTTACCAAGCGGCCAATTGGCCCAGTGCGGAAATCCCCGGCCCGGAACCCCTCCCGTGGACTACGGAACCACCACGATCTTCCTGCCGACCCCGGCCGCGAACTGCTCCAGCGCCTGCGGATACCGTTCCAGCTCGATCCGGTCGCTGATGAAGATCTCCGGGTCGAGCACGCCGGTCGCGAACAGCTCCGCCGCCCGCTCGAAGCTGTGCAACACCGCCATCGAACCGGTGATGGTGATCTCCTGGTTGTAGATGCGGTACGGGTCGATCGTCACGCGGGTGGCGTAGTCGGCGACCCCGAACTGGAGGAACGTGCCCGCCTTGGCCACCCGGTCCAGGCCGTCCTGGATGGCCGCCGCGTTGCCGGTCGCGTCGATGACCACGTCCCAGCCCTGGGGGCGGTCCAGCTCGTCGGCGTTCGCCGCCGACCCCGAGACGCCGAGCGTGCGTGCCGTCTCCAGTCGGGCCGCGTTCAGGTCCACCACGTCCACGCTCGCCGCACCGGTGCGCTTGGCGAGCTCCAGCATCATCAGGCCCATCGTCCCGGAGCCGTAGATCAGGACATGGGAGCCGAGACGGGAGCGCAGGACGTCGTAGCCGCGTACCGCGCAGGAGAGCGGTTCGACGAGGGCGGCGTCCTGGGTGCGGATGTGATCCGGGAGTTTGACGCAGTTGGCGACGGGGGCGGTCGCGTACTGGGCGGCACCCCCGGCGGTCGTCACACCGATCGCGGCCCAGCGCTCGCAGAGGTTGTTGTGGCCCGTACGGCAGTAGCGGCACTCGTAGCAGTAGAGGGAGGGGTCCACCGCCACGCGGTCGCCGATCGAGAGCTCCGTGACCTGGGCGCCGACCCCGACCACCTCGCCGGCGAACTCGTGCCCGGGCACGATCGGCAGCTTCGGCGCGAACTCACCCTGGAGGATGTGCAGGTCCGTGCCGCACAGGCCGCAGGCGGCCACCTCGACGACAACCTCGCGGGGACCCGGCGTCGGGTCCGGGACCTCGGTGACGACGGCGCGGCCCACGGACTCGATGACGGCGGCCTTCATTTGACGGCTCCCAAGGACAGACCCTGGACCAGTTTGTCCTGGGCGGCGAACCCCGCGGCGAGCACCGGCAGGGAGATGACGAGCGACGCGGCGCACACCTTGGCCAGGAACAGGCCCTGGCTGGTGATGAAGCCGGTCAGGAAGACGGGGGCCGTCTCGGCGACCACACCGGTCAGCACGCGGGCGAACAGCAGTTCGTTCCAGCTGAAGATGAAGCAGATCAGGGCCGTGGCCGCGATGCCGGGGAGGGCTATGGGGGCTACGACCCGGGCCAGGATCGTCGGCAGTTTCGCGCCGTCGATCTGGGCCGCCTCGATCACCGCCACCGGTACCTCGGCGAGGAACGACTGCATCATCCACACCGCGATCGGCAGGTTCATGGAGGTGTAGAGGATGACGAGGAGCCAGATGTTGTCCAGCATTCCGGTGTTCTTCGCGAAGAGGTAGATCGGGAGGAGGCCCGCCACCACCGGCAGCATCTTCGTCGACAGGAAGAAGAACAGGACGTCCGTCCACTTCTTCACCGGGCGGATGGAGAGTGCGTACGCCGCCGGGAAGGCCAGCAGGAGGACGCAGAGGGTGGAGACCACCGAGGCCACCGTCGAGTTGAGCAGCGCGGGCCAGGGGCTCGCGCCGCCGCCCGTGCCGAAGAAGTCCCGGTAACCGTCGAGGGTGAGGGCGGCTCCGAAGGACGGCGGGTTGGTCGCCGCGTCCGACTCGGAGTGGAACGACGTGAGGGCCATCCAGGCGATGGGCAGGAAGAACAGCACACCGAGCAGCCAGGCCAGCAGGCCCAGGCCCGTTCCCCGGGCACGCCGGGGTCGTACGCGGATCGTGGTGGCGCTCATGCGCGGGACACCTCCTCGCGGAACAGGGACGAGACCACGCGCAGTGCGAAGGTCGCGATGATGATCGAACCGATGACGACCAGGACGCCCGCGGCGGAGGCGAGGCCGTTCTCGTGGGCCTGGTAGAAGCTCTGGTAGACGGTGTAGGGGAGGTTCGCCGTCCCCAGGCCGCCGGACGTGAGGGTGAAGACCGCGTCGAAGTTCTGGACGATGTAGATCGAGCCCAGCAGGGCGCCCAGTTCGAGGTAGCGGCGCAGGTGGGGGAGGGTGAGGTGGCGGAAGACCTGCCAGTCGCTCGCGCCGTCCACCCGGGCGGCCTCGATCTGCTGGTGGTCGCGGCTCTGCAGGCCGGCCAGGAGGATCAGCATCATGAACGGCGTCCACTGCCAGACCAGGGAGGCCTCGACCGCCAGCAACGGGGTGTTGGAGATCCAGTCCGGCTGGGGGCCGCCCACGTAGTGCAGCAGTCCGTTGAGCAGGCCGTACTCCGGGTTGTACAGCACGTGCTTCCAGAGCAGGGCCGCGGCCACCGGGACCACCAGGAAGGGGGCGATGAGGAGCGTTCTGACGATGCCACGGCCGCGGAACCTGCGGTCCAGGAGCAGGGCCAGCCCCAGGCCGATGACCAGGCTTGCGACGACCACGGCCGCCGTCAGAAGGATCGTCGTCCAGACGGAGTGACGCAGGTCGGGGTCGGTCAGGACGTCCGAGTAGTTGGAGAGGCCGGTGAAGTGGCGGGCCTTGGGGTAGAGCGCGTTCCAGTCGAAGAAGGAGATCACCAGCGTGGCCACGAAGGGGAGCTGGGTCACGGCGACCATGAAGATCAGGGCGGGGAGCAGCGGGGCGCGGGTGGCCCAGGCGCGCAGCCGGTTGGACGGCTTTCCCAGGGTGCGTACGGGAGTGGCGGCCACGGGGGCCGTTGTCGTGGCGGTCATCGTCCCTCGTACTCCTTGGAGATCTTCTCGGCGAGTTTCTGGGACTTCTTCAGGGCCGAGTCGACGGACTGGCGTCCGGCGATGGCCGCGCTGATCTCCTGCGAGACCTTGGTGCCGAGGTCGGTGAATTCGGGGATGCCGACGAACTGGATGCCGGGCGCGGGGCGCGGCTGCACGCCCGGGTCACGCGGCCGGGCGCCCTCGATGGCCTCGCGGGTCATCTCCTGGAAGGCGGCGGCCTCCTTGGTGTACGCGGCGTTCGTGTAGGTGGAGGCGCGCTTGCCGGCCGGCACGTTGGACCAGCCGATCGTGTCCCCGACCAGCTGCTCGTACTGCTTGCTCGAGGCCCAGGAGATGAACTTCCAGGCCTTGTCGGAGTTGTGGGAGGCCTTCTGCAGACCCCAGGCCCAGGTGTAGAGCCAGCCGGAGGACCTGGTCTTCTCGACGGGCGCGGGTACGTAGCCGATCTTGCCCTTGACCGGGGAGTCGGACGCCTCCAGGGAGCCCGCCGCGGAGGTGGCGTCGTACCACATGGCGGTCTTGCCCTGGGTCATGTTGTTGAGGCACTCGGCGAAGCCGGACTGGGCGGCGCCGGACTCGCCGTGCCCCCGTACGAGGTCCACGTAGAACTTCGTCGCCTTCTCGAACTCGGGGGAGTCGAGACGGGCCTTCCAGTCCTTGTCGAACCAGGTGCCGCCGAAGGTGTTCACGACGGTGGTGAGGGGCGCCATGAGCTCGCCCCAGCCGGGCAGGCCGCGCAGACAGATGCCCTTCATGCCGGACTGGGCGCCGTCGGCCTCGGCGGCCAGCTGTCCCACCTGCTCCCAGGTCGGGTGGTCGGGCATCGTCAGGCCCTTCTGGGCGAAGACGTCCTTGCGGTACATCAGGAAGGACGACTCACCGTAGAACGGCTGCCCGTAGAGCTTGCCGTCGGCGGCCGTCAGGGACTGCCGCATGGGGGCGAGGATGTCCTGCTCGTCGTAGCCGCTGTCCTGGCGTACGTAGGAGTCCATGTCGTGCAACCAGCCGTTGCGGGCGTAGATCGGTATCTCGTAGTTGGAGAGCGTGGCGACGTCGTACTGGCCGGCCTGGTTGGCGAAGTCCTGGCTGATCTTGTCGCGGACGTCGTTCTCCGGCAACACGGTGAAGTTCACCTTGATGCCGGTCTCCTTGGTGAAGTGCGCCTTGGTGAGCTTCTGCAGTTCCACCATCTGAGGGTTGTTGACCATCAGGACGTTGATGGAGTCGCCGCCCGACCCCGACCCGCCCGCTCCGACCCAACAGCCGGAGAGCAGCGGGGCGAGCAGCGTCCCTGCGGCGACCGCGGCGAGTGCGCGCGGCCTCCGTCGGCTCTGGGTTCGCATGGATCGCTCCTGGACGTATAGGGAGATAAAGGGCGTTCTTGGGTGTGACTGTGCCCTTGTAGTGGGTGAGTTGGGTTTTCAGACTCGGATGACCTGGGGGCCTTGCAAGGAGTACCGGTGTGCCTCCGACGTCGGAAGCAGGGTGCTTGTGACGATTGCTTCCAGCGCGGTGATCTCTGCGAAGCGGCAGAAGCTGACCGCCCCGAACTTGGTGTGCACGCCCGCGAAGACCGTGCGCCGGGAGGCCCTGATCGCCTGGGCCTTGACCTCGCTGACCGCCGGGTCGGGGGTGGTGAGGCCGTGTTCGCGGGAGATGCCGTTGGCGCCGATGTACGCCAGGTCGATGACGAAGCCGGCGAGCATCCTCGTCGTCCAGTGGTCAACGGTCGCGAGTGTGCCGGGGCGGACCCGGCCGCCGAGCAGCAGGACGCTGGTGTGGTCGGCTTCGGCGAGCGCGCCCGCCGTGGCCAGGGAGGCGGTGACCACGGTCAGTGGCCGGTCCTTGGGGAGTGCCTCGGCGATGAGCTGCGGGGTGAACCCCTCGTCGATGAACACGGTCTCGGCGTCCCCGAGCAGCTCGGCCGCGGCGCTCGCGATCCGGCGCTTCTCGGGTACGTGGCTGGTGGCGCGGAAGGCGAGCGTCGTCTCGAACCCGGCGCTCTCCACGGGATAGGCGCCGCCGTGGGTGCGGCGGACCAGGCCGTGGTCCTCCAGGGCGCGCAGGTCGCGCCGTACGGTCTCCTTGGCGACGCCCAGTTCGGCGGCGAGCGCGGTGACGTCGACCGCGCCGGTACGGCGTGCGGCCCTGACGATCTCCCGCTGGCGTTCTTCCGCGGTCATGGCCGACACCTGCTCCCTGCGTCCTGTGCGTACTGCCCGTTCGGGCCCGGTGTGGGCCTTGGGGGAAGTTCTACAGCGGGTGCGCGGCACTGACCAGGCCTGTTGCGTGACCGATGGTGCCCGGCTGTGACCGTTTGGCGGGGCGGGCGCCCGTGCCGGACCTGGGGCGCAGCGGTGGGCGGGGTGGGATCGGGCAGGGTTCGTGCCCGAACACGGCGGCGGGCGGGCCCGTTCGGTGCCCGCCCGCCCTCTCGCGCCTTTGCCGCAGGGTCGTCTTCCGGCCGCCCGGTCGTCGCTATGGCCGCCGTCCGGTCGTCGATACGGCCGTTTGGTCGTCAGTCCGGTCGGCTGGTCGTCAGTACGGCCAGATCGGCGGATGCGTCGTGAAGTGGCCGCCCAGGTGCGCGTGGTCCGGGTTGGCCGGGTCGAGCTCGCCCTGTTCGGCGACGAGCTTCTCGGCGTACGGCTCGGAGTCGTCGCGCGGCTCGTAGCCCAGCGCCCGGGCGGTCGAGAGGTCCCACCACAGCCGGGTGTTGGCGGAGGAGCCGTAGACGACCGTGTGTCCTACGTCCTCGGCGGTCAGCGCCGCGTGGAAGAGACGGGCGCCGTCCTCGGGGCTCATCCAGACGGAGAGCATGCGCACGCTGGTGGGCTCCGCGAAGCAGGAGCCGATGCGGACCGAGACCGTCTCCAGGCCGTGCTTGTCCCAGTAGAACTGCGCCAGGTCCTCGCCGAAGGACTTGGAGAGCCCGTAGAAGGTGTCCGGGCGGTGCGGGGTGTCGATCGGGATCAGGGCACTGTCGTCGAAGGGGGCCTCGCCCCGGGGGCGCGGGGTGAAGCCGACGGCGTGGTTGGAGGAGGCGAAGACGATGCGTCGTACGCCCTCTTCGCGCGCCGCCTCGTACAGGTTGTACGTCCCCTCGATGTTCGCCTTGAGGATCTTGTCGAAGGAGGCTTCCAGGGAGATGCCCGCGAGGTGGATGATCGCGTCGACGCCCCGCACGGCCTCGCGCAGGGCAGCCTTGTCCGCGAGGTCCGCGGTGAGCGCGTCCGGCTCGCCCTCGACGGGCAGCAGGTCGAGGAGGCGCAGCTCGTAGCCGTAGTCCGGCAGCAGCCCCCGCATCAGGGTGCCGAGTCCGCCGGCGGCGCCGGTGAGCAGAACGGTGCGGGGAGCGGGCATGCGGGTTTCTCCTCACGGCCACGTGAGTGGCCGTATTCGTGTACGGCATTCACATCCATGGACACGCTAAGGAGCCCCGACCTGCTGCGTCAAGTGTCGCGCGGAGGTGGCGAATCCGCTGCTGTGTCGCGGGTTTGCGCGCTTGACCGGCCCCAAGGTCGCGCTTTAGCGTGGTGGCGTTCAGAAATATGGACATGGATCAGAAACATGCACCCGCTGTTGTGTGCGTGAGCACCTGCCCCAGGGAGAGTCCGTGACGTCAGCCCCCCTTGCCGCTCGGCTCAGCGTCCCCAGCGGGCCGCTGTTCTTCCCCGTCACGGCGTACGGCCCCGACGGTGCCCTCGATCTCGACACCTACCGCGCGCACGTGCGGCGCGGCGTCGAGGCGGGTGCCGCCGCCGTCTTCGCCTGCTGCGGCACCGGGGAGTTCCACGCGCTCACGCCCGAGGAGTTCCAGGACTGCGTGCGGGCGGCCGTGGAGGAGACGGCCGGGCGGGTTCCGGTCGTCGCGGGCGCCGGGTACGGGACCGCGCTCGCCGTACGGTTCGCACGCCTCGCCGAGGAGGCCGGGGCCGACGGGCTGCTCGCGATGCCGCCGTATCTGGTGGTGGCGGGGCAGGAGGGGCTCCTGCGGCACTACCGGGAACTCGCCGCCGCCACCTCGCTGGACATCGTGGTCTACCAGCGCGACAACGCCGTGTTCACGCCCGAGACCGTGGTCGAACTCGCCCGCACCGAAGGGATCATCGGCTTCAAGGACGGGGTGGGCGACCTCGACCTGATGCAGCGGATCGTGAGCGCCGTGCGCAGCGAGGTCCCCGGTGACTTCCTGTACTTCAACGGGCTGCCGACCGCCGAGCTGACGGGGCTCGCGTACCGGGGCATCGGCATCACGCTGTACTCGTCGGCGGTCTTCTGCTTCGCACCCGAGATCGCCCTGGCGTTCCACGCGGCGTTCACCTCGGGCGACGACGAGACGGCGAACCGGCTGCTGGACGGCTTCTACCGCCCCTTCGTCGACCTGCGGGCCCACGGCCGCGGATACGCGGTCTCCCTGGTCAAGGCGGGGGTGCGGCTGCGGGGGCTGGACGTGGGTGAGGTACGGCCGCCGCTGCACGAGCCGGCCGAGGACCATGTGAAGCAGCTCGCGCAGCTGATCGAGCGGGGGTACGCGCTGCTGGAGCCGATCGAGGGGCCTGAGGGAGTGCTTGCGGGACCCGAGGGAGAAGGACGGCCGGGGGAGGGCGAGTGAAGGCGTCCGCTTTCGTCTATCCGTGGGACGTCGTCGGGGATCCGGGGGCGGCCGAGCGCATCGCCGGGCTCGGGGTGCGGCAGGCGACGCTCGCCTCCGCGTACCACTCCACGCGCGCGCTGACCCCCCGCCACCCCCGGCACCGGATCGTGACGGCAGCGCACGCCGCCGTCCTGTTCCCCGTCGACGACGCACGGTGGGAGGGCCGCGCGCTGCGGCCGTACGCCGCCGGGGAGTGGGCGCCCGGGGACGCGTACGGGGAGGCGGCCGGCGCGCTCGCGGCGGCCGGCCTTGACGTCCACACCTGGGTGGTCCTCGCGCACAACTCCCGGATGGGTGCCGAGCATCCGTCCACCTCCGTCGTCAACGCCTACGGGGACCGCTATGCCTGGGCGCCGTGCATCGCGCAGGCCGACACACGGGCGTACCTCGTCGACCTCGCGGTGGAGGCGGCGGTGCGGCCCGGGGCGCTGGGTACGGAGCTGGAGTCGCTCGGCTGGTACGGCCTCACGCATCTGCACGCGCACGACAAGATCGGCGGGGTGGGACTCGGGGACGCCGGCCAGTACCTGATGTCGCTGTGCTTCTGCGCGGCCTGCCGGGCGGGGTACGGGGGATACGGGCTCGACCCGGACGGCCTGGCGTCGGCCGTCCGGGAGGCGTTGGAGCCGGTGTGGCGGGGGGACGTGCCGTCGGAGGGCGGCTGGCCGGTGGTCGAGAAGCTGCTCGGGGGTGAGACGGCGGCCGCCACGCGCGTGTGGCGTGAGGGCGTGGCCCGTTCGCTCCAGGAGACGGTGGTCGCGGCGGTGCGGGCGGCGGCGCCGGCCGGCTTCCAGGTGTTGCTGCACGCCGATCCCGTGTCATACCACTGTGGGGCGAACGCCGGGGTCGATCCCGGGCACATTCTGTCCGTGGCGGACGGGGTGGTGGTGCCGTGCACGGGTGGGGTGGGCCCGCTGACGCCGTTCGCGCAACAGGGGCGGGACGCGGCCGTACTGGCCGCCAACTTCACGGTCGTGTCGGGGATGGGAGGCAGTCCGGGCACCTTGGCGGACGACGCGGCGCGGGCGGCTTCGGCGGGCGCGACCGAACTGCGGCTGTATCACGCGGGGTTGGCTTCGGACGGGGATCTGGATGCCGTGCGGGCGGTGTTGACGGGGTCGGCCTGAGTCCGGATCCCGGGGCCCTATGAGCCTCGGGTCGTCCGGCGTCGGAGGAGCGGGGGCAGGGTGAGCAGGCGGGTCAGCCCGAGGGTGAGGAGCAGGGGCCGGTAGTCGACCAGTTCGATCAGGCCCGCGCCGACGGCCAGCCCGAGCGCATTCGGGGCGTACATCAGGGTGTTCGCGGTGGCGGAGGCGCGGCCGAGGAGCGGGGCCGGAGTCTCGCGCTGGACGGCCGTGTACGCGGCGATCAGGACGCAGGGGAGGCCGAAG
Source organism: Streptomyces sp. NPDC111507 (assembly GCF_055638955.1). Lineage (NCBI taxonomy): Bacteria > Bacillati > Actinomycetota > Actinomycetes > Kitasatosporales > Streptomycetaceae > Streptomyces > Streptomyces sp. NPDC111507. The sequence goes on along the minus strand of NZ_JBVKBU010000001.1, from coordinate 136,662 downwards.
CCGATGGCCGCGCCGCAGACCAGGGCCACCGCGTCGGACGGGACCGCGCGGAGCGCTACCGCGACCGCCGTGAGCGCGATGCCGTACGCGGCGAAGCGGCGCTCGCCCAGTCGGCGCAGCAGGGGACCCGAGACCAGGCCGATCAGCACCGAGCCGACGCCCTGGGCGACGTAGAGGAGGCCGACGTACGCGGGGGAGTGGCCGAGCCCCTCGGCGACGGCGTAGACCGTGGCGCCGTTGAGGCCCGCGAAGAGCATGGTCGTGGCCGCGGCCAGGATCAGTGGCCGGAGTTCCGGGTGATGCCGGATGTGGCGGATGCCCGCGGCGATCCGGGCCCGCCAGGCCGAGGAATCCGGGACCGGCGGTGCCTCGCGGACCCGCAGCAGTGCGTACAGCCCGGCCGCGAGGGCGAACGTCACGGCGTCCAGGACGGCCACCCTCGCACCGCCGTACACCGCGTACAGGCCCGCCCCGGTCGGCGGGGCCAGGATTTTCATGCCCTCGCCCGCCGTCATGCGCAGGCCGTTGAAGTCGCCGAGGAGGTGCCTGTCGACGGCCGTGGCCACGAGCGCCGACTCCGCCGCGTCATGGACGACGCCCGCCGCCCCGTAGATCAAAAGCACGGTGAAGAGGATCCACAGGCGGTCCCGGGTGGTCACGGCGAACAGCGTCGGCAGGAGTGCGGCCAGGGCCAGGTTCACGGCGATCAGGAGCGGCCTGCGGCGGGTGCGGTCCGCGAGCACGCCGAGGACCGGGCCGACGAGCGTGGGGGCCCAGAGGGCGAACACGCACAGAGCCGCCAGACCGTTCGAGCCCGTCAGGTCCTTGACCCAGATACCTGACACCAGCCACATCGCCGACGAGCCGAAGCCCGAGACCACCACTCCGGTCAGGTACAACCCCGCGTTGCGGTCGCCCAGAACACGCGTCACCGTCCATGTCATGGCAGGTGATCGTGGTGCTAAGGGGGGCGGTCGAGCATTGGGCACCCGACCTATCTCCTCGGCCGGGGAGCGATGAGTTGCGCGCGTGGTTCCGGTCTGCCTGAGGAACGAAGTCACAACAGACGAGCCGTAGAGCTCAAGGGCCGAAGAGCTCAAGGCCGAAGAGCTGGGGAGCAGTGGATGACGGACAACCGGACTTTCGACACCTTCGACCTCGGGCCGCAGGCCCTGATCGTGGCGCGCCTCGTGGCGGAGATGACGCAGGAGCAGCTCGACCGCGATACTCCCTGTCCCGGGCTCGCGGTGCACCACATGCTCGGGCATCTGGGCGGACTGGCCGTCGCCTTCCGTGACGCCGGGCGCAAGGACCTGGGCGTCACGACCGACACCAACCCCGGTTCCGTGGTGCCGGACATCGGGCCCGACTGGCGCGAGACCCTGCCGAAGGCGCTCGACGAGCTCGCCGAGGCCTGGCGCGACCCGGCCGCGTGGACCGGCGAGACCCGTGCGGGCGGGGTGACGCTGCCGGGTGCGGTCGCCGGGGCCGTGGCCGCCGACGAGCTGGTGGTGCACGGCTGGGATCTGGCCCGGGCCACCGGCCACGAGTACGAGCCCGACGAGGTCGCGCTGCGGGCGGCGTACGGCTTCCTCGCCGCCGCGGCCGAGAACTCCGGTCCGGGCGAGGGCGTGTTCGGCCCCGTGGTGCCGGTGCCCGACGATGCGCCCCTCCTCGACCGCGTGATCGGCCTCAGCGGCCGCGACCCCGGCTGGAAGCCGTAGCCCGGCCTCGCCGGCGGCCACGGGTCCCGCCGAAGCGGGCTGCCGGAACGTGGATGTTCGGCACCTTCGCCGAGTTGCAGAGGCATACGGGTTTCTGAAGCGCCGTGTGCGATCTGATCGGGCACGACATCGAGGCGTACGGCCCACGGGCCGAGTACGCACGGGCCGCCGGCCAAGTGTGAGGGGAGAGTTCTCGCGTTCCTCCGCGAGGCGGACACCGACTTGCGTCGCGAAAGCGAACACCGCGCACAGAACGTCCGGCGGCCCGGACCTCCATGGTCACCTCAACTTCTTTTGTTGGAAGCGTTGACGAAATACGGCTGCGCTCCTACCTTCAACGCGTCGTACTTCGTACGTCATATATGAGACGCGATACACGAGATCAGATACAGATCCGAAAGGCGCGCATGACCTCTGTGCCCATTCCGATCCCGTCCCGCACGCAATTCGTGCTGGAGGGGATCAAACACCGCATCCTCACCGGGCAGTTGACCCCGGGACAGGCCCTGGTCGAGACCGAGCTCGCCGCGCAGTTCGGGGTGTCGAAGACGCCCGTGCGCGAGGCGCTCAAGACCCTGGCCGGTACCGGACTCGTCGTGATGAACCAGTACAAGGGCGTCACGGTACGCATGGTGGACGCGGACATGGCGCGCGAGGTGTACGACGTGCGGCTGCTGCTGGAGCCGGAGGCGCTGCGGCGGACCGTACGGCGCCAGGCGTCGCTCGACGCCGCACGCGACGCGCTGACCCGCGCCGACGACGCCTCCGACACCGCCGAACGCTCGCTCTCCAACCGGGAGTTCCACCGCGCCCTGTACGTCTCCTGCGGCAACCCGCTGCTCGGCCGGATGCTCGACGAAGTGCGTGACCAGGCCGCTCTCGTGTCGGCGGTCGCCTGGGCCGCCGACCCGTCCTGGGAGCGCGAGGCCAGCGAGCACCGGGAGATCCTGCGCCTCGCCCTGGACGGTGACGCCGATGGCGCGGCCCGCGCGCTGCACGCCCACATCGAGTCGTTCGTGCGACGGGCCTTCCCCGAGACCCAGGAAGAGGTTGGACAGGAATGACAGCGACGTACGAGACCCAGCGGGCGGCGCTCGCCGAGGTCGTGGCGATCCCCGTGACCCCCTTCACGGAGGACGGGACGATCGACGGCGACACCCACCGGGCCCTGCTGCGTCGGCTGCTCGACGGCGGCATCCGCACCCTCACGCCGAACGGCAACACCGGTGAGTTCTACGCCCTGACCCCCGAAGAGCGGAACCTCGTCAACGAGTTGACGATCGACGAGGCCGGCGACCGCGCCGCCGTCCTGGTCGGCGTCGGACACGACGTGCCGACCGCCGTCGCCTCCGCCCGGCACGCCCGGGAGCTCGGGGCGCAGATGGTGATGGTCCATCAGCCCGTGCACCCCTACGTCTCGGAGGGCGGCTGGGTCGACTACCACCGGGCCATCGCCGAGGCCGTGCCGGAGCTGGGCGTCGTGCCCTACATCCGCAACCCGGTGCTGCCCGGCGCCCGGCTCGCCGACCTCGCCGACGTCTGCCCGAACGTGATCGGCGTGAAGTACGCCGTTCCGGACGCGGCCCGCTTCGCCGCCTTCGCCCGGGACGCGGGGCTCGACCGGTTCGTGTGGGTCGCGGGCCTCGCCGAACCGTACGCGCCGTCCTACTTCTCGGCCGGCGCCACGGGCTTCACCTCGGGCCTCGTGAACGTCGCCCCGGCCGTCTCCCTGAACATGATCGAAGCCCTTCGAGCGGGTGACTACCCGGCCGCCATGAAGGTCTGGGAGCAGATCCGCCGCTTCGAGGAGCTGCGCGCGGCGAACACCTCCGCCAACAACGTCACCGTGGTCAAGGAGGCCCTCGCCTCGCTCGGCCTGTGCCGCCGTGAGGTCCGCCCCCCGAGCAGGGAACTGCCCGAGTCCGAGCGCGCGGAAGTCGCAGCCATCGCCGCGGGGTGGTCCATATGAGCCAGGGCGTAAGGGAGCCGAAGCGCCCTGAGGAGCTCCGGAGCCATCAATGGTACGGCAGCGGCGTCTCGTCGGGTCTGCGCTCCTTCAGCCACCGGGCCCGCACCCGCCAGCTCGGCTACCTTCCCGAGGAGCACCTCGGCAAGCCGGTCATCGCGATCCTGAACACCTGGTCCGACATCAACCCCTGTCACGTCCATCTGCGCGACCGCGCCCAGGCCGTGAAGCGGGGAGTGTGGCAGGCCGGGGGCTTCCCGCTCGAGTTCCCGGTCTCCACCCTCAGCGAGACCTTCCAGAAGCCGACCCCGATGCTCTACCGCAACCTGCTGGCGATGGAGACCGAGGAACTGCTGCGCTCGTATCCCGTCGACGGCGCGGTGCTGATGGGCGGCTGCGACAAGTCCACGCCCGCCCTGCTCATGGGGGCCGCGTCCGTCGACCTGCCGGCCGTCTTCGTGCCCGCCGGGCCCATGCTGCCCGGTCACTGGCGGAACGAGGTCCTCGGCTCCGGCACCGACATGTGGAAGTACTGGGACGACAGGCGCGCCGGACTCATCGGCGACTGCGAGATGACCGAGCTGGAGAGCGGGCTCGCGCGGTCTCCGGGCCACTGCATGACCATGGGTACGGCGTCCACGCTGACGGCCGCCGCCGAGGCGCTGGGGGTGACCGTGCCCGGCGCGTCCAGCATCCCCGCCGTCGACTCCGGGCACGACCGGATGGCGGCCGCGGCGGGCCTCAGGATCGTCGAACTCGTCCGCCGGGACCGGAAGCTGTCCGACATCCTCACCGCGGACGCGTTCGAGGACGCGGTGACGACCGTCCTCGGGCTCGGCGGCTCCACCAACGCCGTGATCCATCTGATCGCCATGGCGGGCCGGGCGGGCGTCACCCTCACGCTCGACGACTTCGACCGGATCGCGCGGACCGTGCCGGTGCTCGCGAACGTCCGGCCCGGCGGCCAGAAGTACCTCATGGAGGACTTCCACTTCGCCGGCGGTCTGCCCGGGTTCCTGTCGCGGATCACCGATCTGCTGCACCTGGACCGGCCGACGGTGTCGTACGACAGCATGCGCGAGCAGCTGGCCGGCGCCCAGGTGCACGACGACGACGTCATCCGCACCCGGCACAACCCGGTCGCGGCCGAGGGCGGAGTCGCCGTACTGCGCGGCAACCTCTGCCCCGACGGCGCCGTCATCAAGCACATCGCCGCCGAGCCGCAGCTGCTCAAGCACACCGGTCCCGCGGTCGTCTTCGACGACTACAAGACCATGCAGCGGACCATCAACGACCCCTCGCTCGGCATCACGGCCGACAGCGTGCTGGTGCTGCGGGGCTCCGGGCCCAAGGGCGGTCCCGGCATGCCGGAGTACGGGATGCTGCCCATCCCCGACCATCTGCTGAAGCAGGGGGTACGGGACATGCTGCGGATCTCCGACGCCCGGATGAGCGGCACGAGTTACGGCGCCTGTGTGCTGCACGTGGCGCCCGAGTCGCACATCGGCGGACCGCTCGCCCTCGTACGCACCGGGGACGCGATCACCCTCGACGTCGAGGCACGGTCGCTCCAGCTCAACGTGAGCGACGCGGAGTTGGAGCGGCGCAGGGCCCAGTGGACGGCGCCGCCCGAACGGTACGAGCGCGGGTACGGGGCGCTCTACAACGAGCAGATCACCCAGGCGGACACCGGCTGCGACTTCGCGTTCCTGGCGCGGCCGGGGAAGGTGCCGGACCCGTACGCGGGCTGAGCGTGCCCGCGAGGGCCACTCTCCCCCGAGCGCCAACGAGCACCATCTGACCACCATCCGATCGACCATCTGACCTCCATTCGATCGATATCTCGAACGGTAGACGGCAAGCGCTTCACCCATGTGTACGTAGCAAGCGCTTCCTGTCGGTACAGCAAGCGTTCCACGGCACCCGCCAGAACGGAGAACAGTCATGGCCCAAGCCGCAGTCGTGGCGAAACAGCCCGCGCCACCCCGGCGGCGCCGTGGCTCGGCGACGCCCCGCAAGCTCCCGTATCTGCTGATCGCCCCGGCGGGCCTGCTGATGCTGGGCTTCATCGCCTACCCGGTCATCAGCGTCTTCTACTACAGCCTGCAGAACTACAACCCCACCAAACCGTGGCGCAACGGCTTCGCGGGCTTCGACAACTTCACCCACGCCTTCACCAGCGACCCCCAGTTCTGGGACACACTCACCTTCAGCGCCAAGTGGGTCTTCGTCGAGGTCGGCCTGCAACTGCTCTTCGGGCTCGCGCTCGCGCTGATCGTCAACCAGACCTTCGTGGGACGGGCCGTCGGCCGCGCGCTGGTCTTCTCGCCCTGGGCCGTCTCCGGCGTGCTGACCTCCGCGATCTGGGTGCTGCTCTACAACTCCCAGACCGGCATCACCCGTTACCTGGCCGACGCGGGCATCGGACAGTACGGCACCAGCTGGCTGTCGGACACCTCCACCGTCTTCCCGGCGGCCGTGGTCGCCGACCTGTGGCGCGGTGTCCCCTTCTTCGCGATCCTGATCCTCGCCGACCTCCAGTCCGTCTCCAAGGACCTGTACGAGGCCGCCGAGGTCGACGGCGCCAGCCGCTTCAAGCAGTTCCTGCACATCACGCTGCCGCACCTGAAGGACGCGATCATCCTGTCCACGCTGCTGCGCGCGGTGTGGGAGTTCAACAACGTCGACCTGCTCTACACGCTGACGGGCGGTGGTCCCGCGGGCGAGACGACGACCCTCCCGCTCTACATCGCCAACACCAGCGTCGACGCCCACAACTTCGGCTACGCGTCCGCCCTCACCACGGTCGCGTTCGTGATTCTGCTGTTCTGTTCGGTCGTCTATCTGCGGCTGAGCAAGTTCGGAGGCGGGGACAAGTGATCACCGAGGACGCCACGATCAGCGCCCCCGCGGCGCCCGCCCCGCCCGCCCAGGAACCCCGGCAGCGCCCGCGAAAGAAGCGCCGCGCCTGGGACGAGGTCCCGCGCTGGCACATCTACCTCCCGCTCTCCCTCTACCTCCTCTTCACCCTGATCCCCTTCTACTGGATCCTGCTCTTCGCGCTCCGCCCGGCCGGCTCGACCTCGCTCGTGCCGTGGCCCATGACCTTCGACCACTTCGACAAGGTGTGGAACGACCGCAGCTTCGGGACCTACTTCCAGAACAGCGTGCTCATCGCAGTCGCCACCCTGGTGATGACGACCCTCGTCGCCCTCGCCGGCGGTTACGCCCTGGCCCGCTTCGACTTCAGGATCAAGCGCGGCTTCATGCTGGCGCTGCTCTGCTCCCAGTTCGTGCCGGGCGCGCTGCTCCTGGTCCCGCTCTTCCAGATCTTCGCCAAGCTCCAGATGATCAACTCGCTGGGCAGCGTCATCATCGCCGAGACGGTCTTCCAGCTGCCGCTGTCGATGATCCTCATCAGCGGGTTCATCAGGAACGTCCCGTACTCGCTCGAAGAGGCCGCCTGGGTCGACGGCTGCGACCGCTTCACCGCCTTCCGGATCGTCGTCCTGCCCCTGCTGCGGCCCGGGCTGATCGCCGTCGGCTCCTTCGCCTTCGTGCACGCCTGGAACCACTTCCTGTTCGCCCTGATGTTCCTCAGCGACCAGAGCAAGCAGACCATCCCCGTCGGACTCAACACGCTGATGAGCTCCGACAGCGTCGACCTGGGCGCGCTCGCCGCGGGCGGCATCATCGCGGCCGTCCCCGTCGTCATCGTCTTCGCCTTCATCCAGAAGTGGCTGATCACCGGGTTCAGCGCGGGGGCGGTGAAGGGATGAGGCCCACCGAGGAATTCCCGTCCAGCACGCTCACCGGACAACTGCCGCTGCCCGTCGTTCTCGCGGGCGCGCGCGGCCACGGCCGTTGGCACCTGGAGAACATCCGCCGGCTCCAGGACAAGGGGCTTCTGCGGCTGGCGGGCATCTGCGAGCTGACCCCGCTCGACGCGGAGGAACTGAACGGGCAGACCGTCGAGCAGTCGGCCGACTTCGGCGCCCTCCTCGACTCCACCGGCGCCGCGATCGCCGTGATCTGCACGCCCATCCCCACCCACACCGACCTGGCGCTGATCGCCGCGGGCAAGGGCGTACACCTGCTCCTGGAGAAGCCGCCCGCGCCGTCGTACGCGGAGTTTTGCCGGATGGCCGACGGGGTCGCCGCGGCCGGGGTCGTCTGCCAGATCGGCTTCCAGTCGCTCGGCTCGCACGCCGTGCCCGCGATCCGGAAGCTGATCGCGCAGGGTGTGATCGGCCAGGTGGCCGGGATCGGCGGGGCGGGCGCCTGGGCACGCGACGAGGCGTACTACCGGCGGGCGCCGTGGGCGGGCAAGCGCCGTCTGAACGGCGTGGACGTGATCGACGGGGCGCTGACCAACCCCCTCGCGCACGCCGTCGCCACCGCCCTCGCGCTCAACGGGTCCACCCGCGCCGAGGACGTCACCGCGATCGAGACGGAGCTGCTGCACGCCAACGACATCGAGTCGGACGACACGTCCTGCGTACGGATCACCACCCCGCGGGGCCGGGTCACCGTCGCCGCCACGCTGTGTGCCGAGCGGCCCGGCGAACCGTACGTCCTGGTGCACGGCACCAGCGGCCGCATCACCTTCTGGTACAAGCAGGACCGCGTGCTGGTGCAGCGGTCGGGACACGGCCCCGAGGAGATCGAGTACGGCCGTACGGACCTGCTGGAGAACCTGGTCGCGCATCTGACGGAGGGCGCCGAACTGCTGGTCGCGCCGGATACGACGGGTGCCTTCATGAAGGTGGTGGAAGCGATCCGGCAGGCGCCGGACCCGCTCGCGCTGCCCGCCGGCGCCTGGGAGCCGCTCACCGAGGAGAACCGCAGGGTCGTGCCCGGCATCGACGCGCTCGTCGCGGCCGCCGCCGACACCCTCGCCCTCTACTCCGAGCTCGGCGCCTCCTGGGCCCGGCCGAACCAGGCCGCGAACAAGGTGGGAAGCGAGGTGAGCACTCCATGAACCACGCGCAGAGCACCGACTCGCTCGTCCTGCGCGTCGCGGGCCGCCCGGTCGGCCGGTACGTCACCCGGCCCGAACTCGCGCCCCGCCTCTCGCCGCGCCCCTACCTCCACCCGGTCACCACCCTGGCCGGCACGGCTGTCACCGAGCTCAGCCCCGCCGACCACACCCACCACCTCGGCGTCGGTGTCGCCGTTCCCGACGTCGAGGGGCACAACTTCTGGGGCGGCCGCACCTACGTCCGCGACCAGGGACCCACCGAGCTGGCCAACCACGGCGCCCAGCGGCACTCCGGATTCCAGCTGCGCGACCCCGACGGCTTCGTGGAGGAGCTGCGCTGGGTGGCCGCGGGCGGCGAGCTGCTGCGCGAGCGCCGCACGGTCGCCGTCACCGAACTCACCGACTCCGCCTGGGCGCTGGACTTCACCTTCTCCCTCACGAACACGACCAAGCACCCCCTGTCGATCGGCAGCCCGGCCACCAACGGGCGGCCCGGAGCGGCCTACGGCGGCTTCTTCTGGCGGGCCCGCAAGGAAGCACGGGCGCCGCGCGTCTTCACCGCCGACACCGAGGGCGAGGAAGCGGTCCACGGGGCCCCCGCCGACTGGCTCGCCCTCGGGGGCGCGGGCTGGACCCTCGTCTTCGCCGGGGCCACCGCGGCGACCCGCCGCGACCCGTGGTTCGTGCGCACCACCGAGTACCCGGGTGTCGGCTCCTGTCTCGCGCACACCGAACGGCTGCCGATCCCGCCCGGGGAGACGGTCGTACGCCGGGTCGTCACGGTCGTCGCGGACGGCACCCTCGGCAGAAGCGAGGCCGCGACGCTGGTACGGAAGGCGGTGAGCCCCTGATGGCGCTGACCTCCGCCGACCTCGGCGACGGCACCTACCGCAACCCGGTCCTCGACGCCGACTGGTCCGACCCCGACCTCCTGTGCGTGGGCGACGACTTCTACCTCACCGCCTCCAGCTTCGGTCGCGTGCCCGGCCTGCCGCTCCTGCACTCCCGCGATCTGGTCAACTGGACGCTCGTCGGACACGCCCTCCAACTCCTCGAACCCGCGAGGGACTTCAGGAAACCCAGGCACGATCGCGGGGTGTGGGCGCCGTCCCTGCGGCACCACGACGACCGCTTCTGGATCTTCTGGGGCGACCCCGACCACGGCATCTTCCAGGTCAACGCCCCGGAGATCCGCGGTCCCTGGACCCGGCCGCATCTGGTCAAGGAGGGCAAGGGACTCATCGACGCCTGCCCGCTGTGGGACGAGGAGACCGGAGAGGCGTATCTCGTACACGCCTGGGCCAAGTCCCGCGCGGGCGTGAAGAACCGGCTCACCGGCCACCGTATGCGCCCCGACGGCACCGGACTCCTCGACGAGGGCAAGGTGATCATCGACGCGGACCGGATCCCGGGCTGGTTCACCCTCGAAGGGCCCAAGGCCTACCGGCACGACGGCTGGTTCTGGATCTTCGCACCCGCCGGGGGAGTGGAGACCGGCTGGCAGGGCGCCTTCCGCTCGCGCGGCTTCTTCGGCCCGTACGAGGAGCGGGTGGTGCTGGAACAGGGGGACACCGAGGTCAACGGCCCCCACCAGGGCGGCTGGGTGCGCACCGGGGCAGGCGAGGACTGGTTCGCGCACTTCCAGCAGCGCGGACCCTACGGACGTGTCGTCCACCTTCAGCCGATGAGCTGGGGCGACGACAACTGGCCGGTGCTCGGTGACAAGGGTGTCCCCGTCGCCGTACACCGCAAGCCCCGACTGCCGCCGCAGCCGCCCTCCGCGCCCGCCACCGACGACGACTTCCCCGGCGGCCGGTTCGGACGGCAGTGGCAGTGGACCGCCAACCGGCAGGACGGCTGGGCGACCCAGCACTCGGGGGACGGGCTGCGGCTGAGCTGCGTACGGACGGTGGACGCGCACGACCTGCGCAGACTGCCGAACGTCCTCACCCAGCGGTTGCCCGGCAGCCCCGCCACCGTCGAGGTGGAGCTGCGCCTCGACAGCGAGGAGCCGGGGGCACGGGCGGGACTCGCGGTGCTCGGCGACGCCTTCAGCTGGATCGGGCTCCAGCGGGAGGCGGACGGGTCGGTGCGGCTCGTGCACCGGTTCGCCGAGCCGGTCGCCATGGGGGCACCTCCCACGCCTTTAGGGCAGTGGGGGAGGGAGCGCGACGCCGCGCATCCGCGAGAGGCGCCCGAGGGGCGGGCCCGGCTGTGGATCGAGAGCGGGGCGGGGGCGCGCTGCCGGTTCTCCTACGACGTCGGGGGCGGCCGGCAGCCCTCCGGCCAGGTCTTCGCCGCCACCCCCTGGCGCTGGGTCGGCGCCCTGCTCGGACTTTTCGCACTCGCGCCCGTCGGCGGGGGACACGCCGGCACGGCCTCGTTCACGCAGTTCCGCATCACCAGTTCCGTCCGCTGACAAGACCCCACAACCCCGTTGGATCCAGAAGAAGAGAGCCGATCAATGAAGATCAACATCCGCAGAACCGGGCGCGCCGCGACGGTCGTCGCCCTGGGCTCCGTGCTCGCGCTCACCGCCACCGCCTGCGGCGACAACGGCAGCGGAGCGGCGGGCGACAAGGGCACCGAGGGCTCCGGCAAGGGCGAGATCACCTTCTGGGACAACAACGGCGGTGTCCGCACCGACATCTGGAAGCAGATCATCGCGGACTTCGAGAAGAAGTACCCGGACATCAAGGTCAAGTACGTCGGCATCCCGGCGGCGAGCGCCCAGTCGAAGTACGACACCGCCATCCAGGGCGGCGGCCTGCCCGACGTCGGCGGTGTGGGCACCGCGATGCTCGCCGAGGTCGCCGTCCAGGGAGCGCTGGAGCCGCTGGACAGCCGGCTCAAGGGGAGCTCGCTGGACGGCAAGCTGAGCCAGAACCTGCTCGACGTCAGCCGGTCCGCGGGCGGCGGTGACGCCCTGTACCAGGTGCCGACCTCCGCCAACAACGGCACGCTGTGGTATCGGACGGACCTGTTCAAGGCGGCGGGAGTGGACGCCCCGACCACCTGGTCGAAGTTCTACGACGCCGCCGACAAGCTCACCGACAAGGGCAAGAACAAGTTCGGCTTCACCATCCGGGGCGGCGAGGGCGCCATCGCGCCGGCCCTCGACGCGGTGTACGGCCAGACCGGCATCACCTCGTTCTGGAACGGCGACAAGACCACCGTCAACGACCCGAAGAACGTCGCCGCCCTCGAGAAGTACATCGCCCTGTACAAGAAGGACACCCCGTCCGCCGACGTCAACAACGACTTCACCAAGATGGTCGCGCAGTGGGACAGCGGCACCATCGGCATGCTCAGCCACAACCTCGGCTCCTACCAGGACCACGTGAAGGCGCTGGGCGCGGAGAAGTTCCGCGGCATCCCGAACCCGACGCAGGACGACGGCACACGCGTGCAGGTGTCCAACCCGGTCGACGGGATGAGCCTGTTCAAGTCCAGCAAGAACAAGGCGGCCGGCTGGAAGTTCATCGAGTTCGCCCTCTCGGCGGCGGAGAACTCCAAGTTCAACGAGTCGGCGGGACAGGTCCCGGCGAACACCGACGCGGCGAAGGACGCGTGGATCCAGAAGGCCGAGCCCACCAAGCTGGCCGCGGAGGCGCTGAACGGGGCCGGCACCAAGATCGTGCAGCTGCCGTACTACCTGCCGGACTGGAACACGATCTCCAAGTCCGACAACGAGCCGAACTTCCAGAAGCTGCTGCTCGGGAAGATGAGCGCGAAGCAGTTCCTGGACACGCTGGCCGACCAGTTGAACAAGGCGCAGGCGGACTGGAAGGCGAACCACTGACAACTCGGGTGGTTCGGCCGGTCTTTGGCTGCGGGGCCGTTGTGGCTGGTCGCGCAGTTCCCCGCGCCCCCGAAGACAGGGGCGCGGGCCCCTCCCCCTGCTGAAAGGCACACGTTCGTGTCCCTTACGCGTAGACAGGTCACCTCGGCGGCTCTTGCCGCCGTTCCCGTCGCCCTTGCGGCGACCGGCACCGCACAGGCCACCCAGCGTCACCGCACCCTCTACATCGCCGGTGACTCCACCGCCGCCCAGAAGTATGCCGACGCCGTGCCGGAGACCGGCTGGGGCATGGCGCTTCCGTTCTTCCTGCGGGAGCACCTGGACGTCGCCAACCACGCCGTGAACGGGCGCAGTTCGAAGAGTTTCGTCGACGAGGGGCGGCTCGACGTCATCCTCGGGGCGATCCGGCCCGGCGACTTCCTGCTCGTCCAGTTCGCCCACAACGACGAGAAGAGCGCCGACCCCACGCGCTACACCGAGCCCTGGACGACGTACCAGGACTACCTGAGGCAGTACATCGACGGGGCGCGCGCCCAGAAGGCGTGCCCGGTCCTCGCCACCCCCGTCGAGCGCCGCAGGTTCGACGCGGACGGCAACGCCGTGCCGACCCACGGCGACTACCCGGCGGCGATGCGTGCCCTCGCCGAGGAGGAGCGCGTGGCGCTGCTCGACATCCAGGCCCTGTCGATCGCCCTGTGGCAGCGACTCGGCGTCGAGGAGACCAAGAAGTACTTCAACTGGACCGCGACCGAGCAGGACAACACCCACTTCAACCCGCCGGGTGCGATCGCCGTGGCCCGTCTCGTCGCGGCCGAGCTGCTGCACCGCCGGGTGCTGGCACACCGGGACGTGCGCCGGCTGGACGAGGAAGTCCCCGAGTCCTGGATCACCTGGCCGGACGCGGCCGCGTAACCCCCTCCCACAGAACCTCCGCCAGAAGGAGAGCCGCACAGTGAACACACAGAGATGGCATGCCCATGTCACAGCAAGGCCGGCGGCGACGGCCCTGCTGGTCGGTTGCACCGCCCTGGCCCTCGCCGTCACCGGCACCACCGCCCAGGCCCAGGCCCGGTCGGGCGACCTCGGCCGACAGACCCTCGCCGCCGGTGACGGCTGGGGCTCGTACGGCACGGGCACCTCCGGTGGTGCGGCGGCCGACGCCGCGCACGTGTACACCGTCACCACCTGGGCCGAGTTCAAGGCCGCGCTGAAGAACGGCGGCACCGCCCCGAAGATCATCCAGGTGAAGGGCACGATCGACGCCAACGCCGAGGGCTGCGACTCCTTCGCCGCGCCGGGCTACGACTTCGACGCCTATCTGCAGAAGTACTCGCCGGAGAACTGGGGATACGGCACCAACCTGGACGCCGAGCCCGACGACAGTCCCGAAGGCCTGCGCCGCGCCTCCGCCGCCAACCAGGACACCGCCATCAAGGCGGAGATCCCCGCCAACACCACCCTCGTCGGCCTCGGCAAGGGCGCGGGGTTCAAGGGCGCCAGCCTCCAGATCAAGGCCGTGGACAACGTCATCGTCCGCAACCTCACCTTCGAGAGCCCGCTCGACTGCTTCCCGCAGTGGGACCCGACCGACACCTCCGTCGGCAACTGGAACTCCGAGTACGACAGCGCGGTGGTGTACGGCTCCACGCACGTCTGGCTGGACCACAACACCTTCACCGACGGGGACCACCCCGACAGCACGCTGCCCACGTACTTCGGCCGGATCTTCGAGCAGCACGACGGCGAGCTGGACATCGTCAAGGGCGCGGACTACGTGACAGCCTCCTGGAACGTCTTCGCCGACCACGACAAGACGATCCTCATCGGCAACAGCGACAGCGCGTCCACCGCGGCGGTCGACCGGGGCCACCTCAAGGTCACCTTCCACCACAACCTGTTCTCGAACCTCGTCGAGCGCGCGCCGCGCGTCCGCTTCGGTCAGGTCGACTCGTACAACAACCACTTCGTCGCGGGCGACGGCTACTCCTACAGCTACGGCATCGGCATGGAGTCCCAACTCGTCGCCGAGCACAACGCGTTCACGCTGCCTGCCGGGGTCAGCGCGGCGACCGTCCTGAAGAAGTGGAAGGAGGCGCCGCTCACCGCGGCGGACAATTACGTGAACGGGGCGGCCACCGATCTGATCGCCGTGCACAACGCGGAGATCCCGGCGGAGACGCTGCAGTCCGGGGCCGGATGGACGCCGACCCTGCGCACGAAGGTCGACTCGCCCAGGGCGGTGCCGCGGATCGTGGACCACGAGGCGGGCGCCGGAAAAATCTGCTGACCAGCTGATCCGGCCGACCGGCTGATCCGGTCGTTCCAGCCCTCCAGGTCAGGCCGGAGCGGCTCCGCACCGCCCGTCATCCAGGGCGTGCCGCTCCGGCCCTTCGTCCCTCCCGCAGAGCCCGCGAGGCCTCTGAGCCGCGCGGCACAGCGAAGGAGCATCGCCATGCTCTCCCGCACCACCACACCCGGCACCACCACACCCGGCCCTGCCGTCCCCGGCCGGAGAACCTTCCTCGTCGCCAGCGCCGGAGCCGCTCTCGCGCTCGGCCTCGCGACTCCCGCACGGGCCCAGGCGCGGCCCCAGGGGAAGTCCCCCTTCGGGCGTTACGGTTCGCCGTCCGCCCGGCTCACCGAGCGGACCCTGTACGTCCACCCCGGCGGCCTCGGCGACCACACCACCGTCCAGGCCGCCGTCAGTGCCGTCAGCGGGGCCGGATACACGCTGGTCGTCGCGCCGGGAACGTACCGCGAGACGGTCGCCGTCGGTGTCGACCGTACGGAGATGACCTGGATCGGCGCCTCCGGGGACCCGCGTGACGTCGTCGTCGTGTACGACAACGCCAACGGCACCCCGAAGCCCGGCGGCGGCACCTACGGGACCACCGGGTCGGCCACCACCACCGTGCAGGCCGACGGGTTCAGCGCCCGCTCGATCACCTTCGCCAACGACTTCCTGCGCGCCGACCACCCCGAGATGACCGGCACCCAGGCGGTCGCCGTCAAGGTGCAGGGCGACCGCTCGGCCTTCGTGGGGTGCCGGTTCCTGGGCCACCAGGACACGCTGTACGCCGACTCGATCGCGCTCGGCACCTTCGCCCGCCAGTACTACCGCGACTGTTACGTCGAAGGTGACGTGGACTTCGTCTTCGGCCGGGCGACCGCCGTCTTCGAGCGCTGCCACTTCCGCACCCTGAACCGCACGGACCTGGCGACCGCCCCGTACGGCTTCGTCTTCGCCCCCTCCACCGCGCTCGCCAACCCGCGCGGCTACCTGGTCGCCCACGGCCGTGTCAGCAGCGAGGCCCCGGACGCGTACTACAAGCTCGCCCGTCCCTGGGTGCCCGGCTCGGACACCACCGCCCGGCCCATGCTGACCGTCCGTGACACCCGCCTGGCCGCCGGGATCGACGCGGTCGCGCCCTACACCAACATGGCGGATGCCTACCCGTGGCAGAGCCAGCGCTTCGCCGAGTACCGGAACACGGGGCCGGGCGCCGTCATCAGCGTCCCGGAGAACCGTCCCCAACTGAGCCCCGGGGAGGCCGAGTCGGCGACCCGGGAGGCGTACCTCGGCGACTGGACACCGTGGAAGGGGTGCTGAGATGCGCCGACGCGCCTTTCTCGCCACGGCCGGTGCGCTCGGCGTCCGCGGCGCGACTCCCGCCTTCGCGGGCGGGCGCCGGGTGCTGCACGTCCGGCCCGGTGACTCCGTCCAGGCCGCCGTCGACGCGGTGACGGGCGCCGGCTGGACGATCGTCGTGCACCCGGGCACGTACCGCGAGGTCGTGAACATCCCCGCCGACAAGGCCGGCCTGACGCTGCTCGGCGCCGGCCGCGACCCGCGCGACGCCGTCATCGTGCACGACCATGCCAACGGCACTCCGAAACCGGACGGCTCCGGAACGTACGGCACCGCGGGCTCCGCCACCTTCACCTCGGCGGCGCCGGGGCTCACCGTGCACGGGCTGACGCTCGCCAACGACTGGCTGCGCGCCGACCACCCGGACATCACCGGGACCCAGGCGGTGGCGGCGTACGTCACCGGGGACCGCTCGTCCTTCATCCACGTCCGCCTGCTGGCACACCAGGACACCCTGTTCGCGGACACGACGGCCCTGACCGCCTTCGACCGCCAGTACTACCGGGACTGCTATATCGAGGGCGACGTCGACTTCGTCTTCGGGCGGGCCACCGCCGTCTTCGAGCGCTGCCACTTCCACACCCTCGACCGGGACGTCGCTTTCACACCCGAGGGGATGGTCTTCGCGCCCTCGACGGCCCGCGCCAACCCGCACGGTTTCCTGGCCCTGCGCGGCCGGGTCACCTCGGGCGCGCAGGACGGTGCGTACAAGATCGCACGGCCGTGGGTGCCGTCGTACGAGACGACGGCCTGGCCGTCCCTGGTCGTACGGGAGACGGAACTCGGCCCCGGCATCGACGCGGTGGCGCCCTACGTCGACATGCGCGAGGCCTACCCCTGGCAGTCCATGCGCTTTCGCGAGTACCGCAACACCGGCCCCGGCGCGGAGATCACCGTGCCGGAGAACCGTCCCCAGCTCACGGACACGGAAGCCGTGTCGCACACGCGTGCGGCGTATCTGGGCGACTGGTGCCCGTGATGTCCCCGACGGGACCACCGAAGAGCGCACCGAAGCAAGCCCCGAAGAAGGTACCGAAGCAGTCCCCCACCGTATCGACGAAAGGACCGCACTCCATGTCTCGTCGAACCGCTCTCGTCCTCGGCGCCGCCCTGGCGCTCGGCGCCGGACTCGCCGTCCTGCCCACCCAGGCCCAGGCGGCGACCGTCGTCGTCAGCACCACGGCCGACCTCACCAGCGCCATCAAGAACGCCACCGCCGGCACCGTCATCCAGGTGCGCGCCGGCACGTACTACCCGACGGCCACCCTCCAGTCGACGGCCAACGGCACCTCGTCGAGCCCTGTCACCCTCCAGGCGTACGGCACGGAGACGGTGAAGATCGACGGCTCGTCGCTGCCCGCCGGGGACTGGATCTTCAAGCTGACCGCCGACTACTGGAACGTCTCCAACCTCACCTTCCAGAACTCCCCGGACAGCGCGGTCGTCTGCCAGTCCTGCACCGGCACGAACTGGAACAACATCAAGACCATCAACGGTGGCGACTCCGGCTTCACGCTGACGGGTGATGGCACCGTCAACAACACGGTCAAGAACATCGACTCGTACGGCAACTACGACGCCGCCACGCACGGCCAGAACGCGGACGGCGTGGCCATCAAGTTCGGCTCCGGCACAGGCAACCTGGTGACCGGGGCCCGGCTGTACAACAACTCGGACGACGGCATCGATCTGTGGTCCTTCTCCTCGCCGGTCACCATCGAGCACACCTGGTCCTTCGGCAACGGCAAGAACCGCTGGGGCGACTCCGCCTTCGAGGGCAACGGCAACGGCTTCAAACTCGGCGGGAACGGCGTGACGGTCGCGCACGTCGTCAACAACTCCGCCGCCTGGGACGACGCGGGCAACGGCTTCACCGAGAACTCCAACACCGGCTCGATCGTCATCAACCGCACCACCGCGTACGCCAACGGCAAGTACGGCTACTACTTCGCCACCAGCTCCGCGAAGCTCGGCAAGAACCTGGCGGTGAGCAACGGCAGCGCGGCGGTCTCCAAGGGGTCCTCGGTCACGTCCGCCGGCAACAACTGGGACTCGGGCGTCTCCACTCCGTCCTTCGTCTCCACGGACGCGTCGACGACGTACAACTCCCGCAAGTCGGACGGCTCGCTGCCCGCGACGACGTTCCTGACGACGGGCAGCACGACGATCGGCGCCACGATGAACTGATCCGGAGGAACTGGTGCGGTGGGCTCAGTTGAGGTGCCACAGGGCGTAGGCAGCGGTCAGCAGCACAAGACCGGCGACCGTGAGAAACACCCCGAGCATCCGGTGGTACCAAGGCTGGGCCCCCATCAGCACCGAACCACTCCTCAGCTGATGCCTGTCGCGGATGTTCGCAGCCCTCCGGACGGCGATCCCGCGCACGTTGAACGCCCAGCTCCCGCCGCACCAGACGGCTGCGAGGCCGCCCAGGGCGAAGAGGGCGATGATCACTGGGGACGGCCCATGCGTTCCGGCAGCGAGATGGTGCATGTTCTCGTTGGCCCTCATGGATTGATGTGTCCCATCAGTCTTGCCAACGCGTCGTCATATCCCGGGGCGTTTCCGGGGAGCAATTCCTTCATCCTGGCGAAGAATTTCGTGCCCGACCGTTGCAGCGCCTCGACGAGTTCTCGCTCGTCGACGGAGGCGGCGCGCTTGATGTCGTCGTAGGTGAGAGAGACGAGAACGAGTCCCCCGCCCAGGCGCTTGAACGAAAGCCTGATCGGCTGATCCGGGAAGTACGTCGCCGCCTCGTCCTCGCGCTTGAGACTCAGCACCATGTCGCCGATATAGGACCAGAGTTCGTCGACATAGTCCCAAAGCTCCTGGTCGAGGATCCGTACGCCGTTGATCGTCAGTTCGATGGCGCCCTCGACGTATGAGGGATCCGAAGGTGCGGAGGTCATGTCCGATACGGGGGTGAATCCTCCTGACTTGGTGCGCAGGTAGGAGGTGATTTCAATCATGTGGCCTATTTCTTGGGGAGAGTTCCGGGATAGAACTGGCCGATATGGCCGTTCTTGATGCCGAGGACGTAATCTACTCCGTTTACTTTTCCTTCTACCTGGTACATGCCCATGGGGCCGCGGGATGTCAGCTTGTCCCGGTTCTGATTCAGGGTCTCGGTGATGGCGTCCTCGACATCCTTGACGGACATCTTTCCGTCGAGGAAGGACTGCTTCTGCTTCACCGAACCGTCCCAGTACTCAGGATGATGCCTTTCCAGGACGTGTGCCAGGTTCTTCTTGTCGAGCATGAACTGATCGCTGCCGAACTGGTATCTCCTGCTCTGCCAGTCCTTGAGCGCGTTCTCCACCTTGCAGGTGAAGAGACCGAGCGGATCGGACTCGACGAGGGGATTCCTCACGTAGGCGTGGTGATCGGGGGAGGGGGCGAGGCCCAGCGGGTCCGAAGAGACGTATCGTCCGGTCTCGGGGTCGTAATAGCGGAAGTGGTTGTAGCTGAGTCCCGTCTCGGGGTCGGCGTACTGGCCGGGGAAGCGTAGCGGGCAGTCCACGGTGGCTTCCTCGTCCGTCGGAGCCGGCAGGCCAGTGCCCCAGAGCGAGGTGCGCCGCTGCCAGACCAGGTCTCCCGACACCGAGACCAACTCCGCTGGGGTGCCCACGAGGTCCGTGACCACGGCGTGGAAGCGGGTCGTGTGCGAAGAGTCGGTCTCTTCGACCAGCCGGGCGAGGAACGACGCGCCGGACTCGACGACGGAGGTCCTGTGTTGCGTCTGGGCGACCGGACGATGGGAACCCGGAGCGTAGTCCCAGGTCGTCACCCTGCCGTCCTGGCAGGTCTGTTCGGCCAGGCGGGTGTCGTCCCAGGAGAAGTCGACGCGATCGGCCTGGGACCCGTCCTCGGCCACGCGGTGTTTGGACACACGGCGGCCCAGTGGGTCGTACGCGTATCGCCATCGCTCGCCGTCCGGCGTGACCGCTTCGGTCAGCCGGTCCTCGGTGTCCCAGACGTATGTCCAGGTGCGCGTCTGCCCGTTGAGGAGCTTGCGCGTCCTGCGGACCAGACGGCCCTGGGCGTCGTGCTCGTAGACGGTGTGCCCTGCGCGGCCAACGAGCGTGCCCTCGAACTCACGGTCACCCGGACAAGCATGGTCGGGCGCCGTCGCCCGGACCGGACCGCCTGCCGCGTCGTAGGCGTAGACCTCACGCCAGCCATGGGCGCGTACGCCCGTGACACGGCCCATGGCGTCCAGGTCGAAGCGGCGCGTGCCGGAGGTGAGCTCGCGTACTTCGACGAGGTCGCCGTCCGCTCGGTAGGCGTAACTGCGGTGCTGGAGAAGACGATCCGCCTCCGACGAGTCCGCCGTCGATGTCAACGACTGCACGGCGAGGTGTCCTGTCGCGCTCCAGCTCTGAGTGAGCGTCGCGGCATCGCCGATCCGGCGCTCGGTCTCGCGACCGACGGCGTCGTACGAGAAGGCTAGCGAACCGGCTGCCGATCGCAGTTCGACGGGGTGGCCCACAGAATCGTAAGTCCATTCGGATACCAGACCGGATGGGGCCACCCGGTGGGTGCACTGCCCGACGGCGTCGTACGTGAACGTCGTCGTGCGCCCGCCCACCGTCTCCGAGAGAATGCGGCCCACCGCGTCCCGATCCAGCACGACCTCGGCGTCCGCGTTGGCGGCGCGAGACATTCTGCCGTCGGGGCCGTACGCGTACGTCGTCACCCCACCCGAGTCGTCGTGCTGCTCCACGACACGGCCCTGCGCGTCCCGTGTGAAGCGCAGTGTTTCGTCAGCACCGTTGGTGCGAGAGACCAGACGGCCTGCCGCGTCGTGCTCGTACGTGAGCGTGCGGCCGTTGAAGTCCGTCTCCGCAACGAGCCGGCCGGCCTGGTCGTAGCGGTACGACCAGGCCAGGCCCTGGGGATTGGTGACCTTGGCCAGGCGCAGCTCGGTGTCGTACGTGAACGTGTACCGTGCGCCGTCCGGATCCGTGCGGCCCGCCAGGAGGTCGAAGTGTGTGGCGGTCTGGTGGGTGGTGTTGCCCACCAGGTCGGTGTGGGTGAGCAGGTTGCCCTCGGCGTCCCAGGCCCAGGACTCGCGGGTGCCGTCGGCGTACTCCCGCCACTCTGGCTTGCCCTCGACGGTCCAGCCCATGCGGGTGGTGCCGCCGAGCGGGTCGGTCACCGCGACGATCCGGCCGAAGGCACCCCGCCGCACGGTCGTCTCGTGCCCCAGCTCGTCGGTGAGCACGACGGGCAGCCCGGCGGCGTTCGAGGTGACCCGGCGTGTGTGGCCGAGCGCGTCCGTGACCACGGCCAGATGGCCCGATGCGTCGTACTCGTACCGCGTTTCGGCACCCGCGGGGTCCACCGTGGACAGCAGGTTGCCGCGGTCGTCGTAGGTATGCCGCCAGGTCGCGCCGCCCGACTCCACGACCTCTGTGGGCAGGCCGAGGAAGTCGTGGGCCGCACGGGTCACCGACGCGTCCGGCAGGGTGATCTCGCTCAGGTGCCCGGCGGCGTCATACACGTGACGGGTCGTCCTTCCCAGCGGATCGGTCACTGCGACGGGCTGGGCACCCCACTCGTCCCACTCCGTGCGCGTGACATGCCCGAGCGGGTCCGTCTCCTCGACGACCAGGCCCTCGGAGTTGTGGCGATGGCTGGAGACGCGACCCAGCGAGTCGCTGTACGTCGTCGTGGACGCCGCGTCGTCGTACGTCAGCGTGCCCGACAGGATGCCGTCGACGCCCTCGGTGCGGACGACCCGGCCGCGCTCGTCGTACTCGTACGAGAACCACGTGCCGTTGCGGTCGGTCCAGCGCGTCATCCGGCCCTGGTCGTCGTAGGTGAACCGGAGCGGCTCGCCGCTGGAGTTGACGACCTCGTTGAGGTTGCCCGACGGGTCGTAGCCGTACCGCATGACGAGCGTGCCCTCGCCCACCGGGCCGTCGGGGCCGTAGCGGGACGGGGCCTCGTCGAGCAGGCGCAGGGCCGTGATGCGGGGGCCCCGGGTGTCGACGGCGAGGTAGTAGCCGCCGGAGTGACGGATGCCGAACGGGATGCCTTCGTCGTCACGCTCGATGTCGATGCGAGCGCCGTTGCGGTCGCTCCAGGAGTCCAGGGGGAGATGGAAGACGCCGAAGGAGCCCGAGGAGAAGGGGGTGCTGAAGGTGCGGACGACTCCGGAGGTGGGGTCGGTGATGGTCATGACGCCGTCGGGCTTGCCGTCCCAGCGCAGTGGCCAGCGCGCCCCTTTCAGAGGGAGGGTCGGCACGTCCGGCTCCGGCACGGGGTAGACGAGCCGCATGCCGTCCGCCGCCGCGAAGACGACCCCCTCGCCGTCGATCTGCACGCACTCGTCGAGGGTGGAGATCCAGGTCGGGCCGAAGCAGACCCCGCCGCGGTAGGAGGAGAGGTGGGTGCGCTGGAAGAGGAGGGGGAGGGAGGCCGGCAGTGTCAGGTCGGTCTGGGACATCAGCATGGCGCCCGTCGCCACGTCGATCGGCTCGCCGACGCACGGCGTGCGGTCCGCGTTGCGCGCGGCGGGTCCCAGTTCGACCAGGTCGGGGCGGAGGGACGGCGGGCGCAGCAGGAGGGGGGTGGTGTCGCTGAACGCGCCCTCCACGCCTGCCTTCAGTACGCCGCTGCCCGCGCCCAGCGCGCCGCCGAAGATCATGCCGTCCTTGGCGGCCTGGTTGACCTCGTCCAGGCTGAAGCCCTGCTGCAGACCGGTGGCCATCTTCAGGGGCTGGGCCACGGCCAGGTCGACGGTGACCGACTCGATGCCGCCGAAGGCCGCCGCGACCAGGGTGCCCGCCGCTATCTCCGCGACGGTGGTGGTGACCGCGACGCCCATGGTGGCGCCGAACTCGATGATGGCGTCGGCCGCCGCGACGGCGGCTCCGGAGGCGAGGCCCGCCGTGAAGAAGGCCAGTGCCACCCCGCCCGCGATCACGGCGGCGTCGATGCCGATCTGCGTCCAGAGTTTGTTGATGGCGTCGTCGATGGCGTCCGCGAACTTGTCCAGGGCCTTCGCCATCGCCCGGGACGACTCCGCCAGGTCGCTCAGCCAGCCGGCGTCCTTGCCCTTGGCGTAGCGGTTCCAGAACTTCTCGAACGCGTCGATCGACTCGCCGGTGTTGTGGTGGATGAGGGAGGACGCACTCGTGTGCACCGGTCCCCGTACGTCGTCGACCGCGTCGGCGAAGGTGCGCCAGGCGGTCGCCGCGGCCCGCAGCGAACCGGAGTTGGCGTCCGGCCACCACAGGCCCAGCTTCAGCAGGATCTTCTTGGCCTCGTCCTCAACGCTCACCGGAACCGTCGCTCCCGGCCTTGTCGGTCCCGGCGGTCTTCACCTCGGTGAACATTCCCGCGATCAGCTGGTCGTTGTCGACGGTGCCGTCCGCCAGGTCGTTCATGGCCTCGTGGATGCTCACCAGGCCGAGTACGAGGGTGCCCGCCGCGCTCTCTATCTTCTTCTGCTGCGGTGAGTAGGCGTCCCCGAACTCCTTGCCCTGTTTGTCGTCGCCCCAGGGTTTTCCCAGGCCGTCCAGGGTGGTGACGAGGGTGGTGAGTGCCTTGCTGAGGTTCTTGGCCCCTTCGTGGAAGTCCGGTGCCGCGCGCTTCAGATCGGCGGTGTGGATGTGCAGGACCATGCCGTTGCCGTTGCCCTCACCCATGCGGCTCTCCCCGTCTGACGCATCGTTCGCATGTGCGTTCCGACCCTAGGAGAACCGGTTCAAGGGACGGTCAAGTGAATGTCATCTCCGGGTAATCCATCACGGACGCACGGCAGTTGCGCCGGCAGGTGGAGTGGTGGGGCCGGTCCCTGTGGGTGAGGTCTCGATCGGATAAAGCCTCCCGCATGGCGTGCGTGATGCGCGTAGACAGTCCCTGACCTGGTGCGGAATGACCTGGTCACCCATCACTCAGATCCGGAGAATCCATGCGGAAGTCCCTCAGAGCGGCAGCCATCGCGGCCGCTTGTGCCGTCGCCGGCGGAGCCCTCTACGGCACGGGCGTCGCCACGGCCGGCCAGTCGACGGCCAACTCGACCCACGAGCCCTACAACATCGGGCTCCTGGTCAAGGACATCGACACCTACTACGGCGCCACGCTCGACAGCAACGGCGTGTACCAGGCGTCCAAGGACAGCCAGTACGCCAAGGACCTGTCGCGCCTGGAGTCGGACGCCAAGCGCTACATCGACAGGGCGGCGCACAAGGCGAAGCACCGGGGCGAGAAGCCCGCGGTCGTCTTCGACATCGACGACACGCTGCTGCTCTCCCTCGACTACGAGAAGAAGACCAACTACACGTACAACTCGGCCTCCTGGGCCGCGTACGTGGCCCGGGCCGACCGTCCGGCGGTCTTCGGCACCCTCGAACTCGTCGCGTACGCCAAGTCCAGGGGCGTCGAGGTCTTCTACAACTCGGGCCTGAAGGAGTCGCAGCGCGTCGACGCGGTCACGAACCTGAAGAAGGTCGGCGCCGACATCAACCTCGACGCCGCCCACATGTTCCTCAAGGACGCGGCCAACCCGCCGGCCTACCTGAGCGCCTGCGCCACGGCCGCCGCCTGGAACTGCACCACCGTGCAGTACAAGTCCGGCACCCGTCAGCACATCGAGTCCCTCGGGTACGACATCGTCGCCAACTTCGGCGACCAGTACTCCGACCTCGACGGAGGCTACGCCGACAAGACGTTCAAGCTTCCGAACCCGACGTACTTCGTCAGCTAGTACTCAGGCAGCACTCAGGACTTGGTCCGCACGGGGCGGATCGACTCCAGGGTCGGCACCACCGGTTCGATCGTTCCGTCGGCCGCGAACTTCATGCGGTCGAT
Source organism: Streptomyces sp. NPDC111507 (assembly GCF_055638955.1). Lineage (NCBI taxonomy): Bacteria > Bacillati > Actinomycetota > Actinomycetes > Kitasatosporales > Streptomycetaceae > Streptomyces > Streptomyces sp. NPDC111507. The sequence goes on along the minus strand of NZ_JBVKBU010000001.1, from coordinate 111,720 downwards.
CGTGGTCTCCCGGTGCGTGCCGTCCCCGCCGGCCTTCCCGGGGCCGTTCAGGGCGAACCGGTGGTAGACGATGTACCAGTCGTCGGTGCCGGGGACGTTCACCACGGAGTGGTGTCCGGTGCCCTTGATGCCGTACTCCGGGCGCTTGGACAGGATCGTGCCCCGCTTGGTCCACGGACCGAGCGGGGACGGTCCGGTCGCGTAGGCGACGTGGTAGTTCTCGCTGCGGGTGTCGTCCTCGGACCACATGAAGTAGTACGTGCCCCGCCGCTTGACGACGAAGGATCCCTCACGGAAGTCGGGCTGCGTGATGTCCCGCACCTGCGAGGCGTCGAACGACACCATGTCGGCGTTCAGCGGCACCACGTATCCGTGGCCGTTGCCCCAGTACAGATACGACTGACCGTCGTCGTCCGTGAACACCGCCGGGTCGATCATCTGGCCCGTCAACAGGCCCTTGGCCACCAGGGGCTTGCCCAGCGCGTCCTTGAAGGGACCGGCCGGGGAGTCGGCCACCGCCACGCCGATCTGTTGCTCCGCACAGAAGTAGAAGTAGTACTTGCCATCGCGTTCGGCGATCGCCGGGGCCCAGGCGTTCTTGTCCGCCCAGGACACATCGGGTCCCAGGTCCAGGATCACACCGTGGTCCTTCCAGTGGACCAGGTCCTTCGAGGAGTACGCCTTGAAGCTCGTCCCGCTCCAGCCCGCGTAGCCGTCCGTCGTCGGATAGATCCAGTACTGGCCGTTCAGGTAATGGACGTCCGGGTCGGCGTTGAGGCCGGGCAGGACCGGGCTGCGGGTGGGTACCGCCTCCACCGTCCAGGTCCGGATCGTCCCGTCCGGGGCCGTCACGGTGTACGTGCGCGGGGTGCGGAAGTCCCGGTGTGTGCCCGAGGCCGGGCTGACCTTCGCGCCCGCGCCGACCGTGAGGGTGGGGGCCAGGTGCCTGAGGTCCGCGTCCGGCTTCATCGGCAGGACGACCTTCGAGGCCGACTCGGTGACGATCGCATACCCCTTCTGGCCCTTCGCGGTCGCGTCCACGACCGAGGTGCCGGTCACCGGGTAGGCGGCCAGCAGGCGGTCGTACTCCGCCTGGGTCACGGGCATCACCGTGCCGTGCCGGGGGCTCGCGGGCAGCTGGTAGTTCGTCGACATGGTCCACTTGCCCGAGTCGAGGTCGGTCGTCTCGAAGGGGACGTAACCGCGGCTGCCGTACTCGTCGATGAACAGGTACCACTTGTTCTCGGTGTTGGACTTGAAGACCGTCGGGCCCTCGCCGCGGTCGATCGAGCCGCTGCCGATGCAGTCGGAGACGAAGTCGTACTTGGTGTTCGTCAGGGAGGTCGACTTCTCGCCGGTGATGAACTTCGAGCAGGGGCTGGAGGAGCTGGGATCGCGCTCGTCCTTGGTGTAACGGTAGTAGCTGCCCTTGTTCTTGATGACCGTCGAGTCGATCACCGAGTAGCCCGGGTCGTCCCAGACCTTCGGCTCGCTGAAGGTGCGGAAGTCCTTCGTGGTGGCGTACAGCATCTTGTTGTACGTCGATCCGGTGTGGTCCGGGTCGTCGTCGGCGTACAGCTTGGACGCCCAGAAGACGACGTACTCACCGAGCGAGTCGTCCCAGTAGGCCTCCGGCGCCCAGGTGTTGCCCGCGTTGTCGGGGGCCACCTTCACCAGGCGCTGGTCGGTCCAGTGCACCAGGTCGGTGGACTCCCAGATCATGATGGACCTGCTGCCGTGCCGCTGCACGTAGTCCCAGCTGCCGCTGGAGTTCTGGTACATCTTCAGGTCGGTGGCGATGAGGAAGAACTTGTCACCCTTGGGGGAGCGGATCACGAAGGGATCGCGCAGCCCCTTCTCGCCGACGGTGGAGGTCAGAACGGGATTGCCCGCGTTCAACTCCCGCCAGTGCAGCGGGTCGTTACCGCGGCTCAGGGCGTAGCGGATCTGCTCGCCGTCGGCCGTGCCCTCGCCGGTGAAGTAGGCGAAGAGATAGCCGGCGTACTTCGGTTCGTTCACGTGCGATGCTCCCGATGGTGACGGTGACGCGGGGCTCGGTGGGGCGGCCAGCAGGCCCAGGAGGAGCGCGAGGACGGGGATCAGGAGCGCGCGGGCGGTGCGGCGTCGCATGACACATCCTGTCGGAGTCTGGTGGATTCTGTTGGGGAGGCGCTCTCGGAGTGTTGCCAGTGGGGGACAGCGCGTCAATTGATGAAGGCGGCATGACGGCCGGCGAAAGTTTCGACCTTTTTCGTGAGCCCCCGGCAACGTTTCCCGCCACCGCGGCGACCAGGGAGCAGAAGCGGGCCGGGGCGGCCCCTCCGGCCCGCTTCGTCTCCCGTCCCTTGAGGAAAGGAACGCCCCCGTGCTTCTGAGCACCGGACGCCACCGCAGGACCCGTACGCTCTCGATCGCCGCGGCGGTGGCCGTCGCCGCGGGGGCGGGTGGCGTCTACCTCGGCCTCGCGAGCAACGGCTCGGCGCAGGCCGCCGCCACCACGGTCACCGTCTCCACCACCGCGCAGCTCGAGACGGCCGTCGCCCAGGCCGCCGCGGGCACGACCATCCAGGTGCGCGGCGGCACGTACTACCCGACAGCCACGCTGAAGTCGACGGCGAACGGCACCGGTTCCACGCGGATCACGCTCACCGCGTACGGCAGCGAGAAGGTGAAGATCGACGGTTCCAAGCTGGCCGCCGGTTCCTGGCTGGCGGGGATCTACGGCGACTACTGGACCGTCCAGAACATCACCTGGCAGAACTCGCCCGCCCAGGGCTTGGTCGCCACCTCCTCCGTCGGCGGCGTCTTCAAGAACCTCGTCACCGCGAACAACGGAGACTCGGGCTTCACGCTGCGCGGCGACGGCACGACCGACAACCTCGTGCAGAACCTGGACAGTTACGGCAACTACGACGCCGCGAACCACGGCCAGAACGCCGACGGCATCGCCATCAAGTTCGGCTCCGGCACCGGCAACAAGGTCACCGGCGCGCGCCTCTACAACAACGCGGACGACGGCCTCGACCTCTGGCAGTTCTCCTCGCCGATCACCATCGAGCACTCGTGGTCGTACGGGAACGGCAAGAACCGCTGGAACGACTCCGCCTTCGAGGGCAACGGCAACGGCTTCAAGCTCGGCGGCGGCGGGGCCTCGGTCGCCCATGTCGTGAACAACGACGCCGCCTGGGACAACGCGGGCAACGGCTTCACCGAGAACTCCAACACAGGGGCCATCGTGCTCAACCGCAACACCGCCTACGCCAACACCGACGCGGGCTTCTACTTCGCGACGGGCAAGGCGCGGCTCGCCAGGAACCTCGCGGTGAGCAACAAGGGCGGCCTGGACAAGCTCGGTTCCGCCACGGTCTCCGCGGCCAACAACTGGGACAGCGGCACCTCGACGCCGTCCTTCAGGTCGACGGACGCGACCACGGCGTACGGTGCCCGCTCGTCGAGCGGTTCGCTGCCGACGACCACGTTCCTGACGACGGGCTCGACGACCATCGGCTCGACCATGAACTGACGTACTCGCGTACTGACGTACGAGGGAAAGAGAACGCCCCCGCCGGTCGTCACCGGCGGGGGCGTTCCTCTGACTGGCTCCGAGGGGGGCTCAGGCCAGCAGATCCCTTACTTGTACGTGATGTCAGATGACGAGAACTTGCAGAAGGTTCCGTCCGCGCCGGTGCCGAGCTCGGTGGGCTCCTTGCCGCTGCTGTTGCCCTTGAAGCGCACGCAGGTCTTGAGCTTCTTCTTGGTGTCGCCGGTGACACGGATCTTCGACAGCGTCGCCGTGTCGCCGAAGTTGGAGTTGATACCGACCAGCGCCTTGCCCGGGGCGGTCGCGTCGATGTCGCTGAGCACGATCGTGCGCTTGACTTGCGTCTTGCAGTTGCCGCAGGAGCGCGCCAGCTTGCCGAAGTTCTCCACGTGGAAGCCGGTGACGGAGAGCGTGCCGGCGCCGTTGAACTGGAACACCTTGTCGGAGGCCTTCTGCGCGCCACCGCCGACCACGTTGTACTTCGCGGACGATGCCTTGCCCTTGAAGGTGGCCGCGTCCTCGCCGACATCCAGCCACCACACGTTCTGCAACGTGCAGCTGCCCAGGCAGTGCACGCCGTCGGCGGCCGGGGTGCCGATGATGACGTTCTTGAGGACCGCGCCGTCCTTGAGCTCGAAGATCGGGCCCTGGTTCTCCGACTGGTCGGAGGTGCCGAGGGAACCGCTGCCGAAGAACTTCGTCAGCTTGCCGTCGTAGGTGCCCGAGACCGGGATCGTCTTCGAGACGGCCTTGCTGCCCTTGGCCGTCGGCCAGACGGAGCTCGCCCCCGCGGTGCTCAGCATCGACGTCGTGACGAGCGCGGCCCCGGTGATGCCGAGTGCGATGACCCCACCGATCACGGACCGCCGCCCGGTGAGACGGCGACGGTGCCGGACGCGCTGTTCAACTCGTGCAGTCATGAGGCGGATTTCCTTGCGGGGAGGGGACGTGTTCGTCTCCTGGTCGCCGCAGGTGAGGAAAGGGTTGCCGCCGTCCGCAGGTTTTTTCGAGGCGATTTTCTACGAGTCGCCGTCGGTGCCGCTCGCGGCGGCGAAGTCACCCGCCACCGAGAGCGTCCCGTCCGCGCTCCTCGCGACCGCCGAGTAGCGGTCGTCCTTGGCGTCCCGGCCGCCGCGGGTGTGGTTGTACTGGCCCGCGAACACCCACTGGCCGGCCGCGAGGGTGTGGCCGTCCTTGAGCACCCAGGTGTAGACGAGGAAGCCGTTCTTCTCGGTGACCGTCGTCGTGAAGTCGCTCTCGGGTGCCGAGCGCCAGGAGCCCGCGTCGCTGACCCCGCCGGTCTGCCTGATCTTCAACTCGACGGTGAGCGAGGTGAGTTCGCCGGCGTTCTTCAGGGTCACATCGCTCTGCGCCCAGAAGTCGTTGCTGTGCGGATCGACCGAGCCGTCGAACCACAGCGAGCCGTCCTGGTTGCCTGTGGCGGGCGCCTTGGGAGCGGCGGGCGAGGAGTGCGCGGCCGAGGGGGTGCCCGAGGGAGAGGCGCTCGCCTTCCCGGACGGCTTCGAGGCACCCGAGGTGTGCGAGGGGTGCGGCACGACGGGTGCGCGGCTCGTCGCGTCCGGGGAGACGACCGGGCTCGGCGAGACCGCGACCGTCTGCTGCGGCGGGTTGTTCTCCTGCACCGCCGCGGCCACCCAGTAACCGCCGACCGCGAGGACGCCCGCCACCGCGGCCGTGGCGCCGACGATCCGTCCCCAGCCGAGCACCGGCGGACGCGCCGCGCGCCGGGGACGACGCTCGGCGGCGCCGGACATCCCGCGCTCGACCCGGGCCAGGATGCGCGCGCGGTCGGGCTCGTGCGCCTCGGCCGCCTCGTGCAGCCCGGCGCGCAGCTCGTCGTGCACGTCCTGCGCCTTCCTCATCGGTCCCTTCCTCCGGCTCCACCCGTGGGCAGCACACTCGCGTGCACCCGCATCGGGGCCTCTTCGGTGCCGAGGAGCCGCTTCAGTTCGGCCATGCCCTTCGACGTCTGGGACTTAACCGTACCCACGGAAACACCGAGGGCGAGCGCCGTGTCCTTTTCCGAGAGGTCGAAAGCGTGCCGAAGCACGACACATGCGCGCTTACGGAACGGCAGCCGGCGCAGCGCCTCCTGGACGTCGATCTTCCCCGCTATGTCGGGGTTCTCGGTCTTGTCCTCGCGCTGCGACCAGAACAGTGTGATCCGTCTGCGCTCGCGCACCGCGCTGCGGATCCGGGTGCGGGCCAGGTTCGCGACGACACCGCGGGCGTACGCCACCGGGTGGTCGGCCGCGCGCACCCGGTCCCAGCGGTGCCACAGCGCGAGCAGCGCGTCGGCCGCCAGATCGTCGGCGGCGTCCGCCTCTCCGGTCAACAGATGGGCGAAGCGGGCGAGTTCGGCGTGGTGCCGCTCGAAGAAGGCGTGGAACTCCACGGAGGCTGCGTCGTCGACGACAGTGCCCACGGCTACCTCTCCTTGCTGCGGCTTGTGAGCAACCGGTGCGGGTGCGTGCGTATACGGCCCCCGTGCGCCACCCGTGAAGGAATGGTGCCCCTGTGGGGCGAGATGCGTGAGCGTACCAGCGATGCGTACAGGGCTTCGAACAGCGTATGGCTGGCCGAACTCGATTCCGTAACACGGCGAAAACCTGAAAGCGGTTCAACGCGGGAACAATCCAGCCAGCATCCGCACACCCAGCACGCAGGCCACAAGGAGTAGCAGTCATGTCCGAAACCCAGAAGGTGGCCGACCGGCCAAGTGCCGTGCCACCAGCGGCGAACAGCGTCGACCGGTTCTTCAGGATCTCCGAACGGGGCTCCACCTTCGGCCGGGAGATACGCGGCGGATTCGCCACGTTCTTCACCATGGCCTACATCCTTGTCCTGAACCCGATCATCCTCGGCAGCGCCAAGGACAAGTTCGGCCACCAGCTCGACAGCGGCCAACTCGTCACGGCCACCGCCCTGGTGGCCGCGGTGATGACCGTCATCATGGGTGTGGGTGGCAATCTGCCCCTCGCGATCGCCGCGGGCCTCGGTCTGAACGCCGTCGTCGCCTTCCAGATCGCCCCGTTGATGAGCTGGCCCGACGCGATGGGCCTGGTGGTCATCGAAGGCGTGATCATCTGCGTACTGGTCCTCACCGGACTGCGCGAAGCCGTCATGAACGCCATCCCGCAACCGCTGAAGCACGCCATCGGTGTGGGCATCGGACTCTTCATCGCCTTCATCGGCTTCGTGGACGCCGGTTTCGTCAGCCGCATCCCGGACGTCGCGAACACCACCGTGCCGGTGCAGTTGGGCGCGACCGGTTCGCTGACCGGCTGGCCCGTGCTGGTCTTCTGTCTCGGTGTGCTGCTCACCATCGGACTGATGGCACGCAAGGTCAAGGGCGCCATCCTGATCAGCATCGTGACGATGACCGTGATCGCCGTGATCATCAACTCGGCCGCCGACATCAAGAGTTGGGGCCTGACCACGCCGAAGATCCCCTCCGACGTGGTGGCCACCCCGGACTTCGGTCTCGTCGGACACTTCAGTCTGTTCGGTGGCTTCGGCGAGACCGGCGCCCTGACCGTCGTCCTGCTGATCTTCACCCTGATCCTGTCGGACTTCTTCGACGCCATGGGCACGATCGTCGGCATCAGCGCCGAGGCCGGACTGCTCGACGAGGAGGGCAAGGTGCCCGGCATCGGCCGGGTGCTGTTCATCGACGGCGCCGCGGCCGTCGCGGGCGGCGCGGCCTCCGCCTCCTCCAACACCGCCTACATCGAGTCCGCGGCCGGCGTCGGCGAGGGCTCGCGCACCGGCTTCTCGAACCTGATCACCGGCGGCATGTTCGCCCTCGCCCTGTTCCTGACCCCGCTGCTCACCATCGTCCCGCTCCAGGCGGCGGCCCCCGCTCTGGTCGCGGTCGGCTTCCTGATGATGACGCAGGTCAAGCACATCGAATGGGACAGCTACGAGATCGCGATCCCCGCGTTCCTGACCATCGCGGCGATGCCGTTCACCTACTCGATCACCAACGGCATCGGGGCCGGCTTCGTCGCCTACGTCGTGATCAAGGCGGTGCTCGGCAAGATCCGTGAGGTCCACTGGCTGCTGTGGGCCGTGTCGGCGCTGTTCCTGGTGTACTTCGCGATCGATCCGGTGAGGCAGCTGTTCGGCGTGAAGTGACCGTACGGCAGTGAAGCGACCGCACGAAGGAAGGGCCGCCCCCAGGGGTGCGGGGCGGCCCTCCGTCGTGCGCGGTACGTCAGTTCTTCAGCGCCGCCCGCATCATGGCCTTGGCCACGGGCGCCGCCAGGCCGTTGCCGCTGACCTCGGACCTCGCCGCGTCGGACTGCTCGACGATGACCGCCACGGCGACCTCCTTGCCGTTCGAGTCGGACTTCGCGTACGACGTGAACCAGGCGTACGGCGTCTTGCTGTTCTTCTCGCCGTGCTGGGCTGTACCCGTCTTGCCGCCCACGGTCGCGCCGGAGATCTTCGCGTTCGTGCCCGTGCCCTCGGTGACGACCGTCTGCATCGCGGACTGGAGCTGCTCCGCGGTGGTGGAGCTGACAATCTCCTTGGTCTGGGTACTGTCGTCGTAGCCCTTCACCACATTGCCGCTCGCGTCACTGGTCTGCGACACCATGTGCGGTGAGACCAGCTTGCCGCCGTTGGCGATGGCGGCCGACACCATGGCCATCTGCAGCGGGGTCGCCGTGACGTCGTACTGGCCGATGCCGGTCAGCGCGGTGGACGACTTGTCCATGTTCGAGGGGTAGACGCTCGAGTACGCCCGCACCGGCACGTCCTGCGCGCTGTCGTTGAAGCCGAACTTCTCCGCCATCGCCTTGACCTTGTCCTGCCCGAGGTCGACGGCCATCTTCGCGAAGACGTTGTTGCACGAGTACTGCAGCGCCACCCGGATCGGGGCGTTCTTGCAGGGCGCGGAGGCGCTCTCGTTCGACAGGTCGGTCCTCGTGTTCGGCAGTGTGTACGGGTTCGGGCTGTCCGTGCCGGCGTCCACGTTCTTGTACAGCCCGTCCTCCAGCGCCGCCGCCGCGACCACCAGTTTGAACGTCGATCCCGGGGGCAGCGGCTGGCGCAGCGCCCGGTTGGTCATCGGCTTGTCCGCGTCCTTCGTCAGCTTCGTCCAGGCGGCGGAGTCACCGGTGCTGAGCTGTGTGGGGTCGTACGACGGAGTGGAGACCACCGCGAGGATCTTGCCGTTCGTCGGGTCGATCGCGACGGCCCCGCCCTTCTTGCTGCCGAGCGCCGCGTACGCCGCCTTCTGCACGTCCGGGTCGATGGTCGTGACCACGTCACCAGGGCTGGCGCGCTTGTTGGTGACCGTGTCGAGGGGGTTCTTCAGCTGGTTGTCCGTACCGTCGAGCAGGCCCTGGTAGACGCCCTCCAGCTGGGTCGCCCCGAACACCTGGGAGCTGTAGCCCGTGACCGCCGCGTACAGGCTGCCGTCCGTGTACGTCCGCTTGTACTTGAGGTCGCTGCCCTTCGTCTGCGCGGAGCCGGTGATCGCCCGGCCGGCCACGATGATGTTCCCGAGCGGGTTCGCGTACTGCTCGATCGCGTTCCGTCGGTTGTTCTTGTTCTCCGCGAGTGCCTTGCCGTCGTAGAACTGCACCCAGGTCGCCCTGACCAGCAGGGAGAGCACGAGCAGCAGAGTGAAGACGGCGGCACGCCTGATCGTCTTGTTCATCCCGCTCAGAAGGACGAGCGGAAGGGAGCGAATCGTTCCCTTCCGCCCGCACTTCTCATGCGCCGTTCATGAAGTCCGGCTCAGATGAAGTCCGGCTCGGATGAAGTCCGGCTCAGCCCTCCAGGGTGAGCACGACCTCGTCCGTGTCCTCGCCGCGCGCGTGCGCGTACCCCCGGTCGCTCGCGGTGACCCGGAACCCGCACTTCTCCAGAACCCGCCGCGACCCCGCGTTGTCGGTCGCCGCCCGCGCGTGCATCGGGCGTTCGGGCACCTCGGCCAGCAGGTCCCGCAGCGCGGCCGTCGCGATGCCCCGGCCCCAGTACGCCCGGTCGATCCAGTAGGTGACCTCGCGCTCACCGGGCTCCCCGTACACCGCGGCGCTGCCCACGACATCGCCGTCCGCGAGGATCGTGCGCAGCACGGCGGACGAGGCGCGGATACGCTTCCAGTGGGCGTCGAAGGCGTCACGGTCGGCCGGATCCCTGGGAGTGAACGCGGCCATCCGGAGGGACTCGGGGTCGTTCATCTGCCGGTAGAAGACCGGCAGATCGCTGTCGTGGACCGGGCGGAGCGCGACTTCCATGGTTCAGAGCCTCCGGGTGGCGAGCGTCAGCCGGTCGCGGGCGTCGAACAGGGCGTCCTTGACCATCTGTTCGTGGGCGGGGGTGAGCCGGGCCACCGGGACCGAGCAACTGATCGCGTCCCGGGCGGGAGTGCGGTAGGGGATCGCGACGCCGAAACAGCGCAGCCCCAGCGTGTTCTCCTCACGGTCCACGGCGAAGCCCTGATCCCGGACCTGGTGCAGCTCCTCGATGAGCTTCTCCCGGTCGGTGATCGTGTGCTCGGTCAGAGCGGGGAGCGTCTCGGGCAGCATCTTGCGGACCTGCTCGTCGGTGTGGGTGGCGAGCAGCGCCTTGCCTAGCGAGGTCGAGTGCGCGGGGAGCCGTCGGCCCACCCGGGTGAAGGGGCGCAGGTAGTGCTGCGACTGGCGGGTGGCCAGATACACGACGTTCGTGCCGTCCAGACGCGCCAGGTGGATGGTCTCCGTGGTGTCGTCGGAGAGCCGGTCCAGGGTCGGGCGGGCCGCGGCGACCACCTCGTCGCCGTCGATGTACGAGGTGCCGACCAGCAGCGCCCGTACGCCGATGCCGTAGCGCGTGCCCGTCGCGTCCGTCTCGACCCAGCCGAGCTCCACGAGGGTGCGCAGCAGCATGTAGAGGCTGGATTTCGGATAACCGACGGCCTCCTGGACCGAGGCCAGGGAGTGCATACCGGGCCGGCCCGCGAAGTACTCGAGCAATTCCACGGTCCGTACCGCGGACTTGACCTGCGCTCCGCCGCCTGTCTCGCCTGCCGACATCGCCCTTGACCCCCTCGTTCGACGGGAAATAGTCTCCGCATCATATTCACCATCAGAGACAGCGTTCAGTATATCGAACACCGCTGGTGGGTGAGACAAGAACTGCGGCATTACATCTGGAGGGACCCGCGGTGGCAGCAGCACCAGTCTGGAGTGTCGACCCCCGTACCGGGAAGCAGCGCGAGCAGGTTGCGGTGGAGGCCACGGCCCAGGAGGTCGACGAGGCCGTCCGCGCCGCGCACGCCGCCCGGGGAGCCCTCGTCGACCGCACCGTGCGCGCGGCCTTCCTGAGGACCGCCGCGGACCTGCTCGAAGCGGCCAAGGAGCAGCTCGTCGAGGCCGCCGACGCGGAGACCGCGCTCGGCCCGGTACGGCTCACCGGCGAACTCGCCCGCACCTGCTACCAGCTGCGGGCCTTCGGCGGCATCGTCGACGAGGGCGCGTTCCTCGACATCGTCATCAACCACCCCGACGACACGGCGACCCCGCCGATCCCGGACCTGCGCCGCTACAAGGTGCCGCTGGGTGTCGTCGCCGTCTACTCCGCCTCCAACTTCCCCTTCGCCTTCTCCGTCGCGGGCGGTGACACCGCGAGCGCGCTGGCCGCCGGCTGCCCGGTCGTGGTCAAGGCCCACCCCGACCACCCGGCGCTCTCCGAGCTGGTCGCGGCCGTACTGCGCCGGGCCGCCGCCCGGCACGACATCCCGGGCGGGGTCGTCGGCCTCGTGCACGGCTTCGAGGCGGGCGTCGAACTCGTCAAGCACCCGCTGGTCGCGGCGGCCGGGTTCACCGGCTCCGTCCGCGGCGGCCGTGCCCTGTTCGACGCGGCGGCCGCGCGCCCCGCGCCGATCCCCTTCCACGGCGAACTGGGCTCCCTCAACCCCGTCGTGATCACCGAGGCCGCGGCGGCCGAGCGCGCCGAGGCGATCGGCGCCGGGCTCGCGGGCTCGATGACGTTGGGCGTCGGCCAGTTCTGCGTGAAGCCGGGCCTGGTCCTGGCGCCCGCGGGCGCGGCGGGCGACCGCCTGGTGAAGTCCCTGACCGACGCCGTCAGCGACACCGACGCGGGCGTCCTCCTGGACCACCGCATGCGCGACAACTTCATCGCGGGTGTCGCCGAGCGCGCCGGGCTCCCCGGCGTCGAGAGCCCGGTGACCCCGGGCTCGGGCGGCGAGCACACGGTGAGCCCCGGCTTCCTGACCGTGCCCGCGCAGAAGCTCGCCACCGAGGGCGAGCACGACCTGCTCCTGGAGGAGTGCTTCGGCCCGCTCACGGTCGTCGCCCGCTACGAGGACGAGTCCGAGGCCAGCGCGGTCCTCTCGCGCCTTCCCGGCAACCTCACCGCGACCGTGCAGTTGTCGGAGGAGGAGGCGGCGGGCGAAGGCCGCGGCGCGGAGATCCTCGCCGAACTGACGCCGCTCGCCGGGCGCGTCCTGGTCAACGGCTGGCCCACCGGTGTCGCCGTCGCCCCGGCCCAGCACCACGGCGGTCCCTACCCGGCGACGACGTCGACCTCGACGTCGGTCGGCGGTACGGCGATCGAGCGCTGGCTGCGGCCGGTGGCGTACCAGAACGCGCCGGAGGCGCTGCTGCCGCCGGAGCTGCGGGACGACAACCCGCTGGCGTTGCCGCGACGCTACGACGGTCACCTGGAGCGGTAGCGCTCCGCGCCTCTTTCGGGGCGGGGCGGTGGGCCTGAGAGGATGGGCGAATGGACGTCGAACTTCCCGAACTTCCTTTCCCCCTCCGTACCTACGGGCCTGATGGGCACTGGTCGCACGAGGACGGCATACTCACCGGCTGGGCGGGCCCCCGCCAGGACCGCTTCGTACCGCCCACCGACGAGGCACTGGACCCCGCCTCCGACGCGCCTCGTCTCCTCGGGGCGCCGGAGGGGGACTTCCAGCTGATCGCCCGCGTCACGGTCGGCTTCGGCGCGGCCTTCGACGCGGGGGTCCTCTACGTCCATGTGGGGGAGCGGGCCTGGGCGAAGCTCTGCCTGGAGTACTCCCCGGACGTGCCCACCGTCTGCACGGTGGTCACCCGGGGGCACTCCGACGACGCCAACTCCTTCACCGTGGACGGCAGTTCCGTCTGGCTGCGGATCAGCCGCACGGGTCGGGCCTTCGCCTTCCACGCCTCCCGCGACGGCAAGCGCTGGACGTTCATCCGGCTCTTCACCCTGGGCGAGGAGAAGGAGACGTCCGCCGCGCTCGTCGGCTTCATGACGCAGTCGCCGATGGGGGAGGGATGCGTGGTGACGTACGACGGCATCGAGTTCCGCCCGAACTGGCCCAAGGACCTGAGAGACGGCAGCTGACCGTGGGAGGGGGCCGGCCGCGCGGCGGGAACCGTGGCCCCCTCCCTCACGTCCTCCGCTGCATGATCAGCAAACCCCGCACCACCGGCCCCCTCGTCATCAGAACCGCGCTGCCCAGCGAGGCCGCCGCCATCGCCGATCTCCATGTCCGCGCCCGTGCGACCTACTACGCGGACGGCCTGCCGGAAGACGGCTTCGACTGGATCGCACGCTGGCGTAGTGCCATCGAGCGCCCCGACGGCCACGTCCTGTGCGCGGTGCGCGACGGACACCTCGTGGGCATCGCCTCCTTCCGCACCGCGGAGGACGCCCCCGCCGACACCGTGAAGCTCTTCCAGTTCCACGTCGCTCCCGACCGCTGGCGCGAAGGCATCGGCACCGCACTGCACACGGCCTGCCTCGAACAGTGGCGGGCCGACGGCAAGCCCACGGCCACCCTCGACGTGCACGTCGACAACGTCCGCGCCCAGGCCTTCTACGCCCGCCAGGGCTGGGTCCCGGACCCGGAGAACCCGCCCGCCGAAGGCGATCACCACCTCTTCCTGCGCTACGCCGTCACCGGGGAATGAAACCGGCCGTTTGAACGTTCACATACTCCAGCCCCGGAGGGGCCCCTATTCGTACGACCTGGAGAGAGCCGAAGACATGCGCGTCGAGATCTGGTCGGATATCGCCTGTCCCTGGTGCTACGTGGGCAAGGCCCGCTTCGAGAAGGCGCTGGACGCCTTCCCGCACCGTGACGAGGTCGAGGTCGTGCACCGCTCCTTCGAGCTGGACCCCGGTCGCGCCAAGGGCGACATCCAGCCCGTACTCAAGATGCTGACCAAGAAGTACGGCATGAATGAGGCACAGGCGCAGGCCGGCGAGGAGAACCTGGGCGCACAGGCCGCCGCCGAGGGCCTGGCGTACCGCACCCGGGACCGCGACCACGGCAACACCTTCGACATGCACCGCCTCCTCCACTTCGCCAAGGAGCGAGGCCGCCAGAACGAACTGATCGGTCTGCTGTACAAGGCGAACTTCGCCGAGGAGCGGACCGTCTTCGACGACGACGAGCGGCTCGTCGAGCTGGCCGTCGCCGCCGGGCTCGACGCCGACGCCTCCCGCGAGGTGCTGGCCGACCCCAAGGCGTACGCCGACGAGGTGCGCGCCGACGAGCGCGAGGCCGCCGAGCTCGGCGCGAACGGCGTGCCGTTCTTCGTCCTGGACCGCAAGTACGGCGTCTCCGGCGCCCAGCCCGCCGAGGTCTTCGCACAGGCCCTGACCCAGGCGTGGGGCGAGCGCCCGCCGCTGAAGCTGATCCAGGACGGTGCCGCCGACGCGGAGGCCTGCGGCCCGGACGGATGCGCCGTACCGCAGCCGTAAGCCGTCCGGCACGGCGGTGAAAGCGCAGGTCGGGGCGGACGTATAAGCGGTCCTTACCGGAACCACGTAAAACTCCGTAATGGACGAGAGGTGCTCAGGGCCGCACAGTGGTCCCATGGAGACCTTCGAGAGCCTCGTACGAGCCGAGTTCGCCCCGAAGAACACCTATCTGAACACCGCCAGCTGCGGACTCCTGCCGGCGCGCACGGTCGAGGCCATGCGCGCCGCCGTCGAGTCCGTCGCCGACGGACGGCCGTCCGACATGTTCGACGACGTGGAGGCCGCCCGCGCCGCGTTCGCCCGGCTGGCCGGGATCCCCGCGGCCCGGGTGGCGGCCGGGGCCTCGGTCGCCGTCTACAGCGGACTGATCGCCGCCTCGCTGCCGCCGGGCGCCGAAGTCCTCACCGCGGAGGACGACTTCAGCTCCGTCGTGAACCCCTTCCACGTCCGTGGCGACCTCAAGCTGCGCGCCGTACCGCTGGAGCGGATCGCCGAGTCCGTACGTCCGGGTACCGCGCTCGTCGCGGTCAGCGCCGCGCAGTCCGCGGACGGGCGGATCGCCGATCTGGCGGGCATCGCCCGGGCCGCGCGCGAGCACGGGGCGCGGACGTACGTCGACGTCTCCCAGGCCGCCGGCTGGCTGCCGATGGAGGCCGACGCGTACGACTTCGTCTCCTCGGTCGCCTTCAAGTGGCTTGTCTGCCCTCGGGGCGTGGCCTTCCTGGTCGTTCCGGAGGATCTCGGCGGGCTCACTCCGGTGTTCGCCGGCTGGGTCGCGGGTGAGGCGCCCTGGGACAGCTGCTACGGCCCGGTGGCGGAACTCGCCCACTCGGCGCGGCGGTTCGACGAGAGCCCCAGCCTCTTCTCGTACGCGGGCGCCCGGCACTCGCTGGAGCTCGTCGAGGAACTGGGCGTGGCGAACGTACGCGCCCATGACCTCGCCCTCGCCGACCGTTTCCGCGCCGGGCTCCAGGGGCTCGGCCACGCGCCGGTGACCGCCCCCGGCTCGCCGATCGTGTCCGTGCCCGGACTCGGCCGACGGCAGCGGGTGCTGAGCGAGGCCGGGGTCGAGGTCTCCGACCGGGCGGGCAACCTGCGCGCGGCCTTCCACCTGTACAACACCCCCGCCGACGTCGACCGACTGCTGGACGTCCTGTCCGGCTGACCCCGACGGGGGCTCCTTCACCCGCGCGGCTGCGACACGCTCGCGGTCACTTCACGGGCGTGAAGTCACGGGCTCCGATGAACTCGGGCCTGCGGACCGGCGCCGCGAACGGCTCCACCGCCGCGTTCTCCACGCTGTTGAACACGATGAAGACGTTGCTGCGCGGGAACGGGGTGATGTTGTCCCCGGAGCCGTGCATGGAGTTGCAGTCGAACCAGGTCGCCGAACCGGGTCGGCCCGTGAAGAGCTTGATGCCGTGCCGGCCGGCGAAGCGGGTCAGCGCCTCGTCGGACGGGGTGCCCGCGTCCTGCATCTGGAGCGACTTCTTGTAGTTGTCCCGCGGGGTGGCTCCCGCACAGCCGAGGAACGTCTTGTGCGACCCCGGCATGATCATGAGGCCGCCGTTGGTGTCGTGGTTCTCGGTCAGCGCGATCGACACGGACACGGTCCGCATGTTCGGCAGTCCGTCCTCGGCGTGCCAGGTCTCGAAGTCCGAGTGCCAGTAGAACCCGCTGGCCCCGAAGCCCGGTTTGACGTTGATCCGCGACTGGTGGACGTAGACGTCCGAGCCGAGGATCTGCCGGGCCCGCCCGACGACCCGCTCGTCGCGTACGAGCGCGGCGAAGACCTCGCTGATCCGGTGCACCTCGAAGACGGACCGGATCTCCTGCGTGGCGGGCTCGACGATCGAGCGCTCGTCCGCGCGGATCGCCGGATCGGTGACCAGCCGCTCCAACTCGGCCCGGTAGAGGGCGACGTCGTCCTCGCCGATCAGCTCCTCGATCGCGAGGAAGCCGTCACGCTCGTACGCCTGGAGGTCGGGCACGGAGAAGGGCCCCGGCGTGCCGGGCGCGCCCCAGACGACCGGGTCCTGGCGGGGGACGGACACCTCGGCGGCGCCGCGGCTGGGGTAGAGATCGGTGACGGTGGTGGGGCTGGTCGTGGTGGTCGTGGTCATGGGGCTTCAGACCTCCTCGGGTTCGGTCAGCAGGGGGTAGACGCCGTTCTCGTCGTGGTCCTCCCGTCCGGTGACGGGCGGATTGAAGACGCAGACGCACCGGAAGTCGGTCTTGGGGCGCATGGTGTGGCGCTCGTGGCCGTCGAGGAGGTACATCGTGCCCGGCGTGATCCAGTGCGTCTCACCGGTCTCGTCGTTGGTCAGCTCGGCCTCGCCCGCCACGCAGAGCACGGCCTCGATGTGGTTCGCGTACCACATCGACGTCTCCGTACCCGCGTACAGGACCGTCTCGTGGAGGGAGAAGCCCACCTTCTCCTTGGCCAGGACGATGCGCTTGCTCTCCCAGGTACCCGTCGCGGCCTTCACATGCCGGTCGGTGCCTTCGATGTCCTTGAGCGAACGGACTATCACGGTGGTGCCGTGCCTTTCTGTCAGACGGTTTCGCGTACGGCGCGGGCGAGGGTGCGCAGGCCCTCGTCGAGCTCGTCGGGGGTGATGGTGAGCGCGGGGAGGAGTTTCACGACCTCGCTCTCCGGGCCGGAGGTCTCGATGAGCAGCCCGAGTTCGAAGGCGCGCTGCGCGACGCGCCCCGCACGCTCCTTCTCGTGGAACTCGAGGCCCCAGACGAGACCGCGACCCCGGTACTCCTTCACGTCGGCGAGGTTCTCCTCGGTGAGGGAGATCAGGGCCTGCTCGATCTGCTCGCCGCGGGCACGGGTCTGCTTCTCCATGGCGGACCCGTCGGACCAGTACGTCTCCAGGGCCGCGGCGGCGGTGACGAACGCGGGGTTGTTGCCGCGGAACGTGCCGTTGTGCTCGCCCGGCTCCCAGATGTCCAGCTCGGGCTTGAACAGGCACAGCGACATGGGCAGCCCGTACCCGCTGATGGACTTGGACACGGTCACGATGTCGGGCACGATCCCCGCCTCCTCGAAGGAGAAGAACGCTCCCGTCCGCCCGCAGCCCATCTGGATGTCGTCGACGATGAGCAGCATGTCGCGCCGCCGGCACAGGTCGGCGAGGGCGCGCAGCCACTCGGGCCGGGCGACGTTGATGCCGCCCTCGCCCTGCACGGTCTCGACGATGACCGCGGCGGGCTGGTTGAGCCCCGACCCCTGGTCCTCGAGCAGCCGCTCGAACCAGAGGAAGTCCGGCACCTGGCCGTCGAAGTAGTTGTCGAACGGCATCGGGGTCCCGTGCACGAGGGGAATCCCGGCGCCGGCCCGCTTGAAGGCGTTCCCGGTCACGGCCAGCGAGCCCAGCGACATCCCGTGGAAGGCGTTGGTGAAGGACACGATCGACTCGCGTCCCTTCACCTTCCGCGCCAGCTTCAGCGCGGACTCGACGGCGTTGGTGCCCGTCGGCCCCGGGAACATGACCTTGTACGGCAGATCGCGCGGTCGTAGGACGAGGTTCTGGAAGGTGTCCAGGAAGGCGCGCTTGGCGGTCGTCGACATGTCGAGACCGTGGGTGACGCCGTCGCGCTCCAGGTAGTCGATGAGGGCCCGTTTGAGTACGGGGTTGTTGTGCCCGTAGTTCAGGGACCCCGCGCCGGCGAAGAAGTCGAGGTATTCGTGCCCGTCCTCGTCGAACATCCGGCTGCCCCGGGCCCGGTCGAAGACGGTGGGCCAGCTGCGGCAGTAGCTGCGCACCTCCGACTCCAGGGTCTCGAAGACGCTCAGGTCGGGCTGGATGATGCTCACGGCGAATCGCTCCTCGGTGCGTGGGGGAGGGGGAGAAGGCAGGGGGAAGCCAGAGGGGGAAGCCAGGCGGATGTCCGGGTCGGCCGGGACCCGCCCGGGGTCAGCCGGGGAGCGGACCGATCCGGTAGAGCACCTCGGGGTCGTGCGGTCCGTCCGGGAACTGCCCTGCCTCGAACAGCACTTCGTGCTCGACGCGCGCTCCGTGGCGTCGCGCGTACGAGGTGAACAGGCGCTCGGAGGCGGTGTTGCCGGGCGTGATCGTGGTCTCGACGGCGGTGATCGTCCGCTGCTCCGCGACCCGCGCGGTCAGCCCGTCGAGCAGGGCAGCGGCCAGTCCGCGTCCGCGGTGGGCGGCGTCGACGGCCACCTGCCACACGAGCAGGGTGCCCGGGCGCTCGGGCCGGACGTACCCGGTGACGAAGCCGACGGGCACGCCGTCCGCGTCGCGCGCCACCGCCGACGTACCGGCGAAATCACGGCACCACAGCAGATAGCTGTACGAGGAGTTCAGGTCGAGGGTTCCGGAGTCCTTGGCGATATGCCAGAGCGCGGCTCCGTCCGTCACCTTCGGACGGTCGATCCGAAGGCCCTCCGGCATTTCCGGGAATTCCGCTTGCAGGTCTGCTTGTGCGGCGGTCATGCGGATTGAATTTACCGAGGGAAATCTTAAATTGCATCGTCGTCCGAGGTTACGTACGACGCGCCGTTGTGTTATCACGCGCCCGTGAGAACCTGGTGCCGCGCGTGGTGTAAAGGGATGGTTTGCCCGGAAAATAGGGGAGGAAGTGGACGCGTTGTGGAGTGCGTCACAGACACATAATCGCCATGAGGCGTGCCCGAATTACGTCGGTTGGCGTTCGCGAAATCTTTGCGTTTAGGGACCGGGAAAGCGGGCAGAAGAATACGGGAAGCTAATCTTCGAGTTAATGCAGGAATAAGCATGGCGAGCGCCTCGTCAATTGATGCACGATTAAGCCCGTCACGGGAGAAAATGCCGGGGTTCCAGCCCGCACTCAGGGACGCGGGGAACTGTGCGGCCAGCCCCCGCCCATCCGCGGCCGAAGAACCCACCCGGGGTCCGGGGCGGAGTCCCGAGTTCGGGTCAGGACCACGCCTTCGTCGTCGCGCGGCGTGCGGCTTCCAGGTCGGTCGTGAGGCCGGACTCGGCCATCGCCGCCCCCAGCGCCGCGAGGCAGGAATGCACGATTCCCGGCGTCGCATCGGGGCCGTAGTGGTTCACCCGGATCATTTCCTTCGCCAGCGCACCCCCACCCGCGACCAGCGGCAACACCGGATCCGCGGCCAGCGCCTTCGCGACCAGCACCCCCGCGTCGACCCCGGACGGCGCCCGCAAGGTCGTGGCGACCGGCGCCGCGTCCCCCGCCTCGTACACATACGGCTCCAGCCCGCCACCGAGAGCGACCGCCCCTGCCCGCGTGGCCGCAGCCGCCAGGGCGTGGCGGCGCATCACCGCGTCGAGCCCCTCCGCCTCGATCCGCTCGACACACGCCTCCAGTGCCAGCATCTCCAGCTGCGCCGGCGCGTGCAGCAGTGCCTTGCGCCCGCCGTCGACCCACCGCTCCTTCCAGTCCAGCAGGGAGAGGTAGGACCGACGCGGCGCCCCGGGATTGGCGGCCATCCTCGCCCACGCCCGCTCGCTCACGGACACGGCCGACACCCCGGCAGGCCCGCCCATGGCCTTCTGCGCCCCGATCACGCACAGGTCGACTCCCCACGCGTCCGGCAGCACCGGCTCCGCGCCGATCGAGGCGACGGCGTCCAGATAGAACAGCGCGCCGTGCGCACGCGCCACCTCGCCGATCTCCGCGACGGGGTTCGTGTTGCCCGTCGCCGCCTCCGCGTGCACCAGCGAGACGAAGTCGATCGCCGGATGCTCGGCAAAGGCGTCACGCACCTGCGCGGCCGTCACCGCCGTGTGGAACGGCACCGCGAGATCGATCACCGTCGCCCCGCAGTCCCGCAGCCAGTCCCCGAAGGTCTGCCCGTACGGCCCGGTGATCACGTTGAGCGCGGTGGTGCCGGGCCCGGCCGTGGCGCGAATGGCACCCTCCAGGGGCAGCAGCGCCTCGCCCTGCATGATCACGACGTCCTGCTCGGTGGAGAGCAGCCGCGCCACGCGGTCCTCGATCGCCGCGAAGTGTGCGGCGCTCAGCGGGGCGAGGTCCAGGAAGGGGTGGGTCACGGCGGTGCTCTCTTCGCTCACGGGTTCCAATGCGCAGCCCCGAGCGTATCCGGCGCCCTTGTCACGCCCGCGGCGATCCTCGGTCGTACGGGCGGACACCCCCAGGTCATACGGCGGGACGGCCCCGCGAGGCATGACTTCCGAGGCCGAACGGCGCAACAGCCATCGGATTGGTTTGAGTGAGTCAAACCTTTCCTTATAATCGGAATCCCTCATTCCCCCCCACAGGAGGTCTCCGTGAACTCGGTCCTCGGACGCCGGACGCGCATTCTGGCCGCCACCACCGCCACGGCCGGGCTGCTGCTCGTGGCCGGCTGTTCCTCGGGCGGCGGAGGCGGCCAGAGCAGTGCCAAGGGCGTTCCCCTGGTCAAGGCGGGCCAGATCACGACCTGCACCCACCTCCCGTACCCGCCGTTCCAGTCGGAGATCAACGGCAAGGTGGAGGGCTTCGACGTCGCGTTGATCGACCTGGTCGCGGGGGACCTCGGCGTGAAGCAGGCCATCGTCGACACGCCCTTCGAGAACTTCAAGACGGGCGCGTTCCTCAACTCCGGCCAGTGCGACCTCGCCGCGGCCGGCATGACGATCACCCCGGAGCGCAAGAAGAACGTCGACTTCTCCGACCCGTACTTCGACGCCACCCAGGCCGTCCTGGTCGACAAGAAGAGCGGCGTCGACTCCCTCGCCGACGTCAAGGCCAAGGGCAAGAAGCTCGGCGCCCAGGCGCAGACCACGGGGGAGGAGTACGCGGCGAAGCAGGGCTTCGACTCGGTCTCCTTCGAGTCCTCCGACGCGGTCCTCAACGGTCTGCGCACCGGCCAGGTCCAGGCCGTCATCATCGACTACCCGGTTGTCCAGGGCTGGCTGAAGGACAAGGCCAACGCCAAGGCCTTCAAGGTGGTCGACAACCTCAACACCGGTGAGCAGTACGGCTTCACGGTCAAGAAGGGCAACACCAAGCTCCTCGCCGAGATCAACAAGACGATCAAGCAGGCCAAGGCCGACGGCACGTACAAGAAGCTCTACGAGAAGTGGATCGGCCCGTACCCCGCGTCCGCGGCCACCGCCTCCCCGTCCGCCTCATGACTGATGCCGACGCACGACTCCAGCCCCGGAAGTCCGGCCTGACCCGGCGCCAGAAGCGCGCCCTCTCGCGCGGCGCGCAGTACGTCGTCTTCGTCGCCGCCGTGATCGCCTTCGCGGTCGCGGCGGACTGGGGGCGTCTGAAGAACCAGTTCGCGCAGTGGGACCTGGTCAAGCAGATGTTCCCGGACGTCATCACGCTGGCGCTGAAGAACACCGTGCTCTACACGATGTCCGGCTTCGTCGTCGGTCTCGTGCTCGGCCTGGTCATCGCCCTGATGCGGCTGTCCCCGGTGGGCCCCTACCGCTGGCTCGCCGGCATCTACATCGAGATCTTCCGCGGCCTGCCCGCCCTGCTGATCTTCGTCTTCGTGGGTGTCGCCGTGCCCTTGGCGTTCCCGGGTACGGAGATCCCCGGCGGCACGTACGGCAAGGTGGCGCTCGCGCTCGGCCTGGTCTCGGCCGCGTACATGGCCGAGACGATCCGGGCGGGCATCCAGGCAGTGCCCAAGGGGCAGATGGAGGCGGCCCGTTCGCTGGGCTTCTCGCACGCCCGGGCCATGGTCTCGATCATCATCCCGCAGGCGTTCCGCATCGTGATCCCGCCGCTCACCAACGAGCTCGTCCTCCTCTTCAAGGACTCCTCGCTGGTGCTGTTCCTCGGGGTCACCCTGGAGGAGCGCGAGCTCACCAAGTTCGGGCGTGACCTGGCGAGCCAGACCGCCAACTCCACACCGATCCTGGTCGCGGGCCTGTGCTACCTGCTCGTCACCGTGCCGCTCGGATTCGTCGTACGCCGCCTGGAGGCCAAGGCCGGGGAGGCCACCAAGTGACCAGCACCAGCAGTAGTTCCAGCACCAGCACTCCGGAGATCCAGGTCCGGGACCTCCACAAGTCCTTCGGCGACAACGACGTCCTGCGCGGTATCGACCTGGAGATCGGACAGGGCGAGGTCGTCTGCGTCATCGGACCCTCCGGCTCCGGCAAGTCCACCCTGCTGCGCTGCGTGAACCTCCTGGAGGAACCCACCAAGGGGCAGGTCTTCGTCGGCGGCAGCGAGGTCACGCACCCCGACGTCGACATCGACGCCGTACGCCGCCGGATCGGTATGGTCTTCCAGCAGTTCAACCTCTTCCCGCACCTGTCGGTGACCGAGAACCTCACGCTCCCGCAGCGTCGGGTGCTGAAGCGGGACAAGGAGGAGGCGGCCAGGGTCGCCGCCGAGAACCTGGCGCGGGTGGGCCTGTCCGAGAAGGCCGACGCCTACCCCTCCTCCCTCTCCGGTGGCCAGCAGCAGCGCGTCGCGATCGCCCGCGCGCTCGCCATGGGGCCCGAGGTGATGCTCTTCGACGAACCGACCTCGGCGCTCGACCCGGAGCTCGTCGGCGACGTGCTCGCCGTCATGCGCAGACTCGCCCACGAGGGCATGACGATGATGGTCGTCACCCACGAGATGAGCTTCGCGCGCGAGGTCGCCGACCGGGTCGTCTTCATGGACGGCGGCGTGATCGTCGAGGACGGTGCCCCCGCGCAGGTCATCGGCAACCCGAGCCACGAGCGCACCCGCCACTTCCTGTCCCGGCTGCTGGACCCGGCGATGGCGGACGTCGAGGAAGACGTCGAAAAGGGGCTGTAGCACCTCGCCGTCCGGTACGAATTAAGGTGCGGTGCATGAGCGATCGCGCGGTGCTGCACGTGAAGGGGCGGGTGCTCGTCGGGCCCGACGACGTCCGGGACGAACTGTGGGTCGTCGGCGGGAGGATCTCCTACGAGCGTCCCCCCGGCGCCCGTGACATCCGTACCGTCGAGGGCTGGGCCCTGCCCGGTCTCGTCGACGCGCACTGCCACGTCGGCCTCGACGCGCACGGGCCCGTCCCCGACGACGTCTCCGAGAAGCAGGCGCTCACCGACCGCGAGGCGGGCACCCTGCTCGTCCGGGACGCGGGCTCGCCCTCCGACACCCGCTGGATCGACGACCGCGCCGACCTCCCGAAGATCATCCGCGCGGGCCGGCACATCGCCCGCACCCGCCGCTACATCCGTAACTACGCCCACGAGATCGAGCCGGAGGACCTGGTCGCGTACGTCGCCCAGGAGGCCCGGCGCGGCGACGGCTGGGTGAAACTGGTCGGCGACTGGATCGACCGCGAGACGGGCGACCTCAGTGCCTGCTGGCCGCGCGAGGCCGCTGCGGCGGCGATCGCCGAGGCGCACCGCCTCGGCGCACGGGTGACCGCGCACTGCTTCGCGGAGGACTCGCTCAGGGACCTGGTCGAGGCGGGCATCGACTGCGTCGAGCACGCGACCGGCCTGACCGAGGAGACGATCCCCCTCTTCGCCTCCCGAGGGGTCGCGATCGTCCCCACGCTCGTCAACATCGCGACCTTCCCGCAGCTCGCCGCCGGAGGAGAGACGAAGTTCCCGCGCTGGTCGGCGCACATGCGGGCACTGCACGAACGCCGCTACGACACCGTGCGCGCCGCCTACGACGCCGGAGTCCCGGTCTATGTCGGCACCGACGCGGGCGGTTCACTGGCCCACGGTCTGGTGGCCGGCGAGGTCGCCGAACTCGTCACCGCGGGTATCCCGCCGGTCGAGGCGCTGTCCGCGACGACCTGGGGCGCCCGGCGGTGGCTCGGGCGGCCGGGGCTCGACGAGGGCGCGCCCGCCGACCTCGTGGTGTACGAGGGGGATCCGCGCGCGGACGTCAGGGTGCTGGCGGCTCCGCGCCGGGTCGTGCTGAACGGGCGGGTTGTCGGCTAGGTCCTGTCGTCGGAGAGGTCGTCGGAGAGTTCGTCGGCCGTCCGGTTGACGGAGCGTTACGCGTCCGCCGGTCGCCTCGTTACACACCACCGTGCGCGCTCTGGAGCGTCGACCGGCGTGTTCGGGGCGGTGCTGTTGAGTGGGTGACAGCGGGGAACATCCGTGCCCAGCGGCGTCGGAAGATTCGAACGAACTCCCGGAAACCCCACGTTGGAGTGAAGTCACGCCAGGTTGCTGACCGTTCACTCGCGGTGCGTAATTCTTGCCGGGTCCCGAGCTGTTCTCTCCTGGGGGTCCCACCCTTGAACGCCAACACCAACTTCCGCCTGCCCGCACGCCGTTTCGCCGCCACCGCGGCGGCCACCGTCCTCGCCGCCGGTCCGGTGGTGCTGGCCGGTGCGGGTTCCGCGCACGCGAGCGCCGACCACGGTCGCGCGAGCGCCGTCGTGCTGCGTACCGGGCTCGACGTGTCCCTGCTCAACAAGACCGTGAACGTCCCGCTCGCGGTCTCCCTCAATGAGGTGCGGGCGCCGCGGAGCGCCGAACGGACCGCGCTGACGGCGAGGCTGGACGGGGTCGACGGCGGTCAGCCGTTCAGTGTGCTGCGGGCGGATGTCGCCTCCGCGAAGGCGACGGTGTCCGCGTCGGGGGCCGAGGCGTCCACGAACCTCACTCATGCGCGGATCCACGTCCCCGGGCTGCCGTTGCTGTCCCTCATCGAGGTCGGGCAGGTGACCTCGAAGGCGACCTGTGAGGCGGGGCGCAAGCCCGTGGCTTCCGCCACCCTCCTGGGCGGGGTGACCGTCCTCGGTAAGAAGGTGACATTGACGGTGGGCGGTCCGACGGAGGTGAAGGTGCCGGGGGTCGGTGAGGTCCGGATCGACTTCTCCAAGACGCGGACCACGTCCCGTACGGCGGCCGCGTCCGCGCTCGAACTCAAGGTCTCCGTCAACCCGTTGAAGCTGAACGTGGCGGATGTGGAAGGCACCCTGACCCTCGGGTCCGTCACCTGTGAGTCCCCGTCCGTGCCCGCCGTCTCCGTGTCGGCCCCTCCCCCCGACATCAAGCCCCAGGGGGCACCGGCGGAGTCGGGCCTCGCCGAGACCGGTGGCGCGTCGACGACTCCGTACGTGGTGGGTGGGGCGGTCGTGCTCCTTGCCGCGGGCGGAGGGGCCGTCGCCCTGGGCCGCCGCCGCCACTCCTGACCCCGGCCTGTTCTCGCCCCCGCCGCCCCTACCCGTCCCATCCCCCCTGGGGGCTCCGCCCCCCCCGGACCCCCGGGTGTGTTCTTCGACTGCGGGTGAGTGGGGGCTGATCGCGCGGTTCCCCGCGCCCCTGAAGGTCTCGGCCCGCCCGGCGTTCGAGGACGAGGCCGTTCAGGCCGATGCGGGGGTCTGGGGGCGGAGCCCCCTGGGATGGGACGGGGAGGGGCGGCGGGGGCGAGAAATCCCCGTGCCGCACCCGCCCTCATCCCCCGGCCACGACCATCGCCCGATCCAGCGCCTGGAGGAATCCATTGACGGTGGCCCGGTTTCGTACGGCCAGGCGGAGCCAGTCGTCCCCCAGTCCCGGAAACGTGTCCCCGCGTCGCACCGCGAACCCCAGCCCCCGCAAGTGACGCCGCACCACCATCGCCCGAGGCAGCCGAATCAGCACGAACGGACCCTCGGCGGGCTCGACGACCCGCAACCCGTCGGGCTCGAACTCCCGGAGCCCCGCGACGAGATGGGCCCGGTCGGAGGCGACCCGCCGAGCCGCGTGGGCGGCCTCGGCGAGCGCCCGGGGCGACACGCACACCTCGGCCGCCGCGAGGGCGGGCGTGGAGACGGGCCAGAGCGGCTGCGCACGGGACAGCTCGCGGACCGTGTCGGGCGCGGCCAGGACGTACCCGATCCGCAACCCCGCCAGCCCCCACGTCTTCGTGAGGCTGCGCAGCACGACAAGACCGGGAATGTCCGTCCGCCCGGCCAGCGCCTCCCGCTCACCCGGCACCGCGTCCATGAACGCCTCGTCGACCACCAACGTCCGCCCGGGCCGCGCGATCGCGGCGATCGCGGCCGCCGGGTGCAGCACGGACGTCGGATTGGTCGGGTTGCCGATCACGACGAGGTCCGCGTCCTCGGGTACGGCCGCGGGGTCCAGCCGAAACCCGTCCGCCTCGCGCAACAACACCCGGTCGACCGTGTGGCCGGCATCCCGCAGCGCCGCCTCCGGTTCGGTGAACTGCGGGTGGATCACGACCGGCTGACGGACCTTCAGGGCACGGGCCAGCAGTACGAACGCCTCCGCCGCGCCCGCCGTCAGGAGCACCCGCTCCACCGGCACCCCGTGCCGCGCCGCCACCGCGGCCCGCGCGGCCCGCCCGTCCGGATAGGCCGCGAGGCCGTCCAGCGACGCGGCGACGTGCTCACGCAACCACGCCGGCGGCGTGTCCGCACGGACGTTCACGGCGAGATCGGTGAGCGCCGAGCCGTCGTCGCGCACCTCGGCGTCCCCGTGGTGCCGCAGATCGTGCGCGTCGTCCGCGCGCGAGCCGCCGCCGTGCGCGTCGGCTCCCTGCGCGCCCTCAGTGTGCATGCGCGTGCCCGCCGTGGTGGTGCCCGTGGTGATGTCCTTCGTGCTGGTGCCCGTCGTCGTCCGGGTGGAAGTGCGGCTGCTGGGGCAGGCCCACCTTGTCCTCGAAGCCGGGCAGCGCGATGCGGTAGACGCAGGAGTCGCAGTTCATCCGCAGGTCGCCCTTGACCGCCTCCCGGTACCGCTCCATGACCAGGTCGAGCAGCTCCGGCTCGGGGCCGATGACCTCGGCCGACCGCACCTCGACGTCCTGGTGCGCCGCCGCCCAGCCCTCGGTCTGCTGCCGCACCCGGTCCGGGAGGATGCCCGTGAACAGGAAGTAGGGAAGGACCACGATCCGCCGCGCGCCCAGCTTCACACAGCGGTCCAGGCCCGACGGGACGTCCGGCGCCGCCAGCGACACGAACGCCGTCTCGACGCCCGCGTACCCGCGTCCCTCCCACAGCAGCCGCGCCGCCTTGTGCACCTCGGCGTTGGCGTCCGGGTCGGTGGAGCCGCGCCCGACGAGCAGCACGGTGACGTCGGACCGGTCCTGCGGCGTACGGACCGCGGAGCCGAGCGCCTCGTCCAGCCGCCGTTCGAGCACCGCAAGGAGCGACGGGTGCGGGCCCAGCGGGCGCCCGTAGGTGTACGAGATCCCGGGGTGCCGCTCCTTCTCACGGGCCAGCGCCGCCGGGATGTCCCCCTTGGCGTGCCCGGCGGACACCAGCATCAGCGGGACGGCGGCGAACCGGCGTACCCCCTGCTCGACCAGTTCGGTCACGGCGTCACCCAGCGGCGGCGGCGACAGTTCGATGAACCCACCGGCGACGGGCAGTTCGGGGTGACGGTGCCCCAACTGCCGTACGAAGTCGCGGAAGGCCTCGGCTCCGGCCGCGTCCCGGGTGCCGTGACCGGCGATGAGCAGGGCGGGGGGCGGGGTGGTCACGAGAACTCCTTGGTTGCGGGGTGGTACAGCAGGGCGTTGAGCGCGGCGGCGGCGACCGCCGAGCCGCCCTTCTCGGACACGTTGCTGACGGCGGGCAGCCCGCTGTCGCGCAGCGCGGCCTTGGACTCGGCGGCGCCGACGAAGCCGACGGGCAGACCGATGACGAGCGCCGGGTCGGCGTCGAGGGTCAGCAGCTCCTCCAGGGCGGTCGGCGCGCAGCCGATCACCCAGAGCGCGCCGGGCCCGACGTCCTCGTACGCGAGCCGGATCGCGTGGGCCGAACGGGTCAGCCCCGGGCCGGACTTGGCGTCCCTGAGGCGGCAGACGGTGTCGCGGCGCGTGATGCCCGCCGCGACCATCTCCACGTCCACCACGACCGGCGCCCCGGCGTGCAGCGCCGTGTGCGCCTTCGCCAGGGCGCTCTCGTCGGTGACGAGGTCGTCCGCGTAGTCGAGGTCGGCCGCGGAGTGGATGACCCGCTCCACGACCGCCCGCGTCAGCGGCGGGAAGTGCGAGGTGTCCAGGCGGGCACGCAGCCGCCGGAAGGACTCCTGCTCGATGGGGTGCACGACCCGGTTCTCCGGGAACACCTGGCTCACTCGGCTCATTTGGGCTCCTCCTGCCAGCGGTAGCCGCGCGGTGTCACCATGCGCCCGGCGATCTCACGCGTCGCCGTGTTGCCCACGGTCACCACGGTCATCATGTCGACGATCGCCGGATCCAGGGACCCCAGCGACGTCACCCGGCTCGACTCGTCCGGCCGGGAGGCGTTGCGCACGACTCCGACCGGCGTCGTCGGCTCCCGGTGCTCGGCGAGGATCGCGAGCGCCTTCGGGAGCTGCCAGTCGCGGCCCCGGCTGCGCGGGTTGTAGAAGGTCACGACGATGTCGGCCTCAGCGGCGGCCCGCACCCGGCGTTCGATGACCTCCCACGGTGTGTGCAGGTCGGAGAGGCTGATCGACACGTGGTCGTGGCCCAGCGGCGCGCCCAGGATCGCTCCGGCCGCGAGCGCGGCGGTCACGCCCGGCACCCCGACCACGTCGATGTCGTCGGACGCCTCGGCCAGTGCCGGTGACGCCATCGCGTACACGCCCGCGTCCCCGCTGCCGATCAGCGCGACGGCCTGCCCGCGCCGTGCCTCGGCGACCGCCGTGCGCGCCCGCTCCTCCTCGGCGCCGAGCCCGGACTCCAGGATCCGGGTGCCGGGGCGCAGCAGATCGCGGATCTGGTCGACGTACTGGTCGAGCCCGACGAGCACGGACGCCCGCCGCAGCTCCTCCTTCGCCCGCGGGGTGAGCAGGTCACGGGCGCCGGGGCCGAGCCCGACCACCGCGAGCCGCCCGCGCGCCACGCGGCGCACGACGGCACAGGTGGCCATCGCGGGCCGCCCGTCCGCACGCGTCGACTTCCGCTTGGGTACGAGGAGTTCACCGCCGCCTGCGAGGGCGGCGGCCTCCGCCACGGACGGGGTGCCGACGGCGGTGAGCGGCGCGTCCGAGGGGTTCGGCACGTCCACCGTCGCCAACTCCTCGGCGGTGTACGTCACCACGGGCACCCCGAGCCGTCCGGCGGCCTCGACGATGCCGGGCTCCTCGGCCTTGGCGTCGACGGTGGCCAGCTCCGCGACGGACCTCGCGGACAGCCCGGCGTCACGGAGCACGTCCTCGACGAGGCCGAGGATCTCCGCCACCGGGGCGCCCTTGGACGCGCCGACCCCCACCACGAGGGAGGGCGGCCGCAGCAGCACCTCGCGCTCGCCGGGCGCCACGGCCCGGTCGGTGACACGAATGCCGTACGCGCCCTCCGTCGCGACCGGCAGGGGCGGCAACGGCCACGCCAAGTCGGCCCGCAGAGCGACGGGTTCGCCGTCCAGCAGCGCCCGGGTGACCGCGGCGACATCCCCCTCCACGGGGAAGCCGAGCGTGTCGAGACCCGGCACTGCGACCGCGTCCGTCGCCGTCGTCACCACCGGCTCGGCCCCGAGCAACTCGCCCACCTCGCGGGCGAGTTCATTGGCGCCGCCGCCATGACCGCCGACGAGCGACACGGCGAACCGGCCGCCCTCGTCCACGCACACGACCCCCGGGTCGGACGTCTTGTCGCCCAGCAGCGGCGCGATCAGCCGCACCACCGCACCCGTGGCGAGGAAGCACACCAACTGGTCGCACTCCGCGAAGGCCCGCCGCACGGCGTCCCCGACGGACCCGTCGTACACCCGCGTACGGGTGGGCCAGGCCGCGGCCAGCCGGTCACGGGCCGCCGCGCCCGCCGCCGTGGCGGAAATCAGGCCGATCACTGGAGGACTCCTTCGGTACGTGCCGGAGGCCGGACGCCCCACAGCAGAAAAACGGGGTTGGTGGCCGCGAGCCGGGTGACGTTCCCCGGCAGCGGCGCGAGCCGGGAGGACTGCAGCAGTACGCCGTCGCAGTCGAACCCGGCGGCGGTCAGCGCCTCCCGGGCCGCCGGCACCCGATCGAGCGCGGCCATGGCGACGACGACGGCCCGCCGGGCCCGCCGCGCGCAGACGGTCACGATGGCGGGCAGCTCGCGCCCCCCGCCGCCGATGAACACGGCGTCCGGATCGTCCAGGTCGGACAGCACGGTCGGCGCGGCCCCGTGCACCACCCGGACGTCGACGCCGTGCGCCTCGGCGTTGGCGAGGATCCGGTCGCAGCCGTCCCGTGTCTTCTCGATCGCGGTGACGGCGGCCCCGAACCGCGCGCACTCCACGGCGACGGAGCCGGAGCCCGCGCCGACGTCCCAGACCTGCTCGCCGAGACGCGGCCCGAGCCGGGCCAGCGCCAGCGCCCGCACCTCGAACTTGCTGATCATCGAGTCGCGGTGGGTGAACTCGCGCTCGTCCAGAGCCCACCGGTCGGGTCCGGCCGGGGGACCGGCGACCGTCCGCACGGGGGCGAGGGCCCGCGACTCGTCGAGACACAGGACGACACTCACCGCCGTGCCCCAGTCGCGGCCCGCGGCCTGAGCCGGGGTGACCCGCTCGACCCGCTCGTGTGCGGGGTCGCCGAGTGCACTCGCCACCACGAGGACGCGCCCGGCGCGGGGGTGGGCGAGGGCGGCGCCCAGCTCGGCGGGCCCGGAGCCGGGGCCGGTCAGCACCGCCACCTTCGGGTGGGAGCGGCAGACCTGGACGGCCGTGCGCAGCGCGCGCCCGTGGGCGCTCACCACCACCGCGTCGTCCCAGGGCAGCCCGAGCCGCGCGAAGGCGGTCGCGACGGACGAGACACCGGGGCGCACGTCCAGCCGCTCGGCCCCGAACCGCTCGGCCAGCGCGCGCACGATCCCGAAGAACCCGGGGTCACCGGAGGCGAGCACGACGACGCGCCGCTCCTTTTCCAGGCATCCCTCGATCGCGTCAAGGGCGGGCGCGAGCGGCCCGAGGACGATCCGCTCCACCGCGTCCGGCAGCCGCGCGGCCGTCAGATGGCGTCGGGCGCCCACGACGAGCCCGGCCTCGGCCAGCGCGTCCGTGGCGTCCGTGGGAAGCGGTGCCCCCGTCCCCGTACCGAAGACGGTGATCACGAAGGACTGCCCTTGCGGGCCGCGCGCAGCTCCGCGCGCGCCTGCGGATCGGCCCTGCGGAAGCCGTGGAAGTGGCCGGGGTGGTAGAGGTGCGAGCGGGTGCCTGTCGCGTCGAGGGCGGGGCCGACTAGGAAGAGGGTGTGCTTCCAGAGCTTGTGCTCCTTGACGGTCTCCTCCAGCGTCTCGATCGTGCACTTCACGATCAGCTCCTCCGGCCAGGTCGCCTGGTAGGCGACCACGACCGGCGTGGACGTCGGATAGCCACCCTCCAGCAGCTCCCGTACGAGCTGTCCGCTGCGGGCGGCCGACAGGAACAGCGCCATGGTCGTGCCGTGCCGCGCGAACTCCCGCACCTCCTCGCCGGGCGGCATGGGCGTCTTGCCGCCGCCGAGCCGGGTGAGGATCACGGACTGCGCGACCTCGGGGATCGTCAGCTCGCGCCGGGCGAGCGCGGCCACGGCGGAGAAGGCGGAGACGCCGGGAATGATCTCGGTCTCGACGCCGAGGTCCGCACACCGGTCCAGCTGCTCCTGCGTACCGCCCCACAGGGCCGGGTCGCCGGAGTGGATGCGGGCCACCTTCAGCCCGTCGGCCGCCGCCCGCTCGTACACGGCCACGACGTCCTCCAGGGACATCGTCGCCGAATCCAGGATCTCCGCCCCCTCGCGCGCGTGCTCGAGGACCTCGGCCTGCACCAGGCTGGCCGCCCAGATCACGACGTCGGCCTCGGCGATGGCGCGCGCGGCGCGGAACGTCAGCAGGTCGGCGGCGCCGGGCCCTGCCCCGACGATGGTCACCTTGCCGGTGGGGGCATCGGCCATGGGAATCGGTCCTCTCCTACGGATGAATCGGGTGCTGCGTGAAGTCGGTGGGCGCGTCAGTGGGCGCGAGGTTGTCGCCGGATGTGCGCGAACGGGGTGCGATCGGATACGAAGGGTTCATGGCGGTCTTCGTCGCGCTCGGCGCGTTCCTGATGACGCTGGCCGGCGGCTGGACGGCACAGCGGGTCACCGACCGCCGCCACCTGGTGCTGGGCCTGGCGGGCGGGCTGATGCTCGGCGTGGTCGGCCTGGATCTGCTCCCGGAGGCGCTGAAAGCGGCGGGTGAGGAGGTGTTCGGTGTACCGGCGGCCCTGCTGCTGTTCGTCGCCGGGTTCCTGCTGGCCCATTTGGTGGAACGCCTGCTGGCCGCCCGGCAGGCCGCGCACGGCGGCGAGGAGCACGACGGACGCGCGCCCGAGGTGGGCCTGACGGCCGCCGCGGCGATGGTCGGGCACAGCGCCATGGACGGCGTCGCGATCGGCGCCGCCTTCCAGGTCGGCGGCGGCATGGGCCTCGCGGTCGCGCTCGCGGTGATCGCCCACGACTTCGCGGACGGCTTCAACACGTACACGATCACGAGCCTGTACGGGAACGCGCGCCGCAAGGCGATCACGATGCTGTTCGCGGACGCGGTGGCCCCGGTGATCGGCGCCGCCTCGACCCTGTTCTTCACCATCCCGGAGAAGGCGCTCGGCGGCTATCTCGGCCTCTTCGGCGGCGTACTGCTGTACCTGGCCGCCGCCGAGATCCTCCCCGAGGCGCACCACGAGCACCCGGCCCGCTCGACCCTGCTGTGCACGATCGCGGGCGCGGGGTTCATCTGGCTGGTGGTGGGGCTTGCCGGAACCGGGTGATCTTCCCGGGCTCACAGTTTCCCGCCGCGTGTGCCGTCGCGCCGGGCGGGCGCGATGAGGGTGGAGAGGTACGGCAGCGGTTCGCCGTCGAGGTCGGCGGCGGGCCGGATGGACTCGCCCTCCAGCCCGAGCGCGGACCCCCACACGGCGTCGTCGAGCCGCCCCGTCACCCGCAGCGCCTCCGCGACCTCCTGCGCCTGCCGCCCGAACTTGTACGCGACGACGGTCCCGGGCCCGTTGAGGGCGTCCTTGAGCACGGCGGCCCCGGCGGTCACCGGAACGAGGGTGAGCGGCTCGGTCCCTTCCGTGAGCACGGCCCCGGACCGCGCCGCCAGATCCTGCATGGCGGTGATACCGGGCACGGTCTCGACGACCGTGCCGGGCACCAGTTCCCCGATGGTCTGCGCGAGATAGGTGAAGGTCGAGTACACGTTCGGATCGCCGATGGTCGCGAAGGCGACGGACGCGTGCCGCCGGAGCAGCTCCGCGACCCGTGTGCCCGCGGCGTCCCAGGCGGCCTCGCGCCGCCCCCGGTCGGTCCGCTCGTTGAGCGCGAACACGACGCGGACGACCTTCGCCTCGGGCACGTAGTGCAGGACGGTGGCCTCCGCCCGCCCCGGCTCTCCGCCGTCCTTTCCATCGGGCGCGGCCATCACCGGTACGACCACGACCTCGGCGGCACGCAGCGCGTTGACGCCCTTGACGGTCACCAGCTCCGGGTCACCGGGGCCGACCCCGATTCCGATCAGCTTGCTGCTCATGACGTCCGGCACCTCTCCACGAACCGACGGGCGACACCGGGCTGCGCCGCCCAGTGCGTGTGCAGATAACTCGCGTGCACACCTTGTTGTACGAAACCTTCGACGCGCCGCTCAGGGGCGCGCACCCCCCAGGCGGGAGCCGCCCCGGCGCCCGGCTCGACGACGGTCCGGTGGAACTCGTGCCCCCGCATCCGCGTCCCGGCGACGGCGAGCGCGCTGTCACTCACGGCCACGGCGTCCCGGTAGCCCAGGGTGAGCCGCTCACTCATCCGGGCCGAGACGTCGAGCACGCCGCACATGGGCTGCCCGTCGAGCTCGCGCGAGAGATACAGCAGCCCGGCACACTCGGCGGCGACGGGCGCCCCGCCGAACGCCAGCTCGGCCACGGCCTTGCGCAACGGCTCGTTGGCGGACAGCTCGGGCGCGTACACCTCGGGAAACCCCCCACCGATGACCAACCCGCCAACGCCGTCCGGCAGTTGCTCGTCCCGCAGCGGGTCGAAGGAGACGACTTCGGCTCCCGCGGCGGCCAGCAACTCGGCATGCTCGGCGTAGGAGAAGGTGAAGGCGGCCCCACCGGCAACGGCCACCCTCTTCACCCCGGTGGCAGCTTGGTCCTTCAGCCCGTCCGGCGTTAGAGCGGCGACCACCTCAGCCGCATCCCACGCCGCACCCGCCGGCTCACCCGCACCACGCGCCAACGCGAACAACGCGTCCAGATCACACCCGCGCCGCACCTGCTCGGCCATCGCCCCCACGGCGTCCACGGCATCCGCGCGCCGCTCGGCCACCGGCACCAACCCCAGGTGCCGAGAAGGCGTGTCCACCTGGGGAGCGCGCCGCAGGACACCGAGCACCGGCACCCCGGACGCGTCGAGAGCCTCCCGCAGCATCGACTCGTGCCGCTCGGACCCCACCTTGTTGAGGATCACCCCCGCGACCCGCACCTCGGGATCCCAGGAAGCGAACCCGTGCACCAGCGCGGCCACCGACCGGGACTGCGACGACGCGTCGACGACCAGCACCACCGGCGCCCGCAGCAACTTCGCCACCTGCGCCGTGGAGGCGAGCTCACCCTCACCGGCGGCCCCGTCGTACAGCCCCATCACACCTTCGACGACCGCGAGATCGCAGCCGCGCGCCCCGTGCGCGAACAACGGCGCGATCAACTCCGTACCGCACAGATACGCGTCGAGATTCCGCCCCACGCGCCCGGTGGCGAGCGCGTGGTACCCGGGGTCGATGTAGTCGGGCCCCACCTTGTGCGGGGACACGGCGAGCCCCCGTGAGGCGAAGGCCGCCATCAGCCCCGTGGCAACGGTGGTCTTGCCGCTCCCGGACGAGGGCGCGGCGATGACCAGCCGAGGGACGGACATCACCACTCGATGCCCCTCTGGCCCTTCTGGCCGGCGTCCATCGGGTGCTTGACCTTGGACATGTCCGTCACGAGATCCGCGAACTCGACGAGCTTCTCGGGAGCGTTGCGCCCGGTGATCACGACATGCTGGCTCCCGGGCCGGTCCCGCAGCACGGCGACGACCTCGTCGACGTCCACCCAGCCCCAGTGCATGGGGTAGGCGAACTCGTCCAGCACGTACAGCTTGTACGTCTCGGCGGCGAGGTCCCGCTTGACCTGCTCCCAGCCCTCGCGGGCCTTCTCCTCGTTGTCCATCTGGGAGTCGCGCTGCACCCACGACCACCCTTCGCCCATCTTGTGCCAGTCGACGGACCCGCCCTCGCCGGAGGCGCCGAGCACGCGCAGCGCGTTCTCCTCCCCGACCTTCCACTTCGCCGACTTGACGAACTGGAACACCCCGATGGGCCACCCCTGGTTCCAGGCGCGCAGCGCCAGCCCGAAGGCGGCGGTGGACTTGCCCTTCCCGATCCCCGTGTGCACCACGACCAGCGGCCGGTTGCGGCGCTGACGCGTCGTCAGCCCGTCCTCCGGTACGACACTCGGCTGCCCCTGCGGCATTACGCGGCCCTCCTCGAAGTCCCCTGCACATCGCGTACGAGCCCGGCGATCGCGTCGGCCCGCAACTCGTCCAGCGTCACCGCCGTGCCGCCCAGTTCACCCGCGAGCCGCCCCGCGAGTCCGAGCCGCACGGGCCCCGCCTCGCAGTCGACGACCACGGAAGCGACCCCGTCGGCCGCGAACAGCCGCGCCGCCCGTTCGGCGAGCGCGACGGGCTCAGGGCCGCCGGTGGCCCGCCCGTCGGTCACCACGACGACCAGCGGCCTTCGGGCGGCGTCCCGCAGCCGCTCGACCCGCAGCACGTCGTGCGCGCGCAGCAGCCCGGCCGCGAGCGGCGTCCGCCCGCCCGTGGGCAGCGACTCGAGGCGGGCGGCGGCCGCGTCGACGGACGAGGTGGGCGGCAACGCCACGTCGGCCGAGGACCCCCGGAAGGTCACGAGCCCCACCTTGTCCCGCCGCTGGTACGCGTCGAGCAGCAGCGACAGCACCGCGCCCTTGACGGCACTCATCCGCTGCCGCGCCGCCATCGACCCGGAGGCGTCCACCACGAACAGCACGAGGTTGCCCTCACGCCCCTCCCGGGTGGCCTGGCGCAGATCGTCCCGCCGTAGGACGAGACCGCGCCCCGACCGCCCCCGCGCCCGCTGATGGGGTGCCGCCGCCTGCACGGTCGCCGCCAGGTGCAGCTTGGTGAGCGCCCCCTGGGGCCGCCGCGATCCGGTGGTCCGCCCGTGCTCGGTCCGCGCCCGCGAACGCCGCCCGGCCGCGCCCTCGCCGAGCCCCGGCACGCTCAGCACCTTCGTGCGAAAGGGTTCGGCGGCCCGTACGGGGGACTGCTCACCGGCGCCCTGTGCGGCCGGCGCCTGCCCGTCGTCCGAGGGCTCGCCCCGCGCCGGGACGTCACCGGCGGGGGAGTCGCCGTCCGGCCCGTCCTGAGGCGGCTGCCCACCCCCACCGGGCCCGTCCGGATCCGGGTCCCCGTCCGGATCGTCGTCGGAGGAACCCTCCTCGGACGAACCCTCGTCCGATCCCCCGAACTCCTCCAGCGTCTCGTCGAGCTTGTCCTCGTCGAGCCCCGGCGCGTCGAAGGGGTTGCGCCGCCGCCGGTGCGGCAGCGCGAGCAGCGCGGCCTGACGTACGTCCTCCGCCAGCACGTCGGTCCGTCCCGCCCACGCGGCGAGCGCGGTCGCGGTCCGTGCCATGACGATGTCGGCCCGCATGCCGTCCACCTCGAAGGCCGCGCAGGTCGCCGCGATCTGCCGCAGCGCCGGGTCCCCGAGCCGCACGGACGGCAACAGCTGCCGCGCCGCCACGATCCGGGCCCGTACGGCGGACTCCTCGTCGGCCCAGCGCGCCGCGAAGCCCGCCGGGTCGTCGTCGTAGGCGAGCCTGCGCCGTACGACCTCGACCCGTTGATCGGGTTCCCGCGAGGCGGCCACCTCGACGGTCAGCCCGAACCGGTCGAGCAACTGCGGCCGCAGCTCGCCCTCTTCGGGGTTCATGGTCCCGACGAGCAGGAAGCGTGCCGCGTGCCGTACGGAGACACCCTCGCGCTCGACGTACGAGGCGCCCATGGCGGCGGCGTCAAGGAGCAGGTCGACCAGGTGGTCGTGGAGGAGGTTGACCTCGTCGACGTACAGGATCCCGCGGTGCGCGTCGGCCAGCAGCCCCGGCTCGAAGGCCTTCACGCCCTCCGCGAGCGCCCGCTCGATGTCGAGCGCGCCCACGAGCCGGTCCTCGGAGGCACCGACGGGCAGCTCGACCATGCGGGCCGGCCGGGTCTCGAAGGCGCCCGGCTCGTGCGGACCGTCGGGGCAGGCCGGGTCGGGCCCGGCCGGATCGCACGAGAACCGGCACCCGGCGACGACGTCCACCCCCGGCATGAGCGCCGACAGGGCGCGTACGGCCGTCGACTTGGCCGTGCCCTTCTCACCGCGGACGAGCACACCGCCCACGGCGGGCGACACGGCGTTCAGCAGCAGCGCGAGCCGCAGGTCGTCCTGGCCGACCACGGCCGTGAACGGGAACGGGGTACTCACTGGTCGTCGCCCTCCAAGTCGCCTTCGAGCTCCAGATAGGTGGCACGCAGCCGCTCCAGCGTGTCCGCGTCCGGCTCGGCCCACAGCCCCCGGTCGGCGGCCTCGAGGAGCCGTTCCGTGATGCCGCGCAGCGCCCACGGGTTGGACTTCTTCATGAAGTCCCGGTTCTCCGCGTCGAAGACGTACTCCGCGCTGAGCTTCTCGTACATCCAGTCGTCCACGACCCCGGCGGTGGCGTCGTACCCGAAGAGGTAGTCGACGGTCGCCGCCATCTCGAAGGCGCCCTTGTAGCCGTGCCGTCGCATGGCGGCCATCCAGCGCGGGTTGACGACCCGGGCGCGGAAGACGCGGTGGGTCTCCTCGCCCAGCGTGCGGGTCTTCACCTGGTCCGGTACGGCCGAGTCACCGACGTACGCCTCCGGGCTCGCGCCCGTCAGGTGCCGGACCATCGCGACCATGCCGCCGTGGTACTGGAAGTAGTCGTCGGCGTCGACGAGGTCGTGCTCACGGGTGTCGACGTTCTTCGCGGCGACGGCGATGCGCCGGAACGCGATCTCCATGTCCCCGCGCGCCGCCCGCCCGTCCAGCCCGCGCCCGTACGCGTAGCCGCCCCACACCGCGTACACCTCGGCGAGGTCCGCGTCGGAGCGCCAGTTGCGGGCGTCGATCAGGGGGAGGAGCCCGGCACCGTACGCGCCCGGCTTGGAGCCGAAGATGCGGGAGGTGGCGCGGCGCCGGTCGCCGTGCTCGGCGGTGTCCTCGTCGGCGTGCGCGCGGACGTAGTTGCGGTCGGCGGGCTCGTCCAGCTCGGCCACCGCGCGCACCGCGTCGTCGATCAGGCCCACGACGTGCGGGAACGCGTCCCGGAAGAAGCCGGAGATGCGGACCGTGACGTCGATGCGCGGCCGGCCCAGCTCCGCCAGGCCCACCACGTCGAAACCGGTCACGCGGCGCGAGGCGTCGTCCCAGACCGGGCGGCAGCCGAGCAGCGCGAGGATCTCGGCGATGTCGTCGCCCTGGGTGCGCATCGCGGACGTGCCCCAGACCGTCAGACCGACGGACTTCGGGTACTCGCCCGTGTCCTGCAGGTACCGCTGCACCAGGGAGTCGGCGAGCGACTGCCCGACCTCCCAGCTCAGCCTGGAGGGGATCGCCTTGGGGTCGACGGAGTAGAAGTTGCGGCCGGTCGGCAGGACGTTCACCAGCCCGCGGGTCGGTGAGCCCGACGGGCCCGCGGGGACGTACCCGCCGTCCAGGGCGCGCAGGATGTGGGTGATCTCGTCCGTCGTCCGGGCCAGGCGCGGCACGACCTCACGGCAGGCGAACTCCAGCACTGCGACGGCGTCGGGCAGTTCGACGCCCAGCACCTCCCGTACGAGAGCGGTGCTCTCGGACGTCACCCAGCCGCGCTCCTCCATGCCCTCGGCCATCCGGCGGCACAGCTGCTCCAGCAGGTCGATCGCGTCGGCTCCGGTCCGCGCGGGCCCCTCGACGAGATCCGACAGCTCGACCGGCACCTTCACCGGCGCGCCCGGCTCGGCGAGCAGTTCCTTCTCGACCAGGCCGAAGTACTCGGCGAGGCACGCCCGCAGCCCCGGCAGCGCGTTCGCGGTGCCGCCCCACACCTGGGAAGCGCGCAGCACGGCCAGCACGAGGTTGACGCGCGGCTCGGCCTCCGGGCCGCCGCCGAGGATGTGCAGACCGTCGCGGATCTGCACGTCCTTGATCTCGCACAGATAGCCGTCGATGTGCATCACGAACTCGTCGAACGCCGCGTCGTCCGGCTGGTCCTCCACATGCAGGTCGTGGTGGAGTTCGGCCGCCTTGACCAGCGTCCAGATCTGCGCGCGGACGGCCGGGGCCTTCGTCGGGTCCAGGTCGGACACCAGCGCGTACTCGTCGAGGAGCTGCTCCAGCTTGGCCAGGTCGCCATAGGTGTCGGCGCGGGCCATCGGCGGCACGAGGTGGTCGACGACCGTGGCGTGGCCGCGCCGCTTGGCCTGGGTGCCCTCGCCGGGGTCGTTGACGATGAAGGGGTAGATGAGCGGGAGTTCACCGAGGACGGCGTCCGGCGCGCAGCCGCCGCTGAGCCCGAGTCCCTTGCCCGGCAGCCACTCCATCGTGCCGTGCTTGCCCATGTGCACGACGGCGTCCGCGCCGAAGGAGTTGTCCAGCCACCGGTAGGCCGCCATGTAGTGGTGGGACGGCGGCATGTCCGGGTCGTGGTAGATCGCGATCGGGTTCTCGCCGAAGCCGCGCGGCGGCTGGATCATCACGACGACGTTCCCGAACTGCAGGGACGCGAGCACGATGTCGTCGCCGTCGACGTAGAGGGAACCGGGCGGCTCGCCCCACGCGTCCAGCATGCCGCGCCTGAGATCCGGGTCCAGCCTGTCGAACCAGGCGCGGTAGTCGGCCAGCGGCACCCGTGCGGGCGCGGCGGCCAGTTGCTCCTCCGTGAGCCACTCGACGTCGTGGCCACCGGCGTTGATGAGCCGGTGGATCAACTCGTCGCCGTTGTCGGGGTGCCCTTCGACGACGTACCCGGCGTCCCGCAGCGCGTCGAGCACCCGTACCGCCGAGGCGGGCGTGTCGAGGCCGACCGCGTTGCCGACGCGGGAGTGCTTGGTCGGATAGGCGGTGAAGACGAGAGCCAGTTTCTTGTCGGCGTTCGGCTTGTGCTTCAGCCGGGCGTGCCGTACGGCGATTCCGGCGACGCGCGCGGCCCGCTCGGGGTCGGCGACGTAGACCGGCACCTCGTCGGGCCCCTGCTCCTTGAAGGAGAAGGGGACGGTGATCAGACGGCCGTCGAACTCGGGGATCGCGACCTGCATCGCCGCGTCCATGGGGGAGAGGGCGGCGTCCGACGCGTCCCAGGCACTCCTGGACGAGGTCAGGCAGAGTCCTTGCAGCACGGGGACGTTCAGGTCGGCGAGCGCGCCGATGTCCCAGGCCTCCTCGTCGCCGCCCGCGGACGCCTCCGAGGCGTGCGTGCCGCCCGCCGCGAGCACGGTGGCGACCAGCGCGTCCGCCGCGCCGAGGATCTCGTACAGGCCCGCGTCCGCGCCGCGCAGCGAACCGCAGTACACGGCCAGCGCGTTGGCGCCGCGCGCCTCGATCGCGTCGCACAGCGTGTCCACGAACGCGGTGTTGCCGGACAGCTGGTGGGCCCGGTAGAAGAGCACGCCGACGGTCGGCC
The DNA here is from genome assembly GCF_055638955.1 of Streptomyces sp. NPDC111507. NCBI lineage: Bacteria > Bacillati > Actinomycetota > Actinomycetes > Kitasatosporales > Streptomycetaceae > Streptomyces > Streptomyces sp. NPDC111507. Next base: position 70,876 of record NZ_JBVKBU010000001.1, on the reverse strand, counting down.
GGCCCTCGACGAACGCGCGCTCGCCGTGGACGCCGTACTCCGGCATCTTCCGCGGCTCCTCGAAGCCCTCACCCGTCAGCAGCACGGTGTCGGACAGGAACCGGGCCAGCTCGGTGAGGTTGTCCGGACCGCCCTCGACCAGGTAGCGCAGCGCCTCGGCGACGACACCGGCGGGCACCGACGACTCCGCCATCAGTTCGGCGTCGGGTACGGACTCCCCGCCGAGCAGCACGGTGGGGATGCCCGAGGCCTTCAGCTTCCGCAGGCCCTCCTCCCAGGCACGCTTGCCGCCCAGGAGTCGTACGACGGCGATGTCCGCGCCCTCGACGAGGGACGGCAGTTCGCCCTCGACGTCCACCCGGGTGGGGTTGCCGATCCGGTACGGGGCACCGGAGGCACGCGCCGCCAGCAGATCGGTGTCGGCGGTCGACAACAACAACACTGTGCTCATGCGGGCGCTCCCGGTGGAATGAAAGGCAGTCCTTGCGGCGCGCCCGACTCGATGAGCCGCCACAGCGCGTCCGTGTCCGCGTGTTCCTCGATCAGATCGCCGAGCCGGTCGAGCTGCTCCTCGCGCAGCGCCGCGAACGACGTGTCGGCGGCCGGCACGAAACGACGGCCCGCGGCGGCCGCCACCTCGCGCAGGAAGGCGCGCCGGAAGCCGTCCGACTCCAGCGAGCCGTGCCAGTGCGTGCCCCAGACGGCGCCGACCCGGCACCCGTCCAGGAACGGTTCACCGCCCGTCACATCGGCGACGCCGTGATGGATCTCGTAGCCCTCGACGTGCTCGCCGAGCGCTTCCCCGACGGGCCGGGTCAGGGTCTTCTCGCGTGCGAACCGCACGCGGACCGGCAGGAGTCCGAGCCCGTCGACATGACCGGCGCGCGACTCGACCTCGTCCTCGATGTGCTCGCCGAGGACCTGGAATCCGCCGCAGATGCCCAGCACGGGCCGCCCCTCGGCGGCTCTGCGCAGGAGGGCGTCCGCGAGTCCGCGCTCGCGCAGCCACTCCAGCGCCTTCACCGTCCCCCGGGTCCCGGGGACGACGACGAGGTCGGCGTCGGCCAGCTCCTCGGCCCGGTCCACGAACCGCACGACGACACCCGGCTCGGCGGCCAGCGCGTCCAGGTCCGTGAAGTTGGACATCAGCGGGATCGCGCAGACGGCGACGCGCAGTACGTCCTCGCCGACGGGGGAGGTCACCTGGGACTCCCGGACCGCTCCCCGCAACGACACCCGCAGCCCGTCCTCCTCGTCGATGCCGAGGCCGTGCCGGAACGGCAGGACGCCGTACGTACGCCGTCCGGTGAGGCCGTGGAGCATGTCGAGCCCCGGCTCCAGCAGGGAGACGTCCCCCCTGAACTTGTTGACGAGGAACCCGGCGACGAACTCCTGGTCCTCGCGCGACAGCAGCGCGACCGTCCCGAAGAACGAGGCGAACACACCCCCGCGGTCGATGTCGCCGACGACGAGCACGGGCAGCCGCGCATTGCGCGCGATCCCCATGTTCACGATGTCGGTCCGCCGCAGATTGATCTCGGCAGGACTGCCGGCCCCCTCACAGATCACCGCGTCATACGTGCCCCGCAACTCGGCGAGACAGTCCAGCACGGTGGTGAGGAGGGCTTCCTGGCGCCCGCCGTGGTAGCCACGGGCCGTCATCTCACCCACGGGCCTGCCCATGAGGACGACCTGACTGCTCCGGTCGCTGCCCGGCTTGAGCAGCACGGGGTTCATGAGCGCGGTCGGCTCCACCCGGGCGGCCTGTGCCTGCATGGCCTGCGCGCGCCCGATCTCGGCGCCCTCGCGCGTCACGAACGAGTTGAGGGACATGTTCTGTGCCTTGAAGGGCGCGACCTTGACGTCCTGTCGCACCAGCCACCGGCAGATCCCGGCGGTCACGACGCTCTTGCCCGCGTCGGAGGTGGTCCCGGCGACGAGCAGCCCGCCGCTCATGACGTACGCCCCTTCCTGAGAAGCCTCTGTACGAGCAGCCGCCCGCCGGCGCTCACGCCGAGGGCGAGCCAGCCGACACGGCGTGACAGCCGTACGGCCCGCTCGATGTCGTCGACGTGCACGGCGCGCCCGGCGCCGTTGAGTTCGGGCCGGTGCTCGACGCGCCCGCCGTAGGAGAGGGTGCCGCCCAGGCGCACCCCGAGCGCCCCCGCGAACGAGGCCTCCACGGGCCCGGCGTTGGGGCTCGGATGCTTGACGGCGTCGGCGCGCCAGGCTCGCAGGGCCCCTCGTGGACTGTCACCCGCGAGAGCGGCGAGCACGGCGGTGAGACGAGCCCCCGGCCACCCGGCGACGTCGTCGAGCCGAGCCGAGGCCCACCCGTACCGCCGGTACCTGGTCGACCTGTGACCGACCATGGCGTCAAGGGTGTTGACGGCCCGAAAGCCCACGAGCCCCGGGACTCCGGCCACGGCACCCCACACCAGGGCGCCCACCACGGCGTCGGAGGTGTTCTCGGCGACGGACTCCACGACGGCGCGCGCGATGCCGTCGGCGTCGAGGGCCTGGGGATCCCGTCCGCACAGATGCGGCAGCCGCTCCCTGGCGATCTCGATCTCCCCGTCCGCGAGGGCGTCACCGATCGCCCGGGCCTCCCGCCCGAGTGTGGTGCCCCCGACGACGGCCCAGGTGGCGGCGGCCGTCAGCGCGAGGGACGCGGCACGTGAGGGGCGTACGGCGCGGGAAGCGACGGCGGCGAGTCCGGCGGCACCGCCCACACATACGGCGGTGTGCAGGGCGCCCCACCCGCGGTGGTCCCGCCACAGCACCCGCTCCAGGGCGCCCGCGGTCCGCCCGAACAGGGCGACCGGATGCCCCCGGCGGGGATCGCCGAGCAGCAGATCGCCGAGGAGGCCGGCGGCGGCGCCGTACGCGTAGACGCGATCGGCACGCACGGGGTCAGCCGACCGTCAGGTCGGGTGGAACCGTCGCTCGGGGGGCACTTGGGCAGCCGCGCATGGCGTTATGTCCTCACTCAGGGTGTCCACGCCCTGGTTCGACGAGACCGGCGGGGAGAGTTCCTGGCTCCCGGGGAGTTCCTTCCCCGGTCACAGTGGCGGGACCGCGCCGGATTCACACCGGCTTCCTCTTCTGTCGCCGTACTTGGCTCCGGCAGTCCACCACGGGTTGGAAGACCCGTCAACTTGCTGTTGACCTGCGCGGGGAGAGTGTGCGAAGGCCCACATACAGGTGGGGTGCGGGACGGTGATCCGTCCCGCACCCCACGCGAAGTGACGCCCGTTTTGGGTTACTTGCCGACGATCAGGAAGATGCCGTACGCCACCGCCGCGGCGCACGCCGCGAAGCAGACGTACGCGCCGGTGACCGCGAGGGTCGCGGAGCCGCCCTGGGCGGACGCGGACTCGCGCTTGGAGAGTCCGACGATGCCGAGGGTGAAGAGGCCGACGAGGCCGACGGTGGTCACGAGGCTGACTCCGAAGACGGAGCCGAGGGCTGCCCAGTCGATGTGCATGCTGTTCTGTCCTTACACCGTGGCCGGGCGGGTGGGCTCCGCGTCCGGGGACGGGATGGTGGTCTTCAGGTCGCCGGACAGGCCGCCGGTGACGGGGCCCGCGGGCGGCGGGGTGACGGCGGCGACCGCGGCGGTGACGACGCCCGCGGGTTCGGCGTCGACGTCGTCGACGTCGTTGACGTTGTCGACGGTGACCGGCTGGCGGCGGGAGAGCTTCCAGATAGTGCCGGCGCCGGCGACGAGCAGCGCGCCGGTGAGGACGATGCCCCAGGTGCCCTGCTTGGTGAGGAACTCGGCGGAGGCACCGGCCAGACCGGCGGCCGGCAGGGTCAGGCCCCAGGCGACGAACATCCGGGTCGCGGTCGACCAGCGGACCACGCCGCCCTTGCGGCCGAGGCCCGAGCCCATCACGGCGCCGGAGCAGACCTGGGTGGTGGAGAGGGAGAAGCCGATGTGGGAGGAGGCCAGGATGGCCGTCGCGGCGCTGGTCTGGGCGGCGAAGCCCTGCGGCGGCGCGAGGTCCGTGAGGCCCTTGCCCAGGGTGCGGATGATGCGCCAGCCGCCCAGGTAGGTGCCGAGCGCGATGGCCGTACCGGCCGAGACGATGACCCACAGCGGGGGGTTCGAGCCCGGGGCGATGACGCCGCCGGTGACCAGGGCGAGGGTGATGATGCCCATCGTCTTCTGGGCGTCGTTCGTGCCGTGCGCCAGGGAGACCAGGCCGGCGGAGGCGATCTGGCCGGCGCGGTACCCCTTGGCGGTCGCCTTCTCGTCGGCGCGGTTGCCGATCCGGTACGTCAGCCGGGTGGCCAGCGTCGCGGCGAGTCCGGCCACGATGGGCGCGGCGACCGCGGGGATCAGCACCTTGGTGACGACGGTCGAACCGTTCACCGACGACCAGCCGGCCGACATGACCGCGGCGCCGATCAGGCCGCCGAACAGTGCGTGGGAGGAACTGGAGGGCAGACCCAGAAGCCAGGTCAGCAGATTCCAGAGGATGGCGCCGACGAGCGCCGCGAAGATCACCTGGACGCGTATGCCCTCTTCGTTGATGATCCCGCCGGAGATCGTCTTGGCGACCTCCACGGAGAGGAACGCGCCGACGAGGTTCAGCACGGCGGACATGGCCACCGCCGTCTTGGGCTTCAGAGCGCCGGTCGAGATGGTGGTCGCCATCGCGTTGGCAGTGTCGTGGAAACCGTTCGTGAAATCGAACACGAGAGCGGTGACGATCACGATTCCGAGGAGGAGCGTGATGTGTTCCATTTACCCAGGCTTCTGTTTGACGTCAGTGGCAGGTGGACCGTAGGCAACCTGAGTGAACGGAAGATGAACTGGGGCGGGCGTTGGGGTGTACCAAACGGTGGACCGCCCCTCCGCTTGTGATGACCAGTGTGCGGGAGGGGCGGTCCGACGGTTTACCAGATGTTCGAACGGAGGCGGAATATCGGGTTCCGCCGGAGGTTGTTCGAGGGCTTCTAGCCCGCGGCGAACTGCTTGAGCCGGCTCATGGATCCGTTGAAGAGATTCTGGTCACCCGGGAGCGTGCCGTTGTTGTCGTACTGCCAGAACGTCCACGTCGACCAGCCGGCCGGCAACGCGCCCGTGTCCGCCGAGTCGTAGCGGGCGAGCCAGAGGGCGTGGTTCGCGGCGAAGGCGCCGCTGCCGCCGGTGCAGGTGTTCCACCAGTGGGTGGTCGTGTAGATGACGGGACGGCGGCCGGTCTCCCGTTCGAGTTCGTCACTGAACGCCTGGATCCAGCTCACGATCCTGGCCTTGCTCAGGCCGTAGCACTTGTGCTTCTTGTCGTACGGGTTGTACTCCATGTCGAGCGCGGGCGGCAGCGTCCAGCCGTCCGCGCGCCAGGCGCCGCCGTTGCGCACGAAGTACGCGGCCTGGGTGGCGCCGGACGACTTGTCCGGCACCGCGAAGTGGTAGGCGCCGCGCAGGATCCCCGCGTCGCGCGCTCCGTCGTACTGCCGGCCGAAGTACGGATTGCGATACGTGTGGGACTCGGTCGCCTTCACATAGACGAACCGGGCGCCCTTCGCTTTCGCGCTCTGCCAGTCGACGTTCTTCTGGTGCGAGGAGACGTCGTGGCCCTTGGGGTTGGCCGCCGCGGCGACCGGGGTCCCGGTGAGGACGGTCCCCGCGGCGGTGAGCGCCGCCACGGCGGCCGCCGCCGCGAGGACGCGGGCACGGCGAAGAAGTGGTTTGTGGTCACGAGCCATGTTTCCCCCCGGAATGGCGACGTGCGTGACAAATCCCCCAGAGGCTATTGGAAGATCGTTGAAAGCCCGTCGATCGCCAGCCAATCACCCGTGGAGGGCGATATGCGCTGCTATGTGCCCTTACGGACGCTTGTCTTCCGCCCTAAAGTGCCCTCACCGGCAGGGGGTTGACGTCCCTGCCTGGCAGGATCGCCACATGGCTGAGCAGCGGCGGGACGCACGGGAAGCGCGGGACGTGGGGGAGAGCGCGCGCGAGCGGGAGGTGGCGGCCGCGTGGGGCGAGCTCGTCGCGACGGCCCGCCGGACGGTGGCCGACGGGCTTGTCGTCGGTACGTCGGGCAACGTCTCCGTCCGGGTCGGCGACACGGTCCTGGTCACACCGACCGGAGTGCCCTACGACCGGCTCGGGCCCGAAGACGCCGTCGGAGTGGACCTCGAGGGCCGGCAAGTCCTCGGTTCGCTCGTTCCGACGAGCGAACTGCCGATGCACCTCGCGATCCACCGCGCCACCGACGCGCGGGCCGTCGTCCACACCCACGCCGCGCACGCGACGGCCGTCTCGACCCTCGTCCCCGAACTCCCCCTGATCCACTACATGGCGGGCGCCCTCGGCGGACCGGTCCGAGTTGCCCCCTATGCGACCTACGGCACCCCGGAGTTGGCCGAGAACATGCTCCAGGCCCTCACCGGCCGCACGGCCTGCCTTCTCCAGAACCACGGCACCATCGCCTACGGAGCCTCGCTGTCCCAGGCGTTCGACAGCACCGCCCAACTGGAGTGGATGTCCCGCGTCTGGCTCCTGGCGTCGTCCGTGCCCGGCCTGTCCCCGACGCTGCTCTCACCGGAACAGGTGGGCGAGGCGGGGGAGCGGCTGGGGCGCTACGGACAGGGCGACGGGGCCGGGCCCCGCTGATCCGGCTCGGCGTACCGACCTGGCGGTGCGGCGTACCGACCTGGCGGTGCGGCGTATCGACCAGGTGGTGCGGCGTATCGACCCGGTGGTGCGGTGGCAGCGGACCCGGCGGTGCGGTGGCACCGGATCTGGTGGTGCGGTGGCAGCGGACCTGGTGGTGTGGGTTGTGCCGACCTGGCAGTGCTGTGGCACCGGACCCGGTGGTGCGGTGGCAGCGGACCCGGCGGTGCGGGTGCGTGCCGACCCGGCGGTGCCGGTGCGGGCGCGGTGCCGGAGAACGAGCCCGCGCACCCCGAGGCGGCAGTCCACCGCCCGCTCCGGCTGGCCGACCGGGGGCCGCGCCGGGAGACTGAATCCGTGCGTACTGTCAAAGCGACGGCCGCGGCCGTCTCCGTAGCCCTGGCCGCGGGCGCAGCCTCCGTGGCGGCGGGCCGGTTCGCCAGCGACGCCGCACTGAAGGCGCCGCCCGGCAGGCCACTGCCCACCGAGCCCCGGCTCACCGTGCACTCCACGGCCGCGGGCCGGATCACGCTCACCCGCGACCTGGCCTCCCTGCGCCCGGGACGGTACGGCCTCACGGGCGACGGCTCCCACGCGGTCGTCGGCCCCGTCCTGGACGACGCACGCCACACCGCCGACACGGTCGTACGCCGCCTCGAACGCGTCACCCACGGCACCCTGGAGTCCGGCGACAAGGCATGGCTCACGCCGAACCTGCACATCGGCAACCCCAGCAGCGCCCTCGGTCTCGACCACGCCGACGTGGACGTCCCCGGCGAGCTCGGCCCGCTGCCCGCCTGGTTCGTGCCCGGCACCCGCGACACCTGGGTGATCACGGCGCACGGGCTCGGCACCACCCGCGAGCACCCCATGAACGTGATGGAGTTCCTGCACCGCAACCAGCTGCCCGTGCTCGACCTCGCCTACCGCGGCGACCTCGGCGCACCCCGCTCCCCGGACGGCCTCAGCCACCTCGGCGAGACCGAGTGGCGCGACCTGGACGCCGCCGTGCGCTACGCCGTGCGCTACGGCGCCGACCAGGTCGTCCTGTACGGCTGGTCCATCGGCGCCACCATGGCCCTGCGCACCGCGGCGCACTCCGCCCTGCGCGAGCGGATCTCCGGGCTGATCCTGGACTCGCCCGTCCTCGACTGGGGAGCCACGCTGCGCGCCCTCGCCTCGGCCCGCCACACGCCCAGCGTCCTGCTGCCCCTCGCGGTCCGTGCCGCGCAGGGCCGCACCGGTCTTTACGGCGACCGCATCCAGGAGGCCGCCGACCCCGGCCAGCTCAAGGTCCCGACCCTGATCGTGCACGGCCCGGACGACACCATCGCCCCCTGGGGCCCCTCGCGCCGCCTCGCCGAGAGCCGCCCGGACCTGGTCACCCTGCACACGGTCCCGAACGCCTCCCACGGCGCCATGTGGAACGCCGCCCCCCACTACGAAGAGGCCCTACGCCGCTTCCTCACCCCTCTGATGTAGCCACCCCTGCCTACGACCGCATGCCCCGGCGGAGCCACCCCGCACAGCCCTCCGGCGGAGCCGCCCACCAAAGCTTCCGGTTGGGCCCCGGTCAACTCGTGCGAGGCCTCGCTCACACGTGTCGAGCCCCCTCGGAACCCTGTCCATTGGCCACCCCTGTCGCCTGCTGTGACATTCCGTTTGGGTTTTCGGACCGTCAACCGGAAGACTGCACCCGTGACGTCCCGTAACCCGCGCGACTCCAGGCTCCGAATCGTCCGCTCGCGCCCCCTGGCTTCCGCCCCTCGAGCGGTGACCCAGCGCAGCTCGCGCCGACCCGCACCCCGGCCCCCCGAGGGCACCCCGCCCCCCGCTGAACTGGCCCGCATGGCCCGCACCGGCCTCGCCGCCGCGGCCCGTGTCGCCCGCTGGGCCGACGCCTCGCTCGGCCCGGGGAGCGACGGCGCGACCCCCGACGGCAAGGGCACCCTCGCCGACGCGACCGCGGAACGGGCCGCCGAGGAGTTGGGCCTGACCCCGGCTCAGGTCCGCGCGGACTGGGACACCGCACGCCTCGCCGGCCTCGTCGAGGTGCACGGCGACATCGCCCGCCCCGGCTGGCGACTGCGCGCCTGGAACCGTGACGACAGCGCCGTCCTGCGCGGCTGGGTCGCCCTCTTCGACGCCTGGTCGCTCGCCCACCCCGAGCCGGCCGAGCGCGAGGCGTCCGCCGTCGCCGAGGTCGTCTCCGCGATGCCCCAGGTGCTCTCCTTCCTTCAGCTCTCCGCCGGGCCCGTCCCCATGGAGCAGCTCCTCGACCTCCTCGAACAGCGCGTCACCGAACTGCGCACCGAGCGCTGCGAAATCCCCTACGGCCCCCAGCCGGAGCCCGTCCCGGAGGCCGCCGAGATCGCGGACGCCCCCCTCGATCCCCTCCTCGACTGGGCCCTGCACGCGCTCGCCTCCGTCGGCGCGCTCACCTGCGCCGACGGGCAGGCCACGCTCACCCCGCTCGGCAGCTGGGCGGTCTGGGTCAAGCTGGAGCAGATCTGCGTCGCCGCGCAGAGCCCCGCAGGGAACATCGAGCAGCCCGCCTCGGACATGCTCCGCGGCTGCGCCCAGCTGCGCCCGAACGCGGCCCGCGCCGAGTACCGCGCCTGGCTCGCCGCCCGCCCCGTCGGCAGCGCCGTCACCGAACTCCTCGAAGCCGCCCGCGGCGAGGACGCCCTCACCCGCGGCCTCGCCTTCGAGGCGCTGCGCGTGGTCGGCGCCCCCGCCGAGCCCGACGTACGCGCCGTGGCCGACGAGTCCTGGCTGCGCCCGTACGCCCTGCTGTGGCTCGCCGAGCACGACGGCCACGACCCGGAGGACGCCCACGAGGTCCTCACCCGCGAAGAGTCCACCTGGCTCTGGGTCGACACCGCCGCCGCCGTCGCCGACCACGGTGAGGCGCCGCTTCTCGTGCGCCATCTGGAGTCCGCCGTACAGCCCACCGTGCCCGTGCTCCTCGACGAGGTGCGCGCCGTCGGCCATCCCCGCACCGTCCAGGTCCTGGTCGCGCTCGCCGCCGCCCACCCGGACCCGGCCCTCGCCAAGGCCGTACGCCGCGCCGCCTTCCAGGTCCACACCGGAGGCAGCTAGGGCCTGTCGTGTGGATCAGGCCTGGGCCGCGGGGTCAGCCCCGTATCTCCGGGGCGTACGTGCCGAAGCTCCAGATGTTGCCCTCGGCGTCCCGGGCCAGGTAGTCCCGCGAGCCGTAGTCCTGGTCGGTCGGGGGCATGAGAATCTCCGCGCCGTGGTCCACGGCGCGCTGGTGGTGTGCGTCGACGTCGTCCACGACCACGTACACCCCCGCGGGGCCCGCGTCCTTCATCGCGCCGTCGAAGACGCCACCGCGGCCCTTGGAGCCGAGCATCACCGCGCCGTTGCCCTGGACCAACTCGGCGTGCATCACCGTGCCGTCCTCACTCTCGTACACCGAGGCCTCCGAAAAACCGAAGGTCTCCGTCAGCTGCCTGATCGCCGCTTTCGCGTCCGCGTACAGCAGCGTCGGGTAGATGCTCGGGCGCCCGCCGTCCGTACCTGCCATGCCGATCACTCCCACCGGAACTCGTCCTGCTGGGCCGGAATGTCACCCGCTGCCCAGTCTTGCACCGGCCACTGACAACGCCCCGGAGAGCCGACGCCGCCCGGAACGCGCCGCATCCGCGGGCTTCTCCTCGCCCGTCCGACCACTCAGCGGAAGGTGTTGCACTGCGCCATGTCGCCGGTGCGATAGCCCTGGTAGAACCACTGCTGCCGCTGCGCGGACGAACCGTGCGTCCACGTCTCCGGGGTCACCCGGCCCTGGAACTCCCGCTGGACCCGGTCGTCGCCGACGGCGGCCGCCGCGTCCAGCGCGTCCCGGATGTCGACCGGAGCGAGCCTCTTGAGCAACGGCCCGCCCGTCGACGGGTCCTTCGTCGTCGTCGCGTGGTGCGCCCACACCCCGGCGTAGCAGTCCGCCTGCAGCTCCACTTTCACCGAGTTGCTGCTAGCGCCCGTGACACCGCTCTGGGCCCTGCCCAGCGTCCCCATCAGGTCCTGCACATGGTGCCCGTACTCGTGCGCCACCACGTACGCCTGCGCGAACGGCCCGCTGCTGGAGCCGAACTTGGTCTGCAGGTCGTCGAAGAATCCCAGGTCCAGATAGACCTTGCGGTCAGCGGGACAGTAGAAGGGCCCGACCGCCGAGGTCGCGGTGCCGCACGCGGTGTTCACCCGCCCGCTGAAGAGGACGGTCTGCGAGCGCGTGTACGTACCGCCGCGTCGTGCGAACTCCTGCGCCCAGAAGTCCTGCACGCTGTTGACCACCGCCACTGTTCGACAGTCCTCCCTGGCGTTCGCATCCCGCCCCTTCCGGCAGGTCTGCTTGAGCTGGTCGAGCGAGGAAGTGGTCACCGCGGGCTGGTCGTTGCCGGAGGACAGCCCGAGCTGCTCGGGCCCGACTCCGAAGAACAGCCCGAGGATCAGGGCGATCAGACCCGCGATGCCACCCCCGACGGTCGCCCTGCCACCAGGGATCCGACTGCCGCGCACATCCTGCACGTCGGAGGTGTCCAGGTCGGCGTCGTCGTCGAACTGCATGGGGCACACCACCCTCTGCGTACGGCTTCGCACCTCGGCGTACGTCGTTCCGTGGCGCCATCCTCGTACGCACTCACGGGTCCGGCGCCGGGCGGAGGGCCGAACGGGCGACGCGCCCCCGCCGCCCGCCGTGTCCCGACGGGCGTTCCGACCGCCCACGCCTACGCTCTGCGCCTGATCCGTGCGCCTGGACGGCCGGACAGGTCCTAGGAGCGGCGAGCGGTGCCGATGGGGGCGAGGTGATGGCTGTGCCGGTCGCGGCGGCGGAGGCGGAACAGACCGCCCCGGCGACCACGGACCCCCCGGCCCCCCGGCTCCGTTCCCCAGGCGCCCGCCGCCGCGCCGCCCGCGCCCTGCTCCCCGTCGCCGTCGCCCTGCTGCTCACCGCCGCCCACGAAGCGCGCCCCGCGCCCTACGGAGACCGCCTCATCGCCCACACACGCGTGGCGCACGGGCACGGGACACGACAGCCCCCGCTGCGCGCCACGAAGGCGGCCGTCGAGGCCTACGACGGGGCGACCGGCCACCCCCGCTGGACCTACGCGCGCGAGGGCCGCCGTCCGGTGGCCGTGCTTCCCGCGCGCGGGCACGCGATCGCGCTGTGGGACGACGGACTGGTCACCGACACCGCGCGCGGCGACGGCAGCGCCGTGCGCTGGCACCGGGCCCTTCCCGGGGCCGCCGGGTGGCTCGCGGACCACGGGGCGAGTGGGGTGCTGCGGCCCCTGGGCACCCGCATCCTCGCCGTGATCACCCCGCGGCGCGTCGCCGCCTACCGCATCGCCGACGGCGACCTGCGCTGGACGCTGCCCGCCCGGTACGGCTGCTCCTTCGCCCCCGAACGTGCGTTGCGTCACGGCGAGGCGCTCCTGATCGCGCAGCCCTGCGCCACCGGCGACAGCTGGACCACCGAGCTCGTCGCCGTCGACGACCTGGGCAGAATCACCCCGCACCGCACGCCGCTGGGCAACGCGTGGCAGGGCGAGCGTCACAGTGCCGGACTCGCTCACCCACGGAAAGTGGTTGCACGGCCCCGTTAGACTGGGGCCCATGGCCATTCTCCTCGCGCATTAGACGGCGGGAACGTCCTCAGCCGTCCACCCCGCCAACCACCCTGCCCTGGAGTCTGTCCGTGATCTCCGCCTCCGGTATCGAGCTGCGCGCCGGCGCCCGCATCCTCATCGAGTCCGCCACCTTCCGCATCACCAAGGGCGACCGTATCGGCCTGGTCGGCCGCAACGGCGCGGGCAAGACGACCCTGACGAAGGTCCTGGCCGGCGAGGGCATCCCGGCCTCCGGCACCGTCGCCCGCTCCGGCGAGGTCGGCTATCTGCCCCAGGACCCCCGCACCGGTGACCTCGACGTCCTCGCCACCGACCGCATCCTCTCCGCGCGCGGCCTGGACACGCTGATCCGCAAGATGCGGGAGAACGAACAGCGCATCGCCAACGGCTCGGGCGCCACCCGCGAGAAGGCCATGCGGCAGTACGAGCGCCAGGAGACCGAGTTCCTCACCAAGGGCGGTTACTCCGCCGAGGCCGAGGCCGCCACCATCGCCGCCGCGCTCAACCTGCCCGACCGCGTGCTCGGCCAGCCCCTGCACACGCTCTCCGGCGGTCAGCGCCGCCGTGTCGAGCTGGCCCGCATCCTGTTCTCGGACGCCGACACGCTCCTGCTCGACGAGCCGACCAACCACCTCGACGCCGACTCGATCGTCTGGCTGCGCGACTACCTGAAGACCTACCGCGGCGGCTTCATCGTGATCTCCCACGACGTCGACCTCGTCGAGACGGTCGTCAACAAGGTCTTCTACCTGGACGCCAACCGCGCCCAGATCGATGTCTACAACATGGGCTGGAAGCTCTACCAGCAGCAGCGCGAGGCCGACGAGAAGCGCCGCAAGCGCGAGCGGCAGAACGCCGAGAAGAAGGCCGCCGCGCTGAACTCGCAGGCGGACAAGATGCGCGCCAAGGCCACCAAGACGGTGGCCGCGCAGAACATGGCCAAGCGTGCCGACAAGCTGCTGGCCGGCCTCGAGGCGGTCCGCGTCTCCGACAAGGTCGCCAAGCTGCGCTTCCCGGAGCCCGCGCCCTGCGGCAAGACCCCGCTGATGGCCGAGGGACTGTCGAAGTCCTACGGCTCGCTGGAGATCTTCACCGATGTCGACCTGGCCATCGACAAGGGCTCGCGCGTGGTCATCCTGGGCCTCAACGGCGCCGGCAAGACGACCCTGCTGAAGCTGCTCGGTGGCGCCGAGCAGCCCGACACCGGCGAGATCATCGAGGGCCACGGCCTCAAGCTCGGGTACTACGCGCAGGAGCACGAGACCCTCGACCCCGAGCGCACGGTCCTGGAGAACATGCGCTCCGCCGCCCCCGACCTGGACCTGGTCGAGGTCCGCAAGACGCTCGGCTCGTTCCTGTTCTCCGGCGACGACGTCGACAAGCCGGCCGGCGTTCTCTCCGGCGGCGAGAAGACCCGGCTCGCGCTCGCGACCCTCGTGGTCTCCTCGGCGAACGTCCTTCTCCTCGACGAGCCGACGAACAACCTGGACCCGGCCAGCCGCGAGGAGATCCTCGGCGCGCTGCGCACCTATAAGGGCGCCGTCGTCCTCGTCACCCACGACGAGGGCGCCGTCGAGGCGCTCCAGCCCGAGCGGATCATTCTGCTGCCGGACGGTGTCGAGGACCTGTGGGGCTCCGACTACGCGGACCTCGTTGCCCTCGCCTGAGCCCTCGTACGGACTCCGGGACCGCCCCGGGGCTGCCGTCAGCACGACGTGATCGAATGACTGATCCACTGCGTATGGATCATTCGGCCGATCCGTGATCCATCATCTGTGTGAGATCTCCTCGTACCGAGGTGTGTCCTACATTCATTTCGCGGCCGAGTCCTTTGTTCCCAAGGGCTCGGCCGTCTTGCGTCGCTGACCTGGTACTTCACGGAAGAACCCGTTCGGTCGTACGGACAGCGCAGTGCGGACCCTGTGATTCCACTTGTGAGGACGGGCTCCTGTCGTCAAAACCGTGTCTCACGGACCTTGCCGAATGGGTGGCCATGAAGGCCTTGAGGGGTGATCATGAGAAGTCCAGAGCGCACTTCCCATGAGGAGGCACGGGTGGCCGAGACTCTGAAGAAGGGCAGCCGGGTAACCGGCGCCGCGCGCGACAAGCTCGCGGCAGACCTGAAGAAGAAGTACGACTCCGGTGCGAGCATTCGAGCGCTGGCCGAAGAAACCGGCCGTTCGTATGGCTTCGTGCACCGGATGCTCAGCGAGTCGGGCGTCACGCTGCGAGGGCGTGGCGGAGCGACGCGGGGCAAGAAGGCCGCCTCGGCCTGAGGCCGGGCGTCCCCATCGGCTTCGGTGGTGGCCACCCGGTCGGTCGGGTGATCGACCGGGTGGTTACTGTGCAGTCACTTAGGTGTGTTCCTCGTGCCCTTCACGAGGTACGCGTCTGATCCGACCGCACCCATCGGAGGCAGCTCATGGCTTCGCTCGACAAGGATCTTGACCCCGTACTCGACAAGGACGGCGTACGGCTCACCGTCGACGACGCGATCGCCACGGTGACGCTGACCAATCCGGCCAAGCGCAACGCCCAAAGTCCTGCTCTGTGGCGGGCGTTGACGGAGGCCGGGCGGTCGCTGCCGGGCACTGTCCGTGTGGTGGTGTTGCGTGCCGAGGGCCAGTCGTTCTCGGCCGGGCTCGACCGGCAGGCGTTCACGCCCGAGGGGTTCGACGGCGAGCCGTCGTTCATCGACCTCGCGCGCGGGGCCGACGCCGAGCTCGACGCGACCATCGCCGAGTACCAGGAGGCGTTCACCTGGTGGCGGCGCAGCGACGTCGTGTCCATCGCCGCCGTGCAGGGGCACGCCATCGGTGCGGGTTTCCAGCTGGCGCTCGCCTGTGACCTGCGCGTCGTCGCGGACGACGTGCAGTTCGCCATGCGCGAGACCAGCCTCGGGCTCGTTCCCGACCTGACGGGGACGCATCCGCTGGTGAGCCTGGTCGGATACGCCCGTGCGCTGGAGATCTGCGCCACGGGCCGCTTCGTGTCGGCCGAGGAGGCCGAGCGCATGGGGCTCGCCAATCTCGCGGTGCCTGCCGACCAGATCGAGGATGCCGTGCGGGACCTCGCCGGTGCGGTGCTGGCCGCGCCTCGGGACGCGGTCGTCGAGACCAAGGCGTTGCTGCGGGGGGCGCAGGAGCGGACGTACGAGGAGCAGCGGGTCGCCGAGCGCGCGGCTCAGGCCCGGCGGCTGCGGGATCTCGCCGGTCTGGGGGAGTGAGGTCGTCCTTCCTGGGCGACGGACGTCACCAGTGCCGTCACTGACGGAGTGTCGGGGAGGGCGTCCGCGACCGCCGCTCTGACGGCTCTTGCCACGTCCACCGTTCGCTCCGTCGCCGCGACCGCCAGTTCGACGCGGACGTGGCGGCGGGCGAGGGCGGGATCCTCGCCGGGGACGTTCTCGATGTGCACCGGCCGGCCCAGGACGTCCGTCAGGTGGAGTACCCCCGGCACGGACAAAGCGGCGGTGGCCGCCCGGGCCTCGTCGGGCGCCGTCGGTACGGCGGCCGGAGACGGGGCGGCGTGAGGTACGGCGGTCGGCGGCGCGGAGACGTCCCCCAGCTCCGTCACCTTCAGGTCGATCTCCGTGACCGTCAGGCCGAGGGGTTCGGCCGCCTCGGCCAGGGTCACGCGCAGACGGGCCGCGGTCGCGGGCAGCGGCTCGACGCCGGGGGCCGTCGGATCCGCCCCGGCCGTGAACTCCGCGACGATGCGCAGGGGGCCGGGCGGCAGCGCGCTGGGCGGCGGCGGTACGACGGGTTCGTGGACCAGGTCAGGGTCCGCGAGGGCGATCCGGAGCGTGCCGAGGCGGACACCGGGCACGCCGGCCGCCGCGCGCCGCAGGTATGTGTCGGCCGCCTCCTCGGCGATCCAGGCGCCGTCCCGCGGGTGCCCGAGCGGGAGCAGGCGCCCGAGCCCGAGCTGCCGCCGTACCGCCTGCGTCCATCGATCCGCGGTCATTGCTCCAGCCTGCCGCATCCCTGGCGCGCGAGCCCGCAACCGCACCTACTGTGGGCAGGGAGGACGACCGAAAGGGACGTACGGCGATGACCGACATGACGGAGCAGAACCGGACGGACAGCGCCGGGAGCGAGAAGGAGGCCCCCCAGAGCCGCAAGCCCGGGGTCACCAAGCGCGGCGGCGGTGATCCCGCGACGCGGGGGCGGACCACGATCGCCGACGGTGTGGTGGAGAAGATCGCCGGGCTCGCCGCCCGGGACGTGCTCGGCGTGCATGCGATGGGCAGTGGGCTGAGCCGGACTTTCGGGGCCGTGCGCGACCGAGTGCCAGGGGGGTCGAAATCCGTCTCGCGCGGCGTCAAGGCAGAGGTCGGGGAGCTCCAGACCGCGCTCGACCTGGAGATCGTCGTCGAGTACGGCGTGTCGATCGCGGACGTCGCCCGTGCCGTGCGCGAGAACGTCGTCGCGGCCGTGGAGCGCATGACGGGACTCGAGGTCGTCGAGGTCAACATCGCGGTGAGTGATGTGAAGCTTCCCGAGGAAGAAGACGAGGAGCCGGAGGCGCGGCTCCAGTGACCGGCCCGGCCGCGCAACGGCCCACGACACCGTGGCTGTCGAACCGCTGAGGAGTGCACCATGAGCTTGGCCGTGATCGGCATGATCGCCGGAATGGCGCTGGGCTTCGCCGGGTACTTCGGGGGCTTCGGGGCCTTTCTGCTTGTGGCCGCCCTGGGTGCCGTCGGGTTCGTCGTCGGACGATTCCTCGAGGGGGACCTGGATCTCGGTGACTTCTTCCGTCCCCGCGACGACCGGCGGCGGTGACGCCCGTGACCGGCCCGCTCGGCGACACCCGACGTCCCCTGACGGCCGTCGAGGCGGGCGCGCGCGGCGCGACCCGGATCGCCGACCGGGTCGTGGCGAAGATCGCCGCGCAGGCCGCCCACGAGGCCCTGGACCCGCTGCCCCCGGACGCCGTCCCCCCGCACGCGACGGTCGTCGTCCACCACGAGACCGCCCGCGTCCGCGTCCACCTCGAACTCGGCTACCCCACCGACATCGGCGCCCGCTGCAACGCGGTGCGTCGTCATGTCGCCGAGCGGGTAGACGCGTTGACGGGGATGGAAGTGCCGGAGGTGACGGTCCACATCGAGCGGCTGCACCTGGTACCGGCGACCGCCGCGGCACAGGGGAGGACGCGATGAGCGAGCCCCAGGGCTCCGAGAACACCACCCGACGCATGCCCGTCCTGGAGAAGACCGACGCCGGCCCACCGGCCGAGGACGAACTCGACCAGTCCGCCTCCGCGGCCGACTACGACCCGCCGCCCGCCGTCGACGACGCGAACGGCGGGCAGGGCCGGTTCTGGTCGGCGCGCCGCGTCCCCGCGGGGATCGTCGCGCTGCTGGTCCTCGTGGGTGCGGGCGTCCTGCTGTACGACGTCGCGGCCGTACGTGCCCACCGGCCCGCCTCGCACTGGCGCAGGTTCCTCGCCCGGCAGCTCGCCGAACGGCCCCTCGACGACACCTGGGTGCTCGTCGGCGCCGGCCTCGCCGCGGCCCTCGGACTCTGGCTGATCGTCCTCGCGGTGACGCCGGGGCTGCGCGACGTCCTGCCGATGCGGCGCACCCATCCCGACGTACGGGCCGGGCTGCACCGGGGCGCCGCCGCGACGGCGCTGCGCGACCGGGCCATGGAGGTCTCCGGGGTGCGGTCGGTCCGGGTACGGATGGGGCGCAGGAAGGTCGACGTGCGGGCGGTCTCGCACTTCCGCGCACTCGACGACGTACGGGCCGACCTGGACGCCACGCTCGCCGACGGCATCCGGGGACTCGGGCTCGTCCGGTCGCCCGCCCTGTCGGTGCATGTCGCGCGTCCGGGCCGGAAGGGGTGAGGGCGGTGCTCAGGATCGTCAACCGTGTCCTGCTGGGAATCGTCGGGCTCGCGCTGCTGGTCGTCGGCGGCTCCGTGCTCGCCGTCGGACTGGGCGTGCGGCCGCCCTCCTGGTGGATCCACGACGGGCGGCACGACGTGCTGCTGAGT
Source organism: Streptomyces sp. NPDC111507 (assembly GCF_055638955.1). Lineage (NCBI taxonomy): Bacteria > Bacillati > Actinomycetota > Actinomycetes > Kitasatosporales > Streptomycetaceae > Streptomyces > Streptomyces sp. NPDC111507. Next base: position 52,589 of record NZ_JBVKBU010000001.1, on the reverse strand, counting down.
GCCGCCCGACGGACCCGGTGGCGGGACCAGGGCTGGTGGTGGCCGACCGTCATCGCCGTTCTCGCCGTCGTCGTCCTGCTCAGCCTGTGGTGGCTGTCGGCCGTGCTGCGGCGGCGCCGGCTCGCGGAGGTGCTCGTCGACACCGGTGACGGTGAAGGGGCGCTGCTGCGCGGGCGGGCCCTGGAGGGCGTACTGGCCGCCGAGGCGGGACGGCTGGACGGTGTCGAACGGGCCGAGGTCCAGCTGACCGGGCGGCGCGGCGCTCCCGGGACCCGGGTCCAGCTCCTGCTGGAACCGCATGTCGATCCCGGGCAGGCGCTGCACCTGCTGACGACGGAGGCCCTGGCGCACGCCCGGGACTCCGCGGGCCTCGCCGCGCTCCCCGCGGAGGTACGCCTGCGCGGGGTCAAGCACCGGGCCGAGAGGGTGAGTTAGTCGCCCAGGTGGTGCCCGAGCGGACTCAGAACCCGCTCCGCACGCCGCCGTCCACCGGCATCATGAGGCCCGTCAGATACGACGCGGCGGGCGAGAGCAGGAACGCCGCCGTGCGGCCGAACTCCTCCGGGGTGCCGTAGCGGCGCAGCGGAATCCGCGACTCGTTGGCCGCGCGGGTGGCCTCCGGGTCGGCGGAGAGACCGTCGAGCTCGCGCACGCGGTCCGTGTCGATGCGGGCCGGGAGCAGGCCCACGACACGGATGCCGCGCGGGCCCAGCTCGTCGGCGAGGGACTTGGCGAACCCGGCGAGACCGGGGCGCAGACCGTTGGAGATGGTCAGGCCCGGGATGGGCTCGTAGACCGAGCCGGAGAGCACGAAGCCGATGACGCCGCCCTCGCCGAGCTCCGCGGCGGCCGCGCGGGCCAGCCGGACCGCGCCCAGGAAGACGGACTCGAAGGCGGCCGTCCACTGCTCGTCCGTGTTGTCCGCGACGAACCCGGGCGGCGGGCCGCCGACGCTGATCAGGATGCCGTCGAAACCGCCGAAGTGCTCGCGGGCCGCCGCGATCAGCCGGCCCGGGGCCCCCGGGTCGGAGTTGTCGGCGGCCACCCCGACCGCGTTCGGGCCGAGCGCGGACGCCGCGTCGGCGGCGGTCTTCTCGTCCCGCCCCGTGACGATCACCTTCGCGCCGTCCGCGGTGAGCTCGCGCGCGGTGGCGTTGCCCAGGCCACGGGTGGCTCCCGTGACGACGTACACACGGTCCTTCAGTCCAAGATCCATGGCCCCCATCCTCCCCTATCCGGTCGCCCCGGTTCCTCCCGGATGCGCTTCACCGAACAGGTGGAAGGCGGTCCCCACCAGGCCGAGGTGGCTGAACGCCTGCGGGAAGTTGCCGAGCTGGCGGCGCGCGACGGGGTCGTACTCCTCGGACAGCAGCCCCACGTCGTTGGCCAGGCCGAGCAGCCGTTCGAACAGCTCGCGGGCCTCCTTCGTACGGCCCGTCATGTGCAGCGCGTCCGCGAGCCAGAACGAGCAGACGAGGAAGGTGCCCTCGCCGCCGGGCAGCCCGTCGACGTCGACACCCTCGTCGCTGTAGCGGCGCAGCAGGAAGCCGTCGCGTGCGAGCTCGGCGCGCACCGCGTCGATGGTGCCGACGACCCGGGGATCGTCGGGCGGCAGGAAGCCGACGCGGGGGATGAGCAGCAGTGACGCGTCCAGTTCGCGTGACCCGTAGGACTGCGTGAAGGTGTTGCGTTCTCTGTCGAAGCCGTGCTCGCACACCTCCTTGTGCACCTCGTCGCGCATCGTGCGCCAGCCCTCCAGGTCGCCGGCGAGCTCCGGTTCGCTCTCCAGCGCCCGGACGGCCCGGTCGGCCGCCACCCACGCCATCACCTTCGAGTACACGAAGTGCCGGCGTGGGCCGCGCACCTCCCAGATTCCCTCGTCCGGCTGCCGCCAGGCGGTCCGCAGGAACTCCATCAGGGCGCACTGCAGGCGCCACATGTGCGGTTTGGACGGCAGGCCCGAGCGCCGGGCCAGCGTGAGCGAGTCGATGACCTCGCCGTACACGTCCAGCTGGAGCTGCTTCACGGCCTCGTTGCCGATCCGGACCGGGTACGAGCCCCCGAAGCCGGGCAGCCACGGCAGCTCGAACTCGGGCAGCCGGCGCTCACCGGAGAGGCCGTACATGATCTGCAGGTCCGCGGGATCACCCGCGACCGCGCGCAGCAGCCAGTCGCGCCAGGCCTCGGCCTCCTCGTGGTACCCGGCCGACAGGAGCGCGCCCAGGGTGAGGGTCGAGTCGCGCAGCCAGCAGTAGCGGTAGTCCCAGTTGCGGACGCCGCCGAGTTCCTCCGGGAGCGAGGTGGTGGGGGCCGCGACGATGCCGCCGGTCGGGGCGAAGGTGAGGGCCTTCAGGGTGATCAGGGAGCGCACGACGGCGTCGCGGTGCGGACCGTCGTAACGGCAGCGTGCCGCCCACGCCTGCCAGTCCTCGACGCTGGAGCGCAGTGCCTCGTACGGGTCGACGAGCGGCGGGCGCGACTGGTGCGAGGGGTGCCAGGTCAGGACGAAGGCGACCTTCTCGCCCGCCTCCACGGTGAACTCCGAGTGGGTACGGAAGTCCTTGCCCCAGGTGCGTACCTCGGGTTCGCTGCGCAGCCACACCGAGTCCGGGCCCGCGACCGCCACCCGCTGGCCGTCCGCCTTGCGCACCCACGGCACGACGGAGCCGTAGTCGAAGCGCAGTTGCAGTGTGCTGTGCAGCGTCACCCGGCCGCTGAGCCCTTCGACGACGCGGATGAGGTCGGGGGCGTGCTCGCGCTGTGGCATGAAGTCGCTCACGCGGACCGCGCCCTCGTCCGTCTCCCATTCGGAGTCGAGCACGAGCGTGTCCTGCCGGTACGCCCGCCGGGTGCAGGGGCCCGCCCCCGCGGGTGAGATCCGCCAGCGACCGTGGTTCTCGTCGCCGAGGATCGCGGCGAAGCAGGCGGCGGAGTCGAACCGTGGCAGACAGAGCCAGTCGACGGATCCGTCCCGGCCCACCAGCGCGGCGGTCTGTTCGTCCCCGATGAGCGCGTAGTCCTCGATACGTGGGTGCACGTGGGGCGAGTTCCCGGCGAAGGCCGGGGCCAATCGGGTCGGGGGCCGACCGGGTGACACCGATCGAGGAAGTACGGGCGCGGCGGGCCAGGGGTCAGGCGGCCACCGTGGCCGCTTCCGGTGTGGTCGCGGAGGCGGCGGCCTCGGCCCGGTCGCGGCGCTCGCGGCGGACCAGGGCCCACCAACCCACCGGGACGGCCGCGGCGAACAGCCACCACTGGATCATGTACGCGTAGTTCAACGGGGCGTCCTCGCTACCGGGGTCGGAGATCTGCTCCGGGGTGTCCCCCTTCGGCTCGGGCGCGGTCTGTTCGACGTAGCCGCCGAGCACCTGGGCGCCGAGCCGCCGCGCCTGCTCCTCGCTGTTGATCAGCATGATCTGCCGGTCCGGCAGCCCCTTGATGTCCTTGATGCCGCTCGCCGCGGTCGTCTCGTCGGCCATCAGCCGCCCGGTGATGGTGGTCCGGCCGGCGGGCGGTGCGGGGATCTTCGGGAACGCGGTCTGCGCCCCGTTCGTGGGGATCCAGCCGCGGTTGACCAGGACCACCTTGCCGTCCGTCAGGACCAACGGGGTGAGGACGTGGAAGCCGACCTCGCCGTCGGCATTGGTGCGGCGCCTGATGACGACTTCCCGGGCGGTGTCGAAGGTGCCCGTCGCGGTGACGGTGCGGTACTTCTCGGTGCGGGTCACGGCGTGTCGGGGGGAGGACAGCTTCTCCACGGGTACCGGCTTGGCGTGCAGCGCGTCGGCCACCAGCTGGTTGCGGGCGCTGCGCATTTCGTAGCGGTGCATCTGCCAGATGCCCAGCTTGATCATGGTGGGGATCAGGAGCAGGGCGATCAGGGTGAGGATCACCCACTGCCGGGACAACAGGAAGCGGTACACCCCACGACCGTACAACTCGGTCGTGGGGTGTATTCAGGGGGGTGCGCGTCGACACGACGGGAACGTGTGCTCCCGGACCGTTGCGCCCGGCTCTCAGACCTTGTCGATGATGCCCACCTTGCCCTCCGCGCGGGCGCAGTGCGCGCCGCAGAACCAGTGGCCCTCGACCTCGACGCCCTGGCCGATGATCTGCACGCGACAGTGCTCGCAGATGGGGGCCATCCGGTGGATCGCGCAGGAGAAACAGTCGAAGACGTGCACCGCGCCCTGCGCGTGCACCTCGAAGGTCATGCCGTAGTCATTGCCGCACACTTCGCATCTCGCCATGCGCCACAGGGTGAGGTGCCGACGCGGCGCGGGCGAGCGGGCGCCGGGCGAGTCGCCCGGCAATCACCCGTACGTCCGTCAGCGACCCCGGCCCCTCTTCAGCCCCCGGGGTCACTTCTCCGAGGCCGGCGCCACGTCCCGCAGCAGCTGGCCGAACGCCGCCTCGTCGATCACCGGTGTCCCGAACTGTTTGGCCTTGACCACCTTGGACGTACTGGAGTCCGGATCGTTGGTGACGAGCAGGCTGGTCAGCCGGGACAGACTCGTCGCGACATGCAGGCCGGCCTCGACGGCACGGTCCTCCAGCAGCTCGCGGTCGACGGACGTGTCCCCGGAGAACGCGACCCGCATACCCTGCTTGAGTGGTTTGTCCGCTTCGTAGCGACCAGGGTTGGGATAGGGGCATGCGGGGCGTTTGCGTGAGGGCCGCCAACTCCCGGACGGGTAGCCACCGGACGCGTACCCGCCGGACGAGTGGCCACCGGGACCGGACTGCCGTACGATCCGCGGTGCCGCGGGGCTCTCGGACCACTCCTTGAGCGGCCGGCACTCCAGGAGCGGCAGCCGGATGCCGTCCCGCGCGGCGGCCCGCAGGCTCGGCCGGAACGCCTCGGCCAGCACGCGCGCGTCGTCCAGCGCGTGGTGCGCCCGCTGCTGTACGACACCGAAGTGCGCGGCCAGCGACTCCAGCTTGTGGTTGGGCAGCGGCAGGCCCAGTTCCTTGGAGAGCGCGATGGTGCACAGCCGCTGGCGCACCGGTGCCTCACGCTCCGCGCGCGCGTACTCCCGAGCGATCATCGACCAGTCGAAGACCGCGTTGTGCGCCACGAGCACCCGGTCGGCGAGCCGGTCGGAGAACTCCTCGGCGATGTCCTGGAAGAGCGGGGCGCCTTCGAGCACCTCGGACGTCAGACCGTGGATCCAGACCGGGCCCGGGTCCCGCTCCGGGTTGACCATCGTGTACCAGTGGTCCTCGACCTCGCCGCGCGCGTCCAGCCGGTAGACGGCGGCCGAGATGATCCGGTCGTCGCGGGCAAGGCCGGTGGTCTCCACGTCGACGACCGCGTACCCCTGCGGATACGCGGCCGGCCAGGGGGCTGGTGACGCTGCGGTCGTCAGGTCTTCGAGCATGGTCACTGAGGATACGGGCCCTGACTGACAGTCCGGTCCCCACCTTCCAGGAACCGACGGACGGTCCGGCCCCCGGAGTTGACGCGGCCGGCGGGGGACAGGGGTGCCTTCTGTGGCGCGGGTCACCGGTTGGTCCGGCCCGGCGCACGGCCCGGGCGCATGGCTGACGCATGGCTATGGACCTTTCGACGGTGTCCTGCAAGCGTGCTCCGCGCCCCAGCAGGTAGCGCCTACGAAGGGCGGTACGGACATGGCACGAGTGAGGTACGGCGCACGGACCGAGGCGGAGATCGCCGCCGCGCGCACCGCGAGCGCCAAGCTCCCCGACATCTGGTCCACGGGTGTGGTGGCCGTCTGGGAGAGTGATCCGGACGCGGTCGCGGCGGTCCTGCCACCCCCGCTCAAACCCACCGGGCGCCCCCTGGTCCGGGTGAACATCAGCAAGGTGGACCTGCCGGGTTATCCGCTCGGCGCGGGCTCGTTCGCCGTCGCCGCGGCGCACGACGGCGTCGAGGGCTGGTACCCGCTGGTCATGCCGATGACCCACGAGCGGGCGCTCATCGGCGGCCGCGAGGTCTTCGGGGAGCCCAAGAAGCTCGGCGAGGTCACCGTGGAACGCGACGGCCTCGTCGTACGGGCCGCACTCGCCCGGCACGGCATCGCCTTCGTCGAGGTGCGCGGCGCGGTGAGCGGTGACCTCCCGCTGCCCGAGCCCGCCCGGAAGACCGACTTCTACTTCAAGTTCCTTCCCGCGGTGGACGGTTCGGGCTTCGACGTCCACCCCGTGCTCGTGCACTGCGTACGCAACGAGAAGGTGCGCAGGCTGGAGCGCGTCACCGGGGACGTCGTGCTGCGCGAGTCGATGTACGACCCGGTCGCCGACCTCCCCGTACGCGAACTGGTCGAGATCACCCTCGGCGAGAAGACCACCGACCAGACGGGCCGGGTGGTCGAACGCGTCAGCGCCCAGGCCCTGTTGCCCTACATCCATCAGCGCTACGACGATCCGCGGCAGATCCTCGACGGGCCGCCGGAAGGGAGCGCCTGATGGAACTCCGGGCGGGGCAGGTCGCCGTCGTCACCGGCGCGGCGAGCGGTATCGGGCTCGCGATGGCGCGCCGGTTCGCGGCGGACGGTCTGAAGGTGGTCCTCGCGGACGTCGAAGAGGGTGCCCTGGAGAAGGCCGCCGCCACGCTGCGGGAGGACGGGGCGCAGGTGCACGCGCGCGTGGTGGACGTCTCGGAGCGCGAACAGCTCGACGCTCTCGCCGCCGAGACGTACGAGAAGTACGGCGCCGTGCATGTCCTGTGCAACAACGCGGGAGTCGGCTCCGGCGCCGAGGGCCGCATGTGGGAGCACGATCCGAACGACTGGAAGTGGGCCTTCGCCGTCAACGTCTGGGGTGTCTTCCACGGCGTCCAGGCCTTCGTGCCGCGGATGATCGCCGGCGGGGAGCCGGGCCACGTCGTCAACACCTCGTCCGGCGACGGCGGGATCGCCCCGTTGCCGACCGCCTCCGTGTACGCCGTCACCAAGGCGGCCGTCGTGACGATGACCGAGTCCCTGTACGCGCATCTCAAGGCGGAGCACGCGCGCGTGGGGGCGTCGGTGCTCTTCCCCGGGCCCCACATGCTGCGTACCGGCCTGTGGGAGTCGCACCGCAACCGGCCCGAGCGCTACGCGAAACAGCGCCCCAGGAAGACCCCCTACCGCAGCCTCGACCAGTGGGAGGCAGCGATGAAGGAGGCGGGGCAGGAGGTGCGGTTCACGCCGGTGGAGGAGGTCGCCGCCCTGGTGGCGGACGGCATCAGGGAGGGCCGGTTCTGGCTGCTGCCCGCGAGCGAGCACAGCGACCGGCAGATCCGGTCCAGGTCGCAGTCGATGCTCGACCGGGCCGACCCGTCGTACCTAGAGCACTTCATCCTGGACTGAGGAGGCGGGCGATGACCGAGCGGGACCCCTATCTGATCATCTCCTCCGACTGCCACGCCGGGCTCCCCACCGAGGAGTACCGGCCCTACCTGGACTCCCGGTTCCACCGGGACTTCGACGAGTTCCTCGCGGGCCAGGGCCGGCGCCGCGAGGAGATGAACCGGCTCGGTATCCGCAACGAGGCGTTCGCCGACCGCTGGTTCCAGGACAACGAGGAGGGCCTGCGCGGCGGTTGGGACACCGCGCAGCGCCTCAAGGAGCTGGACGGCGACGGTGTGGCGGGGGAGGTGGTCTTCCCGGACGCCGACGCCGTGGACAGCCGCACGGCGGCCCCCTTCGGCGTGGGCCTCGGTCTCTCCGGCGACCACGACCCGCAGCTCGGCATGGCGGGCGCGCAGGCCCACAACCGCTGGCTGGCGGAGTTCGTCGGGGAGAACCCCGAACGGCACTGCGGGGTCGCCCTGTTGCCGATCACGGCGGCCCCCGACGCGGTCGTCGCCGAGGTGTACCGCGCCAAGGAGTCGGGACTCGGCGCCCTGATGATCCCCTCCATGTGGGTCGACAAGGAGCCCTACCACGACCGCCGTTACGACCCCGTGTGGGCGGCCGCCGCCGAGTGCGCGATGCCGGTGGTCACGCACTCCGGCGCGGCCCCGCGCCACGAGTACGGCGACCACCTGGGGATCTTCGTCTCCGAATGCACCTGGTGGCCCGCGCGCCCCCTGTGGTTCCTGCTCTGGTCGGGCGTCTTCGAACGCCACCCGGGGCTGAGGTTCGGGGTCGCGGAGTCGGGCTGCTGGTGGCTGCCGAACCTCCTCTGGTTCATGGACCGCCTCTACCTGGGCGCGCACGGCGGCAAGAAGCTGTCGCCCTTCGAGGAGCTGAAGCGGCCCCCGCACGAGTACCTCGACCGCCAGCTCTTCATCTGCGCGACGAACACCAAGCGCCGCGAACTCGCGCAGCGCTACGAGATCGGCGTCGACAACATCCTCTGGGGCAGCGACTTCCCGCACCCCGAGGGAACCTGGCCCGACACCCGCGCGTGGCTACGGCGCACCTTCCACGACATCCCGGTCGCGGAGACCCGCCGCATGCTCGGCCTCGCGGCCGCCGAGGTCTTCGGCTTCGACGTCGAGCGGCTGACCCCGCTCGCCCGGCGCATCGGCCCGACCCCGGCCGAACTCGGCCAGAGCGACGACCAGACGGCCGTGGCGGCGTCCTGGGCACGCTCGCGCGAGGTGGGCCGCCACTGGCTGACCGACCACGACTTCCCGGTCCTGGGGACGACGCCGTGAACGCCCCCACGAACGACCCCGTGACCGACCGCTACACCGTGATCTCGGCGGACTGCCACGCCGGAGCGGACCTCCTGGACTACCGGCCCTACCTGGCGAAGGAACACCACGAGGCGTTCGACGCGTGGGCGGCCACGTACGTCAACCCGTACGAGGACCTGCTCGCCGACACCGCCGACAAGAACTGGAACTCCGCACGGCGCCTGGCGGAGCTGGAGGAGGACGGCATCGTCGCGGAGGTGGTGTTCCCCAACACCATCCCGCCCTTCTTCCCGTCGGCCGCCCTGATGGCGCCGGCCCCCACCGTCGAGGAGTTCGAACGGCGCTGGGCGGGCCTGCGCGCCCACAACCGCTGGCTCGCGGACTTCTGCGCCGCCGCGCCGGGCCGCCGCGCGGGTGTCTTCCAGATCCTCCTGAACGACGTGGAGGAGGCGGTGAAGGAGATCAGGTGGGCCTCCCGGGCGGGCCTCAGGGGCGGCCTGCTGCTCCCCGGCACCCCACCGGGCTCGGGACTGCCCGAGCTGTACTCGTCGACGTACGACCCGATCTGGGCGGTCTGCGAGGAGCTGGGCGTCCCCGTGAACCACCACGCGGGCTCGGCGTCGCCGCCCCTGGGCGAGGAACCGGCGGCCCGCGCGGTCTTCATGGTCGAGACGACCTGGTTCTCCCACCGCGCGCTCTGGCACCTCATCTTCGGCGGCGCCTTCCGCCGCCACCCCGGTCTGAGACTGGTGCTGACCGAGCAGGGCTCGGGCTGGATCCCCGGGGTGCTCGACATGCTGGACTACTACCACGGGAGGCTGTCGGCGGCGGCGACGAAGAGGGCGAAGAGGCCGACGGCGGAGTCGAAGTTCGGCGCGGGACTCGCGGAGGCGATGGGCAAGGGCCCCTCGGACGTCTGGCGGGACAACTGCTTCGTCGGCGCGAGCTTCATGCGCCCGCACGAGGTGCCGCTGCGGGCGCGGATCGGCGTCGACAAGATCATGTGGGGCAGCGACTACCCGCACGACGAGGGCACCTACCCCTACTCCCGGGAGGGCCTGCGCTGCGCGTACGCGGGCGTGCCGCGCGAGGAGGTCGCCGCGATGGTCGGCGGGAACGCCGCCCGGGTGTACGGCTTCGACCTCGACGCCCTGGACGCCCTCGCGGCGAAGGTGGGACCGACCGTGGCGGAACTGGCCGAACCACTGACGCGACCCCCGGCGGACGCGACGAGTCCGGTGTTCGCGCGGGGAGCGTCAGTACGGGTCTGGTGACGCGCCAGGTGGCATCCTCCCCGTGTGACGGTACCCATGCACGACGAGGCCCACGAAGGCACCCTCGGCTCCCGCCTGAACTGGCTGCGGGCCGCGGTGCTGGGCGCCAACGACGGCATCGTCTCCACCGCCGGCCTCGTCGTCGGCGTGGCCGGCGCCACGGACGACCGCTCCGCGCTGCTCACGGCGGGCCTCGCGGGGCTGCTGGCCGGGTCCATGTCGATGGCGGCGGGCGAGTACGTCTCGGTCTCCACCCAACTGGACTCCGAGAAGGCCGCCCTGGCGCTGGAGCGACGTGAACTGCGCGAACAGCCGGCCGCCGAACTCGAGGAGCTGACCGAACTCCTGGAGCAGCGCGGCCTGACCCGCGAGGTGGCCCGCGAGGCGGCCGAGCAGCTCACGGAACGCGACGCCCTGAAGGCCCACGCACGCGTAGAGCTCGGCATCGACCCCGACGACCTCACCAACCCCTGGCACGCGGCCTGGGCGAGCTTCCTCTCTTTCACCGTGGGCGCCCTTCTCCCCCTCCTCGCCATCGTCCTGCCACCGGCGGCCTGGCGCCTGGGCGTCACCGTGCTCTCGGTACTGGCCGCCCTGGTCCTCACCGGCTGGCTGAGCGCCCGCCTGGGCTCGGCGGACCCGGGCCGCGCGGTACTGCGGAACGTGGGCGGGGGTGCGCTGGCGATGGGGGTCACCTATGCGGCGGGGGTGCTGTTGGGGGCGGCCGGGGTGTGACGAGCACCGGGTGAACATCCGACGAGCATCGGTCCGGACCTGTCGGCGTTCTTGGCGGAGATCACCAATAAGCAAGCGCGTACCCTCGGTAATACTTGTGGGTAACAACGTCTAGCCGCGGCCGAGCTGCGGTTCTACGGTGCATCCATGCCGAACCTGCCCGATGTCGTGCTGTGGTCGATACCCGCCTTTGTGCTGCTCACCGTGATCGAGGTGGTGAGCGTCCGGATCCATCCGGACGACGATGCCGCGGGGTACGAGGCGAAGGACGCCGCGACGAGCGTCGGCATGGGGCTCGGGAGTCTCGTCTTCGACTTCCTGTGGAAGATCCCGATCGTCGCGATCTACACGGCGATCTATGAACTGACGCCGCTGCGGGTGCCCGTCCTGTGGTGGACCGTTCCGCTGATGCTGCTGGGGCAGGACTTCTTCTACTACTGGTCGCATCGCGGGCACCACGTCATCCGCGTCCTGTGGGCCTGCCACGTGGTCCACCACTCCAGCCGGAAGTTCAACCTCACCACGGCGCTGCGCCAGCCCTGGACGACCTGGACGGTCTGGCCCTTCTACGTGCCGCTGATCGCCCTCGGCGTGCACCCCGCCGCGCTGGCGTTCTGCTCGTCGGCGAACCTCGTCTACCAGTTCTGGATCCACACGGAGCGGATAGACAAGATGCCCCGTTGGTTCGAGTTCGTGCTCAACACGCCCTCCCACCACCGGGTCCACCATGCCTCCCAGGGCGGCTATCTGGACCGCAACTTCGGCGGGATCCTCATCGTCTGGGACCGGCTCTTCGGGTCCTTCGTCGCCGAGATCGAGCGGCCCGTCTACGGGCTCACCAAGAACATCGCCACCTACAACCCCCTGCGCGTCGCCACCCACGAGTACGCCGCCATCGCCAGGGACCTGAAGGCGGCGACCGGTTGGCGCGAGCGGGCGGGACGGGTCTTCGGCGGGCCCGGCTGGCAGCCGACGCCGAAGTCCGCAGGGCGCAAGCCGGCCACGGAGCCCGTCGCGTGAGCCCACGGCACGCGCGCGTGCTGCTCGTCTCCTTCGGCGTGGCCGCTGCCGTGGACCTCGTTTCCCTGGCCGTCGGGTTCACCCCGGGGCACCTGGTCGCCAAGCCGCTTCTGATGCCCCTGCTCGCCGCCCACGCGGTCGTACGCGGCGGACCGCGGCTCCTGGTGGCCGCCCTGCTCTGCGGCTGGGGCGGCGACGTACTGCTGCTGTCCGACGCCGACCCGGCCTTCCTCGTGGGGATGGCCTCCTTCGCGGCCGGTCACGTCTGCTATCTCCTGCTCTTCAGAAGGCCGGATTCGCCGCACCGCCCTCCAGACGTGCGCGGGCCGTCGGCCTGGCTCGGTGGCGCGTACGTCCTCGCCCTCGTCGTCACCGTCACCCTCCTGTGGCCCGATCTGCCGGCCGGCCTGCGTATCCCCGTCGCGGGCTACAGCCTGCTGCTGACCGCGATGGCGGCAACAAGCACCCGGCTCGGGCCCGTCGCGGGCGCGGGCGGGGCGCTCTTCCTGCTGTCCGACACCCTCATCGCCACCGGCGTCGCCGACTGGCCGCAGCTCCCGAGGCCGGACTTCTGGATCATGCTGACCTATGCCGCCGCCCAGTTCCTGCTGGTCAGCGGAGTGCAGGGCACCCTCGGCGCGCATACCGCGGCGAGGGCGGCGTACGGTGAGATGCGCTCAACCACCCCCTGAGCGCATCTCACCCAGCCGATCGGCCGAGAAGGATCCTCGTCATGCGCGCCACCACCATCCACGCCCCGTTCGACATGCGCGTGGAGGACGTCCCCGAGCCCCTGGTGAAACTGCCCACCGACGCGGTCGTGCGGGTGCTGCGGTCCTGTATCTGCGGCAGCGATCTGTGGGCCTACCGGGGCGAGGCGGCCCGGCAGGCGGGGCAGCGGATCGGGCACGAGTTCCTCGGCATCGTCGAGGAGACCGGCTCCGAGGTGACCGGCGTCCGCCGCGGCGACCTGGTCGTCGCGCCCTTCATGTGGTCGGACGGCGTCTGCGACTACTGCCGCGAGGGCCTCACCACCTCCTGCGAGCACGGCGGCTTCTGGGGCGCGGTCGGCTACGACGGCGGTCAGGGCGAGGCCGTGCGCGTTCCCTTCGCCGACGGCACCCTCGTACAGCTGCCCAAGGAGGCGGCCTCCGACGATCACCTGCTGTCGGCCCTGCTGACGCTCTCCGACGTCATGGGCACCGGTCACCACGCGGCCCTCGGCGCGGGAGCCCGCAAGGGCGCCACCGTCGCGGTCGTCGGGGACGGCGCCGTCGGGCTGTGCGCCGTGCTGGCCGCCAAGCGGCTCGGCGCCGAGCAGATCATCGCGCTCGGACGCCACCAGGCACGTACGGACATCGCGCGTGCCTTCGGTGCCACGGACGTCGTCGCCGAACGCGGCGAGGCGGCCGTCGAGGCCGTCCGCGAGCTGACCCGCGGCCAGGGCGCGCACGCCGTCGTGGAGGCGGTCGGCACCGAGCAGTCCATGCGGACGGCCGTGAACATCACCCGCGACGGCGGCGCCATCGGCTTCGTCGGCGTGCCGCACGGCAGCGGCACGGGCCTCGACCTGGGCGTGATGTTCGACCGGAACATCGCGCTGCGCGGCGGTGTGGCGCCGGTGCGGGCGTACATCCCGGAGCTGCTGCCCGACATCCTGGACGGCACCATCGACCCGTCGCCCGTCTTCGACATGACCGTCGGTCTGGAGGGCGTGCCCGAGGGCTACAAGGCGATGGACGAGCGCACCGCCCTCAAGGTGATCGTCACCAACGGCTCATGACCACCTGATCGGCAGCGGCAGCGCCGTCAGCAGCCCCGACACCGCCACGACCAGGCCCAGTGCCACCACCTCCGCGCGAGCGGGCACACAGGCGCTGAGCCGGTCGGCGGCCCGGCGTAGCCGCAGCCGCGCGAGCAGCGCCAGCACGGCGACGACGGCCACCAGTACCAGCTTGGCGAGCAGGGTGCGCCCGTACGACGTGGCCGTCAGCTGGTCCAGGACCGTGCCGGGCGGCATGCGGCGCAGTGCGCTCCACACGCCCGTCGCGGTGAGCGTCGCGAACAGGACGGCGGCCACGCGCGCGTAGAGGCCCAGAAGCGCCGCGCCGGCCGCGTCCGCCGAAACCGCCGTCCCGGCCGTCTCCGTCGTCTCCGCAGCCTCCGCCTCCGAAGAGGCGCGCCAGGCGCGCAGCATCCGCAGCACGTGCAGCAGGCCGCCCGTCCACAGGGCCGCGCAGGTCACGTGAACGAGCGTCAGACCGGAACCGACGAGCGGGCCGTGCTCCGGCGCCGCGTGGGCGCGCAGCGCCTCCGCGAGGGCCACCGCGGCCAGCGGCCACACCTGGGCGGCCGGTCTCCGTGACAGGGCGCAGAGCCCGGCGGCGAGGAACGCGTTGACCTCCAGGAGCGCCAGCTTGCCGTCCCGACTCTCGTAGAGCCCGCCGACGTCCATGTCGGAGAGGTGATGCGGCAGCAGATTGCCGGTGGCCACCACCGAGGCGAGCCCCAGCGCGGCGACGAATCCGACCGCCGCGGCGTAGGGAGCCCAGCTGTGGGGCGCGTGCTCCAGCGGCGCGCCCGGCACCAGGCGGGCCAGCCGGGCCGCGAACAGTTCGCCCACGGGGACGCACAGCGCCGCGAACAAGACCGCGCGCAGCAGGGCGATGCCGCCGACGCCGGGGGCGGCTGCCTCGCCGGTGCCGTCCAGCGCGGAGCGCGGACCGAGCAGCGGGATCAGGGCGGCCACGGCCACCAGGACGAGCAGGGCGACGGCGCGTCCGGCGGCGGGGTGCCGCGCCGGACCACTCGCGCCCGCCGCCTCGGCTGTCGGTCGTATCAAGGTCACCCCAAGATCTTCACCAGTCGGCACAGAACCGGGCAAGTGCAGGGAAACAAGCGGTGGTTCGGCATTCCGCCCATAGGTACGTTTCCGGCCGACGCCTCGCTCACGCCCACCGGGCCGGGTCCGTCCCCCACCGTCCGGGCGGCCGCGCCCAGTCGCGGGGCCCGCCGGCGAAGGAGACGGGCGACCGTGCGTACCTGAGCCGGCCCAGGTCGCTGTCCGTCTCGGCGAGCCAGGGGCCCGATGCGTAGGAGGCGTCGGCGGGCTCCTCGTTCCGGTGCGCCGGCGCGTCCACCAGCCATGCGGCCGTCCGCGCGAGCGCCAGCCGGACGAGCCGCGTCCCGCCCTCCCGGGTCTGCTCGGTGAGCGACCGGAGTACCGCGGCGGCCAGCAGGTACCCCGTGCCGTGGTCGAGGGCCTGCGCGGGCAGCGCACCCGGCCGCTCCGCCGACCCCTCGATCCGCGCGATCCCGGTGGCGACCTGCACCAGACTGTCGAAGCCCCGCCGCCCGGACCACGGCCCGTACCCGCCCCACGCCGACAACTGCGCCACCACCAGACCGGGCCGCCGCTCGGCCAGTGCCCCCGGGGAGAGCCCGAACCGGTCCAGTGCGCCGGGCCGGTACCCGGTGACGACGACATCGGCCTCGGCGAGCAGCTCCTCGAAGGCCGAGCGGTCCCCGCGCGCCGACAGGTCGAGCGTGGAGGACCGCTTCCCGAAGTCCAGGTCGGCGTGCTGGTCGTCGATCTCGGGCAGGCGCGGGCTGTCGATCCGCAGGACGTCCGCGCCGAGGAGGGCGAGCGTGCGCGTGGCCACCGGGCCCGCGATGACCCGGGTGAGGTCCAGCACGCGGACGCCCGCCGCGGGCAGCAGTGGATCCCCGGCGAGCGGGGCGAGCCGTCGTGCGGGAGCCGTGTCCAGCCGCTCGCGGGTCACCAGCGGGTGTGCGGCGATTGCCCGCCCCTGGGGGTGCGCCGCCCACTGGCCGGGCGTGCGCAGGGCGATCGCGAGCCCGCCGGCCGCGTACACCGTCTCCTCCACCTCGAGGGCCGATCGCTCGGCGAGCGCCTCTGCGACCACCTCGGTGAGGGAGCCCCGGCCCTCCGGCACGCCCAGCGCGCTCAGCAGCCGCTTGTGGTGGTGCGGATAGTTCGCGTGGGTGCGGACCCAGCCGTCCGCCGTCCGCCAGAACCGGGACAGCGGGGCGAAGTTGACCGGCTCACGGCCGTCGACGCGCAGGTGTCGCTCGCTGTGGAAGGCGGTGGCGACAGCCCCGTCGTCGACGCGCACCCCGGGCACTTTCCCTCCGGTGCGGCCCGCGGTCAGCTCGGCCCCGGCGAGGGCACAGACCGCGACACACGCCCGGGCCGTCCCGCGCACCGGCAGCCGTGCGGGCAGCACCCCCTCCCGTGCGACGGCCGAGATCTGTGAGGCGAGTGCGGGGTCGCCGCCCAGAGCGGCCCACGCGAAGTCCGTACGAGTCATGACGGCACTATGCCGGGTGTACTGGATCAACGGGGGAAAGGGGGCCGGGGCAACCGCCCGGCCCCCTTCGCTCACGCGGTCACTTCGTGACCGCTCTCAACGCGTTGACGGTGCCCCAGCCGTAGAACCCGTTGTGGTTCTTCGTGCCCTCGCACACCGCGTCGACCTTGCCGTCGCCGTCGATGTCGTAGGGGTCGGTGCACGGCGTGGCGTCGGCCTCCGCGTACAGCAGCGCCTTCACCAGGGCGGCGGAGGCGTGCGGGTGGGTCGACTTGATGAGGGCGGCGACGCCCGCGACGTGCGGGGACGCCATCGACGTGCCCGCCATGTAACCCCATGTGCCGCCGGGCAGCGGGCCGAGGATCAGGCCGCTGGTGGCGGGCGGTGCCGGGGTCTGGTAGCGCGTCGAGTCGCCGCCGGGCGCGGCGACGTCGATGACGCCCAGGCCGTGGTTGGAGAAGGACGACTTGATGCCCTTGGCGCCCGTCGCGGCCACGGTGACCACCCCCGGCAGCTGGGTGGGGATGTCGTAGCACTTGGAGGGGTCGATCACCCGGTCCGAGGGCGTGCCGTCGTTCGGGGAGACCGGGTCGGTGATCGAGTCGGCGGCCAGGTCGTAGTTCTCGTTGCCCGCCGCGGCGACGTTGACGGTGCCCTTGTGCTCCGCGTACTGCGAGGCGCGGGTGATCGCGTCGACCAGGGCCTTCTGGTCCGGGTCGTCCTTGCAGTTGAAGTACCAGGGGTCGGTGTAATAGCTGTTGTTGGTCACGTCGACGTGGTGCTCGGCGGCCCACACGAAACCGCAGACGACGGCCTCGGTGTAGAAGTAGCCGGCCGTCGTGGCCACCTTGATGCCGGCGACCTTCACGCCGGGCGCGACCCCGGTGATGCCGACGCCGTTCTTGGCGCCCGCGATCTCGCCCGCGACATGCGTGCCGTGCGGGCTCTCCGCGGCGGTCGGCCGCCAGGCCCCGTCGGTGGTGTCCGGCTTGCCCGTCACACAGTTGACCGAGGCGTCGCGGTCGAAGTTCGGCGCGATGTCGGGGTGCGTGTCGTCGACACCGGTGTCGATCACGGCGACCGTCACCTTGCTGCTGCCGAGGGTCTTCTCGTGCGCCTTGTCCGCCTTGATGGCGGGCAGGTCCCACTGGAGGGACTCCAGCGGGTCCTGCCCGGCGGCGGCCTCGGCGCTCGCGGCCTTCTCCTGCGCCGCGGTGAGCACCTGGGGCGCGCCCATGTCGGTGGTCGACTGCGCGGGCAGCGGCGCGTTGCGCGTGTTGCCGGCCGACTGCACGCCGCGTACGCCGCGGATCGTCCTGGCGAAGTCGGCGTTCGAGGAGTGCACGACGATCACGCCGATCCGGTCGTACGACGTCACTATCGTGCCGCCCGCCTTGGCGATGGCCTTCTTCACGGAGGCGGAAGTGCCGTGTCCGGGGCGGACGTTGACGACATAGCTGAGGGCGGTCGCATCCGCCGTCGTCGTGGCGGTCCGCGTGGCGGAACTGTCGGTGTCGGCCGCCGAGGCGCTGACGTTCGGCAGGAAGGCGAGGGCCGTCGCCGTGGCCATCCCGAGCGGGAGGGCTATGGCGCGGCGGGAGCGCTTGCGAGGCGCGGTCATGGAGTCTCCGTTCATTCGCGGTAGGAGCGGTACGAGCCGTGCCGAAGCTCATGTGACGTCCGGCCGGACTTACCTGACGGGACTTACTTGACCGCGCGCAGCGCGTTGACGATCCCGGCTCCGTAGAAGCCGTTCACGTGCTTGCCGCCCACGCAGGTGGCGTCCACGACGCCGTCGCCGTCCCCGTCGTAGGGGGCGGTCGGGCAACCGGGGTTGTCCGCCTCGGCCTTGAGGAGCGCCTGGAGCTGGACCGGTGAGGCCCAGGGGTACCTGGACTTCAGCAGCGCGGCCACGCCCGCGACGTGCGGCGTCGCCATCGACGTGCCTTGCAGGAAGCCGTACTGGTTGTTCGGCATCGTCGACAGGATGCGGCCGTTCTTCGACGGCGTGTCCGGGATCTGGTACTTGTCGCCGCCCGGCGCGGCGACATCGATGACGCCCTTGCCGTAACTGGAGAAGTACGACTTGGCACCGGTGACGCCGGTCGAGGCGACCGTGACGACGCCCGGCAGCTGGGTCGGTACGTCGAAGCACTTGTGCGGGTCGACCGTGCGGGGCACGGCGGTCGAGTCGTCGGGGCTGGAGGCGTCGGCGAGGGCGTTCGAGTCGAGGTCGTCGTTGGAGTTGCCCGCCGCGGCGACGTTGAGGGTGCCCTTCTTCTGGGCGTACAGCTGGGCCCGGTTGACGGCGTCGACGATGGCCCTCTGGTCGGGGTCGTCGAGGCAGTTGTAGAGCCACGGGTCCACGTAGTAGCTGTTGTTGGTGATCTCCACGCCGTGGTCGGCGGCGAAGACGAAGGCGCAGACGACGCTCTCCGGGTAGAAGAGCTGGCTCGCGTCCGGCTCGGCCACGGTGATGCCCGAGACCTTCACACCGGGCGCGACACCCGCGACGCCGATGCCGTTGCGGGCGGCGGCTATCTCCCCCGCGACATGGGTGCCGTGGTAGTGGTCGGCGTCCACGGGGCGCCATGCGCCGAACGTGGTGTCCGGCTTGCCGCCCACGCAGTTCGCGGACTGCGAGGGGGAGAAGTTCGGGGCGATGTCCGGGTGGGTGTCGTCGACGCCGACGTCGATCACGGCGACCGTCACGCTCTTGCTGCCCGAGTTGGTCTTCGCGGCCTTGTCGGCGCCGATCGCGCGCAGGTCCCACTGATCGGCTTCCAGGGGCTCCTCGCCCGAGGCGGCGGTCCTGGAGACCTTGGCGGCCTCGGCGGCGGACAGCATCTGCGCCGCGCCCTCGTCCGTCGTCCCCGCGGCCGTCAGCGGCGCGGTACGGGTCGCGCCCGCCGACTGCACCCCGCGCACGGCGCGGATCCGCTTGCCGAAGTCCGGGTTGGCGGAATGGACGACGATCACGCCGATCTTCTCGTAGGCGATGACGACGGTGCCGCCCGCCGCGGAGATCGCCTTCTCCACCGACTCGATGGTGCGGTGGTCCGTCCTGGTGTTGACCACGTACGCGAGGCCGGGGCCGTCCGCGCTCGTCGTGGCGGACGCGGTCAGCGGGGCGGCCGACGCGGCGCCCGGCAGGAAACCGAGCGAGGCGGTGAGGGACAGGACGACCGGCACCGCGAGGGCGAGGCGACGTCTGGAACGCAGATGAGCCATGGGATCTCCACATCATCCGGAAACGAAAGCCGCCCGAACACAGGTGGTGCTCGGGCAGGCGCGTAAGGGTGCTGAGGCTGGTGCGGGTGGCGCTTCGGCAGGTGCATGACGAGTACTGCAGGCCGAAGCTATCTCCCGTCCCAGCTGGTCAGCAACGACTTCCCCAAGAAACCGCAAATGACTTCCGAAAGAAGCGGGGAGCGACTTGCGAAAGACGCCGGGGGAGTTGAACCGGTCCACGCGTGGCGCCGTGACCTTGAGCAGGGAGCCCGAGGACGATCGAGCCCCCTGTTGGATCACGCAACGGAGTAAATTCGTCACTCTTAGTTACGTGATCCAAGTCACTGTGAGGTCGTCACCGTATGTCCGCACCCCGGCCGTCCCCGTCCGCGAGCCCCGATTCGCCCCCGTCCACCGTCGTAACCGCACCCGCAACGCGAGGAGACTTCGTGGCTACCGACGCACCGCCCCCTTCGAAGGCCGATCCCCGGCTGCCCTCGACCGAGCAGTTTGTCGAGGTGCAGGAGAGCGCCGAGTTCGCCGAACTGCGGCGCTCGCACCGCTCCTTCGCCTTCCCGCTGACCGTCGCCTTCATCGCCTGGTACCTGCTGTACGTCCTGCTCTCGAACTACGCGGGCGACTTCATGGGCACCCAGGTGGTCGGCAACATCAACGTCGCCCTGGTCCTCGGGCTCGCCCAGTTCCTCACCACGTTCCTCATCGCCTGGTGGTACTCGCGGTACGCCGCCGCGAAGCTCGACCCCAAGGGCGAAGCGATCAAGTCCCGGCTGGAGGGCGACGCATGAGCCCCGTACAGACGACCGTGCTCGCCGCCGGTGAGGCCAGCCAGCACCGGCCGCTGATCATCACCCTCTTCGCGGTGTTCGTCGCCGCGACCCTCGTCATCACCGTCTGGGCGGGCCGCCAGACCAAGGACGCCGCCGACTTCTACGCGGGCGGCCGGCAGTTCACCGCCTTCCAGAACGGCCTGGCCGTCTCCGGCGACTACATGTCCGCGGCCTCGTTCCTCGGCATCGCGGGCGCGATCGCCCTCTTCGGGTACGACGGCTTCCTCTACTCCATCGGCTTCCTGGTCGCCTGGCTGGTGGCCCTCCTCCTGGTCGCCGAGCCGCTGCGCAACTCCGGCCGCTACACCATGGGCGACGTACTGGCGTACCGGATGCGCCAGCGCCCGGTCCGTACGGCCGCGGGCACCTCCACCATCGTCGTGTCGATCTTCTACCTGCTGGCCCAGATGGCCGGCGCGGGCGTCCTGGTCTCGCTGCTCCTCGGCATCACCAGCGACGGCGGCAAGATCGGCATCGTCGCCCTCGTCGGTGTCCTGATGATCGTGTACGTCACCATCGGCGGCATGAAGGGCACCACCTGGGTCCAGATGGTCAAGGCCGTTCTGCTGATCATCGGTGCCCTGCTGCTCACCTTCCTGGTGCTGCTGAAGTTCAACTTCAACATCTCCGACCTGCTCGGCAAGGCCGCCGACAACAGCGGCAAGGGCGCGCCCTTCCTGGAGCCCGGCCTCAAGTACGGCGCCACGTCCACCACCAAGCTGGACTTCATCTCCCTGGGCATGGCGCTGGTCCTGGGCACCGCGGGCCTGCCGCACATCCTCATCCGCTTCTACACCGTGCCCACGGCGAAGACCGCGCGGAAGTCGGTGAACTGGGCGATCGGCCTCATCGGCGCCTTCTACCTGATGACCCTCGCCCTCGGCTTCGGCGCCGCCGCGCTGATCAAACCCGACGAGATCATCGCCTCCAACAAGGCGGGCAACACCGCCGCGCCACTCCTGGCACTGCACCTGGGAGGCGTCGACTCCAACTGGGGCGCCATCCTGCTCGCCTCCATCTCCGCCGTCGCCTTCGCCACGATCCTCGCCGTCGTCGCCGGCCTGACCCTGGCCTCGTCCTCCTCGTTCGCGCACGACATCTACGCGAACGTCATCAAGAGGGGGCAGGCCACGGAGAAACAGGAGATGACCGCCGCCCGCTACGCGACGGTGGGCATCGGCGCCGTGTCCATTCTGCTGGGCGCCCTCGCCCGTGACCTGAACGTCGCAGGTCTGGTCGCGCTCGCCTTCGCGGTCGCCGCCTCCGCCAACCTGCCGACGATCCTCTACAGCCTCTTCTGGAAGCGGTTCACCACCCAGGGCGCGCTGTGGTCGATCTACGGCGGTCTGGTCACGGCGGTCGGACTGGTGCTGTTCTCGCCGGTGGTCTCGGGCAAGCCCACCTCGATGTTCCCCGACGTCGACTTCCACTGGTTCCCGCTGGAGAACCCGGGCCTCATCTCGATCCCGGTCGGCTTCCTGCTGGGCTGGCTCGGCACACTCCTGTCCAAGGAGGAGCCCGACGCCGGCAAGTACGCCGAGCTGGAGGTGCGGTCCCTGACAGGCACCGGAGCACACTGATCCCCCTCGCCGACGGCCGTGTCGTAGATCTCTACGACACGGCCGCGCCGCGTCTCGTGGGATCCGGCCGGGGTTGATGTCAGCCGTGTCACGTAGGCTCGTTCGTGTCGAGTAGAAGTGATCCGCAACGAGGGAGGGGGCCCACGTGCTCATCGACACCTATGGCCGAGTGGCCACCGACCTGCGCGTCTCACTGACGGACAGGTGCAATCTCCGGTGCACGTACTGCATGCCCGAAGAGGGCCTGCAGTGGCTGGGCAAGCCCGACCTACTCACGGACGACGAGATCGTCCGTCTCATCGAGATAGCGGTCACCCGCCTCGGCATCACCGAGGTCCGCTTCACCGGCGGAGAACCCCTGCTGCGCCCCGGCGTCGTGGGCATCGTGGAGCGGGTCGCCGCGCTCGAACCCCGCCCCCAGATGTCCCTGACGACCAACGGCATCGGCCTCAGACGCACCGCCGCCGCCCTGAAGGCCGCGGGTCTGGACCGGGTGAACGTCTCGCTGGACACCCTGCGCCCCGATGTCTTCAAGACCCTCACCCGTCGTGACCGCCACCAGGACGTCATCGCGGGCCTCGAAGCCGCCCGCGACGCCGGCCTGACCCCCGTCAAGGTCAACTGCGTGCTGATGCCGGGCCTCAATGACGACGAGGCCCCCGACCTCCTGGCCTGGGCGGTGGAGCACGACTACGAGCTGCGCTTCATCGAGCAGATGCCCCTGGACGCCCAGCACGGCTGGAAGCGCGAGGGCATGGTCACCGCGGGCGACATCCTCGCCTCGCTGCGGACGCGCTTCGTGCTCACCGAGGAGGGCACCGACGAGCGGGGCTCCGCCCCGGCCGAGCGCTGGCTCGTGGACGGCGGCCCGCACCGCGTCGGCGTGATCGCCTCGGTCACCCGCCCGTTCTGCGCGGCCTGCGACCGCACGCGCCTGACGGCCGACGGCCAGATACGCAACTGTCTGTTCGCCACCGAGGAGACCGACCTGCGCACCGCCCTCCGCTCCGACGCCCCCGACGAGGAGATCGCCCGCATCTGGCGCCTCGCGATGTGGGGCAAGAAGGCGGGCTCGGGCCTGGACGACCCGTCGTTCCTCCAGCCGGCCAGACCGATGTCGTCGATCGGCGGCTAGGGCCAGGCTCTGGGTCGCGCACTGCCGTGCCGAGGCGAGCTCAGACCCCTGGGTCCTCCCAGTCCTCCAGCCGCACCACGTCCTTCAAGAAGCCCCGCACGTCGAGGAACGTGGACAGGTGCTCGCGGTGCTCCTCGCAGGCGAGCCAGGTCTTGCGCCGCTCGGGCGTGTGCAGCTTCGGGTTGTTCCAGGCGAGCACCCATACGGCATCGGTGCGGCAGCCCTTGGCGGAGCACTGCGGAGTGCTGGGGGCCGGGGACATGTCGGGGAGCGGGAAAGTCACGCCTCAACCCTAAACGGCCCCGAAAAGGCGACGCCGAGCAGCCACGGGGGGAGCTGCCCGGCGTCGGTCTGTCGCTCCGACGGGGGATGCGGAGCGCGTACGAAGTATGTCACGGCTAGCCCGCTGCCCGGCACCGGAACAACATGATTGATCTGAGCTTTTCTTGAGCTTGGTGCGCGATCGGATTCCGTTTTCGGCGGATCCCCCGTGGTCAGGTGAGGGTCGAGTCGGGCTCGGCCCGCTCGTGCGGGCCGCCTCCCGGACGTACCCCGGGGTCGGTCACGACATCCTCCGGGACGGATTCCGCGGAGGCGTCCGGGCGCGGCGGCGCGATCATCGCGGGGCCGGGCACGTTGACGAACGTCGACGGCAGCGACGGCGCGTTCTCCCGTCCGGCGTTGGCGATCACCACGGAGATGTAGGGGAGGAGTATGCCGAGTGCCAGTGCGACGATCGCGACGTGCCGCTCCACGTTCCAGAGGGTCGCGGCGAGGATCACGGCGACCGTGCGGACGGACATCGAGATGACATAGCGGCGTTGCCTGCCGCGGACGTCCTCATCGAGCCCCTGCCTGGCCCCGGTGATCCGGAAGACCTGGCTCTTGCTCTGCTTCCGCATCACGTTCCACCACCTGCTCTGTGTCGGA
The DNA here is from genome assembly GCF_055638955.1 of Streptomyces sp. NPDC111507. Taxonomy (NCBI): domain Bacteria; kingdom Bacillati; phylum Actinomycetota; class Actinomycetes; order Kitasatosporales; family Streptomycetaceae; genus Streptomyces; species Streptomyces sp. NPDC111507. Next base: position 28,915 of record NZ_JBVKBU010000001.1, on the reverse strand, counting down.
CTCTCCCCGGCCCGTACCCGGTCCGAACCCGGTCTGACAGCAGGCCCGAACACGTCCCACGTTACGCCGCGGCTCCGTCGCCTACGAGACCGGGGCAGGTCCGGTCCGGGTGGACATGATGCGCCGTACCGCGTACGGCCGCGCCCGACATGCGCCGTATGGCGCACACGCCGAGACTGGGCGTAATGCTCACGTAGAGCCGTACTAGGAGGCAGACATGGGCTGGTTGTGGGCGATCATCGTGGGCTTCGTGCTGGGCCTGCTGGCCAAGGCGATCCTTCCGGGCAAGCAGCACAGCCCACTCTGGCTCACCACCATCTTCGGCATCCTCGGAGCCATCGTCGGCAACGCGATCGCCCGGGCGGTCGGCGTGGCGGAGACCCGAGGCATCGACTGGAGCCGGCACGCCTTCCAGCTCGTGGCCGCGATCATCATCGTCTTCCTCGGCGACATGGCGTACATGGCGCTGCGGGGCAACAAGCAGAGAGCCTGACGGGCGGGTACGAAGCCCGGTTGATCAGGTACGACGAAGGAGCGGTCTCCGCACGGGAAACCGCCCCTCAGCGTGTCCGGACCTCAACGACTCGTGTCCAGGCCTTGGCACCTCGTGTCTAGGCCTCTGCGACCTCCACCGCCGCCAGGTTCTTCTTGCCGCGGCGCAGTACCAGCCAGCGCCCGTGCAGCAGGTCCTCCTTGGCGGGGACCGCGTCCTCGGCGGTGACCTTGACGTTGTTCACGTAGGCACCGCCCTCCTTGACCGTGCGGCGCGCGGCCGACTTGCTGGCCACCAGACCGACCTCCGCGAAGAGGTCCACCACCGGGCCGAGCTCGGCGACCTGGATGTGCGGCACCTCGGAGAGCGCCGCGGCCAGCGTCCTGCCGTCGAGCCCGGTCAGCTCGCCCTGGCCGAAGAGAGCCTTGGACGCGGCGATCACCGCGGCCGTCTGGTCGGCGCCGTGCACCAGCGTCGTCAGTTCCTCGGCCAGCGCGCGCTGGGCGGCGCGGGCCTGGGGGCGCTCCTCGGTCTGCTGCTCCAGCTCTTCCAGTTCCTCGCGGGACTTGAAGGACAGGATCCGCAGGTACGTCGAGACGTCCCGGTCGTCCACGTTCAGCCAGAACTGGTAGAACGCGTACGGCGTCGTCATCTCGGGGTCGAGCCAGATGGCGCCGCCCTCGGTCTTGCCGAACTTGGTGCCGTCCGCCTTGGTCATCAGCGGTGTCGCCAGCGCGTGCACGCCTGCGTGCGGCTCCAGGCGGTGGATCAGGTCCAGGCCCGCGGTGAGGTTGCCCCACTGGTCGCTGCCGCCCTGCTGCAACGTACAGCCATGGCGTCGGTACAGCTCCAGGAAGTCCATGCCCTGCAACAGCTGGTAGCTGAACTCCGTGTAGCTGATGCCTTCCTCGGACTCCAGGCGCCGGGCCACGGAGTCCTTCGTCAGCATCTTGTTGACGCGGAAGTGCTTGCCGATGTCCCGCAGGAACTCGATGGCCGACAGGCCGGCCGTCCAGTCCAGGTTGTTCACCATGACCGCGGCGTTCTCGCCCTCGAAGGACAGGAACGGCTCGATCTGCGAGCGCAGGCGCGTCACCCAGTTCGCGATCGTCTCCGGGTCGTTCAGTGTGCGCTCGGCGGTCGGGCGCGGGTCGCCGATCTGGCCCGTCGCGCCGCCGACCAGGGCCAGCGGGCGCAGGCCCGCCTGCTGGAGACGACGCATGGTGAGGACCTGCACCAGGTGCCCCACGTGCAGGCTGGCCGCGGTCGGGTCGAAGCCGCAATAGAACGTGACGGGACCGTCCGCGAGCGCCTTGCGCAAAGCATCTTCGTCGGTGGACAGGGCGAACAGCCCCCGCCACTTCAGCTCGTCGACGATGTCCGTCACGGTTCTCGTATCTCCTTGGGTGGTCTCGTGAATCAGGTACGAGGTTATACGCCCTGGCTGACAGAGCTCATATTGAAGTCGGGCACCCTCAGCGCGGGCATCGCAGCCCTAGTGAACCAGTCGCTCCACTCACGGGGCAGCGTCTTTTCCGTGCGCCCCGCCTCCGTGGCCCGCGACAGCAGGTCCACCGGCGACTCGTTGAACCGGAAGTTGTTCACCTCGCCGACGACCTGGCCGTTCTCGACGAGGTAGACGCCGTCCCGGGTCAGTCCCGTGAGCAGCAGCGTCGCCGGGTCGACCTCGCGGATGTACCAGAGGCAGGTCAGCAGCAGACCGCGCTCGGTGGCGGCGACCATCTCCTCCAGGGAGCGGTCCTCGCCGCCGTCCAGGATCAGGTTGCCGATGATCGGGGCGACGGGCAGCCCGGTGAGGCCCGCGCTGTGCCGGGTGGTGGACAGATGGGCCAGCGTGCCCTCGCGCACCCAGTCCGTCGCCGACAGCGGCAGCCCGTTGTCGAACACGGAGGCGTCGTCGCCCGAGGAGTGCGTGAGCACGAAGGGCGCGGACTCGAGCCCCGGCTCGTTCGGGTCGCTGCGCAGGGTCAGCGGCAGCTCGGTGAGCTTCTCGCCGACGCGGGTGCCGCCGCCGGGCTTGCTGAAGACGGTCCGGCCCTCGGCCGCGTCCCGGGCAGCCGCCGACCACATCTGGTAGATCAGCAGGTCCGCGACGGCGGTCGGCGGCAGCAGCGTCTCGTAGCGGCCGGCGGGCAGGTCGACGCGCCGCTCGGCCCATCCGAGCCGGGTCGCGAGCTCGGCGTCGAGGGCGGCCGGGTCGACGTCCTTGAAGTCACGCGTGGACCGCCCCGCCCACGCCGAGCGCGTCCGGTCGGGCGACTTGGCGTTGAGTTCCAGCGTTCCGTTCGGCTGGTCGTGGCGCAGGCGCAGCCCCGTCGACGTACCGAGATAGCTGGAGACGAGCTCGTGGTTGGCGAAGCCGTACAGCTCGCGCCCGCCCGCACGCGCACGGGCGAAGGACTCGCCGAGCGCCGGGGCGAAGTCGGTGAAGACGGCAGAGGAGGTCTCGGCGGGCGCGTCGGTGAAGTCGGGGGCCTCCGGCACGCCGGCGACCAGCGGCTGGGCGTCCTCGGCGGGCCCCGCGCCGCGTGCCGCCGCCTCCGCGGCCCGTACCAGGGGCTCCAGCTCGTCCGCGGTCACGGCCGCGCGCGAGACGACCCCGGAGGCCGTGCCCTCACGGCCGTCGACGGTCGCGATGACGGTCAGGGTGCGCCCGCGCGTGACCCCGTTCGTGGTCAGCGCGTTGCCGGCCCAGCGCAGGTTGGCGGTCGAGTGCTCGTCGGCGATCACGACGCAGCCGTCGGCGCGGGAGAGTTCGAGGGCGCGCTCGACGACCTCGTGCGGCTTGTTCGTACGGGCGCTCATCGACCGGCCTCCTGCGTCGTGTTCAGACTGTGCTTTCCCGGGGTGTGACCCCAGGCCCCCCAGCCGATGCCATGCTGAACGCTCATCGACCGGCCTCCTGAGTGGTGTTGAGGATATTGACCCCCCGGAAGAGAGCCGAGGGGCAGCCGTGCGAGACCGCCGCGACCTGACCCGGCTGAGCCTTGCCGCAGTTGAAGGCACCACCCAGGACGTAGGTCCCCGGGCCACCCACCGCGGCCATCGAACCCCAGAAGTCGGTCGTCGTGGCCTGGTAGGCGACATCCCGCAGCTGCCCGGTGATCCGACCGTTCTCGATCTTGAAGAACCGCTGACCGGTGAACTGGAAGTTGTACCTCTGCATGTCGATGGACCAGGACCGGTCACCGACGACGTAGATGCCGCGGTCCACGCCCCCGATCAGGTCCTCGGTCGAGAGCCCCGCGGGGTCCGGCTGGAGCGAGACGTTGGCCATGCGCTGTACGGGCACGTGCCCGGGGGAGTCGGCGTAGGCGCACCCGTTGGACCGGTCGAAGCCGGTCAGCTTCGCGATCCGACGGTCGAGCTGGTAGCCGACGAGCGTGCCGTCCTTCACGAGGTCCCAGGACTGCCCCTCCACGCCCTCGTCGTCGTACCCGATGGTCGCGAGGCCGTGCTCGGCGGTGCGGTCACCGGTGACGTTCATCCGCTCGGAGCCGTACCTCAGCTTGCCGAGCTGGTCGAAGGTGGCGAAGGAGGTGCCGGCGTACGCCGCCTCGTAGCCCAGCGCGCGGTCCAGCTCGGTGGCGTGGCCGATGGACTCGTGGATCGTCAGCCACAGGTTGGAGGGGTCGACGACGAGGTCGTACAGCCCTGCCTCGACGCTCGGCGCCCGCATCTTCTCGGCGAGCAGCTCCGGGATCCGCGCGAGTTCGGACTCCCAGTCCCAGCCGGTGCCCGTCAGGTACTCCCAGCCGCGTCCGACCGGCGGCGCGATGGTGCGCATGGAGTCGAACTCACCGCTGGACTCGTCGACGGCGACCGCGGTGAGCTGCGGGTGCAGCCGCACGCGCTGCTGGGTGGTCACGGTCCCGGCGGTGTCGGCGTAGAACTTGTTCTCGTGGACGGTCAGCAACGAGGCGTCGACGTGGTTGACGCCGTCGGCCGCGAGCAGCCGCGCGCTCCAGTCCGCGAGCAGTCCGGCCTTCTCCTCGTCCGGTACGGAGAAGGGGTCGATGTCGTACGACGAGATCCACGTCTTCTCGGCGTGCACCGGCTCGTCGGCCAGCTCCACTCGCTCGTCGGAACCCGCCGCCCTGATCACCTGGGCCGAGAGCTTCGCCATCGCCACGGCCTGCGACGCGACCTTCGCGGCCGCGTCCATCGTCAGATCCACACCCGACGCGAACCCCCAGGTCCCGCCGTGCACCACCCGCACCGCGTACCCCAGGTCCGTGGTGTCCGACGATCCGGCGGGCTTGGCGTCCCGCAGCCGCCAGGCCGCGCTGCGCACCCGCTCGAACCGGAAGTCCGCGTGCTCGGCCCCCAGCGCCCGCGCCCGCGCGAGCGCGGCGTCGGCCAGGGCCCGCAGCGGCAGTGCCGTGAAGGCTTCGTCGATGGAATGAGGCACGGAGGTCTCCCTGCTGTCGTGGCCTGTCGGGTCCGATCATGTCGCGCGGGCGGGTCCGCGGGCCACATCTTTCCCTCCGCGTATCGAGGCTTTCTGTAGGAATCCGACAGTGAGTCCCCCGCGCCACTGTCGGTGCCCGATTCTCCGGGAGGCGGGGGGGACCGATAGGTTTCCAAGGAAGGCGCCTGTCTTGCAGGGGTTTCAGACAGCTATCGAAAGGGTGATCCGTTGAGCCGCTCGGTTCTCGTCACCGGAGGCAACCGGGGCATCGGCCTCGCCATCGCCCGCGCTTTCGCCGATGCCGGCGACAAGGTCGCGATCACATACCGCTCGGGTGAGCCGCCGGCCGCCCTCACCGCATTGGGCTGCCTCGCCGTCAGGTGCGACATCACCGACACCGAGCAGGTGGAGCAGGCCTACAAGGAGATCGAGGCCGAGCACGGCCCCGTCGAGATCCTGGTCGCCAACGCGGGCGTCACCAAGGACCAGCTTCTGATGCGGATGTCCGAGGAGGACTTCACCTCCGTCCTCGACACCAACCTCACCGGCGCCTTCCGGGTCGTCAAGCGTGCCAACCGCGGGATGCTCCGTGCCAAGAAGGGGCGGGTCGTCCTCGTTTCGTCGGTCGTGGGGCTGCTCGGCTCCGCGGGGCAGTCGAACTACGCCGCCTCCAAGGCCGCCCTGGTCGGCTTCGCGCGTTCACTCGCCCGTGAACTCGGCTCGCGCAACATCACCTTCAACGTCGTCGCGCCCGGTTTCGTCGACACCGACATGACCAAGGTGCTCACCGACGAGCAGCGTGCGGGCATCGTCGCCCAGGTGCCGCTCGGCCGGTACGCGCGGCCCGAGGAGATCGCCGCGACGGTGCGGTTCCTCGCCTCGGACGACGCCTCGTACATCACTGGAGCCGTCATTCCGGTTGACGGCGGACTGGGAATGGGTCACTGATCACCATGAGCGGAATCCTCGAGGGCAAGCGCGTCCTGATCTCCGGTGTGCTGATGGAGTCCTCCATCGCCTTCCACGCCGCCAAGCAGGCCCAGGAGCAGGGCGCGGAGATCATCCTGACCGCGTTCCCGCGGCCCACGCTGACCGAGCGCATCGCCAAGAAGCTCCCCAAGCCCACCAAGGTCATCGAGCTCGACGTGACCAACGACGAGCACCTGGCGCGTCTCGCGGACGTCGTCGGTGAGGAGCTGGGCGGCCTCGACGGCGTCGTGCACTCCATCGGCTTCGCGCCGCAGGACGCGCTGGGAGGCAACTTCCTCAACACGCCGTTCGAGTCCGTCGCCACCGCCATGCACGTCTCGGCATTCTCCCTGAAGTCGCTGACCATGGCCTGTCTGCCGCTGATGCAGAACGGCGGTTCGGTCGTCGGCCTCACCTTCGACGCGTCCTTCGCCTGGCCGCAGTACGACTGGATGGGCCCGGCCAAGGCCGCCCTGGAGGCCACCAGCCGCTACCTCGCCCGCGACCTGGGCAAGCAGAACATCCGCTGCAACCTCATCTCCGCGGGCCCGCTCGGTTCGATGGCCGCCAAGTCCATCCCGGGCTTCGGCGAGCTGGCCTCCGTGTGGGACAACCGCTCTCCCCTGGAGTGGGACCTCAAGGACCCCGAGCCGGCCGGCAAGGGCATCGTCGCGCTGCTGAGCGACTGGTTCCCGAAGACCACCGGCGAGATCATCCACGTGGACGGCGGACTGCACGCCATCGGGGCCTGATTTCCCCCATGTGGCCGACGCCCCGTTTCCCGCAGTGCGGGGAGCGGGGCGTCGCCCGTTCGGCCTAGTCGGCCGGGCGTCCCGGGCCTCGCACCACGCACGCTGGGACTACGCACCGCCCCGCAGCCGTACGGCCGAGGAGGTCCCCGTTGTGCGCCTGTCCCGCCGTTTTGCCCCGGTGTTCGCCGCTGTCGCCTTCATGATGGTTCTGCCGTACGACGCCGTGCCCCACACGCGCGTAGTGCACGGCAAACTCCCCGTCCCCCAGCCTTTCGGCGCTGAGTGCCGCACCACGGTCCAGGGCTCGCACGTGACCGCGTACTGCCACAACCCCTACCCGGAGACCGACCGGGTCGCCCTGCACATCGAGTGCGACCGCTGGTGGGACATCGACACCGACACCGACCCGGTCGACGCGGGCCCCGCGATGACGGTCCGGCTGGCCGGCCGCTGCTGGGAGGAGGTCCGGTCGGCGTGGGTCAGTCACCAGAGGTGACCGTGTTCGTCAGCTGTCGGAGGCCAGGGGCCTGAGCCGCCCCGGACGGCACTGGAACGGATAGCCCCCGGCCTCCGTGCCCGCCACCTCCGCGTCCCCCGCCCGGATCGCGTCGACGAGTCGCGCGTGGTCCATGTACGTCTCGGGCGTCAGCTTCCCGCCGACGTCCTCGCGCAGCCAGTCGCGCAGCACCTCGCCCAGGTCGGCGTACATCGCCGTCATGACGTCGTTGTGGGACGCGGCCACCACGGCCAGGTGGAAGGTCGCGTCGGCGGCCACGAAGGCCTCCGCGTCACCCGACTCCCAGGCCTCCTCCCGCCGTACGAGCAGCGCGTCCAGCTGCTTCAGATCACGCTCGGTGCGCCGCTCGGCGGCCAGCTTCGCCGCGCTCGACTCCAGCGTGGCGCGCAGCTCGGCGATGTGCCGCGGATCGGCGTCGGCGAAGCGCCGGTGCATCACGCCCGCGAGCTCGCTGGTCGCCACGACATAGGTGCCCGAGCCCTGGCGGATGTCGAGCAGACCGTTGTGGGCCAGCGCGCGGACGGCCTCACGGACGGTGTTGCGGGCGACGCCCAGCTGGTCGACGAGCTCCGGCTCGGTGGGGATGCGGGAGCCGACCGGCCATTCCCCCGAAGTGATCTGGTTCCGCAGCTCGGCGATGACCTGCTCGGACAGCGCCGAACGGCGGGGGTGGCTCAGCGGCATGACGGTCCTTCGTACGGGCCCGGTGTGATCGTTCGCGCGGGGCCGGAGAATCCGGAGATTAACGCAAGGGGATTGGACAGCCAATCATCCCATGATTCTATGATGGGTGTCATGGTGACCGAGGAGACCCGGACGACGACGTCCACCCCCATACGCAGTTCCGCCGAGAGCGCGGAACCCCGATCGCACCCCACGCGCGCGTGGGCGACGCGGCTCGTGACGGTCGGCATCGTCCTCACGGCCCTCAACCTGCGCCCCGCCATCACCAGCTTCGGCGCACTCCTGGAAGACGTGCGCGACGGACTCGGCATGAGCGGCAGCGTCGCCGGACTGCTCACCTCCGTCCCCCCGCTCTGCTTCGCCGTCTTCGGCGTCATGGCGCCGCGCCTCGCCCGCCGCTTCGGACCCGGCGCGGTCGTCTGCGCCGGAATGGTCGCCATCACGGCCGGACTCGCGATCCGGCCCTACACCGGCAGCGCGGCCGGCTTCCTGGCCGCCAGTGCCCTCGCGCTGATGGGCATCGCCGTCAGCAACGTCCTGATGCCGGTGATCGTCAAACGCTGGTTCCCGGACCGGGTCGGCTCCATGACCGGCCTCTACTCGATGGCGCTCGCCCTGGGCACCTCGGCCGCGGCGGCCGTGACCGTACCCGTGACCGACGCCCTGGGCGGCGGCTGGCAGTCGGGCCTCGCGGTGTGGGCGGGTTTGGCGGCGACCGCCGTACTGCCGTGGATCGCGCTGGTACGCGTCCGGGGCGCCGATTCCCGCGACGGTGAGCGGACACGGGCGGCACACCCCGCCCCGCGGGAAACCGGCGGACTGCGCATCACCCGCAGCCGGACCGCCTGGGCGCTGGCCGTCTTCTTCGGGCTCCAGGCCACCGCCGCGTACATCACGATGGGCTGGATGGCGCAGATCTTCCGCGACGCGGGCGTCTCCGCGGGCACCGCGGGCCTGCTCCTCGCCGTCACGATGGTCATGGGCGTGCCCCTGGCCTTCGTCATCCCGCGCCTCGCCACCCGCATGACCCACCAGGGGCCGATCGTGGTCGCGCTCGGTGTCTGCGGCCTCGCGGGATACGCGGGCCTCTACCTCGCCCCGGCGGGCGGAGCCTGGGCCTGGGCGCTCCTGCTCGGCGTCTCCAACTGTGCCTTCCCGCTGGCCCTCACCATGGTCGGCATGCGGGCCAGGACCGGCGCGGGCGTCGCCCAGCTGTCGGCGTTCGCGCAGAGCACCGGGTATCTGATCTCGATCCCGGGGCCGCTCCTCGTGGGCGTGCTCTACCAGCACAGCGGCGGCTGGGGGCTGCCGATCGCGCTCATGGCCGCTCTGATGATCCCGCAGATCGCGGTGGGCGTCCTGGCGGGGCGCGACCGTACGGTGGAGGACGAGGCCGCGCGCGGCGCAGTCCTCTGAGACCCCGACGGCGAAGGTGCGGACGAAGGGTGCGAGACTGGGCGTATGGCGCTCGACCCGAACCCCCAGAACGGCCAGAAGAAGCTGCTGCTCGTGCTAGGCGCGATGCTGGCCATCACCGTGATCATCGCCGTCATCGCGTCGATCGCCTCACCCTGACCACCACCGCCCGCCACCGGGGGGACACCGATGGTGGGGCTAGCCCCCCTGTCCCCTAGGGGGTGAGTGTCAGGGTCAAGTGGGTGGATCACCGGATGGGTTGACGGCCCAGGAATCCGTAACTTCGAGTTGTGGCCGCGAGGACGCGGACCACGGAGCACTCGAGGCCCCACGGAGGCGGCATGTCGGCCCGTACGCACACCCGGCCCCACCCGGCGACCCCGGGCGGCGTGGACATCCGGCTGCCCTGGTGGGCCCTCGCCCTGCCCGCCCTCGCCTTCGTGGCCCTGCTCCTGCTGATCCTGAACCCGGCGGACGCGCACGCCGCGGGCGGTGACCCCGCGATCACCCACCTCTTCGAACGCGTCCAGCAGACGGTGCTGCACCAGACCCCCTGAGCACGCTCGGGAGAGCAGGTCAACTCTCAGCGCCGCATGGCGTGTTTCATGCGAAGCTGGGACCCATGAGCGTCGCAGAACCCCGCAGGATTGTCCTCTTCCGGCATGCGAAAGCCGACTGGCCGCAGGTGTCCGACCACGAGCGGCCGCTCGCTGACCGGGGCCGTCAGGACGCCGCCGTCGCCGGACGCAAGCTGGCCGACACCGGGATCCCTTTCGATATGGCCCTCTGCTCCACGGCGACCCGCACCCGGGAGACCTGGAAGCTCGCCGTCCACGAGCTGCCGCACCGGCCGAAAACCGTCTATGAGGAGCGGCTCTACGAGGCCTCGCCCGGTGAGCTGATCGCCGTACTCAACGAGACCCCGGACGACGCGCACAACGTGGTCCTGATCGGCCACAACCCCGGCATCCAGGGCCTCACCGAGGTGCTGGCCGGACAGGCCGAGGGCGACACTCGCGCCCGGATGGCCGCCCACGGCTTCCACACGGGCGCCTTCGCCGTGCTCTCCGTCGAGGGCTCCTGGAAATCCCTGGAGCCCGGAGTGTGCACGCTGACCGACTACTGGGCGCCGACCGAATAACCCACCCGACAGGGACGGGGGCCCGGCACCAGTACGGTGCCGGGCCCCCGTCGACGTATGTCCGGGCCTAGGGCCTGTCCGGCGGATCATGCCGCAGACGCGGGGCTTGGCACGCCCATCTGCGGCGTTGTCGTCGGTTGCCGACGCTCCGCGTCGTCGCCCTCCTCCGCCTTGCAGCTGGACGCACCAAGCCCCGCTCACCAGCGTCGATGAGGCGCCGCCCGTTTCCTGCGACTTGATCCGCCGGACAGGCCCTAGTGGTCGCCGAGGTGCATGTCCGCCGCCTCGACCTCTTCGCGGGTGACACCCAGCAGATAGAGCACGGTGTCCAGGAAGGGGAAGTTCACCGCGGTGTGCGCGGCCTGCCGGACGACGGGCTTGGCGTTGAAGGCGACGCCGAGACCGGCCGCGTTGAGCATGTCGAGGTCATTGGCCCCGTCGCCGATCGCCACGGTCTGGGCGAGCGGCACCCCCGCCTCGGCGGCGAACCGGCGCAGCAGCCGTGCCTTGCCCGCGCGGTCCACGATCTCCCCGGTGACCCTGCCCGTCAGCTTCCCGTCGACGATCTCCAGGGTGTTGGCCTGCGCGAAGTCCAGCCCGAGCCGCTCCTTCAGATCGTCCGTGACCTGCGTGAATCCGCCCGAGACGACACCGACTTGGAAACCGAGCCGCTTCAGCGTACGGATCAGCGTGCGCGCGCCCGGTGTCAGCCGCACCTCCTCGCGCACCTTGGTCACCACCGAGGCGTCCAGCCCCTTGAGCAGCGCCACGCGCGCGTGCAGCGACTGCTCGAAGTCCAGCTCCCCGCGCATCGCGGCCGCCGTCACCTCGGCGACCTGCTCCTCGCACCCGGCGTGCGCCGCGAAGAGCTCGATCACCTCGTCCTGGATGAGCGTCGAGTCCACATCCATGACGACCAGGCGCTGCGCCCTGCGGTGCAGCCCCGCCGCCACCACCGCGATGTCCACTCCGAGCGCCGCGGCCTCGGTCACCAGCGCGGTGCGCAGCGCCTCGGTCCCCGTACCGGACACGGCGAACTCGACCGCCGTCACCGGGTACTTGGCGAGCCGGAAGATACGGTCGATGTTGCCGCCGGTCTTGGTGATCCGGGCGGCGATCGCGGCCGTCGACTCCGCCGTGAGCGGATGCCCGAGCACGGTGACGAGGGACCGCCCGAGGCCACGTGGCCGGTTGTCGCCGAGGCCGGAGATGATCTCCGCCTGCATCTTCATCGACTCCGCCCAGCTGTGGACGGTGGCCCGCAGATCGCCCTCCAGGCCGGCCGACGGCTCGGTCACGAGCGCGCAGAGCACGATCCGGCCGCGGGTGACGACCTGCTCGATGTCGACCACCTCGACGGAGAAGGCGGCGAGGGTGTCGAAGAGTCCGGCCGTGATACCGGGCCGGTCCTTGCCGAAGATCTTGACGAGGAGAGTGGGGACCTCGGGGGTCTGCGAAGCGCTCATGGTGACTCCACCGTATCCGGCACCCAGTGCCCTGCGCCCCTGAGGTCCGTCCAGCGGACGGGGAACACTGGGTGTCGGAGCGGTGTCGAGCTCGTTGCCCGGCAACGACGATCAGTTCCGCCGCCCCGGCCCCGGCGGCTCGGAAGGTCCCTGGCCGGGCGGCGGCTGTGGCGGAGGCGGCACGTTGCGCCCCCGTGGCCGCCGCTTCTGCGGCCCAGGTGGCGGCGCCATCGGCCGGACGACCGTTGGCACGCCGTACACGTCGTCAGGCGAGCGCGGCCGTTCGGACGGCCGCTCGGACGGCCGGCCGTCGGCGGGTTCCCGTAGCTCGTCGGGCAGCCGCAGATAGGGATTGGTGTCGGGGTTCGCCGGCCGGTACGGCGCGCCCGGGGCGTACGGTCCGGGCCCCCGGGGGAGGTCAGGGGCGGGCGCGGCCACCGGGGGACCAGCGTCACCCAGTGCCAGTGGCGCCGCCCGCCGTCCCGCGGCCCCGCTCGCGTACGCCAGCAGCGCCCCCGCCGCCCCCGCGCCCGCACCCCAGACGGCGCCGAGCAGCAGCGCCATGCCCAGATGCCCGTGCAACCGGATTCCGGCACCGAACGCGTCGATGCCGAACACCGACAGCGAGGCGTCCACGGACACGTCCGTCAGCCACGCCAGCAGCGGCAGCGCCAGCGCCGTCACGATGCCGAGCCGAAGAGCGCAGCGCCCGGCGAAACCGAGGGCACCCCGTCCTCGTACAACGGGAGCAGCCGGTGTTCCCACCGAAGCCGCACCCCGCCCCCGTACAAAAGGCGTACGCGAGGCGGCGAGGACGCCCGCGAACAGCATCATCACCGCGGTCGCGACCCCCAACAGCCACACCCGTCCGTCGAGTTCGGCGAGCCGGCCCAGGGTCACGGGCTGATCGGAGTCGACGCTCAGCAACTGGTCCAGCGGGTGGGGGAGCAGCTTGGCGAGTTCGCCGGTGGCCTTGCCGTCCCAGGGCACGAAGAGGCCGATCGGGATGCCCAGCCACACCCCGTTGGGCGCGCCCAGCAGCGCGGCGCCCGCGATCAGCTTGGGATGGGGATCGTCGATCGCCGCGTACGCCGCCGCCGCGAGGCCCGCGAGGACCGCCACCAGGAACACCGTGACCAGCGCGGACGCGGCCGGGCGCACCATCCGGTGCACGCCCTCCCAGCCGCGCGGCAGCGGGGTGCGCCGGGAGGCGAGCAGCGCGATCACCAGGATTCCGGCCGCCCAGGCCGCGCCGCCGAGCAGCGTGGGCACCATGTCGACGGTGAAGCCCACGGCCGCCTGCGCCTGCACCAGGTCGCCGATCTTGCCGGGCAGCAGCCCGCCGAGGTCCCCGAGGCCGCCGGGGAGCTTGTCGGTGATGTTCCCGAGGCCGCCGCCGCCCGTCACCCGGTCGAGGCCCAGCTTGCTTCCGTCGATCGTGATGATGTCGTGCCCGGCCCAGGCGAGCCCGCTCAGCGTCGCCACGAACAGCACGACCACCGCGCCGGCGCGCGCGAGGAGTTCGGACGACGCGATCACAACTCCCGCCCCGCGCAGGGAGCGTAGGAAGAAGAAGGAGAGCAGGAGCGCGCCCACGAGCCCCACACCCAGTGGCGTGATCTGTATGGCCGTGTGTGCCTCCGCTCCCTTCAGACCGAAGGCCGAGACATCGCCGGACGGTTTGACCGCACCATTGGCCCCAAGAGCCACCACCGCCGCGGTCATCGGCCCGAGCGAGCCCGCCGCGTCCGCGCCGACCAGATGCAGACCGAGCGCGGCCGTGCCCGCCATCGCGATCAACGCCCAGCTCACCGAGGCGATCGCGGACAACAGCACATCCCCCCACGGCAGTCGCCTGCCGTGCCTCGCGGTGTCGATGCTCATCGTCAGACCCCCCGATCCGCGCCGCGGTGTCATCACCGCGGATGTCCCCCTCGCGTCGGATTACCACTCTCCGGGCCGGTTTCAACCCCGTCAACGGAAACGGGCAACCCGCCCGTACGCGCTCTTCACATGGCCCGACTTTCGGTCAGGGGGCTGCTCCTGAAATAGTTCCCCCCGATGTTCGACATCCCTAGACTCCCTGTGATGGGGGAACTTCGGGGGACAACTCAGTGGGGCATGGAGTGCCGGAACTCGTACTGGAATTGAATGGACGGACCTGGACGCTCGATGCGTCCAGGCCATACACCCTCGGACGTGATCCGCAGGGGGACGTCGTGCTCGACGACGCCAGGGTCTCCTGGCGTCACGCCACGATGAGCTGGGACGGCCGGAGTTGGGTCATCGAGGACCACGGCAGCACCAACGGCACCTTTGTGCAGGGGCAGCGGATCCATCGGATGGAGATCGGCCCCGGTTCGGCCGTGCACCTCGGCAATGCGACCGACGGCCCGCGTCTGAACCTCTCCGGCGCCGCGGCCGCCGTCGCGCAGCCTCAGCAGCAGCCCTACGCCGCGCAGGGCGCGAGCCCCGGCTGGGCGCAGCAGGCACCGCCGCAGCAGACGCCGGAGAAGAGTCACCAGCAGCCGCAGCAGCCCGCGGCGCACGTGCCGCAGCAGCAGGGACCCGGTGGTGGCGCGGGGGCGCCGCCGGTCTACGGCGACCGCAGCCCGACCACCTTCCACCAGCTCGACCTCGGGCGGGTGATGCGCATCGGCCGTGCGCTGGAGAACGAGCTGGTCGTCTCCGACCTCCAGGTCTCGCGCCACCACGCCGAGTTCCACGCGACGCCCGGCGGTCGCTTCGAGATCCGTGACCTCGGCTCGCACAACGGCACCTACGTCAACGGTCAGCCGATCGCCAAGGGCGGCTCGGCGCTGCTCGGCCCGAACGACATCGTCGGCGTCGGCCACTCGACGTTCCGCCTGGTCGGCGACCGGCTCGAGGAGTTCGTCGACACCGGTGAGGTCTCCTTCTCGGCCCGCCATCTGACGGTGACGGTCGACGGCGGCAAGCAGATCCTCAAGGACGTCTCCTTCGGCGTCCCCGAGAAGTCGCTCATCGCGGTCATCGGCCCCTCGGGCTCCGGCAAGTCGACGCTCCTGAAGGCGCTCACGGGCTACCGCCCCGCCAACCAGGGTGACGTCCTCTACGACAACCGGAACCTGTACAAGCAGTTCGCCGAGCTGCGCCAGCGCATCGGTCTGGTCCCGCAGGACGACATCCTGCACAAGGAACTCACCGTCAAGAAGGCCCTCAAGTACGCGGCCAAGCTGCGCTTCCCCGCCGACACCACGGCGGCCGAGCGTGAGGCCCGTATAGACGAGGTGCTGCGCGAGCTGAAGCTGGACATCCACAAGGAGAAGAAGGTCACCTCCCTCTCCGGCGGCCAGCGCAAGCGCGTCTCGGTGGCCCTGGAGCTGCTGACCAAGCCGTCACTGATCTTCCTGGACGAGCCGACCTCCGGTCTCGACCCGGGCATGGACCGCGATGTCATGCAGCTGCTGCGCGGCCTCGCCGACGACGGCCGTACGGTCCTCGTCGTCACGCACTCCGTGGCCGAGCTGGCGATCTGCGACAAGCTGCTGGTGATGGCGCCGGGCGGTTCGGTCGCGTACTTCGGTCCGCCGGAGGAGGCCCTCAACTTCTTCGGGTACGAGACCTGGGCCGACGTCTTCTCCGCCTTCGAGAACTACCGCGACTACGACTGGGCGGGCCGCTGGAAGGGCTCGCAGCACTACCAGATGTATGCCGCGGACATCGACGCCGTCGCTCCGCAGTCGGCCAATGTGACGCCGCCGCAGGCGATGAAGCCGCCGAAGCCGCAGGGCTGGTTCTCCCAGCTCAGCACGCTGGTACGGCGCTATGTGTCGGTGATCGTGTCCGACAAGGGCTTCCTGGCGCTGACGGTGATCCTGCCGGCCGTGCTCGGCGCGGTGAGCCTGCTCATCGACCCGAACAAGACCCTGCTGGTGAACCCGCAGGTGAACCCGAAGACGGGCGTGCACGTGCCGAACGGCACGGCCACCACGGTGCTGCTGATCCTCGCGGTCGGCGCCTGTTTCGCGGGCGCGGCGAACTCCGTCCGTGAGCTGATCAAGGAACGGGTGATCTACGAGCGGGAGCGCGCCACCGGCCTGTCCCGCTCGGCGTACCTGATGTCCAAGGTGGTCGTGCTCGGCGTGGTCACGGTGCTGCAGGGCGCCATGGTCGGCGCGATCGGTTTCACCAGCCGCACCAAGCCCACCGAGGGCGTGGTCTTCGGCCATTCGGTGCTACTGGAACTCTCCATCCCGATCATGGCGCTGGGCTTCGCCTCGATGATGTTCGGCCTGGTCATCTCCTCGCTGGTGAAGACGGCCGAGAAGACCATGCCGCTGCTGGTCATGTTCGCGATCATCCAGGTCGTGTTCACCGGCTGCCTGTTCATCCTGAACGGCAAGATCGGCGTCAACGAGTTCTCGTACCTGATGCCCTCGCGCTGGGCGGTCGCCGCCGCCGGCGCCACGCTGGACTTCAACAACATCAGTCCGAACACGGACGACCCGTCCAGCACGGACCCGCTGTGGAACCACACGGCGTCCGCCTACGGCATGGACATCGTCGCGCTGCTCGTCCTGGCCGCCGTCTGCGGCTTCTTCGTGGCCCGCTTCCTGCGCCGCCACGAGCCCGAGGTCATGCGCAAGTAGTCCCGCGCGCACGCATGCCGAAGGGCGGCACCCCAACACCGGGGTGCCGCCCTTCGGCGTACGCGTCAGAGGTCCGCGCAGGCCTCAGTACGCGCTGTTGACGTTGTCCATCGAGCCGTACTTGTCGGCCGCGTAGTTGGCGGCGGCGGTGATGTTGGCGACCGGGTCGTAGATGTTCCACGAGGTGCCGGGCACGTGGTACGCCTTGAACGTCGGCGGGATGACCTGCAGCAGGCCCTTCGACGGGATGCCGTTGATGGCGTTGATGTCCCAGCCGTTGATGGCCATCGGGTTGCCCGAGGACTCGCGCATGATGTTGCGGTGCAGCCCGTTGTACGAACCCGGGATGCCCCTGCTCTTCATGATGTCGAGCGACTGACGGATCCAGCCGTCGAGGTTGTTGGCGTACGTCTTCGTGGCGTACGTGTTCGTGGCGACCGTCTTCATGGCGACCGTCTTCATGGCGACCGTCTCGATCGCGGGGCGCTGCACGGAGCGGCTCGCGGCCTGCACCTTGCGCACGTTCTCGGCGGCCTTCTCGGCGGCGGCCGTGTCGGCGGCCTTCTTGGCGACGTCGGCCGCCTTCTTCTTCGCCTCGATGGCCTGGGTCTTCAGGCTCGCACCGGCCTGCTGGTCGGTGATGCGGGCCTGGACGTTCTTGATCGGCTGCTGGCTGAAGACGACCGGGGCCGCGGAGATGGCGGCGTCGCTCGTGGTGGCCTGCGTGTGGTTCGGCGCCAGCGAGAACGCGAGGGTCGCGGCACCGAGGGTGGCGACACCGGCGACCGAGAGCTTGTGGAGCTTCGTCAGCTTCGGACTATGGCCAGGAGTGCGGGTGTTCTTGGTCATGGCTGATGGACCTCTTCGAATAGCGCGGAGGTCGCTCCCGGTCCGGTGGGGGACAGAGTGTTTCCGGATCTGGCGCCGGGGGGTGAAACCCTCGGTGCTGAGCGACGAGTGCCATTCTTAGCGGCCGCAAAATACCGTGGCAAAGGTGTGACGTACGACGGAAGGTAGTAGGCCCAGTAGGGGCAAATCGGGGCAGACTGTCACGTCTGCCCCGCTCACTATGCCCGCCTTTATCTCCTATGCACCTTCGTACGTGATGTGCGCCCTATGTGCGGGCTCACATCGGCCCTCTGGAATTCTCACGGGCGGTTGCTGGAGCAACGCTCAGTGTGAGGGCCTCCCTCCGGGAGGATGAGGTGCACGTCCCCGAACTCGTGCCACAGGTAGAGCCCGTTCAACGCCTCGCCGTAGCTGCGCTCGATCGCCGCCCGTCCCGCGATCGCCTCCAGCATCAGCAGATGCGAGGCCTGAGGCTCGTGCAGCCCGGTCAGCAGCCCGTCCACCACCCGCACACCCCGCTCCGGGGTCACCACGAGGTCCGTCCAGCCCTTCCGGGCCCGGACCACCCCGCCGGCGTCGACGGCCGACTCCACGGCGCGTACGGCCGTCGTACCGACCGCGAGGATCCGCCCCTGCCCCGCTCTCGCGGCGTTGATCAGCCGGGCCGACGCCTCCGGCACCTCGTACCGCTCCGGATACGGCGGCTCATGGGCCTCCGCCGACGCGACACCGGTGTGCAGCGTGATCGGCGCGAACTGCACGCCCCGGCTCACCAGCTCCGCCACCAGGCGCGCGGTGAACGGCCGCGCCGCGCTCGGCATCTCCGCACTGCCGCCGTCGGCCGACGGCAGCGCGAACACCGTCTGGTAGACGGACAGCGGCTGGTCCCTCTGTGTATAGGAGTAGCGAATGGGGCGCCCGTGGCGCCGCAGCAGCCCGAGCACGTCCGGATCCGACACCCGCCCCCACCACAACCGCGAGCCGTACGGCGTCAGCGGCTCCTCCAGTACGAGGCGTACGTCCCCGGCAAGTCGCACCTTCGTACCCGCGGGTCCGCCCGCGCGCGCACGTGTGGTGCCCCTTCCGTCGGGATCCCGCAACTCGACGGCCCACCGTCCGTCATCGCCCCGCGTGGAGAAATGCACCACCACGCGCGCGTGCCCGATCCGCCCGTCCACGGCGGCCGCCAACGTGGCGGAGGTGTTGACGATCAGCAGATCCCCCGCCCGCAGCAGCCGCGGCAGCTCCACGAACGCGTGATGCGACACCTCCGTACCGCACGACACGAGCAGCCGCACGGAGTCCCGGTCCCGCCCGGGCCCGCGCTGCTCGGCCGGCACCCGCGCCGACCGCTCCTCCGGAACCCGCACGGTCGTCGTCATCGCACCTCCAGCAGCGCCGGAGCGCCGTAGCGGCCACTGGCAGGGCGTTCGTCCAGCAGCCGCAGAAAGGCCGGAACCACGCTGTCCGGCGTCGGCCGCGCATCGTCGTCGTCCGGCACGGCCGCCGCGTACAGGTCCGTGCCCATGTCCCCCGGGTCCACGGCCCACACCCGCAGCCCGGGCTCCTCCACGCCGAGCACGGCCGCCAGATGGTCCAGGGCGGCCTTGGACGCGCCGTACCCACCCCACGTCTCGTACGCCTCCGCGGCCGCGTCCGAGCTGACGGCGACGACCGCGCCGGCCGGTGCGGCCCGCAGGAGCGGCAGCGCCTCCTGGACCAGGCCCAGCGCCGCGACCACGTTGACCTCCAAGGCGTGGCGCAGCCCGTCCAGGGTCAGGTCCTCCAGACGCACCAGCGGCTCGGCGCCCAGCGCGCTCGCGTTGTTCACCAGCAGGTCCACGCCGCCGAGCCCGCGGGCCGCCGCCACCAGCCCGGCGCGGTGCCCGGCGTCCCCCACATCCCCGGGCAGCGCCTCCACCCGGGTCCCGTACGCGGACAGCGCCCGAGCCGTCTCCTTCAGCACTCCCGCGGTCCTGGCGTCGAGCACCAGATCCCAGCCGCGCTCCGCCAAGGCCGCGGCCAGCGCCCGGCCCAGCCCCTTCGAAGCACCCGTGATGATCGCTACCGGCATGACGTCCGTCCCCTCGTCCCAGCACCGCCGCTCCGGGCGGGTGCCTTCAACGTAGGAACCGGGCCGCCCTCGCCGCCTCGTGCGCGGGCCCCAATGACCTGGGGCCCTTCGCCCTAGGCCCACCGGCCTAGACAGCCGCCACCACAGGTCGGATACGCACTGTCACACCCCGCCGGTACGTTGGGGACATGAGCCAAGGCCCCCGGTCCGGTCTGTACGCGGTGAGCTCCGCGCTGCTGGCCATGAGCAGGCACCTCGAGGTGCGCGACGTCCTCAAGACGATCGTCGCCTCGGCCCGCGAGCTGCTCGACGCGCAGTACGCGGCGCTCGGTGTGCCCGACGACCACGGAGGTTTCGCCCAGTTCGTGGTCGACGGGGTCAGCGACGCCCAGTGGAAGGCCATCGGCCCGCTTCCGCGCCAGCACGGCATCCTCGCCGCGATGCTGCACGAGGCCCGCCCCGAGCGTCTCGCCGACGTCCGCAAGGACTCCCGCTTCGAGGGCTGGCCCGCCGCCCACCCCGACATGTCCGACTTCCTGGGCCTGCCGATCCGCGACGGCGACGAGGTCATCGGCGCCCTGTTCCTGGCGAACAAGAACAGGACGAAGGAGAACCAGCAGGACTGCTCCGCACCGGACGGCGGCTGCGGCTTCACCGAGGACGACCAGGAACTCCTCACGATCCTCGCCCAGCACGCGGCGATCGCCCTGACCAACGCCCGCCTCTACGAGCGCAGCCGCGAACTCACCATCGCCGAGGAGCGCTCCCGGCTCGCCCACGAGCTCCACGACGCCGTCAGCCAGAAACTCTTCTCCCTGCGCCTGACCGCCCAGGCCGCCGCCGCCCTCGTGGACCGCGACCCCGCACGCGCCAAGGGCGAACTGCACCAGGTGGCCGTGCTCGCCGCGGAGGCGACCGAAGAGCTGCGCGCCGCCGTCATCGAACTGCGCCCCGCCGCCCTCGACGAGGACGGCCTGGTCGCCACCCTGCGCACTCAGATACAAGTCCTCGACCGCGCCCACTCCGCGCGCGTGACCTTCGCCGGCCACGGCGTGCGGGCGCTGCCCGCCGCCCAGGAGGAGGCCGTGCTGCGCGTCGCCCAGGAGGCCCTGCACAACGCGCTGCGGCATTCTGGAGCCGGCCGCGTCGATGTCACCCTGGAGAAGCGCGGCACCGGCACCGTCCTGCGCGTCAGTGACGACGGCAGCGGCTTCGAGCCCACGGCGATCCGCGCCGCGGGACGCCACCTGGGCCTGGTCTCCATGCGCGACCGGTCGAGCGGGGTCGGCGGCACTCTCAGCGTGGAATCGGCGCCCGGAAAGGGCACCACGATCGAGATGGAGGTCCCTGGTGGCTGACGCAATCAAGGTGCTGCTCGTCGACGACCACCAAGTGGTCCGCCGGGGCCTGCGCACCTTTCTCGAAGTACAGGACGACATCGAGGTCGTGGGCGAGGCGTCCGACGGCGCCGAAGGGGTCGCCCGCGCCGAGGAGCTGAAGCCCGACGTCGTCCTCATGGACGTCAAGATGCCGGGCATGGACGGCATCGACGCGCTGCGCAAGCTCCGTGAACTCGCCAACCCCGCGCGCGTGCTGATCGTCACCAGCTTCACCGAACAGCGCACGGTCGTCCCGGCCCTGCGCGCGGGCGCCGCCGGCTACGTCTACAAGGACGTGGACCCCGACGCCCTCGCCGGAGCCATCCGTTCCGTGCACGCAGGACACATCCTGCTCCAGCCCGAGGTGGCGGGTGTCCTGCTGTCCCAGGAGGAGGCCAACTCGGGCCAGGGGAGAGGCGGCTCGCTCACCGAACGGGAGCGCGAAGTGCTCGGCCTGATCGCGGACGGCCGCTCCAACCGGGAAATCGCACGCGCGCTCGTCCTCTCCGAGAAGACCGTCAAGACGCATGTCTCGAACATCCTGATGAAGCTCGACCTCGCCGACCGCACACAGGCCGCGCTCTGGGCCGTACGCCATGGGGCCGCGGGCTGATCGCCCGCGCGGCGACGGCAACTCGGAGGGTTCCGTTCCGGGCTGAGATTCATACCGTCGTGTGTATGTCACCCGGATGGCGCATCCTCCGGGGATCTCGGCCGTTCTCCAGTGCGTGCCGCGGCGACTGCCGCGGTGATCGCTAGGGAGGGCTCAGAAGTGAAGAACCTGAAGAAGGCCACGGCTGTCGCGATGGTGGCCGGCGGGCTGGTCGCCGCCGGTGCCGGTATGGCGTCCGCGACGGACGGCTCGTGGGCGGGCGGCAACGCCGCGGGCTCCCCGGGCGTCGTCTCGGGCAACGTCATCCAGGCCCCGATCCACATCCCCGTGAACGCGGTCGGCAACAGCGTGAACGTCATCGGCGTCCTGAACCCGGCCTTCGGCAACCTGGGCCTCAACCACTGAGACCCAAGCCCCCACCACCCCCACCGGCCTCCCAGGCTCCCCTGGGAGGCCGACTGCCGTGCCCCTTCGGGGGCCGTCGGGGGGAAGGGGCGCGGGGAACTGCGCGCCAAGCCCCACCCACCCGCAGCCAACAAGCGCACGGGGGTCTGGGGGCGGAGCCCCCAGGGACGGGATGGGACGGGTAGGGGCGGCGGGGGCGCGAACAGACCTCAGCGACCCCCCCGCTCCCGCTCCTCCACGAACGCGTTGTACGCAGCCACCTGCGCCCGCCGAGCCGTCCGCTCAACCGGCCGCAACGCCAACGCCCGCGCCGAGATCTCCGACGCGCTCACCGCCCCGCCATGCCCGTTCTCGTAGGCGACGGAGATCAGCAACCCCACCCGCTGGGCCAGCTCCAGCACCCGCACGGCACGCGGCGGATACCCCGGCGCCAACACCTCCCGCCCCCGCTCGGCCCGCGCCCGGTACGCGTCGACCGCCGCCTCGGCGACCGGCCCCGACCCCGCCACGTCGAGGCGCGACAACACCTCCGTCGCCTCACGCAGCGCCTCCGCGAGCTCCCGCTCGGCCTCACCGAGCGAGGGCACATCCGCCGGCGGTGCCTCCCGCACGGCGAGGCAGTGCCACACCACCTCGACATGGACATCACCCTCGGGCCCGGCCTCGTACACCTCGGGAACGAGCCCGAGCGCCGCCCCGTGGCAGACCACCGCCTCCTCCGCGTCGAGGGCGCGCGCATTGAAGTCCGGCGGCCCGCTCAGCCCGAGCGGATGCCCCGGCGCGGGCAGCGCGACCCGCAGTCCTTTCACCCCGAGCGCACGAAGCCGGCCGAGGGCGAGCGTGAGCCCAACGGGCCCGGACTCACCCGGCAGCCCCTCGACCCGGTGCACCGCGTCCTCACCGACGATGGCGAGCACCGCGTCATCCGGCGAAACAAGTCCGGCCAAAAGGGCATTTCCCCATGCGGCCAAGCGTCCTGAGCGTGGTTCCGAGAGCATGCCTCCACCCTAAGGACCGACCGATGGATGGGAGCGACCGACCGGTGGCGTAGGTTTTCCCTGGGGGCTGCGTCCACAGACGTAAGCGACGGCCGAGACTGCAATGGGAGACAACGCGCTCATGAGCGATGTACTGGAGCTGGAGGACGTGTCCGTGGTCCGAGAGGGCCGGGCTCTGGTGGACCAGGTCTCCTGGTCGGTCAAGGAGGGGGAGCGCTGGGTCATCCTCGGCCCGAACGGCGCCGGAAAGACGACCCTCCTGAATCTCGCCTCCAGCTATCTCTTCCCCAGCCAGGGCACCGCCACCATCCTCGGCGAAACCCTCGGCAAGGTCGACGTCTTCGAGCTGCGCCCGCGCATCGGCGTGGCCGGTATCGCCATGGCCGAGAAGCTCCCCAAGCGCCAGACCGTCCTGCAGACCGTGCTGACGGCCGCGTACGGCATGACCGCGGGCTGGCACGAGGACTACGAGGACATCGACGAGCAGCGCGCCCGCGCCTTCCTCGACCGCCTCGGCATGAGCGACTACCTGGACCGCCGGTTCGGCACCCTCTCCGAGGGCGAGCGCAAGCGCACCCTGATCGCCCGCGCCCTGATGACCGACCCCGAGCTGCTGCTGCTCGACGAGCCCGCCGCGGGCCTCGACCTCGGCGGGCGCGAGGACCTCGTCCGTCGCCTCGGCCGCCTCGCCCGCGACCCGATCGCCCCCTCCATGATCATGGTCACGCACCACGTCGAGGAGATCGCTCCCGGCTTCACCCACGTCCTGATGATCCGTCAGGGCAAGGTGCTCGCCGCGGGCCCGCTCGAACTCGAACTCACCTCGCGCAACCTCTCCCTCTGCTTCGGACTCCCGCTCGTCGTCGAGCAGGTCGGTGACCGCTGGACCGCGCAGGGCCTTCCGCTGGCCTGAACACCCGGTACGAGCCCCTTCTCCACCGATCTGCGCCCTGTCCGCGCCCGGCCCGCGGACCTACCATGACCATGTGAACGACATCAACGCATGGGTGTGGTGGCTCGTCGGCGCGGCCGCGCTGGGCATCCCGCTCGTGGTGACCGCGATGCCGGAGTTCGGCATGCTCGCCCTCGGCGCCGCAGCGGCGGCGGCGACAGCGGGCCTCGGCGGCGATGTCGTCTTTCAGGTACTCGTCTTCGCCGTCGTCTCGTTCGCCCTCATCGCCGTCGTGCGACCCGTCGCGGCCCGGCACCGCGCCCAGCGGCCCCAACTCGCCACCGGCATCGAGGCGTTGAAGGGGAAACAGGCCATCGTCCTGGAACGGGTGGACGGTTCGGGCGACGGCCGGATCAAACTCGGCGGAGAGATCTGGTCGGCGCGCGCTCTCGACGCCGGACAGGCCTACGAAGTGGGCCAGGAGGTGGACGTCGTGGACATCGAAGGAGCCACGGCGATTGTGATGTGACCTCGTGCGACGCAAGTGAACCGAACGCCCCACGTGGCAGACGACGGTCTGTCAGACTCGTCGAGCAAGATCTTCAACAACCATAAGATCTTTCGGACATACCGAGGCGGAGAAGGGTACGGGGAGCATCGATGGCACCAATCATCATCGTCCTGATCATTCTGGTGGTGTTGGTATTCATCGCCCTGATCAAGACCATCCAGGTCATCCCACAGGCCAGCGCGGCCATCGTGGAGCGCTTCGGCCGCTACACACGGACCCTGAACGCGGGCCTGAACATCGTGGTCCCGTTCATCGACTCGATCCGCAACCGCATCGACCTGCGTGAACAGGTCGTGCCGTTCCCGCCGCAGCCGGTGATCACCCAGGACAACCTGGTGGTCAACATCGACACGGTCATCTACTACCAGGTCACCGACGCACGCGCCGCCACCTACGAAGTCGCCAGCTACATCCAGGCGATCGAGCAGCTCACCGTCACCACGCTGCGCAACATCATCGGTGGCATGGACCTGGAGCGGACCCTCACCTCCCGCGAGGAGATCAACGCGGCCCTGCGCGGCGTCCTCGACGAGGCCACCGGCAAGTGGGGCATCCGCGTCAACCGCGTCGAGCTCAAGGCGATCGAACCGCCCACCTCCATCCAGGACTCGATGGAGAAGCAGATGCGCGCCGACCGTGACAAGCGCGCCGCGATCCTCACCGCCGAAGGCATCCGCCAGTCGCAGATCCTCACCGCCGAAGGTGAGAAGCAGTCCGCGATCCTGCGCGCCGAAGGTGAGGCCAAGGCCGCCGCCCTGCGCGCCGAGGGCGAGGCCCAGGCCATCCGTACGGTCTTCGAGTCCATCCACGCCGGCGACGCCGACCAGAAGCTCCTCGCCTACCAGTACCTCCAGATGCTCCCCAAGATCGCCGAGGGCGACGCCAACAAGCTCTGGATCGTGCCCAGCGAGATCGGCGACGCCCTCAAGGGCCTGAGCGGCGCCATGGGCAACTTCGGTCCCATGGGCGGCGGTTCGGGCAACGCGGGCACCGAGCGGCGCGAGAAGCCATCCGTCACCGACTGACGCCCTGGTCCCTACGACGATGGGGCCCACCTCCGCCGAAAGGCAGGAGGTGGGCCCCATCGTCGTAGGAACTGCCGGTCCTAGGCAGCGGGTTGGGCCAGCCATTCCGGGAGGGCGTCGAGGTCGTCACGGCCCAGCGCCAGCAGCATCGCGTCCGCGGGCGTCGGCTCGAACGGCTGCCGCAGCAGCGGCATACCCGCCTGCTCCGGAGTCCGGTCCGCCTTGCGGTGGTTGTCCTCCGCGCAGGACGCGACCGTGTTCAGCCAGGAGTCCCGACCGCCCTGCGCGCGCGGCACCACGTGGTCGACCGTCGTCGCCCGCCTTCCGCAGTACGCGCACCTGTGCCGGTCGCGTACCAGCACACCGCGCCTCGACCACGGCGCTTGTCTTCGGAAAGGCACCCTTACATACCTGCACAGCCTTATGACTCGCGGCACGGGTATGTCCAGCGCGGCACCGCGCATACGGAGTTCGGGGTGGGCCTGCTCGACGACAGCCTTGTCCTGCAGCACCAGAACGACGGCTCGGTTCAACGTCACCGTCGACAGCGGCTCAAAGCTCGCGTTCAGAACCAGCGTGTCCCGCATCCAGCCCACCTCCCGTGCGCACCGGCCCACCCCCTGGCGGGCTTGGATCAACTCTGGCCGGGCACGCCGAGATGGACAACGCAATAAAAATGCCCGCCCCTGATCACTTCCAAGACCAGAGGCGGGCAAACGTTCAGTGAACGTGAGTCTTCACCGCTTTACGCGGGCGACGCGTACTCTCCCATCAGCTGGGCGCGCGCCAGCGTATGGAACCGCAGATTGAATCCCACGACGGCCGGCGACACCTCCGCGTCGGGACCGAGCTTCTCCTGATCCACGGCGTACACCGTGAACACATACCGGTGCGCGGGATCGCCGGCCGGCGGCGCGGCGCCACCGAAGTCCTTGGACCCGTAGTCGTTGCGCACCTGAACGGCACCCTCCGGCAGTCCCTCGAACTTGCCGCTGCCCGCACCCGTCGGCAGTTCCGTCACCGAAGCGGGAATGTCGAACACCACCCAGTGCCAGAACCCGCTCCCCGTCGGGGCGTCCGGATCGAAGCAGGTCACGGCGAAGCTCTTCGTCTCCGGCGGGAAGCCGTCCCAGCTCAGCTGCGGCGAGGTGTTCCCGGCCGCGTAGACCTGAGCGTCCTTCAGTACCCCGCCCGGCTCGACGTCCTCACTGGTGACCGTGAAGGCCGGAACGGGCGGATGGAAGTCATGGGGAAGCGGCGGCCTCTTGAGCTCGGTCACGTCAGAACCTCCTGAACGGTGGAATCTCTCGACCCGAGCCTAGAACCAGCTGCGCTTGCTGCCGACCTCGGACAGCCACTGGTTCAGGTACGCGGCCCAGTCCGTGCCCTGGTAGTCGTGCAGCCCCACCCGGAAGGAGCGGTACGAGTCGCTGCCCTCGGTGAAGAGGCCCGGCTTCTTGTCCATCTCCAGGATGACGTCCATCTCGTGGTCGTCCGCGACGAAGCTCAGCTCGACCTGGTTCAGCCCGCGGTACTGCGACGGCGGGAAGAACTCGATCTCCTGGTAGAACGGCAGCTTCTGCCGGGTGCCCCGGATGTGACCGCGCTCCATGTCCGCGTTCTTGAAGCGGAAGCCCAGCTGGATGAAGGCGTTCAGGATCGCCTGCTGCGCCGGCAGCGGGTGCACGTTGATCGGGTCCAGGTCACCGGAGTCCACGGCACGCGCGATCTCCAGCTCGGTGGTCACACCGATGTGCATGCCCCGCAGCGCCTGCCCGTCGATCGTGGTGATCGGCGTCTCCCACGGGATCTCGAGCCCGAAGGGAACGGCGTGCACGGCACCGGCCTGCAGCTCGAAGGCCCCACCGAGCCGCAGCTTCGTGAACTTGATGTCCTGCTTGTACTCCTGGTCGTCGTGTCCCTCGACCTCGACCTTGGCCTGGAGCCCGACCGACAGCCCCTCGATGGCCTGGTTCACGGACCCGCCCTGGATCCGCACCTCACCCTGCACGACACCACCCGGAACGACGTTGACCTCGGTCAGCACCGTCTCGACCGAAGCCCCACCGGCTCCCAGGCTCGCAAGCAGCCGCTTGAACCCCATGTTTCTTCCTCCCCAGGCAAGGCCTGTGCTCCGTCGTACATCCGTCTGGATCCTTGATCCCTACAAACGCGATCCGACCGTGGCCGGTTCCGCGCCCTCACCCTTACAAGGAGGACGCTCCCTGACCACCCGTAGACACGCGCGGGTCCGCACGGACACGCACTCGTGCGGACCCGTACGGCACAGTTCCGCACCCGGCCGCATCCGTCCGGGCCACTGGACTACGCTCGTAGGCCATGATCGCGGCCCCTGACCGTACGCCCATCACCCGGGACTTCTTCGACCGCCCCGTGCTGGAGGTCGCCCCCGACCTGCTGGGGCGCATCCTCGTGCGCACGACACCGGACGGTCCGATCGAGCTCCGTCTCACGGAGGTGGAGGCGTACGACGGCCCGAACGACCCCGGCTCCCACGCCTATCGCGGCCGCACGGCCCGCAATGACGTGATGTTCGGTCCGCCGGGGCATGTATACGTCTACTTCACCTACGGCATGTGGTTCTGCATGAACCTGGTGTGTGGTCCCGAGGGCAACCCGAGCGGGGTCCTCCTCCGTGCCGGGGAGATCATCGAGGGCGCCGAACTCGCTCGCAAACGTCGACTCTCGGCCCGAAATGACAAGGAACTGGCCAAAGGGCCCGCGCGGCTGGCCACGGCCCTCGGCGTGGACAGGGCCCTCGACGGCGCCGACGCCTGCGGCCCCGAGGGCTCTCCACTGACCCTCCTGGCGGGCACCCCCGTCCACTCCGACCAGGTACGCAACGGTCCGCGTACCGGAGTGGCCGGCGACGGGGGCGTCCACCCCTGGCGCTTCTGGGCTGCCAACGACCCCACCGTGAGTCCTTATCGGGCCCATACGCCACGCCGTCGCTCAACTTGACTCGCCCCTGGGGGGTCCGTAATGTAGCCCGAGCCGCTTGACCCGGGTACGGCGTTCAGCCAGCAGCCGGAAGTGGCCAACCCACTACCTACAACTTCCCCTCAGCGGGGGAGAATTCGGCGTGCCTGCATGCCTGAATTCCGGCCCGCGGAACTCGATTATGAGTTGCCGAGGGAATCGGCTAGCGTAGTGAATGTCGAAAGGCCGCGAAGCGAAAGCATTCAAAGCCGGGAGACAGAATCCCTCTCCGACAGGGAATCAGGCCCGAAAGGATCTGATAGAGTCGGAGTCGCCGGAAAGGGAAACGCGAAAGCGGAAACCTGGAAAGCACCGAGGAAATCGGATCGGGAAACGGTCTGATAGAGTCGGAAACGCAAGAACAAAGCAAGACAGCAAGACCGAAGGGAAGCGCCCGGAGGAAAGCCCGAGAGGGTGAGTACAAAGGAAGCGTCCGTTCCTTGAGAACTCAACAGCGTGCCAAAAATCAACGCCAGATATGTTGATACCCCGTCTCCGGCCGATCGGCTGGGACGAGGTTCCTTTGAAAAAGTCCTGCCGGGCACTGCCTGGTAGGCGCACAGCGAGGACGCTGTGAACCGGGGGGATTATTCCTCTCCCTGGTTCCG